>NZ_CADIKH010000051.1 GCF_902859855.1 Paraburkholderia humisilvae
GCCTCGGCCTGGCCGAACAGCGCGGCCAGCCACAGGATGGTGGTCAGGATGCTGCCGACGTACACGCAGAACATCACCGGGTTGCGGAACTGCGTGCGCGGCGTCAGTTTCCTGAACGAATCCACGATCGCGGGACGCACGAGCACCGGATCAAACATCGAACTCGCCGCCGAATCCTTCGTTCCGCCCGTATGCCGCGCCCCTTGAGGCGCCTTTGCTGGCTGTCGTGGCACTGGCTTGTCAGTGTTAGTCATGCTTTTCTCTCTATCAGTTCTTGCTCATTTGCCTGCGAGCATGATCAGATGCTCAACACCCGGGCCGAGCGCAAGCGCAGGCACATAGGTCAGCGCACCCACCAGCGCAATCGACCCGAGCAACACCACCACGAACAGTGATCCATGAGTCGGCAGCGTGCCGGCGGTGACGGCCAGACGCTTCTTCGCGGCAAGCGCCCCTGCGACAGCCAGCACCGGCACTATCCAGACGAAGCGGCCAAGCCACATGCAAATGCCAAGGGCCACGTTGTAGAAAGGCGTGTTCACGGACAATCCGCCGAACGCACTGCCGTTGTTGTTCGACGCGGACGTGAACGCGTACAGAATCTCGGAGAATCCGTGCGGCCCCGGGTTCGCAATGCCGGCCGTGCCCGCAGCCGTCAGGACGGCGATCGACGTACCCACCAGCACGAGAAACGGCGTCAGCAGCACGACGATCGCGATCATCTTCATTTCATAAGATTCGATCTTCTTGCCGACATACTCCGGCGTACGACCGATCATCAGGCCTGCGACGAACACCGCCAGCAACGCAAACGCGAGCATGCTGTAGAGTCCCGAGCCCACGCCCCCGAAAATCATTTCGCCGAGCTGGATCAGCAGCATGGGAATCAATCCACCCAGCGGCGTGAGCGAGTCGTGCATCGTGTTCACCGCACCCGTCGACGCCGCCGTCGTTGACACCACAAACATGCCGGACTGCGCGATACCGAAGCGCGTTTCCTTGCCCTCCATGTTGCCGCCCGACTGCGCTGACGTTGCCGACTGATCGACGCGCAGCGATGTAAACAGCGGGTTGCCGGATTGCTCGGCAGCAATCTCACCCCAGCAGGCGAACGAGAAGGCAACGGCCATCGCCGCGAGCAGCGCAATCCCCTGGCGCCGGTCGCCGATCATGATGCCAAAGGTCACACACAGCGCGGCCGGAATGGACAGCATTGCCACAACCTGCAGGAAGTTGCAGAACGGCGTTGGGTTTTCATACGGATGCGCGGAGTTCGCATTGAAAAACCCCCCGCCGTTCGTACCGAAAATCTTGATCGCTTCCTGCGATGCGACCGGGCCCATCGCAATGGTCTGCGTGTCGACCTTGTTGTCCACCATCACCGGATTGCCTTTCGCATCCGTTACCGGATTGCCCTGCGCATCCTTCTTCGGCGTCTGGTAAGTCGTCGTCTGCAGCGTCGGAACGTCCTTGTACCCTTCGAATGTCTGAATCACGCCCTGGCTCATGAATAGCAGCGCGAGCACAAACGAAATCGGTATCAGGATATAAAGCGTGATGCGCGTCAGATCGACCCAGAAGTTGCCGATGGTCTGCGACGTATGGCGGGCGAAGCCACGAATCAGCGCAACGGCGACCGCGATACCCGCTGCCGCGGAGATGAAGTTTTGCACCGTGAGCCCAAGCATCTGGGTCAGGTAGCTCAGCGTGCTTTCGCCACCGTAGTCCTGCCAGTTGGTGTTGGTGACGAAGCTGACGGCGGTGTCGAAGGCCGCATCAGGCGTCATCGGGCCCATGGCCTGGGGATTGAGCGGAAGCCATTGCTGGGTGCGCAGCAACGCATAGAGAACCAGCGTGCCCAGCCCACTGAAAACGAGAACCGCAAACGCATATTGCTTCCAGTTCATTTCCACTTCAGGATTGACGCCAGCAACCCTGTAAAGCAGGTTTTCAATCGGTCGGCCGATACGCCGCACGACAATCGAGGTTCCGCTGAATACGGACGCCATATAGCGGCCAAACGGAAAGGCAATCACCAGCACCACGATAATGAATAGCGCGGTCTGGAACAGATCATCAGCGTTCATTCGAGGGTCTCCGCGCGTAGCAAGGCATACACGAGGTACGCGAAAAGGAAAAAGGTCGAAGCTCCGGCGAGCCAGATCATCCAGTCACTCATGGACGACCTCCGGGAGCGCGTTTGAGCTTGTCACAGCCCACAACCAGCAAAGCGATCACGACGCAAAAACCGACGATGCCGGCGACGTAAAGCAAGTCCATTTTTTGTAACCCCTGGAACGAATTTGTCCGTGCGTACGGTATCCGGGAACGGATAAAGGCGAGGCTAAGACCGCGGAAAGGGCAGGAAAAGTCGTGTAAGCGCGGCGCGCAAAAAGCCACTCTGAGTGGACACCGGCACATGCGCCGATAGCCGCGCGATCCGTACCACCCGATGCGGTGAGCATCGGGCGTTCACGTCAAGCGCGTCAGGACCATGCCACGTTGTGCGAAGAAGCGCGTGAATTGCTGATAAGGCAAATACACATCGGCCTGTTGATCCCCGGTACCCGATGGGTTGTGAAACCAGACGCCGGATGGGTCCCGCCCGTGCAGCAGGACCAGGTGCCCGCCCCGATGCGCATTGTTTCGCCACGGGTGGCGAATCTCAGGACTGACGGACACGATGGCCAGCGAGGTCCTGTCGAGTTGTGCAGCGATGGTCTCGATTGGCGTTTCAGTCAGCACGATGACGCGCACGCCGAATGCCGCCTCAATCCATTGCGCGAAAGGCCGATAGATCAATCCATCAACCCCGCCGTCGTCGCGCAGCCGATACACCCCGTGCCGCAGCGCATCGTTCAGCAGGGCCGCGCGTAACGGATGACCGATGCCCCAGTAATCGAGCGCCGACTCGAGGCAAGTCAGACCGCAAAGGCGCTTGGCCCAAAAGCGGTATTGATCAGGTTCCGTGAAGCCGCTTTGCTGCCATCCGATCTCATCGCATGGGTCTGCATTGTCTTCAACGATTCGATGCACCCAGTCGGCGCTGCCCCACTGTGTGTGGTAAGGGACTCCGATATGGCGCAGCAGCGTGAGCGGCGCTACCGAGGTGGCTAGCGGATCAGGCGTCGAGGACACGAAGAAGATGCTCCGATCAATTTAAAAAAGACTGATGCCAGGCGATCGCGATTAAATCGCCCATCATTCTAAACGCCGATGTCAAATTCACAGGCTCGTTGAGCGTGTGCCAAGTCGAGCGACGGCTTTCATTTTTCGACTTCGGAACGATCCATCCCGGTGGGCGCCGACGCAGATTAACCGGACGGGTATTCGGCGTCCTGCGCCAGCTCGACCTGACGCGCGACGCTAAATTCGCGCGGCGTCATGCCATATTTCAGCCTGAATGCATTGCTAAAGTGCGAGGCATTGATAAACCCGGACCGGAACGCAATTTCCTTCACCTGCAGCGTTCCTTCGCCAAGCAGTTGCGCCGCGAAGTCGAGCCGCAACGACATCACATAGCGCATTGGCGATTGCCCCGCCGAGCGGAACGCGCGCGTCAGATAGTTCGTCGATACGTTCAATTCGCGTGCGATGCGCGCCAGGTCCAGATCGGGATTGCGCGCCAGTCGCGCGATGACCTGCTTCGCGCGCAACACCACCGCGGCCGCGCTCGATCGTTTGGCGGTGGTCGCCTCTTCTCTCAGCACGATGTCCATCAAATCGAGACACTGCTCGGCAAGGCGCTTCTTAAGCTCACCGCTGACCGTGCCGCCCTGCCGCGCGAACAGCAGCAGAAAATCGCGCACCGCGCGCACATCTTGCGACGATGCATCGCCGATCCGGATGTCGTCGAGCCGGCACGGAATGCCCCGATCTTGCAGCGCCGACCTCGACAAGCGCAACAACGTGAAGCGCGACAACTCGCCGATGCGCTGCGTAAACTCGTTCAATGGATCGAGCACGAGCACACTGCCCTCATCGAAGGTGCGTATGACGCCATTTTGCCGAATCGCGACGGCCCCCCGTCTGACGATAATGACAAAGAGATGACTACCATCCCAGCTCGCACCTTCGCGCAACACCGGCGACAGGGTCTGATGCGCGAGCTCCGCTTCGATCACCTGCACCTCCCCCGCCAGCCAGTCGACGATCTTGCAATCGGTCGGCCGCTCGCTGGACAGCTCGCATTTCATGCCGTAGTAGTCCAAAAGAATACCGACCCACAGATGCCGATTGATCTCATCAAGTAACTGATCCCCCTCAAAGCGGACAATATTCACGGACACGACAATTTCCCAGGTTTGAAAGACAGTCAGGCAGCGCCGCGAGAACCGGCGAAGCCGCCATGCAGATCACACGAAATGGCGTATGAGCTTGATCTGAAGTCCATTACAAAACGGTCTTGTGCAAACCATTATTCCTTGAGCGATCGCCACTATACGTGCGATTGATGCGCCAGGAATGGCAACGCACATCCCGAAAAGCCGTTCTGGATATTTAAGAAAACTTCAGCAGGGTTTAGCGCGTCGAGTCCGGGTACAACAACGAACGTGAGCAGACAGCATCGCGTTGGCCTGCGTGGCGTAGCCTGCGTGGTGCCAAACAATCAGGTGGGCCAGGCCGTCACTCCACCAGACTTACCTCGTCACTCGAATCAACATGCCAAATGGACCGTACCACCATCCAGAGCAATGGTGGCTCCGGTCACCTCGTCGGCATAGGCGCTCGATAGATAGGCAACCGCTGCGGCGACCTCGTCAGGACGCCCGACACGGCCTACGTCACCGGAGGCCGTTTGCGGTAGAAGAATGCTCCGCATCGAACAGCAACGCTCTGCATCGGATAGTGCTCCGCGTCCGACCGCCGCGCTATGAGCGTATCCAGTTTGCATGTGCATTGACAAGGCAGATAGACTTGCACAACGTGATTCGGAAAGCGGGACAATGCATAAATCAGGCTTGATCGAACTCGACGTCGTGCTTGCGGTCGCGCGGCTCCGTGGCTTTCGTGCGGCGGCGCGCGAACTGGGTATGTCGTCAACGGCGGTGAGCCGCGCGATCGCGCAATTCGAAAAGCGCCTGGGCGTGCGGATCTTCAACCGCACCACGCGCAGCGTCGCGCTTACCGAGGCCGGCAGGCAGTTCGTCGCGGCGGTCAGTCCGGCGCTGTCCGAAATCCAGCTGGCGATAACCGCAGTCGCCGATCATCGCGCAACGCCGACTGGCACCTTGCGGTTGAACTGCGCGGTCGGGGCCGCCCGGGCCTTCCTTGTGCCAGTCGTATTGGAGTATCTGCGCCGCTTTCCCCAGATGTGCGTCGACATTGCCACCGAGGCGCACTTTGTCGATATCGTCGGTGAAGGGTTTGATGCCGGTATCCGGATGGCCGACGCGGTGCCTGGCAACATGATCGCGGTACCGTTTGGCGGCGCATTGAATTTCTGCATCGTCGGAGCGCCGTCCTATTTCGCGAAGCGCGAGAAGCCGCGCGCGCCGCAGGACCTGATGTCACATACGTGCATACGCGCTCGCTGGCCGAGCGGCGCGCCCTATCGCTGGGAATTCGAGCGGCGCGGAGAGCGACTGGCGCTCGACGTCCCCGGCGAGCTGACGCTCGACGAACCGACGTTAATGCGCGATGCCGCGGTTGCCGGTGCAGGCCTCGCCTATCTCTGGGACGCACACGTAGCGAACGATCTCGCGGCGCAACGGCTCGTTGCCGTGTTAGAGGACTGGACGGTAAGCTCGACCGGCCTGTGCCTGTATTATCCCGACCGGCGCTACGTGCCGGCGCCGTTGCGCATGTTCATCGAACTGCTGCGTGAGCGGCAGGTGACTGCGTTGCACGGCGAAGCGGTCGTCGCGGGCTGATCACCCAGCGTGTCAACCTGGCTGGCGAGCTTGAGTCACAATGCCTTTGTTGATGGTGACAATGCGTTTCGACTCCGCTTGTCTCACTTGCACGTCTACCATTCGCCAACGGGGCTCCGGCGCGTCCGAACTAGGAAGACAGGGCGTCACCCTCGCCTCGACACAACTGAGCCGAAAGACGTATGCACAGCTGTCATGCAATGCGTCGGGATAGGGGGTGGGTGCGCGATCGTCCACAAGGAATCAAGGAGGAACACAGAACGCGGTAACCAACATCCCCCAAATATCGCCGGCCCTACGCGACTGGACTGAAAAATTGGCGCTCGACTATGAGAACGCCATCAGGCGCATCCACGCGGCGTTGATGAACATCAAGCCGTACGCCGATCAGGATGCCCCGACCCGACTCGACACGCGCAATTCGATCAACTGGTCCATGAAGCTTTGGTTCAACACGTTGTTATCGGGTAGCGCGCCATCCGAGGAAGAACTCGAAGCGTTCCGGGACTTCGGGCGCCGCCGGGTCCACCAGGGCGTAACCCTCGATGTGCTGCTGCGCGCGTTCCGGCTGGGCTCTCGAGAGCTATGGTGTATCTATACCGAACTCGACGAGAAAAACGACCTGTTGCGCGACGAACTCCTATTCCGGATTTCTCCGTTTCTGATGGAGTTCTTCGATATTCTCGCGCAAATCATCTCTCAGGCTTATCTGGACGAACAGTATAAACAGGCTCGCTGGCGAGAATCGCTTCGATATCAGTTGCACAGCATTATTTTCTACCACCCCGAAGATACCGAGGGATTCGCCAAGACCGCAGTTGCCCTTAGGCTCGATCCGACTGTCCCGAGAATAGCGCTCGCGATCGACGTACGCTCGATCGACAGCAATTCGCCCACGTTCAAAAGCGAGCTGGACCGAATTGTCGTGGCCACTGCCCGCCGGCTTAAGTTTCCCGATGATGAACTCGTCGACATCTGGTATCGCGGGCAATTGCTCGTGTGGATACCGTCGCGGCTCGGTGATCTGATGAGTATGTGAGAAGTCACAATGCAATTAGCACTTTTCTCAATGCCGATGGGTGGCCGGGCTTGCGCGCTCATCATTCGCCCAAGAACCCCGACGCGGAGATCGCCGTGAGACTGATCGCCTGATCACCCGCTTTTTTGCGCCGATTGCCGCGCCTGCGCTCGCCGGCGATGCGGGTTTCAAGGAGATCAGGATGACGAATTAAATACAACCTCCGCTAACGGCCGCGATCTGGTATCCAGCTAACACGCCGGCGACACTGCTGCGCATACGCGAGCGCGCCCCATTTTTTCATGTTGCGTCGCAGCGAATAGCAGCCTATAACCATCCGTATGGATGGAGAGCGGATGGAACCATGAAAAAGACAGCCGTGACCGTACCGCCCCGTTCCAAAGGGGGCGAATCGGAAAAAATCACGATCAACCTTGGCCCTGTTGACCTCGGGCAAATCGATCTTCTGGTTGAAGAGGGTTTTTACTCGAACCGCACCGACCTGATTCGAACGGCAATCCGGAACCAGCTCGCGATTCACGCGCCCTTTATGCAGGAAAGCATCACGCGTCGCGCGCTCGTGCTGGGCATGCAGCATTTTTCCAGACAGGACCTGGAAGCGGCGCGCGCGGCGCACGAGCATCTCAACGTTCACGTGCTGGGACTTGCCAGCATCGCCGATGACGTTTCACCGGAACTCGCGCTTGCGACCATCGAAAGTGTCGTGGTGCTGGGAGCCTTCCATGCTTCGCCTGCCGTCAAGGCCGCACTCGGAGCCCGAGTCCGCTAGCCGCGCAGGTCAATCCGATCCGATCACCGGGCACACCCATGAAACTGAATGAAGGCTTTTTGAACTCGATGCACGAAGCGATGGCCTTGTTGCAAACACGCGGCCCGGTCGAGGCGACCGAAGCGATACAGCGCGCGTTGCGGGGTAATCCCTCCAGCAAAGCTGCCAGCGGCGACGCTCAGGAAACGGCCACGGTTCTTCCGCGTGTCGGGAAACTCGCGACGCAGACTGCGGCCCCTGTAGCGCGTGAATCGAGCGTCGACGCTGAGTATCGCAGCCATTTCGACACGCTCTCTTACGCCAATGCGGCGGGACGCCGTCAGTATCGGCTATACGTACCCGCGTCGGCAGCCGGTGAGCCGCGCCCGCTGATCGTCATGTTGCACGGCTGTACCCAGAACGCAGAAGACTTTGCAGCAGGCACGCGGATGAACCTGCTTGCCGAGCGGCATGGGTTTCTGGTGGCCTATCCGGTGCAGCCGCAGCAGGCCAATCCGTCCCGATGCTGGAACTGGTTCAAGCCAGGCGACCAGCAGCGCGAGCGCGGCGAACCGTCACTGATCGCGGGCATCACACGTGACATCATGGCGACGTATGACGTCGACCCGGCGCGCGTGTATATCGCGGGCATGTCAGCGGGCGGTGCAATGGCAGCGATCATGATCGATGAGTATTCCGAACTGTATGCGGCGGCTGGTGTGCATTCGGGGCTGCCCGCGCACTGCGCGCATGATCTGCCCTCCGCGCTCGCCGCGATGAAAGGCGGTGAACTGTCTGGAAGGATGTCGCGCAATGTCAGTGCGTGCTCGTCCCGACGGCCTATGATCGTCTTTCATGGTGACGCTGATCGCACGGTCCACGTGGCGAATGCTGCCCGGATCCTGCGGGGGTTCGAAACGCAAGCGCATCACGGTCGCACTAAGTGTGGCGCAGACGCGGCATCACGGGAATGTTCGGTATGGCGACTGACCTCTGGCGATCATGTGGAAGCGGAATTGTGGACGATACACGGTGCGTCTCACGCGTGGGCCGGCGGTGATGCCGGCGGTAGCTATACGGATCCCGCAGGTCCCGACGCGAGTGCCGAAATGCTGCGCTTTTTTCTCGACCATCCGAAGTCGATCTGATGGAAATGCCGGCGCTATCGCGAGTTCGGTGATAGGCGCCGACGACGGCGGTGCACAACTGGCGTCGCAGGAATCGCGCTTCGTGACCGACGATCCCGGGTGCATTTGCCGGCCACGCGGCATGCGCGTTGCTCATCGTTCGATATTTCCGACGGGGGCGCATGATGAAACATCCACACGGCCGGTCCTCAACCGATACGCTCGAGACAGTTCCGGACAGTTCAAGCCCGGCATATGCGAGCAGTAACCCTGTCTCACGTATGTTCGACAGGTTCGCCAGCATCATTACGCGGTTCGCGGGTTCTCCTGTCGCATTCGGACTGGCCGTTATCACGGTGGTCATCTGGATTGTAACGGGCCCGATCTTCCATTACTCAGACGGCTGGCAGCTGGTTATCAATACCGGCACAACGATCGTCACATTCCTGATGGTTTTCCTGATCCAGCAAAGCCAGAACAAGGATAGCGTCGCCCTGCATCTGAAGCTTAACGAACTGATTGCATCGCATCGAGCGGCCAGCAACGGAATGATCGGAATCGAAGATGCGAGCGAGGAAGAATTACGCCGGCTGGCCGCAGCCTATCTGCGCTTGAGTGGCGCCGGCACCGGAAATGACAGCAAGACGGTGGGTCCGACCGAACAGACGTGACCTGCAAGCGAACTCAAGAATGACCAGGTCCAAACCAGCCTTCGCAATGACCGCTTTTGTACAAGGCTGAACGACCATCGCAATCCGCGCGAGCCGATCGACTGGCAGACGGAAAAACAAGGCAGAATGCGGGTATCACGGGGACTGCCCATGCAAACTATTCCGGTTTCATCCGATTCACACGAATCGCTGACGCGAGACATGGGGGCAATCGCGCGCATCGGTGCGGTGCCGGCCATCCTGCGCATGATCTGCGACGAGACCGGGATGGGTTTCGCCGCGATCGCGCGGGTTACCGACACCTCGTGGACCGCATGCGCTGTCCACGATCGGGTGAATTTCGGGCTCAAACCCGGAGGCCAGCTGGAGCTGCGCACCACGCTCTGTTTTGAGTCGCGGGCTGCACGGATGCCGATCGTCATTGACCAGTTCAGCGCGGACGCGACGTATCACGATCACCACACGCCAGCCATTTACGGTCTGGAGAGCTATATATCGGTTCCGATCGTCCTGCCAAACGGTGAGTATTTCGGCAATCTGTGCGCAATCGATGCGTGCCCGGCAAAGGTATCGGAACCGCGCGTGGTACGGATGTTCGAGGTGTTCGCCAGCCTGATCGCGATGCAGCTGGACAATGAGATGCGCCAGTGGTCGACTGAAGATCAACTGACCACCGAACGGGAAAACGCGGCGCTGCGGGAGCAGTTCATCGCGGTCCTCGGGCATGACCTGCGCAATCCGCTGTCTGCGGTCAACGCGACTGCGGAGTTGCTGGTCCGCCGGCAGTCGGATCCTGACCTGGTGATTGCGGGACAACGTCTGAAGCGCACCGTCGCCAGAATGACGCGGCTTATTGACGACGTGATGGATTTTGCCAGGGGCAGGCTGGGCGGCGGTATTGCACTGTCTCTTCAATCGATTGCCGACCTCAGTAGTCGTTGGCAGGCAGTCGTCGACGAGCTTAGAGATGCCAATCCGGGGCGGCGCATCGTGTGCGATATCGCGAACGCCTCGCCCGTGCGCGGCGATCCCGGTCGGCTGCAGCAGCTGCTCTCCAATCTCCTCGGAAATGCCCTCGTGCACGGAGCGGAAGATACCCCGGTTATCGTGCGCGTCACCCAGGACGCTGCACACGTCGTCCTGACGGTCTCGAATGACGGGAATCCGATTCCGGAGCATTTGCAGCGCAGGGTGTTCGAGCCTTACTGGAGACCACCATCGAGCGCGCCGGGTGGCGGCCTGGGACTCGGTTTGTTCATCTGCAAGCAGATCGTCGAAGCGCATTCCGGCACGCTCGAGGTTTGCTCGACCGCTGAGCGGGGGACGTGTTTTACCGTCCGGATTCCGTTCATGCTGCAGTCGGCGAATCCGATCTGACGCGCGTTCACACCGAGGATGCCGTTTCTACATTGCTTGCCGGCAACATCCTCGCCAACTCCGCCGCTACGCTCGTCTGGCCTCCTCATCTCGATGCGCTGTGAACGCGCAGTCGACGAAGGTGTGCGCTCGCCGCTCGGCGAAGCTCAGCGCTTCTTCCGGCCATGCGAAATCCAGTGGTTCGGAAAAGCTGGCAATGACGTAGCCGACCACGGATTCCCCCGGTCGACGCAGTAATCGGCTTCGTCACAAGTCAACGGAAATGCGCCGAAAGCCGCCATTGCACGACGGCTCCACGCGCACCTACTGGATCGCGATGTCAATCGGACTATTCAATGCGGTCCCCGAGACCACGCAAGCGCTCAGTTGACCGTTCGCCGCCACCGTGCACTGCGAAATCGTATTGCTGCCGCGGTTGACAATATAGGCATAGCCACCGAATAGCGTCATGCCGAACGGGAGGTTGAACACGGCGCCCGCGCCGGAATCCGCGCACGTGCCAAGCGAGCCATCGGCGCCGACCGAACACTGCTGGACGGAGTTCAGCGCAGGCATCGGCAGATACGCGCTGGTCCCGCTCAGCACCACTTTTGTCGAAGGCGAAATGACGGAGGTGTTGGTGCAAGGTCCAATCACCCCGGCCGTGACCTGGCAGACGGTGATATCGGGAGACACAGCATTCGGAATGTAGAGGTGGGCGCCCTGGAATGCCAGCTCAGAGGGCGCAGTCAGAAACGGCGTCACGTTCGTCGCGACGGTACACCCATTCAACGTTCCGTCGGCCGCCACGGTGCACGTTTCCACGGTCGAAGTGCCTTGATTCGAAATAAACGCGACGTTGCCGTCGAACGCGACCGTTTCCGATTCATCACCGCCCGCTAGCGCAGACACGCAGCCAGACAAGTCTGTGGGCCCGGTATGACAGAGTGTGATCGTCCCGTTGAGACCCCCTATGTACGCTTGCGTCCCGTTAAGCGCGATACCTATCGGCGCGCTGATGACAGGCGACGTTGCCTGCGTACAGTTCTCGAGGGCGCCCATCACGCTCAACGTGCATTGCGTCACCGAGTTTGATGCGAAGTTGGTGATGTAGGCGATGTGAGGCACAGCGCCATAGGGGATGTTCAACTGTGCAGTGCGAGCCTCGCCGAAGTTATCCGTGTACGCGTACTGCAGCGTCAACGTCGTTGCGGAAGTCGCTGACACGGGCGCGTAGTTCAGCGTCGCCTCGCACGTGTTGCCGCTGCCGACCTGCGCGCAAGGCAGCGTGCCTCCAGCGAGCGTCCAGCCGGTGGGTAGCGCCGACGTGATCTGCAGATTCGTCGCCGCGCCGCCCGTCGCGCTGAAGACCACGCTCACGGCCGCCGTCGAACCGATAAAGGTGGAGCTCGCGCTAGCCGGCGCCGCCGTTGCCGTCACGGCGCCGGGTGTCACCGCGCCATAGGCGATTGCGACCGACCCGGTGCGCGCGGCACCTGCATCGTCGGTATAGCTGAATTCAAGGGTGAGCGTAGCCGACGCCGCAGCCGCGATGGGCGCGTAGGCCAGCTGCAGTTGGCAGCTGCCGGCGCTCGTTACCGTCGCACAGGGCAGCACCGAGCCTTGCACGCTCCATCCCGATGGCAACGAGTCAGGGGCTGTCACCAGTGCCACATTGCTGTCCGGCGCACCATCGCCCGACGCGAATGTCACGCTTACCGTGCTGGTCGAGCCCACGATGCCCTGAACCGGGCCAGTGGGAGCCACGCTCGTCGCCACTGAATTGGCAGCCGCCGATGAGTATGTAATCCCGACGCTGCCTTGTTGCTGCCGACCCTGGCTGTCCAGGTAAGTGAAGCCGAGTGTCAGGGTGCCGGACACGCCAGCTGTGCTCGGGTCGTAGGTGAGCTTCAGATCACACGGGTTCGCCGCGTTGACGGTCGCGCATGTGAACGACGGCGAAGCGGCGCTCCATCCCGAAGGCAACGTTGAAAGACCTGTTGTAACCGTCAATGCCGTTGCGCTGCCGCCATTCGCCGGGTTGAACGCGACGATGACTGGTGTGCTCTTGTTGACCGGCACATTGCTGAGGCTGCTGGCGGCGATAGCCGTCGATACGGTGGGCGTGCCGCTGGAACCCGAAGAGCCACTTGCTCCACCATGGCAAGCGCTGAGCACCAGGATCGAAAACAGAAACAGGATGCGTTTGACGGCCGTCATTTTCCCCTCTTGAGCTTTTTTATTTCGCTGCGTCAAGACCGCCAGTTACCGAACGCCGGCTCCCCAGCAAGCGATGTTTTAGAAAGCTTGTGTAAGCTCGCGTAAAGCGTCTAGCGGGTTTGACTAACCGGGCTTTTGTACACGCAGCGGCATCCTTTCATACGAATGCACATCGGAAGGCGAAGAATACCAGTTCGCCACATGCTGACGACTCCGTCACCTGTCCGTGTGATTGCGACCGCGCACTGATCACGCCACCGCCCTCGTCATTTCCCTCCCTCTCGCGCGCACCTTCCCTTTGTATCCCTACGTATCTACAACAGATAGGGATACGCACGCTTACACACCACCCACTTTCGGACACGAGCGGGATACGTTCATCCGCTCAAATACGCCCATCGCGAGCAAAACACCGCGCCGCAAAAACCGGGCTTGCCGAGGTAGTGCATATGCAACACGAGTCGAACGCAACCGTTGAACCGGGCCGCACCGCGGATAAACCGCCAAGCAGCCAGATCGCGCGCCATTGTCTGCTGACGCGCGCCCGGCAGATCTGCCGCGTCCTGACCTCCGTCTATGACGATGCGTTGCGGCCGTTCGGCATCGTGGCGCCGCAGTTCTCACTGCTCGTGCTGATCGCGGAGTTCGGGCCCATTAGCCGCTCGGATCTTGGCCGAAGGAATCACCACGACCGATCGACGCTGACAAGGAATCTGCAGCCGCTGATCGCGCGGGGCTGGGTGACCGAAGGCGTTCCGGCAAGCGATGGTCGCAGCCGCCCTCTCTGGCTCACGCATGAAGGCAAGACATTGCTCAAAAGCGCCGCGAGCGCGTGGTCGACTGCACAAAGCCACGCGACGCGCCTGCTCGGAGAGGCCGGTGCCCATGAGCTGATGAATATCGCGCGCGATTTGCCGCTGCGCACGGGCTGAAGTTTTTCAGTCGATGTTGCATATGCGACATTGAGCAATACCAGGTAGTCCCCTCCCCTCGTCAAGGAATGTGTGATGAAAGTCGTCAAAGCCGCCGCCGTCCAGTTCAGCCCGGTGCTCTACAGTCGTGAAGCCACCGTCGCCAAGGTCGTGCAGAAGATCCACGAACTCGGCCGGAAAGGCGTGCAGTTCGCCACCTTCCCCGAAACGGTCGTGCCTTATTACCCTTACTTTGCGGCCGTCCAGACGGGCATCGAGCTTCTGTCGGGCACCGAACATCTGCGCCTGCTCGAACAGGCGGTGACTGTGCCGTCCGCCGCTACCGACGCAATCGGCGAAGCCGCGCGAAAGGCCGGCATGGTCGTATCCATTGGCGTCAATGAGCGCGATGGCGGCACGCTGTACAACACACAATTGCTATTCGATGCCGACGGTACGCTGATCCAGCGCCGCCGCAAGATCACGCCGACGCATTTCGAACGCATGATCTGGGGCCAGGGAGATGGCTCGGGCTTGCGTGCAGTCGACAGCGCAGTCGGCCGCATCGGCCAGCTTGCATGCTTCGAGCACAATAACCCGCTCGCCCGCTACGCGATGATCGCCGACGGCGAGCAGATCCATTCGGCGATGTACCCGGGTTCCGCTTTTGGCGAGGGCTTTACCCAGCGCATGGAAATCAACATCCGCCAGCATGCGCTCGAATCCGGCGCGTTCGTTGTCAATGCAACGGCGTGGCTGGATGCGGACCAGCAGGCGCAAATCATGAAAGATACCGGTTGTGGAATCGGTCCGATCTCGGGGGGCTGCTTCACCACGATCGTCGCTCCTGACGGCATGCTGATGGCCGAGCCGCTTCGCTCGGGTGAAGGCGAAGTGATCGTCGATCTCGACTTCGCGCAAATCGACCGCCGCAAGATGCTGATGGACTCGGCCGGCCACTACAACCGCCCAGAATTGCTGAGTCTGATGATCGACCGTACGCCGACCGCGCATGTTCACGAACGCGCTGCACACCCGATGATCGTCAACCACCTGGGGGCCGACGATCCGCGCACCCAGGCTGCATGATCCTGCAAACCTTGGACCTGTTCGAACTCATGGGCCGCAAGCCCATGAGCATGTATGACTTCGTGAAGCTGCACGTCGCGGACTTCACACGCAACGCAACCCGCTGATCAGGCAGGAGACCGATCCCATGTCTAACGACACGCCCCAATCCTCATCGCGCCGGCACTTTGTCGGTATGGCCGCCGCGGCGCTCGCGGCAGGCTCGCTGAGCCGGCTCGCCTTCGCGGAAACGAGTCCGGCAACCGGCAACATCACCGAGCCCGCGAACGGCGACCGGACGGCGATCCGGCCGTTCCGCGTTCACGTGCCCGACGCGCAGCTCGTCGACATGCGGCGCCGCATCAAGAACACGCGCTGGCCGGATCGCGAGACGGTGCCCGACGAATCGCAGGGCATTCAACTCGCCACTATCCTGGGGCTCGCTCATTACTGGGCGACCGGCTACGACTGGCGCAAGTGTGAAGCGCGGCTGAATTCGTATCCGCAGTTCATCACTGAGATTGACGGACTCGATATCCATTTCATCCACGTGCGGTCAAAGCACGAAAACGCGATGCCGTTGATCGTGACCCACGGTTGGCCCGGCTCGGTCATCGAACAGTTCAAGATCATCGACCCGCTCGTCAATCCGACCGCGTACGGCGCGCCAGCTTCGGATGCTTTCCACCTCGTGATTCCCTCATTGCCCGGTTACGGCTTTTCGGCGAGACCTACGACAACGGGCTGGGGACCGGAGCGTACCGCGCGCGCATGGGTCGTGCTCATGAAACGCGTGGGCTACGACAGGTTTGCTTCGCAGGGCGGCGATCTCGGCGGCATCGTGACGAACATCATGGCCAAACAGGCGCCGCCGGAACTGATCGGCATTCATGTGAACTTCCCGGCCGCCGTTCCGGCTGAGATTCTCAAATCGCTGGCGGCGGGCGACCCGATGCCTGCCGGCTTGTCGGACGAGGAGAAGCACGCGTATGAGCAACTGAGCGCCAACTTCAAGAAGAAGCGAGGCTACGCTTTCGAAATGGGTACGCGCCCACAGACGCTGTACGGACTCGCCGACTCGCCCATCGCGCTAGCTTCCTGGCTGCTCGACCATGGGGACGGTTACGGCCAGCCAGCCGCCGCGTTGAGCGCAGCCGTGCTCGGTCATCCCGTCAACGGTCATTCAGCAGGCGCGCTCACGCGAGACGACGTACTCGACGACATCACGCTTTACTGGCTGACCAATACAGGCGTTTCGGCGGCGCGGTTCTATTGGGAATCGCACGCGAATTTTTTCCTCGCGGCCGACGTCAACGTGCCCGCCGCTGTCAGCGCGTTTCCGGGAGAAAATTACCAGGCGCCGAAGAGCTGGACCGAAAGGGCCTATCACAACCTGATTTACTTCAACAAACCCGAAACCGGCGGGCACTTCGCCGCATGGGAAGAGCCGATGATCTTCGCGAACGAAGTGCGCACGGGGTTAAGGTCCTTGCGCGCGTAGAACGCGACACGCTCCTCGACTACTTTTTTACCTGGCGTGAGGAGCATCCGCGCGACGCGGAAATTCAGCAGTTGTATCGCTGGATCAAATCGCATTTGGGGCCGTGAAATCTGTCGTGGGTGCGCGTCGACGCTTCCGGGCCACCCGTTAGCCCCGCGAACAGTTAGTGCCACAATAAGCTCGCGCCAGTGCAAGCCAATTCTGGTCACGGAGGCGGACATGGTTCACATCGCAAATACCGCGGTTTCGGCGACGGTGAAGGGAATTTTCGCAGCCCGAGTCTCCCGATATTTTGCGTCGGTTCTGGTGGGCGCGATGTTGGCAACAGGTTCGGCGCGGGCTCAGGCCCCTTCGTTCGACTCATTTGCGGTGCCCTCCGGCAGCGCACCGCACGATGTCGCGCCAGAGCCTGACGGCACCGTCTGGTATACCGCGCAGGCGCAAGGCGCAGTCGGAAGGTTGGACCCGCGCAGCGGCAAGACCGAGCGGGTCCCGCTCGGCAACGGATCGGCGCCGCACGGCGTGATCATCGGTCCGGATGGCGCAGCGTGGATCACCGACGGCGGGCTGAACGCGATCGTGCGCGTCGATCCGAAGACGCTCGCTGTCGCGCGCTTCCCGTTGCCCAAAGACCGACCGAGCGCCAATCTGAACACGGCGGTCTTCGACAAACAAGGCCACCTGTGGTTTACCGGACAAAGTGGAATCTATGGTGAACTTGACCCGGAAAGCGGCAGCATGCGCGTGTTCAATGCGCCACGCGGGCCGGGCGCCTATGGAATCTGTGTCACGCCTGACGGCAGCTTGTACTTCGCTTCACTGGCTGGCAGCTACCTCGGCCGCATCGATCCGGTGAGCGGCAAAGCGCAGGTCATCGAGCCGCCGACACCGGAACAGGGAGCACGCCGGGTGTGGTCCGATTCAAGAGGACGCGTCTGGATCAGCGAGTGGAACGCGGGAAAGGTGGGTGTGTTCGATCCGGCGACGCATCGGTGGCGCGAATGGAAACTCCCAGGCGCCGATCCGCATGCGTATGCGATATTCGTTGACGACAAAGACATCGTCTGGCTCAGCGAATGGAGCGCTAACGCGCTAGTCCGCTTCGACCCACGAACCGAACGATTCGACACGTTTGCGCTGCCGCGGCCGCACGCGAACGTCCGTCAGATGATGGGCCGGCCAGCAGAAGTCTGGCTTTCCGAGTCGGGCACGGATCATCTGCTGCGCTACCGGTCCGGCGCAGCGATGGTCGACAGCAAGTGACCCCACATCAACCGTTAGCTCTTCCAGGCAACTTCCATGACTGACGATTCCGATCGCGATCCTGATTCCGATCCCGACCAACTGAAGGGCCCGGGTGGCATGACGCTGCGGCAGATCCACGAACAGGTGCGGAAATCCATCCAGCGGGACCATGAGACGCAGGCCGCGCACCACGCGCTCGCGCCTAAAAGCCGATGGCAGCGGTGGGTACGGTACGTATGGGGCCGCAGCGGGCGACGCTAGCTGCTGGCGTGGCTGCGTGTGAGTGCAGCGACCCGGAACGGACGGTGGGCGACACGCCCGCCGAAAGTTCGCCCTGCAACTGCCGAGGGAATTCGTCAGTGGACCCCTCCTCCGCGCCGACTTCGATTGTGTTAAGCGCTCGCCGCACGACGTCCACCGTCGTCAGTTGATCGCGTCGCGCAGGCGATGTCGAACTGCTTTGGTCGGACGATTCGTGACGTTCCGCGCATCGCATACGGTATGCACATCAAGTACCTATGAAAAACATAGTATCAACTATCAAAACTCGCATGCGATTAAATCTTTTGCGATTGACACCGCAAGCGTCCTTCTTCATTATTCGACGCAAGCGATTGAATCGCATGCGATGTACAACGCTTAGTACCCTTATTCACATTGGAATCCATCATGACCAAGATCGATCAAGTCCTTTTCTCAGGCAATTCCAACGCCACGGTCAATCACGACCCCGATGTCCAGCGTGGTGAGCGCGGCGTCCTCGACCTCAAGCTGTCAGCGCTCAACGGTGAAAGCCGCGATTTCATCGCCACCGAGCTGCACCCGCGAGCCGAGCAGTTATTTTCGGGTGCGTGGTCGGCCTGTTACATCAGCGCGTTCGAAATTGCCGCGTCGATGCGGAAGGTCACGCTGCCGCCCGACTATTCCGTGGACGTCCAGGTCAGTATCGGGACGGTCGGTAACGGCTTTGGCCTCGGCGCCCAGTTCACCATTCGCGCGCCGGGTCTGGCAGCCGAGGTCGTCGAGGCAATCGCGAACCGCGCCCATCAGATCTGCCCGTACTCGAAGGCCGTGCACGGCAACATCGAGGTCGGCCTGTACGTCGTCACGGCGTGACCGAAACAACGCTCACGATTACATCGCACAAGATTTGAATGCACTCAATACCCTCATCAACATTGGAATTCATCATGGAAAAGATCGAAAAAGTCCTCGCCGCAGGTAACGCCCACATCACGGTCAATCGCGACCCCGATGCCCAGCGCGGCGAGTTTGGCGTCTACGACCTCACGTTGACAGCGGCGGGCGTTGAGAACCTCGATTACGTCGGCACCGAGCCGCACCCGAGAGCCGAGCAGTTGTTTGCGGGTGCCTGGTCTGCCTGTTACACCACCGTGTTCGGGATGGCGGCCCAACTGAACAAGGTCACACTCCCGCCCGACTATTCCGTGGACATCCAGGTGAACATCGGGCAGACCGGTGCCGCATGGTTGCTCGGCGCCCAGTTCGACATCCGCGTGCCGGGAGTGGAAAAGAAAGTTGTTCAGAAAATTGCGCACCTGGCCCATCAGATCTGCCCGTACTCGAAGTCTGTGCGCGGCAACATCGAGATCGCTACGAACATCGTCACGGCGTGATCCATCAGGGCACGTGACTCGGTCTGGGGGCACGTGCTCTTCACTGAACATGTTTTAGCGAATCCCCATCGCGAAGACTAAGCTCATCGTTGCACGGCTCGTGCGCCGAAAGCGTCTGCGAACGTGCAAGCGGCCACGGCCCGAGATCGCCCTGAACGCAACACTGGTCTACCAGTCGCCTTAGGAGAAGCACCATGCCCGACTCTTCGCAACTCGACATCGACCGCAGCTATCCGGGCCGGTGGACAATCACCTTTAGCAATCCACCGATCAACATGTTTGTTCCTGCGACGATCGTCGAATTGGGTGCACTCGTGACTGACCTCGAGTTGGACCCGTCCGTGAAGGTCGTCGTGTTCCAATCGGCGAACCCCGATTTTTTCGTCGCCCATCTTGATGTCGCCAAGGCAGCCGAACGGCCGGAGGTGTTGGGCCTTTGGCGTGACTTTGTGCTACGGCTGTCGTCCACTCAGGTCGTTAGCATCGCCAAGATTCGCGGCCGCACGCGCGGCATTGGTAACGAGTTCGTGCTGGCCTGCGACATGCGCTTCGCCAGCAGGCAGAGTGCCCTATTCGGCAACCCCGAAGTCGGCGTCGGTCTGCTTCCGGGAGGCGGGGCGCTGGAATGGCTGCCGCGCCTCGTCGGACGTTCGCGGGCACTTGAGATTATCCTCAGCGCCGACGACTTCGATGCCGACGTTGCCGAACGCTATGGCTGGGTGAACCGCACGCTGGACGATGACGATCTCGATTCCTTTGTCGATACGCTTGTCCAACGTCTGGCCTCATTCGACCGTGAAACACTCGGCGCGGCGAAAGCCCAGGTCAATCGGTTTGGAACGCCGACGGCTGCGGAACTCCAGTCGAGCATCGACCTGTTCTTCCCGGCACTGACCTCGCCAAATGGGCAGGCACGCCGCGCCAGGCTCCGTAGTCTGGCCTATGGAGTTCCGGGCGACTTCGAAATGAACTTCGGCAGATACCTGCCTACACTAGGGCCGGCAGGCGCCGATGACAGCGCCCCGCCACGCGCCGGCGCACCGAAGGGCTGAGCCTCTTCCTGCCATTCGCGCGGCACCCGCCGTCGCTGTGCGCCGGAGCCTGTTCGCACCCAGCGCTCCGCAAGCCGCGGACGGCGAGAACTCTCACGCGTTAGATCGGCAATTCCGTGGACTGCTTGACCTTCTGCAAAGGTATATCGGTTTTTACCGTCTGCACGCCGATGGCTCGGACGAGATGCGTGCTCTGGAATTTCCGATAGGCGTCGATGTCGGCGGCAACGACACGGAGCAGCGCGTCGCATTCGCCGGCCATGATGTAACACTCCAGAACCTCCGGTAACTGTCGCACAGCTTCTGCGAAACGCTCCACAGTTTCCGCATCCTGGGACACCAGCGATATGCGCGCAAACACGGTCAGTCCCAAACCTGTCGCGACCGTGTTGAGCAACGCCACATACCCTTCAATGACCCGCAATTCCTCCAGGCGCCGTACCCGTCTGAGACAGGGTGACGGCGATAGGCCGACAGTCTCGGCTAGTTGAAGGTTCGGTAGCTTGCCATCACGCTGGAGCGCGCGAAGGATACGAATATCAAGTGTGTCGAGTTTAATGGGCATTGGATTGCGCGGAACAGGAGGAATGAGATATCCAGCGCTCAATGTAATATGACTTGAAGCTATTTCGCAATCGCGTGCGCACCGGTCAGGGCTAAACTTTTTCTTCATCTGAACCCTTTCGACGGCTGCCCACATGACATTGAGCTCGACCCTTAACCCACTAAGTGCAAGCGAACGACGCGGCGCGGATCTTTTCGTAGAAGTGCTGCAAAGCGAAGGCGTACGGCATATCTTCGGCAATCCGGGTACGACCGAGCTGCCGTTGCTGGACGCACTGGCGGACAGCTCCGGCATCGACTATGTTCTCGGCCTCCACGAGGCCTCAGTGGTTGCAATGGCGGACGGTTATGCACAGGCGTCCGGCCGGCCAGGATTTGTCAATCTCCACACAGCGGGCGGCCTCGGCAACGCGATGGGCGCGATCTTCAACGCGAAGGTGGCGAACACGCCACTCGTCGTCACCGCCGGACAGCAGGACACGCGCCACAGCGTGACCGATCCACTGCTTCACGGCGATCTCGTCGGCATCGCGCGTCCGAACGTGAAGTGGGCGGAGGAAATCCGCCATCCCGAGCATATCCCGATGTTGCTGCGCCGCGCCCTGCAGGACTGCCGTACGGGCCCCGCTGGCCCGGTGTTCCTGTCGTTGCCGATCGATACGATGGAGCGTCGCACGATCATGGACGCGGGCGAGGCGTCCCGAATCGAGCGGGCCTCGGTGGCGAGCGAGCTTGACAAACTGGCTGATGTGCTTGCTCAGGTGACGCCCGGCCGCCTTGCGCTCGTCGTCGGTGAGGAGGTCTTCGCGGCGGATGCCAGCGGCGAAGCCGTGACGCTGGCCGAGGCGCTCGGTGCGCCGGTCTTCGGTGCATCCTGGCCGGGCCACATCCCCTTCCCGACCGCCCATCCGCAGTGGCGAGGAACCTTGCCGCCGAAGGCGGCCGACATGCGGGAGACGTTCGCTCCTTTCGACGCGGTTCTGCTTCTCGGCGGCCATTCGCTGATCAGCAACCCCTATTCCGGAGGACCCGCCATCCCGCCGCATTGCCGACTCTTCCAACTCACGAGCGACGGTCATCAGCTTGGCCGGGTTCACGGGACGGCGCTAGGTCTCGTCGGCGATCTACGACTTTCGCTCAGAGCGCTACTGCCGATATTCGCGCGGAAGCTTCTGCCGCAGAAAGGAGCAATCGCCAGGCTTCGCGAGGCCGCGGCCCGCGAGCGCGATGCACGCCGGGTTGAGGCGGCAAATCGCTCGGCCCGCGAGTTCGACGCGCCAACAACCACCCCCTTCGTCGCCGCGTTCGAGACGATCAGGGCAATCGGACCGGACCTTCCGATCGTCGACGAAGCCCCTGTCTCGATCAGGCATGTGCGCACATGCCTCAATTCGGCCTCGGTCCGACAATACGTGTTCACCCGCAGCGCAACGCTCGGCTGGGGCATGCCAGCGGCGGTCGGCACGTCGCTGGCGCTGGATCGCAGCCCCGTGGTTTGCCTCGTTGGCGACGGCTCCGCCATGTACTCACCGCAGGCGCTCTGGACAGCGGCGCACGAGCGCGTGCCCGTTACCTTCGTCGTGTTGAACAATCGCGAATACAACATCCTGAAGAACAACGTGCGCGCCCAGACGCAGTACCGCAGCGCCGGAGCGAACCGGTTCATCGGCATGGACATCGCAGACCCTGCGATCGATTTCGTGAGCCTCGCCTTGTCGCTCGGTGTGCCGGCGCGGCGTGTCGAGCGGGCCGGCGACATCGCCGCCGCCGTGGAGGATGGCATCCGTTCAGGGCAGCCGAACCTCGTCGAAGTGCCCATATCGAGTTGATCTCAAGGACCAGTGCCCGCGCGCGTCCTCCTCAGGTTGGCGAATTCATGGCTGGCCCAATCGTCGATGTACGAGCGTCATCGTGCAGTTGGCGAGAGTGCCCGGCGGCCCATGCGTTGAAGGCCCCCGCATTCCTCCGCGGCGGCTGCATGGGGCAGCGTGCAACGGCATCGTGCGGTTAAAGGAACGCTCAACGCACGCGCTTGCTTCGCAATGGACTGATTGGCAGGCACCATTGCGATTGGCTTATCGCGTCTATCCACCCACGCATGAGACGGATGCGCGTGCCTGTCACCGCTGCCGCAGCGAATGTCAGATCACGGTAGATCACCGGTCGTTTGATTCGGTCGAGGTTGCCAGAATGACTGTCCGCTACTGGCCGACTACTGCCTCATGCCGAGCCGCAAATGGGGTCCGCGGCCACGGACTGCCCGCGCCCCGTTGCTGTCATTCGAACAGCAGGACCTGGCATCGGAAAGCAGTCGTCTGCATGTCTTCGGCACATGCGTCCGACCGCCGATGCAGATGGTTACGATCCGAATCCAGAATCGAGTCTGGCGGTCTGGCTCAAGACCGCTTCCACTCGCGACGACGCCAGGGATCAGAGCCGTACGCCGCCTGTCGCGTCCACGACTTGGCCCGTCATCCAACGCGCGTCGTTCGAGGCCGTGAAGGCGACGATATCGGCGACGTCCGCGGGCTGTCCCACGCGTGCAAACACCGACATCGCCTCCGCGCCGGCGCGCGCCTCCGGCACGTTGATCCAGGAAGCGTTCATGTCGGTTTCCGTCACGCCCGGCATCACCGCATTCACCGTGATCCCGCGCGGTCCGAATTCCGGCGCAAGCGCCAGCGTAAGCGTTTCGAGCGCGCCCTTGGACGCCGCATAGACGGGATGGGTAGGCGCGGCGACGCGTGTAAATCCCGTCGAGACGTTGATGATGCGCCCGTTGTCGCGGATGTGATCGGCGAGAACCTGGATGAGGAAAAAGGGGGCCTTCAGGTTGGTCGCGAGAATCTCGTCGAAGGTTGCCTCGGAGGTGTGTGCCAGTGAGATCGCGGGCGACACGCCGGCGTTGTTGACGAGAATGTCGAACCTGGAATCGCCGGTAACGGCAACCACGGCAGTGCGGAATTGATCCCACACCCGCTCGGCAGCCTCTTTGCCACCTTTCAGATCGGCGCGGATGGCGACGGCCCTGGCGCCCAGTGCTTCGATATCGCGAACCGTCGCCTCAGCGGCCTGGACGTTGCTTGCATAGTGCACGCCGATCAGCGATGCACCCTCGCGCGCAAACGCCAGCGCAACGGCGCGGCCGATTCCTCGCGAGCCCCCGGTGACGAGGGCGACTTTGTTCAACAGTTTTCCAGACATCTGTTGTCTCCAATGATGATTCGGGTTTGGATCAACGCGCTCGTTGCCAAGGAAGGCGGAGAGCGCCAAACGCCGAGAGGTTTTTTTCGTAACGATCGTTACGATAACGATCAGTATAATTGGGGGACATGGACTGTCAAGCAGTTTTCAGAACGATGGCTACGAAAGACGAGGTGACCCATGGGACGGCATCGTGAGTTCGATGTGGAGCAGGTGCTCGATGCGGTGCTGTGCGTTTTCTGGCGCAAGGGTTACGAAGGTGCGTCCTACGCGGACCTGACCGAGGCCGCGGGCGTGGAGCGTCCAGCGCTGTACGCCGCCTTCGGGAACAAGGAAGCACTGTTTCGGCGGGCCTTGACTCGCTACTACGAGCGATACATGGACTTCGTCCCAGTCGCTCTTGCGCTGCCGACCGCACGGGAAGTCGCGGCGCACATCCTCTATGGCTCGGTCGAACTGAACACGCGGTTTCCCAACCACACCGGTTGCCTCGGTATCAACGGGGCCATGGCGGCCTCGGACGAGGCGGAGCCTGTACGACAGGCTTTGATCCAGGTCCGTGCCGAGGGCGAGGCGTTGCTTCGCGAGCGCTTTGAACGGGCGAAAGACCAGGGCGACTTGCCAACGACCGCGCGGCCTGACGCGCTTGCAGCCTTCGTGATGGCCGTTGTGCACGGCATGGCGGTGCAGGCAAAGGCAGGATTTGGACGCGAGATGCTGTGCGCCGTTGCCGATCAGGCGCTGGCCACCTGGCCGATCGGCCGCTCGACCGTGCCCGAGACCGGGCGCGCCGGGCCCAGTGGCGCCGCGCCTTGCTGATGGCGGTCGCCCGCAGTTTGCAATGCTGAAAACAACCAGCCTGGCCTAAAGCCGACACTCGTGACCGTCCGTATATGGCCCGCTTACCGTCTCACGCAGCGTCATGAGTGTGCCAAATCCGCTGCGGTATCGAGGATCTGATCGCCGCGCGTCGTCATCCCGAGAATTTTTACGTCACAGAATCGTAGTGGCGTCGAGGTCTGATCTGATCAGCCGCAGCCGCCCCAAGAGACCTGGGCGGCTGCCAGAATCCGGATCAGCGTTCAGATCGTATGCGCGTATCTCGGGGCCGCGGAAATAGCCGCGATCAGCCAGCACCTTCAATGATTGGCTGATCTGTTCAGATTTCCACCATCGCCGCAAAACACCTTAACGTGACCCTATGCGTCGTCTCCGCTTAGCGCTTTGGAAAGAGGATGCCCTCCTTAACGCAGCTCCCCGGTTTTACGCCGTGGCCCCAAGGCACGTTCCAGCATGGTTTGCCCGAGGCGCCCAGCAGGATTTGCAACTCAAGCATCTTGCCTGGCATCACAGGGTGCAACAGGTTGCTGACGCTGTAGAGCGCTTCCAGCAGCGTATAGAGAACCGTATCCAGCCGGTCGGATGCGTCGGGATCTTTCGCGAGCGCCCATGGTGCGCTGCTCGCAACGTAGCCGTTGAGGTGCTTGACGAAATCCATCACCTGTTCCGCCGCTCGGCCCAGCTTCATCTCCTCGACCAGTGTCAGAACGATACTCGGCAACCCGCTCGCGCGGGCGATGATGGCTTCTTCGCGCGCGTCATAGGCTCGGGGCACAGGGACAAGGCTGTCGCGGTATTTCTTCGTCATAGCCAGCGTGCGTGCAGCCAGGTTGCCCAGATCGTCTGCGAGATCACGATTCAGCCGCTGTTCGATCACTGCGTTGCTGATAATCCCGTCGAAACCGAAGCTGACCTCCCGGATCAGCGTATAGCGCAGTGCATCCACGCCGTAGGTGTCCGCGGCCTCTAACGGATCGACGCCATTTCCGAGCGACTTGCTCATCTTGCGACCATCGGAGCCGAGCAGATGACCAGATACATGCAAGCGCTGATACGGTGCGATACCGAGCGCGTGCGTCATACTGAGCCAGAAGAGCGTATGCGTGCGAAGGATGTCCTTGCCGATCACGTGCCGTACGGAAGGCCAGTAATCACAAAAGGCGGGCTCGTCGGGATAGCCAAGCGGCGAAACATAGCTCAGAAGCGCATCGAACCAGACATAGGTAACGTGTGCAGCATCCCATGGAATGGGGATGCCCCATTCGAGGCGATTCACGGGACGTGAGACACTCAGATCGCCTATCGGCTCTTCCAGCAGTTTCAATATTTCGTTGCGGTATTGCACCGGCTGGATCAGATCCGGCGAGTCCAGCAACAACTGACGCATCCAGTCACGGTGCGCCTCCATACGGAAGAAATAGTTCGGTTCACGACGCAACACGGGCGGCTCCTTGTCTTCGGGGAGCTTGCCGTCCACCAGTTCCTTTTCGGTGACGAAGCGCTCCTGGCCGACCGAGTACAGTCCTTCATAGTCTGCCAGATAGATTTCGCCGCTCTCGAAGAGACGGCTCAGACACTCGGACACAACCTTGGCGTGCTCGGGCGCGGTAGTGCGAACGAACTTATCTGGCTCGACCGACAGGCGGCGCCACGCTTCCACGAACGTTTGTGCGTGTCGATCTGCGAAAGCACGCGGCGCCTCATTGGACTGCATGGCAGCTTTGGCAATTTTCTCCCCATGCTCGTCAGCGCCTGTAAGCAACATCGTTTGGTGCCCCACCGCTCGCAGGTAGCGGGCCAAGATATCGGCATGGACGCTGGCATAGGCATGGCCCAGATGGGGCCGATCGTTTACGTAGTAAATCGGCGTGGTGATGTATCGGTACGTCATTGCCGCTCCCGAAAACAAAAAGGGACGCCCGCGGCGTCCCTTTTCTAAAAGTAAAAAAGCCCTTAGCGCCCGGGGGGATAACCTTCCAGGAACATACGCATCGAGTGAACGAGGGCTTGGCTAACTTGGCGTTTCATTGATGTGAGTCGAAGATAAATCGACAGGCTTGTCTGCACGTCGCAAATCCTGCCAGCTAATTTGACGCCTGTCCAGCGGGAAGGCGCACGCCAAAGCTCCTCTGCACCCGCACTGCGGCGTTGGCGATAATGGTTGGCAGTTCTGGCGAGCCCTTTGAACGTCCGTCGTGGACGACCCCGGAAGATCATCGATGGCGCGCAGTCGTCGCCTTCGACGCCGTACCAAAGCCCGGAGGCGGGTAAGTGCCCTGCGGTGCTGCTGTTGATTCGTACCGGCCAAATCAACTGGCCGGGTCTCGCCGGGTATCGATCACCGCTGTGCCGCTCTGCCTTTGCTCTCTGCCTTTGCGATCAGGCGCGCCTGTGTTGCCGAGTTCGCGACGGAACGCTTCGGGCGTTGCACCCGCGAAGACGTGAAAATCCTGAATGAGATGCGCCTGGTCGTAATAGCCGGCCGCGACGGCGATGCTCGCCCAGCTTGCGCGACTGTTTTCTCGCGCCAGGTCCGTCGCGCGCGAGAATCGCATCAGTCGCGCAAACGTCTTGGGGCTCATACCAACCGTTTCGAGAAACACCCGGCGCAGATGCCGTTCACTCATCCTCAGGTCAGAGGCAACTTCGCTCACATTCGCGTTGAGCAATTTCTTTGCGGCTTCGCATACCAGCGGCGAGTGACCCGGTTGCAGGTCGTCGGGCGACAGTCGAGCCGCGATGGCTCGCTCCAGAATCATCGCTGCATCGGTGGCCTTCGTCGCCGTCGCCAGATCGTCGTACAGGTTGTGCGCTTCGGCGGCGCTCCACACCTCTTCCACCGGCACCACGCGTCCATTGAATGCGGAGGGCGGCGCTCCGACCACCGCACTCGCCTTGCCCAGCTGGAGACGGGCCAGGATGGTCCACTGTCCTTTGCGAATCATCTTTCGGGTTACGCGTTGGCGCGCCCCGAGCACGTGAATGTCCAATCCTCTGCTTGCCGAAGGTCCGAACCTGACAATGAGATGCAACTCGGGGCGCGGAATCGCAACTCTCAGCCCGTCCATCAGGCATTCGTCAGTGAACATCGCATCAACGATCGACGGGACCAGGGGACTGGACGTTGCTTGTCCGCGGTGAATGGCGTCAATGTGCATGAGCATATTGTAAAGGGCGTTCGACCGTCGCGCGAACGATATGGGATCTGTCCGTTTTTTCCAATTCAAGCCGCAGACCAGCGGATACAGTCGTCGCGCTCATTACTCTGACAGGTGTCTTCGCATGACCATTCTTGTGACTGGCGCAACCGGAAAGGTCGGAAGTCGGCTCGTCAAACGGCTGGCCCAGCGCGGCGATCGGGTGCGCGCGCTGATCCGTGACCCGATGCGGGCAACGCAATTTAAAGCGGATGGTATCGAACTAGCCGATGGCGACCTCCTTGATGCAGACTCACTCGCAGCGGCGGTCCTGAGTACCGACGTGGTGGTGCACTGCGCGGCATTTTTCCGTGGCGCCACATCCGAGCAGGCACATAACGTCAACTATGTTGGCACACAGCGTCTGGCAACCGCCGCGCGTGCCGCTGGCGTGAAGCGATTCATCTTCCTGAGCACGGGCCTGGTCTATGGGCCGACCAGCGGACGTCCGGCAACCGAAGATGACCATTGCGCACCAACTGCCGCTTACCCGGTGAGCAAGCTCGAGGCCGAACGATTCCTGCTTGGTCAAAAGGATCTGGATGTGCGGGTTCTGCGTCTGCCTTTTGTGTATGGCGATGGAGATCCGCACATTGAGGAAGCGGTTCCTCTCATGCATGGGTTTTCTCTAACCCAGCGTATGTCGATTGCACATCATGCTGACGTGGCTCAAGCTGTTGCTCGGCTGCTCGACACCCCTGACCCAACGTACCGCATCTACAACGTGGCCGACGCTGACGCACCCCGGATCGCCGAACTGTTCGCTTCCATTGGCGCGCCGCCGCCGGACGGATCGGATGCTGACCGCGGAGCCGCTTTCGACACACCGCTCGATGGTCGTCGTATCCGCGATGATCTCGGCTTCAGGCCCACGTTTCCACGCCTCGCGGATGCGATCGCCGCACGTGCCCTTTAGGACCATCGGACACACCGACTGCTTGCATTGACGGCTCGCGTTTCGGTGTCTCGCACGAACGGTGACCGGCAACGCTGAATGACTATAGCCGCTCGCGACCGTCAGCATGATCACGGGTCAGGGTTCAGTGCAAACCAACGGTGACCGATCCAGCTCTACCCGCCCCTCTCTTCTTTCAGCCACTCGCGAAGGCAATAAAGCGCTTTATCGGACCGACCACTCATCGCGCAGAAAGCGAAAAACGCGCCGCTCGGCACGAAGCCGAGTGGCGCAATCAGTCTGCCTTGTGACAGTTCACGCTCGACGAGCAACGCAGGGGCGATAGCGACACCAAGGCCGGCGGCCGCTGCTTCGAGAAGCAAAGACAAGTGGTCAAAGCGACGGCCACCCGCAAACATTGCTGGTTCAACCTCATTGCGGGACGCCCAATCCTCCCACGCGTGGGGGCGCGACGTGGTGTGCAGCAGCGGTTGACCTGACAGATCCGTCGGCGTGGCAATGCGGTGAGCCCAGTCCGGTGCACAGACCGGGCCAATGATTTCTTCGAAAAGGTTCACCGCCTCAACATCCGCTGGCCAGCCCCGGTCGCTGACAATCAGGCAATCTATGACATTTCGCTGCAGATCGTCCATCGTCGTACTCGTCTGCAAACGGACTCGAACGTCGGGGTGTGCCGCCTCGAACCGTTCGAGCCGCGGGATAAGCCAGTTCACCAGAAGGCTGCCTGGCGCGCCTAGAACGATTTCGGTTATCGGGGCTTGCTCGGCAATCTCCGCGCAACGAGCCTCCAGTAGCCCGAAAATATGATCGGTAGCCAATTTCAGGCTCTGCCCTTCAGGGGTCAACCGCACGCCGCCCGCGTGGCGCACGAACATCGCTTTGCCAAGCCACTGCTCGAGCTGACGAACCTGATGACTCACCGCACTGTGGGTCACATGCAATTCCTGAGCAGCCGCCGAAAAGCTGAGCCGGCGGGCAGCTGCATCAAAGGCGCGCAGCGAATTGAGCGGGGGTAGTCGGCGCATAGGCGAAAGCTGTCGATTTAACTGACATCGTTGTGCAAAAATTTACCGCTACCCACCGATCGTTCTCGCAGTTAGAGTGACGTCGAAGTCGTATCCGACACCCCTCATCCAGCACCCTTTTCGGTGACGGGCTCGATAACGGATATCCCATTCACTCGTCTGCGACACAACAGGAGGCTTGAATGAACGATAAAGACATTCCCCTGGCCAATGACAAGGTCCTCTATAAAACGCTGCTAACCGAGCAGAGCTATACCGTCTCTCAAACCACGGTCCGCGCCGGGGGCGAAACGCAGTGGCATCGTCATACGCATGTGAGAGATCGCTTCGTCGTCGTTCAAGGCGTTTTAACGGTCGAAACGAAAACAGGCGAGCTCATCGACAGAATGCAAGTTTACGATCACTACACTGTCGAACCCGGCGTCATACACCACGTCATGAATGAGACGGCCGACGATGTGGTGTACATCATGATTCAATCCGGAGGAGCACGCGACATTGTGCTCGCCTGATGCGAGATCAGCGAGATGTGGCTGGCGTCGAGCTCGATGGACGTAGCATGCATGCGCTTTTCCATAAAGCGCTGCAACTCCGGAAGCTCAAGCGACCTTTCTTCGCATTCCGGTAACGGACAGCCATGTCGCGGCGACCAGAAAGTAAATGGCGCCCACCGCGGCATAGCCGGCTACCTTGACGATCGCATTCGGCGCCGGCGCGTGGGCCTGCATGATAAAAAACCCACCCGCTAAAGCCGACTGTGCACCGCTCAGGATCATGGCCCATTGCGCACCGAACGCCTTCCATCGGTGCACGGCGGTACTGAGCTGGAGCAATCCCGAGAGGATGGCCCAAAGGCCAAATATCCCGAGCACACCGGCCATGCTCACTCTCAAGGCCACGATAACCCCGACCGTCACCGCGAGACTCACGAATACGTTGGTCGCTTGCGTACGATTCTCGAACGATCCGCCGCTACGCGACATATCGATGTAGTTCGCGAGAGCATCCCATGCGGGATAAGCGACGAGCAAAACGGCTGCGATGCCGGGGGAAAGGTGCCCGACGGCAAAGGCAAGCCCCACCCAAATCACTGAAAACGCCGCCCGGAAAAAATAATAGTGTTTTAGCCACCGCTGCTTATCGGCAAGCGAAGGACCTGCTTTGCGATCCATCATTCAAGTTCCTTTGGTAGTCCGCGACAAACGCATTCGGTTTGAAAAAGTTCGTCTGGCATTCTTGCTGTGATTCGCCTGATGACAAGATTCGCAGGTCGGCCATCGTAACGGTATCGGTCATTTGACCGATACCGTTACGCGCTATCTCCAGCGTGAAATACCGCCCGAATTTCGTTGCATCCTGGCGCCCCGCGCGCAATCGTCCGGGATGCGGATCAGTGCACCGATGGTCTGACGGGCACGCAAAACGCGACTCATCAAAGTTCGGAACGGTATACCCAGCACCTCGGCCGCCTGCTGATAAGCCAAGCCTTCAACGGCAACGAGCAGCATCACGACCCGCTGCGGTTCGGGCAAGCGTTCGATTGTGCCGATGATCTGCGTATGGGTGGGCGGCCGTTCGGGGTCTTTGCCGACCTGGTCGGCGATGTTCTCGAGCAAATCGCTGTCCCACTCCAAGGTGGGACGCTTGCGCGTGTTGTGTGCGGGGAATTCGCTCGCCCAGGTGGAATGTACGATCGAAAACATCCAGCTGAGCGGTGCCGTTTCCGCCGGTAGTTGATCGGCACACTCCAGTGCGCGCAGACAGGCGCGCCGGATGAGGTCTTCCGCGCTATGCTGGTCGCCCGTGAGGCGGACTGCAAATGCCCATAGCCGTGGTAAGAGATCGGGAAGCAGGGAACGCAGGTCGGTACCGCTCATCGGTCAACACCCTTTTTCATGATTGCCGGACCGCGCGCCAAACAGCGAGTGGGCTTTCACTACAAGGGCCAGTGGACGCTCCAGACTCCCTGTCGTCCGGCGGAGGATCGAATGGCTCACTGTAACTTCCAGGTCGATCCCCGAGGTAACGATAAATTTGTGCATGCCGATGTTAGTTAAATCGACATCTTTACCCAATATTTCCCCTTCCCTCGCTCAATGCGCTTCGCCCTTTGGCACTGCAGCCGGCAGCCAGCCAGGCTTCTCGGCGGATGCTCGGAACCGCACGTATTCCACAGTGCAGTAGACCATCAAGTCCTGCGACGACATGGGGTTGATGGTCCGATCGCCAGCGCCCGAAACCGGTCGACAGAAACCGGCACGCGCGGGCGCGGTGATGATGCGTGAGTCCCGCGGCGACCCGCCACGTCCCTACTGGGCGCGATTTGCTTCGATCACGGTCAATGCCGCCATATTGATGATGCGCCGGACCGTTGAGCTGGACGTGAGAATGTTCACTGGAGCATCGACGCCGAGCAGAAAGGGGCCAACTGCGACATTGCTTCCTGCCCCGGTCTTGAGCAGGTTATAGGCAATGTTGCCTGAATCCACATTCGGGCAGACCAGCAGGTTGGCATCACCCTTAAGGGGCGACGTTGGCAAGATCCGGGCGCGTAGCGATTCGTCGAGCGCACAGTCACCATGCATCTCGCCGTCTACTTCGAGATCCGGCGCCTGCTGCCTGACGATCTCCAGTGCCTGACGCATTTTCGCGCCCGAGGCTGCGCTACCTGAGCCGAAGTTCGAGCGCGAGAGCAGCGCGGCCTTGGGTGCCAGGTTCAGCCACTCCATCTGCCTGGCAGCGCTAATCGTGAACTCGGCGATCTGCTCCGCGCTCGGATCATCGTTGATGTGGGTGTCCACCAGCGCCACGGTACGCTGATCGAGCAGCAGAATATTCATCGCCGCGTAGGTGTTCGCTCCGCGCTTCTTGCCAATCACCTGATCGACCAGTCGCAAGTGGTCATGATAGGCGCCCACTGTGCCGCAGATCATGCCGTCGGCGTCGCCAAGCCGCACCATCATCGCGCCGATCAAGGTCAGACGGCGGCGCATCTCGACCCGCGCCATCTCCTTGGTGATACCGTCCCGACACATCAATTCCCAGTACGTCGTCCAGTACTGCGGGAAGCGTTCGTCATATTCAGGGTTGGTCACTTCGACGTCTTGCCCTAGCTTGAGCCGCAAACCGAATCGCTCGATGCGTGCCAGCAGCACTTCCGGGCGTCCGACCAGAATCGGTCGCGCCAGCTTTTCGTCGACGATCACTTGCACGGCGCGCAGCACGCGCTCGTCCTCACCCTCGGTGAAGACGATGCGCGCGTTGCCGCCATCGCGCACGAGTCGCTTCGCGGTCGAAAACAGCGGCTTCATGAACGCGCCGGAGTGGTATACGAACTGCTGCAACTGCTCGACATAAGCGGCCAGGTCGGGCAGAGGACGCGTCGCCACGCCGCCTTCCATCGCTGCTTTCGCCACGGCTGGCGCAATCCGGGTAATCAGGCGCGGGTCAAACGGCTTGGGAATCAGGTATTGCGGACCGAATTTGATGTCGTCAACACCATACGCGGCCGCGACGACATCGTTCTGCTCCTCTTCCGCAAGACTGGCGATTGCATTCACCGCGGCAATTTCCATTTCACGCGTGATGGTCGTCGCGCCAACATCCAGCGCACCGCGGAAGATATACGGAAAGCACAGGACGTTGTTGACCTGATTCGGATAGTCCGAGCGCCCCGTGGCAATGACAACGTCGTCGCGCGTCGCATAAGCGAGTTCCGGAAAGATTTCCGGAGTCGGATTGGCCAGCGCCAGAATCAGGGGGCGCGGGCCCATCGTCTTTAGCATGTCGACGCCAAGAATGCCGCCTACCGAAAGCCCCAGGAACACATCGGCGCCTTCGATAACCTCGGCCAGCGTGCGGGCGTCAGTTTCCTTCGCGAAGCGCGCCTTGTCCGGGTCCATCAGCGCGGCGCGGCCACGGTAAACCACCCCTTCAATGTCGGTCGCCCAGATGTTTTCCACCGGCAAGCCCATATCGACCAGCAGGTCGAGGCATGCCAATGCCGCCGCGCCCGCGCCCGAGGTCACCACCTTGACCTCCGAGATGGCTTTGCCCACCACTTTCAGGCCATTGATAAAGGCCGCTGATACGGTGATCGCGGTGCCATGCTGATCGTCATGGAAGACCGGAATCTTCATGCGCTCGCGCAATTTGCGCTCGACGGTGAAGCATTCCGGCGCCTTGATATCTTCGAGATTGATGCCGCCGAATGTGGGTTCGAGGCCAGCGATGATTTCGCAGAGCTTGTCTGGATCGGTTTCGTTGATTTCGATGTCGAATACATCGATACCGGCGAACTTCTTGAACAGCACGGCCTTACCCTCCATCACCGGCTTCGATGCGAGCGCCCCGATGTTCCCGAGGCCGAGTACGGCGGTGCCGTTGGTGATGACGCCGACCAGGTTGCCGCGGCTCGTAAAGCGATGCGCCAGTAGCGGGTCCGCCGCAATGGCCTCGCAGACGTCGGCCACGCCGGGCGTGTAGGCGAGCGCCAGATCGCGCTGGGTCACAAGAGGTTTTTTCGCCGCTACGGAGATCTTGCCTGGCGTGGGAAACGCGTGATAATCGAACGCGGCTTGCCGGTCGGTGTCTGTCTGCTTCATGTTCTGTGCCTCAGTGGGTGCGCCGAGCCAGTCCCGACGCGATTCGTTGAAGCGATTCTAGAGAGCCGCCATAGGCGGATGATTTTGTTTTACTATCGCCCCATCATTTTTTTGTGATGGTTACATTGGACGGTCGATGACATTTGAGTCGAACGACATGGTCAGGCGGCTGAGTGCGCGCCTGAAGATGCGGCATCTGGTGCTGTTGCTGCAAATCCAGCAGCATGGCTCGCTGACGCGCGTCGCGGAACACATGGCCAGCAGTCAACCGGCGGTGACGAATGCGTTGGCGGAACTGGAGAGCCTGTTCGGCATGCCGCTGTTCGAACGCTCGTCGCGCGGCATGCTACCCACCGCACTGGGCTCTGTCGTGCTCGAAAGGGCTCGGGCGATGATCCACGATCTCGATCATCTGGCTCGCGACGTGAAGGCGGTGGCCTCTGGCCATGCGACGCATTTGCACGTCGGCGTGATTCCGTTTATCTCCGGTCAGTTTCTGTCGGCAGCGCTGACGCGACTGCATGCCAGTATGGAGCGGCGCGTGACCGTGACGATCCACGAAGGGACGAGCGATCAACTGTTGCCGCATTTGCGGGATCATACCGTCGACATCGTGATCGGACGCGCGGCCTCGTCGGTCGATTTGCACAAGACCCACTTTGAAGTCCTGTTCCGGCAGCGCCCCCGGTTAATCGCGAGCCGGCGTCTTGCGGCACAACTTGCACGCGTAAAGCTCGACTGGAACAGGCTGGCGACGCTGGACTGGATCCTCGGTGCGCCTCATACACCCATGAGAGAACAGGTGGCCGACCTGTTTCTTGCCGCAGGAACGCCGCCCCCCGTGCCGGTGGTGGAGAGTTACTCGTCCAGGCTCATCGGCGAAATGATTGCGTCAAGCGAAGAAGCCGTGTCGATCGTACCTTCGGATATTGCAGAAGAACTGGTTCGAATTGCGGGTGTCGCAATCGTGCCCTATTCGTTTGAATGGACCCTTCCCCCTATTGCGCTGTTTACCCGCTCAGAAGGGCCGTATTCAGCGGCACAGAATCTGTTCGTCGAATCGTTACGCCAGATATGCGCGCAAACCTACGCTGAAACGCGGGGTTGAGGTCGACGTTGCCCGTGGCTTGCTGAAGCGTGCGTCAAACCTGCCCGACTCGAGACATGGATTGTCACATGGCAAACGTCTCAGATTGGGCAAACCCGGAAGCCCATCGAGTGCCGCCAACCGGTGCCCTCGTCGCCGCACCGATCTTCCGCAGTGGACCCGGAAGGGACAGTCGCGTCACTTGAGCACGCACACTCCGAGTTGCCGATCCGCTGGTTTGCCGCGGGGGCGTGTGCGACCATCACGGGATGCGCGCGAGGTGAAGATTCGTCAGCCCATCCCGCATTTGATCATTGAATTCAACATGATCAACGTGACGTTCCGTCGCTATGCGTCGGCCCCGGTGCATCGCAAGTGAAAGTCATCTCGCGATACCGGTCGACCTGCGTACCGGAGGCGGCTGAAGCGGGTTCGAGCGACGACACAGCTCGAACGGCGCCCTCACCACACACCTGCTCTGCGCGCTTAGCGCAGGTTTTTCCACTTTCGAAGAGGCCTTGACATTGCACGCGGTACGTCTGCGATCCGTTTGGCAACGTAATGAGGTCAGTGTTATGGGTTGGGCCGGATGCGGTCGTGCAACCCGCGGCTAGCAATACGCAAGTCGTGAAAAGAATGGTTGGAAGTTTCATGTTTCTCTCGTTAACTGGGTTAGCCAAAAATCAGGAAAGCGCCGAAATCGTGTGAAACAGGCCCGTGTCGCTTTCCAGGGGCAATGTGATCGGGTGGTGTCGAGCGTCGGGTCACCATTGGTACGATGCGCCGACGCCCACGTTCGTGCCTCCGGAGCTCACTCCGGCACCGACGCGCACCTTCACGTTCTGCGTGATGCGGGCAGTGGCACCTAATGCTGCGGCCTGATAGCCTCGGTAGTTTGCTGTGCCGACGCCGACTGCAATCGTCTTGCCGAGATCGACATCCGGGATCATGGAGAGCGCTGTGGCTGCCGCGACGCCGGAATATGCATCGCGCGCGACACCGTTCACTGCGTTATCTATTCCGCTGAGGCGCTGGTCGGTGTACTGGTTTGCCTGGTACTTGGCTGCGGTAAGTTGATCGACGTTGACTGCATCTGTGCCATTCGCGCCAGGGGCAACGTTCACGATTTGTCGTTCGTTGCCTGCCGTGCCCACGGACACCGTGTTCTCGCGTGTTGCCACGGAGCCGGCGCCCAAGGCCACTGAGTTATCTGCGCTCGCCTTCGCGTTAGCGCCCATCGCCGTGGCATGTGTGCCACTGGCCACGGCGGCTTCCTTGTCGCGTTGTCCTTCTGCTTTGAACATCGGATTCGCGGCTGCGGACGTATTGCCAGAAATGCCCGAAATTGCTGAGTTAAGCTGGTCCATGTTCACCGCATCGGAGCCTTGCACGCCGTTGGCGACGTTATGGATAACGGTGCCACCGTTACCTTCGAGTGTGATGCTTCCGTGGTTGACGGTGCCGTCGCTATTTTTGTCATATCTGACCGAACCTTCAGCAACGTCGCCGACTGTCGACGAGAGATCGCCCAAGGCTTCGCTCACAGCATAGAGCTGCGAACCATTGACCGCATCCGTACTACCGGCACTGATCCTGCCGGCAGCCACATTGGTGATGGTGCGTTCATTTCCGGCCGAGCCAATGCTTACCGTGCTCGATGGATTACTGCCTGCAAACGCGTAGTACCGGCCCCCGATTACATACCCGGAAGTGCCGACGGCCGCGGCCGTGACGGAGCCTGCACCCAGCGCAACGTCGTCGGCATTATTCGCCACCGCCCCCATGCCAATGGCCACGCTGTCTTGCCCGGTTGCGCGGGAGTCAGTACTGGACGAATTGGCGTGAAAGTACTTGATGCCAGTAGTGTTGATGTCCTCGATATCCGCGGTGTTCTTATTCACCTGCACGTTGGTGGCATAGAGCTGCGAACCGTTGATGGCGTCCGTCGAATTCGGACCCACCAGGCCGGCGGCAACGTTCTGCACACGCCGTTCCTGCCCCTCGCTGCCGACGCTGACGACACCGACGGGCGTGGCGCCGGCGAATGCATCATTCCCATCCGCGAGATTGCCCTTCGGGTAGGTTTGCAAACCCGCCGTATGGGAAGTCCCTTGAGAGGGGTCACCGTCCTCCATGACGGATTGAGTACCGAGCGCGACCGAATTGCTGAGGGTCTGCCGAACGTTGTTGCCGAGAACGAAGACATCCGACTGAGTCTTGTCGGCTACGTTGAAATTGCCAATGACGTAGCTGTGGGCCGCATCGACCGCGTTCCAATATCCGAAGGCCCCTGAAAAGCTGCCCGAGACTGCGCTCAGATAGCCGACGCTTGTCGCGTAGTCGCCGGTTGCGGCGGCTTGGGCGCCCAGCGCTGAAGCGCCCGTGCCGCTCACGCGCGCACTGCGCCCTACGCCGGTGCCCTCGTATCCTGACACGTTGGTGCTTTGACCCACGGCCGTGCTGTAGTCGCCGGTAGCACTCGAGCTAGTGCCCAGCGATGTCGCTGCCCGTCCTGAACTCGTCGCGAAATAGCCGACAGCGGTGCTGGAGTTATTTGTCGCCTGCGCGCCCTGGCCAATCGCCGTGCTGTAGATGTCCGAGGCGGTCGCATCTTTGCCGACCGCCGTCGTGTAGTCACCGGTTGCGGATGCGCCTTGACCCAAAGCCGTTCCGTACGTGCCGGAAGCGGTGGAGCCCTCGCCGATTGCCGTCGTGGAGGCGCCACTTGCGTCGGCCCCAACGCCGGCCGCCGTGCTGTTCGATCCCGTTGCGCTCGCTCCGGGCGCGGCCCAGTTGTTTTGTGCTTGTGCGTAGGACGATGCGGCGAGCATCGCTGACAGCAAGAGCAACGTGGCCGTATCAACGACGCGACGTTTGCGCGATGCAATGAGGCGATTAGCGCGTCGCGGCGCCGCGGCTGGTTGGGCTTTGCCACGGCCCTTGGCGATTTCTGCTGCGGCGACCCACGTTTGTGTCACCGCACTCCACACATTGACGAATACCCTATTCATGTTGACCTCTCTCAACGTTGTGAACACGTTGATTCATTATTTGAAGAGGGGTCGGGTTGGCGAAATAATGCGATTCTGAATGTCGTGTAGTGCGTCGACTACATGTGATGCGGCCTTGTTGGGCTTAAGCAATCGCGCTCACGACTGGGGCACGCCGCGCGGCAGACGGAGCACCAATGCGACGGAACCATCCGTTCCGCGCTCTGCGGCGTGAAGTTCCGCTCTGAGCGCGTGAGCCATTTTCCTGCACAGTTCCAGTTCGAGGTCGGGTTCGGCGACACGACTTTCCGTGCCGTCCGAAGGTCCTCGCCGGGGGCGCGCATCGTGTCCTTCGATTCGGAGTTCGATGTCAACCATCCCACCGCTGCGCAATACAGCATGCACCTCGACATTGATGGGGGTTGTGCCGTTCTTGCTAGCCGCGCGATGCAACAGTGCCGTAAGCAGCCGCGCGTAGCGCATTTCATCAAGCCACACACATCTCAGGCCTCGCCCGGAGAAGGTGGTGAGAATCTGGGAGCTCGGCAGCGATGTGGTGACCTCCATCTTTTTCGCCACGTCGCGGGTAACGACCCGAAGATCGCAACGCGTGATATTGGGCCAACGAACCGTTTCTGCTGTCATCGCCAAAAAGCGGAGGTACTCGAGGCGTCGCCCAGCCATTTGCAGTTGCTCGCCAATCTTCTTGTGCGTATCGATCAAGGTGCCGCAACCATCATGCAGCCCGCTTGCCGAATCAAGAAGTGCCATGGCTTCGGCGATACGAGGGGACACTTCATCGCCGTGCCGTTCCAGCAGCGCCGCATTGAGCGCGCCCGCCGCGAGCGCCTCGGCCGCGGCATCCTGGTGCTCGAGCATGATCTCTTCAGGCCCGTTGATGTTGACGGTGCCGCAGAGATAGGCATTGACGGCGCCATGCGAATCCGGCAACGGTACACCCCAATGCAGACTAATTGTCGGTTCCCCTTGCAGTACCCCAACGACGTCGATGCGATAGGTAGTCTCGTGCGCGACAGCGCTTTTGAATGCTGATTCGATGCGCTCGGCGGTGTGGTCATCAGCGCCGAACAGCCGAATCTGCTCGCGCAGTCCGATACCTAGCGGTTCGTCCACTTGCAGTGTTTTGAACCGCCTTCGCAAATCCTGATTGGCGAACACGGGGCTGCCGTCGAGTGCGCGCACCGAAACCGAGAAAGGCAGTATGTCAAGCAAGGTGTTAACGTCGGCAAAGCGTGCAGTTCGCTCTGACCCGGTGTTTTGCGCGTTCACCTCGGCCAGCGGCGCCTGTACGGCCGGGGCGAGCTGATTGCGACGGGCAAAATCCACGAGTTCAACGAGCGAGCGGACGTTCAGCTTCTTGAGTAGACGTGACTTGTACGTGCTGATCGTGCGCTCGTTCAATGCCAGTTCGTCTGCGATTTCATGCACGCGCGATCCTCCAGCGAGGTAGATCAATACGCTCAATTCGCGTTGCGAGAGGCTCTTGAGTGCTCCCGTGTCTTCCATCGCGGAAGGTTCAATGTCCGCACCTTGGGCTGTCTTATGCGGAAACCACGTGCGCCCGCGCTCCACCGCCTTGAGTGCAAGGAGAAACTCGGAGAACTCGCTGGTCTTGCTAACAAACGCGGATGCACCCGCTTGAGCGCATTGCAAAATCATCGGCGCATTCGTCACGTCGCTGAACACTAGCGTCTTGATCCCGGGGTACGCGCGGTGCGCACGGCGGATTACCTCGATGCCGTTGAGCCGCCGCAGGCGCAGGGCCAGCACCAGCAGGTCGGGAGTCTGGGCACGCAACAACTGCATGGCTTCCAGTCCATCACGCGCCTCGCCGACGATGTCGTAGCCTGAGCGTTCCAGTACCAGCCGTAAAGCCTCGCGGGCGATTGACTGGTCTTCCGCAATGACGATGCGATACATTGCCGCCCCCTGCGCTAGCCGTCTTCTGACCAATGGTAGTACCGCAGCGGATGGTTTCGTATCTCTTTCGCGATGGCTTCGACGAGCGAGGCCGAGTCGCCGCCGCGGCTTCGACCGGCCACTGTCATGGATGTGGGCAAAGGGCAGAGCCGCATGCTGCCCGCGGCCGGTGCGGCAGCGCTTTGGCGGACCGGATCGCGCGAAACTATTCCATGCGATCAGCATTCCGAATGATCCGTTTGATGTGCGGTCGATCCGCGGAATGACGCAGCGCGCGTGCCCCGCGCCAGACCGCCTTACTGATCCTTCGCGTCCTTCACGCGCGCATCCGCTCTTTCCTTTTCGGCGTCGGCTTGTGCATCAGCCCTCTTCCTGTCGGCCTTCGCCTGCTCTTTCGCCGCCTTCTGGTCCGCGTGTGTGACCGGCGTGGCCGTTGGATCGCCGCTCGACTGTGCGGATGCGTCGGTGGCAATCGTCAAGGCGCCAGCCGCCGCGAGGGCGAGCAGGACGGCGCCGAGACCGCTTGCGGGTTTGCGGATCGTCGACATACGTATCTCCGTTTGAGGCAATGACCACGCTCGGGTAACAAACATCCTGAGTCAATGCCCCTCACCATGTGTACCGGAATCCGATATCGCCCCAGACACCCTTCTGGCTACCGGTCGCGGAGCTATTGATGGAGAACTGGTAACCGAACTGTCCGTACAGACTCATACGCGTGTCGAGTTTTGCGGTCACGCCCGCGGCGAAATCCATACGCGTGAATTGCTGCGCAAGCGGCACCTGGTCGGCCCCCGAGTACAACGTCGTCGCCTGCGCGCCCCAGTCCCGCCAGAGATTCGCGCGCACGTACGGCTGCCACACCTGTCCATGGGCGCCGTCAATAGTCCACTGCCCGCGCACGCCGAGCCGCCCGGTGACCCCCGACGTGGAGCCCGGATCGACCGAACCCAGTCCGTCGTTCGCCTCGGAGAGACCGACATGCTGCCAGATGATCTGCGCCTGAGGCTCGAGCACGAAACCGGGCCCAAGCGGCAACTGAAACGGATAGCCCGTTTCGAGCGACGTGGCGAACCCCGTTCCCGAGATAGGCAAGCGCGCGTTCTGTGTCGTGGCGTCGCCGCCGTAGGAGGTGCCCTGTAGTATCGCGTCGATGTACCACCCACCAGGGCCGTAATGTGTCCAGTACGCGCCGCCGGAATACGCGTTGAGGTTCACCTTGCCGGTATGGCTCAATACATAGGCGGTCGCATCCGCGTTGGTAACAAGCCCGTCCACGTCGACGTTGCTGTTGCCGTACGCAAAATAGACCCCGGCCGCGTCGTGATGGGTGGGCAGCAAACTGCCGCGCCACACATCCAGGCCCGCCTGCATGCCGAGTATCTGACCGTTCGCGCGAGCATCGGTATAGGTCTGGTAGCGGTTGTCGACCTGCTCGCCGAACATCCGGACCCAGCCCGAGTGGGCGATCCCTGCGCCGTCCATGCCGCCTCCGGCGTCCGTGAGCGTGTCGCCGATACGCTCGTGCATCGTGCCGAGCATGGTGAGGCCGAGTTGCCGCGCGAGCGGTTGCACGACCGAGTAGGTGGCAATCTCCGGCCCAATGATCGGGTACTCGCCAGGTGGCAGCACGGACGGCGGCGGATTGAGAGGAAGATCTTGCGGGTTTGGGATAGCGGGCTCCTCGGGGAGGATCGGCTCGCCAGGGACGGAGGGTTCCCCGGGCTCTGGCCCGATGACCATATCCGAGCGCAGGAACCAGTCCTCGGAATCGGAGCCGGCCACACCGCCTCGATAGAGACGGTAGTCGAAGGCGCCGCCTCGCGCTTCACCGGGGGCAAGCGCAAATGCACCGGCTGTCGTGCCGTTATTGGCCTGCACCAGTTTGATGCCATCACCGACCGTTAAGCCACCCGGACCGCCGGCATTCGCCACGCGGACCAACGCCTGACCGTTGACCGCGCTTCCGTTCAGATCCAGCACCAACAGGTCTGTGTTCTGTATGACGCCATCGTTGAGATAGGTGTTGAACAGCACCTGGCTGCCGGGGCTGAACGTCGCATGATTGCTGTCAACCGTGAAAACGCCACGCGCTCCCGGCTGGCGCCCGGCAACGGACAGGCTTCCCCCTAGCGTGAACTGGTCGGCAATCACCGTGCCCGCCACACCGCCTTGCAACGTGGTTCCGGCAGCCGTCGCAAACGTGCTGTCCGACGTACCGCCCACCGTGGTGGCATGCACGCCGTAGACGGCGCCATTCGCGACCTCGAACGTGCCCGCCTGAACATCCGTGTTGGCGTAGACCTGCGACCACTGATTAGTGAGGACGCCGTATCGCGAACCGTCAAAGCTGACCATGCCGGGCCCGCTCTTGGTGACCGTGATCAAGCCGTTGGCGCCATTGTTCTGCAGCGGATCGTAGAATGTGATGCTATGCCCGGTCGCTGCGTTGAGGGTGACCGCGGTTCCGCTGCCGCCATTGGCTATGTAGATCGCATTGGCCTGGGGCGTTCCGGCGGTGTTCTGGGTGTTCCCCGAGAAGCTGATGTCGCCCCCCGTGGCCGAAAGAACCAACGAGGCGGGATCGATATAAATCGCCCCGCCGAGGCCACCCGCGCTGTTGCCCATAAAGGCAAGATCGCCCCCGCTGGCCGACAGGCTGAGGCTACTGCCACCGCGCATCGCACCGCCCTGTGCTGCCGCCGTGCCGGCGGTATTGCCGCTCACCGTCGACGCGCCGGTGGCAACCAGGTCGATGTCGCCCAACGCGTAGACAAATCCACCGCTGCCGCTGCGACTGGTGTTGCCCTGAGCCGTCAACGCGCCACTGATGCTTACCGCCTGCGCGGAATACACACCGCCGCCATCCTGCGTCGCCGTGTTGTTCGACATCACGATCGGGCCGCCGGTCACGATGGTCGGACCGTTCGACGAAATCGCGCCGCCGTGCGAAGTCGTATTCGCTGACGTCCCGTCCGGATTGAAACCCGCGTTGTTCCCAGTGATGGTGACCGTTCCGCCGCTGTTACCGATCGCGAAGTTGGCGCTGCCATTGATCGCCCCTCCATGACTGCTGGCTGTGTTGTTGATGAGCGATACGTTGCCGTTGCTGGTCGATAGGTTGACGTTGCCGTTGTTGGCGAGGATCGCCCCGCCACCGCCACTGCCGGCCTGATTGCCCGTCATGCTGATATTGCCGGTCGTGGTCACGTCGCCGGCCAGCGCGTAAATCGCGCCACCCGCGCCAACTAGCGCGACATTGTCGTTGGCGAGCAGGTCGCCGCTCACGGTCACCGTGTTGTTGGCATACAGGGCACCGCCGTTACCTGTCGCCGTATTGCTGGACATGGTGATCGAACGTCCCGTTACATTGATCGCGCCAAAGGCACGCAACGCACCACCGAACCCGACCGAATGCTGCGTGCCATCTTTATTGAAACCTGCCCTGTTGCCGGTCAGCGTGATCGACGCAGCACTATTGCCGACCGCTATCGTGCTGGTCCCCGAACTGGCCGCGCCTCCGCTGGTATTGGACAGGTTGTTGGTCAACGACACATCGCCACCGGTGGTCGCCAGCGAGATACCGCCATTGGCGTAAAGCGCGCCGGCCGGCGACGTGTTGGACGGGCCGCCCGCGAAGTTGCTGTCCATACTCACGCTGCCATTGATCGTGATGGCGCCACTCGCCACATAGATCACGCCGCCGCCACTGCCATTCAGCGCACTATTGTTGTTGGCGACCACGCTGCCGTTGATGGTCACCGGCTGGGTCGCATAGATGACGCCCCCGTTGCGACCGGCCGAATTGTTGATGAAGCTGACCGTGCCTGTCGTATTGATGACCAGTGCGCCCGTCGTATTGATCACCCCACCGTTTACCCCGGCAGGGACCAGACCGCCGGTGAATCTGATATCGGAAAGATTGAGTATTGTGGCGCCGCCGGAGAAGTACGCGTAATGGCCGGCGCCGTCATTCAGGGTGACGGTGCTGCCGCTGGCGACGCCGTTGATCGTCAGTCCTGGCGTGCCCAAGGGCAACGCCTTGGCAAACGAGGCGCTGGTGCCATTGGACAAATAAGCGTCGCCCTGGAGGTTCCAGATGTCGCCGTTCGCCGGCGTGAAACCGTTCAGATTAGCGCCGGCCGGAATGGAGGTCTGCGCGAACGTCGACTGGCTGGTCACCATTAGCGTCAGCATGACCAGCGACAGCAGTCTGCGCTTGTAGAAGGCACGACAGACGAATTGAAGGACACGCGCGCACCAGACTCCATGCGCGGCTTCCACGCATCGTCCTCGAGCCGCGTGGCGGACGCTGGTGCTCGTCGCGCTAGCGATTTTCCTGTTAATCGGCGAGATGTCGACGCCGCTCCTGACGTGCTCATTCGCGAATATGCCCGCTGCGCGCACTGCCGTCGTCGGTGCGCTGACAAAGCTGGGGAGCGTCAATGCGTGCTGGTCTGGATGTCGTGAGCAACGTCTCATCTGCCGCCTCCAGATGTCATCTGTATCGGCAAATACAAACTCTGCACACGGGAAATGTTTGCGGAGACAGATTTAATACAGGACAAATTCGGATAACTAAAATACATTCTCGCAGAATGTAAGCTAATCTCCTCTTCTTATGTGCGGCTCCCTTGACCGATTCATCCCGGGAGTCTTCCGGTTCATGCCGCGCATACGAAGGTTACTCGATGTTTGTTCACGCTGCCATTTAAAATCGGTACGGGATGTTATCAAATGTGCGGCGCACGATGGTCGACGGTAACCTTCCAGCTTGAATAAAAAAACGCCAACGACTAAGGATAACAATCTAATCCGCAAAGCGGCACAGGTATGCGGTTTGCGTCGATTGGATCCCTCACGGGTGTGAAACTATTGAGTTTCCCATAAAACATGACAACCGATTCGATGCTGGCGCGTTATATCTCTAACGGATTGAATGGAGATACGCGCCATGGCAAAGAAGCCGTTGGACGAGGCA
>NZ_CADIKH010000052.1 GCF_902859855.1 Paraburkholderia humisilvae
CGGCAACATGGCGCGCTGGGAGGCGATCACGCCGCTGATGCGCAATGCGCGCGTGAACTGGGAGTGTGAGCTCGAGCGGGTCGGCAAGCTGCAGTGGTGGGACCAGGTGAAAGGCAAGGTTGAAGGGTTTCCGGATAGTCCGGTTGTGCATCATATTCATCCGGTTGCGCTGGTGGGGAATTTCTCGAGAAAACCCCTTATCACCGTAGCGATGCTGAGAAAAATTTGGAGCGGTCCTTCAGTGTCCGATGACCGATTGACGGAGTTGGCGAATGAAATTAATGCCAACATGGCCGATTACCGGTTAGATACCGAGCTTCGACTTGCACACTTTTTCGCTCAGGTGCGTCAGGAGGTCGGTCCTGCATTTTGGCTTGTGGAAGTACTGAGCTACTCCCCTGCTGGTCTAAAGGAAAACTTCATGTATTTCCGGAATCGACCATCTGAAGCAGAAGCGTATGGGAAAACCCCCACTCACGAGGCCGATCAGCAGGAAATAGCCAACCGAGCTTATAACGGCATTTCAGGAGTCGCGTCGCTTGGCAATGGTTCAATCGATAGCGGTGACGGATGGCGTTACAGAGGGCGTGGGTTGAAGCAATTAACGGGTAAATACAACTATCGGGAGTTCAATTCTGCCTATTCTTCAATATGGCCCGGTGAAAACGTTGACTTCTTGCGAAATCCGGATCTGCTCGCTCAGATGAAATATGGCGTCAGATCGGCTGTTTTCTTCTGGCTGAACGCCAGACTTTATGAAATTGCTGACCAGACAACGCCTGCAAACATGGACCAACAGGTCGACGACATCACACGTGCTGTCAATAAACATACTGGCAGCTATGCAAATCGTCGTGATAATTTTCACAATATCTTAAATAATAGAATTTTTAGGGAAATCGATCAATGAAAGAAATAACTTTAACAGTGCTTCTTTCATTGATTTGTTCGATCGCTTCGGCGTGCGGTGAGTTCGCAAATAATGTCACCAGCATGGTGCAAAATAATATCAGATCATCGCTAACTCAGAAATTCAGTGCTATCAATATTAGTTTTGATACGTTGCACTCACAGTGCAAGGTGTGGAAGCAGAGGCTTGATAAATCTATCATCGTTGTTCCGTATCAATATGAAATTCCGAGCGATAGGGCTGGATCGCAATATTTTGGCTTTACAGTGGTCGTTATTGACGAAGCCCGGAAGGCAATTGTCGGTAAATCTGATGAGCGGAAACTGTTTGTTGTGAATTCGGTTACGCCCGATTTAGTTGAGATTGACACGGCAAATTACAAAATTCGCGAATCGATACTGGCTTTTGGGGTTAGGCTCACCCGTCGAAATGGTTCGAGCGCAAGTAGCTTCCGCATGGAGTCTATGAATCTCTACATATTGGAACAGAATAAACTCAAGAAAATTATAGACGGGATTTTGATGTCATCTTATTTTGTGGAGGGTGATGGCCAATGCAATGTTGATGGAGTCAATAGTGAATCTACCATTGCGATAGGTAAATCTGTGTCTAATGGATATTCAGACCTTTTGATCAACAGAAAAACAAGGTATTTTGAGTCATCCAGGGACAAGACGAATTGCAATGCGGTTAATAGAAAATCCGGGTCTGAGAAATATATGCTCGAATTTGATGGTATTGCGTACAGAATTCCAGATGTTTTGCGAGCCCCGTTGGATTGATACTGCAAATGGAAATGTGTACAGGATTCCAGGCGGCTTGCCAGTCTCGTTCGAGTAAAAAAGGAAAAAAGCATTCCATTTCAGGTTATCAGTTTTTGCCTCCGTAGAGAGTAAATTGAACCGAACGCCTCCCCCAACCAGCAGCCAGCAGATCCGCTACTTCTCGCTCTTTCCAACCTACGTCCTCTGCTGCCCGGCAGAGAACGGGAAAGTGCAGGTCGCAGGCGATGACGACGAAACCGGCGCCGCAGTGGGTTGTTACGTCTCTCCAATCCACGCACAACTCGCTTATCGGTAGGCGCTTTGACGTGACGCACGCGGGCTGGATCGACCGCAAAGCATTTCGTACCGCGGACGGAGAAGGGCTGACCGCCGACCTTCGTCTTGCGTGGCCAGTCCGTAACGGGAAGATTCTTTTACGACCCGACGGTGGACTGGCTGTGCTCGCGCGCCGTATCGTTCATCGCACAAATACTTCAACTCCGCCCGCGTACTTCGAGATCAGTCAGGAGGCGCTCGACCAGATCGATAGCCTTCACGAACGCGCCGGATTGTTCGCATGGCGCGAAGCGTATCGCAACGTGACGAAATGGAGTTCGCGGCGCGTGACCGATGTGGTGACGCGGGCGGTCGCGTCAATGAAAGTGACCGAAGGGGATATCTCGCGATGCGTCGAGGCCGCGCTCTTCGATCCGGAGTTCGAACAGTGGCACATCGTGCCCTACGCGGTCCTCATCGGCTAAACATCGACTGCCGCACACACCAACAGGGAAAATACATGAGCATTCGCTACGACATCTGCAACGGCGACACCACGACTGCCGGCGGCCTTGTCATCGCCACCTCCACTCGCGATACGCTCCAGCATCGCGCTGTCGCTTACGAAGGCGACCTTGTACGCTGCGCAAAATGCAGCAGCACAGGCAAGATCGTCTGCAACGGCGCCGGTGCGCGCGATCGAGGCCCGGATGGTCGAATGTCGGCGCTCAGTGGCGATTGGTGCGTATGCAACTGTTCGGAACCCCCGTGTCTTGGCTTCGGTACCTTGACGATAACGCGGTATCGTTGAACCAAGTCACAGAAGAAACGATTGCGGTGTACCGGTCACACCTCGCATATGCGCGTCGCCCACAGACTGGCGAGCGCTATGCAAGCGCTACCGCTAACAACCGTGTTGTTATTCCTGTCCACTTCCATGCATGGGGTCAACGACGCGGAATGATGCCTTCGCCCCTCGGACGTTTTCTTTGTGACGACGCCACAGACGCATACTCGCGCCGATGTTCGGCGAATCCCCAATACGCCCCCCGAGAAACTTCGAAGATCCCCTTGCCTCGGTCGTGCGATCGTCAAGGTCGATGCCGAGGTATCAAGCGTCGAGCGCGAAAAGGATAGATTGCTCGTAGCAGTAAGGTTTATTAACAGCGGGCGATATCCAATCACGTTGCGAACGTCGGATCAGTGGCCATCCTCGAGACGTTACGCGTTCAGTATTGGGGGATCAGGTACCGACAATAAAAATGAATGGAGTGCCACTCTTGCTGGATTGCCTCTGGCCAACAAAACGGAATTCGTCGATGGAAAAGTGACGATATCGGCTGGAAGTGCAGTTACTTTCAAGTTTCTTGTCGTGCCGGACGCGAAGGTGCCGCGCGGTACCTATCGCTTGAATGTGTTCGTTGTTACGAATGCCCGTGCCCCTGATGTGATACCCAGCCTGGGCTATGTCGACTTTCATTCCGACCGTAGCAAACCCGCTACCGTTACCTTCGACCACGACTACCCGTCAACCCCCGGCGAGCGTGAAAACTACGAGGCCCAGAAGCGCGAAGCGATGTCATCGCAGCCCGTCTATCCCGGCGAACAGTTTGCCGAAACCGGCCGCTACCGTCTCGTTCCGAATGCCGTGCAACGCAGTCGCTTTCTGCAAAGGTTTAGCGCGGGTGAGCTGGCGCTCGGCATGGCAGATCTGGCGAAATTCGTCGGCACAGCGAACATCGAGGACGAACGCGGCCAGAAGATTCGCGTTATAGACGAGGGGTATGGATGGGTCTGGGAGGCTGATTCACTACCTGATGTGTTCGCGCCAGATATCCGGTGCGATCCGGGTGAGCCCTGTCCGCGTAGCGGGTGCTGGTTTGCGCGCGTTAAATCAAACATCACGTTCTTCACCTACGATGACAGCCTTGATGAAGTCATCCAATGCAGGGCCGGTCAGATCATGCCGACCTCAAGGAAATTCCCTGCGTGTGACAGGTTGCGCTGGGAATGGATAGGTGCCTGAACCATGCCACGACGCGCGTACACCATGCAGTTCGACAAAACGACAAGCGGCGGCCTCGTGCTCGAGGGCGATCCCGACATGCAGTCGCTGGGCCGCTGCTTCAGTTACCTGTACGCGAAGGTCTCGTGTCCAGTATGCAAAACGGTCGGCATCATCACGCCCAGTGGTGAACGCCCAGACGATCGCATGCTGGACAAACAACCCGTTTTGCACTGGGACATCTGCAACTGCGAGTGTGAACCGAAACCGCGCGTGATGGCGTCGCAGGACGATCTGGTTGTCTGGACCTGAGAGCTGGCCGTGCCATGGCAGCGCCCGGACGGGAATAGATCGCGCTACCATACCCATTTTTCCGCACCCCCACGCCTACCCCTCCATGCACTTCGACTTCGTCGACCTGAGCCTGATGACCGCGCTGGCGGACACAAAGAACCTCGCGCGCGCTGCGAGCCGCTGCCATCTATCCGCGCCGGCCGCAAGCAACCGCGTGAAGAACCTTGAAGAAGGGCTCGGGTTTCGTCTGCTCTACCGCACGAGCCAGGGCATGACGCTCACGCCTGCCGGCGAGACCTTCGTGCGCCACGCGCGCCTCGTGCTCGAAGAGACCGAGCGTCTTGCCGCCGACATGCAGGACTACGGCGAAGGCATCAAAGGACACGTACGAGTCTGGGCAAACACCACCGCAATCAGCGAATTCCTTCCCGCAGTGCTAAGCCAGTTTCTACGCGAGCATCAGGATGTCAACATCGAGTTGCGCGAAGTGTTAAGCGGCGAGATCGTCAAAGGCCTCACTGAAGGCGCGACCGATATCGGCATTGTTGCGGGTAACGTCGATACGGGCCACCTGGAAACGCTGCCGTATCGCGACGATCATCTCGTGCTCGTCACGGCGCTCGATCATCCGCTCGCGCAACGCGACACCGTCGATTTCGCGGAGACGCTCGACGAAGACTATATCGGTCTGCCGACGTCTAGCGCGATTCACTCGTTCATCAACATCGCCGCCGATGCGCTCGGCCGGCGCATCAAGCTGCGCATTCAGGTCGGCAATTTCGAGGCCGCGTGCCGGATGATCGCAGCAGGCGTCGGTATCGGCATCGTGCCGGGCTCGGTCGCATTGCGGCACGCAAACACGATGAACATCAAGATCGTTAACCTGAACGACGCATGGGCAGAACGCAAGCTGAAGATCTGCGTACGCAGCGTCAAGGACTTGCCGCAGTTCTCCCGCGAACTGATCGACATGTTGACCGCCGAAGCAGACTAGCCGCGCTGCAATCCCCGACCATTAGCCGCGCCGATGCCCGCATCGTGAACCAGAAAAACGCGCTGGTGAAGCCGCGCGGCTATGTCAAGCATTCGACCGATATGTCGTGATTCTCACGCCCCTGCATCTGTCCGACGGCAAGCGCGTGGCGTTCTATGGCGTGGTCAATCGCGGCCGCAAGTATGCGCAAGAGTATTTCATCGGCGGAAAAGGGTCACTCGATACGCGTCTCGCCGGCGCTGCTGCCGAACTCCCGATGCGACCCGACGCGCGACGCCGGGGATTGACGTGCGCCCACGGAACCGGCGGCGCCGCGAAGTGCGCCAACCGGCGAGGCGCCCGATCAGCGCGGTACATCGGCCTCAATCTGCGGAATCTTTACGGACGTGCGATGTTTACCCGCGCAGGAGTGAGGTGCCGCGTGACGCCGACGCGATGCCAGGGTTTCTACTGGTTTGCGAGGGGCTGACAGGTCTCTAGCATGAACGACTTGGTCTTCTGGTCGACCAGTAGACCAAATGAAGGGTTTCGAGAGCATGGCAGCGCGCGGGTGGTTGCAGATGCAAGCGGGGCGTAAGCGACGCAACGCGTCCGCGGCACGCAGCGGCATCCTTGGCGGGCTGAAGGAGACGTGATGAGTTACCTATACGACGAGAAGCTCGATGGAGCGCTCGAGTCGCACGATCGGGACACGGTCGTGGCGGAACTGCAGAAATTGCTGCCGGACCTGCAGTTGCTGCATTCGCGCGAAGAAGTGCGTCCGTTCGAATGTGATGGACTGTCGGCGTATCGCACATCGCCGATGCTGGTCGCGCTGCCGGAACGCGTCGAGCAGGTGCAAGCAATACTGAAGTATGCGCACGCGCGCCGTATTCCGGTGGTCGCGCGCGGCGCGGGCACGGGGCTGTCCGGCGGCGCGATGCCACTGGAAAAAGGCATCCTGCTGGTGATGGCGCGCTTTAACAAAATTCTCGAAATCGACGCGGATGCCGGCTTTGCCCGTGTCCAGCCCGGTGTGCGCAATCTTGCGATCTCGCACGCGGCCGCGCCTTACGGCCTTTACTACGCGCCGGACCCTTCGTCGCAGATCGCCTGTTCGATCGGCGGCAACGTCGCGGAAAACGCGGGCGGCGTGCACTGCCTGAAGTACGGGCTCACCGTGCACAACATTCTGCGCGTCGACATCATCACGATCGACGGCGAACGTCTGACGCTGGGCTCGAACGCGCTCGACAGCCCGGGCTTCGATCTGCTCGCGTTGTTTACCGGCTCGGAGGGCATGCTCGGCGTCGTCACCGAAGTGACCGTCAAGCTGCTCACCAAGCCGCAGAGCGCGAAAGTCTTGCTGGCAAGCTTTGACGATGTCGAAAAGGCGGGCGGCGCGGTCGCGAAGATTATCGGCGCGGGCGTGATCCCAGGCGGCCTCGAGATGATGGACAACCTGTCGATCCGTGCCGCCGAAGACTTTATCAAGGCCGGTTACCCGGTGGACGCGGAAGCGATCCTGCTATGTGAGCTCGACGGCGCGGAGTCGGATGTCGACGAAGATATCGCCTGCGTCGATGCGATCCTGCGCGAGTCCGGCGCGACCGACGTGCGGCTTGCGCAAAACGAGGCGCAGCGCCAGCGCTTCTGGGCCGGCCGCAAGAACGCGTTCCCCGCGGTCGGCCGCATTTCCCCCGACTACTACTGCATGGACGGCACCATTCCGCGCCGCGAACTGCCGCGCGTGCTGAAAGGCATTGCCGATCTGTCGACCGAATACGGGTTGCGGGTCGCGAATGTGTTTCATGCGGGCGACGGCAACATGCATCCGCTGATTCTGTTCGATGCGAATGTGCCCGGCGAAATGGATCGCGCCGAAGGGCTCGGCGCGCGCATCCTCGAGCTGTGCGTCGAAGTGGGCGGCAGCATTACCGGCGAGCACGGCGTCGGCCGCGAAAAGATCAATCAGATGTGCTCGCAGTTCAATAGCGACGAGCTGACGGTGTTTCATGCGGTCAAGGCGGCATTCGACGAGTTGGGCCTGTTGAACCCCGGCAAGAACATTCCGACGCTGCATCGCTGCGCGGAATTCGGTGCGATGCACGTGCATCGCGGCGCGTTGCCTTTTCCTGAACTGGAGCGTTTCTGATGCGCCGCGATTTCGAATCCGTGGACGACAGCCTCCGGCTGATCGACCAGGTCGCCGCGGCGGCGGCGCGGCGTGTGCCGCTGCGCATTCGTGGCGGCGATAGCAAGGCATCGCTGGGCCGGCCGGTCGAAGGCGAAGCGCTCGATATGCGCAGGCATCGCGGCGTCGTGAGCTACGATCCGACCGAGCTCGTGATCACCGTGCGCGCCGGTACGCCGGTCGCGGAGCTGAATGCGGTCCTCGATGACGCCGGCCAGATGTTGCCTTGCGAGCCGCCCGAGTTCGCCGGGCAGGCGACGGTCGGCGGCGCGGTCGCGAGCGGCCTGTCGGGGCCGCGTCGTCCGTGGGTAGGCGCGGTGCGCGATTTCGTGCTCGGCTGCCGGTTGATGACGAGCGAAGGCAAGTATGTGCGGTTCGGCGGCGAAGTGATGAAGAACGTCGCCGGCTACGATCTGTCGCGCTTGATGGCCGGCAGCTTCGGCTGTCTTGGCGCGATCGCCGAGGTGTCGTTCAAGGTGCTGCCGAAACCGCGCGCGCAGTACAGCTTGCGACACGCGATGAGCGCGGCCGATGCGCTCGAGCGGATCGTCGAATGGCGTCGGGCCGGGTTGCCGGTTACTGGCGCGTGTCATCTCGGCGATGCATTGTATGTGCGGCTTGAAGGCGGCACCGCGTCGGTGCGATCGGCGGCGCAACGCATCGGCGGGACCGAGATGGATACGTCGTTCTGGACCGATCTGCGCGAGCAGCGGCTGCCGTTTTTCTCGGGGCCCGAGTGCCTGTGGCGCTTGTCGGTGCCGAACGGGGTCGGCGCGGCAGCGTTGCCCGGCGAGTCGGCGCTCGACTGGGGTGGCGCGCAGCGCTGGCTAAAGAGCAATGCGCCCGCATCGAACGTCCGGCGTGCGGCCGAATCCGCCGGCGGACACGCGACGTGCTTCACGCCCGCCGCGGGCGTCGAACCGTTTCATCCGCTGCCTGCGCCGCTGCTGCGCTTTCACCAGCAATTGAAACGGAAGCTCGATCCGCACGGCATCTTCAATCCGGGGCGGATGTACGCCGAACTGTGAGCCCAATCGAGGGACAGCATGCAGACGAACCTTTCCGATCGCGCACGCGGCTTGCCGCGTGCCGAGGAAGCCGATGAAATCCTGCGCTCATGCGTGCATTGCGGCTTCTGCAACGCGACGTGCCCGACCTACCAGCTTCTCGGCAACGAACTGGATGGGCCGCGCGGCCGTATCTATCTGATCAAACAGTTGCTCGAAGGGGAAGCGGCGACTGAGAAAACGCAACTGCATCTCGACCGCTGCCTCACATGCCGCAATTGTGAAACGACCTGCCCGTCGGGCGTGCGTTACCACTCGCTGCTCGATATCGGCCGCGCCGAACTCGAAAGCCGGATCGAACGGCCGCTGCGCGAGCGTGCGCTGCGGGCCGGTTTGCGTCATGTGATTCCGCGTCCCGGCGTGTTCAATACGCTGCTGAAGGCGGGCCGTGCCGTGCGGCCGATGTTGCCCAAGGTGCTTGGCGAAAAGATTCCGGCGGACAACGTCGCGGCGAAGCCGCGCCCGGCTCGACGTCACGCGCGCCGCATGCTGATGCTCGAAGGCTGCGTGCAGCCGTCGCTGTCGCCGAATACGAATGCCGCGACCGCGCGGGTACTCGACAAGCTCGGCATCAGCATCGAAAACGCCCCGCAGGCGGGCTGCTGCGGCGCGACCGACTACCATCTGAATGCGCAGCAGGCGGGTCTGGAGCGTGCCCGCCGCAATATCGATGCGTGGTGGCCGGCTATCGACGCGGGCGCCGAGGCGATCATCCAGACCGCGAGCGGCTGCGGCGCATTCGTCAAGGAGTACGGACATCTGCTGCGCGACGATCCGCGCTATGCGGAGAAAGCGCGGCGTGTCAGCGAGCTCACACGCGATCTGGTCGAAGTGCTGTCGGCGGAAAATCTCAATACGTTGCGCACCACCGAAGCCGAGCGGCGCGTCGCATTTCACTGTCCGTGCACGCTGCAGCATGCGCAGAAGTTGGGCGGCGCAGTGGAGGGCGTACTGCAGCGGCTTGGCTTTGAACTCACCGCGGTGCCCGATGGACATCTATGCTGCGGTTCGGCAGGCACGTACTCGTTTACGCAGCCGGAATTGTCAAAACGGTTACGCGATAACAGGCTGGATGCGCTCGAGAGCGGCAAGCCGGATCTGATCGCGACTGCGAATATCGGCTGTCAGACGCATCTGGATGGTGCGGGGAGAACCAGGGTGCGTCACTGGATCGAGATCGTCGAGGAGGCGCTGACGGATGTGTGAGCGCGCGGTATCGCGTGCGTGGGTGCGCGTGTCCGCGTATCGGCGCGTTTGCGTGCCTAACGCGACGCGTTTTCGCGAATGAACTCGAGGTGGGTGCCGAGCGCACTGCGCGCGGCGCCCGGATCGTGCTTGCGAATCGCCTCGTAGATCGTGCGATGCTGCTGCACCAGATAGAACAGATCGGCATTGCGCTTCTTGAACGTCGCGTAGGTCTCTTCGATCGACTTCTGAACGAGATTGTGGATGCCGTGCATTACGTGCACGAGCACGATATTGTGCGTCGCGTCCGCGATCCGCAAATGAAACGCCGCATCGAGCTGCGGCAACGTTACGCCGCCGTCGGCGACGTCATACGGATGATCCTTGCTGAACGCGGCTTCCAGTTCGGCGAGTGCTTCCTTGATATTCTGGATGTCGGTCTTCGTGGCGCGCACCGCCGCCAGCTCGACGGCGACGGCCTCCAGCCCTTCGCGCATTTCCAGAATATCGCCAGCGGCCTTGCGATGGCGCGCCATCAGATGCGCGAGCGGGTCCGCGATCAGCGGCGCGGTGGAATTCGCCACGACGTAACCGCCTCCCGTCTTTGCCTGGATCAGCTTGCTGCCTTCCAGACGCAGTAGCGCTTCGCGCAGCGACGGCCGCGATACGTTGAGCTTCTGCGCCAGATCGCGCTCGGACGGCAGCGATTCGCCCGCCCGCAGCGTTCCGTCGACAATCAACTGCTCGAGCTGGTCGCAGACCGCGTCGGAGAGTCGAAAGCGTGGTGGCGGAACGATCGGGGAGTAGGACATCGGCGTGGTGCTCCTTCTGGCTTCCGGTTGTTATATCGGCGGAGGGTGCGGCTGGCGGGTCGCGAGGTCAGGATATTCCAGCCGTGACCGATGCTCTGTGCGTTCGGGAACCCACTCAAGCACGGCAATAATTTTCAACGGGGAACTGTAGCCAGTAACCGGAATGCGGTCAATTGTGGCTGACAGGGGGCAGGAAGGGGCGGAAAGGGAGCGGGACGGGGACGGCTGATCGGCTGTGGCAGGCACGCGCACGCTATGACGGCGATGCGCGGCGGGTGACCGATGCGTGAGTAGCACGGGCGCGTCGCGCCCGTTTGAGAAGGAGTTGGCCGGCGGACCGGCCGGGAAGGTTAGTGAACGGTCTGCACGGAAGCCGTGGGCGTTTGTTGCGTCGGCCGGTCTGGCGCCGCCACACCGTCGCTCACATGCTGCGCGACGTCGCGCTGCGCGAGCAATTCGATTTCCTGCTCGATTCGCGCGAGCGCGGGCGTCAGCTGTTTGCGCAGAAAGTCGACCAGCGTGCGCGTTTTCGCGTCCAGATAACGGCGCGATACGTAGAGCGCATAGACGTTCATTTGCCGCACCCGCAACTGCGGCAGCACGCGCACGAGTGCGCCGCTGCGCAAATCGTCAACCGCGTTGTACGGGGCCACCACGCCGATGCCGGCACCGGAATGCAGCGCGTAACGCATTGCGTCCGGCGAGTTGCTCTGGAAAGGGGATGTTTTCACGCTGACGATCGTCGAGCTGCCGGCGCCTTCCAGATGCCACTCGTCGACCGGCATACCCGGACAGGACAAACGCAGCAGCGTATGCTGCGCGAGGTCGTCGGCGCTGGACGGCATGCCGTATCGTTCGATGTAGTCGGGCGATGCGGCCAGTACCGCATGACAGGAGCCGAGCTTCTGTGCGATATAGCCGGAGTCGGGCAATTGCGTCGAACCGATCAGCGACACGTCGTAACCGTCTTCGACGAGGTTCGGCATGCTCTGCGCGATTTCGAGGTCGACTGACACGTCGGGGTGCGCGGCCTGGTACGCGATCAGCGCTGCAGTGACCGCTCCGCGCGCGAGACCCGGCGCCGCGTGCACGCGCAGCCGCCCATGCGCATGCGACATCGCATTGCGTGCTTCAACGTTGGCATTGTCCAGTTCAGCGAGAATCAGTTTTGCACGTTCGAAGTACTTCGCGCCGGCTTCCGTGACCGACAGATGCCGCGTAGTGCGATGAAGCAGCAGCGTGTGCAGTTCATCTTCGAGCAGCGAGACCGCGCGCGACACCTGCGCGGTCGTGATGTTGCTCTCTTTCGCGACGGCCGTGAACGTACCGGCTTCCACGACCCGCACGAACGTGCGCATGCTGTGAACCATGTCAACCATGATGAACCTCATCCGTGGCGAACTATCGCCCTATGTGAACGATGCTGCCATATTTAGACAGGAGTGTCAAGAATGGGGGCGCGGCGCTTCATGATTCGGCGCGATTACCGCAATCTGGGTAAAGAGTCTCTATCCGAGTAAACCCTTAAATGTCAGGCAGGTGATGACTACACTTCGAACCAATGACGAAATGCGAAGCGCGCATGGATCGTCGAGCATTAACCTGATCTTTACGAGGTGACTCATCATGAACATCCGACATCTTCTGATTGCATCTGTTGTGGCTTCTGCGTTGGCCGCGCCGGCTGCGGCATTCGCGCAGCAAAACTCCCCCGTCACACGTGCCCAAGTAAAGGCCGAACTGGCTCAACTGCGTGCGGCAGGCTATCAAGGCGATACGGAAACGTCGTATCCGGTCCAGATTCAGGCTGCTGAAGCGCGTGTTGCCACGCACGACGCTCAAACCGCGGCGGCTAGCTCGTATGGTCCGGGCACGGCCGGTACGTCTGCGGCGGGCGGCGGTGCTACGCCGGGCCTGAAGTCCATCTACTTTGGTCAGTAATCCGATTTTTCCAGGAGTTCAATGGAGCGGACCATGACCCGGGTTGATTCCGTGCGAATTGCCGAAGATTTTTGGCGGCGGGTGTGGCAGGCGCGCGATCCGAATGCGATCGACGCGCTTGTCGCCGAAGATTTCGCGTTCACGGCCGGCGGCGTGCGGGTCGGCTCGCGCGATGCATTCAAGAGGTGGGTTGCCACCTTTCTGTCGAGCATCGACGATTTCGAGTTTCACGTGCTGGAGATATTTCGGAGCGCGTCCGGGCGCCGTGTGGTCACGCACTGGCGGATCACCGGCAAGAACAACGGCTTTATGAGCTTCGAGCCGGACGGTGTGCCGATTGACATGACCGGCACGGCAGTATTCGACATGCGCGAAGACGGTTTGCTGCAACACAACTGGGTCGAGCGCAGTGCGCTTGAAGTGGAGCGCAATATCGAGCGATTCAGACGTGCGGCCTGAATTGGCATCGAGCCTGCGGGTAACAGCGCTCAGAGCGCCGCATCGACCAGCAGCGATGCTTTCAGATGCCGTATGCGCTGATCGACAAAGTAACCACCGCCTTCAACGTAACGCAAATAACAGCGGCCGCAAACGGTGCACTCAGCGACCGTGCATCGGTTATACGGGAAATAGCGCGGCGCGATCGGCGCATCCTCGGACCAGTACCGCGTGCCGTTCGGGTGGTATTCGGCGAAGGTGGCGTCGTCTTGCGGTTGCTCGGCGAGCGTGCCGGCTTCACGCAGTTGCGCTTCGGGCATCGACAGCGGCAGCGTTTGCCATCCGTCGGTGGGCGTCGCGGTGCATGTGCACGCAACGGTAGCCGCTTGCGAGCGCGACGCGAGTTCGGACAGGGTGGCGAAGTCGAGAAGGGATGGGGTGGTCATCGGAGCGTGAGTGGCATGCGTAGCGACGGGAGCAAGCGCGCGGCGGGGTGGTTCAGGCATTTGCGCGTCGAACCATGCGCCGCCGCGAATTGCGGCAAGCTTCGCACATTCGGGCGCGGGTTGCGAGCAATGCGGCGAGTCAATGTCGCACACCACGCCCTACACCACGCCGCGCCCGATGCTTGCGTCATTGCAGGGCGCTCGATTCCGCCAGCGCCTGGCTTTCCTTCACGACCGCCCGCTCGGGCAGCAGGAAGGCGATCAACGCGGCAAGGAACGCGGCCACCGCGAGCGCGATCAGCGCCGCGCCGAAGTGCCCGGTGAAGTCCTTGATGATGCCGACGAGCCACGGTCCGAGCAGCCCGCCGAACTGGCCGATCGTGTTGATCAGTGCAATCCCGATCGCGGCCGCCGCGCCCGTCAGGAATTCGCCGGTGAGTGTCCAGAACACGGCGAGACAGCCCCAGATGCCGCCTGCGGCAATGCACAGCAGCACCAACCCCGCGAGCGGCTGCGTCACGAATGCACACGCGAGCAGCGCGAGGCCGCCAATCGCCATGCAGATCGCAATGTGCATCCGTCGTTCGCCGACGCGGTCCGAGTGACGCGCGACCAGATACATCGACACGGCCGCGCAGCAGAATGGCAGTGCGCTGACGAAGCCAACCTGCAAATCAGACAGCGAGCCCATGTTCTTGACGATCTGCGGCAACCATAGCAACACGCCGTAGAACGCGGTGAGGAAGCAGACGAACAGCAGCGACAGGCTCCACACGCGCGGCATCACGGCGATCTTGATGAACGGCAGGCTCGCCGTCTTCGTGAGCTTCGATGCTTCGGTTTCGAGCTCGGCCACGAGCCACGCGCGCTGATCGTCGCGCAGCCAGGTCGCGCTCTGCGGACGGTCAGTCAGCCAGAACAGCACGAAAATGCCTAGCACCACCGCCGGCACCGCTTCGAGCAGCAGCATCCAGCGCCAGCCGGAGAAGCCGTGCACGCCGTCGAGCGCGTGCATCAGGATGCCCGACAGCGGCGAGCCGATCGCGGACGCAACCGCGGTGGCCATGATCACGCCCGCATTGGCGCGCGACCGGTAGCGCACCGGAAACCAGAAGGCGAGATAGGCCACCACCCCCGGGATAAAACCCGCTTCGGCGACGCCGAGCAGAAAACGCAGCACGTAAAACGAAGTCTGCGAATGCACGAACGCGAGCCCGGCGGACACGAGTCCCCATGTGACCATGATGCGCGAAATCCACATCCGTGCGCCGAAGCGGTGCAGCATGATATTGCTCGGCACTTCAAAAAGCGCGTACCCGATAAAGAAGATGCCGGCGCCGAGGCCGAACACCGATGCGCTGAAGCCGAGTTCATGGTTCATGCGCAGCGCGGCGAAGCCGACGTTCACGCGGTCCATGTAGTTGATGATGAGCAGCATGAACAGCAACGGCACAAGGCGCCGATAGATGCGGCTGATCGTGGATGCTTCGAGGGTGGGGTCCAAAATTGTCTCCTTTGCTGGCGCAGCCTTGCTGAGGCCGCGCGATCTTGAGTTTGTAGCGCAATCTGGGTGCGCGTGCCGCGAGCGTCGCGCGGGCCGCGCCGGACGAGGGCGCGGCCTGTGGCGTGCGCCTGCTCAGCCCGCCGCCGGGGCGACGGCGAGCGCTTGCGGATTGAGCACGTTGATCGGCGCGCCCGCGCGCCAGGCGAGCAGCTGATCGATTGCAATGCCGAAATAGTGCTCGTACGTGTCCTTCTCGACGTAACCGATATGCGGCGTCGCGAGCACATTGTCGAGCGCGAGCAGCGGATGATCGGCCGCATAGATCGGCTCATGTTCGTAGACGTCGACCGCGGCAAAGCCGGGCCGGCCCGCTTTGAGCGCGGTTTCGAGCGCACCCGGTGCGATCACTTCGCTGCGGCTCGTGTTGACGAAGAGCGCGGTGGGTTTCATCGCCGACAGATCCCGCAGCGTGATCGCGCCGCGCGTGGCCGGCAGCAGCCGCAGATGGCAGCACACGACATCGGCCTGCGCGAAAAACGTCTGCCGGTCGCTTTCGCTGCCGATGCCGTCAGCGAGCGCGGCTGCGCGCGATGTTTCGTGATCGTCGAGTGCGACGACGCGCATACCGAACGCGCGCCCGTAGCCGCCGACCACGCTGCCGATCTTGCCGTATCCGGCAATGCCGAGTGTACGGCCCTTGAGTCCAATGCCGAGATGTCCTTGCCATAGGCCCGCCTTCAGCCGGTTCGCTTCGACATGCACCTTGCGCATCGCCGCCATCACAAGCGCCCAGGTCAACTCGGCGGCGGCCGTCGTGGCCGAGCCTTCCGCGGATACCGGAATGCCGCGTGCGGTGCACGCGGCGAGGTCGACGTGATTCGCCGCGCGGCCGGTCTGACTAATGAACCTCAGCTTCGGCAGACGCGCGAGCAGTTCCGCCGTGACCGGCGTGCGCTCGCGAATCAGCAGCAGCGCGTCGGCATCGGCAAAGCGCGCGGCCTGCGCGTCGACGGATTGCAGCGTGTCGTGGTGAATCTCGACGTCGAATTGCGCGGCGAGCTTTGCGTAGCAATCGAGCGTGCGCACGCAGTCCTGGTAGTCGTCGGAAATGATCAACTTCATTGCGTCGGTCTCCTTGTGCGCATTCAGATCTTCGACCACGGCGCGGACATCACCAGCTGGTTTTCCTGACGCTGGATATAACCTTGCGCGGTCATCTTCTTGTATTCGGCCCAGTCCGGGTCCGCTTCCATCGCGGCGCGGCGCCGCAGACGGTCTTCGAAACTCTCGTAACCCCACAGGTGCACGACCTGGTTCAACGTGCCCACTTCGGAGATGAAATAGCCGAGCGGGTCGCCCACGTGCCGGCGCTGTACCGGCAAGCCGTACTTTTCGTACAACGCCAGATAGGCCTTCAACTGGCCAGGTACGATCGTGTAGCGGCGCAAATCCACCAACATCCGTGTCTCCTTTTGATGATTCATGCGGTGAGTCTAGAGGTGCCGGATGGAGTAATACAATCGATTAAATTCGCATGATTCACGAGCAAAATCGATGAATGACAAGTCCTTCAATTCAGCTTCCAAACGCCTTTCGATCCGGCATATCCGCGCGTTTGTCGCGGTCGCGCAGCATCGGAGCCTGACGCGCGCGGCCGAGACGCTGTTCGTCACGCAATCGGCGCTCAGCCTGACGATCCAGCATCTCGAAGACGATCTCGGCGTGATGCTGTTCGATCGCTCGACGCGGCGGCTCGATCTGACGCAGGCCGGCCACGAGTTTTTGCCGTCGGCTGAAAGGCTGTTGCAGGATTTCGATTCGTCGATCCGCACGATGCGCGCACTGGGCAAACGCGAGCGCGGCAAAGTGGGCGTGGCGGCGGTGCCGTCGGTGATGGCGCTGCTATTGCCGCAAGCGGTGGCGGCCTATATCGATGCCTATCCGAACATCGACATCTATTTGCGCGAAGACAATTCGGAAACGGTGCAGCAGCGCATTATCAGCGGCGATGTCGATTTCGGCATTTGCAGCCCGTGGGAGCATGATCCGGAACTCGTATTCGAACCACTCTTCGAAGACAGCTTCGGTGTCGTGTTTGCGCCGCACCACGCGCTTGCCGCAAGCGCCGGCGAGCTATCGTGGCAGGACGTCGCCGGCTATCGGATCATCGGCTTCAGTCCCGACCTCGGGATGCAGCATCAGTTGAGCCGCACGCCGGGCTTGAGTGTTGAAGTGCGCGAGCCGCGCTATCGTGTGTCGAATACGTCGACGATTGAAACGCTGGTTGCGCGCGGTGTCGGCGTGTCGATCATGTCCGCGCTGGCTGCGCAGCGCGCGCCGCTGGATACGCTGAAATTGCGCTTGCTGTCGCAGCCGGTGCTTACGCGGACGGTCGGTGTGCTGCGCCGCCAGGGCAAGTCGCTGTCGCCGGCCGCGGCGACGATGCTGCACTATGTGCGCGCCGCGGCGCCGCAGCTTGCGCGTTTTCCGGGGGTACGGGTCGAGCCGTCGCTCGCTGACGAAACCTTGCGCGTGTGAATCGGACAACGAACCGGCACGATGCCTGTGATACGACCGATCGTTAGCAATCGGCCTTCGGTGGTTTCCTGCGGGTTGCCTGCCGGTATTCCGCCCGTTTCGCCTTTCTGCGGCGCCTGATCAGCGTAGAGGCTGGCTTTGCCTGACTTGCGTTCACTTCAGTCGATGACCCGGCTGGCGCCGAGGCCCATCCCGACGCAGGAGTAGTCTTCGCTGTGTTCCTCCCACGTTCGCCGCGCTTCGCGCGCCTTGCGTGCGCGGCGCGCCGCGAGTGCTTTTTCAACGGACCGTTGAGCCATTCGCGTGTCGATCCGGTCGACGATGATCGCAAGCAGGGTCGAGATGACGCCGACCATGATTCCCAGTCCAATGAACAGTGAAAGAGAAGGGGTAAAGCTCATTTTCGACTCCTGAATGCAAACTTGGTTGGTCTGATTCGTCCGTTCGGCGTGGTGCGGCGAACTCGAATGCTGACAAGCGTAATGCCGCTCAATGAGGGCAAAGTTAGGGCACGCGATTCCCTATGCAGGAACCCGAAAGGTGCGATGTCGCTAAAGCTGGCGCAATTTGCACAGAGTGCGTTTGTCCGACTGATCACAATGAGGTGCCCGTTGAGAAATCGCACGGGTCATTTCATTTAGGGTCTGTTTACATCTGGAACGTACATGCGAATGCCCGAAATCGGCCGCGGGGCAGGGAGTAAGGAGCGCCGTTTGGCCGAGCCAAATTAGCGACGCGCGACGCCGCCATGCGGCCGATTTCGGGCATTCCCCTCGAAGGAAGAACAGAGTTGGGGTTGCCCCGGGAAGGGCCGCTCGCGGCGTCATGCTCCTTGCGAATACGTCGAGTATTCGCTGCGTCGCAGTCCTTGCGAGCGACCCTTCCCGGGGCAACGCATGCACGTTCCAGATGCAAACAGACCCTACCACCACGGAGAAGAGGGAATGTCCAAACTGGAACAATTCGACACGCTGATCCTCGGCAGCGGTCAGGGTGGCAAGCTGCTCGCGTGGCATCTTGGACGCTCAGGGCAGAAGGTGGCGGTGGTCGAGCGCCAATGGGTCGGCGGTTCGTGCCCCGCGGTTGCGTGCCTGCCGAGCAAGAACGAAATCTGGAGTGCGCGGGTCGCGCACCTCGCGCACCATGCAGCGGACTTCGGCACGATAACGGGTGCTGTGAAAACCGATCTCGCGAAGGTGCGGCAGCGCAAGCAGGATATGGTCGAGCGCGAGATCGCCGCGCATCTGCACTTGTATCGGTCGACCGGTGGTGAACTGATCATGGGCACCGGCCAGTTCATCGCGCCGAAGACGATCGAAGTCGCGCTCAACGACGGCGGCACGCGCACGCTGACCGGCGGCCAGGTCGTCGTCAACCTCGGCTCGCATGCAGCGATACCGGACATTGCCGGACTCAAGGACGCGCAGCCGCTCACGCATATCGAAGCGCTGGAGCTCGACGCACTGCCTGAGCACCTGATCGTGCTCGGCGGCGGCTATATCGGCATTGAAATGGCACAGGCGTTGCGGCGTTTCGGCAGCCGCGTGACGATCATCGATCACAACCCGCACCTGATGCATCGCGAAGACCCGGACATTGCCGACGAAGTGCAAAACATGTTGCGTGGCGAAGGAATCGAACTGCTGCTCGGCGCACAAACCACGAAAGTCGCCGGTCAATCCGGTAAGGACGTGCGCGTAACGGTCCGCGTGGCAGGCACTGAAAAGACCGTCGAAGGCAGTCATCTGCTGGTCGCGACCGGCCGCATTCCGAATACCGCCGGCATCGGCCTCGACAAGGCGGGTATCGAACTGGACGAGCGCGGCTATGTACGCGTGAACGACCGGCTGCAGACGAGCGCGCCTGATGTATGGGCGATCGGCGAATGCGCGGGCAGCCCGCAGTTCACGCACGTGTCGGTCGACGACTTCCGGATCGTGCGCGACAACATGGCGGGCGGCAAGCGCAGTACGCAGGACCGGCTGGTGCCGTACTGCATGTTCACCGATCCGCCGCTTGCGCATGTCGGTCTCAACGAAAGCGAGGCGAAGCGTCGCCAGATTCCGGTGCGGGTCGCGAAGCTGCCGATGAAGAACGTGTTGCGCGGCGAAGCGACCGACGAGACGCTCGGCTTCATGAAAGTGCTGGTCGGCGCCCACGACGATCGGATTGTCGGCTTCACGATGCTCGGCGCGGAGTCCGGCGAAGTGATGGTGGCCATGCAGACTGCGATGCTCGCGGACCTGCCGTATCCGAAGCTGCGCGATGCGGTGATCGCGCACCTGACCTATGCGGAGGGTCTTGGGCCACTGCTCGGCAACGTGCCGGCGCGCGCAAGCTGAGCCGGGTGCGGCCGGGACCGCGCGGCCGGCCGTGTTGCGCGGCTTGCGTTTCATCAGCGCTTCATCGAGCGCCTGCAAAGTCCGCATGAATGAGCGACGCAAACCCGGGCCGGGCCCACGTCAAACCTGGGCCGGACCCGATTCGTTACAATAGCGCCGCCCATTCACGAGGAGAACCTGATGAAATTCGCATTGTGCGCGCTGACCGCCGCCGTTTTCGCATCCGCTGCCGGCAGCGCGTGCGCCGCTCAAGGCTCGACCGAGAAGCTGCCGTCGGGCGTGATCGTCGAGCATGTGTCGCCCGGCACGGGGCCGCAGCCGAGCGCCACCGACGTCGTGCGCGTCAACTACCGCGGCACGCTTGCCAATGGCACCGAGTTCGACAGCTCGGCCAAACATGGCGGCCCGGCGGAGTTCCCGCTCAACCGTGTGATTCCGTGCTGGACGCAAGGCGTCGCGACGATGAAAGTCGGTGAGAAAGCAAAACTCACGTGTCCCGCCGCGACCGCCTATGGTTCGCGCGGGATCGGCATCATTCCGCCGAACAGCGATCTGACCTTCGAAGTCGAACTGCTCGCGATCGTCAAGTAAGACCGCGTTTGCGGTTTCCTTTTCGTTTTCCGTAGTCCGATCCGCCTGTCGCATCGGCGCCGTGCAACGCGCCGCCGATGCGGCGTTTCTGATGCGCGGCCGCCGTGTGTTGTGTGCTGCGCAACACGGCGTGTGACGGGGCAACCAGCGAAAAAGGCGTGTCGCGTGTTACTGTGAGCAGTCGTGCGCCGGCGCGGCAGCTTGCCGCGAAATCACCGGTGGGCAACGGCCGGCGCCTTCGTTTGACTTCACATGGAGGCGCCTTGGACCATCCTCTGATCATCGGTTACGCGATCATCGTTGTCGATCTCGCCGCATGGCGTTTTCAACTGCCAGGACAGGAAGTGCCACGGCTTCTTGTCCGCCTCGCGCTATTCGCGGTGCTCAGCTTCGTGCTGTTTGCTTCCGGCCTGAGTCCGTTCTCGCAGGCGCCCAGCTATGGGTCGATGCCACAGCACGTGGCCGGACAGGTACTTGAGATCATCTGGTGGCTGACCGGCGCGCGGCTGCTCGGTCAGGCGCTCGATACGCTGCTGCTGCCGCACGCGTGGCGCCGCCAGCGGCTGTTTCAGGATGTCTTCGGCGCGCTGGTGTTTCTCGCCGCGATCGTCGCGTCGCTCGGCTTCGTGCTCGAACTGCCGATTCGCGGGCTCGTCGCGACGTCCGGCGCGCTCGCCATCGTGCTCGGTCTGGCGATTCAAAGCACGCTTAGCGATGTGTTCGCCGGCATCGTGCTCAATACGACCGAGCCGTATCATATCGGCGACTGGGTATTGATCGACGACGTCGACGGACGGGTCGTCGAAATGAACTGGCGTGCGACGCATCTACTGACCTCGCAAGGCAATGTCGTGATCGTGCCGAACGCGGTGGCTGCGAAAACGAAGATCACCAATTACAATCGGCCCGGCGCGCTGCATGGCGTGAAGGTCAGCCTCGAGATCTCTCCGCAGGAGCGCCCAGCAAACGTGATCGGCGCGCTCGAGCGCGCGGTCGCGAGCGTCACGTCGCTGATGTCGGACCCGGCGCCGTATGTGACCGCGAAGCACAGCACGGTCAATTCAGTGCTGTACGAAGTGACCGGCTATATCGACGACATGGGCAAGAAAACCGCGGTGACGAACGAATTGTTTGATCTTTGCTATCGGCACCTCGCGTCGGCGGGCGTCGAATTGCGGGCGCTCGGCGTGCCGGCCGCGCCGCCGATGATCGACGATCCGCGCGAAGCGTTGCTGCGGCGCGTCGACCTGTTCTCGACATTGAGTCGCGACGAAATGCAAAACCTTGCGCCGCTGCTGCAACGCAAGGAATACGAGGCAGGCGACGTGCTGCTGACGAAGGAGGTGGTGGCGGAGTGTCTGACGATCGTCGAGTCCGGCATTCTGAGCGTGACGATGGACGATCCCGCCGTCGGCAGCATCGAAGTCTCCCGGCTCGGCCCCGGCGACACGATGGGCGAACAGGGGTTGATCGCGGGCATGCCGTTGCGGGTGAAGGTCACGGCGTTGAGCCCCGTGATCGTCTACCGGTTGAAGAAGGACGACCTGACGCCGCTGCTTAAGCGCAACCCCGATGTCGCGAAGCAGATGTGCGAGTTGCTCGCGAAGCGGAGCGACAAGTTAAGCCGCATTTCGTCATCCGAGGCGCCGGCCGCGCATACCGAGCAGGGGCTGTTTCAGTGGCTGCTCGACGGGATGCGCAAGTTGCACGATCTGACCTTCTGAGCGCACGCCCGCGTACGCGTCACAGATCGAGCACGAGCGGCGCGGCGCCGGCGGCTTCGGGGCTGGCGGGCACCGCGCAGCAGAGCAGCGCTTCGTGCTCCGCGACCGGATACTCCGGCGGGTTCGAATATGCAACCGCGCCGTCTACAATGCGGGTGCGGCAGCTTCCGCAACTGCCGCCCCGGCAGCTGAATTCCGGTGCTAACCCTTGCGCTTCGGCGAACTCCAGCAGCGTGCCGCGCGCCGGCTCCCAGCGCGCTTCTTTGCCCGATTTCGCGAACACGACCGGCGTGGACGCGGTCGCCGGAGTATGCGGCACGGCAGCCGCCGACGCGATGCCCGCGGCCTTCGCATCGCGCGTGCGCGTGACACCGGATGGCCCGAACGCTTCCGCATGAATCCGCGCGTCATCGATATTCAGCTTGCGCAAGCCGTCATAGAGCGACTGCATGAAACCGGCCGGGCCGCACAGATAGAAATCGTAGTCGTCGAGCGGCAGGGTTTCCCGCAGCAGCGCGATATCGATCCGCCCCGCGTGGTCGAAGTCCTTGCCTTTGAGCGCGCGTTGCGGATCGGATAGCGTGCGCACCACTTCCACCACGCCACCGGACACGCTCGCGAGATAGTCGATCTCGTCGTTGAACGCGCGCTCGCGCAGCGTGCGCGCGGACTGGAACAGCCAGGTCGGACGCATGTGGCGTGTGCGTAGCCCTTCATAGACGATATGCCGGAGCATCGCGATCATCGGCGTAATGCCGACGCCCGCCGCGAGCAGCACCGCCGGCCGCTGTTCGTGCGCATCGAGTGTGAAGCGGCCGGCGGGCGCGCGTGCTTCGAGCATGCTGCCCACGCGCAGCGTATCGTGCAGATGCCGCGACACGCGTCCGTCGCGCTTCACGCTGATCCGGTAGGCGCCGTCCGCAGGGCCCGACGAGATCGTGTACGTCCTGCGCCGCGTCGCCGCGGATGCGGGTGTCGTTGTTGCGCCCGTTGCGGTCGTATCCGGCAACACGACACGAATCGGCAAATGCTGTCCCGCCGCATGCGGAAGCACGCCGGCGCCATCGAGCGGCTCCAGATGAAACGATCGGATCGTCGCACTTTCGTCGACGATCTGCGTGACCCTGAACGGCCGCCAGGTGTCGGCGAGTGCCGCTGCTTTGCGGCGGTTTTCCGCTTCGGCCCAGTTGCCGGTCATCAGCGAATTCAGCGACCAGCCGTTTTCGTGAAATACCCAGCGCAGCGGCAGCGCGCCCGCGCGGTACACGACGCGCCGTGGCTTCACCCGCCACAGCCGCTCGGCGCCCTGAAATGCGGCGACTTCCGGCGAATCGAGGTCGACCGTTGCGTCGCCGCTGATCTGCAACAGGTCGCCGCTTGCGAAGTCGACGAACACGAGGCCCGCGCGGCCATTCACGAGAATATTGCCGAGTGTCGCGAAGAACGAGTTGCCGGCAAAGTCCGGGATCGTCAGCACACCGTCCGCGCCGACGCGCACAAAGCCGGTATTGCCGCCACGATGCGACACGTCGACCTCGCGACGAGACCCCGTACGGTCCGCGTACGATGCGACGAAGAACGTATCCGCGCTGGCGATCATTTCACGCGCGCGTTCCGATAGCTCGCCGCTGATAACGGGCTCGGCGTGCGCAGCGAGCGCGGGGTCGCGCGTGAACGCGAAATTGCGCATCTGGATGTACTGCGGGCAATTGCCGAAGCTTTGCGCGACATCGACCGCGAACCCCGTCGCGCCGCTGTCGCTGACGATGCCGTTCATCCGGTTGCGCCGGCGCGTATGCAGTTCGATGCCGAGCAGGCCGACCGCGGCGCCGTCATGGATGCCGGCTGCCGCGGGGTCGCGCGGTGCAGGCCGTGCGTCGATGCGCAGCTTGTGCGCGGTCGGCGCCTGCATGAAACCCGGCTTGCCGGCGACCAGCGTCGCCCATACGTCACCGTCGCGATCCACTGAACCGACCGCGACGAACGGCAGCTGCGCGAAAAACGCACGATGCTGATCGGGCATATGGTCGCGCACCACGCGTCGCCCGAGGTCCTTCATCCGCTCGGCGACGCCAGCCTGCCGCTGCAGCGCAACCTCGCCCGCGTGCCACGGCGAGTCGGCTTCATCGAACCATGCGGGTGAGGTCATGTCCATCATTGCGCTCCTTCAGAATCTGCGACGCATCGTCTGTTGCGCCGCGCGACCCAGCGTGCGGTCGCGCGTAGCGTACCGCTTACGGATTGGCTGCAAGCCCGGCCGGCGTTTTCTGGAACGGCACGAAGCCCGGCAATGCTTCGATGCGGCGCAGCCACGCGAGCACCTGCGGGTAACCGGACAAGTCCACGTTGCCTTCGGGCGCGCTTGAGATATAGCTGTAAAGCGCGATGTCCGCGATCGTCGGCGCGGTGCCGACGATATAGTCGTGGCCGCTCAGCGTCGTGTTAATCAGCCCGAGAATCCGGTGTGCGCGCGCAATCACTTCTGGCGCATTCAGCTCGCGGCCGAACACGGTGATGAGCCGCGCCGCGCAGGGTCCGTAAGCAACTTCGCCGGCGGCGACCGATAGCCAGCGTTGCACGCCCGCTTCATCGAGTGCTCCTTGTGGCAGCCAGTCAGTCTTGCCAAACTTGCGCGCCACGTAGACAAGGATTGAATTCGAATCGGGGATCACGGTATCGCCGTCGATCAGCACCGGAATCTGCCCGAAAGGGTTCAGCTTCAGGAACTCAGGCGACTTGTGCTCGGCGGCCGCGAGATTCACTTCAATCAGCTCGTGCGGAACACCAAGCAGCGACAGGCCGAGGTGAGCGCGGTGCGAATGGCCGGACAGGGGGTGGTAATACAGTTTCATGTCGCGAGTCTCGTGTCGAATGGGTGGCCCGGACCATCCGGACCCCTGGCTCGCAGTGTAGGAGCGTGGGGCGCGATTCTGAATAGACGGCTAGCCCAAAGCATTTTTCTCGTTGCGAGAAGAATGCGCGGACGATCGCATGCATGCGAGGTGTTTGAGCCGCGCAAGCAGATCGATGAGCCGTTTGGGCATGCCGGTAGGCAGGCTGTGCCGCTACACTTGCCGCGGGGGATCTGCGGTTTCGGAAACGGGTGCGCCAATCGATGAATCTTGGATTCTTTTCGCTGCCGCTGGAGCCGCTGATCCTGTTTGCGAGCGTGGTTGCGGCGCGGCTGGTATTCATCGGACGGTATCTGCCCGCTTATGAGGGCAATGCGATGAAGAGGCTCGACGTCGCCCATCACCCATCGCGCGTTGCCGCCGCGTCGCTACTGGTTTTCTTCACCTTTTGGATGGAGCCCGTCATGACTGCCCGAGCCGAAACTCCGGATGCCGTTCCCGCGTCGCTTGTCACCGTGCAGAGCCAGTACGATTTCGCGACCACCATTACGCGCTTGCGCGATACGCTTGCGGCGCGCGGGCTGACGTTGTTTGCCGATATCGACCAGAGCGAAGCTGCAGCGGGTGTCGGCCTGCCGTTGCGGCCGCCCCGGTTATTCCTGTTTGGCAATCCGAAGTCAGGCACGCCGGTGATGGCCGCCTACCCGCATGCGGCGCTGGAGTTGCCGCTTAGGGCAGTGGTGTGGGAGGACGCCGATCGGCGCGTTTACATCGACTATCAGGACGTGACGAAGACGCTCACTTCCTATGGTGTCGTTGCGTCACAGCTGGTTGCGTTGCAGCCGGTGCCGGCGTTGCTGCGTGCGGTGGCGGGGCAGTAGCGCGGCGCGTGTGGTTACAGCATACGTCGCGACTCGCACGCGCTAATCGAGACTGTTCGATAGCCCGTCGAGTTCTATTAACCGAATCCTCGCGCGGAGGATCTCCTCGGTGGTGCGCTCCACGTCAGCGTTCGCCGCAGCGATGCGGCTTCGTAGTCTGACACGCTCCGCACCAGCCTGATCGATCAGCCGCTGCAGCCCTGCTATCGCCCGTGTCGCGTCTTCGATCCGGTGGGCCATCCGCTCAAGTCCGCTCCTGAACGAGATGTCTGGGTCACCGCGCTCGATTTGTCGTGCAAAGTATTCAGCCATACCTCGGGAAAGAGCGAGCTCGCTGCGCGCCGCCGCGAGGCCAGCGCGGGTGTCCTCGCGAAACGTTTCGTGTTCGTGCAGCATGTCGCGAAGATCGAACATGTCGTGACGCTGGCCTATTCGTCGGACGGTGAGTTCGTGCAGCGTCGCTTCCGTTGCGCGCAGGTCGGACTGCAGCTGCGCGCGCGTTGGAAGCGGCTTGCCGCCCGGCCCGCCCGCGTCGCCATGCGGGTGCCAGTTGCCCGCCGCATCGCGCCGGATCGGAATGCCCGGCTTGACCGGCTCCTGCAACTGGACCGCGCGCCATGTGCCGTTCGTTGTGTCGCTGCGTACCGCGTAGTAGTGGCCGCCGACCGGAACATACGGTTGGCCTGTTTCGTCGATGAGCACGCCCGCGTGACGTGGATCGGACTGCAAATCGCCTTTGGGTACGCCGATATAGGCGTCGGGCAGGTAGCCGGTCGCGTTGCCGGCGGCTCCTGTCGCGGCACGTGCCGGCCGTCCGTGCACAGGCGATCCAGCGGATGGGAGCGGGCCGCCCGCCGTATGTCCGGTACTTCGCCGAGTCTGTTCGGCTCGTGCCGGCTGCTGGCTTTGAAGGTCAGGGACATTCGTTTCCGGCGTACCGATGCTGCCTGGCTCGACACGCGTGCCGCCGTGGAAGGTGGAAAATCTGATCATCGCGAAACGCTCCGGGTGAGGGTGCAGGCGATCCGGTCGCCCGCCAGGGCTCCGGCGTCACCGGCTGCATCGTTTCAGTGCGATTAACTCAGAGATTCGACCTTGGATGTAGTGATATCAGCGAGCGTCGCGAAGACGCGTGCCGCCAGCCCGCGAAGGCGCGACGACGAGCCGCCGTCGTCCGTTCAGAACTTCTCCGGGTCTTGTTCCCATGCGAGCTCGATCGCATGCAGCGCACCGAGCACGATCGAGCGGTTCAGCGCCGCGGCCAGCACGCCGTCGCGTTCCTCGTACGCCTGGCACAGCCGCTGGTGATCGGCGCACGAACGCTGCAGACGGCCAGGCAGCGACGCGCTCAGATGCCGCAGCCGGTTAGTGCGCATCTTCAGCGTGTCGAGCACTTCCTTGTAGATGTTGTTGCGGCTCACGCGCAGCTCTTCGTCGCGAAATGCGACGTTCGCCCAGAAATAGCCGTCCACGTCCTCGCGTGCCGCGACATCGGCGAGGCGCTTGTGCGTGCGCCACAACGCGGCGATATCGTCGTCGGTGGCTTGCTCGACGATCGCGTACGACACCTGCGCGTACAACACCGCGCGCAACTGGTAGATCTCGCGCACGTCCTTGATGTTGAGTGTCGACACGCGCGGCCGCCGCCGCGGGGACCAGTCGACCAGTCCTTCGCGGCTCAGCACGAACAGCGCCTCGCGTACCGGCGTGCGGCTCACGCTGAAGCGCTTCGCGAGATCGACCGAGTTCAGGTCGTCGCCGGGCCTCAGACGTCCTTCGATGATGCCGCGCGCGACCCAATCGACGATTTCCGCCACGCGCGGCGAATCCGCTTCTTCGAGCGGCGCCGTGCCCGCACCCGCACTGGCCGCCGCGTGCTTCTCCCCATCTCTGACCATGTTCTGTTCCTCGCTCAACTGCAGCCGCTGCGTTGCACGGCGCCAGATTCTAACAAACCGGCGCCGCCCGGCGACAAACGCCCCGGTCGTTCCGGAACTTAAAGTGTGCACACTTCATCAAGGTTTAACTTGAGTTTACTCGAAACTCCTTGCATACTGGGTATAAGTGTCGACAGTAATGTATTCAAGGCACACACTTTCCGTTGAGAAGACAGGAGACGTCGATGTACATGGACAAAGAACTCGCAACGTCCGGGTATGGCAATGCGAGCGTATCGGCGCGGCTCGACCGGCTGCCGCCCACCCGCTATTTCAGAGGACTGGTCGCGCTTATCGCGGTAGGCGGCTGGTTCGAGTTCTATGAACTTTTCATGGCGGCGTATGTGTCGCTCGGTTTGATCCACAGCGGCCTGTATCGCGCAACGACCGCGGGGCTCTTCGATATCAATGGCTTTGCGAGCTTTCTCGGTTCATTCTTCGCCGGCATGTTCGTCGGCACGGTGGCGCTGGGCGGGATCACGGACCGCTATGGGCGCCGCGCGGTCTTTACCGCGGCGATGGTGATCTATTCGATCGCGACGTTCGTCGCGGCGTTCCAGACTTCGCCGGAGGCGCTCGACGTATGGCGTTTCGTGGCCGGCGCGGGCATCGGCGTGCAATTGCTCACGGTCGATACCTACATCTCCGAGCTCACGCCGTACAAGACGCGCGGCCGCTACATGGCGTTCAGCATTCTCGTGATCCTCACGTCGGTGCCGGTCGTCGCGGTGCTCGCGTATGGGCTCGTGCCGCGCACGGTGTTCGGCCTCGAAGGCTGGCGCTGGGTGATGATTATCGGCTCGGCCGGCGCGATCGCAATCTGGTTCGTGCGGCGCGGCTTGCCGGAATCGCCGCGCTGGCTCGAAAGCAAGGGGCGCCATGGTGAAGCGCATGCGATTGTCGATGCGATCGAAGCGCGTGTGGTTGCGGAAACCGGCCAGCCGCTCGCACCGCCGCAAGCTGATGCACCGGCCGCCGCGAACGCGCACGCGCCTGCGGCGCGCAAGGAACAGGGCTCGTGGTCCGAGATGTGGAAGGGCCGCTATCTGCCGCGCACGGTCATGCTGTCGTTCTTCAATTTCTGCCAGACCTTCGGGGTGTACGGTTTCGGCTCATGGGTGCCGGTGCTGCTGTATTCGAAGGGCATCACGATCACGCACTCGCTGCTGTACACGATGGTGATCGCGTTCGCGACGCCGCTTGGCGCGATCGGCGCGATGACCTGCGCGGAACGCATCGAGCGCAAGTGGCAGCTGGTCGGCTGCGCGCTCGTCGTCGCGGTCGCGGGCGTGCTGTTTGGCCTCGCGCGCGACACCGCGACGATCCTGATCTGCGGCAGCGCGGTGACGATCGCGAACAACTGGCTGATCGGCATTTTCCATACGTATCAGGCCGAGCTGTATCCGACCCGTATCCGCGCCCGCGCGGTCGGCTTCGTATTCAGCTGGAGCCGGGTCAGTTCGATTTTTGTGGGGTTCTGGGTGGCGGCTCTGCTCAAGCATTCGGGTGTGACCGCCGTGTTCGTGCTGATTTCGTCAGCCATGTTAGTGATCGTCGTGATGGTCAGCGTGCTCGGTCCGAAGACCAACGGCGTTCGTCTCGAGGAGTTGTCTCAATGAGTTTTGTCGCCGCCGCATTTGCGCAGGGCCTCCATGCGCTCGCGCAGCGTCCGCTGTCCGCGGAAGTCCAACGGGAGGCACGGCGTTCGTTTATCAATGTGGTCGGAACGTCGATCGGTGCGTCGCGCCACCCGGGTGTCGATGCGATTCTGTCCACCGCGCGCGAATTGCACGTGGGCGCGCTCGCGCCGGTGCCGGGCCGCACCGAACGCGTCGATGTCCACTTCTCGGCGCTCGCCACCGGCTTTGCCGGCCATCTCGACGATTTCGACGACACTCATCTCGCGACGGTGATTCACCCGGCCGCGTCGGTGCTCGCGGTGCTCACCGCGCTCGCGCCGGAGACGAAGCCGGATGGCGCGCAGGCGCTCACCGCGTTCGCGCTCGGTTGCGAGGCGCAACTGCGCGTCGGCGTGTCGATCTCGCCGGAGCACTACGATCGCGGCTGGCATATCACCGGCACGTGCGGGGTGATCGGCTGCGCGGTGACCGCGGGGTTGCTGCTCGGTCTCGACGAACAGCAGCTCACGCATGCGGTCGGGATTGCCGCGTCGATGTTCGTCGGCCATCGCGAAGCGTTCGGCACGATGACGAAGCCGTACCACCCGGGCAAGGCCGCGTCGAACGGCATCGCGGCCGCGCGCCTCGCGCAGGCGGGGCAGCACGCGCAAGCCGATATCTTTGAAGCGCAAGGCGGCTATTCGCACTCGATGTCGACCAAGGTCGATTTCGATCTGATGAACGGCGCGTTCGGCGAGCGCTGGGAACTGCTGTTCAACACCTACAAGCCGTATCCGTGCGGCATCGTCGCGCATCCGGCGATTGACGGCGGCCTCGCGCTGTCGGAGAAGATCGCGAATCCGGCTGATATCGACGCGATCACGTTGCGCTGCCATCCGCTCGTGCCCGAGCTGATGGGCAATCCGCAGCCGAAGGATGGCTTGCAGGCGCGTTTCAGCGCGATTCATGGCGTCGCGGCGGCATTGTGCGACAAGGTGGTCGGCATCGCGCAATACGAAGATGCGCGTGTCGTGCAGGACGACGTGAAGGCGGTGCGCGCGAAAACGACCCTCGCACCGGATACGTCGGTGAATCGCGATGAAGTATTCATCGAAGCGCGGCTGAAAGACGGCACGACCGTCAAACATCACGTCGAGCATGCGCGCGGCAGTCTGGCGCGTCCGCTGACCGACGACGAACTGCTGAACAAGGTGCGCTTGCTGGTGGATCCGCTGCTTGGCAACGGTACGGCGATGAAGCTGGCTGCTGTCGTCGACGGTATCGCCGACGCGAAGAATCTCGATGCGCTTTTCGCGCTTTGCACTCCGACGAAGGAATCGAATCATGCATAACCCCGCTACCCATTCCGCCGTATCCGATGCGCTGATCAAGTTCGCATCGGGCCCGCTGACCGAGCAAGGCGCGCCGGCCGTCGCCGCTGCGGCACGCGCGGTCGCGCATGCGCGCTCGAATCTCGCGTCGCTCAACCATGCGGGACGTCAAACCGCCGCGCTGTTGCTATCGCAGGGCAGCGGCCCGAACGACACGCGCGTGCAAGCGTGGGCGCTCGGTGCGACGCTCGCGAACGAGCAACCCGCGACCACCGCGACGCCGGTGCTGGCGGCGGTCGTCGCGACCGGCGAACTGATGTCCGCCGATGCCGATGAGCTTGCGGCGGCGGCCGCGGTTGGTATCGAGGCGGCGCTGCGCATTCGCAATGCGGTCGACAGCGATGAGTTTCGCGCGCGCTGGAATGTCGCGTCGGCTGTCGGCGTGCTCGGCGCGGTGCTTGCGGTGACGCGCTTGCTGAAGCTCGACGGCACGCGCATGCGCAACGCGCTTGGCATCGCGGCGACCCAGTCGGCAGGGCTCGCGCACAACGGTGGTCAGCCGCTTGCCGCACTCGAAGTCGGTAAAGCCGCAGCGGATGCGATCGAGGCGGCGTTGATGGGTAAGCACGGCTTTACCAGTGCGCCGGCTTCGATCGACGGGCGGCGCGGTTTCGCGGCGCTGATGGCGTACCGGTTCGACGCGGCGTCGATTATCGACGGCCTGGGCGACCAGTGGCTGTCGCTGCGCTGATGCGCATACGGCGTAGGTTAAGTGCGGTACGGCGTGCGGTCCGTGGTTCGGGCGGCCGCTGTCCGCACGGTGCATGAATGAAATCGCTGCGGTGCGACCGGCGAAAAATACGAACAGAAAGCCGGTTCGCTGCCATCGAAAATTGTGTGATGAAAAAGCGCTTGCTCAAAGCGCCTTCCCGCTCGCCCTCGGTGACACCTCGCTGACATAGCTACGACGGCGTCAATCTGGCGGCGCGGGCCGGCACGCCCGCGCGCAAGGGCGCGAACTCAACGGAATAAACGTTTCCCGCCAGGCGTTCGGTTCGATATGCGGTGCTGAATAGCGTCGGTTTGCCCGAACGTGATCGGATCGTATTGTCCGTTTTCAATGAGCGAATTTAATCATGCAAGTCAATGCTGCGGCCCGAGTCCGCTTTTCTTCCGCCTCGTATCGTTTGGACGACTTCCTTTCTTGCCATTTCCATCTGCCCCAACGCCCGTTCGTTCGCGGATCGCTTGTCGCACTGGCCACGGTCTTCGGTGTTGCGTGCTCAGGCGCCGCATTCGCGCAGGAGCCTCCGGCCGGCATCAAGATTGAAACACTGCTGAAAACCGACAAGGCGTGGGATGGCACGCGCTATCACTCCTATCCGTCAGGGCAACCGCAACTGTCGGTACTGAAGATCGACATCCCCGCGCATTCGGTGTTGCCGTGGCATACCCATCCGATGCCGAATGCCGGCTATGTGCTCGCCGGCGAGATCACCGTCGAGAAGGAGAATGGCGAGAAACAGACCGTGCGGGCAGGGCAGGTGCTGCCTGAAACCGTCGGCAGTGTGCATCGCGGCGTGACGGGGGATAGCCCGGTCACGCTGATCGTCTTCTATGCGGGCGTGCAAGGGCTGCCGCTTTCACAACATCCGTAAGCCGGCTTCGCGAATAATAGCGGGCGGACGGCCGCGTGCTGCGCGGCTGTCGGCAATTTATTTCGCCTGCTTCGCGACCTTCAACGGAGAAAAAATGACTGGCAAGACGGCTCAAGCGCGCCGGCTGACGGCTGCGCGCGCCGCGCTCGCGGCCATGGCGGCACTGGCGCTGTGGCACGGCGCACCGCGAGCGGCGCACGCGGATACGACGCTGCTCAACGTGTCGTATGACGTGGCGCGCGAACTCTACAAGGACATTGATCCTGCCTTCACCGCCGAATACAGGCAGAGAACCGGCGAGACGGTCGACGTGCATCAGTCGCATGGCGCGTCGAGCGCGCAGGCGCTGTCGGTGCTGCAAGGCCTGCCGGCGGACGTCGTGACGATGAACCAGCCGAACGATATCGATCTGCTCGCGCAGCAGGGGCATTTGCTGCCGGAGAACTGGCGTACGCGTCTGCCGCGCGACAGCGCACCGTACACGACGACGATGGTGTTCCTCGTGCGCAAGGGCAACCCGAAGCATATCCAGGACTGGGACGACCTCGCGAGGCCCGGCATCGAGGTGGTGATTCCGAATCCGAAGACGGCCGGCAACGGCCGCTATACGTATCTGGCCGCGTGGGGTTATCGGAAGATGCACGGCGGGACCGACGCGCAGGCGCTTGATTTCGAAAAAGCGATCTTCCGCAATGTGCCGGTGCTCGACACTGGCGGGCGCGGCGCGACCACGACCTTCACGCAGCGTGGCATCGGCGACGTGCTGGTGACGTTCGAGAACGAGGTGGCGTTGATCGACAGCGGGGTTGGCGGCGGTGGGTTCGATGTGGTCTACCCGTCGCTGAGCATTGTCGCGGCGCCGCCGGTGGCGATCGTTGACAAGGTCGTCGACAAGCGCGGCACGCGTAAGGAAGCGCAGGCGTTTTTAGACTTCCTGTATTCGCCCGCCGGGCAGGAGATCATCGCGAAGCATCATTTGCGACCGACTGATCCGACCGTGCTCGCAAAGCACGCGAGCGAGTTCAAGCCGATCAAGACCTTTACCGTCGAGCAGATGTTCGGCAACTGGCAGAACGCGCAGCAGGTGCATTTCGCGGATGGGGGGACGTTCGATCGGATTATTGTGGATCGGAAGTAGGGGGGGCGCCGCGCGGGGCGTATGCCTGCGCGCGTTGCGCATCGTCGTCGCTCATCAGAAAGGTGCTCCGTCGAAGTCGATGCGCGGATAGAGGGACTCTTTGCCGTCAACGCTCAGCATCAGTCGTATAGAATGGTGGACGCTCGCGTAGCGATCGAGGAAGCGGCTGAGTACGTCGCCAAACAGCACCGCATCGCCTGGCCCATCAAAGGCGGTCGAGTCGAGCTCGACGTATGCGTGGAGTTCGCTAAGCATGTATCCGCGCGCGACTACGTTCTGCGCGGACAGTCGCACGTTCCGGATCGCGTCGATGCGTCGCGTAATCCCGTCGTCCGGCGTCCAGTCATAGAGTTCCAGCGTCTCACGCAGCGCCGGTGCGCCCTCCGTGTGGATGCGGTTCAGCTCGTTTGCGCCGCCCGCAGTAAAGTGGCCCAGCACGCGCCAGTCATATCCCGGGTAATGGCGCGGCGGATAGAGCGGCGGGGTCGGCGCCGTCAGGTTGCGCACCGACGCGATACCGGTGAAGCCCGACACCGTCGCGGTGATCGTTGCCTTGGCCAGTGCCATACGTGGCAGACGCCCGTTGTTCGCGAGCGCGCGCGCGGTCAGGTAGTGATCTGGATGGGGACGGTCCTCATCGCCCTGCGCGTCGCGGCGCGTCCCCGCCCACAGCTGGCCCTCTAGCGTGACCCACAGTTCGCGTCCCCGCACGCCGAAACGTGTCGAGGTATGGAAGTACCGCTCCGGTTTCTCGTAACGCAGTGCCCAGCCGCGATGCCGGAAGCCCGCAAACGCCTGGTAGGCATGCCGTGCACTGTCCTCAGGGTCTGCGGCAACGACCGCGAGCACATCGTATGGCTCGACATGTTCAGCCAGCGAGGGCTGCATGCGGATGCGGTGCTCGCGGTCATGCCAGTCGGCGGGCTGCAGCGGTTGTGCATCGACCTCGAACAGGTTGATCACGGGCGTGCAGAAAAGACGGAAGCTCTCCCGGCTGACCGGATAGTCGCCCGGCATGCGAGCGTCCAGTTCGATCTCAAAGGTCATTTGCGCTTCGCCTGCTGGCAGTACCGAGGAATCGAAGCCGCACAGGTCCACGAAGTGGAATTTCTGCGGAAACGCGAAGTACTCCAGCAGCGTCTGCTCGCGGTCCAGCTGCTGATCGCGCATGGGGTCCATGACCGGCCACAGCCGCGTCGACGGGCCGAAGCCCGATGCCTCGAAGCGCACACGATCGAGGCGCTGCAGTTCTCCGTTGCGCACCGACGGCAGGCGCAGGCTGATTGACGCGACCTGGCGAGTCAACGTCGCGTACAGCACGGCAGCAGCGGGCCGGTCACCATGCAGGTAAAGGCGGATGCGCGAGAGGTCCGTGCGCTCACGCTGGTCTTCGAGCCGGTGGCCGAACGTCAGGCGGATGACCGAGCGTCCGTCGTCGCGTACCGCGACGTGCGCGTCGTCTACCGAGAGCGGCAGCAACTGGACTGCCTGCGTCGTCCGGTACAGGCACCGCACCTCGTCGGGACCGATCGGTGTCGAGCGCACCACGGCTCCGGCGGGGATCTGCGACGCCGTTGAGCCCGTTCGGTCCAGGGGCATGCATTCGATGATCGACAAGGAAGGAATCGCCCGCGCCGCATACTCGTACAAATTATCGAGCAGCGCATCGGTGACTTCCGGCATGCCATCGTCGAGCTTGCTGCGCAGCCGCGCCGCGAGCATCGCAAAGGCTTCAAAGACCGCACGGACCGGTCCCTCGGGTTCGCCGTTGAGCATCCCCGCACGCTGAGCGGCGTCAGGATGCTCCTGTGAAAATTCGCGGCTTGCCTCGCGCAGATAGCGCATTTCCCCATCGAAATACCTGAGGAATGGCGTCTCGTGTTCAAGCGGATCCTTCTTCCACGGCGCGGTCATGGTTGTCATTCCGGTGGCAATGGTGGCAGGGAAGGCAGCCCGGAAATGACCCCGGCGCGTCCCGTCACGAAGATGCGCTCCGGCATGCGGAAGCCGCGTAGCTTGAGCAGCTCCAGTGGTCCAGCGCCGGCCTGCGTGCGCAGCACATAGCGCAGTGGCACCGTCGTGTTGTCCGGAGTGTCGCCGGTCGTGGCGGAGTTCTCGCTCACGGCCCCGGCATTCCACACCAGTTCGTAGCGCGTATCGTCGAGCGGTTTCGTCCGGGCGCTCTCCAGCAGCCGCAGGAATGCCCACTCGCCCGTGGCGTCGAACGCGATGCGCAGCCCTGCATTCAGCGAGTGCCAGGTCAGCAACGCGTGGCCGTTCAGGCCGTTGCCTGGCCAGGTGAGCGGCGACCAGGTCTCCTGCTGGTTGAAGTAGATGACTGGTTGCCCGTCTACGGTCAGTTCCGTGCGCGTTACGCTGGGTGTCGGCTGCGGCATGATCTCGAAGCGATAGCCAGCCTCGCCCCGCGCGTAGAGGCGCGCGCCCAGCGGGCCGATCAGCCGCAGCATGGCGAGGAACTTCGGGTCGAACCGCAGCGACTGCGGCGCGAGTGCGTTGGGCACCCACTGGTCGCCTTGACGCTTGAGCACACCGGATAGCTCGACTTCGATAAAGCGGTTGATCAGCCCCGCATCGGGTCGCACGTAACGACCGAACTCGGCAAGGGATGCGTCGGCCGTCGCCGGTGAGAACGGATAGCGCGAGGCGAACGTCGACGTGAAGGGGGTTGTTACACTCGCGCGCCAGGCGTCGTTCAGGCTCGCGGCGGCGGGCTGAAGCACGGCCTGCCACGCCGCGTCGAGCGGTTGCACGAACATCGTCTGCCCGAAGCCTGCCCACTGTGCGCCAACGCTCGCGGCGGTGAGCGCTGCGTCGTCACGCGCTTGCGAGAGGTCCGAGAGCTTGCCCTGGAATACCGCCTGCGCGAGCGAGCGTGCCATCGACTGCGCATCGGGACTCGTCTGGATCTGCTGCAGCTTCAGGCGCACGGTCGTGTCGGCTGTCAGCACGCGCGCGAGGCTGACGCCGCTGAAGGCGGTGGCGTTGGCTGCCTGTCCGTTTCCCGCATTGCCGTTGGCCGCAGCCGGGCTGTTGTCGCCGAGCAGCGCGAGTAGCGGGCCGAACGAGCGGTCCAGCGGATTCACCGCGGGTGCCTGCATCGGGTCGCGGTCGCTGCCGCCGAGCAGTCCCTGTGCCTTGCGCACGAGCGTATCGGTGAGCGCCTGCGAGGGGCGGCCCGCCTCGCCCTGGTACTGCACCGACTTCATGATTGCCAGCAGTGGCGAGGTCTGCGCATCGGTCATACGCGTCAACTGGTCGACCACGCCGGAGAAACTGTTCGCGGGTATCCACTGGAAGCTGTTGAGCAGGGTTGCCCAGGCCGCCGTATAGTCGCTGAAGTACCGCGTGCGCAGCCGCGTTCGAAGGGCGTCGGTCTCGCGCTGCGCGTCGAGCGACGTGCGCGCCGCGCCGACTACCCCTTCAACCACGGTGGTGCTTATCCGGGCGGTCGGCTGATCGCCGGTCAGCACCCAGTCTCCGTCGACGACGTGCTGTCCCTTGGCGTTGTCGTCGATAGCCTTTTCGATGACGCCATCCCAGGCCGCGCGCGTGTAGATGCCCGGCACTGTCCGCGTAGTCGTGAAAAGCCCGTGCGCATCGGTTCCCGCGAGCAGCGTCGCAAGCGATACGTCTGCGTACTTGCCGCGCGCTTCATCGAGTACACGCTGATAGAGCACGTCGTCGCTCGCCGCGAGGCCGATCTGGTTGACGAGTGTCGAGCGCATCTGCGTGACGAGCGGTACCGACGCGCTGATCCGCCAGTCAGGATGCGCGTTCAGGTGTTCGGACCAGAAGCGCGCGAGCTGCTGCGAGGTGTCGAGCCATTCTCCCGCGCGCATGCCGGCGGGGGCGGGCCATACGTCCAGCAGTTGCGTTTTGAGGAAAGACGCGTTGGTATGCGCCGGGGTAGCGAGCATCAGGTATGCCTTGAGGCGGTTGTAGGCGAACTGCCGCGCGTCGTGGCTTTGCTGCTCGTCGGCGCGGACCCGGGAGAGCTGCGCGAGCTGTCTTTCTAGCGCCTGCACGACTGGTTGCCGTAGGTTACGCAGGGCGACGGTTCGGTAGGGCGGCCACAGTGCGTCGAGCTGGTCGTCGTTGCGCGAGAGGCCTGCGCGCAGATACCAGGGCACACCGTGCTGCCGGCGGTATTCGAACGTGTCGATCTGCTGTTGCAGGGCAAGCTGCGCGCGCAGCGCGGGCGGCGCACCGGGCGTGGCCGCAAGCGCCGCGGCGGCAATCGTTTCGGCCTTCGTGACAAGTGTCCGGTTCCCCGCACCCGAGATCACCAGTAGCACGATCCACACGGTGGCTGCGGCGAGCGCGCACAGCGCGAGCACATCCGGCCAGTACAGGCCCGCGCGGCGGCCTCGATACCGGGGTGCACAGGCCGCGATTTCCCGCCAGACCGGCAACATGGCTCGCGGCTGCTCGCGCGTGACCCTCTCCACGAGCACCGCCGCGACGGGCTCGCCGGGCGCGGCGTCTGCGTTGGCGACAAGGACCGGCACGACGGACACGCGCGGAAAGACCGGCGCGAACATGACACCCGCAAGCGGCGCGCGCAACCACTTCGACGCGGCCAGCGTGCGCAGGCTCAGAGTTATCCGCGCGGCGTGCTCATGGATGTACGCCGAGATTTCCAGCATCCAGGTGATCCAGTTCGGTTTACCGCAATGAACCACCCCGATGTCCGCCGTCTTCTGCTCGAGTTCGCCCAGCATGTCCGGCAGCCTGGCGGCAGCGGCCTGCGCCTGCTTGCGTGAGGCGTTCGGCATGAATGCGCCCACTGCGTCGATCTGTGCGGGCGGGTCGCCGTTCGCGTCCACCGGATGCAGGAAGATAACCGGCGCGGCCCAGCCCAGCGCGGTGGCGATTCCCGAGAGGGCGCGGGGCAGTTCGGTATCGATGGCGTCCGCGCGGGCGACGTGCACGAGGCTATCGACTGGGCGGCGGCGGCGCAATTGCCGGATCTGGCCCAGCCACTTCGCCGCCTCGACCCCATCCGGTGATGCATGCACCAGCACGGTCTCGTCCACATGCATGATGCCTGCCTGCTTGAGGCCGGGGGCGACCTGGTCAACGCGTTCATCCGTGCCGCTCACCAGCAGCCAGCGAAGACGACGACGCCAGAACCAGCCGTGCGAGACGCGTAATTCTTCGTACATGCGCTGAAGGCGTGCATCGCGCTTTGAAAAGGGCGCGGGGTTCGTTGACTTACCAGAGTCTTTTCCGTTGTCCTGTCGGAATACCGCTCCCGCGATATAGTGCGCACCGACGCGCGTTGCAAAGACGTGCAGTAGTACGACCACAAGCAGAATGCCGAGAATCCAGAGACTCAGTGTTTTCTTCGCGTCCAGGGTGGTCGCATGGACCAGTTCACCGAACACCCACACCATCACCAGGGCAACTGCCGCCATAAGCGCGGCGAATGCGGGAATCGCCCAGGTCAGAAGCGAGCGTGCCGCAGGCAACGGTGGGACAACGCTTTCGGGCGTTACGACAGATTCGGTACTCATGACGTTCGTGAATGGGCTTGCAGGAGCACCGCCTGACAGGCAGTCGGCGTGCGGTTCAGGAGGAGTTGCGGAGCATCGGCCCCGTGCTCGGCCGCCGCAGCGATGACAAGCCAGTCGGCCGCGAGGCCCGCGTGACCGAGGATGCTGTCGGGCAGGCGGCGAGCTTCGAATTTCGTCAATTGGTCCAATGCGGCGCGACGGCACGCCTCGGTCACTTGCGTCTGCTCGTTGGCGCCGAAACCGGTTAGCCATGCCTGTCCGATCGCCGGCGAAGAAACCCGTCCCCAAAGCATCGCGAGCGCGAGTCCTTCAGCCAGGTCCTGTGGCGGTACGGCCACGGGTCGGTAAAGTGCTGCGCAAGACGTTACCGTATCGGGCAACGCAACCGTCTGTGGCAGGAACAGCAGAGACACGCCGGCCTCCGCGCTATCCTCCGGCGGTCTGTCGTACAACTGGACCGCGACTACCAGTAGCGGACGCGTTTCTCCCGCATCGAGCCACGCGTCGATCGGCATCAGCCCGTCTGCGGCGGCAACTGTTTCACAGTCCGGCAGATACAGGTTCATCGCACGGATAACAGTACGCAGTTGCCTCAGTGCGTCGCTGGGACTCGTCGGGTCGGTCACTACCAGCCGTATGGCGGGGGTCAGTCCGGCCTTTAGCAAAGGCCGGAAAGTCGTTGCGAGGGGTACCAGAAGTTGCGCATACAGTCTGCCTACGCGATCAAGCGGGACCTGCTGGAGCACCTGGGCAAGCCGCGGATCAGTGGAGGCCATATCGGTTTCGTCAGGCAGCCGTGCATGCCTCGCAGTCGCAGTGCCGTCCCTGAGCGTCTGGGCCTTGATTACCGGCACGCCTTCCGCGACCGTACGGGCCAGCTTTCCGTTCGCTACGGGGAACTGGTAGCTGAAATCAAGTAAGCGCACGTATTGCTGGCCGCGCTCGATGAGGCTGCGACGGTGCTTCTCGCGATGATTGTTGTAGTACATCGCATGCAGGTATGCGTCTTCATAGTGCGCGCGACCCAGTATGACGATTGTCAAAAACAGGACGTTGGGCAGGCCGGCAACCGGCAGCCAGAAGGGTGCGCCTCGCGCGGGCCAGTCAGGCGGCCAGAACAGGAGTGTCGCGCCGCCTACAACGACAACGCAGGCAATCCATAGGGCGAACCCGACACGCATTCCTGGGACGCGCGGAGGATAGGGTTTTGGCGGCCCAAGCTGTTTCACGTCAACCGGCATCGGAATGCGTCTCCCCTGTGCCGGTTGCACGCGACGCCGAAAACGCGCGGACTCCGCACTCGAAGTGCGGCAAATATTCAACGCTCTGCATATGCGCGATCATGCGCAGGATACCGAAGTGGTCTGCGAGGGAATGAGTACGGGCGATGGCTCGCATCGGCACAGGCACAGATCGTCAGCAAGCGCCGGGCGTTTGCCGTCGGGACCGATCTCGTTCGCCCGCACGCCAGCGCAGCCGATGCGTCCATAGGTACCGCACTTCGGACACCAGACAGGATCGTCCTCGTAGGCCGCAATGTGGCCATCGAGTATGTCCTTGCGTTCGGGCGTTTCGACATGGCCGCCGACATTGGTCGCGTCGCCGTTTCGGATATATGGCCTTCTACTCATTCTTGGCTCCAGAAGCAGGATTTATCTTTGACATAACACCAGGTTGAGAGCGATGAATGATTCGCAGAGGACACTTTCCCGGAATTGCGGTAGCTGGTACACGTTCATATCGTTGACTCCCTGAAAGTAACCTGTCGTCGCACAGGAAAGTGCCGCTCAGAATTGGCGCTTCCTGAGCGTGTACGCATAAAGCGCGTACTGCGTGTTGGTCAGGGAATCGAACCAGCCTCCCTGCATCATTCCGTCGTCGATGTCTTTCCAGGATTTGCCGGCGTTCTCGCTATAGAACGTGATGGTATGCGGTGCCCCCGCGCGGCTGGAATCGGTGGCGTAGACAAGCATGACGCCGCGCTTACCTACGCTAAGGCTACCGACGTTATAACGCTCGTTGAAGGCACGCAACTGCTCGACGGTCGGATTCCTGTCGCTCGGCCATGACGAAATTGAGCCGGTTCTGTTGCCTTTATCGTTGTGGTCGCTGTAATTCCTCGGAGGCCCGAGGCGCGACAAGGCATAGACCGAATAGGCATATCGTGGCGGCTCATTTGCTGAAACAAGCTGCTTGACTACCTGATTGTGCAATACCACGTCAGGCTCAAAGTGCGTGTCCCCCCAGCGTAGCCGGTACACGACGCTCGAAAGACTTACGTCGCCGAGCATTCCGACATAATAGGCGACACGCAGGGTCCCGTCTGGACCAAGGTCGACAGCGTCAAATATTTTGCGCGGCAGGCGGTAGTCGGTCGCCATTGGCGGCAGAGCAATCTCCTGCCACGTCTGACCGCCATCTACTGTACGCCATATATGAGGTCCCCAGCCGATCGCGTAACCCCGCTGCGAATCCAGAAACCTGAGGTCACTGATGTTGTTATCCTCCGGCCATTTCAACTGTGCCCATGTCTTTCCGCCATCAGTCGAGCGCCAAAGTGTGGCAATGTGCGGTGCCGGTCCCTTCTTTGGGTCAGCTGTCTTGTAGTTCATCCAGTCGGTAGCGATGTAAATCGTGCTCCAGTCCGTTGAATACCACCAAGCTGCGTTCTGAGCGGGTTGCTGAAAAAAGCGGCACATCTCACCGTCCAGGGAGCCACGCAGAAAACTCACTGTGGATCGGTTAAGCAACTCCAGCGTGCCGTCCATCCAGGGTTCCGTCGGTTCAGCAACCAGCGGGTCCTTAAGCTGCTCAGCCCGTTTAAACGTAACGATGGGATCAGCGACCTTTAGCGTCATAAGCTCGCTTTCCCGGAAGCGAAACGCACCACCTCCATACGGCTTATCGTTCAGCATGAAGCCTGTTGTAACCGTTGTCCATTGCGGAGTTGTCATCGTCCGATATCCATAGGTTGCAACGGCTGCCAAAGCTAAGCCACCTAAAATTAGTTTCCAGTACGTCGGCGTGCGCACTCTATTTCCTCATCAGGAAATAGAGTACTTCGTTTACCAGAGTATCGGTCCCGGATGAAACCGCGTCCGTCCCATCGCCAACCCATGCCTTTGTCGCGCCCCAGACCGTTTGAGCAACCTGCTCAGCCGTATCCCTACTACCCCATTCCTGCATTCTGGGTTGCATCATGATGCGAGCGAGATCCGTCGGGGGAAGACGAGCGATTCCTCCGTCCAGATAGGCCAGCGGGTGCGTATTGAAGGCGAAATCCTTGAACATCTGTTCGTCCAACTCCAGTTGATACTGAGGCACACCCATCGAGAATCTCGCGCTGTCCGGCAAATGCCCGCTCATGCTTATCTGCTGTCCTTGCATGTTTTGGGCCAAACCCTTTTCCATGTTCTTTTGCAGCCACCATCTTGCACTTCTTAACCAAGCCTGCCCTGCCAGACTCAGCTTCGGAAAAAGTTCAGCCCCGTAGTGGGAGCAATAGTAGTAGCCGTAACTGATGTAGTACGACGGAGGCCGGTGTCCGCAGCCGACGTGTCTCATCATGAAATTGCTGTGGCGCGACCAGTCTGAGTCAGTGCAGTTTGGCGGAATCAATTGCTCGCGACGATAGAGTAGACGGTGAACCAGTTCCTCATCCGTCCACGGATCCCACGATGTTGCGAATGCCTTTACGGTTTGCCACGCGCTGGAGGTACTGACCTTATCAACGGTTTCCGAATATGCGCATCCGAGCGGACGGTAGTAATACTCGCAGTGCCCGATGATCGAGTCGGCCGCAGGGGGGACGTGCAGGTCGCATACGGTCCTGTCGGCCTGGGCACGCTGCGTGTAGGCCGCCGGCGTCATATAGGAACGGAAAACGCCCGCGACATTGGTGTCATCGTTTCCGGCCATGGGTTCAGTTATCCAGAAGTTCGGCATTGGACATGCTTAAAATTGGCGCTTCCTGAGCGTGTACGCATAAAGCGCGTACTGCGTGTTGGTCAGGGAATCGAACCAGCCTCCCTGCATCATTCCGTCGTCGATGTCTTTCCAGGATTTGCCGGCGTTCTCGCTATAGAACGTGATGGTATGCGGTGCCCCCTTGCGGCTCGAATCGGTGGCGTAGACAAGCATGACGCCTCGTTTTCCTACGCTAAGGCCATCGACGTCATAACGCTCGTCGAAGGTGCGCAACTGCTCGACGGTCGGATTCCTGTCGCTCGGCCATGACGAAATTGAGCCGGTTCTGTTGCCTTTATCGTTGTGGTCATCGTAATTCCGCGGAGGCCCGAGGCGTGACAAGGCGTAGATCGAATAGGTGCGGCCAGGCAATTCATCAACCGAAACAAGCTGCCTGACTACCTGATCAGGCAACACTACGTCCTGTTCGAAGTGCATCTCGTCCCAAAGCAGCCGGTATACGACGCTTGAAAGACGTATATCGCCGAGCATCCCGACGTAATAGGCGACACGCAGCACTCCATCGGGGCCGAGGTCGACGGCGTTGAATGTCTTGCGAGGTTGACGATAGGCGGTCGCCATCGGCGGCAGAGCAATCTCTTGCCACGTCTGACCGCCGTCAGCAGTACGCCATACGTGAGGCCCCCAGCCGATCGCATAACCGCGCAGTGAATCGAGAAACTTGAGGTTGCTGATATTGCGATCCTCCGGCCAGTTCAATTGCGTCCATGTCTTGCCGCTATCAATTGAGCGCCAGAGTTTGGCGATATGCGGAGAGAGTCCATCTTTCGGCTCGGGAAGTTTGTAGTCGGTCCAATCCGTAGCGACATAAATCGTCGCCCAGTCCTTCGAATACCACCAAATACCGTTCTGTGCTTGTTGCTGGAAATAGCGCGACAGGTTACTCCCCACGTTCCCTCGTAGAAAGCTGACAGACCTGCGGTTAAGCCGCTCATCCACTTTGTCCATCCATGGTTCCTCGGGCACGGCCTTGGCAACGTCATAGCCCTTTTCTAGCCCTACAACATGAAAGCGGAGTTCTGGATCTGCGATCTTGAGTGTCATTACTTCGTTATTGCGAAGACGAAACGCTCCACCTCCATAAGTTTTGTCATTCGCCATAAAGCTTGTGGTAACCGTTGTCCATTGCGGCGCTGTCATCGTTCGATATCCATAGCTTGTGGCGGCCATTAAAATGAGGATGCCAATTAGAGCCTTTGTGCGATTGAGCTTGTACACTCTTACTTTTCCGTGAGGCGATTGAGCGCCCGGCGAATGAGATATTCCGTTCCGTCATGGGCCTCGCCAACCCACGTCTTTGTGGAGCCCCACCCGGTGCTGATGACCTGGTCATACGTACCCAAACTGCCCCATTCCTGTAGTCTTGGTTGCATCGTGATGCGAATGAGATCCGTCGGTGGAAGATGAGCGATCCCACCATCGAGATAGGCCAGTGGATGAGTCCTGAAGGCAAAGTGTTTGAATGCGTCGTGGTCCAGTTCGAGCTTATACCGTGACACATCCATCGAAAAGTCACCGTTATTGGGATCTCGACTTGCCATTTGAATAACGTCGCCTTTCATGTTTTGCTTAAGACCGTTCTCCATGTTTATTTGGAGATATTTCCTTGCCAAAATAAGCCACACCTTCCCGGCAGGGCTCAAATCCGGGAAAAGCTCCTTGCCGTAGTGTGAGCAGTAGTAGTAGCCGTAGCTGATGTAATACGATGGCGGATTATGCCCGCACCCAATATGGCGCATCATGAAATTGCTATGGCGCGACCAGTCCGCGTCGGTGCAATTCGGCGGAATCAACTTCTCGCGACGGTTGAGCAGGCGCTCCGCCACCTTCAAATCCGTCCACGGATTGAAGGTATAGGAGAACGTCTTGATAGCAGCAAAGGCTACGGCTGATGTCGCACGAGACAGAGTCACTTTCTCGACCGTATCGGTATAGGCACAATGCAGCGGACGGTAGTAATACTCGCAGTGCCCGATGATCGAGTCGGCCGCAGGGGGGACGTGCAGGTCGCATACGGTCCTGTCGGCCTGGGCACGCTGCGTGTAGG
>NZ_CADIKH010000053.1 GCF_902859855.1 Paraburkholderia humisilvae
CGTCGCTCGCAACAAGCTCAAAAGCGCTCAGCACCGACCTTCGATCATCGCCGCGTGCTGGATTCAGGCAACCTTGTGGTGACGTCATGATTTATGGAAAGGTCAATAGTTCGGGAAGCGCCGCGATGCATGGTGCTTGAACTGCGCTTCCCTTTGACGCCGGTCACTCTTCGAGACGTTTTAACTCGTCATGAGCGAGCCGCTCGAGTTCCTTTAGCGTGAAGTCGTTGACGTTCATGCTGGTCTCAAAGTGGATCTGCACTTTAGCCGATTCTCCTGCCGGATTTTGCAGGACCACAAAGACCGTGTTCGGATGAACGTCGCGATTGATTGTGACCGCTGTGATTCTGAGTGTCATTCGCCCCCTCCGGTGTTTTGATTGTTTTTTAGCTTACCCGAAGCCTGGGTGCGATGAAAGCCGTAAGGTATGGCGGCTCCTTTTCTTTCGTCGAGTGTAAGCATCATCGTGACTGCCTCACTCGCGGGGTGCGTCAATATGTCTCCCCCTTCGATGTCGTGACCGGGCATCGCCACGACATGATTGTCACCACTGTTACGAATGCGGACAGCAGGGTCGGTCAGTGAAGTTCACGGGATTGTCCGTCAACCGCAAGGTGCTCCGTATGCCATTCGTCAATGGATGACACCGCCTTGTGTTCGATCATGCTCATTGCCATCAGCACGTCAATTTTCAACTTCGAAAACGTCAGGTCGACGCCCTCAATGCGGGCTTGCCGGGTACGCTCTTCAATGCCCTCAATGCTGGCCTCGCAATGCCATTGAGTCCCTGACGCGTCCGGAGCCACATCGACAGTGACTCGAAAGCCACGATGATTGAATGCCATAGATCCTCCAGATTCCTAACAAATCGCAAGACAACTCGCCGCGAGAGACGGAGAGGTCGCGACTATACATCGGGTGGAGAAGTTGTTCAGCGAGGTGGGCAGGGGTCGAATTGCGGGGGTGGCGCATGGGGTTCGAGTTTGCAATCGCTCGATATTTACAAAGAGCCTTCGTCGCGTATGTCAATGGACGCGCTTGTCGCTTGTGACCGCGATAAGTGTGGATCGTATTGGCAGGTGTTGTTGGTAAAGGACACAGCCAGCCCACTTCGCGTAATCGCAACGAGCCTGCGTCCAACGAGAGCGACTGATTATCGAGATTCGAGAAGAAATCTTGGAGCAACTTTCTGGCAATGCGCGAGAATTTTCCGGTCACCAAGCCTGTTCCAGCACACCGCGCGCTGCACTTTGCAGAATAGAGCGCAATCCCCAATCGTAATTTTACGATGCTGCAAAATTTTGTTGATGTTGACACTTCGAGTGTCTGTGTCCGGTTGCGCGTTCCCGGTCTCCTTCGTATGCTGGCGGTCTCATCCAATCACGGGTGGATTCAATATTCAGGAATCTTATACATATACAAAAAATAAAGCATAACGAAATAGATAACAGGATACATCTATGATGCGTTGGATTGCAGTCGTCGGTGACAGGCTCAGTAATGATGGTGAGATATGCGATTATCAAGGACCGCGATTTCTGATTGGTGGACATCAGGCCGCGCTTATAGGCGGGGCAGCTTACTGCCCTGTCTGCAAGACGACCGGCTATATCGCCAGGGACGGTGGCCCGCGTCGTATGAGTATCTTCATTAGCGAAGTTGCAGCACATGACGACGTAGTCGTATGCAGTTGTCCGACACCACCGCGCATCTTCGCCAAGCTCGCGGGGGAAGCGTGGTATGACGATATGACGTGAGACACGTGGAGAAATCATATCTCGTGCGACGACAAGCGGTGACGCAGTGTTAGCAGGTTTGGACGAGGCTGCGGCTGATAACACACCGTTCAACGAACAAATACGCGCTACCACGCCTACTGCCAGTCTCGACGGCTATCCGTACTTCATCGAGATGGCGGACGGTCGTGTCTTCTCTGGTCGCGTCGAGTCGGGCGGCGCGTTGCCGCGCATGGTGACCGGCGACAACGCTGACGAGTACACCGTTTATTGGGGCGGCGCCGCTCTTATAAAGACAAGTGAGGGTTGACCCATGCCGAACAGACCAACCGTAGTTCGAACCAACTCGACGCCAAATTCAGTAAAGGTTGTGCAGTTGAAAGCAGTGACTTTTCAGGAACTGTGGGATAGCTATCCTAGTGGGAACCCCTACGACAACCCTGCGTACAAGGATCAATGCGCGATCCGCATGAGCGTAACGTTTCATCGTGTCGGAATCGAGATGAAGTCCTTCTCGGAAAAAGTGATGAAGCCCCTACCCGGAAAGAAAGACATAGGACGCATCATGCTGGACGGGAAGGCAACTGCGACACGCGCAAATGAACTTGGCGAATGGCTGAAGCTGCAACCAATTGCCGGAATTGGCAAACCAGAGAACGTCACGGGCGCGGATTGGGTATCCCGAGTAAAGGGCGTACCGGTGTCATCATGTTCGATGGCTATTGGACGCGCGGCAGTGAATCAGTAGGCGACGCAAGCGGTCGTCACATTGACCTGTGGAATGGCGAAAAGCTGACAGGGTTCGGGACAGGGATGCGAATGAGATGGAACATAGTCGTTCCGGGAATCTGATCCGACTTCCGTAACTCAAAGACCATTTTATTTTTTCCCGTGAAATGAAACTGTTGCGAATCCTTTGCGGGTCGATAATCGGTGCGATTGCGGCGACGGTTCTTGCTTGGGGCGGCCTTTACCTGCTCGGTATGATTCGAGGTCCGGGCAGTCTGTTCGATACAAATCCTAACGCAGCAAACCTCTTTTTTGCACTATGGTTCGCGCTGGTTCTCGCCGCTTCCATTGTCGGCGGCATGAAGGCGTCAAGGCGCTGATGTTGTATCTGGCCCGCTGGGTAGCGCGGGCCGAACCCGCGGCTTAGACACGGCGCCTCGTCGAGAGGCAAGACGGATGAACCGGTTCTTAAAAGCAAAAGGCTCCGCACTTGCGGAGCCTTTTCTATTCGTTCCTGGCGGAGAGAGGGGGATTCGAACCCCCGATAGGCTATTAACCTATACACGCTTTCCAGGCGTGCGACTTAAACCGCTCATCCATCTCTCCGGCGGGGACGCGCATTATAGCAAACTCCTCGACGCCCGCCCATATCCCGGATGACTGATGGCCACACGCCCCATCAAGGATGCCGAATATAGTCAACCAGCGCCCGCGTATACGCATCCGGCTTCCGATCAAACAGACTCACGACGATCGCCACCACAAACCCCGCCGGCACCCCAAACACGCCTGAGCTAATCGGCTCGATCCCGAACCACTTCGGCCCCGCGAATCCGGTCATCTGTGTGAAATACGGATACGTCGACACGATGTAGTACACACACACCGCCAGCCCCGCCACCATTCCCGTCACCGCGCCAAGCCGGGTCGTGCGCTTCCAGAACACCCCAAGCACCAGCACCGGAAACAGACTCGACGCCGCCAGCGAAAACGCCGCCCCCACCAGAAACAGAATATTCCCCGTATTCAACGACGCCACATACGACGCAAACAACGCGACGCCCAACAGCAGAATCTTCGATATCGTGACCCGCCGCTGGCTCGACGCCTCCGGATCGACCATGTGATAGTAGACATCGTGCGACAGCGCATTCGCAATTGTCAGCAGCAACCCGTCCGCGGTCGAAAGCGCCGCGGCCAGCGCGCCCGCCGCAATCAATCCCGACATCACATACGGCAGTCCCGCAATCTCGGGCGCCGCCAGCACGACCATATCCGGCTGCATCTGAACCTCGCTCCAGCGCACGATGCCGTCGCCATTCAGATCCGAAATACTGATCAGATAAGGTTCGACCTTGCGCCACTGCATCACCCACTGCGGCAGATCCGAAAAACGGTCGCCCACCAGGTTCGTCAAGATGTCGTACTTGATCAGCACCGCGAGCACCGGCACTGTCAGATAGAACAGCGCGACAAAAAACAACGTCCATCCGACCGACCGCCGCGCAGACGCGACCGACGTCGTCGTGTTATAGCGCGTCAGAATATGCGGCAGACTCGCCGTCCCCAATGAAAGACACAGCAGCAGCGACAGAAAATTGCGCTTGTGTACACGCCGCTCTTCTTCGCTTTGATCCGGAAACGGTTCGTGCATCGGTACGGGCGGCGCAGCGAGTGCGAGCAGTTCATCGCGCTGCTGCGTCCATACGATTCGCGCCGCCGCCGCATCGCGCGGAAATCGCTCGAGATTGCGCTCGAGGTTCGCAATCTCGCGCAACGGCCCGCTATGTCGGCGCAAGTTGTCGAGTTGCTGGTTCAACCCGCGCTTCTGATCGTCGAACGACTGAGGCAACGCGTCGATCTCCGCCTGCATCTGCGCGGCATGCCGTCGATACACATCACGCACCGCCCGCTCCTGCGGCGCATGGCGCACGTCGCGCTCGAGCGCTTCGACCCGCTCCATCACACGTCCGTAGTTGAACTGCGGCACCCAGCCGAGTCCATCCTTATGCGCGATCATCGCAACCGGAATCAGAATCGCCGCGATCAGGATGATGTATTGCGCGACTTGCGTCCACGTCACCGCACGCATCCCGCCGAGAAACGAGCACACCAGAATGCCGGCCAGCCCGCAGAAAATCCCGATCGCGAAATCGACGCCGATAAAGCGCGTCGCAATCAGCCCCACTCCCTGAATCTGCGCAACCAGATACACGAATGAGCAGAGAATCGCCGAAAGCGCCGCGAGCCCGCGCACGAGGTTGCTCGAAAAACGCGTCCCGAGAAAATCGGGAATCGTGTAGCGCGCGAGCTTGCGTACATAAGGCGCGAGCAGAAACGCAACCAGGCAGTAGCCGCCCGTCCACCCCATCATGTACGCGAGGCCGTCATAGCCGGTCGCGTAGAGCGAACCGGCAAGACCGATAAACGACGCGGCGGAAAGCCAGTCCGCCGCCGTCGCCATCCCGTTGAACGCGGACGGCACGCGCCGCCCGGCCACGTAGTATTCGACAAGGTCCGACGTGCGCGATAGCAAGCCGATCACCGCATACACCGCGATCGGCACAAACAGGAACACGTAGCCGACCCACATGCCGGGCCCGATCGCCGCTTCGATGCGCCACGCAATATAGATAAAGAGCAGAAAGCCGAGCGTGTAGATCGAATACGAGCGGATCAACCGATGCGCGAGCTTCATCGATTCGCTTGCCGCGCGGCGGCATCCGCTTCGAAGGCGCGCTGCAAAGCCCGGTCGGCGAATTGCATCGAAACGATATACACGACGATCAACGCCAGATAGACGAGAATCGCCCCTTGTGCGCCGACGTAGAACGGCAGACTGAACCCGAACAGCCGCACGCCCGTCAGTCCGCTCGACGCGATCGGCACGATGAACGACACGCTAAAGCCGATCACCATCAGCGCGGCGATCAGGATCAGATTGAAACGCCAGTAGCGTTGATGCGCGCGCGCCATCGCGTCCGAAACCGGCGGCGGTTCGGGCAGCGGATTGATCGTCTGTCGGGAATGGGGGTGCGGCGCGGCCATGCGCCTGTTTAACAAAAAGCCGTTGCGCACGCAATCAGGATTGTCCGCGCAACGGCCTGTTGAACCGCAGTCATACTGCGGTCGTGTTGGTGCTGTACTGCTTCGCTCAGGCGGGCATTTCGACCCGCCTGTCCGCCCGCCTGTCCGCCTTAGCGAGACTCGCCGAGCTGATCGAGAATCGCAGGATTCTCGAGCGTCGACACATCCTGCGTAATCTCTTCGCCCTTCGCCAGCGAGCGCAACAGACGCCGCATGATCTTGCCCGAACGCGTCTTCGGCAGGTTGTCGCCAAAGCGGATGTCCTTCGGCTTCGCGATCGGCCCGATCTCCTTACCGACCCAGTTGCGCAGGTCGTTGGCGATCTGCTTCGCCTCATCGCCTTCCGGACGCGTACGCTTCAGCACGACGAACGCGCATACCGCTTCGCCGGTCGTATCGTCCGGACGACCGACCACCGCCGCCTCCGCGACCAGCGGATTCGCGACTAGCGCCGATTCGATCTCCATCGTGCCGAGCCGGTGACCCGACACGTTCAGCACGTCGTCGATCCGGCCCATGATCGTGAAGTAGCCCGTGTCCTTGTCGCGGATACTGCCGTCGCCGGCGAGATACAGCTTGCCGCCGAGTTCCTCGGGGAAATAGCTCTTCCTGTAGCGCTCCGGGTCGCCCCAGATTGTGCGAATCATCGACGGCCATGGGCGCTTCACCACCAGAATGCCGCCCTGCCCGTTCGGTACGTCCTGGCCGGTTTCATCGACCACCGCGGCCATGATGCCCGGCAGCGGCAGCGTGCACGAACCGGGCACGAGCGGCGTCGCGCCCGGCAGCGGCGTGATCATGTGGCCGCCGGTCTCCGTCTGCCACCAGGTATCGACGATCGGGCAGCGCGAACCGCCAACCTGCTCGTAGTACCACATCCACGCTTCCGGATTGATCGGCTCGCCAACCGTGCCAAGCACGCGCAGCGACGACAGGTCATAGCTTTTCGGGTGCACCTTCGGGTCCGCGTCGGCCATCTTGATCAGCGAACGGATCGCCGTCGGCGCTGTATAGAACAGCGTGACCTTGTGCTTCGCGATCATGTCCCAGAAGCGGCCCGCGTTCGGGTAGGTCGGCACGCCTTCGAACACGACCTGGGTTGCGCCGAGCGTGAGCGGCCCGTACGCGATGTAGCTGTGGCCGGTGACCCAACCGATGTCGGCGGTACACCAGAAGATGTCGGTGGGCTTCCAGTCGAACGCCCATTTCACCGTTTGTGCGGCCCACAGCAGGTAGCCACCCGTGCTGTGCTGCACGCCCTTCGGCTTGCCGGTCGAACCCGACGTGTACAGAATGAACAATGGATGCTCGGCGCTGACCCATTCCGGTGCGCACTGGTCGCTTTCGCCTTGCGCGATTTCATGCATCCACAGGTCGCGGCCTTCGTTCCACGCGACCTTGCCGCCCGTGCGGCGATACACGATCACGCTCTTCACCGCGTCGCAGCCGCCCATCGCGAGCGCTTCGTCGGCGATGTTCTTCAGCGGCAGCGCCTTGCCGCCGCGCATCTGCTCGTCAGCGGTGATCAGCGCGATCGCGCCGACGTCGACGAGACGCTCATTCAGCGATTTCGACGAGAAGCCGCCGAATACGACGGAATGCGTCGCGCCAATACGCGCGCACGCCTGCATCGCGACAATGCCTTCAATCGACATCGGCATATAGATGACGACACGATCGCCCTTTTTGATGCCGCGTTTTTTCAACGCATTGGCGAAGCGCGACACACGCTGCAGCATGTCCTGGTAGGTGACGCGCGTGACCGTGCCGTCATCCGCTTCGAAGATCACCGCGACGCGATTGCCATGGCCCGCTTCAACGTGCCGATCAAGGCTGTTGTACGACGCATTCAGTTCACCGTCTTCGAACCACTTGTAAAACGGCGCATCTGATTCGTCGAGTACCTTCGTGAACGGCTTGTGCCAACTGAGCGTTTCGCGCGCCAAACGCGCCCAGAACCCTTCATAATCGCGCTCCGCTTCGGCGACGAGTGCGCGGTACGCGTCCATACCGGATATCGAGGCCGCCTTCATCGTTTCGGCGGACGGCGGAAACACGCGGCGTTCCTGAAGAACGGATTCAATCGCTGACATCGACTACCCCTTGGTGAAGATGAAACGTAAACCTTGTGCCCGCGTGACGCGACACGGTTCGCCGTGCGTTGTCGCGCTATCGCGCATTGTCGTCATGGCGCCGTCGCGGCGCCGGTCTCACGACCCTCGTGCAACGAAACGGCCTCGCAAATCCTTGCAAACCCTCGCGATTCGCAACCCACACGCATCCCTCACAGCAAACCGGCATGCGGCGATGCAACATTGGCACGCTTCATGTGCACTTCATATAACACGTTCGTGGCGAAACGGATCGCCGGCCCGGCTGCAACATCTTTCGCCACCTCATCCGGCAAGTTAAGCGTTGCAACTTACCGTGCACTTACGCAGCTTCGCGTATTCGGGTCATCCCCTATACAAGACATCGGGAACTCGACACGAAGCCATGCAAAACGCAGCGGCTGTCGTTCGCAAATCATGCAAGCGGTTCGCAAGGCCGTGCGCGAATCTCGCCGTCGTCTGTATTCCCGCGCATCGCTGACCTAAGCGCGCTCCTGTAATGCTAACTGAACTGGTCATTCCCGTTCCAGCGTCGGCGCAACGCGCACGCCGGGTCAATCTGCCGCGCGTCCATCGCGACTTCCGGCATCGCCTTTCGTCATCTCAATCGCGACGCTCGCGGTGAGCGTTGGATTCAATTGGATGTTGCGTCGGCTGCAGGAACTTCGACAGGTGTCAAACCGCTCACGAGCGAACCCGCAGCCATTATCGCGGCAAGCGCAGTGCCGACGGGTGTCGCGGTACAATGTCGCGCCTGGCGCACGCCCTGAAGAAGTCCGACGCAGCCCGTAAGCAACCGTTACCGCCGCCTTCCTCCGCCATCCTGACCGCCTATGTCCGCCTCGAATCCCGATCCCGGCCGCCGCCCGACACGCCGACGCATGCGTGCGCTGCCGTCCGTCATTTTCATGAGCCGCTGGCTGCAGGTGCCGTTGTATCTGGGCCTCATCGTTGCACAAGCGGTCTACGTGGTGCTTTTCCTGAAGGAAGTCTGGCACCTCGTCACATCCGCGATGACGCTCGACGAAACCAGCACGATGCTCGTCGTGCTGAGCCTGATCGACGTGGTGATGATCTCGAATCTGTTGATCATGGTGATCGTCGGCGGTTATGAGACTTTTGTGTCGCGCCTCGGTGTCGAGGGTCATCCCGATGAGCCGGAGTGGCTCGATCACGTGAATGCGGGCGTGCTGAAGGTCAAACTCGCGATGGCGCTGATCAGCATCTCATCGATCCATCTGCTGAAGACCTTTATCGATCCCGACCAGCGCAGCGAGCACACGATCCTGTGGCAGGTGATCATTCACATGTCGTTCCTCGTGTCGGCGGTGGCGATGGCGTGGGTCGACCGCCTGACGACGCGTACGCATCCCGAGCACTTTCACGAGCCGCCCGGACGGCAACCGATTTCCCCTCCCTTGAAGGCGCATGAGTGACCGCGCAACATTTGCGATCACGATTAAAAGCGCCCATGTCCCCACTGAGCTAGCCATGACCGTTATCAAACAGGAAGACCTGATTCAAAGCATTGCCGATTCGCTGCAATACATCAGCTATTACCATCCGCAGGACTATATTCAGGCATTGGGCCGCGCCTACGAACTCGAAGAAAGCCCCGCCGCGAAGGACGCGATCGCGCAGATCCTGACCAACAGCCGCATGTGCGCCGAAGGGCACCGGCCGATCTGCCAGGACACCGGCATCGTCACCGTGTTCGTGAAGATCGGCATGGACGTGCGCTGGGGCAGCGAAAAAGGCAGCGCGACGATGAGCGTCACCGACATGATCAACGAAGGCGTGCGCCGCGGTTATCTGCATCCGGACAACGTGCTGCGCGCGTCGATCGTGAGTCCCCCCGAGGGGCCGCGCAAGAACACGAAGGACAACACGCCGGCGGTGATCCACTACGAGATCGTGCCGGGCGACAAGGTCGACGTGCAGGTGGCCGCGAAGGGCGGCGGCTCGGAGAACAAGTCGAAGTTCGCGATGCTCAATCCGTCCGATTCGATTGTCGACTGGGTGCTGAAGACGGTGCCGACGATGGGTGCAGGCTGGTGTCCGCCGGGCATGCTGGGCATCGGCATCGGCGGCACCGCCGAGAAGGCGATGCTGATGGCGAAGGAATCGCTGATGGACGCGATCGACATCCAGGAGGTCATCGCGCGCGGCCCGCGGGACTGGATCGAGGAACTGCGCGTTGAACTGCATGAGAAGGTGAACGCGCTCGGCATCGGCGCGCAGGGGCTGGGCGGTCTCGCGACCGTGCTCGATGTGAAGATCATGGCGGCGCCGACGCACGCGGCCAGCAAGCCGATCGCGATCATCCCGAACTGCGCGGCGACGCGTCATGCGCACTTCACGCTCGACGGTTCGGGTATCGCGAAGCTCGACGCGCCCTCTCTCGATGCGTGGCCGAAGGTGCAATGGACCGCGAATACCGAAACGAGCCGGCGCGTCGATCTGAACACGCTGACGCCGGCGGAGGTCGCCAGCTGGAAGCCGGGCCAGACGCTGCTGCTTTCCGGCAAGATGCTGACGGGGCGCGACGCTGCGCACAAGCGCATCGCCGATATGCTCGCGAAGGGCGAGAAGCTGCCGGTCGATTTCACGAACCGGGTGATCTACTACGTCGGCCCGGTCGATCCGGTGCGCGACGAAGCCGTCGGCCCGGCAGGTCCGACGACGTCGACGCGGATGGACAAGTTCACCGACATGATGCTCGCGCAGACCGGCCTGATCTCGATGATCGGCAAGGCCGAGCGCGGCCCGGTGGCCATCGAGGCGATCAGGAAGCACAAGGCCGCGTACCTGATGGCCGTGGGCGGCGCCGCGTACCTGGTGTCGAAAGCGATCCGCAGCGCGCGAGTGCTCGCATTCGAAGACCTCGGCATGGAAGCGATCTACGAATTCGACGTGCAGGACATGCCGGTGACGGTCGCGGTCGACGCGAACGGCACCTCGGTTCATCAGACCGGGCCGAAGGAATGGCAGGCGAAGATCGGCAAGATTCCGGTCGCCACCGTCCAGGTCTGATCCGCTGTTTGAACGTAGCCAAGCCGGAGCTTCGGGCCCGGCTTTTTTATCGTCCGCGGCGCCTCGCCATTCAAGTCGCGAGAACGATTCTCAACAGCAACATCGGTCCTTGGCATTTTCGAAACGGACGTTTATTGTTGTGGAAAATCAAATCTGCCAAGTCTCCAAGAGGAAATACCATCATGCAAGGCGATAAGAAGGTTATTGAATATCTGAACGCCCAGTTGAAGAACGAACTGACTGCGATCAACCAGTATTTTCTGCATGCGCGGATGTTGAATCATTGGGGCCTCGACAAGCTCGGCAAGCATGAATATGACGAGTCGATCGGCGAAATGAAACATGCCGACAAACTGATCGAACGTATTTTCATGCTCGACGCGCTGCCCAATCTGCAAGACCTGCACAAGCTGCTGGTCGGCGAGGAAACCAAAGAGATTCTCGAGTGCGACCTGAAACTCGAGCAAGGCTCTCAGGCCACCTGCAAGGAAGCCATCGCCTATTGCGAAACGGTGCGCGATTTCGTGTCGCGGGAAATCTTCGTATCGATCCTCGAAGACACCGAAGAGCATATCGACTGGCTCGAAACACAGCTCGACCTGATCGACAAGGTCGGTATTCAGAACTACCAGCAATCCGGTATGGGCGACTCGATGGAGTCGTGAACGCAACGTCGCGTTCGATAAGGAACGCGCGCTATATGTGCATCTGCCTGTGTCCCGCTTGTGTGCTGTTAAACTGCCGGCCATTTGCATCGCGGCACGCGTGTGGCCATGCGTCATACCGTGCGTTTAGCCGTTCAGCCTGTTGAGAGCGCGGCGCATCGTGACCGTGCACCGGTCGCGCGCGCCGCGTGAATATCGTCCTGAGCGCTTCCTCTTTCCATGACTGATTCACTATTTGTCTCGTCCACTTTAAGTGCCACGCCGGCCGCTGCACATGCGCCAGTCGGCATTTTCGACTCGGGCCTGGGCGGACTCTCGGTGTTGCGGGCAGTGCGCGCGCAACTGCCCGAAGAAGAGGTGATCTACGTCGCGGATTCGCTCTACGCGCCATACGGCGCACGCGACGACGACTTTATCGCGGACCGCACGCTGGCGATCGGCGAATGGCTGATCGCGCAGGGTGCGAAAGCACTGGTGGTCGCGTGCAATACGGCCACCGCGCAGTCGATCGCGCTCGCGCGCGAGCGGCTCCCCATTCCCGTGATTGGCGTCGAGCCTGGCATCAAACCAGCGGCACTACAGTCGAAGACGCACGTCGCCGGCGTGCTCGCGACTCAGGTCACCCTGCGCAGCGCCAGGTTTCTCGCGTTGCACGAGCGCTATGCGGCTGACTGCACGTTCCTCTGTCAGCCGGGCCACGGTCTCGTGGAAGCGATCGAACGGTGCGACCTCGATTCCACCGAACTGCGCGCGCTGCTGACCAGCTATTTGCAGCCGATGCTCGATGCCGGCGCCGACACCCTCGTGCTCGGCTGCACACACTACCCGTTTCTGGATGCGACGATCCGCGATATCGTCGGCGACCGGCTTGCGCTGATCGACACTAGCGTCGCGATCGCACGCCAACTGGAACGCGTGCTGGAACAACACGGTCTGGCTGCGGTTGCCCGCACGGCGGTCGGCACACCGCGTTTTTGCTCGACCAGCGACGGTGCGCATCTGCGACAACTGTCGACGACCCTGCTCGCGATGGATGCGCCGGTCGAGCGCGTGGTCATCCCGTCTCGTCGGACGATCGAGCTTGACGCGTATGCAAGCGCTCATACAGCCGCTCAAGTCGACGCGACGGCCGCTACGTGCACCGGCCTGCTCGCCGACCTGCTGCCCCGCTCCCGCCCGGAACCGGAGCCCGCCTGACCGCAGGAAGCAGCCGGCCGCGCAATCTGCACGAACGCCTGCTCTGTGCCTCTGCACCATCCGCTTCGTCCCTGTGTTTGCGGGACACATCCCGGCTTTTGCGCTGCAGGCTTCGATGTAAACGTGCGCCACGCCACTTCCGGTGAGCGAAAACCCTGCCAACGGGCTGGTTTTGTTACAAAATTCCACACGAAGCACTTGCCAAACCGCGCCCAGAAAATGATAATAATTCGCATTAACGTTGCCTATCGCGATCCACCATGATTGTCTGCGTGTGCAAATCTGTTTCCGACCGGAAAATCCGGGCGTCGATCGCCGAAGGCATCGATACCTTCGACGAGTTGCAGTTCGAGCTTGGCGTCGCCATTTGCTGCGGCAAATGCGAGGAATCGGTGCGCGATGTCATGGCTCAAAGCGGCGTCTGCGCAAGCCGCTGCGGCGTCGAGTCGGCAGTCCAGGCCATGCCGATGACTTTCTACGAGCGCAAGGCCGCGTAAATCTGCCGGCGCGGCAGTCTCCGCGCCCAATCGCCGTCAGCAAGCCAACGGTCAGTCAGCCAGCGACACGATTCCTCGAGGAGTTCGAGATGGAATTGCTGATCGGTTTTGTCATAACGCTGTGCATTTCGCTGCTGATACTCCGCAAATGACGTTGCTCCGCCTGACGTGCCGCGTCGACAGCGCGCCGCTCCCCTAACATGCAGGCTTCCTCTCCTACCACGGCGGGCTTCCCGCTGACCGGTGTTGTCCGGTTCAATCCGCGTTTCATTACGGCGGTCGCGGCGGTTTTGATTGCGCACGCGGTGCTCATCGTCATTGCACTGACGATGCGGGAAAAGCCATTGCCGAAACCGGTCGAACTTCGCTCGATTACGGCCGAACTGCTGAGCCCGCCCGCCCCACCGGTAGCCGCGCCCGCGGCGATTCAGTCAAACCCGACGCCGCCACCGAAACCCACGCCACCGGTACATCGCGAGAAGCCGAAGGTTCAACCGCGCCCGACGCCGGTGCCCAAGCCGACGCCGCTGCCTGAAGCGGCCGCGCCGTCACAGCACGAAATCGCCGCACCCGAGCCGGCGCCGCCCGCTCCGCCCGCGCCCGCCGCACCAGCGGAACCGGCTGCGCCCGCGGCCGGCAAACCAACACTCGCGCTGTCCGCGCCGAAAAGCGTGTCGCATCTGGACTGCAGCATCACTGCCCCGGATTATCCGGCCTTGTCACGCCGCCGCGGCGAAAGCGGCACGGCGTTCGTGCGCTTCGTGGTCGGGTTGACCGGCAAGATCGAAAATATCGAATTGAAGAAGAGCAGCGGTTTCGACCGCCTCGATGATGCCGCGCTGTCGGCGATGCGCTCGAGTTCGTGCCAGCCGTATCTGGAAAATGGCCAGCCGATCCGCGCAACTTATACCCAGCCGTTCGAGTTCGGCCTGAAAGACTGAACTCGACTGAACCCGACTGAACCGTCGAGCTGATGCAGTTTTTAAAAAGAAGGAATGGCAATGCAAAACTACGGTATGGCCCATGTGTGGGCGCAAGGGGATTTCGTGACGCGCGGCATCGCGCTCGCGCTCCTGATCATGTCGGTGCTGTCGTGGACCGTGATTGTCGTCAAAAGCCTCGGCGTGATGCGTCTGAACCGGCTAACGAAAAATGCCGAGCGCGCGTTCTGGCATTCCGACGATCTGGCCGATGGCATCAAGAAGCTCGGTGGCAGCGCATCGACGCCGCAGGACAACCCGTTCCTTGCGCTCGCGCTGTCGGGCCAGGAAGCCGCCGATCACCATCATCAGACGCAGCCGCATCTGCATGACCGGATGGATGTCTCCGACTGGATCACGCGCTGCCTGAAAGACACGATGGATGATTGCGTCGCGCGCATGCAAAGCGGCCTCGCGATTCTCGCGTCGATCGGCAGTACCGCGCCGTTCGTGGGCCTGTTCGGCACCGTGTGGGGTATCTATCACGCGCTGTTGACGATCGGTGCGACCGGCCAGTCGTCGATCGATCAGGTCGCGGGCCCGGTGGGCGAAGCGCTGATCATGACCGCGGCCGGTCTGTTCGTCGCGATTCCCGCGGTGCTCGGCTATAACGCGCTGACGCGCGCCAACAAGGCGATCGTCACAAAGCTGAACCGCTTCGCGCACGGCCTGCACGCATTCTTCGTCACGGGTGCCCGCCTGTCGTCGTCCAGGCGCGGCGCAGATGGTCTGCGGCTCGCGACGGCACGCCATCCGGCCCACGCCGCCAACGCGAACTGATTGACGAGGCACTTCGATGGCAATGAGCCCTTTCGCCGGCGATGATGACGACGGCCTGATGAACGAAATCAACATGACGCCGCTCGTCGACGTCATGTTGGTTCTCCTGATCGTCTTCATGGTGACGATTCCGGTGATACGTCATGCGGTCAAGATCGACTTGCCGCACGCGAGCAGTCAGAAGGAAGACACGAAGCCGGCACAGGTCACCGTGTCGATCGACGCGGACGGCAATGTGATGTGGGACGAGAAAAAGATCTCCGACGACGAACTGCGCGCCAAGATCGCCGCAGCGGCCCAGCAAACGCCGCAACCGGAGCTGCATCTGAATGCGGACCGTAAAGTCGCGTACGAAAAAGTCGCCGACGTGATGTCCGCGGCACAGGCGGGCGGCCTAACGAAAATCGGTTTCGTGACGCAGCCGAAGCCCTGAGACTGATCGGTCGGCCGCGTGATGCGGCCCCACCGCCCCGCTCCATGGAATCGACGCAGTTCCAACGCCCCTTCAGCACTCCCTTCAAAGCTTCGCCACCGGATGCAGTTGAAGTAGCCAAAGTAAAAGGCCTTCATCGTCGGATGAAGGCCTTTTTTCGTTGCGCACGCGGCGCATTCGGGCGGCGGGATTACTTGCCATCGGAAGAGTAGCTCGCATCACCGCATGCGACGGCCGTGGTCGTCACGGACAGCGCGATCAGCCCTATCAGGCTCGCTATGATAGCGGCCATGAGTTTTCGCATAGGAAGCTCCCTTGCGAATGGGATTTCAATATAGGCCCGCCAGCGCATGCATTCAAGCAAACGGCGATTGAAAGTAGTGATCGACGCGCACGCTCGAATACCTAAATCAAACCCCGTGCAATGCAGCACGACCGTGCGACCTCCGTTCCCGCGTTGAAGATGCCTGGCAGTACCTATTGCGCCTGTAGCGCTTCCGCTCGCGCATACTCTTGCGCGACGCTCGCCGGGCATTCACCCGTGATGAACTTGCCTTCCTCCGGGTCGAGCATTTCAACGAGGTAGTCGACGAAAGTCCGCACCGCCGGCACCATCCCCTGGCGAGACGCAAACACCGCATACAGTTGTGGCGACGGCAGCGTCCAGCCCGGCATCACCGGCGACAGCAATCCCGAGCGCAGTGCGGCTCCGTACATCATCTCGGGCAGCGCAGCGATGCCGACACCCGCCAGCGCTGCTTCGCGCACCATCACGAGATCGGCGGTGACCAGACGCGGCTCGTGCTCGTGCACGTGCCGTGTGCCATCCGGCGCAATCAGACTGAATACGTGACGGCCGTCGTTGGTCGGTGTATCAAGCGTCTCGAAACGGTTCAGATCCGACGGTTGCAGCGGCGGCGCATTCTGGCCTAACAGGCTCGGTGCGCCGACCAGCATCTGCTGTGTGCGCCATAGCGGCCGCACGACGATGTTCGAGCTATCCGGCGGATCTGAACGCACGCGCAATGCGACATCGATTGAATCTTCGAACAGATCGACGACGCGGTTCGTCACGCGCATCACCACGCGGACTTCCGGGTAGCGATGCATGAACTCGGGCAGAATCTGCGAAAGAATGGTCTGCGACACGGTAACGGGCACGCTGACGCGCACCGTGCCGCGCGGCGACGAACGCAGCTGCTGTACCACGTTCACGGCCGCTTGCGCCTCCGCCAGCATCGCCTGACAGTGCTGATAGAACAGGTGACCGGCTTCGGTCAGCGCGAGCTTGCGCGTCGAGCGTTGTAACAGGCGCACGCCGAGCGAGCCTTCCAGTTCGGTCAGACGGCGCGACAGACGCGACTTCGAGATGCCGAGCACGCGCTCGGCAGCGGAAAATCCACCATGTTCGACGACTTGCGAAAAGTACATCAGGTCGTTCAGGTTATGCGAATCGATCTTCATGTCATCGTTCCACTAGCAGAACAATCCATTGCGGCAGGGCCACTTCAACCGCCAAAAGCGGTCCATATAATAGCCCTACGTTTCAAAAACAACGCTATTCCCCATTTTTCTGAGGTGACTTTTGATGAGCTCGACGCGCACCATTGAACGCACGTATCCCGCCGTTCGCACGACCGAAGGCGGTGGCTTTATCGTCCACCGCCCGTTTCCGACCCGCATGCTGATGGACTTCGACCCGTTCCTGCTGCTCGATGAAATGGGGCCGGTCGACTACGCGCCGGGTGAAGCGAAAGGCGCCCCCGATCATCCGCACCGCGGCTTCGAAACCGTGACCTACGTGCTCGAAGGACAATTCGGCCATAAGGATTCAGCAGGCCATTCCGGCACGCTGCATGCGGGCGATGTGCAATGGATGACCGCGGGTGCGGGCGTCGTGCATAGCGAAATGCCTGATCCTTCGTTCGTGCAAACGGGCGGCCGCGTCCATGGGCTGCAGTTGTGGGTGAACCTGCCGCGTCGTGACAAGATGATCGAGCCGCGCTATCAGGAAATCCCTTCGACGCGCATTCCGGTCGCGACGTCAGCAGACGGCAATGTCCGCGTCAAGGTGATTGCAGGCGAAGCGCTTGGCGCGAAAGCCGTGATCGAAACGCGCACGCCGATTCTGTACCAGCATTTCACGTTGCAACCGGGCGCGCAAATCGTGCACCCGGTGCCGCGCGAGTATCGGGTATTTGCATATGGATTGTCGGGAACCGGCTTGTACGGAGAAGGCCGTCAGGCGATCGCTGCGCAGAAAATGATCGTGTTCGACAACGACGGCGACAGCATCACGCTCGCAGCCGGCGACGAGCCACTCGATGTGTTGCTGTTCGGCGGTGTACCGCTCAACGAACCCGTGGTGCGCTACGGCCCGTTCGTGATGAATACCGAGGACGAAATCCGCCAGGCTGTGATCGACTACCAGGCGGGCCGCATGGGCCGCATCACGCACTGATTACGCACTGATCGCGTGCGGTTTGCGCGCGGTTTGCGTGCTGCGCTGGCGCGCGTGCGTCACGTCGATACGACCTTCAGCGCGATTTCGGTCACAATAGCGACTCACCTGGCGACTACCCCGGCCACTTACCCGGCAGTTCGCCCGCGCGCGGCGCTTTGCGCCGCGCGTTGCATTCCATCCGTCCAGGAGCATACATGGCAGAGTCCAAGGTCACCGCACACATCGGCTCGACGAATTTCAAGGTTCTTTTCGACGACGGCGCCCATACGTGGCTCGCCGATGAACCCGAATCGCTGGGCGGCGGTGATCGCGGGCCGACGCCGGTCGGGCTGCTGCTGTCGAGTCTCGGCGCATGCACGTCGATTACGCTAAAGATGTATGCGCAACGTAAAGGCTGGGCGCTTGACGATGTGCGCGTCACATTGTCGATCGAAACCGGCGACGAAGGATCGACGATCGATCGACAGATTTCGCTTGAAGGCAATTTGTCCGATGAGCAGCGGGAGCGATTGCTGCAAATCGCCAATGCATGCCCGGTGCACAAGATCCTGACGCGCCCGATCGCGATTCGCACGGGTTTGACCGTCGCTTGATCACATTGCGCGCTAACAGGAAGCTGTCGCTTTGAACTTCGAACACCTGGTCCAGATCAACGATCCGCTGAACCCGCTCGTCGAAAAAATGACGCGCGACCAGCTTTGGGAAGGCCTCGTACTGCGCGCTGAACAGCCTCAGCTATTCGTGCTGGGACTGGACAGCTGCACGATATTGTCGCGCACCGAAAGCACGCTCGAACGCGAACTGCACTACGGCCATGCGGTCGTGCACGATCACGTCACGCTGCTGCCGAAGGAAAGCGTGCGCTACGACATCATGGCGACCGCGTCGCACGTCGGCGGCTCGCTAACGATGACCATCGAGCAGCCCGACCCGCTGCAACTCTTTCTGCGCTTCGAATATCAGACCACGCTGCCGACCACTGAAGAACGGCCGGCGGATAACGACGTTCGCCAGACGCAGGAGATCGTCAAATCCGCCTACCGCGAGTCGGACATCGATACGGTGCGGCTGATTCGCGAATACATCCTCGGGCTGAATGCGCCGAATCAGTTGCACTGACATTGGCGTGCGCTCCAACCTGCATGCTGGCTTCGCCGCTCGGGAGCAGGCGCCGCTTACATCCACTTTGTACGTCCCTATCGGAACGCGATTCCGATGAATTTCGCTTTCTTGTGAATAGGAATGGTTATCATTTAGAATCAACTCCATCGAATCGAACAACCGATGGCACGAATGACGAACCTGACGCGCTCTTCCACGCTTAGCCTGCGCCGCCCCGCGGCGCAAGCCTTGACGACTAGCCGTGCGAGCAAGGCCAGCGCATCGGCAGCAACGCCGTCCGCGGAACGGCCGGAGCGCGCGAATAGCGCGTCGTCCGATACGACCGCCACGGAGCGCGTGATTCGCAGCGACGCGCTGCTGCAGGGCCGCAGTCATATCAGCATCACGCACAACGGCGAAACGTACCAGTTGCGCGAAACGCGTTTGGGCAAACTGATTCTGACGAAGTAGCGAACGATGTAACCGCGGCGCGACAGCGCAGCGAATGAGTCATCACCGGGTATTGTGGGGACCACCTCTGCGAGAGGTGTTGGGCTTTAGCCAGCCACGACGGCTTGCACGCAAGATCTAGACCCCTTCGTGCAGACACCAAGCCAGCCGTCGAAGCCAGCCAGGCCGCTTTTTTGGGTTCTCACTCACAGCAACGCGTTCAAGTGGCCATTGCGCCCGCGCGCCGCGCATTGCGATGAATAGCAGAAGCCGTGCCGATGGAAACACCGCACGGCGTTTGTTTTTTTGAAATGCCTGCAGCAGTGCCTCGGCCTCGACAGCGGCCCGCGCGTCGCCGTCAGGCGTCGGTTATCAGTGCGCGCCGGCTTCGTCCAGCGCCGCAATGCCCGCACGAGCAATCGACGCATCCTGGTCGGACTTCACGCCCGACACGCCAATCGATCCGACCACCTCGCCATTCACGATGATCGGCACGCCGCCCTCGACCATTGCCACCAGCGGCGCACTCAGAAACGCGGTGCGCCCCTGCTTGATGATGTCCTCGTAGACCTTGGTCTCACGGCGCCCGAGCAACGCGGTACGGCCTTTGCCGATCGCCATTTCGACGGTGCTTGCCGCCACGCCGTCCATCCGGTGCAGATACAGCAGATGACCGCCTTCGTCGAAAATCGCAACGGTCACGTGCCACTGATTCGCGGCCGCGTGCGTTTCGGCCGCGGCGGCCATCTTCCTGACGTCGTCGTCAGTCAAAACAAGTTTGCTTCTCACAGGTGTCTCCTCCGGTTGGCTGGCGCACCGTCAGTGCGCCCAGCCCCAGAACATCAGCCACCACGCGCTATCGACGACCGCCAATGCAGCCATGAACCATACCATTGTGAACCCGCGCTGCAAAAACCGCGCACTGTAGCGGCGCGTGACGAGCCACGCGAGCCACGCGCTCCACAGATTGGCAATCGCGAGAATCGCAAGCCGCACATCCGATGCCCAGAAGAGCGGCACGTGCTCGGCGCGCAACAGTGACAGCGTGGTCGCCGACAGGCCGAGAAATACGCCCGTGCCCGCGATCGGAATCAGCGCCTGCGCAAGATGATGCAACCGCGTCCTGTCAAAGCGGCCGAGCGTACGCGCGGCGCCGGCCATCAACGCCAGCAGCACGGTACCGTACACAAACCCCGTCACGAGGATGTAGCCGATCACCATCGTGCCGTCGAGCCACGAAAAGACGTCGTTCTGCTCCGGGTAATGCGTAAACAGGAACCACGGCACATGATCGGTTTCGAGCGGCCATGTGATGTCGCGATCGATCAGCCACGTTGCGAGGAACTGCTTGACGCCGATGAACCACGGCGATGCGGTCCAGTGGAATGCACCGATCGCGATACCCAGCAGGCCGTACAGGATCAGCGCGGTATCCCATGCGTTCGCCTGCTTGTCGCCGAGATCGACGACTTCCGACGAGGCTTTGCGCCACGTCAGCGCGATCGCATCGCGATGGCCCGCGCAACGCCCGCACATATGGCATGGGGCTGCGCCTTTCATATTGCGCAGCGGCACAAGCGGCGCGCAGTTGATCGGAATCACGCGATGACCGTGCTCGCCCTGCTTGTAAGAGCGTCGCCAAGCCTCTTCGTCGACCTTGTAGTGAAACGGCGCGAGCCGCGCCAGAAGCGCAAAAACCCCGTTCACGGGGCACAGGTACTTGCACCAGATGCGCTTCTCGCGGCCGTACAGCAATCCGATGATCATCGCCGCAAAGGTCGATCCGCCGAGTACCAGCAGCACTGCCTTCGGATACTGGTAGACGCTCACCATCTGACCGTAGATGGTCGTGATGCCAAACGCGACGAATGGCCAGCCGCCCCAGCGCATCCAGTGCGGAATCGCGCGGCCGCGGCCGAATTTGCTGGCGAACTCCGCGAGCGCGCCTTCCGGGCACAGCACGCCGCACCACACGCGCCCAAGCAGCACCATCGACAGCAGCACGAACGGCCACCAGATGCCCCAGAACACGAACTGCGCAGCGAGCGTGAGGTTGTTCCACAGATGCGCGCTATCGCCCGGCAATGGTGTGAATGCGGGGACCAGAATCAGAAATGCGTAGACCGCGACGACCACCCACTGAATGCCGCGGATGGCAGCGCCGTTGCGCTGCATCCACAAACCGACTTCGGCAAGCCGGCCCTGGCGGCTCAGCACGCTGCTCATGCGGCGCGCCCCGCCTGCCGCTGCGCGACCGGCCGCTGCGCACGGCGCATCAACAGATACACGACCGCCCAGTACACCGCATAAGCAATCAGATTCATCAGCGCCGGGTGCGCGCGATAGCCGGTGAGCGTCGCCACGAGCGAGCCGAATGTGCTTGAATCGTCGAGCATTCCCGACGTGTTCCACACCTGGTCGATGATGGTCGGCAGGAATTCCTTGTCGATCAGCTTGTCGACGCCCGTCTCGAACAGGCCCGCACCGAGAAAAAGCAGCATGATTTCGGTGACGCGGAAAAAGAGCCGCCACGAGAAGATCTTGCCGCCCAGCTGAAGCACATAGAACGTCAGGAACGCAAGCGCAAGGCCGATCAGCGCGGCGAGCACCTGAGTCACCGCGACATGCCCGGATTGCCCAAAACCGACCCCGTACAAAAAGATGACCGTCTCGCTCCCCTCACGCGCGATCGCGAGTGTGACGAGCAGCGTAATGCCCCACCAGTTCGCGTCCTGCGTGCTCTTCTGCAGCGATTGTTCCATGTCGCGTTTGAGCGTGCGGCCATGCTTCTTCATCCACAGCACCATCTGCACGATCAGCACACAGGCGATCAGCACGATCGCGGTCTGGAAATAGTCCTGCGCATCGCCGGACAGCACCTCAGTGAAGCCGACCAGTGCGGCGCCCAGCGCGATCGCCGCGAGCACACCCGCGCCGACACCCGCCCACAAGTAAGGCAAGCCACGCCGCGCATTCTCATCACCGTTTTTCAACCACGCATACAGGATGCCGACGACCAGCAACGCCTCGACGCTCTCCCGCCACACCACGAACATCACCTGACCCATCGATACCTCCAACCGCATTGCCGAGAACGCTTGCGCGCTCCTGATCCTTACCTGAGTGAGCCGCCGACCGGATGCCCGAACACGGCCTTGTTATTTCGCCACGATCACGCCCTGCGCCTGCTGATGAAAATCGTCGAAGAACTTGTACTCACCTGGCGACAGCGGCGCGATCACGACGAATGACGACGCGCCCGGCGCCAACACCTTCTCCTTGCGCAGTTCGACGCTTTCGAACTCAGCCGCGCCCTTGCCGACGTTGTGCACTTCGATCTTGATGCGCTGACCCGCCGGCACTTCGATCCGGGCCGGGTTCAGCTTGCCGTCGCTCATCTCGAGCTTGAACGTCGGCAAATCGGCTGCGTGTGCAACGTCGACCCAAGCGGCAGAACAAGCCAGCGACACCGTCATTGCGAAAAGCGCAATCCTGTTGTTAAGTCTCATGCACGATCCCTGAAGCTTCACTTAAGAACGTGCTATGCGCGCCGCACATTCCCCGTTCGACCCGCTAGTCAGAACCGCAGCTCGACGCAACGGCTCATCGACGCGACTCGCTCAATATCCACCCTTCTTGCCGATGCCCGCGAACGTGAAGTCGTAGTCGAGCGTGAACGGCTTGAACCACGGACCCACGCCGGTTTCCTTGTCGACGTGGCGACCGAACGCCATATGGCCCATCTGCATCGGCGGCTCGACGATCAGCTTCAGGTGGTACTTACCCGGTCCCGACAGCTTCACGTTGTCGCCATAGTGCGGACCATCGTTCGCGACCATCGCCATCAGATCGCCCTTCTGCGACCAGCTCGAGCCGTTCTTCGTCAGTTCGTAATGCACTTGCAGGTACGGCATCCAGTCGCCTTCGGCGAAACCGGTCGGATTGTTCTTGACCGCATGGATATCGGCTTCGAGGTGAACGTCCGAATCCGATGCCTTGCGCATCATGCCTTCCGGGTCCATCGTGATCGGTTGCAGATACACGGCGCCGATCTCCATGCCACCCTGAATCTGCTGTTTGCCGATCGGGTACTCGGCAGCCGCGGCCGGCAAAACAACAGCCACGGCGGCAGCGAAAACACCGCCGCACAAAATTGACGAAACGCGCATTGAAACTCCTTTGTTTTTTTAAATGAAGCGAGCCGTCACGACCCGCTGCGACAACCCATTCCAAAGCTTCCAACCTGACTGCGAAAATAGTAAAGAACGATAATGCGAACCATTCTCAATACTTGTCGCGAGTGTATCACTCTTCTGGTTCCGGGACAAATGCAAATACGCGGGAAACCCCGTCGCGTCAGGGGTTTACGGGAAGCTTATGGTCATTCTGTCGAGGGAGTTCCGCAGGGTGAACGCCGATGCGGCATGACGCCGCATGCCCCGCAAACGAACAGGATGTCCCATCGTCAGTCGGTGCCCGTCAGATGGTCGCCAACGTTCGCGCCGAATACGCGTTCGCGCAGCAACGCGAGTTGATCGCGCGCTTGCGCGGCCTTTTCGAATTCGAGGTTCTTCGCGTAGTCCATCATCTGCTTTTCGAGGCGCTTGATTTCCTTCGCAAGCTGCTTTTCGGACATATCCTCGAACTTCGCGCGCTGCTGCTGCTCGCGCAGTTCGGTGCGCGCTTCGTCGGCGTTGTAGACACCATCGATGATGTCCTTGATCCGCTTGACGACGCCGCGCGGCACGATGCCCCTTTCCTCGTTGTACGCGATCTGCTTCGCACGCCGCCGCTCGGTTTCGTCGATCGCGCGACGCATCGAGTCGGTGATCGTGTCCGCGTACAGAATCGCCTTGCCGTTCACGTTGCGCGCCGCGCGGCCGATGGTCTGGATCAGCGAGCGCTCGGCGCGCAGGAAGCCCTCCTTGTCCGCGTCGAGAATCGCGACCAGCGACACCTCCGGGATGTCGAGCCCCTCGCGCAAAAGGTTGATGCCGACCAGCACGTCGAAGGTGCCAAGACGCAGATCGCGGATGATTTCGACGCGCTCAACGGTGTCGATATCGCTGTGCAGATAACGCACCTTCACGCCGTGGTCCGCGAGGAATTCGGTCAGCTGCTCGGCCATGCGCTTGGTCAGCACCGTGACCAGCACGCGGTCGCCAGCCTTCACGCGCTCATTGATCTCGCCAAGCACGTCGTCGACCTGGCTGCGCGCCGGACGCACTTCGATTGCCGGGTCGACGAGTCCGGTCGGACGCACGACCTGCTCGGCCACCTGGCCGGCGGTCTTCTTTTCGTAGTCGGCGGGCGTCGCCGATACGAACACGACCTGGCGCATCTTGCGCTCGAACTCGTTGAACTTGAGTGGCCGGTTGTCGAGCGCCGACGGCAGACGAAAACCGTAGTCGACGAGATTTTCCTTGCGCGCGCGGTCGCCATTGTACATACCGTTCAACTGGCCAATCAGCACGTGCGACTCATCGAGCAGCATCAGCGCGTCGGGCGGCAGATAATCGACCAGCGTCGGCGGCGGCTCGCCTGGCAATGCGCCGGAAAAATGCCGCGAGTAGTTCTCAATGCCTTTGCAGAAGCCGAGTTCGTGCAGCATCTCGAGATCGAAGCGCGTGCGCTGTTCGAGGCGTTGCGCTTCGACGAGCTTGCCCTGCGAGTGGAAGAACTCGAGTCGCTCGCGCAGTTCGTCCTTGATCGTTTCGACCGCGCGCATCACGGTTTCGCGGGGCGTCACATAGTGCGACGACGGGTAGACGGTAAAGCGCAGGATCTTCTGACGCACGCGGCCTGTCAACGGATCGAACAGTTGCAACGTATCGATTTCATCGTCGAAGAGCTCGATGCGCACCGCCATTTCCGCGTGCTCGGCCGGAAACACATCGATCGTGTCGCCGCGCACGCGGAACGTGCCGCGCTGGAAATCCGCCTCGTTTCGGGTGTACTGCATCGCGATCAGCCGCGCGATCACCTCACGCTGCCCGAGCCGATCGCCGGTTCTGAGCGTGAGGATCATCTGGTGGTACTCGGACGGATTGCCGATACCGTAGATCGCCGATACGGTCGCGACGATCACCACGTCGCGGCGCTCCATCAGACTCTTGGTCGCCGACAGACGCATCTGCTCGATATGCTCGTTGATCGACGAGTCTTTCTCGATGAACAGGTCGCGCTGCGGCACGTACGCTTCCGGCTGGTAGTAGTCGTAGTACGACACGAAGTACTCGACCGCGTTGCGCGGAAAGAACTCACGAAACTCCGCATATAACTGCGCGGCGAGCGTCTTGTTCGGCGCGAACACGATGGCCGGGCGGCCGAGCCGCGCGATCGTGTTCGCCATTGTGTAAGTCTTGCCGGAGCCGGTCACGCCGAGCAGCGTCTGGAACGACAACCCGTCCTCGATGCCTTCGACGAGCGTCTCGATGGCGGTCGGCTGGTCGCCTGCCGGCTGATACGGCTGATAGAGCCTAAACGGCGAGTCTTCGAACTCGACGAACTTGGATTCGTCCAGCGTATCGTTGACTTCACTCAGGTGATGTTCGGACATGGGCGGCATCCTGGGCCGGAAGCAAACGACTATTTTAGCGATTTGCGAAGCGGCGGGGCTGGGCGTTGGAACGCAGGTTAGGTGCAGCGAGTTGCAGGCAAGGGCCGATTGGCACGACTTTCCAGCACTTTGTCGATACGGCGGGCCTCGGCGGTCCGGCACTCAAACATGCCGCGCACCGCGCACGCGGTCGGCCGGCGCCCGATAACGGCAGGTCGCATATATGGCCATCGCGCAGCATTCCAACAGATTTGCGCCTAAAAACGCGTGCGGATTCGCTACAATGGCAAGTTGCGCCGGCTGTCCACATCCGGTTGCCATGGCCGGATGCCATTTCAGAAGCCGTTCCGTCGCCGTCTCTCTATTCACTACTGCCGAACCATCATGTCTCTCTTTTCCGCTGTCGAACTTGCCCCCCGCGACCCGATCCTGGGCCTGAACGAAGCCTTCAATGCCGATCCGCGCCCGACCAAGGTCAATCTCGGCGTGGGCGTCTACACCAATGAAGAAGGCAAGATTCCGCTGCTGCGCGCAGTGCGCGATGCGGAAAAGGCACGTATCGAAGCAGCGCTGCCGCGCGGCTATCTGCCGATCGAAGGCATCGCCGTTTATGACGCAGCGGTCCAGCAACTGCTGCTCGGCAAGGACGCGCCGCTGATCGCGGCCGGCCGCGTGGTAACGGCGCAAGCGCTCGGCGGCACCGGCGCGCTGAAAATTGGCGCAGATTTTCTCAAGCGTCTGAACCCGGCGGCCAAGGTCGCGATCAGCGACCCGAGCTGGGAAAACCACCGCGCGCTGTTCGAAGGCGCGGGTTTTGACGTGGTCTCGTATCCGTACTACGACGCAAAAACGAACGGTGTCAATTTCGAAGGCATGCTGACGGCCCTCAACAGTTATGCGCCGGGCACGGTCGTCGTACTGCACGCATGCTGCCACAACCCGACCGGCGTCGATCTGACGGCCGACCAGTGGCGCCAGGTCGTCGAAGTCGTGAAGGCACGTCAGCTGGTGCCGTTCCTCGATATCGCGTACCAGGGCTTTGGCGACAGCATCGATGCGGACGCAGCCGCAGTGCGTCTGTTCGCACAGTCGGAACTGAACGTGTTCGTCTCGTCGTCGTTCTCGAAGTCGTTTTCGCTGTATGGCGAGCGCGTCGGCGCACTGTCGATCATCACGAACAGCAAGGAAGAAACCGCGCGCGTGCTGTCTCAACTGAAGCGCGTGATCCGCACCAACTATTCGAACCCGCCGACGCACGGCGGCTCGGTTGTCGCCGCTGTGCTCGGCTCGCCGGAACTGCGTGCGACGTGGGAAACGGAACTCGGCGAAATGCGCGACCGCATTCGCGCCATGCGTAACGGCCTCGTCGCACGTCTGCAGGCGGCGGGCGTGGACCGCGATTTCAGCTTCGTGAACGTGCAACGCGGCATGTTCTCGTACTCGGGCCTGACGGCCGCGCAGGTCGATCGGCTGCGTGAAGAGTTCGGCATTTATGCGGTCAGCACCGGCCGTATCTGTGTCGCGGCGCTCAATACGCGCAACCTCGATGTGGTCGCGAACGCGATTGCGCGCGTGTTGAAGTAAAGCGGCACATGCGCCCGGCCGGACCGTTCGATCGGTCCGGACCGATGCGGGAAGCGGAAGCGGAAGCGGAAGCGGAAGCGGCACTGTAGAGTCAGTGCCGCTTTTTTGTTTCGCGTCCTTTCATTTCGCTTTTTATTGCCCCTGCGTGTCGCCACTTCTTGTCGCCACTTTTTGCTTTTGCTCCGTTTCGGTTCGCCCCACGCCTGCTTCAATGGAAACGCCCGAACGAACACCTTTGCCAGCTTCGGCGCCGGGGCTGCAAACCTGCAAGCATCAACGCATGTCGCGATGAATATCGTGCGTTATGAAGCCCGAGTCGTTGTCCGGCATATCGAGCCAGCCGGGCTGAGCGAGCGATGCGCGAATGTCCTCGAGTCCGCTTTGCCAGTGCTCGTGCATCGTCGACAAGCCGAACTGATAGTCCTTGTAGTGCCCTTCATACTCCTTGTTCCGGTAGATCAGGTGGATCACGTTGTAGCGCTTCGAACACGACAGTTCCTCGGCAAGCTTGCACCACGGATCATTGCGATGTTCGGGCCCGACGCGGTCTAGCAGCTCGCGCAGCACATGCCGGAAGCGCTGCGTACGCTGCATCATGTCCGTGACAAGGCGTGTACGACTCGAATACTGAATGTCCTTGACCCGCCCTTGCACGTCGGTGACGTTGTCCGGCACCGGGCCGACCGCGCTCCATAAGTCCACCTGGAACGCGAGCGTGTCGCGACGCGGCGTCGTCTGCGCGACCTGATTGAGCGGCGTGTTCGACATCAATCCGCCATCCCAGTAGTACTGGCCGTCGATCTCGACCGCGCCGAAACCGGGCGGCAGCGCGCCGGACGCCATGAAGTGCTCCGCCTTGAGCGTCGTGCCTGGGTGCGTGTTGTCGAAGTAGGCGAAGTTGCCGGTGCCGACATTGACCGCGCCGATCGACACACGCGTTTCCCCCGAGTTGATGCGATCGAAGTCGCAGAGCCGCTCGAGCGTTGCCTTGAGCGGCGTCGTGTCGTAGTAGCTGGCCAGTTGCGGTGGCCCGGACACGGTCGGCAGCGGCGGCGGAAAACGCGGCACGAAAAAGCCCTTCTGCCCGTCGACAATCGCCCCCACCGCCTGCATCGCCGTGAATGCTTTGCGAACCGTGTCGGTGGAGTTGAAGAACGCGTGCTCGACGAATGGCGGCAACGGCGGCCCAAATGCAGGCTGGCAGATGGTCTCCCAGAACTCGCGCAGCCGCTCGATCCGGTGCTCGGGCGCATTGCCGGCAATAATCGCCGTGTTCAACGCGCCGATCGAAATGCCGGCGATCCAGTTCGGCAGGATGCCGGCCTCGTCGAGTCCCTGATACACGCCTGCCTGGTACGCACCGAGCGCGCCGCCGCCTTGCAGCATCAGCGCGACCGTCTCGTACTGTGGCAGTTCGAGGTGCCGACTTGCGCCGATGCCGGCTGCGGCGCCCGCATGCTGACCGTTATCCTCGCCGGCCACGCCTGCGCGGGCCTCCTTGACGTTGCGTTGCGCCATTCGTGCTCTCCCTGTTTATTGCATATACCAGCCGTGGCTGACGATAAACGACTGGCCGGTCAATGCCGCCGTCGGGAACGCGGACAGGAACAACACCGTCTGCGCCACATCTTCGACGGTGGTGAACACGCCGTCCACCGTGCCGCCCAGCATCACGTGCTTGACCACCTCTTCCTCGCTGATGCCGAGTTCCTTCGCCTGCTCGGGGATCTGCTTGTCGACAAGCGGCGTGCGCACGAAGCCCGGGCAAACGACGTGCGAACGCACATTGTGCTTCGCGCCTTCCTTCGCAAGCACGCGCGCAAGTCCGAGCAGCGCATGCTTGGCGGCAACGTACGCCGACTTGAGCGGTGAAGCTTCATGCGAATGGACGGAACCCATGTAGATCACGACGCCGCCGCGATCGCCGTTGTACATGTGCTTGAGCGCGGCCTTGGTGGTAAGGAACGCACCATCGACGTGGATCGCCTGCATTTTCTTCCAGTCGGAAAACGCGTAGTTCTCGATCGGGTTAACGATCTGAATGCCGGCGTTTGAAATCAGGATATCCACCGAACCGAACTCGGCGGCAACCTTGTCGATACCCTGATTGACCGCGTCTTCGTTCGTGACATCCATCGCGACGCCAATCGCTTTGCCGCCCGCGCTTTTGATTTCATCGGCAACCGCGTTCGCGCCTTGCTGGTTCAGGTCGGCGATCGCGACGGCGGCGCCGGCTTCCGACAACGTCAACGCGATCTGTTTGCCGATACCGCTAGCCGCGCCGGTGACGACCGCGACCTTGCCTTTCAGACTCGTATTCAATGACGACATCCCGAACCTCCATGCAGTAGATGAACAATGAAACCATGGCGCGCGTGTGCCGTGAAGCTAGCCGAACGGCATATCCCGTCCGGACGAATGTTGCACCGCGGCCAGCGCTGCTATTGTGCATGAAGCTGAACGCGTAAAGCACCGATCACGTGCTGAGCGGAATCGGATTAAGCTAAGCGGTTTTCACGCAGTTTTGGACAACCAGAAGGGGAATTGCATGAACTATCGTCGTCTTGGCCGCTCCGGCCTGCAGGTCAGCGAGCTGTCGATCGGCTCGTGGGTCACTTACGGCAATCAGGTGGATCGCCGCGTCGCGCGTGAATCGCTCGCGGCGGCACGCGATGCCGGCATCAATTTCTTCGACAACGCGGAAGTCTATGCAGGCGGCCAGTCCGAAGAAATCATGGGGCATGCGCTCAAGGAACTCGGTTGGTCGCGCGTCAGCTATGTCGTCTCCACGAAGTTCTTCTGGGGCCTCAATGAAGCACCGAACCAATACCACACGCTCAATCGAAAGTATTTGCTCAACGCCATCGACGCCTCGCTTGCACGCCTGCAGCTCGACTACGTCGATCTCGTGTTCTGCCATCGGCCCGATCCGCATACGCCGATCGAGGAAACCGTATGGGCGATGAGCGACATGATCACGCGCGGCAAGGCGCTGTACTGGGGCACGTCGGAATGGAGCGCGGATGAAATTCGCGCGGCCTACGAAATTGCCGAACGGCATCACCTTCACAAGCCTGTCATGGAGCAACCGCAATACAACCTGTTTTGCCGCAAACGCGTTGAAGAGGAATACAGCCGGCTCTACGAAGACATCGGCCTCGGCCTGACCACCTGGAGTCCGCTCGCTTCGGGCCTGTTGACTGGCAAATACCGCAACGGCGTGCCCGCCGGTAGCCGCGCCGAACTGCAAGGTTACGACTGGCTGCGTCATTCGCTGACCGACGCGAGCAAGAACAGCATTGTGGGCAAGCTCGGTGAAGTCGCAAACGAACTCGGCTGCACGCTCGCGCAACTGGCGATCGGGTGGATCCTGACGAACCCGAACGTCAGCACGGTGATTACCGGCGCGTCGCGCGTCGAACAGATCGGCGAGAACATGAAGGCGCAAGACGTTACGTCAAAGATCACGCCGGAGATCAAGCAGCGCATCGAAGCGATCATCGGCGACTCGTTCAATTGAGCGAATGCGTCGCATGCTCGGGGAGCGCGCGGCTCCGGGCACTGGCTAGTTCAGCATAACGTTTTAGTGGACCGCAATGCGGCGTCGCGTACTACAATACGCGCCCGCGTTGCGTGAACCGGCAACGCGCGGTACATGCGTCACCGGTCGGAACGGCCGGCACGTGCCTAATATGTTTTTGGACACCCGCCCCGGATTCCACCATGCTCAGTTATCGACACGCCTTTCACGCCGGCAATCACGCTGACGTTCTGAAACACGCGATGCTGGTCCAGTTGCTGCGCTATCTCGGTCAGAAAGACAAGGCGTACTGGTACATCGACACGCATGCGGGCGCCGGCGTGTACGCGCTAAAGGAAGGCTACGCGGCAAAATCCGGCGAATCCACAAGCGGTATTGCGAAACTGTGGAAGCGCGATGACCTGCCGCCCGTGCTCGCCGACTACGTCGAGGAAGTCTGCGCGATCAATCCGGACGGCGAGCTTCGCTACTATCCCGGCTCGCCCTATCTCGCGTATCGTCTGATGCGCGCACAGGACCGGATGCGCCTGTTCGAACTGCACAGCACCGAAATCGAGGTACTCCGCCACAACTTTCGCGACGCGGGCCGGCGGGCCATGCTTTTCGCGGGAGACGGGCTTGACGGCATCAAGACGCTGCTGCCGCCGGCGCCCAGGCGTGCGCTGGTGCTGATCGATCCGTCGTACGAAGACAAACGCGACTATGCGCGCACGCTGACTTGCATCGAAGAGAGCCTGAAGCGCTTTGCCACCGGAACCTACGCGATCTGGTATCCACAGGTCGCGCGGCCCGAATCGCAGCGCTTCGCGGACCAACTCAAGCGGCTGCAGGAAAAAAACTGGCTGCATGTATCGCTGACCGTCGGCAGCCCGCCGACCGATGGATTCGGGCTGTTCGGCAGCGGCATGTTCATACTGAATCCACCGTTCACGCTGCCCCAGGCAATGAAGGACACGATGCCGTGGCTTGTCGAAGCATTGGGACAGGACAAGGCGGCGCAATTCAAGGTCGAATTTCGGCCGGACTAACGCAGTCCGGGGTGCCTTGGCCGGTGGGTTGTGCTACTGCGGCTGTGGGGCCGGACGCGGCGGTTGTGGACGCGGCCCGCCTGAGTGCGGCGGCTTTCCGGCGTTCGTCGGCAAATTGATGTACGGCGCCACATAAATCGGCGTCGAAGAATTATTGTACGGCGCCAGCTGCTCAGGCTGGGCTGCCGGCGTCGCCTGCACGATCGGCTGCTGGGACAGCGGCGCGTTCTGCAGCACGGTGCCGCTCTGGCCATCGCTAATGCCGTGTTGCGAGTCGAGGATCAGCGGCTGTCCGCCCGATGCCGCGAACGCAGACGAAGCCGCGAATGCCTGCGCCAGCAGCATCGAGGCTGCGGCGGTGATCACCAAATGGGTCGAACGGACCTTGAGCATAGGCGACGGGCAGATCAGATTAAGAGGCAACTTCAAGTGGGACAAACGCCTCGCGCGAAATGCGACGAAGTCCACACAAAAAAGTGCTTTACCTTACCGCAGTGGCAACGTTCAGACTAGTGAATATTGAGTGTACGGGTGCCAGTCATGACAAAGCCCCGCTTGGCGGGGCTTTTTTCGCTTCGACGCAGGCTTTCGCCTACCACTGGCTTACAGCGTATAACCATTGGTTTCGAGCGCGCGGATCCGCTGTTCGAGTTGGACGATATCGGTCGACTCGGCGAGATACGCTTCGCGGCGGCTTTGTTCTGCGCTTTCGAACCAGTTGCTCAGTTTTTCGATGACAAACGCGATCATGATGTTTCTCCAAGGATCAGTATGAATCCCCGGTGGGTCGAACATCAGGGATTTCCCGTAAGAGGGTTAACCCGCATTATAGACGTTCGGCGCGCTTATGCTAGTGAAATGCCTGAATTCTGTGCATTTAAATTTGGAACAATGCACCGTTTTTGTCAGAGCAAACGGTTGATTCTGATACGTTTTCCAACTGCAGGCCGGCGACAGGGAAACCTTCCATGCCAATTTGCACCGATTAAGTGCATGTTGACGCACTCGTGGCGAATCCCATCTCCATCGCCCTCCCTACCCATCGATGGCTCATCCGTCGTGGTCGTGACATCCGTTGCTGCCCAGCTTTCCATCGATGGCTGCGAGCGTCTCGATGATCGGACAATCGGGTCGATCGTCGCCGTGGCAGTGGTCGGCAAGATGAGCGAGCGTGTCGCGCATTTCCGCCAGTTCGGCAATTCGCCGGTCGAGTTCGGCCACATGCTCAAGGGCAATCGTCTTGACTTCCGCGCTCGCCCGGGAGCGGTCGTGCCACAGCGCCAGCAGACGGCGAATGTCGTCGACCAGGAAGCCGAGGCGCCGCGCCTGGCGGATAAAGCGCAGCGAGTGAACCTCCTGCGTCCCGTACACGCGATAACCTGCCGGCGTGCGCGCCTTGGCTGCGAGCAAACCGACGCTTTCGTAATAGCGGATCATTTTCGCCGTCACGCCCGACGCGCGCGCCGCTTCGCCAATATTCATGCCGCTTGCCCCTCTTTCATCACCATGCCGCCCGATCCTACACCTTCCCATGTTGGGAAGGTCAACATGCCTGTTGGGCATCGATGGGCATAATCCGATCATCCGTATCTCTCTGCAGAAGGAACCCGAAATGACCATCGAATTCAACGTGGAAGGCATGAGTTGCCAGCATTGCGTGTCGGCCGTGACCCACGCGATCCGCGAGCGCGACGCAGCGGCGCGCGTCCAGGTCGACCTTGCGGCAGGCAAGGTCACCGTCGAATCTGCTGCGCCGGTCCAGACGCTGAAAGACGCGATCGACGACGCGGGCTACACGGTCGTCGCCGTCGCAAATCAATGACAGACGGGCGGCGCATGGGCAAGATCGCATTGATCGGCGCATCCGGCCTGCTGGGTCGCGCGATTGCGCAGCGTCTGTCGCAGCAGACAGGCTGGCAGGTCGTACAAACGGCGTTGACGCGCGCCCGGGCGCCGCATGTCGTGCTCGACATTCTTGACACGCAAGCGATTGACCGCTTTGTCGACGCGCAGGCGCCGGACGCCATTGTGATCGCCGCAGCCGAGCGCCGTCCGGATATTTGTGAGAGCGATCCGGCGCTTGCACACGCATTGAACGTCGACGCGGTGCGTGCGATCGCTCGCGCTGCGCAAAGGCATCGCGCGTGGGTGCTGTCGGTTTCAACCGATTATGTGTTCGACGGCACCCGGCCGCCCTATCAGCACGATGCTCCGCCTGCGCCGATCAACGCCTATGGTCGCAGCAAGCTGGAAGGCGAACAGGCGCTTCTTGAGTCGACCAGTACGGGCTGCATCCTGCGCTTGCCATTGCTATACGGGCCGATCGTCAGCTGGCAGGAGTCGGCGGTGACGAGCCTCGTGCCAGCGATCGCCGCATCGGCGCGCGCGCGGGCCGATACTTCTGCGCAGGCGCAGCCACTCACCGATCGACACTCAGATCCGGCGTGTGCAGATCGAGCCCCGCGGCCTGCTGTGATGGACGCATGGGCGACCCGTTACCCGACCTTCACACCCGACGTCGCATGTGTGATTGAGCAAATGATCGAGCGGCACTTGCGCGGCGCACCGGTGTGCGGCATCACGCAATGGTCGGGCAACGAACCGATGACGAAGTACGATATCGCGCGGCGGCTCGCCGACGCGCTGCAGATCGATGCGCACCTCACGCCGCAATACACGCCGGCCGACGCGACACCGCGTCCGCGCGATTGCCGCCTTGATTCGGGCGTACTCGAAGCGCTCGGTATCGGGCGCCGCACGCCGTTCGATGTCGCGATCCGGCAGGTACTGTCCGATTTTCCCTGGCGCGGCGATGCGTCGCAGACCACGGCATAGCGCGCCCGCGTTGTTGCGTTGCCTGAGCTGGCGCAGCTGACGCATGGCGTTGTGCACCACGACCGGTTGGCGCACGGCCCGTGGACAAAATAACAGCAACGACAGCGGCAACCGGACTCAGCAAAAATTCCGGCTCGTCGACTGCAATCCGCCAAGCAGATGCGACATATCGACAAGCCGCTGCGCAACGAGGTGCCGCACTTCGCCCTGACATTGCCAGACACCGTACACCGCCAGCAGCGACGCGCTCAGCAACGCCTTGCGCTGTGCCTCGACGAGCTTCGGCCATACGATCACGTTGACATTGCCGGTTTCGTCTTCGATCGTCACGAAGATCACACCTTTCGCGGTGCCCGGCTGCTGCCGCACCGTGACGATCCCGCAGCCGCGCGCGAGCCGGCCGTTGCGGTAGGTGTTGAGCGTCGCGGCCGGCATCAACCGGTGTTCGAGCAACTGCGGTCTCAGTAGCTCGAGCGGATGGCGCCCAAGCGTCAGGCCCGCTGACCGGTAATCCGCGACAATGTCCTGCGCTTCCGACGGCGCGCCTAGTCGAGGTGTCTCGTCGCTGACCGCGGCAGCCGCCAGCATGTCCTTGTCGGGCACGGCGGCGACCGATTGCCACAACGCCTCGCGTCGGTTGCCGGCGAGCGTCACCAGCGCATTCGCATCCGCCAGCACGTGCAGATCGCGACGATCGAGTTGCGCACGATACGCAAGATCGTGCACGCTGTCGAACGGCCGCACCGCGCGCGAAATTTCAATGCGCTCCGCGGCTCCATCCTTCATTCCGCGCAACAGCGAAAGCCCGAGACGCACGGCGGGGCGCGCATCGCCGTCGAGCATCTCGAGCGATGCGTCCCAGCCGCTCACCGTGACATCGACCGGCAGCACCTTGACGCCGTGCCGCCTCGCGTCCTGCACAAGCTGCGATGGCGAGTAAAAACCCATCGGCTGGCTGTTGAGCATCGCCGCGAGAAACGCCTCGGGTTCGTGGCACTTCAGCCAACTGCTCGTGTACACGAGCAGCGCGAAACTTGCCGCATGGCTTTCTGGAAAACCATATTCGCCGAAGCCCTTGATCTGCTCGAAGATCGCCTCGGCAAAACGCTTCTCGTAGCCGCGTGCGAGCATCCCATCGACGATACGGTCGTAGTAACGCTGCAGGTTGCCTTTGCGCTTCCATGCGGCCATCGCACGGCGCAATTCATCGGCTTCGCCGGGGGTGAAACCGGCCGCGATAATCGCGACCTGCATCACCTGTTCCTGGAAAATCGGCACACCAAGCGTGCGGCCAAGCGCGGCTCTCAGGTTCTCGTTCGGATACGTTTCAGGCTCAAGACCCTGACGCCTGCGCAGATACGGATGCACAGCGCCGCCCTGAATCGGCCCAGGCCGGACGATCGCGACTTCGATAACGAGGTCGTAGAACACTTTCGGCCGCAGGCGCGGCAACATGCTCATCTGCGCGCGCGATTCGATCTGGAACACACCGACCGTATCGGCGCGTGAAATCATCTCGTACGTTGGCGTGTCCTCCGGTGGAATCGACTGCATCTCGAAGTCTTCGCCGCGCCGCTGTGCGACCAGGTCCAGCGCACGGCGAATGGCCGACAGCATGCCGAGCGCCAATACATCGACCTTCAGCAAGCCGAGCGATTCGAGACCGTCCTTGTCCCATTCGATCACCGAGCGGTCCGGCATCGCCGCATTCTCGACCGGCACAAGCCGCGTCAGCTTGCCGCGGCTGATCACGAAGCCACCCGAATGCTGCGACAGATGCCGCGGAAAATTGAGCAGTTGCGACGCCAGTTTCGCCCACAACTGGATCAGCGGTATCTGCGGGTCGAGTCCTGACTCTTCGAAGCGCGCGAGCAGATCGCGGCTCGAGTCGAACCAGTGATGCGATTTCGCGACCTTGTCGACGATCTGCGGATCGATGCCGAGTGCCTTGCCGGTTTCCCGCAGCGCACCGCGCGGCCGGTAGGTGGAGACCGCGGCCGCAATTGCCGCGCGGTCACGGCCATATTTGTTGTAGATGTACTGAATAACCTCTTCGCGCCGCTGATGCTCGAAGTCGACGTCGATGTCGGGTGGCTCGCCACGCTCTTTCGAAATGAAACGTTCGAACAGCATATTGCCGCGAGCCGGGTCCACTTCGGTGACGCCGAGGCAATAGCAGACTGCGGAGTTGGCTGCCGAGCCGCGCCCCTGGCACAGAATGTTCTGACTGCGTGCGTAGCGCACGATGTCATAGACCGTCAGGAAGTATGGCTCGTATTGCAGATCCGCGATCAGTGCGAGTTCGTGTTCGAGCTGTTGCTGAACCTCGTACGGAATGCCTGATGGAAAGCGCCGCTGCGCGCCCTTGTACGTCTCATGCCGCAAATAGGCGGTCGGCGTGAAACTCGTGGGAACGAGTTCGTCCGGATATTCGTACCGAAGGGTATCGAGCGAAAACGAGCAGCGCGCGAGCACGCTGATCGTCTCGCGTACCGTATGTTCGGGATAAAGATTGGCGATGCGCACTCGCGAACGCAAATGCTGTTCCGCATTCGGCGCAAGTGCGTAGCCGCATTCATGAACCGGCTTGCTGATGCGGATTGCCGTCAGTGTGTCTTGTAACGGCTTGCGCGAGCGCACGTGCATCACGACATGACCCAGCGCAACGACCGGCACCTGCAGACGATCTGCGACGTATTCAACCGAGCCGCGATGAATATCGTCCATTGCCCGCTGATGCAGCACGAGGCCGACCCATGCGCGCTCCGGAAATGACTCGTCGAGCCATTGGATTTGCGCTTCGAGCGCCTCCTCTTTCGCAGGAAATTCGGGCACCAGAATCGCAAGACAATCGGGCATGCCGCGCAGATGGGCATTCTCGCGATCAGGCCGCGACAGATCGTGTGGCGTTAGCCGGTATTCGCCTTTCGGCGCGCGCTTGCGCGCAAGCGTGATCAGCTCCGACAGATTGCCGTATCCCTCGCGATTCTGTGCCAGCAGGATCAGCCCGAAGGCCGGCGAACCGTCGGCATTGCGCAGTTGGAAATACGAGCCAATAACGAGTGGCAAGCCCGCTTCTTTCGCCGCAACATGCGCGCGCACGATACCGGCAAGCGAGCATTCGTCGGTGATCGCAAGTCCTGCATAACCGAGTTGCGCCGCACGCTGCGCCAGTTCCTCGGCATGCGATGCGCCGTGCAGGAACGTGAAATTGGAAAAGCAGAACAGCTCGGCGTAGGCCGGCAAGGAAGTCAGCGTCGTATCCATCGCATGTCATCCGAACGGTCCGCCGGCAAGCGACATTGGCACGGGAATACCTGTATATTTATACAGTACTTTACACTGAAATCGCAGCTAGTGAACTGCCACTTTTTCTCCTGGCGGGGCGGCAAGCTCACTTCGTCACGGTTGTTTCCGCGCCGTGGCGAAAATTTCACAGGGTGTGGTCCGCACCCTATCACCGCGATAGCCGTGCAAAACGCGGAGCTTCAACCATTTCGCCACGCGTAAAGATCTGCTCATCCCGTTGATTGATTGAACATTGCCTGCGCCTTAACTTGGGGGCTGCACCCGCTCGTCTTCCACTGCGTCGCTTACGCAACCCGCAAACGAGATGGTGAAATCCGCCCCCCGTTCGAAGGAAAGGCAATGACACTCCGCAAGCTGCTTCCAGACAAATTCACCTTGGCGCTGGTATGTACCGTTGCGTTCGCTTCGCTGTTTCCGTGTCGCGGTTCCGCAGCCACCGCTTTTAACGGCCTGACAGACGCTGCTATCGCTTTGCTGTTCTTTCTTCATGGGGCGAAGCTGTCCCGTGAGGCAATCGTCGCCGGCGCGACAAACTGGAAGCTTCATGCAGCGGTGTTTGGTAGCACTTTTGTGCTTTTCCCCGTTCTCGGAATCGCACTGCATCCGGTGCTGGGACACTTTGTGAAGCCCTGGCTGTATCTTGGGATCCTGTTTCTCTGCACCCTGCCTTCGACGGTGCAATCGTCTATTGCATTCACGTCAATGGCAAAGGGCAATGTCCCGGCAGCTGTTTGCAGCGCTTCCGCATCGAGCCTGCTTGGGATCTTCCTTACCCCTGCATTGGTGAGCCTGATTATCGGCAGTCACGCAAACGGCGGCGCTTCATCGTTTAGTACCGTGGGCGACATCGTCCTTCAGCTCTTCGTGCCATTTGTCGCCGGCCAACTCATGCGTCCGGTCATCGGTCGCTGGATAGATACGCGCAAGGAAATTCTCCGCTTTGTCGACCAGGGATCGATTGTCCTCATCGTCTATGTGGCATTCAGCGAGGCAGTTAACGAGGGCATCTGGCATCAGCTTTCCGCAGGCGCTCTCGTTGGAATCGTCATCGCCAACGCAGTGTTGCTTGCGATTGCTCTTTTATTGACGACACACGGCAGCAAGTGGCTGGGCTTTTCCGATGAAGATCGAATCACGATCATCTTTTGCGGCTCGAAGAAAAGTATGGCATCCGGAATACCCATGGCCAAAATACTCTTCGGCACCCATGCCGGACTGATCGTTCTGCCCATCATGCTGTTTCACCAGATTCAATTGATGACCTGCTCTGTGCTGGCGCAGCGCTGGGGCTCACATACGAAAGCCGAGCCCGTTCAGAGAGTCGCTAACGCGAAGGCGACGGGCACGGTGCAGTAGCAAGCAACGTTGCACGTCGAGTATTGGGTAGCGATCTTCGGATTACCGGTCAGGATGGGGTCTACTTTTGCCAGCTGCCCGCGCGATGGCTCGGCAAGCGACGCCAAGCTTCAGCAATGTGGGGTCGCGCTCGCGAATGCTCAAAAAGGTTAATCCAATTTTCTGCTTCATCCGGAAGCGGGAGCTCAAGGGAATAAAGCGGACTTTGTCTTTCAAAAGTCCGCGAATTCTCCCCGGCAAAAGCGTGTATCCAACGCCGCCGCTCACAAGGCTGGTCAAGGAAAATATATCGCCGACAGTCATGACGACCGTCGGTATCGCTCCGGCCACATGAAACGCGTGATGAAATCCGTGATACGTCGCAAACCCTTCATGTAGCGAGACAAAAGGTTCGTGTGAGCACATTTGCAGATCGATGGTCTCGAGATCTGCGTACCGTGAGCCGGTAGGTGCTGCGAAGTAAATCTCATCTTCAAACAGCGGAATCGACTGAAATTCCGCTCCCAGGTCGGAGACTGCCAGCAGCGCCGCGTCCAGCGTACCGTGGGACAACAGTTCGGTTAGCTCCGTGTTGGAGCCAAGTGTCAGGTCAACTTCCAGCCCTATTCCGCGTGCCTTGAGTTCCGCGATGAGTGCCGGAACGGTTTCGAGCGTCAGCGAGTAAAGAGAACCCAACCGCAAGAGCGAGGACGAATAGCCGGCAAGCTCGCGCGCCGTGCGAATGCCGACGGACATTGCGGTTAGCACCTCACGCGCGGTGCTCGCCAGTGTCCTCGCGGCATCGGTTGGTATCAGTTGTCTTCCCTGATGCTCGAATAGCTTGCACCGCATGCCTTTCTCTAAAGAGTGCAGTGCGCGGTGAACGCTGACAGTACTAACGTCGAGTAATTCCGCGGCTTTTCCTAAGCTGCCACCTTCCAGGAAAGCCAGCAGAACTTCTAGCCTACGAAAGCTTATCTCCTCGTCGATTCTCTCACCCATGCTTTTCGACTCCGAAGTGGATAGCGACCCATTATGCTGCCGGCTCAGAATGCGTGTGCCTATGCGTTGGGCTGGTTTTCCGGTATTGCCGATCCGCATTCATCAGCCAGCTTGCCGACGCGGATTGCCGTCAGCGTGTTGCAGCCGCTTGCGAGAACGCATGGTGCACATGACATGACCCAGTGCAGCCGTCGGCATCTGCAATCGATCTACGGCGTGTTCAGCCGGGCCGCGGACGATTAAGTCCATCGTCCATCGTGCTTCCGCAGCGGGTTCCCGGTATTTCCGTTAACCAAACAGGCCGTGCAGAAACCAGCGTTGCGCTTCTTCGGCCGCGCGGCTGCTGACGCGCTCGAGATAAATCCAGTAACAGCTGCGGTCTTCGGCTTGCGCGACGTAGTAGTCGCGCGTGATCAAGCCACCGTCGAACCAGCCGGCTTCGATCCGCTCGGCGGGCGACACCATCCGCAGCGGTGAGCCGTAAAACGGTCGGTTCTGACGCGTGAGCAGGCGCACGGGTGTCTCCAGCATCCATGTCGGGCGCGGCAGACCCTTCGGCAATGCGATCTTCTTTTCCGGGTCGCCGACCGGTACCCAGCGGTTCGCAATTTCCGGCCGGTAATCGGCCGTTGGCGCGGGACGTAGCACGTTTTCGGCGCCCAGACGCGCGATCAGCAATTCGAGCAGGCGCGCGTGGTCTTCCAGCGTGCCGCCGGGCTCCGGGAAAAGATTATCGGTGGCGGGTTGCGCCGATGCGATTTTTGTCACGTCGAGTCGCAGTGCAATGGCCGGCGCCGGCAGTTCCATGCGATGCAGACGTTCTTTAACGAGTCGCAGCAGATGATCCTCGCGCCATGCCGGTTCGCCGAGCGCGATTTCGATCAGGGTCGGCGCAAGCGCCTGTCTGCCCCGCTCATGTTCGAAAGACAGCGTCACAGCGGCGGCCGCGAGTTGCTTTGCACATAGCCAGCCGCATAGTTGTGCAAGCAACCGATGAGCGGCAAATACCGCGCCGTCCGCATGCTCGAGCCGATCAGGCAATTCGATTCGCGCGGAAAAAGTGGGCGGCAGTTCGAGCCAGTCGAAGAGTTCCGGCGCTAAACCGAAGGCGCGATCCAGCGAATCCAGCAGATGCTCGCCACAACGACGCTGCAAGCCGGCGCGCGGCAGGCGGCGCACGTCGGCAATCGATTCGCAGCCGAGCCCCGTGAACCAGTCGGCCAATGGGCGGATCTCCGGCACAGCCTGCATCGGCAAGGACGCGAGTGCACGTTCAAGCGATTTGATTTGCAGTACTCGCCGGTTGCCATGCTTCGCCAGTAACCAGGCACCCTCGCCCGTCGGCGCCACGCTAATGCGTGCGGTCAGGCCGAACGTCTCGAGGAGCATCTTTGCCTGCCGGCACAGCGACAGCACGCCGCTGAAGAGCCGCAGACTCGCACCGACTTCGACGATGACCGTCGCCTCGTCGAGTAATGCGACATCCGGTGAGAACTTCATCAACGCGATGCCGACTTCGCGCTGCACCGCGTTTTCGCGCGTGATGTCGCGCTCATAGAGATGTGTCTGCACAGACAATGCCGTCACGCCGGCGCGCTTCATGCCGGGCCGCACGCCGGCCGCCCGGGCCGCACGATCGACGACGATCACCACGCCCTTCTCCAGCACGGCACTGCCGTATGCCGCTTTGACTCCGTCCTCACGCAGCCACTTCGGCTGGAAGACCTCGAGAGGTAGTTTCGGCAAGTGAACGGCGAGAAAGACGCGCATGACGGGAATACAGAACAGGGGTGGGTTGCAGGGAAATCGACAGAGGCTCTGCGCGCATGGGACCTCGTCGTTTCACAATGTCGACCATCAGGCCTTCTGCTGCTGGCCTTAGCGCCAACCGCAACAGCGCTGGCGATGAGTCTTGTGCGGCCGCGAGCGGCCGCACCATGATGAACAGCGTTTCGGATGACTGGGCCGCCAGATGCAAGCGCCGCAACGACGATGCTTTTGCATGCTGCGCCCACAGCAGCACCGCACCGCAACTGCCGGTCTGAAGAATTTGCTCGGCAGACCATAATGCATCGGTGATGTTCGTCGCTCTGACCTGCAGTAGCCGTTCGAGCGACAGCCCGATATGGTTCAAACCCGGTCCATCCGGGATATGCGGCGGTTTGATCAGTGCGATAGGCCGCTCGTCGAGCACGCTGAATGCGGGCCGCAGGAGCCGCATCTCGCCGATACCCGGTTGCTCGACCAGCAAATCGACCAGTTCACCAATCGGCCAACCGCCGCCCGGTAATTCCACAGACAGTACCGGATAGCCCGTGTCGATCGTCTTCCCGCGCCCATGCGCAAGCTGCGAAGCTCGCCAGAGCGCCGGATGGATATCTTCGGCAGGAATAGCGGCGGGTGACATCGATCGTAGGAAAAACCTGTATGTTTATACAGTATCCTACACTCAACTCAGACGCTCTGAACTGGTACTTTTGAGATGCCGTTGGAGGGTTTTGTCTGATGTAGAAGCGGCAATGTGTGTTTTCAGGCTGAATATGGGCGTCAGCGAGAAACGATTGGGGGAAGGTAATTTAACCGGCGCGATTGAAAAACGGGCTGATGAAGTCGACGGAGTGCTAAGGAATACTGGAGAGGCTAGCCGGTAGTGCTGGCTGGCTGGAATTGGGCTGCGTAGACCGGGCAGATTGTGTAGGCGTAAACGCACGAACCCCGCCTGGGAGGGCGGGGTTGGGGCGTCTGGAAAGGGGA
>NZ_CADIKH010000054.1 GCF_902859855.1 Paraburkholderia humisilvae
CAGCGAATTTCATAGGGGCCCGCTGCGTCCGTTTTGCAGTAAGGCCGTATATACAGCCGCAGCCGATCCTGGACGTCAAAGCATGCGAAATTGCTTCGCAAACGGGAGGCGTTCATATACATGCACATGATCCGCAAAGGGCAGATGCACGACGACGCAAACAGAACTCCCGCCGCTCAGTTCTATTCGCTGATCATGTAAGTAGTCCTTTTCATTTTAACCTGTCACTCATCCTCCCACCGTTATCGCGACACAACCGTTCACTTTACGTTGTGCGTGCGGAACTTGCCTGGCCTTCACACCGCACGGCTGCTGGCAGTGTCGACTCCTTCCTCGTCGCCGAGGTGAATCTTCTTTCGAGAAGTACATTGTCCCCGGAGCTTCACACCCGACGGTTACCCATCGCGCATGTCCAGGTAGGCAACTGTTGACCGTACAACAGGTCACAGCCTCGACCACCGACACATTGGTCATCGAATGTGTGACAAGACAAGAAAGAACTTTGCCATCCATACTGCTTGCCGATTAACGCTCGGCGGACGGCGACACGTGTCGCACGGCTCTGGTGCAAATGGCGGAAACAGTCAAGGAAACTAATTTTGACAGGATGACTTATTGAGCAAAGAGGACCGCGTTCCAGACGGTCGGCGTAGCGGTGTCTTTGAGGTCGGGCGTCGCGACATTGAATTGCCCCTTGCGAATGCGATGCATCAACTCGATGCCTGAAATCGTAGTCGTGGCGCCTCTAAACCGCTTGAAACCCGGCATGACCTTCGTCCGGGACTTGATGTTTCGATGGTCTTGCTCGATCAGGTTATTCAGATACTTCGAGGATCTGACCTCGGTGCCGGCAGGCAGCAAGCCGTCGACCTTCATCTCGCGCACGGCCCGGTGCGAGGCCGCATAGCCATCGAGTGTGATGCTTTTCGGTGGCTGCCCCTGGTGCTTGATGGCCTTGTTGAAAAATGCTTTTGCTGCTGCTACGTCACGTTTTGCGCGCAGCATGAAGTCTACCGTCTGGCCGGCCCGATCTACCGCACGATAGAGGTAGACCCACTTGCCGCGGATCTTCAGGCAGGTTTCGTCGACACGCCACGACTGTCCCGTGGGCGAGCTAAAACGATTCCACCGTTTGACGAATTCGGGCGTGTAACGTTGAACCCAACGCATGATCGTCGTGTGCGCGAGTGACAAACCGCGCTCTGCCATCATCTCGACCAGATCCCGCAGGCTAAGCTTGTAGCGCAAATACCAGCGTACACACAGAATGATGATCTCCCGATCAAAATGCCGTCCACCGAACAGCCCCTCCAGACCTTTTCGCTTGCTCATCACCGGCTACCAGTTTGATGGCCGGCTACTTTAACCGATTCACCGAAACTATTTGCACCAGAGCCGAACGGCCAACGCGAATAACCAGCAATCCATTTGCAGAGCCATCCTTAATGTAGTCGCGGCATCATCCGGCAGGGATCGGCCACAGACAGCCTCTCGACGTCGCAGGCTAGATCGCCGACAATTTCCCGCCGGCCGGACCTGCTGCCCGGCGTCAGATTGGTCGAAACGTGGCTATATAATCAGCACACGACAACGCCTCGGGGATGGGTATGGCGATATTTGGCGACGACAATTTGACCGCATTCGGCTTGAAACTGAACAGCGTGGTTTCCCCTGCTCAGCCAATACAATCTATAGAGCATCTGTTCGGGCGTTCACCTCCATGCGAAGCTAAGGTTAAGCTAACAACAAACGACTAAATACCGCACACGTGTTGTCACCGGTTGGCGGGGTGCGAACGCAGGCTCGTTCTGGTTCAATAGTTGAGGGTTGGAAATCTGTGTACAGGAATTTACTGAACCGGCAGCGCCGGAATTTTCTTGCGCTCCTTGGGCGCACAGGCAAAGCTGCGCTGCTTCCCGGCGTCTTGCGAGCTACCGCTGAAGTTGTGACAGGAAGCGCAATATTGAGTGCATCTGTCCAGGCGCAAACGCGGCTTGGGGACGCACTGCTTGAGCCACCGCAGACACGCAGCAAGAATGGTACGCTTGAGACGACGCTCACTGCTGCCACAGGTGAAGTGCAGCTTGGTTCGTTCTCTTTTCCAGGGCGACTGTACAACGGTGAATACATCCCACCGGTATTGCGCGTCAGACTGGGTGACGTGATGAAAATCAGATTTAACAATCACCTTCCAGACGAGCCAAGCAATCTTCATTTTCACGGGATGAGCGTGTCGCCGCGTGGCCATAGCGACAACGTGTTCATTCATGTTCCGCCCGGCGGCACCTTTGATTATCTGGTGAGTATTCCGGCGCATGACCGGCAGGGGCCGGGGATGTTCTGGTACCACCCGCACGCGCACGGCGTGGTGACGCCCCAGATACTCGGTGGTATGTCTGGCGGACTTATCGTAGAAGGCATGGAAGAGCGCTTCCCGATTCTGAAAGGAATGCCCGAGCGCCTCCTTCTCATCAAGCATGTGGAACACGCAGGACGCGAGGTCGTTTCGATCAATGGCCAGATCAATCCCGTGGTTTCGACCAGGCCCGGGGAGCTTCAATTCTGGCGCATAGCGCACATTGGCGCCACGCTGTTCATGAAATTTGCTCTTGAGGGCCTGCCGTTTTATGTTGTTGCCACCGACGGTCACGTTCTGTCGAAACCACGGCGAACCACTGAGTTCTTCATGGGTCCGGGCCAGCGATACGACATTGTCTTCATCGGCCCGCCAGCGGGCGAGTACGCGATGCGCACAATATCCTTCCAGAACGAAGCATGGCTACCACCGGAGCCCGTTCAGCAGATCGCGACGGTCGTGTCTTCCGGTCCCGCGATGCCGACTTCACCGATTGAAGACCACGTGCTAAATCAGAAGGTCCGCGGACCCAGATGGCTTGAAGACGTGCGCAGCGCGACGATCGCGCGTCGCCGGACGCTCGACTATTCGCGCACGCCCGACCGGAGCATGTTTATGATCGATGGTCGCACGATGGACGAGAGCCGCGTCGACCAGACTGTACGACTAGGTGACACCGAAGAGTGGACCATCGTCAACACGGACGAGCAGTACCACAGTTTTCATATTCACCAGACCGCCTTTCTCGTGACGGAAGTGAATGGCGTAGCGCAGCGCAGGGACAGCTTGCACGACACTTATTCCATTCCGCCGGCGACCGATCTTGGATCGAGTTCGCTCAAGGTGGTGATCCCGTTTACTGACCCGGTGATAGCCGGCCGTTTCGTGTACCACTGCCATGCGGTCGATCACGAGGACAGGGGCATGATGGGGATTGTCGAGGTGGTGGGCCCGTCTGGCGTAGTTACTCCAGATGAGCCCGGGATGTCTGGCATGTGACGATCCCCGCCTCAACGCAGGAAGACCTCAGCGATTTCCGCAAGTGCGCAAAGTGTGACGATGGCGAGAGGCGGGTTTCCACCGCGTCAGCAGCAAGAATGCAGCGTGTGTCCTATCTGGGTCGGTTTCGCCGCAAGAGCAACGTTTGGTGTAAAGCCTGGTCGACCGACCAGGCTCCCGCGCCGACAACTGAATCAATGCTTCACCCAGCCCCGCGAGTGCACACAGAAGCACGATCGCCAAAGGCGGCACGCGCCATCGGGTGAGCAGAAAAAACCGGCTGCCGCGATGCCGAAATCGGCCGGCGAAAGCACGGCACTCGTCCACAGCGGATTGTAGAGCGCAGCGCCTAGCAGTCCGACGACAGCCGCGTCGACACCCATGCAGTGCGGCGCCCATCGAACGGCGCTGCCGCAGCGATTGCCAGTGAGGTAGCGCCCCCAATAAGCAACAGCAAGCCCGGAAGAAAGATAGCCACAAGCGCCAGCGCCGCGCCGGCGAGTCCCTTTGGGGCGGACTGCATCATCCAGCCCAGATAGGCCGCCAGCGAAAAAAGCGGTCCTGGCACCGCCTGCGCGGCCCCATAACCCGCAAAAAAATCGCCCGGAGCATCCATCCGGGTGCGACCGTTTGCGGCTGCAGCAGCGGAAGCACGACGTGGCCGCCGCCGAACACCAGTGGAACACCAGTGCGCCAGACCGATAGAAGGCGTCGAACACGGCATAGGCTTGTCCGCCCAAAGGGCACATGAAGGGCGAGCCCACTAGCAACAGGAAAAACACCACCAGCGCCGCCCAGCCGACCGGGTGGGGGATCGCCCATCCGGACTGGAGCCGCGCCGCGTCGGGACGCGGCAGAGCATCAGGCCCAATACCGCACCCAGTGCGATCACTATCAGCTGTGCATAGCCGGTGGTAAGCACACAGGTGATCACGAGTGCGGTCAGGCCGATGCCGGCGCGCGTCTTGTCCGGACAGAGTTTCCGGGCCATATCCCAGACCGCCTGGGCAACTACCACCACCGCCACGAGTTTCAGTCCGTGCGTCAACCCCCGACCCACCGGTCCGTGCAGATCGGGCGTGAGGTACGCGAAGGCGATCAGCAGCAGCGCCGATGGCAGGGTGAACGCTAACCATGCCGCCAGCGCGCCGAACCCGCCGGCTTGCATCAGTCCCAGCGAAAAACCGACCTTGCTGCTCGCGGGGCCGGGCAGAAACTGGCAGAGCGCGACGAGATCGCTGTATGCCTCATCATCGAGCCATCGACGTCGCTCGACGAATTCACGCCGGAAGTAGCCCAGATGTGCGATCGGGCCACCGAACGAGGTAAGGCCCAGCTTCAGAAACGCGATGAAGACCTCGGCTACGCTCCTTGCGTCAGCCCGACGCGCAGGTTGATACGGAATTTCCACACCAGCTCCTTGATGACGGCGTGAACCTGCAGCACGTTTTTGGCCAGGTCCAGTCCAACAGTCGCTATGTTCATGATGAACGCCTCCTTTGCCGTGGATATCACGGCTTGTCCCACTTTGACACAATCTCTTGCCACTTAGCGGGAGTCGTCCATCACATCAGAGCTGGAGAAAGGCGCAGGACTTTTTGCCGTATCCTACCTGCCTGTTCGAGGCCCACTCAGCGTCGTTTGCTTCACGCCGGGCGCCTCGTGAATCGCCTGCTCGGTGAATGGGAACCTCGCCCACGCCTTCTTCGAATAACTGAGCGTCGCGTCCGAGAAGTGCGGCGAAGCGGGATCGTCCGATTCCGAATACGACAGTAACGTATCCGCCTCAGGACCGTCCGTCCCGAAGCTAACTACCTGCACATAACTGTTGGCATGCGCGTCAGCTTCGAGCGGATAGCCCTGCCTTGTAAGCGGATGCTGTGCGCAGGCTACCGTGAAGTAACCCTCCGGATCGCAGCCGCCGTATAGCGGAATCCTGACGCTACCGCGCTGCGTGTAGAGCAGTTCGCCGCGCGTCGAATCGAGCGCGAAGCCATTATTTCGCATATCCACCACGGCCGCACCTAGCGCCTCGCTGATCGCGGGGTTGGCAGTATTCAGGCCGGCGGGCGTAGTGAGTGGTCGGGCCGGATCGAACGGTACCGTGTAGAGCTGCGCTGCCGGTATGTCCTGCGCGTGGCGCCAGAACTGGCCCCACAGGTTCGCTCCGCGTGACCCGATGTTCGCAACACCGTCCCATGTCCGCAGCACGTTGCACGCTTCGCCCAGATCGACGCTCTGCGTGGCCTGCGCGCTTGTTCCTGGCGCGCACAGCCCATCAAGCAACGGTTGCCGGAAGAGCTGCTCGGACATTGACGTACTGGAGAGCACTGTCCGCTCCAGTGCATCGCGCGTGATGCCGCCGGGTTGCGCCATCAATTGCGCCGCGAGCGCGTGACCGAGCCGCGTGCGCAGCGATTGGGGCTCACTTGTCTGCCCCGTGATCTGTGCAAAACCCGTGAGCGGCGCCTGTGGATTCGTGAGCCAGTAACTGCCGTTGAAATTCCCTACGTAATCGTGCCGCAGCAGGCTCGGCATCGCTGCGACGGGCAGCGTATCGCCAAGTGAGCCGTTACCCGGCCACATACATGCGGAACGTGAGCCGTCGAGCACCGGTACTCCTGGCATGCGCACATCAAGCGCATGGCCCATCGGCGTTGTGCAGGCTGCAGCGAGCGTGTCCGGCACGTCCGGCATTGCGCCGATATCGGCGAACCAGACCCGCGGATCGTTGCGACCAATCGCAAACGTGTTGACCCACGGCATCGCCACGAGACGCTTCTGGATCGCGATGAAGTCATCGAGCGAGCGGGCCTGGCCCCACGCGAGGAAATTCTCGAACGCCCGTGTGTTGTCCGCGTTCACGTCGCGCAGCGCAAACGCATGCATCGCGCTCCAGCCGAGTGCGGGCGACATCGACGACAGATCCACGATCGGCCCGAAACGCGAGCGATACAGAACACGCGTGACCGGCTCGAGTTCACCGGTCGCAGGATCGCGCACCTGCACGGTAACCGGCACTGCGTCCAGCGTTTCCTCGCGGCCATCATACACGTAGCGGGTTGGTGCTTCGGGCACGAGTTTCAGCTCGAACAGGCCGAAGCGACGCGCGCTCGAGGTCGTGTGCGTCCACGCGATGTCGCGATTGAAACCAAGCATGATCACAGGTGAGGCAAGGAACGACGCACCGGCAACGTCGATCTGGCCGGGAATCGTCAATTGCGCCTGATAGAGGCGGTCCGGGCCCCGCCAGAACCAGTGCGGGTTGCCGAACAGCAGGCTGTGACCGTCGTGGGTCGAGGCTCCGCCGAACGCGAACGCATTGCTGCCGATGCCGGCATGGCCACCGACTGCGAGCCGCGCGACATCACCTTGCGATTCATCCCCCGACCTCACGGCGACCAGATTGCCGGCCGCTGTGCCGTGTACATTGGCATCGCTCCATAGTCGGGGCGGCAGCATACCCGTGGTAACCGTTGGCGCCGCGACAGGTGGCCGCGCATGCACCATCCCTTCGATGAAGTGCATCGCCCCGCCCGCAAGGTTGGCGGAGATGAGCCGCCGGTAAAGATCGTCGGCCGATACTGGTTTCACCCACGGCTTGCCCGCGCATTCCGTGTGTGCGCCAGGAAAGCGCCCGCGATTCAGGTCGTCGATATAGCGGTTGTAGCCATCGGCAAACCCCGTGACGAGATTCCGCAATTGCGCCGATTGGGTCGCGCGAAAGCGCGCCACTGCGGCATCGTCGACGGTGAAGTGGATGAAGAAATCGAGATCCAGATTGCGTGGCCGTCCGAACGTCGCCGCTGACATCGGTCGCGCGTCGGCACCGAAGTAGGCGGAGCGCTCGCCGCGCCATGTAGTAAACCCGTCGGCAAGCGTGCAGAGGTCGTCCTGAGCCTGTGCATAGCCATAGCCGTAGCCAAGACTGCCCCAGTCACCGGCCTTAATATGCGGGATGCCATCCTGGGTCCGGCGAATGTCTGCACGATAGGCGGTAACCTGTGCGGTTGAGGCTACGTCAATGGACGACCCGCTGCATGCGTTCAGCGCGGTTGGGACGGCAACGATGATGAACAGCGAAACCGCGGATACCACACGAAACGAATAAGCCATCGCATTTTCTCAATAAAGAGGTTCAAAGCTGCAGCATGTGTTAAGCGTCGAAATAGAGGCGTAACGATGATGGGATCACATTTCTGCTGCCGGCCCCTCATAAGACTAATAGCTTGACATACTGATCAAAAAAGGGTTCTGGTGCAAATCGCCGGACGGGGCGATCTTATGTTTTATAGATAGGATGTCTTATTGAGAAGAGAGGACGACATTCCAGACAGCGGGCGCGCCGTATCCTTGAGTCGCAAGCTGGCAAGACGAACTTGTCCTTTGCGAATGCGCTCGATCCCTGAAATCGCGCTCGCAGCGTTCCCGAAAAGTTTGAACCCGAGCATGACGTTCGTTCTGGACTTGACGTTACGATGATCCTGTTCGATCAGGTTATTCAAATACTTCGAGGATCGTATCGCGGTATCCTCCGGCAGCAGGCCGTCGACTTTCATTTCGCGCACCCCGCGGTGCGAGGCTGCGTCACCATCGAGCGTGATCGTCTCCGGCGGTTGGCCTTGATGTTTGATGGCCTTGCTGAAGAAGGCTTTGGCCGCCTTCACGTCGCGCTGCGCGCGCAGCATGAAGTCCACCGTCTGCCCAGAGCCCGATCAACCGCCCTGTAGAGATACGCCCACTTGCCACGAATCTTCAGGTAGGTCTCGTCGACACGCCACGACTGTCCCGTAGGTGTGCCAAAACGATTCCAGCGCTTGATGAATTCCGGCGCATGGCGTTGCTACCCTGCGCAGGATCGTCGTGTGTGCGAGTGACAATCCGCGTTCAGCCATCATCTCGACAAGCTCTCGCAGACTGAGTTTGTAGCGCAGGTACCAGCGGACACGCAGAATGATGATCTCGGCATCAAAGTATGGTCCATCAAACAACTCGTCAAGACTCTTCAGCTTACTCATCGACGACCATCAGTTCGTTCAGTCAACACCTTAACTGTTTTCACGTCGCAATTTGCACCAGAGCTGTGCGTGATAGGTAAACGCGGCAAACGTGCAAGAATCGCGCTGCCGTCGCTGGCCCTTTGTGCGCTAGACCAGTACCTGATTCAGCGGCGGTTGCCGGTTACCCCGCAACGCTGGGTGCCAGTCTTGGAGAGGACAGCGATGCAGGTATCGTCGGCAGGCGCCTGTGGCACATCACGCGGGGCTTTTTCGAGCAGGCTGCCCACGTGATCCAGTCCGACCATCCGGCCGTCGCTGAAAAACTACGCCTTCAAGCCGAAACTGGATGCGCCATAGCCATGCAAGTCACGCCCCTAGCGCGGAGCGGAACTTACCCTGGTGTGCGACAACCTGCGCCACGCGTCGATCGCCACGACTTCGATGTACCCGCATGGCGACGATATCGAGCGGGCACGACAAATGAACAACGCATTCACCGCACGGTAACACCCAAGGCCAATAACCACCGGGCTTTGCCGCTTAACGTGCTCTATTGTCCGGATTCTGAAGCTTCCTCTGAGTGACGCGCAATTGTATTGGCATTGCAAAGCGGTCGTAGGAATTAGCCATCCCAACCTTAAGATTTCATCTCCATATTTGGCTCGTCGGCCGTCATCAAACCACAATGCGCGCACGAAAAAATCGCATAAATGGCGTAATCAGTTGTTATGCTGTTTATCAATTTTGTCGAATCAATATGCTATGCGAAGCTTTAAAGATGCAGAATGAGTAAAAAAATAGTCAGTCACGCACGCTATCGGCCACGTTAAACAAAATGCCTTGACAAAGACAAATTCTGCCTCTAGCTTTGTCGCCTAAAAACAATAATCCTCATTTGAGAGGTCTATTTCGTTTGCTTGACGGATTGGAAGAACTGCGGCGCAGTGCAAAGCACCTTCATCAATCCGTAATCCGAAGCATGTGCACATCATTGAACTGGAGTGATCGATGAGTTGGGGCGACGAAGACACGGTATTTCGCGTGGTAATCAATCACGAAGAGCAGTACTCCATTTGGCCCGACTACAAACCGATGCCCGCGGGCTGGCGTGATGCGGGTAAATCCGGCAAGAAGGCGGAGTGTCTCGACTACATCGACGAAGTGTGGATCGACATGCGCCCGCTGAGCTTGCGCGAGGCAATGGCCGCAGAAGCCGAACCCCGCGGCTGACGAATGGCGGGCTCAGCATTGGCGCAGTCGTCCGCGCAAGTTCCGGTTCGCGTACTCGACGACGAACCCGTCACTCTAATTTGTCTCGCGCACGCCGGCGGCAGTGCGTTGCTTTACCGGCAGTGGCTGCCGCATCTTGCATCGGCAATACAGCTTCATCCGCTCGATCTGCCTGGCCGCGGCACGCGCATCACCACGCCGGCGCTGACGCAATGGCCGGCGTTGATCGACACACTGGCCGATCAGTGCCTGTCCGAACTGGATGGCCGCATGCCGTTCGCACTATTCGGCCATAGCCTCGGCGCGCTGGTGGGCTTCGAACTGCTGTGTGCGCTCGAAGCGCGCGATGGGCGCAAGCCGTTGTGGTTCGGCGCATCGGCGTGTATTGCACCGGAATTGAGGAAGCTGGACGAACACTGGATCGACTGCGGCGTGGACGAGATGGCGGCGCGCTTGCGTGAACTCGGTGGAACACCGGAAGAGCTGCTGGAGGATACCGATTTTATGGATTTCATGTGGCCGGTGTTACGCGCCGATTTTCATTTGAGCGGGACATATCCGCATTTTCTGCGCTCGCGTCGCGAGTTGCACGCTTCGTGGCGGCTCGGTTGTCCGGTCGACGTGTTTGTCGGCAATCGCGACGCTGCGACTGCGGACGCATCTGCGGTTGCCGGATGGAGCGCGCATACCGATGCAACGTGCACGGTGCGGCGCTTTGACGCCGGACACTTTTTCGTCAACACGCACGCACCGGCGGTGATCGAAACGATGACGCACGCGCTCGGTGTTGTGCACAGCTGCCGGGCGGAACTGGACTTGACAGGGTATCGGCCATGCACGCAATGATCAACGACGCCGCAAGCACGTGCTACACGGAAGTGCTGGAGCAAAACGGCACTGCGCTGCTGGTGCTGAGTCCGGCCGCAGGCGAAGCTACGGCAGCGGACGCAGGGCAGTTGCGCGAACTCGTCCAGCGGGCGCGGCGCCGCTATGGTGGCGTGCTGTTGCGCGGCTTCGATGCGCTGGGCGTCGAAGGCTTCGACCGCTTTGCAGCGGCCTTCGGTCAGCCGTTGCTCGCTTACGAATTCGGCTCGACGCCACGCAGCCGGGTTGAAAAAAACGTGTACTCGTCGACCGAATACCCGGCGTCGCAGTGGATCGATCAGCATAACGAGCAGTCGTACACGCGCACGTGGCCCGCTTCGATTTTTTTCTACTGCGATGTGGCCGCGCGGCAAGGCGGAGCGACACCGGTGGCGGATAGCCGGCTGGTGTATCGACGGCTCGAACCGGCGCTGCGCGAGTTGTTCTCGCGCAAGCAGGTGATGTACGTGCGCAACTATGGCAACGGTCTCGATGTGCCGTGGCAAAGCGTGTTTGGCACCGAAGCGCGTGATGAAGTGGAGCGCTACTGCCGCGCGCACGACATCGCATTCGAATGGCTCGATGACGGTGACGTGCTGCGCACACGCCAGATCTGCCAGTCCGAGTGGCGTCATCCGGCAACGGGCGAAGCGGTCTGGTTCAACCAGGCGCATCTGTTTCACGTGTCGGGCCTGCCGCCCGACACGCGCGAAGCGCTGCTCGAAGCGGTGGATGAGGAAAGCCTGCCGCGCAACGCGTATTTCGGCGACGGCTCGCCGATCAGCAGCGCGATGCTCGACGAGATACGCGCGGTCTATCGGGACACGATGCTGGCATTCGACTGGCGTGCAGCAGACCTGATGGTGCTCGACAACGTAATGATGTCGCACGGACGCGCGCCGTTCGACGGCAAGCGCCGCGTGCTGGTCGCGATGACCGCGTAGGTCACATCACGCGTGCGACGAGCATAACGAAAGCGGCGTGCACGACATGCATGAAGCACTTGAACCGCGATAGCAACGCAATTCAAACGCAAGGAATATCGATCATGACGCAGGCTCTCTCACCATTGTTCGATTTTGCGCCATTCGAAGGGCAAAGCGCGCAGTACGTGTCGCTGATCAGGCAGTTTGCGGGGGCCGAGCCGTTTCGCAGCGCGACGGTCGAAGAACTGGTGCTCGACGGTGACTATCATCGTCGGCCGCTGCGGCCGGAAGACCTTGAATTTCTGAAGTTCCAGAAGCCGGTGCGCGAACATAACGTCAGCCGGCTGCCGGCACTTGCGTCGAACCGCACACTGCTGTCGATCTACGAGCTAGGTGTGTTACGCGTGCCGCGCAACGATGTCGACGCATGGCGCCAGTTCGCGAACTTCCATAGCGACGCCACCCAAGTGCTCGGTGCGCAGATCGCGCCGTTTCTCGAAGCGTATGCATTCAGCTATCTGGCGGGTGGCGCGACGCCGGCCATCGACGTCGATACCGCATGTGCGCGTCTCACGCGCATCGTCGACGACGAAACCGCGTTCTGGGAACAGACTTTCGCACGGCTGATGCGCAACGATTACCTCGAGGAGGGCCTGCGCTTTGCGTTAGTACAGCGCTGGTGCCTCGCGCCGTCGAAACGCCGCGCGCTGGCGCAGGCAGCTGCAAGCGGTTTCTTCGATTTTCTGCCGACAGCTGCGCGCCCCGCACTGCACGGCGAGCCCGCCGCCGAAGCGCTGCTGCAACGCATTGCCACGTTTTGCGAATTGACGCGCGAACAGCATGCGTACTGGCAGTTCTACCTCCCCACCAGCCTCGCGAAATGCAACTTGCTGCACGCATTGGCACGCCGCCCGGATCGCGCATTCGGTCTGACCGGGGCTACCTTTGCGGCGCAAGCTGAGGCGCTCGCGTTTGGTGTCGCGCTCGAGCGTGCCTGCGCGCATCTGCGGCCGGACAGCGCCGAGCCGCGCGACGCGGAGGCACAAAAGCAGGCACTCGCGGCACGCTTTGCGAATGCGTTGCGCAGCATCGCGGACCGACACGGCAGCACGGCGTTGGCGCAATGTCTCGAAGGCCAGGTGGCCGGCGAGCGGCTCGCCGGGCGAGGCCGCTGGGACCTAGGCGAACAGTTGCGCTGGCTGTCGTCGATTCGCCGCTACGTCGAATTCGCGCAGCGAATCAGCGCACGTATCGACGCCGAGTGCCCCGGCATCGATCGCGAGACCTTTGTCGAGCCGCACGAAATGTGTTCGACCACACATGTGCATAACGACCATCGGCTGGTCATGATCGAGGACGGCGACATGCTGTTCTGGGGCAACGTCGGCATGCAGCTCCAGATGAGCAAGGGCGACATGGTGCTGATTCCGGATGGTCGTCTACATGGCTCGACGGTGGTGTCCGGAATATGCACGTATCACCAGCCGATTATTCCCGACGAATGGGTGCGCGCGCTGGTTGCCGAACTAGAGCAGCCGGCGCCGGCTGCGGCCTGACGAACCTGCAGGAGGCCACAAGACGCCGCAACGGCAGTCCCGATGCACGATTCGAGGCGCAGCGCGATGCAAGGTCGACCTACATCGAAGCAAGTGCCTCTTCCCCACGACAACAGATCGAACATCCCCGGCTGCACGGCTCGGGATGGCTCGCGCGCACGGCGCGCGCAACCCTGACACAGGAAGAGGGAGCGAATGATGCAAGCAGGCAATGGCGTAATGAGGGTCGGCGCGACGGCTTCGGAACTTGATTTGCATTCCGAACGGTTAGTGGCAAGTGACTGGAAAAGCCGTATCATTGCCGGGCGCGCAACCGGTGCCGCCGTTGCGGTCCCGGCGTGGCTCGATACATCGTATGCGACGCTGCGCGAGCAGGTGCTCGATGCCGCGTATCCGTGTTTTTTCGGCACGATGGCAGAGCGGCGCGGCGAGATGTTCTACGCGTTCGTGAACGGCGAGGACACGCACGATCTGCCGGCGACGATGCAAACCTTCGCCGAGCTGGCGTCGCAGCCCGCGTATCACCGCAACAACATTGCGGTGTTCTTCGAGCCGGACCGCGAGCCACTTGCGCATGACGCGTATCGCACGTTGTTCTGGCAGATCCTGCAGCAACTGCACGACGTCGACCCTGACCCGGCGGCCGACGCGCAGCCGGACCCGTCGGACGAAGCGTGGGAGTTTTCATATGCGGGCCTGCAGATGTTCGTGGTATGCGCGTGCCCGTCGTTTCGCGCGCGCCACAGCCGCAATCTCGGGCCCGGCATGGTGCTGCTGTTCCAGCCGCGCGCGGTGTTCGTCGATACGATAACGAACAAGGTAATCGGCCGCGAGGCGCGTAGCCAGGTGCGCAGACGGCTCGATACGTGGGACAAAATTCCTGCGCATCCCGATCTGGGCTTTTACGGAGATCCAGGCAATCTCGAATGGAAGCAATATTTTCTGGACGATGTGAATCTGCCGGCCGACGACCGCTGCCCGTTTTTGACGCGCCGCCGGCAGGCGCGCGAAGGGCGCGCAGCAACGCCACCGCGCGGTGCGCAGCATCTTCAGCAGCGGCCGTAGCAGCAAGCGCAACTACAAGCACAGCAACAGGCGCAACTACAGCAGCAGCCGGCCGGCGCCGCGCACGAACACAGCCAGAACCAACCGCACGAGACGCGCCCGCACGGCATAACGCAACAGGCCTTCGTCTATGCGGACGGCCCGGAAGGTCGCACGGACGGCGGTGCAGCGTGACGTGCGGCGCGCGCTGCAAGGCTTTGCGCCATCCGTCGCGATGAATTGCTGCGCATGACCGGTACGTACGGCCGCCGCCAGTAAAGGAAACTCATGTCGCTACTTTTGCATCTGGTCAGTAAGTCCCGCTGGGCGCTCGTCGCCGCATTCGCGGCCAGCCTCGTCGGCGGTCTCGGCAATGCGGCGCTGCTTGCGCTCATCAATCAGGCGCTGTTCGCGCCGCCGTCCGGGCTTGCACGACTGGGCTGGCAGTTCCTCGCGGTCGGTATCGTCGCGCTCGCGTCGCGCACGCTGGCGCAGTCGCTGTTCATGTGGCTCGGCCAGAAGGCGAAGGCCACGCTGCGCATGCGCACGATCCGCCGTATTGGTGACGCGGCATTCGCGCATCTGGAGAAGCAGGGCGCCGCAAAGTCGCTGGCGGTTCTTACGCAGGATCTCGACACGATCGTCGTGTTCTTCGTCGGCCTGCCGGCGCTCGCGATGCAAAGCGCAGTGATCGTCGGCTGCCTGATCTATCTGGGCTACCTGTCGCTGGCGATTTTCGCGGTGGCGGTGCTCACGATCGTGCTTGGCATGGTCGGTGTTCGCTATGCGCATACGCGTGCGATGTTTCATCTGCGTGCATCGCGCAAGCGTGAAGACGACCTGGTCAAATATTTCCTCGCGCTGTTCGACGGTGCGAAGGAGCTAAAGCTGCACCGCGAGCGCAAGCGCGCATTCGTCGACGAGACGCTCGGAACGGGCGTCGAGGCCGTGCGCGTGCAGCGTACGCGCGGTTACATGCTGTATGCAGCTGCATCGAGCTGGGGTAACTTCATTCTGTTCGCGTTTATCGGGCTTACGCTGTTTGTGTTCGCGCGCTACATCCAGACCGATTCGCGCGTGATGTCGGGCTATGCGATCGTGTTCGTCTACATGATCATGCCAATCGAAGCGGTACTTGCGTCGATTCCGGGTATTACGTCGGCGCGCGTCGCGCTCGAGCGCATCGAGCAGGTCAACGCTGAACTGCTGCCCGAAAACACCCGCGTGGGGCAGCCCGCACGGACGTTCCAGACTATCGGGCTGGAGGGCGCGACGCATCGTTACTTCCGTGAAAAGGAAAACGAGGTGTTCTCGCTTGGGCCGATCGACCTGACGTTCCGGCCCGGCGAACTCGTCTATCTGATTGGCGGTAACGGCAGCGGAAAAACCACCCTCGCCAAGATGCTGGTGGGCCTGTATGTACCCGAAAGCGGCCACGTTCTGCTTGATGGCAAGCCGGTCGACGAAGCCGCGCGCGACACGTACCGCCAGCATTTCTCGGTGGTGTTCAGCGACTTCTTCCTGTTCGAGAGCCTGCTTGGCCTGCGCACCGAGGGGCTCGATGCGCTCGCGCAGCAGTTGCTCGTCGAGCTGCAGCTCGACCACAAGATCAGCGTGAAAGACGGTGCGTTCTCGACACTCGATCTGTCGCAAGGCCAGCGCAAGCGGCTTGCGCTGCTGGTCGCGTATCTGGAGGATCGGCTGTTCTACGTGTTCGACGAATGGGCGGCCGACCAGGATCCGCTGTTCAAGGAAGCCTTTTACCGGCGTCTGCTGCCCGCGCTGAAAGCAAAGGGCAAAACCGTACTGGTGATTACGCACGACGACCGCTATTTCCATCTGGCCGACCGCTTTATCAAGCTCGATTTCGGGCAGGTTGTCGAACAGGGCCTGGGCGCTGACTGGACCGGTCCGGGCGCTGCGCCATCGACGCATCCGGCTGGCCTCGCGTCCGCCTGATTCACGGGATTTTTGCTCACACATGAACACCAATCTGTCTTCTGCCGCGTTGCCTGTGGCACCTGCCGAACCGATGTACGAACTCGACGGTGTGTCGTTCGCCTACGGGCGTACCTTGCTGCATCCGCTCACGCTGACGCTACCGCAAGCACACGTGTGCGGCCTGATCGGCCATAACGGCTCGGGCAAATCGACGCTGCTCAAGCTGCTCGCGCGTCAGCAGCCACCGGCGGCCGGTACGCTGCGCTTTGCGGGCCGAGCGCTGTCCGACTGGGATAACCGCTCGTTCGCGCGCCGCGTCGCGTATCTGCCGCAACAGCCGCCGGTCGCTAACGGCATGAACGTGCGCGAGCTCGTCGCGTTCGGCCGCTATCCATGGCATGGCGCACTGGGCCGGTTTACCGGCGTCGATGCGGACAAGGTCGATGAAGCACTGCAATTGACCGACCTGCAGCGTTTCGCGGAGCGGGCGGTAGACAGCCCTAGTCAGCAGCGCGGCTTGGGCGTGGCGGCTTGCCGATCAGCTTCGCGTGATGAAGTAACGCCCGGCGGCGCAGCGCGCCGCACATCTGACGCAACACGACGAGACAACCGGGAGCGATCGGCAAAGACGACTCACGTTCCCCGCAATGACGATGTTCATGCCGCCGGTGGCGCTTAAGCGACGTAGGCGGTTCATTGTCGGCACTGCACAGATCGCAAGGACAGTGACGGCGGCTGCACTGAGCGTGCGGCGAATCTCAGGAGAGAAGGGATGACTGTGATCGGGATCGAGCGTCACGCCGGCGCTCAGAGTCAGGCCGGGGGCGCCGCTGCAACGGCGCTCGCGCCGCTGGCCTGCACGCCCGCAGGTGATCTGGTCTCGGTGACGCGCTTGTACGCAGTGCAGCGGCCGCACGCAGTAGCGGTGCGTTTTTTGGCTGACGGCGAGACGGCTGCGCTGCACCTGACTTATGCCGAACTCGATGCGCGCGCGCGACGCCTTGCTGCAGTGTTGCGTCAGCACGGTGGTGCTTGCGAACGCGTGCTGCTGCTGTTGCCGAGCGGGCTCGATTACATCGTGGCGTTTTTCGCGTGCCAGTATGCGGGGATGATTGCGGTGCCCGCGTATCCGCCCCAGGCACAGTCGAGCGCTCACGCTGAGCGACTGAGCCGCATCGCGCAGGATTGCGGTGCGTGTGCCGCGGTGCTCGACGATGCATCGCGCGCCTGGGCAGATGCGATCGCGTTCGATGCCGGTACGCAGCGCATCGCGCAAGTGTCGCCGTCGGCTGGCGTGGCGCACGACGCCGACGAGGGCGAAGGCTTTTGCATCGGCGCCGCGCCAGGCGATGCGATTGCTTTTCTGCAGTACACGTCGGGGTCGACGTCGGCGCCCAAGGGCGTAATGGTGAGTCACGCGAACCTGTGCGAAAACATCGATGCGATGGCGCGCTCGATGGATTGTCGCGTCGATGGCCGGATGTTCTCGTGGCTGCCGCTGTATCACGACATGGGGCTGATCAACGGCGTGCTGATGCCGGTGCTGTGCGGTTTTCCGTTGACGCTGATGGCGCCGCTGCACTTCCTCGAGCGGCCGGCGCGCTGGTTGGCCGGCGTCGCACGCGAGCGCGCGACGATCACCGGCGGGCCCGATTTCGCGTTTCGGTTGTGCGCGGAACGCGTGCGCGATGCGCAACTCGAAGGGCTCGATCTGGCGTCGTTGCGGGTGGCGTTCTGCGGCTCGGAGCCGATTCGGCAGCGTACCTTCGAGCAGTTTGCCGCGCGCTTTGCCGCACATGGGTTCGATAGCGGCGCGCTGTATCCGTGTTATGGGCTCGCGGAGGCGACGCTGTTCGTCACCGGCGTGACGATCGGCGCGGGCGCGCCTGAGCGGAGCTTTTCGGCGTCCGCGCTGGCGGCTTCGATGCCGCTCGCGTTGCCGCCGGCCGGTGACGCCGACGCGAAGCAGGTGGTCGGCTGCGGCGTGCCGGCGGCGCGGCATTCGCTGGCGATCGTCGATCCGCATACCGGTGCGCGGCTTGCCGATGGCCGCGTCGGCGAGGTGTGGTGCAGTGGCCCGAGCATCGCGCAAGGCTATTGGCACAATCGGCAGGCGACGTCTGCTGCGTTCGTCGACGATGTCCCCGGTTTTGCGGGGCGCTGGCTGCGTACCGGCGATCTTGGTTTCATCGATGGTGGCGGGCTGTTCATCTGCGGCCGCCACAAGGACATGATCGTGCTGCGCGGGGAGAACGTTTACCCGCAGGATCTGGAGGCGCTGCTCGCGGATCGCATCGAATGGTTGAGGCGCGGGCGGATTGCGGCGTTTCCGGTTGAAGCCGGCGACGGCGCCGAGGCGATCGGGATCGCGGCCGAGGTGCCGCGCGGCAGGGCGCGGCAGATCGCGCCAGGCGAGATTGTCGCGGCGATTGCGGCGGCGCTAGGTGAAGCGTTTCGTTACGAGGTCGATCTTGTGCTGCTGCTGGAGCCTGGAGATTTGCCGCGTACGTCGAGCGGGAAATTGCAGCGCAGTGCCTGTTTCGACGCGTGGCGAAGTGGCGCGCTGGTGCCGTTCGCGGTACGCGATGCGCACGCGCCGGAGGCACGCGAAGCGCAACCGACGTTTGACGCAAATGTTCCGGCGATGTCGTACACCGGGGCGGCGCGCGGCGCACCGCAAACGCAGTGTGCACTCGAAGAGTCGCCCCATACTCCCACTTCCCGCATCATCGCTGAAATCTGGCGCGACATGCTTGACGTACCGCTGCCCGCGCCATCGGAAGACTTTTTTACCCTCGGCGGTCGCTCGCTGCTGGCGGTGAAGGTGGCCTGGCGGTTGCGCGCGGCACTGGCCATCGACGTCCCGCTCGGCCTGCTGTTCAGCCATCCGACGCCCGCTCTGCTCGGCGCTGCGCTTGATACGCGGCAAGCAGAGCCATTGAGCGCGCGACGGTCGGTCCTGGCGCCAGTGCGCCGCGCCGCAGCGGACGCACCGCTGTCGCTGCCGCAGGAACGACTCTGGGTGCTGTGGCGCCTCGAACCCGACAGCCCCGCGTACAACCTCGCGGCGGCGCTGTCGCTTGAAGGTTCGCTCGGGGGGGCGCTCGATACGCAGGCAGTGCACGCGGCGCTCGACATGCTGGTCGGACGCCACGAGATGTTGCGCACACGTTTTGTCGAAATCGACGACGAGCCCCGCCAGGTCATCGTTCCGCTTACGCAGGCAAAAGACGCCTGGCACTGGGACTGCATCGACGCGCAACACCTGAGCCCGGCGGAATGCGACGTGCAATTGCATCGGCTCGCACGTGCACCCTTCGACTTGACGCACGGGCCGCTCATGCGTGCGACGCTCGTTACGCTCGGGCTCGAGCGCCATCTGCTGCATCTGGTCATGCATCATATCGTCGCGGATGGCTGGTCGTTCGACGTGCTGCTGCGCGAATTCGCGGCGGGCTATCGCGCGGCACGACGCGGCGAGACGCCGGCGCTCTTGCCGCTGCCTATCCAGTACGCCGACTACGCGGCGTGGCAGCGCGAACGCTTGGCCGCAGACGGCCGCGCCGCGCTCGACGCACAGCTCGCCTGGTGGCGTGCGCGGCTCGCGGGCTACGACATGCCGCTCGACCTGCCGGCGCTGCGTGATCGCAACAGTCCGTTCGAGCCGCACGCGGGGCGGGTGTGCGTGCCAATTTCCGCCGCGCTGGCGGGTCGGCTCGACGCTCTCGCGCGAGCCGGGCAGGCGACGCTGTTTATGGTGCTGCTCGCCGCATTCGATGCGGTGCTGTATCGCTACAGCGGGGCACAGGACATCGTCGTGGCGGTGCCGGTCGCCGGTCGCGATCGGCCCGAGACCGAAGGCCTGATCGGCTTTTTTGTCAATACGCTCGCGATGCGTGCATCGGTGAAGGGCGCGCAGCCGTTTGCAGCGCTGCTGCGTGCAGTGCGCGATGACAGCATTGATGCGCAGGGCAATGCAGATGTGCCGTTCGACCGTGTGGTCGCTGCGCTGCGCACAGTGCGCCGCGACGCTGCATCGTCGGCCGGAAGCACGCCGCTGGGCGGTACGCCGTTGGCACAGATCAAATTCGTGATGCACGACGCGCTCGACGTTGAGCGGGAGCTCGACGGTGTGCGCGCCACGCTCACCAACGCGGATGCCAGCGACGCGCGCTTCGAGCTCGCGCTCGACGTATCGCGCAACCGCTTGGGCGGCCTCGACTGCGTGTTCGCTTACGCCGCCGCTTTGTACGACGAAGGCTTCATCGCGCAACTGGCGCGGCATTACGTCGAACTGATTGCTGAGGCTGCTGCGACGCCTCAGCGCGCGATCGGCCAATTCACGCTGAGCGAAGCACGCGACGACGACGCATGTAAGAGCGAAACACGCAACAGCGACACTGCAGCGCGCGACACCCCGCGAGCTGCCGGCGCTTGCGCGGCCTGACCAGCGCCAGCCATCACATCGAGCCCGCAGGCGGCATGCCGCCGCCGCGAGCATCACCGAGACGCACCGGATCACGAGAACCATGCAAGACATTCAATTCGATACCGACTACCTGCCTGCCCGCGTCGCCTGTTTTGTTGCCGAGCGTCCTGATTCGGATGCGCTGATCGATCGCGACGGTCCGCTGTCCTGGCGCGACCTGTGGGACTGGTCGAGTCGGCTTGCCGCCGCGCTGGTCGAGCGCGGCGTGCAACCCGGCGACCGGGTGGCGCTCGCATTGCCGCGCGGTGCGGCGCTGGTCGCGAGTCTGCTAGCCGCGTGGCGCGTGCGCGCGTGCTATGTGCCGCTCGACCCGGCGCTGCCGGTTGCGCGTCTGCGCTGGCAAGCCGACGATTGCGGCGCGCGCGTCATGGTCGCCGCCGATGCGGTGGCGCTCGACCGGCTGCCGGCCGGCATGGTCACATTCGATCCGCGTGCCTCGCGCGCAGCGGACGAGACACCGCCGCACCACGCCAAAACGGAGGCGGTGCCGCAGGCGCCGTCAGGCCGCGATCATTTCGTGTGGCCGGCGTATGTGATCTACACGTCGGGCTCGAGCGGCCGGCCCAAGGGTGTGATGGTGAGCCACGCTGCGCTCAGCGCGTATCTGCGCGGCGTCGCGCAGCGCCTGCCGGACGGCATCGCGAGTGCGGCGTGGATTTCGACACCGGCTGCGGATCTCGGCCACACGGCGTTGTTCGGCGCGCTGTGGCACGGCTGGACGCTGCACGCCATCGACGCGCAACTTGCCGCCGATCCCGACGCGTTCGCTGCATATATGGATACCCACGCGATTGATCTGCTGAAGGTCGTGCCAAGCCATCTGGATGCGCTGATGCAGGGGCAATCGCCGCAACACACGTTGCCGCGCCGCTGCCTTGTGCTTGGCGGTGAGGCTGCGCCGACGCGGTTGGCACAGACGGTCGCGCAGTTGCGACCGCAATGTCGGATCGTCAACCACTATGGGCCGACTGAAACGGCGGTGGGGGTGCTCGCAACGGGTGTCGACGGTGGGAGTAGTGCAGCTCGTGCGAGCGACGCAACCAGCGCCGCCACACTGCTGCTCGGCACGCCGCTCGCGCACGTCGACGCAAAAATCGTCGACGCCGACGGCAACACCGTACCTAGGGGCATGGCCGGCGAACTGTGCATCGGCGGTCCGAGCGTCGCGTACGGATACCTGAATCAACCCGCGCTGACCGCCGAGCGTTTCGTACCCGATCCGGATGGTCACGGCACACGGCGCTATCGCACCGGCGACAAGAGCCGGCGTTTGCCGAACGGCGAATTTGCGTTTCTCGGCCGTCTCGACGACCAGGTCAAAATCCGCGGCTTTCGCGTCGAACCGGAGGAGATCGCCGCACGACTGCGCGCCCACCATGGCGTACGCGATGCGGTGGTGGCCGCATATGCCGACGTGCCCGATGCACCGTTGCGCCTCGCCGCATGGATTACGTCGGACGCGCCGGTCGATCTGGCCGCACTGCGCGCGCAACTCGTCGCCGAGTTGCCCGACTACATGGTGCCGGCATCGCTGCAGGTGCTGGCGGCTCTGCCGCTCACCTCGAACGGCAAGATCGACCGCGCGGCGCTGCCAGCGCCGAATGCCGGCGCAGCGTCCTCCGCGCAGGCACACGGCGCGCCGGGCAACGACGCCGAACGCGCGTTGCTGGCGGTCTGGCAGCAGGTGCTCAAGCGCGACGCAATCTCGGTGACCGACAACTTTTTCGAAATTGGCGGCGATTCGATCCTGAGCTTGCAGATCATCGGCAAGGCGCGTCGTGCGGGGCTCAAGTTGACGCCCAGGCAGATGTTCGACTACCCGACGATCGGGGCAGCCGCACGCGTTGCGGTAGCGATAGCGCCGGTCGCGAGTGCGACGATAACGGGCGGGGTAATGGCTGCGGCCAAGCAAGTCGCCGCAGCAGACTCGGCTGCCACAGCCGACACCGCGCTCGTACAAACAGCGCCCCCGACATCAGAACCCGCCGACACCTTCGACGAAGACGCATGTTTTTCCGCCGCCAACGTCGCGCGCAACGCGGCAGAAGCCGTTTACCCGGCTACCCCCATGCAGCAGGGCCTGTTGTTTCACGGCATGCTCGGCGATGCACCGGGCTCATACGTCTCGCAACTGCGTCTGACCGTCGACAACTTGCGGCTCGGCACGCTACGCGGCGCGTGGAATGCGGTGATCGCGCGGCATCCGGTGCTGCGCACGCGCTTCGTGTGGCCGGCCGGCGGCGAACCGCTGCAAGTGGTCGAGCGCGCTGCGACGATGCCGTTCGACATCCGTGAGCCGCTGTCCGTGCCAGCCGACGCCTATGAAGCAGCCTTCGCGCAGCAGCGTGCGTGCCTCGTCGAACGCGGTTTCGACTCGGGCGTCGCACCGCTGATGCGCGTGGACGTATTCGAGCGTCCCGACGGCGCGTACGACGTGCTGTGGACGCACCATCACGCGCTGACCGATGGCTGGAGCACCGCACAGGTGATCGCCGAAGTGGCGCGCGCATACGCAGAGCTGGCCGCGGGCCGCACGCCGGATGCGACGCCGGGCCCGCAGTACGCCGACTATGTGCGCTGGCTGCGGCGGCAGCCTGACACCGCTGCATTCTGGCACGCGCGTCTTGCAACACTCGACGAACCTGCGCTTCTCAGCGATGCGCTCGGCGGTGGACTGGGCACGCCGTCGCGCGCAAAGCATACCGAATCCGCAACCTCATACGAGCCCGAAGTCATCGTCCGTGAACTCGACGAGCCACGTGCCGCACAACTGCGGCGTGCCGCGCAACGCGCGCAGGTGACGCTCAACACGCTGGTGCAAGGCGCCTGGGCGCTTGCATTGGCGCATTTCTCCGGGCGTCGCCAGGTGCTGTTTGGCACGACCGTGGCGGGGCGTCCAGTCGATTTGCCCGACGCGCAGGCCACCGTCGGTCTGTTCATCAACAGCTTGCCGTTGTGGATCGACGTCGGGCCGTCGCTGCCGGTCACGGCATGGCTAGCCGAACTGCAGCGGCGCAATGCGGAGTTGCGAGAGGTCGAACACACGCCGCTCGCGAGTCTTCAGCAATGGGCTGGGCGCAGCGGCGATGCGCTGTTTGACAGCTTGATCGTGTTCCAAAACTTTCCGCTCGACGAAGCGCTCGATGCAAGCCGCAGCGGGCTCGCGTTGCGCGCGATCGAAGCACACAACCGCTCGCATCTGCCGCTGATGCTGGTGATTGCGCCGCATCGCGACAAACGCGGCGCACTGTGCTTTGAATGGTGTCTCGATACGACGCGTGTCGCCGCGAAAGACGCCACACTGCTGGCCGCGCATTTCGAACAGATGCTGGACCGACTCGTACAGGCCCTGACCGCGCCCGGCACTCCGCGTGCGCGGCTGCGCGATCTCGCTGCTGCCGAAGACGCGACAGCGCAACAACCCGCCAGCAACGCAACTGCATCGTTTGAGCACGAGTACAAGTCCGTGACAGAGCGCATCGACGCGCAGATTGCCGCGCGACCCGACGCCCTTGCGGTCTCGTTTGCCGGCGATGACGGCATGTCGTCTTCGTTGACGTATCGTGAGCTTGGTCGGCGTTCGGCACGAATCGCACGCGCCTGTCGGGCGGCGTTGGCGCGTAGCGGCGAAGGCTGCATCGGTATTGCACTGGCGCGCACGCCCGCGCTGGTCGCTACGATTCTCGGTGTGTTGCGCGCGGGTGCTGCGTATGTGCCGCTCGATCCGGCCTACCCGGACGATCGCCTGCGTCACATCGCGCTCGACGCACGACTCGACGCGCTGATCGTCGAGCCGGATCAACGCGAGCGCTTCGAAGCGCTGTTGCCAGGAATGGCGTTGCTGGATGCGCAAGTACTGGCTGCGCACGACGATGTAGCCGTTGCGGACGAAGAAATAGCCGCATTGCACGATGACTTCGTGCGGCCGCATGCGGAGCAGCTTGCGTATGTGATCTATACGTCGGGTTCGACGGGTGAGCCGAAGGGCGTGGGCGTGACGCACGCAAATGTGGCGCGGCTGTTCGATGCGACACGCACGCAGTTCGCGTTCAATGAAGATGACGTGTGGACGCTGTTCCACTCGTACGCATTCGATTTTTCCGTATGGGAGCTGTTCGGCGCGCTGGTGCATGGTGGACGCCTCGTGATCGTGCCGCACTGGACGGCCCGTGAACCATCGGCATTTCACGCGCTGCTGATGCGCGAGCAGGTGACGGTGCTGAACCAGACACCGTCGGCATTCGTGCAACTGGCGCAGGCAGATCGCGACAACACGCTGACGTCGCTGCGTACGGTGATCTTCGGTGGCGAGCGTCTGGAGCCGGCGGCGCTGGCGCGCTGGGCTGAGGGCGCGAAAGCGCTCGGCGTGCTGCCGGCACTGGTGAACATGTACGGCATTACCGAGACGACGGTGCACGTGACGTACCGTGCGCTCGACGAAGCAGCACTTGCCGACACGCGCAGCGTGATTGGCGCGCCGCTGGCCGACCTGACACTGCACGTGCTGGACGGTGATCTGAACCGTGTGCCGGCTGGCGCGGTAGGTGAACTGTACGTCGGCGGCGCAGGTCTGGCGCGCGGCTATCTGGGGCGCCCGGGGCTGACGGCAGAGCGTTTCATACCGGACCCGTATGGCGCGCCCGGCGCCCGGCTGTACCGGTCGGGAGATCTGGCGCGCCGTCTGCCGGATGGCGACCTGGAGTATCTGGGACGCAACGACCAGCAGGTGAAGATCCGCGGTTTCCGCATCGAGCCGGGCGAGATTCGGGCGGCGCTGCTCGCGCATGCGGACGTGAGCGATGCGGCCGTGGTGGTCGACGAAGGTGCGGGGCGACTCATCGCGTACGTGGCGACAGCAGGGGGTGCAGGTCGCGAAGACACATCGCGCTGGCAGGCATGGCTGAACACGCGGCTGCCTGCGCACATGGTTCCATCGGCGTACGTCGAACTCGAGCGCCTGCCGCTGACACCAAACGGCAAGCTCGACCGCCGCGCGTTGCCATCGCCGGCAACGTCCACCTCCGCACATGCCGCATTCGTCGCCCCACGTAACGAAACGGAGACGACGCTCGCTGCAATCTGGCAGCAAGTCCTCGGCGTCGAGCGCGTCGGCGTGCGCGACGATTTCTTCCTGCTAGGAGGCCAGTCGCTGCTCGCGGTCCGCATGATCTCGGCCGTGCGCAGCGCACTCGGCAATGCGCCTACGCTGCGCACGGTCTTCGAACACCCGGTGTTAGCCGATTTCGCCGCAACGCTGCGTGGCGCACACCTCGCCGATAACACGGGCTCAGATCTGGAGGCGGCCGCGCGCGCGCCTGCCGCATCGGCGCCCATCGCGTGGGCCACGCCGATGCCTCTATCCGCATCGCAAACCAGCTTGTGGTTCCTGTGGAAGATGGATCCGCACAGCGCCGCATATCACGTGAACGGCGCGTTGCGTTTCGCCGGCACGCTCGACGTCGACGCGCTGCGCGATGCTTTCGCAGCACTCAGCGCGCGCCATCCGGTATTGCGGATGCGTTTTGGCGAAACGGCGGGCGTTCCGTTTCAACGTATCGATGCGGCAAGCCGCGCCGCGATCCAGCTCGTCGATCTGCCGCACGACTATGCCGACGGCGATTTCGAGGCACAGCTTGCCGAATCGCTAGCCGGCCTCGTGCGCGCACCCTTCGCGCTCGAAGCCGAGCTGCCGGTGCGCGCGACACTGATCCGCGTCGCCGACCATCTTCATGTGCTGCACCTTGTGCTGCATCACATCGTCAGCGACGACGCATCGATCGGCCTGCTATTCGACGATTTTTCACGTCTGTACCGGCAGTTCGCAGCCGGCGTGCAGCGCGGCGACGAAGCCGCACTGGCGGCGGCATCGGCGGATGCCTATCGCACGCTGATCGAGGCTCGCATCGCACATTTGACGCCCGAGCGCGAAGCGGCGCAACTCGCCTGGTGGCGTGCAGAACTCGCTACCGGCGATGCGCAGATGCCGGTGCTCGCGCTGCCGTTCGACCGTACCCGCAGCGGGGCGCGTCACGCGCCGGGCGCGCGCCTCGGCGTGCATGTGCCGGCCGCCACCGTCGACGCGCTGCGTGCCCTCGCCCGCGCGCGGGGCGCGACGCTGTTCATCACGCTGGTCGCCGCCTTCGACGCGCTGCTGTACCGCTACACCGGGCAGCGCGACATCCGCATTGGCGTGCCGCTCGCCGGCCGCGATTGGCCGGGTGCGGCGCAAGTGGCTGGCTTCTTCGTCAACACGGTCGTGCTGCGCACCGCGCCGCATGGCGAGATGCGCGCGGCGCAACTTATCGATGCCGTGCGCGAACGGCTGCTCGACGCGCATGCCCATCAGGACGTGCCGTTTGCCGGCGTCGTCAAGGCGCTGCAGGTCGAGCGTGATCTGACGCAGACGCCGCTGTTCCAGGTGCTGGTCAGCCAGCAGCAGCGCCACGATTTGCACGCGTCGTTCGGCGACGCGCTGCGTGTGACGGTGCAGCCGGTGGAGACCGGCGAGGCGCAATTCGACCTGATGCTGAATTTCGCCGAAACAGCGGACGCCGGGCTTGATCTGAACTTCACCTACGCGGTCGACATATTCGATACCGCGACGCTCGCGCGGCTGGCCGGCAACTTTACCGGGTTGCTCGAGCAGTGGAGCGTGGCGCCTGATACGCAGCTCGCTTCGTTCGAGTTGCCGGAGAATCGTGCAGAGGCAGCGCCACGCGCGGTGCAGACGTGGCCCGCGCCGCGCGACGTGGTGTCGCGCTTCGTCGCGCAGGCAGCGCAGCGCGGCAAGGCCATGGCGATTGCCGATGGCGACGCGCACGTAACGTATGCGCAGCTCGATACATGGTCGCTGGCGATCGCGCATGCGCTGCGGCGGCAGGGCGTCACGCCGGGGATGCGCGTCGGTGTATCGATGAACCGTTCGGCGGCGCTGGTCGCTGCGCTGCTCGGCGTGCTGCGCGCGGGTGCGGCATATGTGCCGCTGGACCCTTCGTATCCGCCGCAACAGCTCGCGCATGGGGTCGATGACGCGCAGCTCGGTCCGATTGTCGTCGATGCAGCGAGCCTCGCGCAGCATGCGGAACTGTTTGCAGGCCGCGCGACGCTCGACGTTGCAGCGTTACGCGAAGAGCCCGCTGCGGCATTGCACGATGACTTCGTGCGGCCGCATGCGGAGCAGCTTGCGTATGTGATCTATACGTCGGGTTCGACGGGTGAGCCGAAGGGCGTGGGCGTGACGCACGCAAATGTGGCGCGGCTGTTCGATGCGACACGCACGCAGTTCGCGTTCAATGAAGATGACGTGTGGACGCTGTTCCACTCGTACGCATTCGATTTTTCCGTATGGGAGCTGTTCGGCGCGCTGGTGCATGGTGGACGCCTCGTGATCGTGCCGCACTGGACGGCCCGTGAACCATCGGCATTTCACGCGCTGCTGATGCGCGAGCAGGTGACGGTGCTGAACCAGACACCGTCGGCATTCGTGCAACTGGCGCAGGCAGATCGCGACAACACGCTGACGTCGCTGCGTACGGTGATCTTCGGTGGCGAGCGTCTGGAGCCGGCGGCGCTGGCGCGCTGGGCTGAGGGCGCGAAAGCGCTCGGCGTGCTGCCGGCACTGGTGAACATGTACGGCATTACCGAGACGACGGTGCACGTGACGTACCGTGCGCTCGACGAAGCAGCACTTGCCGACACGCGCAGCGTGATTGGCGCGCCGCTGGCCGACCTGACACTGCACGTGCTGGACGGTGATCTGAACCGTGTGCCGGCTGGCGCGGTAGGTGAACTGTACGTCGGCGGCGCAGGTCTGGCGCGCGGCTATCTGGGGCGCCCGGGGCTGACGGCAGAGCGTTTCATACCGGACCCGTATGGCGCGCCCGGCGCCCGGCTGTACCGGTCGGGAGATCTGGCGCGCCGTCTGCCGGATGGCGACCTGGAGTATCTGGGACGCAACGACCAGCAGGTGAAGATCCGCGGTTTCCGCATCGAGCCGGGCGAGATTCGGGCGGCGCTGCTCGCGCATGCGGACGTGAGCGATGCGGCCGTGGTGGTCGACGAAGGTGCGGGGCGACTCATCGCGTACGTGGCGACAGCAGGGGGTGCAGGTCGCGAAGACACATCGCGCTGGCAGGCATGGCTGAACACGCGGCTGCCTGCGCACATGGTTCCATCGGCGTACGTCGAACTCGAGCGCCTGCCGCTGACACCAAACGGCAAGCTCGACCGCCGCGCGTTGCCATCGCCGGCAACGGCAACGCGCACTGCGGGCGCCATCCCGGCTTCAACCCCTGACGAAGCTACGCTGCTCGCGATCTGGCGTACCGTGCTGCGGCGTGACGACATCGGCGTGACCGACAATTTCTTCGCGGTCGGCGGCGATTCGATCCTGAGTTTGCAAGTCGTCGCGAAGGCGCGCGATGCGGGTCTGCATCTGACGCCGCGTATAGTGTTCGAAGCGCCAAGCGTCGAGCAACTGGCGCGCGCGGCGCTGGCACACACGCAGAGGCGATCCACTACGGCCGGTGCTCCGCAAGCACCGGTCAGCGTCGCTAGCGAGGCTGCTTCGTCGGACTTGTGGCGCGCGCTCGGTTTGACGCTCGAGCATATCGAGGACGTCTATCCGGCCACGCCGCTGCAAAGCGGTCTGCTGTACCACACACTTGCGGCGCAGCCCGGCGAGCGCGCCTATCTGAACCAGATATGCGTGACGCTGACCGGCACGCTCGATGTCGACGCGTTGCGTGGCGCATGGCAAGCCGCACTGGAGCGCCATGCGATTCTGCGCACACGCTTTGCGTGGCAGCACGGCGGCAACGCCCTGCAGATCGTGCAACGCACGCTCACCGTGCCGTTCGACACGTACGACCGGTCCGCCGCGACCGACTACGATGCACGCCTCGCCGACTGGCGCGAGCGCGATCTCGCGGCGGGCATCGCGCTCGATGCGGCGCCGCTGATGCGCATCGCGTTGTTCGTGCGCGACGCGCAGCATGCAGATCTGGTGTGGACGCATCATCATCTGCTGCTCGATGGCTGGAGCGTGACGCAATTGTTCGGCGAGATTCTGCGCGACTACCGCGCACGCATCGGCGGCGCGGTGGCGCAGTTCGAGCCGGTGCCGCCGTACCGGCGTTACGTCGAATGGATACGCGCCGCGGCGGGCGACGCCACGACCGAAGCCTGGTGGCGCAAGCGTGCCGCGCGTCTGGACGATCCCGCGACGCTGACTGCCAGCCTCGCTGAGCCGCGCGGTGCAGAACCCGGCGCGCACGCGCGGCGGCATCGGCTCGATGCGGCGCTTGCCGAGGGGTTGAATGCGGCGGCGCGGCGCCATCAAGTGACGCTCAATACGTTGATGCAAGGTGCCTGGGCCGTGCTGCTGGCACGCTATGGACACCGGCGCGGCGTCGCCTACGGGACGACGCTCGCCGGCAGGCCCGCGCAGTTGCCGGGTGTCGAGCGGATGCTGGGGCTGTTCATCAATACGCTGCCGGTGTGGGTCGACGTCGATGCGCGCGCGGAGATCGGCGCCTGGCTGCGCGACGTGCAACGCGAACTGATGGAGTTGCGGCAGCACGAATGCACGCCGCTGGCGCAGGTGCAGCAGTGGGTCGGCCGCAGCGGCGACGCGTTGTTCGACAGCCTTATCGTGTTCGAGAACTATCCGGCCGATGCGGCGCGCGATGACGATACGGGGATCAAGGTCGCCGCAGTGGATTCGGTGGATCCCACGCATTACCCGCTCGCGCTGGCGATCATTCCGCGTGGGCAGGCGCTGGCGCTTGAATGGGCATGGAATGGCGAGCGGATCGATCGCGCGACGGTGGAGCGAATCGCGGCGCAGTATGAATCGTTGCTGAGGCAACTGGCTGAGGATGGAAGGAAGCGGGTTGGGGAGCTGGTGCTGGCGGGGCGCGAGGGGCAGGTGGCTCGGGAGTATGGGTTTGCGTCGCTGGGGGCGGGGCTTGTTGAGCAGGCGTGGCGTACGCCAGAGGCGACGGCACTGCGTTGTGAGGATGAGTCGCTGAGCTATGCGCAGCTCGATGCGTGGGCAACGGTACTGGCGGCGCGGCTCGTATCGCATGGTGTGTGCGCAGAGCGGCGCGTGGGGCTATGCGTGCGCCGGGGGCCGGCGATGATCGCGGCGTTGCTGGGGGTGATCCGCTCGGGCGGCGCATTCGTGCCACTTGATCCGTCGTACCCGGCAGCACGCCTCACACAGATGATCGAAGACGCGGGCATCGTGCAGGTGCTGGCCGATGCGCAAAGCGCGGATGGTTTGTCGGATGTGCTGGCCGGTTGTGAGGTGATCGATGTGAATGGCGCGCAGCAGCCGCACGATGCGCGGTGTGCGCCGGGCGATACGCGTTTCTCCCCGGCGCCGCTGCACCCCGACCAGCTGGCCTACGTGCTGTACACGTCGGGGTCGACAGGCAAACCCAAGGGCGTAGCGGTCAGCCACGGTGCACTGTGGACCCACCTGCAGGACTTCCTCACTACCTACGGCATTAGTGCAGCTGACACAGTACTGCACTCATCGACGATCAACTTCGACGTGGCCCTGCATGAAACGCTGCCGGCGCTGCTCACGGGCGCGACGGTGGAAATGCGCGGCGAAGCACCGTGGGACCTGCAAAGCCTGAGCGAGCGTCTGGTCAGCCGCCGGGTGACGTTTGCCCGGATTCCGACCGCGCTGTGGCAGCAGTGGCAGCGTCACGCCCCGCCGCGCTCGGCACTGGCGTTGCGCCAGGTGACGGTGGGCGGCGAGGCGCTGCCAGGCGATGCGCTCGCGCACTGGCGCGCGGGCGCCCTGTCGGACATCGCACTGGACAACCTGTACGGACCGACCGAGACGACGGTCGCGGCCCTGTACCGGCGTACCGGGGCGCAGGACGTACATGAGGTGACGGTCCCGATCGGCGTGCCTTACCCGGGTCGCAGCGCACGGGTGCTCGATGCCTTCGGCGACGAGGCACCTGCTGGTGGTGTGGGTGAACTGTGCATTGGCGGGCCGACGGTTGCACGCGGCTATCTGGGCCGCGCGGGGCTGACGGCAGAACGTTTCGTACCGGACCCGCAGGGCGGCCCGGGCGCGCGCCAGTACCGCAGTGGCGATCTATGCCGTATGCGCGAGGACGGTACGGTGGAGTTTCTCGGGCGGCTGGACCAGCAGGTGAAACTGCGCGGACAGCGTATCGAGCTGGGCGAGATCGAGGCGGTGCTGCGCCAGGGCAGCGGGGTGCGCGAGGCGGCGGTGATCGTCAAGGGTGAAGGAGCGAAGCAGCGGCTGGCAGCGTACGTGGCGGGCAGCGCGAACGAGCTGGACGTGCCGTCGCTGCAGCGGCGGCTGGAGCAGAAGCTGCCAGCGTACATGGTGCCCTCGACGCTGACGTGGCTCGAACGTCTGCCGTTGATGCCCAACGGCAAGCTGGACCGCGGGGGATTGCCGCAGCCACAGCAAAGGGAACGCGAACGGGTTGAACCGTCGAACGAAACCGAGGCACAGCTGCTGTCGATCTGGTCCGCGGTACTGGGGCGCAGCGATCTCGGCGTGACGGACAACTTCTTCGAAGCCGGAGGCGATTCGATCCAGAGCCTGCAGATCATCGCGCGGGCACGGGAAGTGGGCCTGAAGCTGACGCCGGCGCAGGTGTTCGAGCACCCGACGGTGGCTGGCCAGGCACAACGCGCGCAGCAGCTGGAAGCCGGCTCGGATGAGGCACATGACGATGGTGCGGCACTGCCACTCACGCCGATCCAGCAGCAGTTCTTTGCACGCTACCCGGAAGGCGAGTCGCACTGGAACCAGGCGGTGCTGCTGAAGGTACGCGGGCCGCTGCAGGTGAAAGCACTTGAGCATGCAGTGCAGGCGATCGCAGCGCGTCACGATGCATTGCGTTTGCGGTTCATAAAGGAAGCGGACGGCTGGAAGCAGGGGCTGGCAGCGGCAGAAGCAGGCGAAGCGGAACAACTGGTACGCCACGAATGCCTCACCTCGCTGGAAGAACTGGAAGCCGCGTGCGAGCGCATCCAGTCGAGCCTGGACATTGGGCGAGGTCCGCTGTGGCGGGTCGGTTACTTCGAGACGGCGCAGGGCGACACACGTCTGCTGGTGGCGATTCACCACCTGTCAGTGGACGGCGTGTCATGGCGGGTCCTGCTCGACGAGCTGCAGAAAGCGTACGAACAGGCCGCACGCAACGAGCCCGTCACGCTGCCTGCCGCATCGACACCGTGGCGCACATGGGTGCGCGCACTACATCGTTACGCGAAATCAGACAAGGTGCAGGCCGAAGCATCATGGTGGCAATGCGCGTTGGCCACACTTGATGCCGTCCCCGATCTGCCACTGCGCGCAGCAGCGCACACGCGCTTTACCGACAGCGGCACAGTCGAATGGACACTCGACGCTTCGCGCACGCGCGACCTGCTGCACAACACATCGCACGCGTATCGCACACGCGTCGATGAGTTGCTGCTCGCTGCGCTCGCGCAGGCGCTCGGCGCATGGAGCGGCGCATCGGAAGTAGCCGTCGATCTCGAAGGCCATGGCCGCGAGAGCGTGCTCGACGACGTCGACCTGAGCTGCACGGTCGGCTGGTTCACCACACGCTTTCCGGTCGCGCTACCCGCCGCGCCCGCCTTGCCCGGCGACGCGCTGGTCGCCGTCAAGACGCGCCTGCGCGCAGTGCCGTACAAGGGCCTGCACTGGGGGCTACTCGACGCGAGCCGCACGCAGCGCTGGCCCGCCGTCAGCTTCAACTATCTCGGCCGTTTCGACCAGGCGCTCGATTCCGATGCCCGCTTCGCGTTCAGCAACGAAGCGCTGGGCCAAAGCCAGGGCGCGGACGCACGGCTCGACTACGCCCTCGATCTGAACGGCCTGATCACCGGCGATCGACTGCTGCTGCGCTGGCGCTTCGATCCGGCGCGCGTCGACCGTGAGACGGTGGAGCGCCTCGTTGCCGCATTCGACCGCGAGGTCGGCGCGCTGCTCGCGCATTGCGTTGCGGCGCCGCCAGGTGCAAGCGCATCGGATTTCCCGCTCGCCGGCCTCGACGACACGCAATTGCGCGCGCTCGCGCTGCCGCTCGGCCGCATCGCGGATATCTATCCGGCTACCCCGTTGCAGCAAGGGCTGCTTTACCACAGCGAACGGCAGTGCGGTGAAGGCGTCTACGTGAACCAGTTGCAGCTGACACTCGCCGGTCCGTTCGATGCCGGTGCGCTGCGTAACGCATGGCAGGCCGCGCTGGCGCGGCACGAGATGCTGCGCACGCGCTTCGAATGGCGGCATGGCGACCACGCTTTGCAGATCGTCGAGCGCGACGCGGTATTGCCATTCTCGGTGCACGACTGGCACGACGCGCCTGATTACGACACGCGCCTCGCTCGATGGCGCGCGGCCGATCTGGCTGCGGGCGTCGATACGTCGCAGGCACCGCTGATGCGGGTCAACGTGTTCCGTCGCCCGGATGGCCGTTTCGACATGGTGCGCACGCATCATCACGTGCTGACCGACGGCTGGAGCGGCTCGCGGCTGCTCGCGGAAGTGTTCGATCATTACGAGCAGGCGCTCGGCGTGCGCGGCCCTGCAGCGCGGGTTGCGGCAAGCGTGGCGCCGCCGTATCGCCGCTACGTCGAGTGGCTGGCGCGGCAACCCGATACACGCGACTGGTGGCGGGCGCGCCTCGCTGCCGCCGCCGACGCCGGCACGCTGACCGCGAGTCTTGCCGCGCCGCTCGACATGCCGGCCGATGTCCTGCCGAAACTCGCACCGCCGAAACTTTCGCTGACGCTCGATACTGCGCTCGACACGCAGGTGCGGCAAGCCGCGCGGCGCTATCGCGTGACGCTCAACACGCTGATGCAAGGTGCGTGGGCCGTGCTGCTGGCCCGGCTATCCGGCAAGCCAGCGGTCGCGTTCGGTGTGACGGTGTCGGGGCGGCCGGCGTCGCTCGTGGGCGCCGAGGACATGTTTGGCCTGTTCATCAACAGCCTGCCGGTGTTGCTGCGCGTGCCCGGCGCTGCCACGGTACCGGAATGGCTTGGCGAATTGCAGACGTACAACACGCAGATGCGTGAGGTCGAACACACCCCGCTGGCGGCGCTGCAGCAGTGGGCCGGCCGCAGCGGCGATGCGCTGTTCGACAGTCTGATCGTGTTCGAAAACTATCCGGTGGCGGCGCGGCCGGCGCGGGACGCGGAGCAGGGCGTGCGCGTCGACGGTGTCGCCAACGCGGAGCGCACGCACTATCCGTTGACGCTGACGATTCTGCCGGCAGCGCGGCTCGAACTGCAATGGGGCTGGGATCAGCGGCGTTTGTCGCAACAGCAGGTCGAAAGGCTGCAGCGGCAATACGTGACCCTGCTCGCCGCCATGGCAGCAGAGGGCGAGCACGCGGTGCACTGCGTCGGCGAACTTGCGGTGCGGGCGGATGCGGCGCGCGCTGCGGCGTTGCCCGATGCCGCGTTCCGCGCATGCCACCAGCGGTTTGCCGATATGGCGATACGCTCACCGGCGCGTATCGCGCTGCGTCAACACGGCGAGGCGTTCGACTACGGGACGCTCGCGCGCTGGGCGGCGCGTATCGGTGCGCGTTTGCACGATAGCGGTGTGCAGCGAGAGGAACGCATCGGCGTGTCCATGCGGCGCTCGCCGGCGCTACTGGCCTCGATGCTTGGCGTGTGGCGCAGCGGCGCGGCTTATGTGCCGCTCGATCCGGCGTTTCCGGCGGCGCGTCTGGCCGACATGCTCGACGATGCCGGCATCACGCGTGTGATTGCCGATGCGGATGGACGCGCGCGGTTGGCAGAGGCGCTGGTGGGGCGCGTGGTGATCGACGCGGGGGAGGCGACAGCGAGCAATGCCGCAAATGCTGTCGATACGGCGCACGCGGTGCGTACTGCAGGGGCCGCGGACGAACTGGACATTGCAAGTTTCGCAGACGCGTCAAACATGTCAAACGCCTCGCACACTGTGTCCGCCGCCCAGGACGTGTGGTCCGTGCATGCCGTCAGCGAAGCACAGCTCGCCTACGTGATCTACACATCCGGTTCGACCGGCAAGCCCAAAGGCGTCGCGGTCTCTCACGGTGCGCTCGCGCGTCTGCTCGACAGCGTCGGCATTGCGCCGGGACTGGCCGAAGACGATGTGCTGTTATCGGTAACCACTGCGTCGTTCGACATCTCACTACTCGAGTTCTGTCTGCCGTTGATCAAAGGCGCCACCGTCGAACTGGCCGATGCCGCCACCGCGACCGACGGCACCGCGCTTGCGCGGCTGATCGACACGAGCGGCGCAACCGTGATGCAGGCGACGCCGAGCGCCTGGCGTCTGCTGGTCGAATCCGGCTGGCGTGGCCCGGCACGCGGGCAGATGACAGGCTTCGCGGGCGGTGAGGCGTTACCGGCTGACCTCGCGCAGCAACTCACCGGGCGCGACGTCGCCCTCTGGAACCTGTACGGGCCGACCGAGACGACGATCTGGTCGGCCTGCATGAAAATTTCTGAAGGCGCACCGGTCACGATCGGTCGCGCGCTGCACGCGAACGCGCTGCGCATCGTCGATGCAAGCGGCGCGTTGACGCCGGCGGGCGGCACCGGCGAGCTGTGCATTGGCGGCGTCAATCTCGCGCGCGGCTACCTCGGCCGGCCGGGGCTGAGCGCCGAGCGTTTCGTGCCCGATCCGTATGGGCCGCCGGGCGCACGCATGTATCGCACGGGCGACCTTGCCCGCGAATTGCCCGATGGCGCGTTCGAGTGCCTCGGCCGCATCGATCAGCAGGTCAAGCTGCGCGGTTACCGTATCGAACTCGGCGAGATCGAGACCGCGCTGCGCGGCTGCGTCGGCGTCGCCGATGCAGCTGTTGCAGTCGTTCACGGAACGGGCGAGGTACAGACACGGCTGGTCGGCTATGTGGTGGTCGCCGGTGACAGCGCCGGTCAGGTGGGGGCTGTGCCGACTGGCTGGCGGCAAACGCTCGCCGCGCGTTTGCCCACGTACATGGTGCCGGGCGCGCTGTATGCGTTGACGGCGTTGCCACGCACCGCAAACGGCAAGCTCGATCGCAATGCGCTCGCGCGCTGCGAAGTGCCTGCTGCCGACGAAATCGCGTGGGTCGAGCCATCGGGGGCGACCGAGACACTCGTCGCACAGTTGTTCGGCGAGTTGCTCGGCCTCGCCCGGATTGGCGCGCACGACGACTTCTTTGCGCTTGGCGGCCATTCGCTGACGGCGGTGCGCCTGAGCGCGCGGCTGTCGGAGCGGCTCGGCTACAAGGTCGCCATCGCGATGCTGTTCGATGCGCCGACGCCGGCATCACTCGCGGCCGCATTGGCGCGCGATGCCGATGGCGCTGCGACGCGCGGCGAGCGAAATGGCGACGAACTTCAGGCATTGGACGGGCTGTTCGATGAGCTGGACTGATAGATCACACCAGATTACGGGCGGCGACGGCGACGGGGGTTGTGCGCGCGTGCCGGAATACGGTCTGGTCCGTGCAAATGATTGTGAGTTGACGAATGCGAATTGACGACAGGTTGGCGAGCGCCTCGCAGGAAGAGGCGAATGGAACGGCTGCCGCGGATTCGGGTGAGGTTGCGGTGCCTGCGTTTGTAACGGCGACGGTGTCTGAGGCCGCTTCCGCGGTTGAGACTTCAACGCCACGCATGGCAGCGGCGACATCGTCAATGGAGGCAACGGCGCGGTCGGGTTCGCCACGGAGCGTCGAGTTCCCCGTCGCGCCGCACGGCGCCGCCGGCACCACTCAACCCGCCATCGACAACGCCGCGGCCCAGCACGCGCTTGCGATCGCCCGCAAATACGCGGCGCTGCCCGCCGAGCGCCGCCAGCGTTTTCGCGACAAGGCGCGCGACCAGGGCATCGATCCTGCGCGCTTACCGATCGTGCCTTTGCTGCAAGAGGGCGCGCACACGTACCCGCTCGCCCCGGCACAGGAACGGCTGTGGTTTTTGTGGAAGCTTGCGCCGCACAATCCTGCATACCATCTCGCGCGTGCCATGCGTGTCACCGGTCAACTCCACGTGCGTGCGCTGCGCAGCGCGCTCGATGCGCTGGTTGCGCGGCACGGTGCACTGCGTGCGTGCTTTGTCGAAACGCGCGGCGTGCCAGTCCAGCGGATCGCTGAAGAGGCTCGCTATGCGTGGCGCGAGCGCTCGCTGGACGATGCCGCGCGGTTGCGCGACACATTGCGCAGTACTGCGCGCGAGCCGTTCGATCTGGAGCGCGGACCGCTGCTACGGGTCGAGCTGATCTCGCTTGGTGCTCAGCTTCACGTGCTGCAGCTCGTCACGCACCACATCGTGTCGGATGGCTGGTCACAGGCGCTGCTGTTGCGTGAGCTTGCGACCTTGTATCGCGCTGCGCTAGCAGGCGAAGGTGCCAGGCCCGCGGATGCATTGCTGCCGCTCGAGCTTCATTTCGGCGACGTCGCCGCGTGGCAGGCGGAGTGGTTCGACGCCGTAGCCGATGACGATCTAGCATACTGGCGCGCGCGGCTTGGCGTGGCGCGGCCGGCGCTCGAATTGCCGCTCGACCGGCCGCGCGGCGCGGTACGTGGCATCGAAGGCGGTCGCTGCCAGCGCGACATCGGCGCAGCGCTCGCCGCCCGTTTGCGCGAATTCGCGCGCGCGCAGCGTACGACGCTTTTCACCGTGCTGCTCGGCGTGCATGCCGCACTGTTGTATCGCTATGGCGGGCAGACGACGGTGCGCATCGGCGTGCCGTCGGCGGGACGTCAGCGCCGTGAGACCGAGGCGTTGATTGGCTATTTCGCGAATACGCTGGTGCTGGAGGCGGACGTCGATGGCGCGTTGCGCTTTGACGCATTGCTGGCCGGTTTGCACCAGCGTGTTCTCGAAGCGCACGCGCATCAGGCAGTGCCGTTCGGGCGCGTGCTCGACACGCTCGAGGTCGAGCGCGATCTCGGCCGCTCGCCGCTGTTCCAGGTGATGTTCAACCTCGAGCATGCGACACGCGCAGCGGACGTGACGATGCCAGGTCTCATCGTCGAAGCCGAGGAGGGCGGCACGCAGACTGCGCGGTTCGATCTGGTGCTGAACGTCGTCGACGATGGGCGCGGGCTGAGGCTGATGTTCAACCATGCGAAGGACGTGTTCAATACGGCGACGGTGGAGCGAATCGCGGCGCAGTATGAATCGTTGCTGAGGCAACTGGCTGAGGATGGAAGGAAGCGGGTTGGGGAGCTGGTGCTGGCGGGGCGCGAGGGGCAGGTGGCTCGGGAGTATGGGTTTGCGTCGCTGGGGGCGGGGCTTGTTGAGCAGGCGTGGCGTACGCCAGAGGCGACGGCACTGCGTTGTGAGGATGAGTCGCTGAGCTATGCGCAGCTCGATGCGTGGGCAACGGTACTGGCGGCGCGGCTCGTATCGCATGGTGTGTGCGCAGAGCGGCGCGTGGGGCTATGCGTGCGCCGGGGGCCGGCGATGATCGCGGCGTTGCTGGGGGTGATCCGCTCGGGCGGCGCATTCGTGCCACTTGATCCGTCGTACCCGGCAGCACGCCTCACACAGATGATCGAAGACGCGGGCATCGTGCAGGTGCTGGCCGATGCGCAAAGCGCGGATGGTTTGTCGGATGTGCTGGCCGGTTGTGAGGTGATCGATGTGAATGGCGCGCAGCAGCCGCACGATGCGCGGTGTGCGCCGGGCGATACGCGTTTCTCCCCGGCGCCGCTGCACCCCGACCAGCTGGCCTACGTGCTGTACACGTCGGGGTCGACAGGCAAACCCAAGGGCGTAGCGGTCAGCCACGGTGCACTGTGGACCCACCTGCAGGACTTCCTCACTACCTACGGCATTAGTGCAGCTGACACAGTACTGCACTCATCGACGATCAACTTCGACGTGGCCCTGCATGAAACGCTGCCGGCGCTGCTCACGGGCGCGACGGTGGAAATGCGCGGCGAAGCACCGTGGGACCTGCAAAGCCTGAGCGAGCGTCTGGTCAGCCGCCGGGTGACGTTTGCCCGGATTCCGACCGCGCTGTGGCAGCAGTGGCAGCGTCACGCCCCGCCGCGCTCGGCACTGGCGTTGCGCCAGGTGACGGTGGGCGGCGAGGCGCTGCCAGGCGATGCGCTCGCGCACTGGCGCGCGGGCGCCCTGTCGGACATCGCACTGGACAACCTGTACGGACCGACCGAGACGACGGTCGCGGCCCTGTACCGGCGTACCGGGGCGCAGGACGTACATGAGGTGACGGTCCCGATCGGCGTGCCTTACCCGGGTCGCAGCGCACGGGTGCTCGATGCCTTCGGCGACGAGGCACCTGCTGGTGGTGTGGGTGAACTGTGCATTGGCGGGCCGACGGTTGCACGCGGCTATCTGGGCCGCGCGGGGCTGACGGCAGAACGTTTCGTACCGGACCCGCAGGGCGGCCCGGGCGCGCGCCAGTACCGCAGTGGCGATCTATGCCGTATGCGCGAGGACGGTACGGTGGAGTTTCTCGGGCGGCTGGACCAGCAGGTGAAACTGCGCGGACAGCGTATCGAGCTGGGCGAGATCGAGGCGGTGCTGCGCCAGGGCAGCGGGGTGCGCGAGGCGGCGGTGATCGTCAAGGGTGAAGGAGCGAAGCAGCGGCTGGCAGCGTACGTGGCGGGCAGCGCGAACGAGCTGGACGTGCCGTCGCTGCAGCGGCGGCTGGAGCAGAAGCTGCCAGCGTACATGGTGCCCTCGACGCTGACGTGGCTCGAACGTCTGCCGTTGATGCCCAACGGCAAGCTGGACCGCGGGGGATTGCCGCAGCCACAGCAAAGGGAACGCGAACGGGTTGAACCGTCGAACGAAACCGAGGCACAGCTGCTGTCGATCTGGTCCGCGGTACTGGGGCGCAGCGATCTCGGCGTGACGGACAACTTCTTCGAAGCCGGAGGCGATTCGATCCAGAGCCTGCAGATCATCGCGCGGGCACGGGAAGTGGGCCTGAAGCTGACGCCGGCGCAGGTGTTCGAGCACCCGACGGTGGCTGGCCAGGCACAACGCGCGCAGCAGCTGGAAGCCGGCTCGGATGAGGCACATGACGATGGTGCGGCACTGCCACTCACGCCGATCCAGCAGCAGTTCTTTGCACGCTACCCGGAAGGCGAGTCGCACTGGAACCAGGCGGTGCTGCTGAAGGTACGCGGGCCGCTGCAGGTGAAAGCACTTGAGCATGCAGTGCAGGCGATCGCAGCGCGTCACGATGCATTGCGTTTGCGGTTCATAAAGGAAGCGGACGGCTGGAAGCAGGGGCTGGCAGCGGCAGAAGCAGGCGAAGCGGAACAACTGGTACGCCACGAATGCCTCACCTCGCTGGAAGAACTGGAAGCCGCGTGCGAGCGCATCCAGTCGAGCCTGGACATTGGGCGAGGTCCGCTGTGGCGGGTCGGTTACTTCGAGACGGCGCAGGGCGACACACGTCTGCTGGTGGCGATTCACCACCTGTCAGTGGACGGCGTGTCATGGCGGGTCCTGCTCGACGAGCTGCAGAAAGCGTACGAACAGGCCGCACGCAACGAGCCCGTCACGCTGCCTGCCGCATCGACACCGTGGCGCACATGGGTGCGCGCACTACATCGTTACGCGAAATCATCCGCACGCATCGCTGAACTTGCGTGGTGGCAGACCGCGCTCGACGCACCTTCATTGCGCGATGGCCCGCTTTTTCCGCCGCTCAAGCCGCATGCCGAGGTCCAAAAGACGTTACGCACAAACCTGTCGCCGCAATTGACCGCGACGCTGCTGCGCGAAGCACCGCGCGCTTACCGGATGCGCGTCGACGAAGTGCTGCTTGCCGCGCTCACGAGTGCGATCGGCACCATCACGGCGCGCGACGAAGTGCTGGTCGAGCTCGAAGCCCACGGCCGCGAGGATGTACTCGACAGCGTTGACATGAGCCGCACGGTCGGCTGGTTCACCACGCAATACCCGCTTGCGCTGCCGTGCGCGGCGGAACCTGCGGCACTCTTGCAATGTGTGCATGCGCGTGTCGCCAGTGTGCCGCAGCGCGGCTTCGGCTGGGGATTGCTCGAACAATGTGCAGATGCTGCGAGCCGTGCAGCGCTCGCGGTGTTGCCCGTTGCGGAAATCGGCTTCAACTATCTGGGCCGGTTTGACCAGACTTTCAATAACACGAGCCGCTTCGGTTTCACAAACGAATCCTCCGGTGCGGCTATCGCGTTGCACGCGCGCATGCCAGATCGTGCGCTCGATATCAACAGCTGGATAATTGCGGACTCGCTGGTGATCACGTGGGACTACGCGCCACAGTTCATCCCGGATGCGCTTGCCGAACGGCTCGCCAGCTCGTTCGAGCGCACGCTTCAGGCGCTGCTTGACCATCTGCGTGACGCCGAGCCGTCAGTAGCCGGGTCCGGACAGGCTGACGGCACCGTGCGGCTCGCGCCGGTGCCGGCCGCGCTCGAAGCGCTCGCTCGTGACGACACGGTCGCGGCCAGTTGGGTGTCGCGGGCGTCTTTCGAAGCGAGCTTGCCGGTGCCGTCATGCGAAGCACTTTCGAATTGGCTCTCGCGGCGCCACAGCGTCCCAGCCGATGCAGACAAGTCGAGCGAGCGTTATGGCACGCCGACCACGCATGCCTTACACAATGCTCACAGCTCACACGACCCACTCACCACGCCCTCACGCGAAACGCTGCTATTGCCCGCCATCCCGCTGAACGCGCTCGATGCGCCCGCCACGCTGTTCTGCCTGCACCCCGGCTACGGCATGGTCGGTGAGTACCGCACGCTCGCTCAGGCGCTGAACGGCCGCATCACGCTTATTGCGCTACAGGCGCCCGCCCTGCGCGGCGCACCGTGGCGCGGCGCGACCTTCGAAGCGCTCGCCGCGCACTACGCCGCGTGCATCGCGGCATGGCAGCCGTCTCAGGGCTACGCGTTGCTCGGCTGGTCGTTCGGCGGGAGGCTGGCGATCGCGATCGCCGAATTGCTGGAGCGACGCGGCGAACACGTGTCGTTCGTCGGCATGGTCGATACCGCCACGCATCGCGACGAGGGCCCCGAGCCTCGCCGCAGCAACGATGAGGCTGCTGCACTCGATCCAGCGTTGTTCGCGCGCGCCGAGCCATCGCTGCTCGGCGCTGCGTTCGACGTCGACGCATTGCATGTCGAACTGATGGTGCACCACGCTCTGCCGCGCATCGCCTCCGATCTGCATCTGTGGCGCGCGTTGCGCAACACAGCGGACCCACGTCGGCACATGACATGGGCGCCGCACACCGCCGGCCGGCTGCATGGCTACGACCTCGACGCGACGCACACCAGCATCGTGCATCACCCGGCACTGGCCGCCGAACTGGTTAAGCTGCTGGCGCCAGGACACGAAGACCCCCGCATCGCCTGACACATAGGGTTAGCCGCCACGCTGAGCCGCGGCAAAACTTCTCGCGGCGCAGCGTGGCGGTGCGGTTTCCGATCTGCTCAGCATTAAGAACACACAAATGAGTGGGTAGCCCCACTGCCTCTCGGCAGCGGAGCCCCCGAAGGTAGGGTCGAGAACTGGCGCGCGCACGGTAGGCTCCGGTGGTCTCTCCACCGCTTTCGCGGTTGGACCTCAGTCCGGCTGCCATGGTCACGTTTCCAGCTCCCGCCACGTCAAACCGGGCGTGCGGTTTTCCCGCACCCGGCTTTCCTGTCTGCTTCATGTCAAGGTTTATTGGGC
>NZ_CADIKH010000055.1 GCF_902859855.1 Paraburkholderia humisilvae
CACCGCATCGGCTTCGTTCGACAGGATCTGCGGCGCGACCAGGTCGACGACGCGCTCGCGCCGGTCAAGCGCGGGCTTGTGGCGTGCGAGCCAGCTCGCGAATACCGGCAGAATGCGCGATGGCCGCAATTCACCGAGCGCGGATAGCAGCGGCGTGCCGTCCGTCGCCTGTTTGCCGATCACGAGTGGGCGGGCGCCGCTTGGCCGGTTGTACAGGTATTCCTTGATCTGCTGTTCGACGACCGGGCCTTTCTCTTCGATCACCAGCACTTCGGTCAGACCGCCAACGAACGCGTCGATGCGGGTCATTTCGAGCGGGAACGACAAGCCGACCTTATAGATCCGCACGCCAGCCGCGTCCAGGTCGGCGGCCGTCAGATCAAGGCGGCGCAGCGCTTCCATCAGATCGAGGTGCGCCTTGCCGCATGTGATGATGCCGACGTTCGCATGCGGGCTCGGCGCAATCCACTTGTCGATGCTGTTGACGCGCGCGAAGTGTCGCACCGCGTCGAGCTTGGCGGCGAGACGCGCTTCGATCGCGAGGCTCGGCAGATCGGGCCAGCGATTGTGCAAGCCGTCATCCGGCGTCGTGAAGTCGGCGCACGTGGACCAGTCGGTGCGCAGCGCATCGAGGTCGACGCTCGAGCCGGACTCGACCGTCTCCGAGATCGCCTTGAAGCCGACCCATGCGCCCGAAAAGCGCGACAGTGCCCAGCCGTAGAGTCCGAATTCGAGCATATCGGCGACGTTCGACGGGTTCACGATCGGCATGTGCCACGCGATCATCGCGAAGTCGCTCTGATGCGGCATCGACGACGACACGCAACCGTGATCGTCACCCGCGACCACCAGCACGCCGCCGTGCGGCGACGAGCCGTAGGCGTTGCCGTGCTTTAACGCGTCGCCGGCGCGGTCGACGCCTGGGCCTTTGCCGTACCACATCGCGAATACGCCTTCGACAGTCCGCTGCGGGTCCGCCTCGACGCGCTGCGTGCCGAGCACGGCGGTGCCGCCCAGTTCTTCATTGATCGCGGGCAGAAAGCGGATCTCGCTGGCGGCGAGCAGCTTGCCGGCTTTCCACAATTGCTGATCGACCATGCCGAGCGGCGAGCCGCGATAGCCGCTGACGAAGCCGGCGGTATGCAACCCGCGCGCGTGGTCGAGCGCACGCTGCATCAGCACGAGACGCACCAGCGCCTGGGTGCCGGTCAGGAAGATGCGGCCGCGCGTCGCGGTGAGGTTGTCGGAAAGCCGATAGTCGGCGAGCGCGGGCGTGCCGTGGCTGAGATCGGCAGGCAGGCGGGCGGTCATAGGGCGTCTCCTCGTGATGCGCGCGTCGGCGCGACTTCCGGCTTCGAAAGAGACTCTATTTTTTCGCGCCGATCCGGGAAAATTTTTACTAACTTTGCGCGAAGACGACGTGGCAGCGCGATGGCGCGGGCGAATTTCGCCTATTTTGAGATAAATCTGCCGGGGTGCGGTGCGGACCGGTCCAACGGGTTACGCGTGCTGCTGCCGGGCGGGGTCGACAGGCGCCAAGGGCTCGAACGGCAGGACATCGTCGAACTGCGAGTAGTCCACGTGACTGATGCCGCCCTCTTCCCGAATGATGTCGACATAACGGTGCTGCCACCGGATATCGCTGGCGAGCCACGAATACCGCGCCTGCATCGTCTGTGCGGTGTTTTCGTCGGAGCCTTCGATCGTCAGCAGCAGTTCCGCGTCCTGCTTCACGAGCGACTCGGTGGTTGCGCCGAAGAGCGGGCTCTTTTCATCGATCACATGCATCAGGTTCCAGCCGAACACAAACAGCGGATGCTGATCGCGCACGAGTGGGAGATCGAGAATCCGGCGGATCCGGTAGCCTTCCTGCGTCGTTTCGATGCGCATCAGCCGCAGCCGTGCGCGCGCCTCGGCGATCACGTTCTGACGCGCGTTGGCTGTGCGTACCATCAGGGTCGTGCGGCCCTCGATCGGATGCACAACCGCGAGGCGCGCGAAGATGATGAGTGCGCGCGGTCGCGAGAAGCGTGCAAACACGAGTCCGGTGGCCAGCGCGATGCCCGACATCCCGACGAAGATTTCGAGCGTCGCGACCAGATGGGCGTAGATGGTCTGCGGATGCATGTCGCCGTAGCCGACGGTCGCGAGGGTTTCGACGCTAAAGAAAAACGCGCCGACGAAGCCTTGTGGGTTCTGATTCGCGATCGGCGCGTGGCCGAGCATGTAAAGCGATGCGAACGCGGTGTTGAGTACGAGAAACACCGCCGCCAGCGACGCGAAGAAGGTAGGCCACTTCATCGTCAACGCGCGGTGATAGAGGTCATGCCAGACGCGCAACGGCAACCCGTGCGTAATGATCGTATGGGCGCGCACGCGCAGCGTGCGGTCGATCATCACGCGGCCGCCGCGTTGACGGGAAGGGTTCGGTTCGTCGGGCCGATCGGACGTGCCGCGCGCCATCGCATCCTCGGGGTATGAAAACGCGCAAAGCGTAGCACGCAACGCATGGGCATCATCTGGATTTCCGTGGAAGGCCCAGCAGCCCGACGGCGCGGCGACAACAATGGCAGGCACAAGCCGTGCGCGGCAACCAGCCGGCGCCGCGCGCTCAACGTTCGGTCAGATCATACGGACGTGCGCGCTTCACGGAAAAGCGCGCGGCTTTGGAATGCCGGCGCCGTGGTCGATATCGGCGACCGCGTGCTGATGCGCGGATTCGACCGCCTCCGCTTCGGTTGCATAGCCGGTGTTGCCGCCAATCGTTGTCCAGCGTTGCACTGCGTGGTCGCGATGCCGGATCTCGTACTCCGCGTCCCAGCGCGCGCCCTGCAGCGCGAGCGGCCGGACGTGAATCGAGTACACGCCGTAGAGGAAGAGCGGTTCAGTCATGTTCGCCTCCGCCTGTTGAGGACGACAATTCGTGAGGAGATGGATCGATGTGGGATCGATGCGAGTGCACACATCGTCGATGCAGCCGCTCAGGCGGGACAGGACGCGGCACGCGGCGAACGCACGCCGCGTTCGCCCGCTAGAGTTCGAGTTCGCCGAGAATCCGATGGGCAAGCGCTTTTGCTTCTTCAAGCGCTTCTTCGGAGCTGGCCGATACGCTGTCGACTTCGTAGACCGTGTTTTCGGTCTCGTCGCCTTCGTCGCGCTCGAGCGCGACGACGCCCTGATAGCGTCCACCGTCTACCGGCCGCACGCTTGCGGTGGCCGTGTAGAGCCCTTTCGTGTAGGTGACGTCCTCCATGATGCATCTCCTTCAGGAAGGAGATTCCATCGTAGCACGCCCTTCGATCGCTTTCAGACCCGCGCGTGAAGGTCAGTCATTGAGCAGCGAGACCACTTCGTCGAGCGTCGGCGAGTGCGCGCCCGCATGGCGGCAAGCGGCCGCGCCCGCGGCCAGCGCGAACGCGAGATGCTCGTTCCATTTGCGTTGTGGCGCGCTCATCAGGCTGAACAGTAGACCGCCGATCGACGCATCGCCGGCGCCGACCGTGTCAGCCACTTCGACGCGCGGCGGCGCGGCTTCGACGATCAGCCCGCCGTCGATCAGGGTCGCCTTGTCCGCACCGCGCGTCACCAGTACTACCGCGTCCGGATTCATCGCGCGCAACTGGTCGAGCGCATTCGCTTCGCTGGTCTTGAACAGCAACCGCAAGTCTTCGTCGGAGACCTTGATCAGGTCCGCCAGCGCGGCCATTTTGCGCAGCGTCGGCTCGTAGCCGTGCTCCATCAGATTCCGGTAATTCGGGTCGAAGCTGATCTTCACGCCACGCGCGCGCAGCTCCGCTGCGAGGTGCGCGAGGGTGGCGCCGAGCGGTTGCCGCACGAGGCTGATGCAGCCGAAGTGCGCCCACTTCACCTGCGACATCCAGCCGTCGGGCAGCCTTTGCGGGTCGAACGCGAGATCCGCGCCGTTTTCACCCATAAAGAAGTAGGCGGGCGGATGCGTTTGATGAACGATCGCCAGCAGCGGCGGAAGGTCGACACGCTGCATGAAGCGCATGTCGAGGCCGGCTGCGACGCTGGCGTCCCACAGTTCGTCGGAGAAACAGTCGGTGCCGAGGGACCCGGCGCAGGCGGTCGGCAGACCGAGCCGTGCGACGGCGCGCGCGACATTCCAGCCGGCGCCGCCGGGGCGCGACAGCCAGTGCGAGTCGCCAGTGCGCACAAGGTCGGTCAGTATGTCGCCGGCCGATACGAAGACGGGTAATTCAGTGCTCGCGGTCATGGTGCTCACCGTGCGGTTCGATGCAGAGGGAGCGCGGCGTGCGCGCTCGCATCCGCGGTTTCCATTACGGCTTCGGGGTCGGGCAGCGCGTGCATCAGGACTTCGTAGCAGGCGCCCATCGTGTGATAGTCGGTCTTGCCGGCCGGACTCTTCTCGTCGCTGTACTTACGGTTGTCGCAAGTGAGAATGCGATACCACGCGCCGTAGCGATGATCGACGAAATGCGCCCAGCTGTAGCGCCACAACTCGTCGTACCAGTCCCAGAAGCGTTCGTTGCCGGTGCGCTTGCCGAGCAGGGCCGCCGTCGCGAAGGTTTCGGCCTGGACCCAGAAATACTTGTCGTGATCGCAGATCGTGCGGTCTGGGCCGAAGCCGTAGTAGAGACCGCCGTGATCGTTGTCCCATGCGAATGTCATCGCCGCGTCGAACAGTTCGATCGCGCGCGGCAGCAGCCACGGTAACGGACGATACCGCTCGAGAATCAGCAGCAGCTTCGCCCATTCGGTCTGATGGCCCGGCTGGAAGCCCCACGGGCGGAAGATGTTCGAGCTGTCTTCCTCGTTGTAATGCCAGTCGACCGACCAGTCGGCGTGATAGTGCTCCCAGACGAGGCCCTGCGACAGCTTCGCCTGACGAATCGTGACGTTGCTCGCGACGCGTTCCGCGCGGTCCAGATAGACGAGATGGCCGGTCGCTTCATAGGCGGCGAGCAGCGCTTCGGTCGTGTGCATGTTCGCGTTCTGGCCGCGGTATGTACTGACGCGCCAGTCGGGCGTCGCTTCGTCCGCATAGAGGCCTGCTGCCGGGTCCCAGAAGCGGTGCTCCAGCAGATCGAAGGTCGCGGCGATCATCGGCTTCGCTTCTTCGATGCCGGCCATGGACGCATGCGCGTACGCGAGCAGCACGAAGGCGAGACCGTAGCAGTGGCGTGTGCCGTCGAGCGTGCGTTTGTGGCCGTTGCGCCACTCGAGCTCCCAGTCGTAGCCTTCGTTGTGCGAGTCCCAATGCGCGTCGCGCAGAAACTTGACACCGTGCCGCGCGTACTCGAGGTGCTGCGGGTCGCCGAACTGCCGGTACGCCATCGCGTAGTTGAACACGTAGCGGCAACTGCTGACGAGATGGCGCGTCGTACGGTTGTAGATCGTGCCGTCGTCGCGCAGAAAATGGTGAAAGCCGCCGCTCGGATCGAACACGTTCGGCGCGTAGAAGCGCAGCGTGTGCTCGATGTGCGTGAGCAGGAAGTCGCGGTCGCGGTAGCTTGCGACCGGCGGCGCGTTGGCCGCGGACGTCGTCGGGTCGGAAAGAAGCGTGTCGGATTGGGTCATAACGGGGTCACCGAGGTACTGGCGCGAACAACAAGATGGACGGGCAGACGTACTTCGAGTTCGGCTGGCGAGTCTTCGAGCAGCAGTTCGACGCCGCTGCGGCCGAGTGCTTCCTTGTCGACCGCGATGGTCGACAGCGAGGGTGTCGCGTGCGCCGCGGCGGGAATATCGTCGAAGCCGATGATCGCGATATCGTCGGGTATGCGCAGGCCTCGTGCGATGCATGCGCGCAAGGCGGCGAGCGCGGCGGCGTCGTTATACGCAAAGACCGCATCGGGCCGCGGACCGGGTGCGTCGAGCAGGCGCTGCATCGCGAGCGCGGCGCCGGTCGCGGGGTCGAGTCCCGCATCGATTGTCACTTCGAGCGACGGATCGAATAGCAGTCCCGCTTCGAAGAACGCCTTGCGATAGCCGAGCGCGCGCTGCGCAATGCTGTAGTGTGCGAGCGACCCGCCGATAAACGCAACGCGCGTGCGCTTCTGTTCGAACAGATGGCGCATCGCCAGTGCCGCGCCGGTCGCATTGTCCAGATTCACCGAGCGCAGGCCGGGCGCCCACAGGTCGATCAGCACGAGTGGGCGGTGCATCGCGGCGAGCGTGGCAAGTGTCTCCGGCTCGACGAAGCCGGCCACCGCGATCGCGTCCGGTGCATGCAGCCGCATCTGCTGGACCACGTCTTCGGTCGGTCCGGCGGTCAGCACCGACGGCACGATGCCGCGCTCGCGGCACGCGTCTTCAACGCCGTGCAGCACATGAGAGAAAAACGGGCTCGCAGCAAAGTTGTTGTGCTGCCGATGCAGCAGGAACGTGAGCCGGCGAATGCGCGGGCGCAACTGGGCGGCGTTGTAGCCAAGCCGGCGCGCCGCTTCGACGACGCGTATACGCGTCGCGTCGGACAGGCCCGGCTGGTTTTTCAATGCACGCGAGACGGTGCCGATCGACACGCTGGCCTCGCGAGCGACGTCGCGAATCGTGGTTGCCATCGAAGGGATGACGCCGGACGCGAGGCGCGACGCGGCAGGGTTTGTTTGAGTTCGGGCGATTGTATAGTAAAACTCACCGTCAAAACCCCGCGAAGTGCTGTCGAAACACGCGTAAATACCCGTACACGAAGGCTTGAGCCGGTAAGTGCGTGTTTAGTAAAAATGCTAAACAGATGCGTGGGCTGCGGAGGTTGGGTGAAACGGGTTTGAAGCGTGTGTGGTGCCCGGGCACGCATGGCCGGACCGCACGTGGGCGTTCGGAAGCGGCCAGCACGTACGTGCAATCAGAAGTCGGAGAGACGGTGCGGTGAGTTTTGCGCGCGATGTCGCAGCGGGTTCCGCGGTTGTCCCACGGTTGTCCGGCAGTGACCCCACAGTTACCCCGCAGTGGCCTCGCAGTTGCCTCGCAGTGGCCTCGCAGTTGCCCCCCCGGGCGTCGCTTAATCCAGCGTGGCGTGCGATGCTTCGGCGCGTCCTTGCATCAACGTCTCGCTCTCCTGTGCGTCGATCAGGACCAGCCCGGTTGACTCATGCTTCGCGCGGCGTTTCGCGAGCGCCGCGATCGACGCGATGTCTTCGCTGGTACGCGGTGCGCGGTCGCTATTCGGGCGCACGTGCACGCAGCCGATCGCCATCGTGACGAAGCCGAAAAAGGTTGGATTGCCGCGCCGGTCCTCGCCGTGAATGCCGCCCGCGAGACGGTCGTCAGGCGCGTAGAAGCGCTGCGCCCCTTCGTTGAACGCGTGAATCGCGCGTTGCACGCGCTCGATGCAATCGTCGCTCTGAAACAGGATCAGAAAATCGTCGCCGCCGACGTGGCCGAGGAAATCGCGCGTCGGGTCGCAGACGTCCGCGAGTACCGCGGCGGCGAACTTCAGCACTTCATCGCCTTGCCAGTAACCGTACTGATCGTTGAAAGGCTTGAAGTGGTTCAGGTCCACATAGCAGGCATAGAAACCTGCGCCGTTATTGAGCAGCCGCGCAATGTGCGAACTGATCGGGATGTTCCCCGGCAGGAAGGTCAGCGGGTTCGCGTAGCGTGCGGCTTCGATCCGGACCTCGGTGACCGCGCGCACGAGGTTCTCTCCCGTGCCGAGTCCCGCGTATTTGCCGTTGTCGGTGATCACGAAACCGTCGGCCAGATAACGCTGGTCGTCGCTCGCGAGCAGCTTCGCCATCTGTTCGACCGTCATCGATTGCTCGATGATCACCGGCGATTCATTCGCGAACAGCAGGCACGGCCGCTTGCCGAAAAGTTCGCGGTGATACGGCAGCGCGTAGCGGTCCATGAACGCGCGCCGGTTGATCAGCGCGACCGGCAGGTCCCGTTCGACCACCGCCACCGCGTGTAGATGCGGCAACCGGTTGAAGAGCTCCAGCACGTCGTTGTTGGTCGCGTGGCGCGGCAACGCGGGCGCGTGCACCATCATTTTGGCCGACGCCATGCCGCCCGACGGCGACGCGGCCAGCGTGCGCGTTGCCTCCGGAAATACCGCGATATGACCGGCGCGGATCGCTTGCCGCGCATCGTTGGCGACCTTGCGCGGCGGCCGTGCGTGCGGTTTGCCGAAGAAATAGCCCTGCCCGCAGCCGATGCCCATGTCGCGCACGACAATCAGATCGGCTTCGTTTTCGATTCCTTCCGCGACGAGCGTCGCCCCGCTCGCATTCGCGAAGGACTGCATCGCCTTCACCGCTTCGAATTTGAGCGGGTCGCTAGCGATGTCGTGGATGAAAAAGCGGTCGATCTTCACCACGTCCGGCCGCAGCCGCACCCACAGATTCATGCTGGCGTTCGCGGTGCCGTAGTCATCGAGCGCGAATTGCGCACCCACGGTGCGCAGCGTCGCGATGGCGGGCAGCACGTGGTTCACGTCGGGAATCGCGCTCTGCTCGGTGAGCTCGATCACGATGCGGCTCGCGTCGACGCCCGAGCGGCGCAGCAGCGCGAAGGTTTCGTCACGCGCATCGGCCAGTTGCCGGATCGCACCGGCACTGAAGTTCAGGAACAGCTTGCCGTCGTAGTCGAGTCGCGCGAACGCTTCAATGCAGGCGTGCGCGGCGGCGTGCTCGAGCGGGATCACCGCGTCCTCGGCGAGCGCCTGAGCGAAGAGCGCAAATGGCGCTTCGAGATCGGACCCCGCTGGCCCGCGAATCAGCCCCTCATAACCGATGATCGCGCCGCCGTCGAAGTCGACGATCGGCTGGAAGACGGCGGACAAACTGCGCTTGGCGATCAGATCTGCGACACGGGATGTGCTGGACCGGGCGAGCGGACGAAGTGACATGGCGGACAGCCAGACAGACAGGGGATATTCGGCATATCGGCGGCGGCGCTGAAGACTTGAATGAACTTTTGATGAATTCCGCATAAACACCGCGTAAACGGAACGGTGCGCGGAACCGGTGCGTTTTGCCTATGCCATCCGGCCAGGCTGACGGCAAACGTGTGCGCGCGGTCAAATAACGGTCGCAACACAACACACGAAGCAACGACGGCACGCAAAACGAAAGCCGCATCGCGCGGCTTTCCGGAACACAGACTCAGGGAGAGAGTGTATGAAGGTCGTATCAGGTTCAAGGGCCAACCCGGCCGCCGCTCGCGGTAGCCGCTGCGTTCTGCTGAGCGGCGCGCTTCTGGGCGTTCGCTTCGCGCGCCCCCCAGCGCTGTGCGAGCGCCGCGCAGGTCATCAGCTGGATCTGGTGGAACAGCATCAACGGCAGCACGGCGGCGCCCACTGCGTGCGTCGCGAAGATCACCTTCGCCATCGGCACACCGGCGGCGAGGCTCTTCTTCGAACCGCAGAAGATAATCGTGATCTGGTCGGCGCGGTTAAAGCCGAGACGCTTGCTGATCAACATCGTGAGCGCCAGCGCGAGCGCGAGCAACACCGCACACGCGACCAGCAGCCCGCCAAGCGCAGAAAGCGGAATGTGGTGCCACAAGCCTTCGGTGACCGCTTCGCTGAACGCCGCATACACCACGAGCAGGATCGAGCCCTGGTCGACGTACTTGAGCACGCCACGGTTGCGGTCGATCCAGTTGCCGATCAGCGGGCGCAGCAACTGGCCGGCGACGAACGGCACGAGCAGTTGCAGCACGATGCTCCACACCGTATGCCACGGCGACACGCCGCCCGCCGACTGGCTCGTGACGATGACGCTGACCAGCGCGGGCGTCACGAAGATACCGAGCAGGCTGGAGGCGGACGCGCTGCACACGGCGGCTGGGACATTGCCCTTGGCTATCGACGTGAAGGCGATCGACGACTGAACCGTCGACGGCAGCGTGCAAAGGAAGAGGATGCCGACATAGAGCGATGGCGTGACGATCGGCGCAAGAAGCGGCTTGAGCGCGAGACCGAGCAGCGGAAACAGCGCGAACGTGCTTAGCAGCACGACTGCATGCAGGCGCCAGTGTGTTGCGCCGGCCACGATCGCCTCGCGCGACAGCTTGGCGCCGTGCAGAAAGAACAGCAGGCCGACCGCGATGTCCGTGACCCAGTTGAATGCGGCCGCGGCCTGCCCGTGAACGGGCAGCAGGCTGGCGAGAAGCACCGTGCCGACAAGGCACAGCGTGAAGTTGTCCGGAAGCAGTTTCGGGCGAGCCATCTCGAAATCTCGATGCGAGGAAAACGCGCTGTATTAGGGAAAACGCTTATTCTCCATGCTTTAGAATTAAATATGCAAATTCATTTGAAGAATTGATTGATGCGTCGAGCGCATGAAAGCTAAAGGCTTACGTGGGTCGTTCCGTGACGCAACTGGGTGTCGCGGTTTCCTGTTTGGGAAACGCTCTGTTTGACCCATTGGCGAGCGGGGCGCGCCCGTCCGGTTGCGACTGGGTCGCGCGCCTTCCCCGAGCGTTTCCGCCGACGCGTTTCCGCTCCCCTTTCACTGTCGCGAAAATGTCTGTCTCGCCCGTCCATCGTGCTTTTGAAACAAGGTCCTTCTCTAGAAAAGGACGCGGTAACATGGTGTTACAACCCTGCTCAGGGCATAACACTTTTTGCCTCGACAGTGCCAGGTGCCCCCCATAAATTACTGCTGAAAAGGCTTATTGGGACGACTGATTGAGCATGTATTGCGCCGAGCGATCGGCGCACGATGTTCACGGCGTTCCCGCCGGTTTTGCCGCTCCCGGATGGCGAATCCGCGCGGCCGCAAACAGGTTTTCCGCAGGTGAATGAACGTGAGCGCTGGGTATTCTCGGACGAAGTACTGGCTTTCGGGCGCGATTTTCGCGGCCGCCGTTTCGTTCGCCCATGCGAATCCGACAGCGGGTCTGCACCATACGGCACCGTATAGTGCCAACGCGTCGTACCAGGTATATGACGCGACGCGAGTTTCCACGCCCCGCAGCACCGCGTTCGCCAGTCCTTATCCTGATCGGGTCGCAACACGCCCGGCTACGCACTACGCCGGTGTGCAATATGCGGGTGCGATTACGCCGATCAGCACCGAGACGCGCGGCGCACCGCATCCGCCGTCCAACACGCAAACCATGCACACGGGCTCGATCCGTGACGACGTCGCGCGTTACAACGAAGAGCGTGTGTCGCGCCAGATTGCGCGTCCGCCTGCCGATGGCGGCCGGCCGCAAGGCCCATCTCCGTACCGGAACTAACCATTGCTGACGGCGGCGGGTGGTATGAGAACCGTGCCGCCGTTCAATGTTGCGCGTTCACCGGTTCATTGCCCACGGTTTATTTCCCACAGTAGTGCCTGAATGGATGCGCGCGCCGCATAGGGTCGTCACGCATCCGTCTTTCTCCACGCAAGACCGACTGCGCTCTTTTCGTGTCATCAGTCGATCCGATTCGACCACGCACCTTCTCCCGAAGCACCGCTGATCGCCGCGCTCATTTCCGCACGATCGCGCGCTCGCGGCGGCGCAACGCGGGCGCGCGTCGCACACTAATCAGTCAACCAAACTAATCAGGACGCTATACCCGCAATAAGTCCTCCTGTTTTTGTCCAGAAAAATGGCCGGCAAAGATGGTCCAGCCCAGATTGGCTCGACCACCGCACTGGCCACCGCGACGGATCGGCGAGCACCCCACCGCACAGCCCTATCCCAATTGACAAAGACAGGAGAACCCATGAGAACAGCGATTAGCCGCTCAGTTGGCCGCTGCGTTAGCCGTCCGGTCGTCAGCCGTGCGTCACGCACGCTGCTGAAGGCGAGCACCGTTGTGACGCTGGCGGCCGGTGCGGCTTCGGTCCATGCGCAGTCGAGCGTGCAGCTCTATGGTCAGGTAGACGAATGGGTTGGCGCCCAGAAGTTTCCCGGCGGCGAACGAGCATGGCAGGTGTCGGGCGGCGGGATGTCGACGTCGTACTGGGGAATGAAGGGCTCCGAAGATCTCGGCAACGGCTTCAAGGCGATCTTCACGCTCGAAAACTTTTTTCGCGCGCAGAACGGCAGTTCCGGCCGCTTCGATGGCGACACTTTTTTCGGTCGCAACTCGTATGTCGGCATCGAGTCGCCGTACGGCACCGTGACCGCCGGGCGTCTGACCACTCAGTTGTTCATCTCGACGATTCTCTTCAACCCGTTCAGCGATTCGTATGTGTTTTCGCCAATGGTGTATCACGTGTTCCTCGGCCTCGGCACGTTCCCGACCTATACGACCGACCAGGGCGTGGTCGGCGACTCGGGCTGGAACAATGCGATCCAGTATTCGTCGCCTGGCTTTAACGGACTCTCCGGTAGTGCGATGTACGCGTTCGGCAACACGGCCGGACAGAACGGTTCGAAAAAGTACAGCGTGCAGTTCCTGTACTTCAATGGCCCATTCGCGGCGACTGGTGTCTATCAGTACGTGAACTTCAACAACGATCCGGCCGACCTCGATACGCTCGTGTCCGGTATGAAAAGCCAGGGCGTCGGTCAGTTCGGTGCGACCTACGATCTGAAGTTCGTCAAGTTCTACGGTCAGTACATGTACACGAAGAACGACCAGCAGATGGGCAGCTGGCATGTCAACACCGCGCAGGGCGGCGTCACCGTGCCAGCCGGGCCCGGCACCGTGATGGCGTCGTACGCGTGGTCGCGCGACAGCGGTGGCCTCGATCAGACGCGACAGACGTGGGCGATCGGCTACGACTACCCGCTATCCAAACGGACCGACGTCTACGCGGCCTATCTGTACGATCACTTCTCCGGCCAATCGACCGGCGATACGTTCGGCGTCGGTCTGCGCACGAAGTTCTGAGCGGCTTGCGCTGCTATCCGGGTGCCGGTTCGGGCCGGCCTCCGCGCGAATACGCGTACTTTGTTGAGCGCTCTTTGATAAAGTCGACGGGAACCTATCGATTGATTCCCATCCCGAGCGATTTGCCATGGATACGCTGGTCAGCATGAAGGTGTTTCGTCATGTCGTCGAAATCGGCAGCTTTGTCGGTGCCGCGGAACGGATGGACATGTCGGCGGCAATGGCGAGCAAGCACGTGATGCACCTCGAGCAGCAGCTCGGCGCGCGCCTTCTGAATCGCACGACCCGTCGCGTCGCGCCGACCGAGGCCGGGCGCGAGTATTACGAGCGGCTCAGCCAGGTGCTCGCCGAACTCGACGAGGCGGAGCAGGCGGTCGGCGCGGCGAGCGTGGTGCCGCAAGGGCGGTTGCGCGTGTCGACGCTGTCGGCGTTCGGCTTGCGTCATGTCATGAGTGCAACCGCCGCCTATGCGACCCTTCATCCGCAAGTGACGGTCGACATCACGTTGTCGGACCGCGTCGTCGAGATGATCGACGAGGGCTTCGACGTCGCGATCCGCGCGTCGCCGACCGGCTTGAAGTCGTCGTCGCTGATCGCGCGGCAGGTGGCCACCGCGCATATCGTGCTGTGCGCGTCGCCCGACTATCTGCAGCGGCACGGCGTGCCGAAGACGCTCGCGGATCTCGCGCGGCACAACTTCATCGAATATTCGGGCATGTCGGCGCAGGATCTGGTTACCGCGTCGAACGCGGGCGGCGCGCAGCCGCGACTCACCGGCAATATGATCGTCAATCACCTCGAGGCGCTACGCGTGGTCGTGCTGCAAGGCGCGGCGATCGCGCTGCTTGGCACCGAGGTGGTCGGCGACGATCTCGCCTCCGGGCGGCTGGTGCCGCTGCTCGTCGACGAACTGCCGCCGCGCGAACTGCCGATTCACGTGATCTACGCGAGCAGGCGGCATGTGTCCGCGAAGGTGCGCTCGTTTGTCGATTTCCTTGCAGGGCGGTTCGCGAACGAGTCGCTGTGGCCCACGCTCGAGCAGGTGCGCACGCTTGCAGCGCGTTGAGTTCACGCGCGTCCGCGCTGGACCGTTTCGATATACTGCAATGAGCACCCGCCAGACGTAACGGTGCGTCCGCCGCCACAAACGCGTGCGGTCACACCGTCGCGCCAATATGACCCGGGGGAGACATGACTGATCTTTCCACGCCGCAACGTGCGGGCGGCGCCGCGCTATCCGCACAGGCAGCCGCAAGCGTGTCGCCGCAGCGGGCTGTACGGCCCGCCCGCCTGCGATTCGTCACGGCGGCCGCGCTATTCGACGGCCACGACGCGTCGATCAACATCATGCGGCGCATCTTGCAGTCGAGCGGTGTCGAGGTCATTCATCTCGGCCACAACCGTTCGGTCGATGAAGTCGCTACCGCCGCGTTGCAGGAAGACGCCGACGGCGTCGCGGTTTCGAGCTATCAGGGCGGTCACATCGAATATTTCCGCTACCTCGTCGATTTGCTGCGTGCGCGCGGCGGCGAGCGCATCAAGGTGTTCGGCGGCGGAGGTGGCGTGATCGTGCCCGAAGAGATCGCCGAACTCGAGCGCGATGGCGTCGAGCGGATCTATGCGCCGCACGACGGCCAGCGTCTGGGCTTGCAAGGGATGATCGACGATATGATCGCGCGCTGTTCGCCAGCCGCGCGCAACGAGGGTGAAGACGTTGGCCGTCGGGCCGCCGCGCAACTGGCCAGCGATATCGCGCTCGCGCTTCACGCTGGCGTTGCGCGTGTCGGACAGGAGGCGCGTGACGAACGCGAGCCGGCGAAACACGCCGCTGACCACAACGGAATGGTTTTTCGCAAACTCGCGCAACTGATCACCCGACTCGAAACCGGCGCCGAGCCCGAAGCTGTGCGCGCCGCACTCGCGGCTCATGCGCGAGCGTCGCACGCACCGGTGCTGGGCATCACGGGCACCGGCGGCGCGGGCAAATCTTCGCTGACCGACGAACTGATTCGCCGTTTTCGGCTCGACTACGACGACGCGCTGACGATTGCCGTGCTCGCGATCGACCCGTCGCGCCGCAAATCCGGCGGCGCGCTGCTCGGCGACCGCATCCGGATGAACGCGATCGGCGACTGGGGCGCGGGCGCGCGCGTGTTTATGCGCTCGATGGCGACGCGCGATGCGTCGAGCGAAATTTCCGACGCGTTACCCGACGCGATCGCCGCATGCAAGGCGGCGGGCTTCGATCTGGTGATCGTCGAGACCTCGGGTATCGGCCAGGGCGACGCCGCGATCGTGCCGCACGTCGACGAGTCGCTGTACGTGATGACGCCGGAGTTCGGCGCGGCGAGCCAGCTCGAGAAGATCGACATGCTCGATTTTGCCGACTTCGTTGCGATCAACAAGTTCGACCGCAAGGGCGCGGCCGATGCGCTGCGCGACGTCGCCAAGCAGGTGCAGCGCAATCGCGGCGAATTTTCGACGGCGTCTGCCAGCATGCCGGTGTTCGGCACGATCGCGTCACGCTTTAACGATGACGGCGTGACCGCGCTATATCAGCACGTTGTCCGCGCGTTGCACGCGCGCGGATTGCGCGCGGGTCACGCGCGGCTGCCGTTGTTCGACGGCTTGCGTCATTCGAGCGGGCGTCACGCAATCGTGCCGCCCGAGCGTGTGCGCTACCTGTCGGACGTCGCGCAGACCGTGCGTGACTATCGCGTGCGCGCCGCGGCGCAGGCACGCGTCGCGCGCGAGCAATGGCAACTGACGGAAACGCGCCGTATGCTGGCCGAACACGAGCGCGCGTCGTCGTCGAACGATTCGAATGCAGCAGCTACCGCGTCGGACAGAGGGCAGGCACAGCGGCTCGACGCGCTGATCGCCGCACGCGCCGCGCAACTCGGCGAACGCGAAAAAGCGTTGCTCGACGCATGGCCGCGAACGGTCGCTACGTATTCAGGCGACGAACACGTCGTGAAGATCCGCGGTCGTGAAATCCGCACCGCGCTGACTGTCGAGACGCTATCGGGCACCATGGTCCGCAAGGTCTCCCTGCCGAAGTTCAGCGACCCGGGCGAGATTCTGCGCTGGCTGATGCTCGAGAACCTGCCCGGCTATTTCCCGTTCACCGCGGGCGTGTTCCCGTTCAAGCGCGAGAACGAAGACCCGACGCGCATGTTCGCCGGCGAAGGCGATCCGTTTCGCACCAACCGCCGCTTCAAGCTGCTGTCGGCGAGCATGCCGGCCAAACGCCTGTCGACCGCGTTCGATTCGGTCACGCTCTATGGCGAAGAGCCGCACGAGCGCCCGGATATCTACGGCAAGGTGGGCAACTCGGGCGTGTCGGTCGCGACGCTCGACGATATGCAAGCGCTCTACGACGGCTTCGACCTGTGCGCGCCGGACACGTCGGTGTCGATGACGATCAACGGACCCGCGCCGGCGATACTCGCGATGTTCTTCAATGTCGCCATCGACCAGCAGATCGGGCGCGCACGCGAGCGTGCACAACAGGAAGGACGCGCGCCGAGCGTCGACGAACTCGCCGCCGCGCGTCGCTTTGCGCTGGAAAACGCGCGTGGCACCGTGCAGGCGGATATCCTGAAAGAAGACCAGGGGCAAAACACCTGCATCTTTTCGACCGAATTCAGCTTGAAAGTGATGGGCGACATCCAGGCGTACTTCGTCGAGCACGGCGTGCGCAACTTCTATTCGGTGTCGATCTCCGGGTATCACATCGCGGAGGCGGGCGCTAACCCGATCTCGCAGCTTGCGTACACGCTCGCGAACGGCTTTACCTATGTCGAGGCGTATCTTGCGCGCGGCATGTCGATCGATGACTTTGCACCGAATCTATCGTTCTTCTTCTCGAACGGAATGGACCCGGAATACACCGTGCTCGGTCGCGTCGCGCGGCGGATCTGGGCGGTGGCGCTGCGCGAGCGTTATGGCGCGAACGAACGCAGCCAGAAGCTGAAGTACCACGTGCAGACGTCGGGCCGCAGCCTGCATGCACAGGAAATCGACTTCAACGACATCCGTACGACGCTGCAAGCGCTGATTGCGATCTACGACAACTGCAACTCGCTGCATACGAACGCATTCGACGAAGCGATCACCACGCCGACGGAAGAGTCGGTGCGTCGCGCCGTGGCGATCCAGCTGATCATCAACCGCGAGTGGGGGCTCGCGAAGAGCCAGAATCCGAACCAGGGCAGCTTTATCATCGACGAATTGACCGATCTCGTCGAAGCCGCGGTGCTCGCGGAGTTTGACCGGCTGACCGAGCGCGGCGGCGTGCTGGGGGCGATGGAAACCGGTTATCAGCGAGCGCGCATTCAGGACGAGTCGATGCTGTACGAGCATCGCAAACACGACGGGTCCTATCCGATCGTGGGTGTCAATACATTCCTCGGCGCGCAACCGCATGACGCGCCGCCGCCGATCGCGCTCGCGCGTTCGACCGAAGATGAAAAGCAAAGCCAGCTCGCGCGGCTACGCGCGTTTCAGGTGTGCCACCGCGATGCCGCGCCCGCAGCGCTCGAACGCTTGCAGCGGGCGGTGATCGACGATCAAAACGTGTTTGCGGTGCTGATGGATGCGGTGCGTGTCTGCTCGCTCGGGCAGATCACGCATGCGTTGTTCGAAGTGGGCGGGCAGTATCGACGCAATATGTAGGTTTTCGCGGTTAGGCGTGTTCGCAGCACATATAAAATGTAAATTTGTCTCGAGGCACGCCCTAGCGTGCGATGCCGAGGCGCGCCTTCGCGTCCGCATATTCCTGCTTGAGCCGAGCGACCAGTTCGGCGACGCTCGGCACGTCGTCCATCAGACCGACGCCCTGCCCCGCGCCCCAGATGTCGCGCCACGCCTTCGATTTATCACCGGCGAAGTTCATCTTCGATTTGTCCGACTCGGGTAGCGCATCCGGGTCGAGCCCCGCCGCGATGATGCTCTCGCGGATGTAGTTGCCATGCACACCGGTAAAGAGATTCGTGTAGATGATGTCGGCGGCGCTCGCGTTGACGATCGCTTGCTTATAGCTGTCGGCAGCGTGCGCTTCCTGCGTCGCGATAAAGCGCGTGCCCATATACGCGAGGTCCGCGCCCATCGCCTGTGCGGCGAGAATCGAGCCGCCGTTCGCAATCGCGCCCGATAACACGAGCGGCCCGTCGAACACGCGCCGCACTTCACCGACAAGCGCGAACGGCGATGTGGTGCCCGCGTGGCCGCCAGCGCCGGCGGCCACCAGGATCAGCCCGTCGACGCCCGCATCGAGCGCCTTTTGCGCATGACGCAGATTGATCACATCGTGCAGCACGATGCCGCCGTAGCTATGCACGGCATCGACAATCTCTCTCGCCGGCGCGCGCAGACTCGTGATGAAAATCGGCACCTTGTGCTCGATGCACACACGGACGTCGTGTTCGAGCCTTTCGTTCGACTGATGGACGATCTGGTTGACTGCGATGGGCCCGATCACCGCGTCCGGATGCGCCGCCTGGTGCTCGGCAAGCGCGCTCTGAATCTGTGTGAGCCATTCGCCGAGCCGCTCCGCGGGGCGCGCGTTGAGCGCCGGAAAAGCCCCGACGATACCGGCTTTGCACTGCGCAAGCACGAGTTCCGGATAGCTGACGATAAACATCGGCGACCCGACGACCGGCAGCGTGAGGTTTTGCAGAACGGCTGGCAGTGCCATGGCGGAAGTCTCCTGAGCGACGGATCGGGCGCGCGTCCCTGCATGCATCGGCAGGTTGTGCCGCGCGCCAGGTCGGCATGATGAATAAGTGTAGCGGGGAGCCACCTGTCGCCTAAGAACAGCTTAAGAACGACCGTTCGATTATAGGCGAGTCGCGGGCCTTACGTGTGTGCTCGACGGTTGGAAGGAGAGTTCGGTTTCTATGTTTGCGTGGGCTAACCCACCTCATGCAGTCACGTTGGGCTTCTACAATGCGCAGACTCACAACGACAACGAGGCCGCACCGATGTTCTTCGAGAACTTCACACCGTTTCGCGTCGCGGCGGATGGCGTCGATATCCATGGCGTCAAGGGCGGATCGGGACCGCCTCTGCTGCTGTTGCACGGTCATCCGCAAAACCATCTGATCTGGCATCGGTGCGCCGCTCGTCTCGCTGAGCATTTCACCGTGATCGCAACGGACCTGCGCGGCTACGGCGCGTCGGCGAAACCGCCGACCGACGCGTCGCACGAGCCGTATTCGAAGCGCGCGATGGCGGCCGATCAGGTCGCGATGATGCGTCACTTCGGTTTCGAACGCTTCCTCGTGTGCGCGCACGACCGTGGCGCGCGCGTCGCGCACCGGATGGCGCTTGATTATCCGGACGCAGTCGAGCGTCTGATGCTGCTCGACATCGCGCCGACCCTTGCGATGTACGAGCGCACCGATCGCGCATTCGCGACGCTGTACTTCCATTGGTTCTTCCTGATTCAGCCGGCGCCGTTCCCGGAGACGCTGATCGAAGCCAACCCGGCGGCCTACGTCGATCGCGTCATGGCGACGCACGCGGGGCTCGCACCGTTCGCACCGGACGCACTGGATGCGTATCGCCACGCGCTGCGGCAACCCGGTGCGGTACACGCGATGTGCGAGGACTACCGCGCGGCCGCGACGATCGATCTCGAACACGACCGCGCCGATATCGAACGCGGCCACCGGATCGGTTGTCCGTTGCGGGTGCTTTGGGGTGTGCAAGGTGTGATCGAGCAATGCTTCGAGCCGCTCGCCGAGTGGCGCAAAGTCGCGCGGGACGTGAGCGGCCGTGCGCTGCCGTGCGGCCACTACATGCCCGAGGAAGCGCCCGACGAACTGCTCGCCGAGATGCTGTCGTTTTTCGAGGCTATCGATTCGTAGCGGGCGCGGCGCGCGCACCCAGCGGCGGCAGGCGGCGCGGCACCGGCGTCGATTTGACGATCGCGGTGCTGGTTTCCGCGCGCTCCGTCACTTTTGACAAAATCTCGTCTAGCTGCTCGATCGAGCGCAAATACAACCGGCAGATGAAGCAGTCGTCGCCGGTCACCTTGTCGCATTCGACAAACTCTGGAATACGCCGGATCACCTCTTCAACCAGATGCAGTTGGCCGGGCAGCGGCTTGACCCGGACAATCGCCTGCAACGTATAGCCGAGCGCACGCGGATTGATGTGCACGGTGAACCGTTCGATCACGCCCGATGCTTCGAGGCGGCGCACGCGGTCGGCGGTGGCGGGGGCCGACAGGCCGACACTCCGCGCGAGTTCGCTGACCGGTTGACGGGCGTCCCCGGCGAGCGCGGACAGCAATGCACGGTCGGTATCGTCGAGCGGCGCAACCGGCGGCGAAGTTGCGACCGATGCGGAGGAACTGAGGCGTTTTGTCATTTGAGCCTTCGTTTGACAGGTCGACACGCGTGTTTACTTAAGTTTAGCCCTGTATTCAGGGCGTCACATTCATTACACTGCCTTCATTGATGAGAAAGGGTTAGCAATGGTTCGGGAGGATCCCATGGCGGCGAATAGCGACATCCGGCGCGGCGCGCTCGAAATGACCATCGCGATGCTGATGTCCGGCACGATCGGGTGGCTGGTCGTGTCGTCGCAGCAATCGTCACAGAACGTCGTGTTCTTTCGTTGTCTGTTCGGCGGCGCGACGCTCGCGCTCGTCTGCGCAGCGCGCGGTCTGTTCCAGCACAAGCTGTTCACCTGGCGCATGCTTGCGCTCGCCACGCTCGGCGGCATCGCGATCGTGATCAACTGGGTGCTACTGTTTGCCGCGTATTCACGCGCGTCGATCTCGATGGCGACCACGGTCTATAGCACGCAACCCTTCATGCTGGTCGCGCTGGGTGCGTTCGTGCTTCGCGAGCGCGTGACGGCGTCGGCGATCGCATGGCTGGTCGTCGCATTCGCCGGGCTGGTGCTCGTCGTGAAAGTTGAACCGGCGGTGCTTGCCGTGCCGGGGCAATACCTGCAAGGTGTGGCGCTCGCGGCGGGCGCGGCGTTTCTGTGGGCCGTGTCGTCGATTATCACGAAGTATCTGAAGTCGACGCCGCCGCATCTGATTGCGTTGATCACCACAGCAACGGGTGTCGTGATGCTCGCGCCGTTTGTCCGCTTCGATGCATTGCCAACCAGCGGCGTGCACTGGTTGCAGCTTGCGACGCTCGGCGTCGTCAATACCGGCGTGATGTATGTGCTGCTGTACGGCGCGATCCAGAAGCTGCCGACCGCAATGACCGGCGCGCTGTCGTTTATTTACCCGGTGGTGGCGATCGTCGTTGATCGGGTGGCGTTCGGGCAAAAGCTCGCATGGATTCAGGTGTTAGGCGCCATACTGATCCTGCTGGCTGCCGCGGGTGTCAATCTCGGGTGGCGCATTGTGCCGGCACGTCGCTTTTCGTCGACCTGATCAGATAATATGGATTACAGAACATGGCGTTCGATCCGTTCGCGGTCCGTTCGCTTCAGGCGGCTGTAAAGCCGGGGTTGACGTCCTTGATTGGGCTCTTTGCTGCCGCACGCCGATGTCCGTAGGGAAACCCCCGATGCGGGGATATGCGTTATGGAAGTATGATTTATAGCGACGCTGATCACGTCACACAGAAGTCACACAAAGTATTGTGCCGCTCGCCAGACTTGCCGAGCGGCTTTTCTTTTTTGTGCTGCCTAAATTCATGTTATGCGCGTGCTCACCTGCTCGCCGTCGATACGCAGCGGCCCATCTCTGCGGGCGAGATCTTCGATGATTTGCCGCACCAGCGCCGGCCATGCGCGACGCGGCGCCAATCGTGTAGCGGCGGCACGCATCGCGCTCGCGTTTTCGAGCATGTCGGTGAGCGCGTCGAAGTGCGTGCTGCGCACATCGAGCAGCCTGAACACGAGCAGCACCTTGAGCGCGTTTCTTGCGTTGCGCGCGGGGTCCGCGCGCAACCACGCGACACGGGAAAAGGCGCGTTCGAGTGCCGGCTGCACGTTAGCAAACGGTGCACCATGACCGGGAATCACCATGGCAACGTCGAGGCTTGCGATCGATTCGAGTACCGCGTGCTGTTCGGCAAATCCGCTCTCGCCATCCAGCTCCGGAAAAATCACACCAAAACCGTTCTCCCACAGCGCGTCCGCGCTGATCAGCACGCGCTCGTCCGCGCAGTAGAGCATCAGTGAATGCGGGTCGTGGCCCGGTGCAGCGAGCACGTGCCAATCGAGTGCGCCCAGTTCAATGTGCGTGCCGGGTGTGAGCGAGCCGGTGGCTGAAAAGCGCTCGCAGAACTGGCCGGTTGCGCGGAACGTCAGGCGGGTTTCATCCCAGCGCCGCACGGTGTCCGCCTCCGCGGCCGGAATCAGTGTTTCGCACGGCCATGTGTGCTGCAGGAGCGCGTTGCCGCCGCAATGATCGGAATGCAGATGGGTGTTGACGATGCAATCGAGCGTCCGCGCGCCGAGCGCGTGCCGTACCAGCGCGACGGTTTGCGGCGCATGCGTTGCGTAACCGGTATCGATCAGTGCCGTGCGACGGTCATCGACCAGCAACACGTTGTTCGACGACAGCCAGCCGCGTTCGAACACGCGTATCGATGGGGGCAGGCTTATCATCGCGCGCGACCTTCACCCGCGTGTTGCGAAGCCGGTTTCGGCATCACCAGCACCGTCGCGTTGGCAAGCACGACCGTTTCGTCGCGCTGGTTCACTGCGTTGCCGTCGAGTTGAACAAGATCGCCGTTCAGGCTCGGCTTCCAGTACGCACTGCGCACTTGCCAGGTGAAAGTCAGCGTGTCGTCGCTGTGCGCCGCCTGCTTCAGCTTGATGTCGAATTCGAGGCCGAGCGGTTGCGCGTATTGCGCAAAGTGCGTCGCGACGAGCGCCATCAGGTACGCGCTCGGTTGCGTACCCGAGGCGATTAGCCCGCCGAAGCGGCTTTGCGCCGCGTACCGATCGTCGTGATGCAACGGGTTCAGGTCGTTGACCAGGGTCGCGAACGATTTCACCGAGTCAGCGCTGAGCGCGAGCGTCGAGCTGAACGTTTCGCCGACGGTCACGACGCGCGGTGGCGCGTTCATCGCGCTGCCCCGCGTTGCGCCATCAGTTGCATATGCCGCGTTTCGAGCGCATCCCAGACCGAGCGCCTGGTCGCTTCGTCGAGTAACGACCAGTTCGCAATCTCGTCAATCGTGCGCAGACACCCGTCGCACCAGCCGGTCGCGTCGTTCATCCGGCAGATGTTGATGCACGGCGAAGGCACTGGGGCCGGATCTTCCGCACGGGACGCGTCGGCTGTCATACAGGCTCGCGCAGCGCGATGTCCGCGACCGGCGCGCCAGTGAGCTCAACCAGTTGCCGCGGCGACAGGTTGAACACCGCATGCGGGTGCCCTGCGGCGGCCCAAAGGCTTTCGAGCGCGAGCAGATCCGAGTCGATCAGCGTAACCGGTGGCGTGATGTGCCCGATCGGGCACACCCCGCCGATCGCGTAGCCGGTCTTTTCGCGGACGAACTTCGCGTCCGCGCGTCCGACCGCGCCAACGTGCGCGGCCACTTTGTGTTCATCGACGCGATTGACCCCGCTTGCAATGACAAGCACCGGCGCATCGTCGTCGCGGCGGCGAAACAGGATCGACTTCGCGATCTGCGCGATCGAGCAGCCGAGGCCCGCGGCCGCTTCGGCTGAAGTCTTGCCGGTCTCGGGCAGCATCACGATCTGGCCGGCGTGGCCGCGCTCGCGCAACAGCAGCGCAACGCGGCGCGCGGCGTCCGGCAGCGCGTCGAGATCGCTAGCGGCGGTGGAGTTCTGGAACGAAGCGTTGTCTGTCATTGTTCTGACTATCGGTTCTGGAGTGGATTCATGCACAGCGTGGCTGATCACTGCGCGCCTTCGCGAGCAGTGCCTTGCCCGCGCGCGATACGTTCGGTCGTCCGATCGACGTCGAGATGAAGTCACCGATCTCGACGACCTGCGCGAGATCGACGCCGGTCTCGATGCCAAGGCCGTTCATCAGATAGAGCACGTCTTCGGTCGCGACATTGCCGGTTGCGCCTTTTGCGTAAGGGCAGCCGCCCAGCCCGGCGACCGACGCGTGAAAGATCGCGATGCCTTCCTGCAGCGCGGCGTAGATATTCGCGAGCGCCTGACCATAGGTGTCGTGGAAGTGGCCGGACAGACGCTCGTGCGGAAAGACCTGCGTGACCGCCGCGAACACCTCTTTGGTGCGCCTGGGCGTGCCGACGCCGATCGTGTCGGCAATGTCGATTTCGTCGCAGCCGAGCGCGGCGAACCGCTCAACGACGTCGACGACCGACGCGACCGGCACTTCACCCTGGTACGGGCAGCCGAGCGAACACGAGACGCTGCCGCGCAGCCGCAGTCCCTGCTCTTTTGCCGCATGCGCGACTGGCGCAAAACGCTCGATGCTCTCGGCGATGCTGCAGTTGATGTTCTTCTGCGAGAACGCTTCGCTGGCCGCCCCGAAGATCACGATTTCGTCGGCGGCCGCGGCGAGCGCACCTTCGAAGCCGCGCATGTTCGGCGTGAGCACCGAGTAGAGGGTGCCTGCGCGACGCTCGACGCCGGCCATCACCTCTGCGGCGTCCGCCATTTGCGGCACCCATTTCGGCGATACGAACGACGTGGTTTCCACGTTCGGAAACCCGGCTGCCGACAGCCGATTGACGAGTTCAATCTTGACGGCGGTCGGCACTTGCGCCTTCTCATTCTGCAGTCCATCGCGCGGACCGACCTCGACGATCTTGACCGATTGCGGGATTGCCATGTCGTTTCTCCTGCCGCATTGCGCGGTGTGTCGGGTGGTTCAGTGGCGCGGTCAGTAGCCGCGCGCGATGTCGACGATGCCGGTGATCGGTTCGTCGCGCATCAACGCGGCGATCTTCTGCGCGATCTGCGCGACACTTTCGGCGCGCAGCGTGAGCGCCGAACTGTGTGGCGTGATCGTGATGCGCGGCTCGCGCCAGAACGGATGATCGACGGGCAACGGTTCTTCGCGGAACACGTCGAGCGTGGCTGCCGCAATCCGGCCACTGCGAAGCGCATCGAGCAGATCACGCTCGACCAGGTGCGCGCCGCGCGCAACGTTGATCAGGTATGCCCCATTCGCGAGCTTCGCGAATGTCCCGGCATTCAGCACGTCGCGCGTTTCCGGCGTATGCGGCAGCAGATTGACGAGCACCTTGACGCCGTCGAGGAACGTGTCGAACTGCGACGGGCCGGCGTAAGTCGCGATGCCGTCGATGCGCCGGGCGCTGCGGCTATAGCCGCGCACCGGCAATCCGAACGACGCGATAGCCTGCGCGACATGCGCGCCGAGCACACCGAGTCCCAGCACGCCGACGGTAAACGATTCGCGCGGGTGCGGGTCGAGCACGTGCCAGCGGTGTTCCGCTTGCAACTGTGCGTATTCGTCAAAGCGGCGCAGGTAGCGCAACACCGCATGGACGACATACTCGGCCATCTGCCCGGCCATGCCGCTGTCTTCCAGCCGCACCAGCGGCACATCGGATGGCAAGGCGCCCGGTCGCTCACGTTCGAGTGCGAGAATCGCATCAACTCCCGCGCCCAGGTTGAACACCGCCCGCAGGCTGTTGCGGCCCGCCAGCATGTCACACGGCGGGCGCCAGACAATCGCGAAATCGGCCGGTGCGTGGTCGCCGGGTTGCCATGCGCGCAGGTCGGCTTCAGGCAACACACGTTGCAGATCGGCGAGCCAGACGGCGGCATCCGATTGCGGCGTGTAGAACAGAATCTTCATGCGAGCAACTCGTGGTGGGTCGACCAGCCGTCGTGATGGCGCGTGTCCGTGGTCAGCTTGACCGCAGAGTTCGTTCGATCGTCACGGCGCACGTGGCGCCCGCTTCGAACGGCGTCTCCTGGAAAGCGAACTGCGGCACGGGTCGGTCGGGACCGGTCTTTTATTGGATGAGTGTCATTCTACTTTTTTCGGGCACCCGTGCATTTTGCCGGCAACGTCAGTGACGGAGCCACACGATGTAGGGACGCGTTTGGCGTTCGCCCGATATCCAAAGCACGAAAAATTGGTTCGATTGAGTGAGCTTGCACGCCACAATGATTTCTCCGACCCCGGTAGCGAGGAAAGAATCATGTTTTCATGCAGGACATCGTTGTGGCCACCCCGGCTTGTGACGGTACCGGGCTTGCATGGCAGCGAGGACGCGCACTGGCAAACATGGCTCGAGCGGCAGTTTGCGCGTTCGTTGCGGGTCGAGCAGGCGGACTGGGATGCGCCGAACCTCGAGCGATGGGCTCAGTCGGTGAACGATTTTCTTGCACAGCAGCGTGGTCCATTTGTGCTGGCCGCGCATAGCTTCGGTTGCCTTGCAGCCGCGCACGCGCTGCAGCGGCGCGCGCAACGCGCGAGCTCCGCCGATGTGGTGGGCGTGCTGTTCGTCGCGCCCGCAAGCCCGCGGAAGTTTGCATTCGCAGGTGCGTTTGACGCGTCGCGCGTTGCCGTTGCGTCCATTCTGGTCGGCAGCGAAACGGACCCATGGATGCCACTCGCGGAAGCACGCGAACTTGCGCAACGCTTCGGCAGTGCATTCGTGAACCTCGGTGACGCGGGGCATATCAACACGGCCGCGGGCTTTGGCCCGTGGCCGCGCGCAAAGTACCTCGTGGATACGCTGGCGCACTGCGCGGCGCCACTGCGGTTTCATGACGATACCGACCCGTTCGTGCAGGCTTCACAGGCCGTTGCCTGACCGTACGGCGGTCAGAACCAGTGGAACCCCTTCGCGATCATCGTGCAGACGCCGACGAGCCCTGCCCAGGTGAGATGAAAATCGGACCGCTGAGACCGACGGATATCTTTGATGTCGCTGCGCAACGATTTGATATCTTCATGAACATGATCGAGAGATGTTTCGACGCGCGTGGTACGTGTTTCCATAGCTTTTTCTCCAAATTGACGCAACCGACCAGAGGGCTTTTCGTTTGCAGTGTGATTCATTGATTTCGAAAACATAGCCTACCTTTTTCTTCTCCTAAGCTGTGCTGTTTCTAACGAGAAAAACAGCAGATCAGCAACCGATAAACACGGAGACAAAAGCTGCCCGCCGTACCCTTCGCAACTCGCGATGAAAAATATCGTACGGTATGCTGATCGATATCGGAAGTCAGCCGAATGGCATAGGCGAACATCAGGCAGGTATCAGAAAGACAAAGGCCGCCTTGCCAGGCGGCCTCATTGTTTTCGCGCAGCGTCGCGCAAGTGCAAGCCGCATGCGTGCGCATGCGGTTCAGCACCGGTCAGCTTGGCATCGAGCGGCCTTCATCGCGATGTTCGCAGGCGTGTTCCGCGCGTGGTATCTGCTGCGCCGTTTCCGCTCGCATGCCAACACGCGCGAGCAGTTTGCGGTCCGCTTCTGCTTGCGGATTGCTGGTCGTGAGCAACTGATCGCCATAGAAAATCGAATTCGCACCCACGAAGAAACACATCGCCTGCAACGCGTCGTCCATTTGCTCGCGACCCGCGGAGAGCCGCACCATCGCGCGCGGCATCGTGATTCGCGCGATCGCGATGGTGCGCACGAACTCGAACGGATCGATGGCTTCGGTGCCGGTGAGCGGTGTGCCTTCGACCTGCACCAGATTGTTGATCGGCACCGACTCCGGGTACGGCTCCATGTTCGCCAGCTGCGTGATCAGGCCCGCGCGTTCGCGACGCGATTCACCGAGGCCGACAATGCCGCCGCAGCATACGTTGATGCCGGCATCGCGCACACGCTCGAGCGTGTCGAGACGGTCCTGGTACGTGCGCGTCGAGATGATCTGGCCGTAGAACTCCGGCGACGTGTCGAGGTTGTGGTTGTAGTAGTCGAGGCCCGCTTCGGCGAGGTCTTGCGCCTGATGCGGTTCCAGCATGCCGAGCGTCACACAGGTTTCGAGCCCCATCGCCTTCACGCCGCGGATCATCTCCTTGATTGGTTCGAGGTGGCGGTCTTTCGGATTGCGCCATGCGGCGCCCATGCAAAAGCGCGTCGCGCCGTTCTCTTTCGCGGTGCGTGCGGCGGCGAGCACCTCGTCGACCGGCATCAGCTTGTCGGCCTTCACACCGGTGTCGTAGTGGACCGACTGCGGGCAGTACGCGCAATCTTCCTCGCAGCCGCCGGTCTTGATCGACAGCAGCGTCGACAGCTGCACAGCGTTCGGGTCGAAGTGTTCGCGATGTACTTGCTGCGCGCGAAACAGCAGGTCGTTGAGCGGCAGCTCGTATAGCGCGACCACGTCAGCGACGCGCCAGCGAGCGCGCGGCGCGGCGTCGGTCGGTCCAGCGCCGGCCGACGCGGGCGCCGAAGTAGCCTGAGACGTTGCCTGAGTTGTCGGTTGAGTCATCGGTTCAATCCTCGTGGATGGATTCGCAGGAAGCTGGCGGCTGCACCGCGCACAGCGTTTGTAAAAGGCCCGCAATGTCGAGCTGGCCGGCCGCCACATCGGGCGAAGCCGGTTGCAGATGCGGCACGATGCCGACGAGCGGCACGTCGTACTGTCGGGCGAGGCGCTCGCGTATCGCATCGATGTTTTCGTCGGCGAAACGCATGGCCGGGTCGACACGGTTTGCAACCCAGCCGGCAATGCGCAGTCCGCGCGCGGCGATCGCCTCGGCCGTCAGCAGTGCGTGGCTGATGCACCCGAGGCGCATGCCGACCACGAGCAGCACTGGCAGGTTCAGCGCGCAGGCGAGGTCGGCGGTATCGTGTGCGTCGTCGAGCGGCACGCGAAAGCCGCCAACGCCCTCGACGACCACGATATCCGCGGCGCGCAACGCTTGCCGATGGCAGTCGACGATATGCGCGATATCGAGCGCGATCTGTTCCTGTGCCGCGACGATATGCGGCGCGGCCGGCTCCTTTAGCAGATACGGCGTGCGTATCGCGGGCGGAAGCGGCGTATTGGCGGCGGCGTCGAGCTGGTCCGCGTCCTCGTTGTGCCAGACGCCGTCGCGCTCGAACGCACCGGCCGCGACCGGTTTCATCGCGGCCGCGCGCAAGCCCTTGCGGGCAAAGCCGCGCAGCAGCGCCGCCGATACAAGCGTTTTGCCGATCTCGGTGTCGGTGCCGGTGACGAACAGCGACAAGGCAGACAATTGCGCGCCGTTCACGATCGTGCTCCCGGCAGCACGGAAAACGCGGCTTCCAGCCGGTCGAGATCCGTGTGCGAGTGCGCGGCCGACAGCGAAATGCGCAGCCGCGACGTGCCCTCGGGCACGGTCGGCGGCCGGATCGCGGGCACCCAGAGACCGGCGCGATCGAGCGCGGCGGCGATATCGAGCGTCGCGTCGTTGGCGCCGATGATGAGCGGCTGCACGGCGGTATCCGACTCGATCGGCAGCCACGGCGTGGCCTTCAGCAGCATGCGCGTGCGTTCGATCAGCGTGCGCAGATGAGCGCGCCGCGCGTCGCCCTCGTCGCCGGCGATGAGGCGCAGGCTGGCCGACACCGCGTGCGCGGCGGCCGGGACCGACGCGGTCGTGAAAATGTAGGGGCGCGCTCGCTGCACGAGCCATTCGATGACCGTCTCGTGTGCGACGACAAATGCGCCGGAGACGCCCGCTGCCTTGCCGAGTGTGCCGATCGACACGAGGTTCGGCGAGCGCAGCCCGGCATGGGCGAGCGCGCCGCGCCCTTGCGGGCCGAGCACGCCGAAGCCGTGCGCGTCGTCGACCACCAGCCACGCGCCATGCCGTTGCGCAAGCTCGACGAGGCGCGCGAGCGGCGCGAGATCGCCATCCATGCTGAACACGCTATCGGTGACGATCAGCTTCGCCGGTGCGTCGCACGCGTCGAGCATGGCGGCGAGCGTTTCGGCATCCGCATGCGGATAGATTTGCACGTCGGCGCGCGATAGACGCGCGCCGTCGATCAGCGACGCGTGATTCAGCGCGTCCGAGAAGAGCATCGTGCCACGGCCCGCGAGCGCGGTCAGCGCCGCGAGGTTTGCCATATAGCCCGTGCTGAAATACAGCGCACGCGGCGCGTCGGAAAAGCCGCCGGCAAATTCGGCGAGGTCGTCTTCGAGCTGCGCATGCGCGCGCGAATGGCCGCCTAGCAAATGCGAACCGCCGCTTCCGGCGCCGTAGCGACGCGCGCCTTCGACGAGCGCCGCCACCAGCAGCGGGTGAGCGGCAAGACCCAGGTAATCGTTGCTCGCAAAACCGATGACGTCGCGGCCGTCGACCGTCATATGCGCGGAGCACGGGCTGTCGGCAATTCGCCGGCGACGGCGGAGCCCTTGCGCATCAAGCTCCGCGAGTCCGCGTTCGAGCCGCTCGAGCAACGCCATCAGCGACCCTCCGCGACGGTCGCGTCGAAGATCTCGAGCGTGCGCGTGGCTAGCCATTCGAGCTCCGCGGAATCCAGCACATAGGGCGGCATCAGGTAGACGGTCGTGCCGATCGGGCGCAGCAGCACTTCGCGTTGTAGCGCGTGCTCGAAAAAGCGACGCGCAAAGGTCTTCGCGGCACGCGGGTCTTCGATGGCGGCGTCGAACGCGAAGATCGTCCCGCATTGGCGCAGGTTGCGCGCATGCGGATGCTGCGCAAGCGGTTCGAGCGCGGCACGCAGTCGAGCCGACTTCGCGGCGTTGACGGCGAGCACGTCGTCGCTCGCGAACAGGTCGAGTGTGGCAAGCGCCGCGCGACACGCGAGCGGGTTGCCCGTATAAGAGTGCGAGTGCAGGAAGCCGCGCGTCGTGTCGTCGTCGTAGAACGACTCAAAGATCTCGTCACGCGACAACACGATCGACAACGGCAGATAGCCGCCGCTGATGCCCTTGGACAGGCACAGAAAATCCGGCCACACGCCGGCCTGTTCGCTCGCGAAGAAAGTGCCGGTGCGCCCGCAGCCGACTGCGATTTCATCGGCGATCAGATGGACGCCGTAGCGGTCGCACAGCGCGCGCAAGCCGGCGATATACGACGGATCGTGCATCGCCATGCCGGCCGCGCACTGCACGAGCGGCTCGACGATCAACGCTGCGATATTGGCGCTGCGCGCTTCGAAAAGCATGCGCACGTTGTCGAGCGCGTGCCGCGCGACATCGGCGGCCGTTTCGCCATCACGCGCATGGCGCGCATCCGGCGACGTGACCACATGCGCGTGACGGACCAGCGGATCGTACGCGTCCCTGAAAAGCGCGACATCGGTCACCCCGAGCGCGCCGATCGTTTCGCCGTGGTATCCGTTCGCGACGCAAACAAACTCGCGCTTGAAGTCGTAGCCGCGGTTGCGCCACGTGTGAAAACTCATCTTCAGCGCGATCTCGACGGCGGATGCGCCATCGGATGCGAAGAATGCGTGGCCGAGCGTGTGTCGCGTCAGCGCGGCGAGCCGTTCGGCCAGTTCGACCGCGGGTTCGTGCGTGCAGCCGGCGAGCATCGCGTGTTCGAGCGTGTCGAGCTGCTGTTTCAGCGCCGCGTTGATGCGCGGATTCGCGTGGCCGAACAGATTGACCCACCACGAACTGATCGCGTCGAGATAACGCCGGCCGGCGCGATCGTACAGCCACGGACCCTGGCCGCGCGCGATCGGCAAAAGCGGCAACTGCTCGTGGTGTTTCATCTGCGTGCACGGATGCCAGACGGCGCGCAGGCTTCGTGCGACCCAGTCGTCAGCCTCGGTCGCGTTGATCGTTGCGTGGGTTGTTCTGCGGGTTGCTTGCGTTTCCAAAAACCACTCCGGGCAAAACGCGTGCAGGCGGCGCGGGCGCGAACCGTGCACGGTCATACGAATGCAAAAAGGGCGAAACGGGGCGCTCAGGTATCGCTCAGGCTCCGCTCAAGCAGCCCTCAAGCACCCCTCAAGCGCCCCGACAACACGCGGCGAGCGCGGGCGAGGCTGTGAGATTAACGCGTAATCAGGCGCAATGCACCAAGTGAAAATTGTCGGACGGTGCTCGGGGAGAGCTTGATTTGTAACGGTTTTTCGACGATCGAAGCAGCTTCGCGCGGATCGCTTCCGAAGGACGCAAATCGATGCAGTTGACGACGACAGAGTGACCAGCCCGTACGGAAAGATTTGTCGCGCCGAACGCACTGTCGCGCGCCAGCCCATCCCGGCGGGCGCAGAGCGGAAGCAACGCGGGGTAAAGACAAATGAAAAAGGCGCAATCGAGTTGCGCCTGTCGTTGAAACCGTCGCGGAACGCCGCGCCGAAGATCGTTCAGATCAATTGCTCGCGAGCGCCGGCTTGCTGTCGTGCTTCGGATTGCTGCTGTCGTTGCCGTTGCCGTTTTCGACGGTTTGCGTATCGGCCGAGCGCTGCTTCCAGACCACGGTATCGTTCACCGCGTACAACCGGCACGGGTCGCTGCTTTGCTTCTGGCAATTCGACACGGCCACCGCCATCGGGTCGTCGCCGCCTTCGGCCCACGACCACGCGCCCGACGCCGACACCGCGAACGCGCGGCTCGGGTACTGATGCAGGAAGTTGCGGTAGCCGTTGCGGCCCGCATCGTCGATAAAGGGCACGGAATTGACTGAATCGACCGCCGCGAAGTCGGTCGCTTTCGGCTCCGAGGGTTCCGACACCTGGTATTGAATGCGCGTGGGCATGCCGACGCGCGCGAGGAAGCGTTCGACCGACGGCCACCAGATATGCACGCCGTCACGGTCGCCGACGAGGCGATGCGCATCGTTCTTGTACATGCCGAAATCGACCATCTTCGAAGTCGCGCCATGCGCGTCGTACGCGGTGTACATCTGCGAGACGAGTTCAGGCGACCAGATCGAGTCGTTATCGCCATACAGCCACAGCGAGGGCACGTGCACCTTTTCGCCGTACGTGCCGAATGCGCGGGTCAGATTGCCCTGCCAGTCGGTGCACGCATCCTGCCGCAAGCCGCCCGAAAAATTGATCAGTCCGCGCACGCCCGGCGCGGCCTGCGCGCCGTATGCGATGGTCGCGAGGCCGCCGTGCGAGGTGCCGGCGACCACGATGTGCTGCCCGTCGACGTACGGTTGTTTAGACATGTAGTCGACTGTCGACGCGACGTCCGCGGCCTGGCTCATGCCGTTGCGTTCGACGTCGCAGCCGTCCTGCACGTACGTGCCGCCCGACTGCGCGAAACCCTGCCGGTTCGGCGCGACCACCACGTAGCCGCGCCGCACGAACTCACGTGCGAACGAGACGGGATCGCTGCGCGCCTGCGAGCGCGGGTCGCCGTGAATCTTGCCGTGGTTGAAGACAACCAGCGGGAACGGCCCCGGGCCGTCGGGCTTGTAGACCGTCGTTTGCAATGTGATCGTGCCGTCCGCGCCGCCGGGAATACCGATGACCTCTTCGTTCATATGAACGGTCGGCAGATAGTGGTCGTCATCGAGCGCGATACGCGGCACGGTGGCGTTCGAGAGCGGGCCACCGTCGACGTCCGTGGTCGTGCCTGCCTGCGCAGCCGCCGTTGCGGCCAGCGCTGCGCACGCCACAACCATCGCACACCCCGTTCGGATCTTCCTGAACATCATCCGCTTTACCCGCTTCCAAATAACGCCTGAATATTGCCTGCCCGGTGTGAACGATTTGCCTGTGCGGCGCGGATGCGCTGCAAAAAGACAAAAAAAGTTCACCTGCGTGTCGAACAAGCGTTCGCACGCTGATCAAATCGCACCGAGTGAATCGCAAACTTAAGTCGACGCCACCCCACACGCCGATGACGAGCGTCGCGCGATGTCGTCTGAAACACGCCGCGCACGAGTGGAAAAGCGCTCTGCAACGGTGTGTCCGGACATCATGCGGGGGCGGTGTATCCGCGCCTCCGCAACGGACGTTCAAGACTATGGCTCGATCCTGGCACGACAATTTCCCTTTGCGCAATTCAGTACAAACCCCTGCCGTACGAATTGCCGTTGCGGAATGTGGTATGCGGCCGCGCGAACCGCGCCCCTGCTGGCTGCGCGTAAAAGTTGCGGCCCGTGGACGTCGCGGACAACCAACAATCTTTGCTGCGAAAAAATGGCGATTTAAAGGGAACGGTCCCGAATGCCGAGTTATGTTAGTTCAGTGAACCGAAACAAATCTGTAATAAATGCGTGAAGTCAGCGATCGCTTACCACGCCGTCGACATAGCGCCAGCGTCCATCGTCGCCACGCACGAATCGGCTCGATTCCTCGAGCCGATGGGCCCGCCCGCCGAGTTTGTAACGTGCGACGAAGTCGACTTCGGCATGCGTGTCATCGACAGTCGCGAAGCGTTTGATTTGCAGACCAAGCCAGCGTGGCGCGTCCGGCGCCGACGGGTCGACGTCCAGGTCGGCTGGGCAGGTGTGTGGCGCCCACGTTGCGCGCAGGTAGTCGGTATCGCCGAGCACGTACGCGCTATACCGTGAGCGCATCAGTTCGAGCGCGGTGGGCGCGGGCACATCACCATCGAGATAGCGACCGCAGCACTCGGCAAAGCATGGTGCCTGTGCCGGGGGGGCGCGCCGTCCATGGGCCGGTTCGGGCGCGGCGCCGCCGCATGGGCATGTGGCCGCCCGTTGCGCCTTCGGTGCGGTGTTTCCGGTTGCGCGGGTTGTCATCGTGTCAGTTCAGTCCGCGGGCGATCAGGATCTTCTGGATGTCGCTCGTGCCTTCATAGATCTGGCACACGCGCACATCCCGATAGATGCGTTCGACTGGGAAGTCGCTTAGATAGCCGTAGCCGCCATGGATTTGCAGAGCCGCCGAGCAGATGCGTTCGGCGGCTTCCGATGCGAACAGTTTCGCCATCGCGGCTTCGGTGAGGCAGGGCAGCCCGGCGTCTTTCAACGATGCCGCGTGCCAGATCAACTGCCGCGCCGCTTCGAGCTGCGTCGCCATGTCGGCGAGCCGGAACTGCACGGCTTGGTGTTCGAAAAGCCGCTGGCCGAAGCTCTCGCGTTCTTTCGCGTAGACGAGCGCCGCTTCGAGCGCCGCGCGCGCCATGCCGACACTTTGCGCGGCGATGCCGATGCGACCGCCTTCGAGCCCGGACAGTGCGATCTTGTAGCCCTCGCCTTCGTTGCCGATCAGGTTGTCCGCCGGCACGCGGCACTGCTCGAACACGATTTGCGCGGTATCCGAAGAGTGCTGGCCAAGCTTTTCCTCGACGCGTGCAACGACGTAGCCTGGCGTCCTGGTTGGCACGATAAACGCGCTGATGCCCCGCTTACCGGCGTCGCGGTCGGTGACGGCCATCACGATCGCGACGTCGCCGTTTTTGCCGCTCGTAATGAACTGCTTGACGCCATTCAACACATACGCGCTGCCGTTATCGACGCGCTGCGCCGTGGTGCGCAGCGCCGACGCGTCGGAACCGGCCTGCGGTTCGGTCAGACAGAACGCACCGAGCATGTCACCGCGAGCAAGCGGCGTCAGCCAGTCGCGCTTTTGCGCGTCATTGCCATACGTGAGAAGAATGCTGCACACCGGGCAGTTGTTGACCGAGATTGCCGTCGACGTGCCGCCGTCACCTGCTGCGATTTCCTCGATAATCACCGCCAGCGCCAGCGCGTCGAGACCCGCGCCGCCCCACGTGTCCGGCACGAGCACGCCGTAGGCGCCGAGTTCGGCGAGCCCTTTGTGCACGTCGGCAGGGAAGGTGCGGTCGCGATCCCATTGCGCGGCGCGCGGCACGATTTCATCGCGCACGAAGGTACGTACCGCGTCGCGGATCATCAAGTGATCCTGATCGAGCACCATGGGTGCGTCTCCTGTTCGTTGCCGGGCACGCGCCAGCCGGCCTGTCGATACTGTCTCGCGAATTCCCAGCCGATGCCGCGTGACGCGCCGACGATCAACACGGTTTTCATGCAGTCTCCGTTGCTCCCGCGCCGTCGCGTTAGAGCAGTTCGACGCCCATTGCCGTGGCTTCGCCACCGCCGATGCATAGGCTCGCGACGCCGCGTTTGAGCCCGCGATGCTTCAATGCGCCCAGCAGCGTGACAAGAATGCGCGCACCCGATGCGCCGATCGGATGACCGAGTGCGCAGGCGCCGCCGTGCACATTGACTTTCGCGTGCGGCAAGCCGTGCTCCTTCATTGCCGCCATCGTCACGACCGCAAACGCTTCGTTGATCTCGTACAGGTCGACGTCGCCCGCGCGCCAGCCATTCCTGTCGAACAGTCTGCGCAGCGCGCCGACCGGTGCGGTCGTGAATTTCGCCGGTTCCTGAGCGAACGTCGCATGGCCGACCACGCGCGCAAGCGGGGTGACGCCAAGGCGTTGCGCAGTCGACGCGCGCATCATCACGAGCGCCGCGGCGCCATCTGAAATGGACGATGAGTTCGCCGCCGTCACCGTGCCGGTTTTGCTGAAGGCGGGCTTGAGCGACGCAATCTTGTCGGGATGGGCCTTGAACGGCTGCTCGTCACGTTCGACGAGCACCTCGCCCTTGCGGCTCGTCACCTTGACCGGCGCGATTTCCCACGCGAACGAACCGTCTTCGTTTGCGCGTTTTGCGCGTGTCAGCGATTCGACCGCAAACGCGTCCTGCGCTTCGCGCGTGAAATCGAACGACGCTGCGCATTCCTCGGCGAACGTGCCCATCAGCCGGCCTTTGTCGTACGCGTCTTCGAGGCCGTCGAGAAACATATGATCGAGCACCTGGCCGTGGCCCATCCGCATGCCGCCGCGTGCCTTCGGCAGCAGGTACGGCGCGTTCGTCATGCTCTCCATGCCGCCCGCGACGATCACGTCGGCCGAGCCCGCAGCCAGCATGTCGTGCGCAAACATCGCCGCACGCATCCCGGAGCCGCACATCTTGTTGACAGTCGTGCAGCCGGTCGCGAGCGACAGGCCTGCGCCGAGTGCCGCCTGACGCGCCGGCGCCTGACCCTGGCCGGCGGGCAGCACGCAGCCCATCACGGCTTCATCGATCTGCCCGGGTTTGAGCCCGGCGCGCTGCACGGCCGCCTCGATCGCGGCCGCGCCGAGCTGCGGCGCGCTGAGCGCCGCGAAATCGCCCTGAAACGCCGCCATCGGCGTGCGCGCAGCGGCAACGATGACGATCGGATCGGTTGTCTCACTCATGTTTCAGCTCCTTGATCACGCCACGGACGACCGCGGGCACGTCGCCGAGCTTCGCGGCATCGGCGACGACCATGTCGTTTTCCGCTTCAAGCGCGTGACTTGTCGACACGGCGGCCACGCACTGTTCGTAAGTGGCTTCGAGCGAATCGATATCGGCGATCGTCATGCCAAGGTCGCGCACGCGGCCATCATGCACGCCGTAAACCCAGCCGTGAATGGTTAGATCCTGGCCGCGCGCCCATGCGTCGGTGATGATCGTCGTGCGGCATACGTTGACCACCTGTTCGATCGTATTCAGTTCGACAAGGCGCCGGTGCCGCGCCTCACCGATCGGCCACTGCTCGAGCAGGTCGGCGTGCTTCGCGCGCACGTCCTGCACGTGATGCAGCCAGTTGTCCGCGAGGCCGACACGCCGGCCGAGCAGCGCGGCCCCGACGCCCGAGCACCCGTAGTGGCCGACCACGAGGATGTGCTTGACCTTCAGCAGGTCGACTGCGAACTGAATGACCGACAGACAATTCAGATCGCTGTGCACGACGACGTTGGCGATATTCCGGTGCACGAACACCTCGCCCGGCGGCAAACCGATAATCTGATTCGCCGGCACGCGGGAATCCGAGCAGCCGATCCACAAATACTCAGGCGTTTGCTGATGCGCGAGACGCGAGAAGTAGTCGGGGTCTTCGGACAGCTTTCGGTTCACCCACGCCTCGTTGTTGTCGAACAGATGCGCGAGCGGGTGAGGAGCGGAAGTAGCGTTGGTAGTCATGATCGGTCGAAGCCGTGATGAGGACCGGCGTGCCGGTCCGTTGGGGGTGCGATGCCAGGCCGCCGGGCGGGCGGCGCCGGCGTAGTCGTTCGGGTGCGTGCTGCATGCGTTCGCTCATGCGACGTCTCACGCGGCACGCACGGCCGGATCGGCCGTGTTCGTACTGGCCGCGAAGCGCTCCGGATAGCGGTTGCGAAACCGCAGCGCGCGGTCATACGGATAAAAGTCGGGCAGTTCGCCTTTGAGAATGTGATCCTTGTGCCGCTGCCACAGCACAGGATCGAAAAAATCCGCGTGATGCCGGATAAAAGACTTGCGCACGCGTGGGTCGCCCAGCAAAAACGTGCCGTAGGTCTCGGGAAAGATGTCGTGCTGACCGACCGTATACCACGGCTCACCGGACATCTCGTCTTCGTCGTTGCGCGGCGGAGGCACCGCCCGCACATTGCAGTCGGTCAGATACTCGATCTCATCGTAATCGTAGAACACCACGCGGCCGTGGCGCGTGACGCCGAAGTTCTTGTACAGCATGTCGCCCGGAAAGATATTTGCCTGCATCAGTTCCTTGACCGCGTCGCCATATTCCTTGATTGCGTGGTCGATGTCGTCGTCCGTGCCGCTTTGCAGGAACAGATTGAGCGGCACCATGCGACGCTCGATGTACAGGTGCTCGATCACGAGGTTGTCGCCTTCGTATTCGAGTAGCGACGGCACTTCTTTCCGCAACTCGCGCAACAGCGCGTCGTCGATGCGCGACAGCGGCAGCGCGACGCTCGAATATTCGAGCGTGTCGGCCATCCGGCCGAGCCGGTCGTGACGTTTGACGAGCTGATACTTCTCCTGGATTTGCGCGCGTGTCGTGTCCTTCGGCGGCGGAAAGTGATCCTTGATCAGCTTGAACACATACGGAAACGACGGCAGCGTGAATACCAGCATCACGAGGCCCTTGATGCCGGGCGCAATGGTAAACAAATCGCTCGAGTGCGACAGATGATGCAACAGGTCGCGATAGAACAGATTCTTGCCCTGCTTCTGCAAGCCGACTGATGTGTAAATTTCCGCCTTTGGCTTGCCCGGCATGATCGTGCCGAGAAACTCGATAAACGCGGACGGCACTTCCATGTCGACCAGGAAATACGAATGCGAAAAGCTGAAGATGATCAGCAACTGCTCGCGTTTGAGCAGCACGGTGTCGAGCGCGAGCAGGCCCGGCCGCACATGATGGATCGGTATCGCGAACGGCACCAGCAGATCGCCGTTGATCACGCGCCCGACGATATACGCGGCCTTGTTCCGGAAGAACAGCGACGACAGCACGTGAATCTGGAAGTTGGGCGCCTCGGCGAATGGGCCGAATGTGTCGTGAATCGACTGCAGCACGCAGCCGACGTCGCGCGCCAGGTCCTGGAACGGCGGGTTGAGCTGGAAATTCGTGACGATGCGCTCGAGCGTTTCGGCAAAGCCGTCCTTACCCGGGTAATACGCGCGATACGTCGGCTTGGCGGCGGGTTCGTCGTTTTCGATGTATTCGGTCGAAATCGCCGGACGCACGAATATGAAGTCGTTGTTGAAATACGAGCGGTGCAGAATCTTGCAGCAAACGGAATTGAAGAACGTCTCCGCGCATTCCGGCTGCCGGTGCGAAGTCAGCAGGCCGATATAGTGCAGCTTGATCTGCTGCCAGACTTCATTGTCGATATTTTCCGCGTCGTATTCGTCTTCGAGCCGCTCGACACACTCCGTCACGCGCTCGTCGTATGACGTGATGCGTTCGCGCGCGAGACGCGCAATGCCGTGCCAGTCCGCCGCTTCAAACAGATCTTTCGCATGGATCGCCGCGTCGCGGAAGATCCGGTAATGCCGGTCGAAACCCTCGAGCATCGCTTGCGCGACATCGAAGCCGATTTGCGATGACAGCAGTTTAGGGAAGTGATTCATGTCGACCGTGCATTCGTTCAATGTCGTGAAGACATCCGACATTGTAGTGTTTGCGCAAGCTTCGGCATCCGCTTCAGGACCGTTCCGGCTGAGCGCCGGTATCGGTGTGATCCGCTTCTTGCTCGTGCTTCTGCTTCTGCTGCGTTTGCCGTTGCGTCCGGGGTTGCGTCTGTATCCCGCCGCGCTCGAGCAGCGCGCGCGCCTGTGCTTCGTATTGCGCGAGATCTTCTAGCGTCGCGTTCAGGTCTTCGCGCTGCCGCTCGAGCACTTCGCGATGACGCACGACGGTCGCGAGAAACGCCTGCAGTTGCGCCACCGTGTCGGTCGGCGATTCATACACATCCAGCAGATCGCGAATCTCGGACAGCGTGAAGCCGAGGCGTTTGCCGCGCAGCGTCAGCTTCAGCCGCGTACGGTCGCGACCGGAATAGACACGACGCAAGCCGCTCGATCCTTCCCGGCTGGGTGAGAGTAAACCCTGATCTTCGTAGAAACGGATCGCGCGCGGCGTGACGTCGAATTCGCGCGCGAGCTCGGTGATCGTGTATTGCACGGGCATTGTTCTGCTTTCCGATGGGGCGGCCCGACGAGCGGCCAGGCATGATCCCGAATTGGACGATAAAATCGACGTTTACGTTATCGTCAACTTGCGCAAAGCGCAACCGCGCCGGGGCGCTACCGCGCTGCTTCGCGCGACAGCGCGGCCGGCCTGCAGGGAACAAGCCTTTTACGATGAATGCACTCGAACATCAACTTGACTACCCGTTTGCCGATGCGCTGCCCGAGCCGGGCACCGTGCATGAAGTCGCCCCCGGTGTGCACTGGCTGCGCATGCCGCTGCCCTTTGCGCTCGACCACATCAACCTGTGGCTGCTGCGCGATGAAATCGACGGGCAGCCCGGCTGGACGGTGATCGATTGCGGTATCGCATCGGACACGATCAAGGCCAGCTGGGAACGCGTGTTCGATACCGTACTCGACGGCTTGCCTGTGCTGCGCGTGATCGTCACGCACTGTCACCCGGATCATCTCGGTCTTGCGCACTGGCTGTGTGAAGGGGGTGACCAGCAGCGTTGGAAGGTGCGTTTGTGGATGACGCTAGGCGAGTATGTGTTCGGTCGCGTGATGGCGGCCGGCGAAGGTTCGAACGCGGGCGGCGACGGTGCTGCGCGGCATTTCGCGCAGCACGGACTCGCGGACCCCGAGTTGCTCGAACAACTGCGCAATCGGAAGAGCTATTACCCAAGCCTCGTGCCCGCGATGCCGGGCCAGTACCGGCGCATGCGTGAAGGCGATGAGCTGGAAATGGGCGGTCGCAGGTGGCGTGTCGTGACGGGATTCGGTCACTCACCCGAACACTGCGCACTGCATTGCGAAGACGCGGGCCTGCTGATTTCCGGCGATATGGTGTTGCCGCGAATCTCGACGAACGTGTCGGTGTTCGATATCGAGCCGGAAGGCAACCCGCTCGCGCTCTATCTGGAGGCGCTGGGACGCTACGAGCCGATGGCGGCCGATACGCTTGTGCTGCCATCGCACGGCAAGCCATTTCGCGGTGTGCGTACGCGTGTTGCGCAGTTGCGCGACCATCACGCGGCACGGCTCGCCGACGTGCGCGCGGCTTGTGCCGAGCAGCCGCGCAGCGCGGCGGATATCGTGCCGCTGATGTTCCATCGCAAGCTCGACCTGCATCAACTGACATTCGCGATGGGCGAGGCGCTCGCCCATCTGCATGTGCTATGGCATGCGGGGGAACTGAAGCGTGTCAAAGGCGCTGACGGCGTGACCCGCTTTCACCCGTGACGGTATGTGCTTTCACGCCGTGTATCGCCGCGACGACTATCCCGGCCGCGGCATGTTTCGCAGCGGTTGGGCGTGGTGCCGCGTTCACGGCTCGCGGCGCAAATACCCTACCTTCGAGGGATCTTTCATCGTGAGCGATACAAGCAGACCGATTGCGCACATCGCAGTGACGTACCAGAAGAACGTCGACTCGATGCCCGCCTGCTTGAGCCACAGCGCGACATATTCAGCCGAGCCGCCGAAGATCGCATTGGCCACCGCATAC
>NZ_CADIKH010000056.1 GCF_902859855.1 Paraburkholderia humisilvae
TTGCGAGGACCCGCCGTGCGTGCCGGTGTGTCCGACCGGCGCGAGCTACAAGCGCAAGGAAGACGGCCTCGTGCTGGTCGATTTCGACCGCTGCATCGGCTGCAAGTACTGTGCATGGGCGTGCCCGTACGGCGCACGCGAGCTCGATGAAGAACGCAAGGAAATGACCAAGTGCACGCTGTGCGCGGACCGTATTCATGACGAAAACCTGTCCGAACGCGATCGCAAGCCGGCTTGCGTGCTCGCGTGTCCGACCTCGGCACGGCTCTTCGGCGATATCCATGATCCCGACTCGGTGGTGTCGAAGGCGATCCGCGAGCGCGGCGGGTATCAACTGATGCCGGAGTGGGGCACGCGACCGGCCAACCATTATCTGCCGCGCCAGACGACCACTGCGGCGCTCGAAGATGGGTTGGTCGACCTCGCCTCGATGGCGACGCGCGCGTCATGAACCTGTACCAGGGGTGCGCCGTGCGCCGCACGAAAGGAAGGATCGGGAGACCTGCACGATGAATCCGGCTTTTTCGGTTGTATTTCTCACGACATTGATCGGCGCGGGACAGGGGCTAATGATCGCACTCTTCGGTGTCGAGCTTGGCGCGCAACTTGGCATGATCGTGATGCCGCCGCAGGTGTTCTTCGTCGTCGGCGCGGCGCTGTCGGTCGTGCTCGGTGTGCTAGGACTGTTAGCGTCGTTCTTCCACCTCGGGCACCCGGAGCGCGCGTGGCGCGCCATCGCGATGTGGCGCACATCGTGGCTGTCGCGCGAATGTCTCGCGTTGCCGGTGTTTCTGGCCTGTGCGTTCGCCTATGGCGTCGCGCATGCGCTGGCTGCATCGTATTCGCTCGCGCTCGGCGTGCTCGGTGTGCTCGCCAGCGGCGTGCTGTTCGTTTGCACGTCGATGATCTATGCCTGTCTGCGCTTTTTGCAGGAATGGGCGACGCCGCTGACGATGGTGAACTTCGTGCTGCTCGGCAGTGCGTCGGGCTTCACGCTGGCGAGCGCGAGTGCCGCGTGGTCCGCGCCGGCGCTGGTCCCCGGGCTGGCCGTATGCGCCTGTGTATTGACGCTCGCGGGTTGCCTGACGCGTGTCGCGTCGCTGAGACGCAATGCGCGCCTGCGGCCGAAATCGACGGTGCAAAGCGCGACTGGCATTCGTGCGGCGAAGGTCGTGCAGAAATCGCGCGGTTTCACCGCCGGGGCGTTCAATCTGCGTGAATTCTTCCACGGCAAGACGCCGCAAACGCTGCAGCGAATCAAATGGACGTTTCTGATCGCCGCGTTCCCGGTGCCGTTCGTACTGATCGCCCTGGGGGGGAGTGTCGGACCGGTTGCGCTGTCGGTGGTCCTGCTGTGTGCGGCGTGTGCGATCCAGTACGCGGGGCTGGTTGCCGAACGGTGGTTCTTCTTTGCTGAAGCGCGTCACCCGCAGAACATCTACTACCGGCAAGCTTCGTGAATACGTTTCGTGCTTTCTTAGCTTTGCATGGCCATTGGCAAATCGTGATCGTGAACTCGGGATACATGGATAGATCGACAGGATACCCTCGGCTGCCGACAGTGCTTTCCGGATTCTCTTATGGAGCCGGGCGGCTGGTTTGCAACAGTCGGCAGATAGGGTGTGCGACGTCACGCGCACCGCATACTCCGTGCTCTCATTCCTGCTAAGGCTGCGCACCCGCGCCGCGCGACTCTTCCGGCTGTCCGACGCGCATACCATGCTCGTCTGGTCGGTGATCGTCGGGGTCGCCGGTGCGCTGGTGACGACCGCATTTCGCGAAGGCATCGCGCTGCTGCAGCGCGCATTTGTCGGCACCGAAGGCAGCTTTGTACAAATGGCGCGCAGCTTGCCATGGACCACGCGCATCTGGCTGCCGGCGGCGGGCGGCCTGATCGCCGGCGCTATGCTCATGCTTGCGCGGCGAGGTCAGGACAAGGACGCCAACACCGACTACATGGAAGCCGTCGCGATCGGCGACGGCGTCGTGCCCGTGCAGGCAAGCCTGTGGCGCATGGTGTCGTCGCTGTTCTCGATTTCGAGCGGCGGCTCGATCGGCCGCGAAGGGCCGATGGTGCAGCTGGCCGCGCTGTGCGGATCGCTGATCGGCCGCGTCGTCAACTTCGATCCCCCGCGGCTGCGCCTGCTGGTCGCGTGCGGTGCGGCTGCCGGCATTACCTCCGCCTACAGTGCGCCGATTGCCGGCGCGTTCTTTGTCACCGAAATTGTGCTCGGTTCGATTGTGATGGAAAGCTTCGGACCGGTCGTGGTCTCGTCGGTGGTCGCGAACATTACGATGCGCGAGTTCGCCAGCTACAAGACGCCGTACGAAATGCCTGCCTTCCCGACCATCACCGGCCTCGAGGTGCTGCTGTTCGTCGGGCTCGGCTTGCTGTGCGGCGCCGTTGCGCCGCAATTCCTGCGGCTCATCGACCTGTCGAAGAAGACGTTCCGGCGCATCAAGCTGCCATTGCCGTTCCGGCTCGCGATCGGCGGCCTCATGGTCGGCATCCTGTCGGTCTGGACGCCGGAGGTGTGGGGCAACGGCTACAGCGTCGTCAACTCGATACTGCACTCGCCGTGGACCTGGAGCGCGCTCGTGATGGTGCTCGTGTTCAAGATCATCGCGACTGCTGCGACCGTCGGCTCAGGCGCGATCGGCGGCGTGTTCACGCCGACCCTTTTCGTCGGCGCGGTGCTCGGCTCGCTGTATGGCCTGGGCATGCACGCGCTGTGGCAGGAGGGCATTTCCGGCTACTATGCCTATGCGATGGTCGGCATGGGCGCGTTTGTCGCCGGCGCTACCCAGGCGCCGCTGATGGCGATCATGATGATCTTCGAGATGACGCTCAGCTACCAGGTCGTGCTGCCGCTGATGCTGTCGTGCGTGATCGCGTATTTTGTCGCGCGGGCGATTGGCAAGACGTCAATGTACGACGTCACGTTACATCGCAACCGTGAGGAGCAGGAACGCATGCGCGCGCGCTCGATGCAGATGCGCGAGCTGATCCGCCCGCCGCAGACCGTCGTGCCGCCCACCGCGACGGTGCAGGACATGACGCGGGTGTTCCTCGAGTATCCGGTCAAATACCTGTACGTGACCGATGAAGCCGGCTGCTTCCTCGGCGTGGTCGCGCTGAAGGACATCACATCGGACCTGATCGACCGGCGCGACACGTCGACCCGTACCGCCGCCGACTACCTGCAGCCGCACTTCAACGTGCTGACGCCCGATATGTCCCTGGGCGTCGCACTGCAGCACTTTCTCGCGCATCAGGGCGAGCGGCTGCCGGTCATCGAAAGCCTTGCCCGGCCGAAACTGACGGGCGTCGTCTACAAGTCATCGCTGCTCGATGCGTACTTCCGCATGAATCCCACGCGCTGAGCCACGCTAACCTGAGCGAGCTCAGCTCGTCCGATGCGTCAAGACGTTGCCGGGTGTGGGACGCAACTGCGGCATTAACCGCATCGAGGTCATGAAACTGTCGAGATTGGAGGCGTCGAGCGTGCTCTGGCGAGACTGTGGATCGACCGCCGCAAGTTGATTTGCGACAGTTGCAGCTGTTACTGCTCGGAAGAGCAGGTTTGAGTAGGTGCTGCCGTTGCCACCGGAAGTTTGAAACGCCCCGTCGGCGATGGAGCCGACTCGATGGAGGTCAGTCACCATGCACGCAGGCCCGTTTGGAGCTTCGATGTATCCTCTGCTTGTCAATTTTCCTGAGCGGTTCAAAACCGACCGTCTGATCTTGCGCTGCGTTAGGCCCGGTGACGGCGCGACAATATGCGATGCGCTAGCCGACTCAGTCGCCGCGTTGCGGCAGTTTCCGGCCTCGCTTCCGTGGGCGCTTGAGGAGCCATCGGTTGAGCGCTCGGAGATATACTGTCGTGAGGGATTCGCGCATTTCATCGCCCGTCGTGAATTCCGCTTTCTGATTTTTCTGGGTGATGGAGAGACACTTGTGGGATGTTGCGCTCTGTTCTGCCCGAACTGGTCAGTGCCGTCCGTCGAGATTGGCTGGTGGGGGCGGACTCCGACTCTGGGGCACGGCTTCATCAGCGAAGCCGTGGAAGGACTCATCCGGTATGCCTTTGAGCAATTATTTGTGCATCGAGTTGCGGCGTTTGTTGACGACCTCAATTCCAAGAGCATACGCCTATGCGAGCGAGTGGGAATGACGCTCGAAGGAACATTGCGTCAGGAGCGAGTCGATCCGGACGGCACTCTACGCAACACCCGGGTGTACGCGACAATACGCATGCGGTGACCGTCGTGAGCTGTCAGGGGCGGCTCCCCGCATTGCTCCGGACAACTACGCCGGTGTTGCCATTCTGGCGGGTCGAGCTACTCTGTGCGAACACGAGGGTGCCGACATTTTGCTGGGAGTCTTGTTGCACGCCGCAGTGTACGAGTATAAACGCCACTTTGCCTGCGTCTTTGTAATCTGCTGTTCTTGACGAATACGGTTTTCCGGAAGACGCAGCGAAGTGGCGCCGCGTTCTGCGTTACTGCGATGCTACGCACGCAATGTTTAATGCTTGTGCGATTAGGGCCACGCATCCTCGTGCTGGGCACGCGGGATTTCACGCGGGGGTGGGTTGGATACCGCCTATCGGAAGCCTCCCACTGCCGAAGTCACCTCTGCCGAACCTTTGCTCGCCACAAGCATGCGACCGGGCGAAGACGCTTCTTCTCGTTTCCTGGTTCAGCGGACTCCGTACCATGACACGCGTCCGATCAATCTGTTAGGTATAAAGCGCCAGCATCGAATCTGTTGTCTGTTCTATGGGCACGCAAATAGAAAACCACCTCCTGCTCGGTGTATACGGGGGATTTTCGTTTTCGGAGGAGTGCGGCACATTGCGCGCGAACAGTCGCTCGAAACGTCAAGAGGATCGTATCGTATTCCTTGTTACCTGATTTCAAGGAGTTCATATGCCAAACAAGGTACACCCTCAAGCGGGAGGAAGACCTGGCTTTTGGCAGGTGCCAGACCAACTCAATCGCCAGGGCGATGTTGTTGCTCGGGGATCACATCTCAACTTTCATGAGTTTGAGCGACTCCGTACGCAAGGCCTGACCGCTCCGGATCATCGTCGTTGGACTGGGCGGGGTGAACGTGAGAATGTCCCGCAGTTTCAGTACGCTACGCAGCCTTCGCGCTAAGCCACTATTGAAAAAGCAGGCAGAGACCTCTTCCAATGAGGCGCCGATCCCCGTTGCTTTGAGCTTCGAGGCGCGGCGTTTGCGTCGGGGCGGAAACACCTTTAGGAAATACTCGATTATCTCTTCGTCGCGGACTACTAGAGGTAATCTGGGATCGAGACGCGAAAATTGGCACTAGCAGAAGAAATCGATTGACTGATTCGATGGACCGCTGAGCTAAGATTAGCCAATCGTTGGCTGTCGGCAAGCTGACCATCGCTGCCGTGGGACTGCCCGGTCGGTGAATCGGGCCCGAGTATTGCCAGAGTGATCCGCTGGTAAGGTTCTTGTCGACGGCGGGCGCTTCGAGCGGCATTGACGATGAAAATTCGCCGGTTTCAAGTGATGTACGAACGATGAAAGGTGGAAAATGAACGGCGTCAGCGAATCTGTTGTACTAAGGGATTCGACGAATGTAACGAGGATTCAGATTGAAGGGGATTCGCTAGGCAGCATGTCGATGCCAACGGCAGGAGCGTGTGCCCGCTCGACAAGCGGTGCGACCGGTGGTGGAACGCTGTCGCCCCTTGCCAATCTTGCAAAGTCAGGTGCCGAAAAACAGTCCGCGTCCGAGACTCATGTCATTAGCGCTGCGGCTGTGGACATCCCAGAATCGCAACTGATGCTTTCCTATTTACGATCACTGATGCCCCCGGCGGCCAGCGAAGAGCTCGCGCGTAAAAGCATGTTGCATTTCGAGCAGGTGGCTGAAGAGCTCGACAGAATGGGAGAGACCTATGAGGGCTTGAAGGCGCTCCTGACGACGTTGACGCGGCTTGACTATCTCATTGCGGGTGCGGGAGGAGCGGTAAAAGGTTTGGCAGCAGCGGCGAGTGGATATGCCACTGACCTTGCACCGATTCACTTCTCGGTGGCTGAAAAAATTGGGAATCCTATAGATAAGGCCGCGACCGTGGGGGCGATGTCGCGAGCCCGGGACAAGCTAATTGATACCTTCGGGAAAGAGGTGTTTCAGTTTCGCCTTATTCCATCGGAAGAGGGGGACAGATACTTTCTGGCGCCAAGTAAGCACAAGCTTGTTGAGCCGGTCGCTGAGCTCCTCGACCAGGTCGCGTCCTCCGAAATTGAAGGTTTGCTAGTTGAGTCAGCCTTAGGTGGTTTACATACAGGTAGAAGCGTTGTGGCCTGCGCGGCGAAAGCAGCATTCGAAGCATTTTCGAAAAATCCGGTAACCGGGGCTATTGCCGATCTAGTGGTAAATAACACACTCCGCGTTCCCGTGTTCGTTATAAAAGACATCGCAAAATATCGTCTCGCAAGCAGCTCGGGTCAATATGGGCTACTGTATTTGCTGGGAAGAGTGGACTGGAAGCAGAGGTATGAGGACGCGAAAAGAGCGACACTGACGTCGATTGGAGGAACTGGGGCTAAGAATGCCTTGATGCTACCTCTCGATACCATGCGCCGTCTCCCCGATGGCGCCAAAAGAATAGTGGGTGCTGGAAATGTTGCGGATACTGTCTGGAGCGTTTGCGTTGAAGCAGGTTCGTCGGCTGTGCGTGCTGCGCTGAAGGACCGCCTGGAACAGGGGGCTTTGAATAGAAACAAATCGGACGCTATAGCCCAGCTAGTCAGCGCCATTAGTTTGAGAGCCGTGGGAAATGCGGTGGAGCCAGCTGTCGAACCTGCAGCGCGACATATCGCAGACGGTTTTTGGAGAAACGTTGATGGGGCGCGTTCTAAACATGGGAAACCTGTCGATATACCGATCGTCTGAAAATTTTTAAGGTCACTTTCGGCGGAGTGAAACGGGGCAACGCTGAATGAAGTGTGTGTTGTTATATGGATCCCCGCCGTGTTAGTCAAACACGCCCTGCGCGGGTCCTACCGCTTCACATCACTGCTGGCTGGCAGTGCAGAGTAATCGCCTCCACCCACTTATAATGTCCGCTCCCGTGTCCAGTTGCCTCTTGATCAACAGGCCCAAGTCCAAGTCAGTCACCACTGGTTCGAGCCGGGAATCTTCGCCATATTTCAGCGAGGCTCACGCCAATTTCGGGTTCTTTGCAGCGATCCCGATGGGTGATTGACATACTTGCCTCAACCGTATACCTTCGCGGTGGCGCCACTAGCAACCAGCTTCCTTGCGACGGCACTACCACCTGTCTTCTTTCCAACGATCGTCGCTTTGGGCATATGTGGACTGTGTGCAGAAACTTTAACGACGAAAGACGCCAACTTCGAGACGCCGCACTCTTTTTGACTATGGCGCCGACCGGGAGCGCTTCCTCGGCCGCGTCGGCAAGCTCTGCGCGAAACTCGTCTACATACCTTTCCAGGTCCGTCGTGGCAAAAGCGTGCTCTCTCTGCCGAGTCCTTGTCGCATCAACAAGTCTTTTCGGGACAGCCCTGCACGCATTCGCCGCAAGCGCATAATTGGCCAGTGCCATCTTTACAGCACGTCGGTATACATAAGTCCCCTCGCCACCTTCGTCGCACAGCAATTGCATCGTTTCTTCGGCGATGCGCACGTGTATAAGTCCCTTCCAGAGGGCTTTCCCGCCGGGTTCGCGATCGCTCTTGCGGCCGAGGAATCCACCGCGGCGAGCGATCAAACGCAACACCTCGTTCAGATTGGGTTGGGTTGCGTTGCGCTGCGGGTCTTCGTAAGCAGGTAGGCGGCGCGAATTCCATCGGTATCGAAGATACAGATGATCGTCCAGATCAGGACAGCTTCGGCGCATCCGCAGTCCACGGCAATCGTGAGTTGCAGTTTGGCGCTGTCAAAGTCGACGCCTTGGACATACCTTGGCGCCTTGATTCCCAAGGCGGCTTCAAACAGCTGATTCGTCATTGCTCGCTTCATCATACAGGGATGGGTGCAGCATTCTGCTGCACCCATCCGTGCGACAGCTTATCCATGCCACCCGCGGCAAGGGTTCGCTTCGCCGGGCTCTCGCCAGCCATTGACGCCTCACGTTACCCACTTCGAATTCAAAATAGGCAGATTTCATTGCGCCGAAACAGAAGGTATTTCGTACAACGGCTGTTCGGTCATGGCGTGAAAACCTATGATGTACGGGCTAGAATGCTATGGATACCTCTATCATGTACAAGAACTCGATTGCCAGCACCTTAAGCGTGTCTCGCGTAGACGACAGCGTCTATCGACAAGATGCCGGTCAGGCACCACCCGTCGGCGTGTTCATCGGGCACAACAGAGCGTCCGCGTCGCCTCTCTTTGCCAGCTTGCCGAAAACACCGTTCTCGGTCGATGAGCTTGACGAAGTACTGGGAACTGGCTCGGTTGGGTCCACCAGCACGTCACCCGATATTTCCGCGCCGCAAGGACAGGTTCATTCTCCCAAATTGTTCACGTGGAAAGACCTTGATAAGGAGGTGGAGGCTGCGAAGGCTCAGGCCGAGGCCTTTAGAAAGGTGAAAGGTATGGGGCAATTTTGGGGACTTCGCCAATATCTTCCGACGAGCGACGAGCTAAAAGTGATCGTCGGTATCGAGAAAGGCAGGAGGTATGTTAACAGCCGCGGAGAACGTAGGCAAAAAGGGATTGATACCGTCGCAAAGCTTGACTATGACGTGAGTACCACCATGCTCCGCAATCGTCTCTTTGGAAAAGCGAAGGGTAAGCGAAGCGTGCCATGAATAGAGATTTTTAGTTATCGATGAATTCGCGAGGCTAAGTAATTCTCGAAATTCTTGCTCGGCAAGGCGCCGCATTATCATGTCCGATCGATTCATTTTCGGATCGAGGCGGTCGCTGCCGCGCTGCATCGAAACATTGGCCGATGCTCCCAAACGCGTGGGCGTCCCGCTCCAGTTCCCCCCTTTGTCGCTCGAAAGAAGCGCAATGAACAGCATATCGAAATGAAGCGGGCCGCACTCGACGCGCTTTAGCCCACTGTCATCGACGGCCGGTGCCGCCTATTCTGTCGGGACGCGGCAGGCTTTGCGGGGCGCCGCCCCTTCAACGAGCTGGTTACCAGTGGGCTGGCCCACGCCATTGAGCCCGTTAATCGTCACCGAAGCAACGTGGTGTTCGCACTGAACTACGCGGACATCAGCATTGTCTATGCGGCGGGGCCCACATGCGGTCAAGGGCCCTGATGTCGAGGGCTTTCCCGAGGGTCCGATTCGGCGGGACAATGGCCGTTCCACCGTGTTCGTGATCGATAGTGCGAGCATCCGCCACTGCAGTAACCAAGCTACGCCGAACAACTGGTGTCATACAGTAGTTCCCGAGGGTTGAACCCGATGGAGATCGTGTGGAAACGCTTCAAGTTTTATGAGCGTTTATTGGAAACCTTATACGGTATTTAATTGAAGCGCGGAAAGGCAATTTGATCAGAGGCCCACTTTCGCACACGGGCCCCACGGTGTAGAGTCGCTCTTCAGACTCGAACGAATGTCGGTGGAATGAAAATTCTCTCCTTGGAGTCGATCGGCACTTCGCCAACGAGTTTGGCTCCGGCGCGACCCAGCAAACTTTTCATCGCGGCGCCAATATGAATGTTATTGTCATTTTCATGCGCCAAAGCGAGGCCTTCCCACGTTGGATCCCCCAACAAATAAAGGCATATCGCCAGAACGTGAGGATGATCATCTTCGGCATCGTTTAGCAACTGCAGTGCATCTGCCACACGTCCGCGCCCAATCAGGAGAAGTGCAGTAGCGGAGGATATATGCGGGGAGATCGGATTCAGCATTCGCAACTGCTCTATGGCTTCTTCCGCCCCATCGAGGTCCCCGTCAAGCAGCGCTCTCTCGATACGTGAACGAGTGTCTGCCAGGTGACTGACTGATAATTCACGTAACTGTGCCATAGCACGTGCCAATGCTTTTGAGTCTCCAGCAAGTGCGGCTTGGCCGATTACCGCTACGATTTTATCGGCGTGTTCGTCAAAATTAGCTGTTTGCATAAACCTTGGCTCATAAAAAATAGATTAATACCGGCATAAATGTTTGCTAGTTGCGCAAAGTATTGCCAGATTTCCCAGGCACAGTGCGCCTCAAGACGGTCGGTTTCCTGAAAAAATATCAGCGAACTGAAACGATCCGCCTATTGCCGAAGCCTCGCTGCGCACTGCGGTGCTAACTGGGTGCTCTAACTTTCACTTTTGGGGTTGTGTCTGCTACATCTGTTGCAGCACGTCCCGCGATAGCGAACCGGCGATCTCTGGATTTCTCCGCAAGTTCTCGTATAGCGCCGCAAGCTGATCAGGCGTCAGCGTGCGAACTTTGCTGCTTGCCAGATTATCGGCACCCTGCTGACATTTTGGGGGCGTTGTGCCACAGCCCTGCGCACCACTTTGAGCCGCTGCTTTGACGGGGTTCCGCGCATCGCTAGCACGATTGCTTTGCCCAGCATTATTAGTCGACTGAATTCCTTGAGTGCCAGCATTATTAACGGAAATTCCCATGTTGCGCTCCTAGTTGAGATCATAAAGTGCTGACGCCTTTTACCTAAAAAGGAAAGAGCGGCAGTGCAGAAATCATATGTGCTCGTCGTTGGGGCGACTCGGGTCATGCGAAAGACAACGCGTTGACGCGAAAGCTAATTGTAATATATCGGTACTGTACCCCGACTGCCACGGAACCGCGCTCGCTTCGTTTATTGGAGCCAGTGTTTCAAGTCTTTGTGCACCGGACGTCGTGAGAGTGGCAGCCTGTTGAGGGGCGACGGGGACGAAGGGATGTTCGACGCCGTGCTGAAGACGCAAGAACGCCAAGAGTCGCTTATGTGGACGCCTGCTGTCGATGGCGGTCTAAATCCGCGCAAATCGACAGGATCAGAGAGACGAACGAAAGGGAACCTTCCGATCACGCGTCGTAATCCAGAGACTTGTCGTCAAAACCACGGGCGTTTCCATCTTCTGGGACAAGCTTGCCGGAAATCGGATTGCTGGGCAGGCGGCGGCCGGCATAGAGGGGGCGTGAGAAGCTGATCCAGGCTTGCGGGAAGCCGTCAAGGTGGCGCTTCAGGCAAGGCTGGCGGAATGTCATCTGGCAATGCATCCGGACAAGACCAAAATCGTCTGCTGCAAGGATGGCAGTTGCAAGGGGCGATATCCGAACGTGCAGTTTGACTTTGTCGGATACAGCTTTCGACGGCGAATCGTGAAGAATCGCAAACGCAACAGCATATTTGTGAACTTCACGCAAGCCGTCAGTGAGGCGGCCTTAAAGTCCATGCGGCAGAGGACTCGCAAGGCACGCTTCCAGACCCGGACATATCTCATGGCTGACATCGCCCGTATGCACAATCCAGTCCTGCGAGGCTGGTTGAGCTACTACGGGAAATTCAGTCCGTCAGCGATGTATCCGGTGCTCAGACACTTCAACAGGATGTTGACCGCATGGGCAGTGCGCAAGTACAAGCGTCTGAAAGGACACAGAACGCCGGCGCCTCTCTTTGTGGAAGGCATCGCGAAGCGGCAACCGCGATTGTTCGATTGTTCGTACATTGGCAACGGGGGATGATGACAGGTGCGTTCGCCTGATGGGAGCGGTGTGAGTCGAGAGGCTCAAGCACCGTTGTGCGAGAGCCTGGAGGTTTGAGACTCCTCCGGCCTACTCACCCGTTCCACAAAATCCTGAAATTGGGCTGCAAAGCCGAGGATTCGCGGCTTCGCACAGTTGACTGGCTAACCAGCCTGATAGCAGTCTTCTGCATCCTGAGCTGACGCATATTCATGGCTGACCATGATCAGCCGGTGCGCACCGCAAGCTCCGCCCGACACGGTGTTCGCATCAACCGAAATTGAATTGCTCGGGCGAGTGGTCCCAGCCTTGCCATTTACCGCGCAGGCACCGCCGCGCTTGCGCAACCTGATCAAGGTCGCCCAACTTGGCCGCTATCTGCCCGGGCCAACGATGCACCTCTAGGCAATACCGTTATGTGGCGCGGCATGCAGCGCCTCACCGACATTCAACTCGGATATGAACTAGCCCTCAACCGAAGTGGGTAATTGCAGGATCAGGTCCAGCGCCTCGGGCTGTGATTTCAAATGACAATCTCATAATAGACAGAAATCAGGCCCGTAATAGACTCCGGTGTAGAATCCGGCTCGCAAGCAGGTGCCATGCGGAGCGTTTGAAGGATGAACTGCTCTTTGTCGAAACTGCTGGCCTTCGATAGCCTAGGTCCGCATGCGATGGGGGTGTTCGCCTACTGGCGTTCAATGTTCCTTTTTGCCGAGGCACCTGCCGCGAGAAAACATGGGGCCAGGACTGCTGCGGCGCGGCAGGCTCAGAGGCACTGCAGGAGGATTACTACGGAAATTGTTAAAAATGGACTACAGTTATTTTCCGCTTCAGGATTCGGACCTAAGAGCGACATATGAAATTAGATTCTCTGTAACGGAAAATCTGATACACGAGGCGCACGTTAAATTTCTTCAGAGGGAGCTGGCTTTGCAAGACATCCGGCAGGGCGGCGGTTGGGTTTGCCGGGACGGGGGGCGGGAGGTAGGCTTCTGTCTTCCCGTGTTTATCCCCGAGCCGTATCTCGCCGCAATATTTGTTATTCCCGAATTTCAGCACAAGGGAATCGGCAGGCACCTTATGGAACTTGCCCTTAACTGGTTGGGAAAGGACGGGGCGTCAAAGGCCTTTCTTGAGACAGATAGAGGCTCAAAAGCGGAACGCTTTTATCGCCGTCTCGGGTGGCGCCAGGAAGGGGATGCGGAGTTGGACTGTCAGGTTCGCTATGCGTTGGACTTGCGATGAAACGCGTTCAAAGAATTGCGCTGGCCGGCGTCCTTATTCTGATAATGCGCATTGTGCCGGTGGCTGCTCAGCAGATCACGATCTATAACAAGTCACAATCTGCCGGAACCGACACTGGTAATAGCCAAGTCCTTAGTCTCGACGATGCATTGAAAATGCCTCAAGAGACGATGCGGACGTCAACAAATTGGACTAACGAGGAGTTATTTCGCGGGGTCAAAATGCGTGAAATGCTGAAACATTTCGGTCTCTACGGGAAGACTATCCATTTCATCTGTTACGACGGCTATGATTACCGCATCCCGATGTCGGACGTGGTCAAGTATGATTTGCTTCTGGCATATGAGCGAAATGGGAAAAGAATGACCATTAAGACCTTGGGGCCATTTGCATTAATTTATCCAAGGTCAAAGTATCCGAAAGAGCTTGGTGGGCAGGACGTTGACGCTAAATTCATATGGATGATAAAAAACATATATGTTGAATAAAGTCTAGCACCGGAGATTCCATGTTTCGATTTTTGCAGATTGGCTATCTGTTGACGCTGTTGGTTGCGGCGTTTTGGCTGGTGCATGAGATAGCCGTAATTGATCACGAAGAGCAACAATTCAAAAATCAGCTTATTCCGGCGCTTGATTCTTATTCGATAATTGAAAATATTCAGATTCCTGTTGGCGAATTGCGTGAGAAAGTGCATCAGTACAAAGGGGGGGGTGCCGGTAACGCGGCGGAAATACGCAATGCGATCGAGGTGGTAAATTCCCGGTTTTATATACTTACGGATTCCAATGGACCATTATCAAAAACATTTAGCAAGCCAGAAACGAAAGTGGCTGTTCGGCACGCGTTTGGCAGATTTGAAAAAATCGCAGCCAGAATAAATCTTATGCTGGCAGGTAACGTCGAGAAGGATCTGGTGATTACTGATTTGACAGATTTTCGACTTGAGCTGACCGGGCTCAATAGTCTATTTTATACAGAGCAGATTAATAACTACAGCAACATGATCGGGGCTGTTTCGAATGTGCGGGGGGCATTTCAACGAGTGGTTGCTGGCTGGTTTATCCTCTCGTCCATATTTGCGTTATTTGTGCTATTCAATCAGGCAATTGGTCGTCACCTGATACGCCAAAAGGCGGAGGCGCTTAGGAGAAAGCACGTTTTTATTGCAATGTTCAACCATGAAATCAGGAACCCACTGCAAGGTATATCCGCAGCTGCTGAAAATCTAACTTTTGTGGTGGACGATACAGAAATTTTAAAGGCTGAAACACCCCTGGACAATATTCGTTCCCTATCAGAAAAGATTAGCAAACAGGTCGAGCTTATTGAGTCGAGGCTGCTCATGTTTGGACAATACTCACGCCTTGAGTCAGGAAAAGTCAGCGTAGTCCGGGAGGACTTAAATATTGAAGATTTTGTTGCAAGTATCGTAGGCGATTATGTTGGAATTGCAAATAGAAAAAATATCAACTTGACGTTTGAGGTGGCGAAAAATGTCGGGGTGTTGCATTTGGATCGGAATAAAACCGATCAGATACTGAGAAATCTGGTTGAGAATGCAATAAAATACACTGCTGCCGGTGAAGTTAGGGTGTCCGTATCTATAATTGTAAAATATCGGAAAAGTATCCGCATTGATGTGAGAGACACGGGGATGGGGGTGGCTAAAGAAGACCTCAAGATTATATTTAACCCTTTCGTCAAACGTTCTGAAGCCAGGGAGCGGTATTGCGGTGGCTCAGTAGGACTCGGGCTCACTATAGTAGAATTGTTAGTCAGAACCTTAGGTGGTCACATAGAAGTTCAGAGCGAAGAAGCGCTAGGAACCGTGTTTACGGTCGAATTTCCGGTCTGATTTATCCGTCAAAAATCGGGACTCCCCCGTTCTGAGTCTTCTTAGGCCGCTCCGCGACTTCAGGCGGGAGTGGATACTATTCTCTGGACATAAGAGAAAACAAAGTCATGCCGATGATTCGGGTCCGGACGGGCTTCTCAACTATCATAACATTGTAGAGTTGAACCATGCGAGCCAGCTCAGACTCTTCAACCAAATGAGTTTCAAGTTTTCCGGTCAATATGACTATCGGAATCTGTTCACCGCCGGGCAGAGCTCTGATACGGTGGACTACATCCTCAGATGTCGTATTGTTCGGTAGCATCCAGTCAAGAATGTATCCTTCAAAGTGTGTCGCGATAAGATCCCCAATTAAAGCGTCGGCAGTGGCATATTCCTTGGTATTGAGTCCGATACGCGCAAAATTTTCGACCATCGGGCTTCTGACGTCGTGCTCGTCGTCAAGTAGTGCGATCAAAGGCGGGGGAAGGGTCTCCATGGAGTCGATCCGATAACACTTCTCGTGCACAACTGTATTGCCTGGCATAACGACCCAGCCATCCATCGTTTGGGTCGCAATGAAATCCTCCGACGTTGGATTCTCGAGTTCCTGGCCGACGGAGATTCTACCGCGTTGAATCTTGGTGCCGAATCTGATCAGTGCTGACACCTTGTTTGAGCGGTTATCGTCGATCAGGTTATTAATCGGAACGCCGTAGTATTCGCAAATTTGCCTAAGTTGCTCATGCGACCAAGGTTTCTGCCAAATCATCTTCTTCTGGACGGACGTGTAATGCAAACCAAGAATGTCGGCAAGTACCTTATTCCGCTTCCGTGACGGAACGTGATGACGGTCCAGCAGCGCATTGATATTGTGTACTACGTCTCCTAGGCCCATTTCGGCGCACTCCGTAAAGCATCTCGACTCTGGTCCGGTTAAAAGATGAACGGCTGCGTTTGCATTGTCCGCCCGATCCCCACTCTAGTGACGCAACGTGGTGGGCGGCTTGCAAGTCCACCGTTCTCGTTGGCATCGTCCATCTCGGACGGTGCCCAATATGGTAGTCAGTCTGGCTTGAAGCAGAAGTATAACAACAAAATGTCTTTAAAAAACTTACAAAGATCTGTCTTGCACGTCGCAGTGGTCTGTATTACGATCTGTTTTGTCGTACGAAAAGTCTATGTTGTGGCTCGCGTGCTATGCCGGCAACAACGCTTGGGACTGGCGTTTCGATTTGGGCGCGGGTCGATCGGCGTGGCCATGGCGCTGACAACGATCGGTGCGATTTGATCAAAAACGAAATTGGGCTGTGGGGCTTCGGTTAACGATCCTCGAAGGGACCAAGCGGTCGCATCCAAGCTGTATCGTTCGAGCGAAGTCGAGGAAAACTGCAGTCTCGACGGTAACGGTAGGACGCCTTGGTCTCCGTCGACTAGTCCTGTTGTCAATTGATTTAACTAGGCGGATTAGGAGTGCTAATCGAAAGAGGGGGTAATGGTTGCGGGCGAAGCTAGTGCACTAGGACCAACCTCAACATTAAGTGGCGTCGGAGGAGGTTCGAAATGGCTACGTGTTGTTGCGCTTGGGTCCCATCGTGGGACCTAGGCGGGCCTGCGTGCGGTCGCGGTGACGATCGCATGGCCGGCGCACATGGAATTGTTGTGCCTTCGGTCTCCGACGGGACGGAGACCGAAGGCGCGTGTGAGTGTGAATGATGCAAGAGTATCCGCGTCGGACCGAATGGGTCTGCAGCATCTCGCGTAGGGGGCCGGCGCACGTCATTGACTGACTAATGAAAGGACCATAACCATGTCATTCTATAACGCACAATGAATAGTATTCCTTAATGATTAACTTTGAGATTCTGCCGTTATCCCGACATTCGAGCGCGACGCCGGTGTCCGCCGCAGGTCCAACTCGCGGCGCGAGCCGCACCCAGCTGCCATTGCAACGTGACAAAACCGTTCAGCTTGGTGAATCAACTGGAAGAACGGCGCTTGCCGGGGGTGCTCGCACGACACAGCCGAGTCACCGAACAGGATGTCTAGCCCGGACGCAAATGGAGCAACTTTCCTCGCGCGAGCTCGATAAACGCGCTACGGCTTTGGGCTGGGCAACTGGATTTAACAAGAAATCAGGGCGAAGAGATGAGAAGGATTTTCAAGTGGATGCGATCCGGCATCCGCGCGCTGTTGTTCTTCATTGTCGTGACGGCGAGCTTCGGTGTGGGGTACTGGCTGATCGAGCGGCATTCTGAGCACGACTTGATTGCGGTGATGATGGTGACGGTCGGCTGGTTCGCTATCGCCTATGTGATTTGGAAGAGCGGCTTACCGTGTGACGACGGCAGAGAGTGGTGAGCCATGCACAAGCTTTTCAAACATCCGTTGACGACGCCACTTGGGCTGAGCGTGCTGCAGCTCGCCGTGCCTAGTGCCACGGTCGTATTGACGACGCTGCAGATACCGGTTATCGCCACCGCGCTCGTCGAGAGTACTGCCACCTGGGTCAATGGCTGTCGAGGTCGAGCATGATGCCGGGCGATGTCGCCATGCTTGCGCAGCGGTGCGCGCCGTCTGTGTATCCGTCGACCTTGCAGGCGGTCGTCAAGACGGAATCCGGTTTCAATCCTTACGCGATCGGCGTGGTTCGCGGTCGCCTGGTGCGCCAGCCGCGTAACCGCGACGAGGCAGTGGTCACCGCGCGCGCACTCGAGGCAGCTGGCTGGAACTACAGCATGGGTCTTGCCCAGATCAACCGCGCGAACCTGCGCATTTACGGACTCACGTTCGAGACCGTCTTCGATCCGTGCGCGAACCTGCGCGCCGGCAGCACCATCCTCACCGACTGCTACACCCGCGCGTCCGCTAGGGGCCGTGTGTCGCAAGAGGCCGTGCGCGCGGCGCTTAGTTGCTACTACAGCGGCAACTTCGCGCGCGGCTTCAAGCCGGATTCGCGCGGTACCAGTTACGTCCAGCGCGTCGCTTCGAACGCGGCTGATCCCGGCGCCAATGCCGTAGTCGTGCCGCCAATCGCAGTTGTGGCAGATGGCGCGGCGCCGGCGTCACATAGTGATTCCCGCCTGGCGCGCGCGCAACGGGCTAACGACTCATCCGCAGCAGGGGCAGAGAGTGCACGTGCGTCAGACAACCACCCCGCTTGGGACGCCCTGGGCGATTTTTAACGGAGCATGCAGATGAGGAACAATATTTTTACAACCTTACTTGGGCGCGCATCGGCTGCGCTGCGTTCGCGTGCCGTTGTCGTGCGCCGTATTGCCGCAGGCCTCGTTATGTCGATGCCCGTACATGCCGCTTACGCTGGCGGGGGGCTGAATGCGGGCACGCAGGCCGTCTACTCGTTCACCATGTGGTTCTACGGCTTGTGCGGCGTGTTGGCCGGTGCGTACCTGCTGTGGGTAGGCGTGCAGTGCTGGAGCAACAAGGCCGACTGGATCCACGACTTCGGCGGTGGCATAGCGAAAGTAGCGGGCGTCGGCTCAGCACTCGTGCTCGCCGGTTGGGCATTCGGACTCTTTGCCTGATCACGATGGAAGATGAACGCACGCTGTATCCGTCATACGCTGGCTTGAACCGGATCGCGATGATTGCAGGCGTCCCGATGTTCCCGGCACTGGTCGTCGGCTGCGTGTCGCTGATCGCCAGCATGACCGGCGGCTTCGTTCTTGGGCCGGGCGGTCTGTTGATCGGCGCTGCTGGGGTGCCGATCTTCGTGTTTTTCCGGCATGTCTGCGCGAACGACGACCAGGCGCTGCGCTTGGTCTGGCTGGAGTTCCGGTGCCGGCTCGAGCGTCGACGAGTGTCGATGTTCGGCAAGACCTACACGCTCGCGCCGATGCGCTACGGCCGTGACGCGGGCGTTTACAAGCGCTTGTTTGCGAGCGGCCCAGATCTGGAGCGTTTCGAGGCGCTGCGTCATTGCCTCCTCACGCAGCCACGTGAGGAGAACGATGAGTAACCGCCATCCCATTCCGCTCGTCGCCGGCGATGCCAGTGTGTGGCGGGCCGCCGTGGGCCACACGATGATTTTAGGGGCTGCGGGCGCAGGCAAGACGACCTGTGGCCTGCTTCACCTGGCACTTGAAAAATCGCGCACCGTTTGCGGCGATCCAACTGGTGACGCAAGGGACACGGAAGACGAAGCATGCACATGAGTAATGGCCTGACCCGCCTTGTCGCGGCTGCGGAGGACAAGCTGCCGCGCATTGGCCGTCCCGTGTCGGTGACCGCGACGAGCATGGACAACGGCTGCGCCTTCACGGTGCTACGCCTGAGTGGCGTCCCGTTCGAATCGGTCAGTCGCGGCGAGATCGAGACACGTTATGACAGCTGGAATCGCCAGTTGGCCGCGATGACGCTAGAGAAGGGCAACCGACTGTCGCTGTGGAGCACGTTCCGCCGGCGCCGCGTCTCATTCGGCGACGAGTACAGCTTCTACAATCATTTCATTCAGCTAACAGTTGACAGGTACTTGCAGCGTTTCCGCAAGCACGACCATTTCGAGAACAGCTTTTACATCACTGCGATCCTGGACGGGGACGATCTGGACGAGACGGTGCACGAACTCGAGGAGCTGGTCGAGGCGTTGACAAAAGCGCTCGTCTCCTACGATCCGCAGGTCCTCGAGACATACGGGCACAACGGTATCCTGTTTTCGGAAACGTACCAGTTTATCGGCGAGCTGATGAACGGCATCGACGAGCGCGTGCCGGTCACTCAGACAACGGGGCGCGACCTGATTCCGACCTCGCACCTGCATTTTCACTACGACACGGTCGAGGTGCGCACCGACCGCTCGACGCGGTTCGCGAGTTGCTACGACTTGAAGGATTTTCCGAAGGCCGGTTGGGGGCAGACGAATCCACTGTTGACGCTGCCGGTCGAATTCACTTTCACGCAGAGCTTCGGTTGCCTGAGCACTGCCGAAGCGATGGAGGCGATCGAGGCGCAGATCAACAATCTGCAATCCGTTGAAGACAAGGCGACATACCAGATCAAGGAACTGAAAGAGGCGCTCGCGCTGATCGCCGGCCGGGACCTCGCGTTCGGCGACTACCACGGCGCGCTTGTCGTGCATGGCGATACGCCGGAGAAGGCAATCAGTAACGGCGCGTATGTGACAAGCCGGGCATTGAACGACTGCGGATTCAGATTCGTGAAGGCGACGGCGTCGGCCCCCTACACCTACCTGAGCCAGGTGCCGGGCTTCAGGGTGAAGCCGCGGCCGATGCCGAAGTCGACGCGCAGCCTCGCATCGTCGTTCTCGATGCACAACTATGCGGCAGGCAAAGCGCGTGGTAATCCGCTCGGCGACGGCTCGGCGCTGATGCCGGTGCAGACCGTCGCGAAGAGCCTGTTCAGCCTGAACTGCCACGCGTCGCGCCTCGACGAGGACAGCGTTGGCGAGAAGGTCGCCGGCCACACGCTGATCCTCGGCTCGACCGGCACGGGCAAGACGACCCTCGAGACGATGCTGCTCAGCTTCCTCGAGCGATTCAACCCGAAGATCTTCGTGCTCGACCTCGATCAGGGGTTGCGAATTTTCCTCGAGGAGATCGGTGCCTTCTACTTCACACTGCACGAAGGCAAGCCGACCGGTCTTGCGCCATTCGGCCTGCCTGACACAAAGCGCAATCGCGCTCATCTGTATGACTTGGTCGGCGCATGCTGCCGCGACAGGAACGGAAAGCTCAGCGCCGACGATCAGCGGCAGATCAAGCACGCGGTCGACACGGTCATGGGGCTGGAGAACATCGAGCATAAGACCTTCAGCCGCTTGCTCGAGTCGATTGCGGAAACCGGCGATGAAAACAGCCTGTGGCTGCGTCTTAGCCAGTGGTGCGGAGCAACTGGCGGTCGATTCGCATGGGCGCTCGACAACGTACCGGACACGCTGGCAAGTATTGCCGAAGTGCGCCGGATCGGCTTCGACGTGACCGACTTCCTGAAAAAGGACTATGCCGCCACGGAGCCGGTGCTTGCGCACCTGCTGTACCTGAAGGACCAGATGCAGCGCAAGGGCGGGCTGCTTGCGACGGTGATAGCGGAGTTCTGGCTGCCGGCGAGCTATCCGACCACGCAGGAGCTGATCCGCAAGTCTCTGAAGACGGGGCGGAAGGCCGACGAATTCCTGATCCTTGATTCGCAGTCACCGGAAGACGCAATCCAGTGTCCGGTGTTCGCAGAGATCCGCGACCTTACGGCGACGAAGATCTATCTGCCGAATCCGGACGCGACGCACGAGGGCTACAAGCTCCTGAACCTGACAGATCGCGAGTTCGACAAGCTCAAGCGGTTGTCGAAGGAGTCGCGCACCTTCCTGATCAAGCAGAGCAACCAGTCGGCGTTCGCGACACTGGATCTTGGCGGCATGAACGATGAGATCGCGGTGCTTTCCAGCAGCCTCGACAACGTGGCGATCTGGGAAGAGTGCACGCGCGACGCACATGGAGATACGGACCTGCGTATGCAGCTGTTCCAGAAACGCCGTAAGGGCAAGCGTGATTGCAAGCTCGCGACCACGGCGGCCTCGGACTGAACTCAACGCCTCTTAGTGAGAGACCAACACGATGAAAACCACCCGTAAATTGATCGGCGCCGCAGCGATCGCCGCGCTCTGCACGGCCTCGGTCTTGGCCCCGACCGCGCACGCGCAAGGCATGCTGGTGCTCGATGCGTCGAACCTCGCGCAGGCGATTCTGACCGTCAGGCAGTTGCAGCAGCAATACACCACCATCACGAACCAGTACGAGGCGCAGATCGGCAATCGCGGTTTGGGAGACATCTTCAACAGCCCCGCACTGCGAAACTACCTGCCGGATCAGTGGCAGTCGGTCTACGACTCGGCGAAGCGCGGACAGCTGAACGGAATCAGCGGCGTCGCCGACAGCATCGCTCGCAAGGAGGCGCTGACTGCATATACACCGGGCCAGCAGCGCCTGAATGACACACTGGCCACAAACAAGGCGATGGTGATGCGGGCATATCAGGCGTCGATCGACCGGCTGAACAATATCCAGCAGCTGATGCAGCAATCGAACCTGACGCAGGATCCAGCGGCGAAAGCCGATCTTCAGAACCGGTGGGCAGCGGAGATTTCGTCGATCGACGCGGACAAGGTACGGCTTGAGCTGGCGGCGAAGCTGCAGGACGCGGAGAAGGAGTTCGCGCAAAACGCCGCACATCGCGACATGCAGCGCCGCCTGAACGGCGATGACGTTACTGACCACTGACACGGAACGTGATCATGCAACTGCAGATTTTCACCGAAATGTTCAACGCGTTCGACAGGGACGTGTTGAATACGATCAACACCGGGTCGGCCACGATGATCTCACTGATCAGCCCGCTGGTCGCTGCCTGCTTCAGCCTCTATGTGCTGCTTGTGCTGGTGTCGTACTGGCGCGGCCACAGCGATACGCCGATTGTTGATTTCATGATGAAGATGGCGGGATGGGCGGCTGTGCTCACTGCCGGGATGAACATCAGCTACTACAGCGAGTATGTGGTGCCGTTCTTCAACGGTCTCGGGGACGATCTGAGCCGCGCACTGATGGGCGGAAACGAGCTGAGCAACGGGCTCGATACGCTGTTGGGTCTCTACATCGATGCGATCAAGAGCATGTACGACGGCTTAGGCATCACCGATGTCGGACTCTATGTCGAGGTTTCGGCGCTCGCGATTTGCCTCCTGCTGGTCGGTGTGCCATTTCTCGCGATTGCGGCCGCCTACATCATTCTCGCGAAATTCGCGCTCGGGTTGCTGCTCGCGCTCGGTCCAGCCTTCGTCGTGGCAGCGCTGTTCCCGGCGACGCGGCAGTTCTTCCAGAACTGGACCGCGCAGTGTTTGAACTGCAGCTTGCTTGTCACATTGTTCGGGGCGGTCGGAGCGGTCGAGGTGCGGTTCATGACCTCGGTGCTACCAGAGAGATTTAGTGTCAAGGACGTCATGCTGACCTATGTCATGGAAGGGAAGATCATCGGGGCCGGCTTGGTGTTCATCGTAGTGTCGTTGGCTATGCCGTCGCTGGCGTCGCAGTTGGCGGGTGGCGTTGGGATCTCGTCGATGGTCGGCAAGATCGGTACGGCGGCCAGCATGGCACTGCGGGCGATGAGGTTGATGCGTGGACATAGCGGTGGGTTGCCAACTGCGTCCAATAACTCGCTCGACCGCGCGAAATCTTGAATACTATCGGGAGAAGTAGATGAGGACGATTTGGTTAGTGACGGCGGTAACGATGGTCGCAGTGGCACTTACACAATACGGATGCGTCAAGAATGACGGCGACCAGTACGTAGGAACGTGGAAGCGTGTCAGCGAGAATGGGTGGTTTGAAGTGGAAATTAACCGAAATGGCAGCGTAGACAATTTCTACGTTTCGCACAAGGTCCCCAATCTCGGCGCTGAAAGCGCAGCGGATAAATGGCTTACCGTGCGGGAACCTGCCGCAATACTGGATGGAAAGATGGTCGTGAGCGGTGCAGTACCGTATGTGGTCACGGTCGATAAAGCGAGCGGACACCTTGTTGTTCCCGGTGCCGAGTTTGTACGCACCAAGTAATCAGTAAGTCTCGTCCGCCAGCATGATCAGCGTCTGCGGACGGCACACCTCAATCGGAGAGTGATCTTGAAATTCATCGTCGTGCTTTGCAGCGCCACGCTGTTTTCGGCGTGCTCGTCGGCGCCAGAGCCGACGCAACCGGGCGGACCGTGGATGCACGTCAACCATGCGGCGCAATGGAGCGCGCCATGAAGTGGCTCAGAAAGAAGTCGCACGAGGTTCATGACGCGCCTACCGCGATCGTGACCGATGGGAACTACGCGGCCGCGTTGCAACACATTGCCGCGAAGTTCGCCGACGCCGATCCGCGCGAGATGGCGCGCACGTATTTCAAGGCTGCACTCGCCTTCGAAAAATCCACACAGCAGCAGCAGGAGAAGGTGACGAAGATCGCTTGGCGCGTCGCCGGCGGCGCCATGTTCGTCGCATTGGCCTCTATTCTTTGTTCAGCAGCATTAGTACAACTAAAGAGGGCGACTCCACCAGTGATCATCAGAGACAACACCGCGACTGGCGACGTGCAGGTAATCGACGTCGCGCGCAGCGGCTCTGTGACCTTCGCGGAGCTCGAGGTACGAAAGGCGCTGCGCGACTACGTGAAACTGCGTGAAGGCTACGACTGGTACACGATTCAGGATGCGTACGACACCGTGATGCTGATGAACTCGTCGCGCGAGCAGTCCTTGTACTCCGCGCTATACAACCGAAAGAACTCGCCGCAGAACGTGCTCACAGACAAGTTCCGCGTGATTGCCCAACCAGGTGCGATCACGTTCGTCGGGTCGACCGCGCAGGTGTTCTTCTCAAAGAAAACGGTTTCGCTATCGACACAGGGCAGCACGGCGCTGGTACCGTTTAAAACCGAGTACTGGGTCGCGACGATTACCTACGAGATGGGTGATCTGCCGGCCAACAGCGACGAACAGGTTCTGAATCCGATGGGTTTTCGCGCGACCAGTTACTCGGTCGATCGCGACTGGACGCGCGGCACGACGGATGGTGTAGCGCCGATGCCTGCGGCCGCGATGTCGTCCGGATCGGGGCCGGCGAATGCACACGGAGGGACCAGCCAATGAAGATCCGATTCACGGAAACACCGGGTGCGTCGGCCATCGCGGCCGCACTGCTCGCACTGGCAATGCCGGCTGCAGCCGAGGTGGTGCCGGGACCGTGTGGCGGCGATCCGCACATCGCCTGCGCGGTGTACGACCCGACCGAAACCTATCAGATCACCTATCGCCCCGGGGAGGTCACGGTCGTTGTGTTCGAGAAAGGCGAAAAGCTCGACGGTGGAGGCATGGGCGACGGCAAGGCCTGGGCGGCGGGTCCGGCCGGTAACGGCTTCTTCTTCAAGCCGAAGGCAGTGAAGGCAGCCACCAACCTGATCCTGCTAACGAACAGGCGTCGCTATGTGTTGCATCTGCTTCCAGTCACGAAGCACGAGGAGGCGATCTGGTCGCTGACGTTTGATTATCCCGACACCCGTGCGAAAGAGTCCGCAGCAGCGGCTGCCCGTTCGGCCGAAGCGCGGGCGCTGCTCGGGCAGACCCGCAACACAGTGGGGACCGGCAACTTCGACTACGAGATGCGCGGTGACACGACGCTGGCGCCGACCGCGCTGTGGGATGACGGCCGGTTCACCTACTTCGAGTTCAGGACGAGCCGTGACCTGCCGCAGATCTATCGCGTGTTCGAAGACGGCTCGGAAGGGCTCGTGAATCCGGACGACATGCGCGGGCCGGTACTCGTCGTGCACGACACCGCGCACCGCTTCAACTTGCGCGTGGGCAACGCCGTGCTTGGCATTCGCAACAACGCGTATCGGCCAGACGGTCGGCTGAACCCGTTGGCCACCACGATTCCTGGCACCGTACGGCTCGTGAAGCAAAAGGAGGCGATCGGTGAGTAAGGAGATCAAACAGAACCCGGTGCCGACGGAGCCGGTTGGCATCGGCGAACGCGGCGTGCCGGGCGTTGGCCGGGTGAGGAGCAAAAGTCCGTTCCGGCTCCTGCCGATCGTGACAGGTCTCGTGCTGGTCCTGCTGTTCGGGGCGGTTGCGGTTGGCGTCGCTATCAAGCGATGGACGGCGCAGCACCATGCGGAATCCGAGGCGGCAAAGATCGAGGCGACCAAGGACAAGCCGTCCGGCGATCGGCACGATTTCGCGCGCGACCAGGCGAGGATCGAGAGGCTGCGGGCGGAGGAAGCCGCGAGCGCAGCACTTGCGGCGCCGGCTCACGCGGATACGGCCAGCGCGATGCAGTCCGCCGCATCGGCCGGTACCGGCGCGGCAGCTACGACGTCAGCCAGTGCGGTTGAGACGCCGGCGATGCGCAAGCTCGATGGGGACGTGCTGATCAAGCTCGATGACCAGAAATCGACTGGTGGCGCTGACGCGTCCGGCGCCGGTGGTACACGTCCCGAATACGCGAGGGATGGCTTGGACGCAAAACTGCGGCCGTCGAAGCTGGAGACGGTCAGGGCCGGGTTGTTGCCGTCCCGCGACTTCCTGCTGCTCGCCGGTACCGCGGTTCCGTGCGTGCAGGGCGCGAAGATCGTCACCGACTATCCGGGCATGACGACCTGCCACGTGTCGAAGGACGTGTATTCGGCGAACGGCAAGGTGTTGCTCATCGAGCGCGGGTCTGAAGTCGTGGGCGAACAGCGTCAAGCGTTGATGCAGGGCCAGGCGCGGATCTTCGTGATCTGGACGCGTCTGACAACGCCTGCTGGCGTCATAGTCCAGCTCGGCTCGCCGGCGGCGGACGCACTGGGCGGTAGCGGCATTCCGGCTTACGTCGACACGCACTTCTGGACGCGATTTGGTGGGGCCCTGATGGTGAGCATGATTGGCGATGCGGGCCAGGCTCTTTCGAACCTGGCGGCGAACTCTGGCGGCAGCAACCGGATCCAGTTCAACAACACGTCGAGCGCGGGTGAGCAGGTGGCGACCGAAACGCTGCGCAACACGATTAATGTGCCACCGACGGCGTACTCGAAGTACGGTTCGATGACGACGATCTTCGTCGCTCGCGACCTCGACTTCTCGGACGTGTACGAACTGGCCACGCAGTGATCCGGATTCTGCCCCTTCCAACGGAGTGTCCAAGAATATGCAATATGACGACAGCGTCACGGTACGCAGTCACCTTAAGACGCTTGGGGTTGCAGAGTGTCTGAGCTGCCCCGGCGTGACCGAGTTTGCGATCAACCGGCCGTATGAAGGTTGGACCGAAACGCGGGACGGCTGGCAGCGTCACGAACTGCCGAACGCGTCGCTGGACGCGCTGAACCAGTTCGCCCCGGCGCTCGCGATTTACAACAAGGCGAAACCGGCGCTGTCGGCGGCCGAGCCGGAGAAACCAGTCCGCCTGCCGGGTGGCGAGCGCGGTCAGATCTTGATTCCGCCGGCGTGCGAGCCGGGCACGGTGTCGCTGACGATCCGGGTGCCGGGCAGCACTCGTTTCAAAATTCCGGAGCTGATCCAGGGCGGATTCCTGAATGGATTTCGCGATGTCACGGACCGCGACGTCGACCTCGTGCGCGATCGCTTCGAATCGGGCATCGTCGACGTGCGGAGCGCGACGCCGGTGTTCAATCCGTCCCGCGAGCTGGCCTCGCCGGCCATCGTAGCGCTCCTCCCGTTCGAGCTGGAAATGCTCGACGCGCTTGCTCAGCGCGACGTCGAGCGCTTTCTGACACTCGCGATCCTGAATCGCTTGAACATCGTGCTCGTGGGCGGGACCGGCTCGGGCAAGACCACGCTGACGAAGGCGCTGGCGGACCTGGTCCCGGAGCACACGCGCGTCGCGACTATCGAAGACACGCATGAGCTGCCGCTGCCGTACCACCCGAACCACGTACATCTGTTTTACAGCGAGTCGCTGCCGGCGCGACGCATCGTGAAGGCGACGCTGCGGATGAAATTCGACCGCGTGCTCCTGGCCGAGCTGCGCGGCGATGAAACTTGGGATTACCTGACGCTGCTCAATACTGGCCACCAGGGCGGGATTACGACCGTCCATGCGAACGATGCGATCGCGGCGCTAGCGCGGATCGCCACGCTTGTGAAACAAAGTCCAGTCGGTCAGACGCTGACTTGGGATCACCTGATGCGCGAGGTGAAGACCACGATCGATGTCGTGCTGTACATGGAAAACAGGCAGCTCAAGGAGATCTATTTCGATCCGGTCACGAAGTGGAATCTGCTGCGGGGGCTGGCATGAGCGCGGGGCGGAGCGATCCGGGATTCGGATCGTGTGATGTGGGGGTGTTTGAGCGGCCCCCGCACGCGCCGGCACACGCGACGCTGGCTCCCGAATCGGGCATCAGCCACGCGCTGCTGATCTCGTTGGTGCTCGGGGCGCATGACGCGCCGTGGACAGCGCGATGAGAAACCATCTGTTCATTGCTTGCTTCTTGAGCATCGTGTCCGGCGCAGCCGTGTTCAGTGCTGGTCGTATGTTGCATCTCGACGCGATTACCGATTCCGTCGAGCTAATCGCAGTGATTGCCATGGTCGTTATCGCATGCGGGCTGTGGGGCATGTGCGCGAGTGCCGTGCTGATGAAAACCGCAACGGTTCTAGATCGCGTCGTAGCGCTAGGCCCGGTTGCCGCCGCGGTGCTGACGGGGTTAGCCGTGGCCGGCCAATACGTCGGTGCGACATTGTTCGCGAAGCTGGAGGAGCTGCCGGACTCAGCCATTGGCGTCTGGACGCTGCACGATTACTGGAGCGCTTATGGCGACGTGAAGGCCGTGAAGCGGTCCCTGCAGATCGCCGCGGCGGTATCGTTCATCGTCCCGATTCTGCCGATCGCGGTCGTGGTTGCGGCGCTGGCCATGAAACCGAAGCGCGACCTGCACGGCGATGCACGCTTCGCCCGCAGCCACGAGATCCGCCGCTACGGCCTGCTCGACGAGGCAAATGGCAGCGCACGCCGGAAAGGCGACTACCGTGATCCAACCATCATCGTCGGCAAATACAGGAACCGGTACCTGACATTCCGCGGATTGGAGTTCGTAATGGTCGCCGCGCCGACGCGCTCGTTCAAGGGCGTGGCCATCGTGATCCCGAACCTGCTCACCTTTTCGGATTCTGTGGTCGTGCTCGACGTGAAGGGCGAGAACTTCGACCTGACGTCGCGCTACCGGCAGGCTTGCGGCCAGAAGGTGTTTCGCTGGGCGCCGTTTGACCAGGAGGGTTTCACGCACCGCTGGAACCCGCTCCACAAGATCGCGAAGAGCCCGGCCTTCGCGCGGGTCGGCCGCCTGCAGGCGATCGCAGCGCGCTTGTATCACACGGCGGACGCGCGCAACAGGTTCTTCTACGAACAGGCGGCCGACCTGTTCATGGGCCTCGCGTTGTACCTGATGGAAATGACCGGCGATTGCACATTCGGCCATGTGTTGCGGCTCGCGACTACACCCGACAGGAAGGTGCGCGAACACCTGACGGAGCTCATGCAGCATGAGCGTCGGAAGAGCATTCCGTTGTCGGGCGACTGTCTGGGGGCGCTCTCGCGTGTGTTGGCGTCGCCCGACGAGACGATGCTGAACATCGTCGCGACGTTCAACGCTGGCCTGCGCCTGTTCAGCAACCCCATCGTCGACCAGGCGACGAGCGCGTGCGACTTTGAGCTCGACCGTGTGCGTCGGGATCTGATGTCGATCTACGTTGTGCTGCCGGTGCGCGAGCTCTCGGTCGCGAGCTTGCTCGGCAACCTGTTTTACACGCAATGGATCGAGGACAACCTCGATGCGTTGCCGGGCGAAGATCCGAGCGTCAAGTATCAGTGCCTCGGCGTAGGGGACGAATTCACGGCACTCGGTCGGATTGAAGTGCTCGACAAGGGCAATGCATTCATCGCGGGCTACTGGCTGCGCCTGCTGACGATCCTGCAGTCGAAGACACAGTTAGAGCCGAACGAGCTGTACGGCGTGGCCGGTGCCCGCACCTTGATCACGAACCACGCCGTGCTGGTGGCATATCCGCCACGCAATCAGGCCGACGCGAAGGATCTGTCCGAGACACTGGGTACGTTCACCGAGAAGGCGACCTCACGTAGTCGCAATCGCGGCCGCAACACGTCGACTGGCACTAACACGTCGGATCAGGGGCGCGCGCTGATGCTCGATCAGGAGCTGAAACGCATGGAGCAACACCAGGAGATCGTACTCGGCTTTCAGCGCCCGATCCTATGCGAGAAAGCGGCCTATTTCCAGGATGCCTTGTTCATGGACCGCATGCGCTCGGTTAGCCCGATGCTGGCGGCGATCGAGAAGCGCATGCCGACCGAAAGCGAAATCAAAGCAGCCTGGCAGGCCGGTGAACTGCGCGCCGCGGGCATCCCGACCCACAACCCGGAGACGTACCACGCGGCGTTGTCGGCGAAGGCTGCCGGCGAGATACGTCTCGCGCGTCAGGCGGGCGCGAAGGCGATGACTGCGGCCGAGCTACTGGTGCTCGATCAGCTGAGACCCGGACCGCTTGCAACCGACATGGCGCTCATCGGCTTTGCGTCGGACATGGCCGAACTCGGGCTGGTGATCCGGGACGACGTCCGGGAAATGCTCACCAGCATTCGGTTCGATTTCAACGTGGCAGGGGCCGACGCCACTGCCAATTCTCAGATTGAGCCGGCTGCGGCGCAGGCGGACAACGAAGTGGAGGAGGTGGCGAGTGGCTGACACGAACAGGCCCAAACGCGAACGGACCTGGCTGGATGTGCCGTTCAAGGAGAAGGATACGGCGCAGAAATTGGGCGCGAAATTCGATCGGCGCTCGAAAAAATGGTACGTCCCGGGCGCGGCCGATGTCGCGCCATTTGCGCGCTGGATGAACGGACAGGTTCCGCAGGCGGCACAAACGACGGTGGCGGCGCACGGTGCGCTCGATGCCGCGCGTGCTGCCGCACCGGGGACGCTGTTCGGCAGCGAAGCCGACTTCGAGCGTGAGGCGGTGCGCCTGAGTCAACTGATGGGGCAGTCGATCGAGCAGGCGCGCAAGTTTGTGGGGGAATCGGTGAGCGCAGTTGAAGAAAAGGCGGCGCTGGAAGCCCGGGACCGCATTCGGGCCCAGGGAGGCTCCGCGTTTGATGCGATCGACGGTGTGCGTGCCGCGGCTCGCCACGCACGGCATCAATATTTCGCCGAGCGGCAACACCTGTATCCGCAAAGCGCGCCGCGTCCACCGGCACCGGAGATATCCGGACCCCGCGGTGGTGCGAGGCGGCCTCCGGTACGGCGTGCGCGATCGAAGCTGGACGACGCGGCGCTCGGCCGACGTTACCGCGAAATGATCCAGGCGATTGCCACGTCGGTCACGCTGCGCGGCGGCGAGGTCAACCGCACGCTGTCGCTCGAGCAGCGGCTGGAGTTGACGCACCGCGACGCGTGGCTTAAGTTCGGCGACGCGACTGACGGCGACCGCGCGATTGGCGAACAGATTCGCAACCGCACTGGTTTTGCTGCAGAAGATTTGCCGCCGCAGGCGGCCGTAGCCTTGTGCGAGCTCCGTGAGGAGGCTGAGCTAAGCCTTATGGAAGTCGATGAGCGGACATCTGGACGTGACGCGACGGATCCAGACCCAGACCCGAGCGATGACGAGCATCCGGTGGACCAGCCGGCGATCGAGCTGCCGCACTCGCATCACCATCGCGAGACGGAGCGTGACAACGGCATCGCGGACTTCGTGGCGGACGATGCGATGCGCCGCGGTGGTCTCACGGGGAGCGCGGTGTCGGAGCAGGACATGCAGCGCGTGCGCAAGGTGCGCGACCGCGAGCGTATGGCCGCCGAGACTTTGCTACGCGAGCAGAGAAAGCCTATGCCGACGATGGATGCGGTTTCCGCTAGTGAGCCGGTCAAAGCCGTCGACGTTGATGCCAGTGACAATCGGATCAGCATAGACCCGGTGTCACGCAAACCGATTGTGAAAAAAGACGGCTACGAGGTGCCGCCGCAGGTTGCATCGCGCTACATGGTGAAGGAAGGGCGGTTCTGGAGGCTCGACAGGATGGAGCCAATGCCGGGTTTGGTGCCGACGACGAAACCGCATTTTGAGGACGTTGGGTCGCGCCTGAAATCGCAGCAAAACGATCGCGCGACGATTACCGACATGGTAGCCGTAGCGCAAGCGAAGAACTGGGATTCGATCGTCGTGCGCGGAAGCGAAGCGTTCCGCCGCAATGCATGGATTGCGGCGTCGCTCGCCGGCGTCGACGTGAAAGGGTTCAAGCCGACCGAAGGCGACGAGGCGTTGCTCGAGGCCGCGAAGCGTGAGCGGGCGGCGCTGACGATAAAGGCTGGAACGTTTCCCGGGCGGTTCGTCGGTCCGAAGACGGAACCGACAACCAGCAAACCAGCGGTTACCGAGGTTAACCAGATGCCTGAGATAAGGGGGGACGCCGCGCAGTCAGCCGGAACCGCAGTGAAGGTTGAGCCGAATCCCGCGTCCATGAACGCTGCTTCAGTACACCGTGCGTCGAAGACCGTCGCGCAACTGCGGGAAATTCTTCAAAGATCGCTTGAGCGGGAGCCCGCGCGTATACGCGCGGAGGTATTGCGCCGTTTCGACGCACGGATGCATGCCGGCACGGAGATCGAGGCGCGCATCGCACGGGGCGAATTGTCCCGCGACGCAGGCACGGCTGAGATTGACAGGGGTGCGGCCGAACTACACGCAGCATGGACGGCGCCAAAGGCTGCGCCGCCGTCGAGCCCTTCAAGCAACCCTCGAACCGAACAACAGCAGACACGCGGCCCGACGCCGAACGTGATGTAAACGTTGCCTCATCCATTTACGCAAGGAGACTGAATGAGTATTGCCATTGTGAACTGCTCCGGCAACTCGGGTAAGACCACAGTGACCCGTGAACTGCTCGCGCCGCGGCTGCCGCACATGTCAGTGCGTCAGGTCGAGTCGATCAATGCCGACGACTCGACCGGTCCTAAGGTCGAGGTGATGATTGCAGCGCGCTTCGATGAACTGCATGAGGAACTGATGCGCGGGCGCAACCTGCTGGTCGACATCGGCGCGTCGAACTTCGAGGAGTATCTGAACCGACTCGATTCGTCCGAAGGGGCGCAAGAGGACTACACGTGCTTCATCGTTCCGACCGAGCCGGAGAGCAAGCAGATGAAGGACACGATCAAGACGATCAACATGCTGGCGGATCTCGGCGTGGAACCGGGGCGCATCCGCGCGCTGCTGAACAAGGTCGAGCTGGTGAAGAGCGAGGCTCGCGAGGTGACGCTACGTCGCCACTTCGCGCAGCTGTTCGAGCTGCACGACCGGACGGGAATGTTCGAGCTGCACCATGACGCGGCGCTGCCGAGAAACGACGTGTTCACGCTCGCGGCTGCCGCTGGCCGCACGATTCACGACATCGCGATAGACGGGGTCGACTACAAGGCGCAGCTAGTCGACGCCGGGACCGACGCGGAGAAGGAACGCCTTGTAAAGCTGGTCGGCCTGAAGCGCAAGGCGCTGTCGATCGAGCCGGTGCTTGATCACGCGTTCAATGCTCTAATGTCCGGGATCGACGCATGAGCGAGGCGGCGTCGCAACCGGATCGCGCAGAGAATGCCTCGGAGCGGCTTGGTAAGATAATCGCCACGATGCCGGCGTCGAATGAGCTGGCGGTGCTCGCCGAGATCCTGATCGAGCAGATGAAGGTCGCGGACGCGCAGCACCATGTGGTCGCGCTCATGGGGTCAACGGATCAGAAGCTGACTGCGACGGTGCAGGCGCTGCGCGAAGAAAACGTGCAGTTGACGAAGCTGCTCATGCAAGCCCGACAGTCCTTCATCGGCGAGATCGCAGTCAAGGCGGCTGACCAGGCGCGCCGCGCAGCGGCTGCTGAAGTGGCAAATGAACTTGCCCAACTGCGCATCGCGCTCGAATCGCGCGATTGCGCGCTGGATGGGCGCTCGGCCGCCGCAACTGCGCGATCGATGCTCGGCTCGCCGACTGCGTGGACGGGCATCGCATTCTGCGTCGGCGCCGTACTCGTATGGGTTGTCGGTCACCTGTCGCAGCTTCCCGGTATCTAGCGCAGGAGCATCCAGTCGTGAATACCATATTGCTGAGTGCGCTCACACCTTACTCGCGGCGCCGTCTCGACCCGGTTCATTCGAACGTGCCGGCTCTCGGGACGCCTTCGATTGCGCCCAGCGAGGGCATGTAACGGATGCGCATGGACGAATTCAGTGACGGGTCCGAACCGAAGCGCCGCGTCCGCAAGAAAGCTCCGTCGGCACTTGGCAAGCCGGTGAGCACGCGCCTGACGGAGGATCAGTGGAAGCTTTTCAACGAGAAGGTCGAGCGCTCAGGGATGAGTTCATCCGGGTTCCTGCGCGATTGCATCCTTACCAACCGGACGCAGATCGTCGAGCGCCCGCGGGTCACCGACGAGCGTCAGCGAATCATGTACGTGATCAACAAAACGGGCAATAGCCTGAATCAGTTGGCTCACGTAGCGAACTCCGCACGGATTTCCGGCCAACTGCCCGAATCGAACTTCGTCGCGCTGCTCGATGAGCTGGAGATGATCACACAACTGCTAAAGGCACATCTATATCGTGTTGATTAGGGTGACTGGCCGCCACGACGGTGTCAAAGAGTATCTCGAGGACGGACGCAAGGTTGGCCGCGAATCCGGTCGCGACGACCTCGACGAGCGCGTCGTGCTTGCCGGTGACCTCGATCTGACTGACGCGGTGATCCAGTCAATCCATACCGCGCCGAACATCGAGCGCTATCTGTCGATCACACTTTCCTTCAAGGAGGATCACGTCAACCGTGAAACTCTGTTTCAGATCGCCCGTGGCTTCGAGGCATTCGCGCTGCACGCGTATCGTCCGGACGAATACTGCTTTTATGCCGAGGCGCATCTGCCGCGCATCAAGAGCTATGTGGACCAGGTAACTGGAGAGCTTGTCGAGCGTAAGCCGCACATCCATATCGTGATCCCAAAGCGGAATCTGATCTCGGGCCGGGCACTACGTCCATTCGGTTTCGAGAAGTACAACGTGAGCTACATCGACGCGTTCCAGGAGCACACGAACGCGCAGTATGGGCTCGCGAGCCCGAAGGATAACCGCCGCGCGCTGCTCACCGATACGTCGGAAATGATCAGCCGCTATCGTGGTGATCTGTTCCGCACGAGCAGTCGCGAGCTGAAAGAACAGATTCTCGACGCGATACTAGATCGCCAGATCGAAAACCATGCCGATTTCATCGCGCTGCTCCATGAACTCGGTGCCGTACGCACGCGCAATGCCGGCAGTGACGATGAGTATCCCAATGTGAAACTGGCCGGTGCCGGCAAAGGCGTGAATCTTAAGGAATACGTGTTCACACGGGGGTTCATCGAGCTGCCGATAGCCGAAAAGCTGCAGGCGCTGTCCGCTGATGCCGCAGACCGATACGAGGCCGGCGTCGTGCCGCGCCGCACACCTGACGACATCACGGCGGTGCTCGACGAGTGGTACGCGACACGCGCACATGAACTGAAATATCTCAACAGTGGTAGCCGCCTGTATCAACGGTATCAGGAATCCTCTCCCCACGACCGCCAACTGATCCTGGCGGATCTCGAACGCAGTTTTTATGCACAACATCTGAAGGCATACCATGACCGAGCAGACGACACCTTCCCCGGCCTCGAAGAACACCTTCGACGAGATGGACGCTCATTTGAATTCGGCGCCCAGCCGTCCGACGCCGTCGACGAGCCCAACACAGGGGAAATCGACCTTGGCGTCTCCGGGTGGGAGCGTGGCCGAGCAGCCGACGACCTCTCCGGGCATGTCGTCCATGGATACGGCGAGCTCGATGTCCGGTTTGACTCTGTCGCAGGTCGGCCGTACCCGTCGCCCGAATCCTTCGACGCTCTGCGAGACATGTCCAGCGGGCCTTTGGACGGCCTCGGAGATCGATCTGCAGTGCTATTGCCGGATCATGCGCTTCACCAGTTGGAGCCAGACGGCGCCGTATCCGCGGATCGCCTGCGATGGCCTGCAGATTGCTCTGGAAAGCTTGCAGCGCAACGAATAGTCGAGCTGTTACCGGGCGGGCTGGGCGCTTACTATCAGATGCTCGAAGCACATTATGCGTTTGGCGATCCGTTTGAGGGCCTTCTTCCGGTGCGACCGACGGTTACTTCGACGCCGCCCGGAATGTCGCCGCCTGGCTGGTTTTATGGCAGCCAGCGGGATCCGTTATCCGATCGGTTCGACGCGATTGACTCGTCGTTCGATTTCGACGCCGCTCGGCCGAGCGCGCCGCGAGAACGCGAAATGCGGGTGGACGTGCCGCCGTATTGCTCGCGACGCTCGCGCGCGGGCGACGACGCGTTCGCCACGCCACGCTGCACGGGTCGCGTGGCCGACAATGTCTTATCTCAGCTCGCACACGAGTTGCGGCAGCGCGACGAGGCCCGCGGTCAGTACAATGAATTTCGGGAGATCCGCCAAGGTCTCGACGCCCGGCGCCTGCTCGCCGTGCTATCGCACACGCACGGAGTGCGGCCTGCGAAATATGCGATCGTTGCCGGCCGCGACGGCTCCGACCGCATTCGTGCCGGCGCGCGCACGCTGAACGTGTCGGACTTCCTCACGAAGGAACTGAATCTGTCATGGAGCGAAGCCGGACCGCTGATGCGCACGATGTTTCAGCGGCAACGGGCCGGCGAGCCCATTCCGGCTGCCCGGGAGTTCCCGCACGCGGCGCTTTGGCGCGAGTATTCGGTCGCACGCAAGGCGCACAGCACTGCCCGCAGTGACGCGTGGCTCGCACAGCGCGAAAGCGAGCAGTACCGTCGCGACAATATCCGCACCGCGTTCGAGGTCCGTCGCGTCGCGATCAAACAGGATGTGCGACTTACCCCAGCTGGCCAGCGCACGGCGATGTCGCTGGCGCGCGCCGGGCAGCTGAGTCGCAATGATGCGCTCAGAGAGGCGATCGCGCGCGAGCGGGCCGTGCTCAAGGCGGAATTCGGATTGGCAAGTGGCCCAAGTTTTTCAGACTGGCTGCGCACGCGGGCCGGGCAGGGCGACGAGAAAGCCCTCGGAGAGCTGCGTCGTTCAGCACGCCCGGAGTGCGTGTTGGCTGGCATCGACGACGAAGAAGAAGCGTTTAACGTGATCCTGCCCAACACGTCCCGGACGCACACGCAGAGTGAATACAACACGATCATTTTTCGATTGGCCGGCTTGTCTTGGTCCGTCGATGAACGCGGTCACGTCACCTACCGGCAGAACGGCCAAGATGTTGTGCGCGACCGCGGAAGCAGCGTGCAGGTGTTTCAAATCGATCGGTCCGCGCTTGAGACTGGGCTGCGCCTCGCGCAGAGCAAGTTCGGCCGTGCACTGAAGTTAAGCGGCGGTGATGCGTACCAACTGGCAGCCGCCAAAGTCGCCGTTGACGCGGGACTGCGCGTGCAGTTCAGCGATGCGCGGCTCAACCGGGCGATGGACGAATATCGCCATACGCGTGTTAATGAGCACGTGCGCGCCGTGCTTGGCAATACGGGCCAGGACGTGGTCGCCAATCAACACCTGCAGCCGCAACCCGAGCGACCGGAGCAGAGTTTGCCGAGTCCTTCGGACAATGGTAAGCCGACCATCTGATGCACGGTCGGCCGCAACCTGTTTCCGCCTTCCGCGCGGCATCGTTGTTCGATATAAAGCTGGTGCACTGGTGCGCGTACGGCATACGAAGCCGGTGTTCTTGAGGACCGCGCGAGGGTCACTCAAATATCCTGATAGTTTGTCTTCCAGATTTTGTTTATATGTATGCGGGACGCCTGAAGGTCTGAGTTTTCCGAGAAAATAAGCTGAACTACTCGTGGACAATTTTATGGTGATGAACAAACAATTAGGATACGAAAGTAATAAAATTGATGCATATCTCGATCATTCGCGGCATACTGATGGCATTTCCACTCATTTGAACGCTCAAATGGACAGCCAAATCGCCGCGCAACGCGCACAACGCCTTGATGTGCTGTCAGTCGCATCCGGTGGCCGCTCCAAGACCGCACAGCTTCGCGACGTGTTCGACAGCGTCGAGCATGCGATTCGCGCGGGCGTCAGGTACGCCGCAATTATTCAAGACCTCGCCGAAACCGGCCTCGTCTTTACCTATCAAACGTTCGCTCTAACCGTTAAAAGGCTCCGGCGCGAACGTGGCATCGTGGCACGATCACGCACGTCACGTCTTGAGATTGGACCCCAGGTCGACGAAGCGCCTAACCCGGCAGCGACTCGCGCTCCGGCTTTCGCCGCTGCCTCTGAACCCGTCACGCACGCGGCACCCACACTTCCCACCGGGCGCGAGCGCCGCCCAATTGAGTCAATCGGCGCAAAGCTCCCGCACGACTGGCTCACCGCCGAACTGACGCGTGAACAAAAACGCCTACTGACATCCAGTCAGCGGAGTGCGCGCGCCGAAGCCGTGGTTAAGAGCCTGTGGCCCAACCCCTACGATCCGGTGCCGAGAAAGACTACCCCGTCCAAGATTGCTAGCCAGTGAAAATCACGTAGCCCGTTTCCCCATCATGCCTCACGCGGACGGCCGTGCTGCGCGCGGCCGTCGCGAGTTGCTTACCCTTATCCGGGTTATGCATGAGGCAGCTTCAAGAGCGCACAATCCCCACCTACAAGGTGGAGAAGGAAGCTTGATGGGCGGGACGAGTCGGAATTGGGGCCATTCACGAGGGCAGTAGAGCAACGCATGCTGCATGGCCATTGCATAGCCCTCAGGTAACCGAACGATGTTCTTGGCCCCTTGCTGGCAAGCAACTACTTGTTGAAGGTGCGTGTGGCGTCAACGTCCTTTAGGCAGAACCGTTGCCTGGCAGGAAGCGTGCGAAGCGGCGGGGGATGAGATCACCTCGTCCGTACGACGAACGAGAGGCGATGCGCAGGGTATCCCTTCAAGAGTGGCTGTGCACGGGGCAAGACTGGGTTACCTTGGCGCCAGGGTGACTTAGGATCTGGTGGGGAAGGCATGGCTCTGAGATTCCGAAAACCGCTTAGTGCAGTCTGTCTGAGCTATCAGCTGCTTCGCGTGGCATAGTGGTGCCAGTTGCGCGCCGCCGTCCAAATCAAGGTCTCAGCGAGCTGATGGGGACATTAGAACGGTTTCAACGTGAGGTGCGGCGATGGCAGGGCCGGTATCGACATATCACCCTTGCACAGCTTGCACATACTGTTCTTGTTGTGCTTCGCAAGCGCGGTAAAAAAACTCCTGACGGCATGAGTCGTTGAGCGTTTAGGAAATACGGCGCCTGCTATGCCGCCTCTTATGAAATGGCCTGAACCCGATCAGCCATGTGCTTGAATGGTCAATTTGGCACCGCACCCATCAATGGCGCGCACAGCAATCTCGTTACCGCGCGCGCGGGGTTGCGCTCCCCATGAATAGTTACGGCTGTAATATCGTAATATGTTTAAAATTTAGCTAAACTAAGGTTTCAGGCGTGTCCAAGAAAATTGAACGCTAACCCCCGAAAACAACTTGTGCACCTTCCCTAACAGTCTTTGACAAAAGAGCGCGTTACACAGGATAAGCTGTTTTCAGCAGTACCCTCAAAGTCCAACCCAAATAGGTAAAATCATGTCATTGACTGTTCAAAATCAAT
>NZ_CADIKH010000057.1 GCF_902859855.1 Paraburkholderia humisilvae
ACAGGCACCCGCATAGCGCGTTGAAATACCGCTCGCCGCGCGAGTTCCGACGTAGGACCGATTCATCAACCTTAGTGTGAGATGGTGTCCGGAAGTACGGGGGCAAATCCATTGTCTTTGCAATCGGAAACACGGTACGGCTCAAGTGCATGTTGGTTGTGATATCAACTTTCCATACGGAGTCTAAAGTGAATGCATTAAACCCAGTTCGTCAAAAGAGAACTCTTCGCAGCATCTGGTCGTCCCTCGCATCCCTCGCTGGCGCAGGCGCAATGCTGGCGGTCGCTGCTTCCCCCGTCCATGCAGAAATTGATTTCTTCACCACCATACCCGGCGCAACGAGCACCAACTCGCCGTCCGAAGCGATCTGTGTTGCCAGCGGTGGCGCCGGCCAGAACTACGACGTCGTGACAGTAACCGTCTGGCCCGCGAACGACGCGAGTCAAACCCTGTGGTTCTCCACCAATCATACGACTTACAATGCCCAATTCGGGATTATCCGCGTGAAACAGGAAAACGCCCGCCAGGTGCCATTCGCCACGACGCTCGCGCCTGCCGCGATCACCGTCGTGAACAAACAATTCCTGATTGCGCATCAAGGCGAAGATCACAACATCTACTACGACACCGCGGCCTGCCCGACCAACGACAGTCAGTCCGTATCGTTCGCGGGTAACTGGAAGCAGATACCCGGCGCCGTGCAGTCGGGCAATGCCGTCCCGAATCTGACAGTTCGTCCGGGGCTCGCGGCGAGCACCAACGGACAGTACATCATGGTGGCAACCAGCTTTAGCGACAACACGATCCGCTATACGCAGGCGTTCGTCAACGGCACACCGAACTGGACGAATGTCTGGAAAGTTGCTCCAGGTAACGGAACGACTACATCGGGCATTGGCGTCACCAACCGGATCGGGAACAGTGCGGATCAGGTGAGCTTCGAAGTGTTTCACCGTGGCACCAACAGCGAACTGTTCTACAACTCGTACAACGCGAATACCGACCAATGGGGCAACAACGGTAACTGGACAGCGGACGGCGTGCTCAACACACTTGCCTCCGGCCCCTCTGTCGCAAGCTTCTCCGGCGGAACCCTCGGCTTTTCCAAGCCAGGCTTCATCGTTTTTGGTGAACGCGCCGACCATACCCTCCTCGCGGAGACTCTCGGTATGGACCTGTCGTTGATCCAGCGATGGACCCTGGTCCCCATCCCGAGCCCTACCAGCCACGCGCCGAGTGTCGCGGTGTCCAACGACGGTTTCTACGTGGGCGCCAGCTATACGGCAGACTCCCACCAGATCTATCGGATGCTGCAGACCAACAACGCCTCCGTTCTGATCCCCCTCCCCCAGTAACCCCCAGTAACAGGCATGACGTTCCGCACATCACCCCAGGCGGTCCCAAACCGATAATCCAATGCCGGGCTCCAGAAATGCGGGAGCCCGGTGCGTCGGGGAGGGGCACGGTTTACCCACCGGTTTTCCCTTCAGCTATCACTTAATCCATATAGGCAGCACTCCGCGCAAAACTGATACTGCATACCAATTCAAGCGCGGCCCCCGGTCTTCCGAAGCACGTGAAGACCCGTTTCCCCCTTGCCCCCAAGGCCCCCGGCGATCCACCCGCCCCTCTACCGCGCTCCTTTTGCCCTTCACCCGACGGGGGCTCTCATGGACGCGATACCGAGTCATGAATTCGCACGCACACTCGACGATGCAATCCTTCCCGATCTGTGGCGCCGCCGCACCGAGCTGTCACCCTCTTTCCCTAGCCTGGCTTCAGAAACCAGAAAACAACGCACCCCTTATCCCTCGGGCACGACCCGGAATACCCAAAAGCCATTCCCGTGCCACCACGACAAGCAACATTGCACGTACGCTTTGCCCGTAATCGCATCGAGAGCAAACAGCCGATGCAATTGTCGAATAGAGGACGTATGAAGAAACGACCAATACTTGTAACTGGCGCAACCGGCAAGACGGGGCGGCGGGTCGTGCATCGGCTGACGCAACTTGGCATGGATGTCCGCAGCGCATCGCGATCATCGGTGCCGGCATTCAGATGGGAAGACGAGTCAAGTTGGGCGCCCACGCTCAGTGACGTAGGCGCTGCCTATGTCGTGTACTGCCCCGAGATTAGCGCGCCAACCGCCTGCCGTGACATAGGCCGATTCGCCCGTGTCGCGTTGGCGAACGACGTCAGGCGCCTGGTCCTTCTGTCAGGACGTAATGAACCACGGGCACAAAGCGCGGATCAGGCACTGATGCAATCAGGTGCGGACTGGACGATTATTCGAGCCAGCTGGTTCGCCGAAAACTTCAGCGAGGATTTTCTGCTTCCCCACATCCTCGCTGGTGAAGTGGCACTTCCGGTAGCGGATGTCGGCGAACCCTTCGTGAGCGCAAGCGACATCGCGGATGTTGCAGTCGCCGCACTCACGGACGAGCGGCATATCGGCCGCATCTATGAGGTGACCGGCCCGCGGCTACTCAGTTTTCGGCAAGCGGCAACTGAAATTGCTGTGGCCTGCCGGCGCAGCGTGAGTTTCACGGAGATAAGCCGCCCGACCTTCAGGGAGCGTCTCGCCGCCAATTCGATTCCACCTGAAGCGGTCCGGTTCATTGATGAGTTGTTTCGCGACGTACTCGACGGTCGAAGCGAATCCCTTGGAACCGGCATACAGGAAGCGCTTGGCCGCGCCCCAACAGACTTCGCGGACTACGCGCGAGAAACCGCAAAAACAGGAATCTGGCACGCGTAACGAGCGGCTCGAGACGCAGCGTGTATGACATCGCACGTTCCCAGGCGACGAGCCCACCGCATCCACGCAATCAGCCGCCCAGTTTGCTCTTCTCCACCTTCGTCAGATACGCACGCTGTGCGTCTCCGATTCCGCCGAACCCTAAAACCAGGATCGAGCTGGAGCGGTTGTAGCCAAGCGGTACCGGTTTGCGCATTTTGCCGCTATCGCCCTCTTCCGGGGTATCGCTGAAGCGTTCCACGTGCGCGGAGATAATCCAGTGGCGATGCGGAACGCCCGCGGAGTTGCGCTTCGCGATGTCCTGCGCCATCTGGTTTAAGGGTCTGCGCCCACTCCATCGATTCGCCACGCATAATCCGCGCAGCCGGGTTCGCGCGAGTTCGCATTTGGGATTTTGGTTTCGTACCTTCGGGTGATATGTCGCCATACGAATCATAAATTGTTCATGCACCGGTTCACCGGTGAATCCAATTTACATTAGGAGTCCGTATGCGATCACCCTCACCCGTTCCACCTGGCGGCAATCCGGCACGCTCCTCGTCTGGATCGCTGCATTCCGAGTCGGCCGGCAACAGATCGACAACCAACGTCGACACGGCGGATACCTCACGATCTCAAACCAGGGAGCGCCCCTCTACCCCGTCAACGCCGCTGGCGCCCGCGCCTGGGCGATCAAGTCCGACCAGTAGCAGTTCGCCAGCACCTCGCCACGCGCTACCTGCGCGATCGGCCTCCGCGAGCTCGAGCAACGCTCCCGTCGCTTTGCCGCCCGAGAACGCGCAGCGCAGCGCAACGCCCCCAACCGGCGACCCGGCGGTTGCTGGGGGCGCAGCGTCACAGGACGCCGCGAAACTGATTGACGACATCGATAAATTCGTAACCACCCACGAGCTTCCGGGTCCGAGCTCCGCAATTCGGCCAATCGCCGATCTCATCGCTTCGCTACCTTCGGGCTCGACGAGTCCAGGCAACGCGCGGACGGTCGATAACGCAACCTTAACGGCGTGCCAGTCCGCGATCGAAAGCCTGAAGAAGGTAGAACAACACGCCCGCAAGAGCGTTTCCCCAGAAGAACTGGAAGCCGCCGATCTGGTCTTGGGCATCGTTCGCGACAAAGAGTCGAGGCAATCGGCCACGGAGACGCTGGCACAAATCGACCAGGTTGTGAGCGCTCGTAACTCCCCGAGAGATTCGCCTCATGCCACTCCGGAATTGCGACCGAATCGACCGCGAAGCGGTTCCGTTTCCTCAATTGAATCGGCGGCCATATCATCCGAACACGTGCCGATCGAAAGTCCACCAGTCAATCCGCCGCAAACGGCCACCAACACCACCCACGCCGCCGAAAATAACGACATCCACGAGACTGACCGCAACGCCGCCGCGAGTTTGTGGTCGCATGTGCGGAAGAACGAAACTACCGATCCGGCCAGGCAGATTACCTACTCCGTGTTGAACTCGGCACTGCGTAACGTTGCCTCGGTCGTGTTGCCAACCTTCCTGCGCCAAATCCTCGCTGAGGCTCTCGCAAACGGCATGCAGCACATGGACGAGAACGCGCGGATCGCGCTCGGCATAACGGCTGGCCTGATTCCACCCGTGCTGCTTGCAGTCGGTGATCGTATCAACGAGGAGAAAACGCCCGGCAACACCGCGGCACGCCTGGTATTGGCATTGACGGCCATCGGCGCCACCGCGACGGCAGCGGGTCGAGGCACGCTGAGCACGGCGGCGCCATCGTTGATTGCCTATCTGGTCTACGCGTCCATGCGCGACGGCGTGCAACGCTTTGTCCGCCTCGGCAACCCGGACGCCGACCCACAACTGCGAATCACGACGTCGGCACAGGCAGGCGCGGCCTACATCCTCAATCAGACCGCTATCGGCGCCCTGATGGGCTTGCGGGAATCGCCGTCGGGCGCGGGCGCTGCCGGTCAACCAGGTATTGCAGTTGTCAATGCCATCAAGCGTGCGCTGACCAACGGGTTGGGCGAGACCCTCGACGATCTCACCCTTGCCGTGCTCATGACTTTGCGGCCGCCTCGGCTAACCTATGCGATCGAAGGCGCCACCTCGCAGCAAATCGTGAGTACCGCCACGACCACCTACCCGGCGCGCGCGAGCCTAGGCATGGCCAGCACACTGGCGGCCGGCATTGCCGCCGCGGCGCTCGCAGGTACCAACCTGTCTGACAACAAGCAGACCAATCTGGTGAATTTCTTTGGTGCACTGACGCTGGGCGTGCTCTACCCAGCCCTGATCCATATTCACGAGCAGTGGCTGCGCGAGCCTGGCACCACACCGCCGGACCTCGAGGCGGGGCCAATCGTCATCATTGAGGAGCCAGTCGGGTCGATCCCGCTGTCGAATCTCCAACCCACCGACGCGTCGGAGACTGCTTCGCACTCACCGTCCGTACTCGTGCCTCCCCAAGAGGCGGGCAACGTCAGTTTGGGGGTATCGAGGCCGGCTTCGAGCAGGACTTCGACACACAGTCGGGAGCCGTCGGCGCACGCCGCGCAGGTTAGCGAGACAGGCAACGTGACGTTAGGCGACGGACGAACGCCTCAGTCCAGCTCCGCCCGAACCTCGCCTTTGGCTTCTGCCTCGGCCTCGGCTGCGCCAACGTTGCGCGGGACCGCGCCGTCGACGCTGATCGTGCCGCCCGCTTCGCAGTCTAACGCGACGTCGGTCCACGAACCGGCACCAACGGCCACCACGGTGCCGGCAGTGAATAAAGGCAAAGAGCGCGAGCGCGATAGCAGCTGATTGAGCAGGGAGGTCTGCCCGGACGGGCCGCAGCCGAACGCTTGATGCGGCTGCGCGCTGGCCGGCAACACCTGCCCATCGGCACCACAACCCGGCAACCGGACTGACGCCCACGCGTCGCGTTCACGACGATGATCCGACGTCGGTATCCGTTGCGGCGTCAGGCTGTTCCGGCTGCCCATCGGGATCGGCGCTCAGCGTCAGCCGATAACCGGTCGCATACACCGACTGCACATTCCAGCCGATCCCGGCCGCCTTCAGCTTCGCACGCAGCCGGCTTACATACATGTCGACCGAGCGGCTCTGCACGGCCGCATCCCAGCCCCAGACGACGCTCATCAGATCCTGGCGCAGCACGACGTCCCCCTTGTGCCGCGCGAGATGCCACAGGATGTCGAACTCCTTCGTGCCAAGCGCGTGGGCATGATCGCCGGCCACGAGCGAGCGCGCCTGCTGGTCTAGCACGCACGTCTCGAGCGTCAATTTGCGGCCCTGCATGTCCGCGGGCGTGGCCCGGCGCAACAACGCGCGCGCCCGGGCGAGCAGCACCTGCCGGTCGAACGGCTTGACCAGATAGTCGTCCGCGCCGGCGTCGAGAATCCGCGCGATGTCCGAATCGGCCGAATGCACGGTCTGGAAAATCACCGCCATCGACGACTGCGCCCGGCCGCGGATCTTCTGCAGCAAGCGCTCGCCGCTCACGCCCGGCACATCCCAGTCGAGGATCGCCAGGTCGGCCCACTGATCGGCCAGATATTGCTGCGCTTCCAGTCCGTTGTGAAACCCTTCGACGTGGTAGCCCTCGGCCTTCAGCCACGATCTCAGCAACGCATGGTGAGCGAGGTCGTCTTCGACCAGCAATATGCGCACAGGTCTGCCTGACATCAGTTTCATCTCAAACCTCGCCCAGAGTAAGCCCGCGCCGCGTCAGACGCGGCGCGCCTCATGCAGCGCGCGGTCCGCATCGACGAACGATGCGGTCGCGCTTCTCGCCGCGCCCGGATTCAGGCACGGCAATCGCAACACGAACAATGTGCCGCCGAAGCCATTCAGCTCCGCATACAAGGATCCGCCATGCAGATCGACGATCTGAACCGCGAGCTTCAGGCCGAGTCCGAAGCCGGTTGCCGTCTTCCTGCCGAGGCCCTCGAAATCGGTCAGCCGCGTGCCTTCGGTCAGCCCGGGCAAGCCCCCCGCGCGATCGTTGACGAGCACCTCGACGAAGCCGTCCGCGCGCCGCAACGAAACCGTCACGGCCTCGCCGCTTGGCGACGCACGCACGGCGTTGTCGATCACGTTCTGAATCGCCCGCGCGACGAAATTGCGCATGCCACTGACCCAGATCGGCGAACTGTCGGACAACCACAACTGCAACGCGACGCCGCAATAGAGCGCGGTGACCTCGAGTTGCGAAATGATCTGCCGCACGGTCACGCGCAGGTCGAAGCGCTTGAAGTCGCGCGCATGCAGATGCTCGGCGACCGATGTGAAAATAAACTGCTCGCCAAGCGACAGCACATAGTGCGCGAGTTGTGTGATCTGCTGCATGCCGCCGCAGCGCTCGAACGCGTCGGAATCGGTCGCATCGAGCTGCGTCAACGCGCTGATCGAGTTGAGCGGCGAGCGCAGATCGTGCAGCAGGAAGCGCAGCGACATCGCGCGTTCGTCGAGCGCGGCCGCGAACGAAGTCACATCGCTCACCGCCACGACCGAGCCGGCCGCGCCCGCCGCCGAGGTGGGCCCGGCCTGCAGCCACAGCGTGGTCTCGTCAACGCGTACGTCGATACCGCGCGCGAGGTCGCCCGGGCGCAGCACCTCCGTCATGTCGAAACGTTCGCTGAGCGCTTCGGCGAAGTCGGTCCCGACCGTGAGCGGCATCCTTAACATCGCGCTCGCGCGCGCGCTCGCGTCGACGACCTCGCCCGCGGCGCCGAGCGCGACGATGCCGCACGGCAGCCCGGCGAGCCGCGCGCGCATCCGGCGTGTTTCGTCATCCGACGGGGGGGGCCCGAACTCCACGTTATCCCTCTCTATCTATCGAATCGATCAACGCGCGCGACAGTCACGGCGAAATGACGCGCGGAGACAGCAGGACAAGCCGTTCCCGATGGCGTGTCGAGTTGCTATCGGCCCCGAACAGCGCGCCGATCACCGGGACTTTCGACCACCCCGGCGTGTCGGCGGCGCTGTTCAGGTCGTTATCCGTGCGGTAGCCGGCGATCAGCAGCGCCTGCCCTTCGTCGATAAACGCCTCGGTGTTGATACGGCTACGTTGGACAACCGGCAAGTTGCTGACCGTCTGCGACATCAGTTCGCCATCCTGAATCGCGACATCGAGCTTGATGTGCGTTTGCCCGCCCTCGTCGAAGACCATCGGCAGCACGCGCAGCGACATACCGGTCGACACGCTATACAGGTCGCCCCCCGTGTAGCCGGCGACCGGAACGTAAAACTGGGTTCGGTTATCCATCACGGCTTCAATATTGTTCGCCGTCACCACCTTCGGGCTCGCATCGATCTTCGCGGCATGGTGTTGCTGCAGCGCCGCCAGGCGCGCCATCAGGTAGCGGCCGCCGTCGTCGAGCACCGCCGCAACCGACGCGCCCGCCGGCGACGCACGCGCCGACCCATTGCCCGGCAAGGGCGTATCGCCGACGTTCCGCGTGATCGCGCCATCGTTACCCGTGCTTTGCGGCGAGCGATCGCTCCCGGTTTGCCGGTCGACGCGACTGTCGTGCAGCGTCCAGTCGATGCCGAGTTCGCGCAGCGCGCGATCGTCGATTTCGATGATGTGCGCTTCGATTTCAATCAGCTCCGGCTTCACATCGAGGCGCTCGATCAGCTTGCCGTATTGGGTCATCCGGTCGCCGGTGTCGCGGATCACGATCGAGTTGGTCCGCTGGTCCGCGACGATGACCGGCAGCGCATCGTCGGGCACGGACGACGCGTTCGCGCCCAACGCCGGCCGCGGTGTCGCGCCGGCCGTCTGCAACGCGGCAGGCGCCGACTGTCCGATGAGCCCGCTGTCTCGTGAAGCGCCGGCGACCGGCGGCGCGCCATACGGGCTCGCGTAAGCGTTACGGTTGACATCGCCTGCGGGCGTATTGCGCGCGACGCCGTCGTCCGCCCGGCCCATGCTGTTCGTCGCGCCGGCGCTGCCGGCTGCGTTGACCGCGCGCGGATGGTAGATGTCGTTGAGCACCGACGCCACGCCTTGCAACGTCAGCTGCTGGCCGTCGAGCGCCAGCGGGCGGTCTTGCGCCCATGCGTGATTGAGCGGAAACACGCGCACCTGCACGCCCGCGCGGCGGCCCTCGTCCGCGTCGAGCTGCTCGGCGACTCGCGTCACCAGCTGCACATAGCGCGGCGGACCGTTCACAAGCGCGGTGCCGCGCGCACCGTCGTAGACGATCTGAAACCGTTCGTCCGCCACCTGCGTCCTTTCGAGCTTGTCGCGCAGCGCGGCGGTGTCCGCCATGTCGAGCTTCACCAGCGTGCTTTGCATATCGGACGCCGGCACGATGTCGAGCACCTCGCCGTCGTAGTACCAGACAAAGCCGAACGATGACGCGAGCAGATCGAGAAAACGCTGCGGCGGCAGGTGAAACTTTCCGCTCACCTTGCCGTTCACACCCGCATCGATGTGTATCGCGATGCCCTCGCTTGCGCCCAATTCGCGCAATACGTCGTTGATATCCTTGCCCCCGGCCGCATAGTCGACGCCCGGCGATTTCCAGTGCACCGGCGCCGCCTGCACGGCTCGCGTGGTCGAGCCGAGTGCCAGCATCGCGCACACCGCGATCGCATTGAGCCTTGCTGTCCAATTCATCATGATCTGGCCGACCGTTTCATGTGAGAATTTGCCACTTTGTCTTTCTTGATAGGCATGCACGATGACCACCCCCCTGCATGAACGGCGCGACCTGACGCGCGAAATTCTCGATCTGATCGATTTGCGCCGCACGTTCACCGACATTCATATCGAGCAGGATCGCCCGATCATGATCAAGGCGCCGCGCGGCTGGCTCGCGGTCGGCGAGGAGCCGGTGCTGCTCGACGAGATGGCGCCGACCCTCGCGTCGATCGAGCCCGAATGGGAAACGCTGCTGCAACGTGGCGCGATCGACCGGCCGCTGATGCTGACGCGCTGCCGTCTGCGCTGCAACATCTACCGCACGTACGGTGGCCGCAAGCTCGTAATGTCGATTCGCAGGCTGCCGCTGCAGCCGCTGCCGATCGACAAACTGGGCCTGCCGGCGTATATCCGCTCGATGATCGACAGCGCGAAGGGCCTCGTGCTGGTGACCGGCCCGACCGGTTCCGGCAAGACCACGACGATCGCGTCGATGCTCGATCACATCAACCGCTCGCGCAACAGCCACATCATCACGATCGAGGAACCGATCGAATACGAACTCGAAAGCCGCTCGTCGATCGTGTCGCAACGCGAAGTGCCGATCGACACGCCGAGCTTTCCCGCAGGCCTGCGCGAGGCATTGCGGCAGAAGCCGGACGTGATCATGGTGGGCGAGGTGCGCGACCCGGAAACCGCCGAAACCGCGCTGCAGGCGGGCGAATCCGGCCACCTCGTGCTGGCGACGATGCACACCGGCAGCGCGCTCGGCACGCTTACGCGCCTGCTGTCGTTCTTTCCGCTCGAACAGCGCGAACGTTATGCGGCATCGCTGGCCAATTCGCTGATCGGCATCGTCTGCCAGTGCCTCGTGCCGACCCAGGACGGCGAAAACTTCGTGCTGGCGAGCGAGCTGCTCTTCAACAATACGCAGCAGGTCAGCGCGCTGCTGACCGACCCGGCGAAGCTGCCGTTCGTCACCGATTTCATGAAGCGCAAGGAGGACAACATGTCGCGCCTGCTGAACGACCATCTGGCGAGCCTCGTCGCAAAAGGCCAATGCCTGCCGCGCGACGCGCTGCGCATGACGTACAACCGCATGGAGTTGCACGAACTGCTGCAGACGCTCGCGCCGCACTGAATGGCCGGCGCGCGCACGCGGCGGCCGTAGCGAAAGGTGGGCTTCGTGATGTGGCATGCGACGGCTCAGTAATAGGTGTTGACCGACCATCCGGCCGCGACCGGCGTATTCGGTATGGTCTGGTTCGAGACGCCACAGAAGCTGCTGGTCCACGGCGTCGGGAGGTTCGTCGTGTACGAGGCCCAGTTCGTCGTGACGACGACCGTGTACGTGCCGGGCGGGGCCGCCTGCGTCAAGGTGTTGTTGATCCCGCTCGAATCATTGTTCAGCCTGGGGGTTTGACTCTCGGTGTGAGCGAGCGACGTGTTTTTGCTGTCGAGCACGTCGAGGCTTTGCGAGAGTTGCGCTTCTGCCGGCGGCGGGTTGTCCAGGCACTTACCGTCGTTCATATGCGCCCACGACGCGGCGACAATAATGCCCGGCTTGTCCAGCGTCACGGATATTGGCAGCGCATACGAGTAAGTGCCGTTGCTCCCATCCCAGGAGAACGGTGGGGCCCTGTAGTTGGTCGTCGACGGCGTTGTGTCGCACTGCGTATAGTCGCCCGCGCCGGGCGACATCATCAGCATCTTGCAACCCGTTTTCCGGAATATCGGCTCGATTTCGGCCTGCGTCTGCCACTTGCCGTTCCGGCACGACAGCACGCGGCCCGATGCGTCGGTCGACACCAGCGTCGTGCCGGCTGGCGCCGACGCGGCCGCCGACGCGCAATCGGCGCCCACCACCTGCGTATTGCCGAGACTCAGGTTGCCCTGTTCATCCACCGCGAGCGCCTGCCAGGTCTCGCCGTTGAACGTATACGCACGTTGGGACGCCAGCGTGATCGCCACGTCGCCCGCGCGCGGCAGCACGAGGCTCGCCAGCGCGGCCACGTCAGCCACGGGCCCGCGCCAGTGATACGACGCCTGGGGTTCCCAGCGCCCGTCAGTATCGCAATTCAGCACGTTGCCGGCCGCATCGGCCGCGATCGCGCGCGGCGCGTTGCAAGCCGCGTAGTCGACCTGCTGCGCGAGCACGATCGGCACCTGCATCGTATTCGCGGTGGGGTTGCCCGGCACGCCGACCCGATACAGAAAGTCCGCATTCTGTTGCTGTGTGCCATTGGAGAATACGAGGCTCGCGAGGTGCCCGACGCCCGTTCGGGTGCCCGAGCACGACGCGCCTGCCGGATTCGGCGCGGTCACCGACCAGCTACCGTATGCCCCTTGCGCCGCGCCCACCGCATTGTTGAGGGCCTGGATCGAGCCGCCGCCCGCACCCGCGTTCGCGGCGATATAGCCGAGTTCCGGGTCCGCGATCGTCTGGCCGCCCTCGGTCACGAGCAACGCCTGCAGCGCGTCCGGTGCCGACGGATTCGCGTACACCAGCAGACACGGCGTCTGCCCATAGGCATTCCGGTCGCCCGTCCCGGGCGGCAGATAGGTCGATAGCTGAAACGGCGAGCCGGTGAGCTTCACGATGACCGGCGCCGTTGCCGTCGCCTGGGCGACGAGCATCGGATAGTTCTGCTGGATCACCTGCCGCGCGGCCGCCGCCAGCTTCGACTGGTACAGCGCCGCCTGTTGCGCGCGGGTGTCCTGCATCGACGAATCGATCATCTTCGCGACACCCGCGATCATCAGCGCGGTCAGTGCGAGCGCGGCCAGCAATTCGACCATCGTGAAGCCGCGTTCGCGGCGAGACCGCCGCGCGTGGCCGTGCGCGCGCGGCGCCGGTCTGTCATTCATCGGCATAAGCTTGAGCCATCCATACCGGCGCGCCGTTCGGCACACTGCCGGCGATGCTGTCCGGCAGCGCGACCGGCGGATTGCCGGGCGATACGACCGTGCCATTGAGCGCGACGCCTGCAAGCGCGGAGCCCTGCGCGATCTGCTCGATGTTCGGCACGACGCTCGCCGCGTCTGGCGACGACGCGTAGACCACGACGAGGCTGCCCTTGTAGTCCCCATTCGGCGTGACGTAATTGCGCCATACGGGGTCGGGGGTGCTCGACGTCAGAAAAGCTTGCAGGCTGCTCTGCGTCACACTGCCGGAGAACGACGGGTTCCTGATCGCGAACGCGACGACAGCCTGCCGGTACTGGTTCATGTTCAGCGCGAGATGCATCGTCGACGGGCTCGGCGTGGCGGGCGCGGTCTCGGCGCTCACGAGCGCGTACGCGCCCGCGAGCATGCCGAAGGTGACCGCGATCCAGATCAGATACATGAGGGTGCGCTATGCCGTTGACGTGTCATCAGGCCAGGGTGATGGGATCAGGACGACGTCCAGACAATGTCGTTCGTGTCGGCATTGCAGCTGGACTGCGCATCCGTCGGACTGACGGGCGGCGTGAGGGGCTTGCTATTGACCGACAGCGCGGTCCAGCTCCCACCGGCGGTGAGCGCATTGATGCACACGCTCTTCGGCACGTCGTCGTATTCAATCTTGAACGTACCCACTGCCGCGCTGCTGACCGTGACGGTGCCGCCCCACGTATTGGTCGCCGTTCCGTCCGACGCGACGGGAATCGTGCTCGGGATCACGCCCGCACTCGAGAGCACACCGTTGGCCACCCCCGTGTACCCATTAGCCTGCCCCATATACAGCTTCTTCACCCCCGCCTGAATCGCATTCACCTGCTCCGCGAGTTCATTCGTTCCCGCACTGCTAAACGCGCCGTTCAGCAGCGCAACCGCGCCGATCACGACAATCGCGGCAATCCCCAGATAGGCGATCGCTTCAAGCAGCGACGCACCGCGCTGCGCGCCACGTGAACGCTGGCGCAGGCCCACGGCAAGCGGGACAACGACCGATTTCCTTTGCTTCATATTGCTCTCCTGATGAACACACGACCCTGCGTTGCGACCCGGGTCTGAATGAGTAAACCAACAACGCAACGATTAACAGACCGACTCAATGAACCGCATGAGACATCGCAGCAATTTCCTGCTGAATGCCGAAAAAACCACTAATCAACCACGACAGCACGAGCGTCAACACGATGATCGCGACGCCGTTGACCACCCGCATCTGCGACTCCACCGTCTCGACGCCTTCCTGCATCCACTCCTCGGCGAGCGTGCGCAACGCGTCGGCGAACCCCTTGTATTCGGCGTACACGCACAAGTCGTCGACGATCTCGGCGGACGGAAAGCGGTAACCGGTGTTCTTCATTGCTTCACCGACGTTCAGCCCGGACTTCACGCCGAACAGCATGTCGTCGATGCGCTCGCGCAGCCACGGCCGCGCGGTGTCCGCGAGCCGGTTCAGCGATTTCTCGACTGTGAAACCGGCCGTCTGCAGCGATGAGAACGCGACCAGAAAGCCGGAACCGACGATCAGCCGATAGATCGAATACGGCGGATAGCGGTCCAGCAGCACGCGCGTGCGGCCCGACCAGCGCGGCATCGAATAGAACATCAGCGTGACCAGCGCGGCGAGCAGCAGCACGCAATAGATCATGCCGCTCTGTACGAACCGCGACAGCGTGTACAGCGAGTGCGCGACGCCGTGCCACCGGTCGGGACTGACGATCATCGCGAACCGCGGAATCACGAGCTTGCCGAACAGGAACACGTAGCCGATCGTCATCGCGAGAATCGCAGCCGGATACGCGAGGCCGCCGACGATCGCCATACGGATGCGGCGGCCCGACGTGACGACCGCGGATACGCTGGTCAGCGACGTTTCGAGGCGCCCCGACTGTTCGCCGGCCATGATGATCATCTGCTCGGTCTGCGGCACCCACCCCTGCATCGCCTCGGACAGCATGCCGCCGTTCTGCACGACGCGGCGCCAGTCCGACAGCACGATCGCCTGCGGCTCGTTCGGCTTGCGTCCCTCGGATGACGCGCGCAGTTCGAGCTCTTCGAGCACCCTGAGCAGCGGCAACCCGTTGGCCAGCATCTTCGCGATCTTGCGATAGATGCGCAGACGCGCTTGTGCGGTCAGTTGCAGGCGCGCCCAGTGGCGGTTCACATCAAACGCCATCGCCGCCTCCGGGCACAACGGCCCGCGCCCTGCCCGCGTCGGGCGCGGTGAGCGGTCCGACCACACGCTCGGCCATGCGCGGATCGACCAGACCGGCCGCGACCTTGTCGATCGCATGCTGCCCGACGGTCTGGCCGCCGAGTTCGTGCAGCCAGTATTGATGTGCGGCGGCCTTCTGCCCCGCGCGCAGCAGATCGAACAGCGTCGCGTCCGGATGAATCACTTCCGCGACCACCGTGCGGCCGATCGTGCCGTGCCGGCAATGCGGACAGCCGGAGCCGGCGATGCGCACCTGCTCGAAGCGCGCGCCCACCACCCGCTCGATGCGTGCGACGCAGCCCGCATCGAGCTCGTGCAACGCATCGCTCAAAGGCCGCGAGCAGTGCGGGCACAGCAGCTTGACCAGACGCTGGCTGATCAGCCCGGTGACCAGCGACTCGTCGGTGACCATCGCGAGCGGCAGGCCGAGATCGACCAGGCGATCGACAATCGCGAGCGCGCTGTTCGCATGCACGGTCGTCCACACCTGGTGACCCGTCATCGCCGCGCGCAATGCGTTTTGCGCGGAGGCGCGGTCGCGTATCTCGCCGATCATGATCGTGTCCGGATCGAGGCGCATCGCGTTCGCGATCGCCGCCGCGAACGCGAGCGAGCGCGCCTCTTCCGTCATTGCATTGACGACCGGTGTCTGCACGGCGCCCGCGATCGGATATTCGACCGGATCTTCGACCGTGATCACATGCGTCGAGCCGGCCATCTCGCGGATCTGTCCGGCGAGCACGCGTTGCAGCGTCGTCGATTTGCCGGAGCCGGTCGGCCCACTGATGATGTTCATGCCGTGCGGCCGCTGCGCGAGCCGATTGAACGCGTCCGCTTGCTGCAGCGTAAAGCCGAGCTGCGTCAAGTCCGTCGAGTCGCCCGCGTCGTTGTACAGCAGCCGCAGCACCATCAGGCTGCCGGTGCTGGTCGGCGCGGTCGCGATCCGCACGCCGAACAGCTGCTCGGGCAGCTTGTCGCGATCGCCGATGCTCGCGTCCTGCCGCTCGGTCGGCTTGTACGTGTTGTCGGACACGCTAGCCATCGCCGAATAGAACGTGGCCATCAGGCGTTCGCCGTACTCTCGCGTCTGTTCGCTGATCCGTATCAGTTCGTTGTGGATGCGAAACAGGATCTCCGTGCTGAAGCGGTTGACCCGAATGTGGATGTCCGACGCACGCTCGTCGCAAGCGCGCGCGATCAGGTTTTTGGCAACGACTTGCATCTGCGTGTGATCGATGCGCTCCGCGGTGCCGTCGCGGCGCTGGCCCTGATAGGCGCGCCGCACCACATCGAGACTCACGAGCCGCGTTGTATAGAGGAAATTCAGCCGTTCGAGCCGCGCGCAATACGACAGCACGAACGGATTCATATGGTGCCCTTCCGCGACCAGCAGGTTCCCGTCTTCGAGCAGACACAGGAACTTGCGTTCTTCGCCGCTCGCGGCAAATTCCCCGCTGTCGGAAAGCGGCCTTACCGAAGGCGCGATGCTGGCCTGCGCGAGCGGCGCCGGGTGAACCTGCGCGTCGCTTGCGGTGGGCATGAGCGCCGGCGCGCTCGCGCCGACCCCGAGCCGGCGCGCCACGGCGACCGGCAACGTGGGCTTGAGCGCCCTGGTGGACTGGATCAGCGAGTTCATGTTGATTACCTGGTCGGAGCTAGCAAGGTGGGCAGCGGCGGCTCGCCGCCGTTGAGGCCAGCCGAGGCGATCCGCGACAGCGGGCTGCGCGTGGACATGACGGCCAGCGTCGTCCGTCGGCCGTCCTTGCTCTGCATCACCACCGAGCCGGGATGGATCGCGATGACGCGCATCTCGTTGGGCAGCGTGTCCCCCTGGTGGACATCGAACTCACCCGCGCCGTTGAACTCGACGGTCGCGCTGATGCTGTTGCCGAGACTCTGGGTCGCGCGCACGGCCACCTCGTCGTAGGTGATCGTGCGGCCCATGCGGCTTAGCGCCGCTTCGCGCTCGGCGACCTGCGCCTGCGCGTCGAGCTTCTTCAACTGGGCTTTCAGCACGACGGTGTCCTGCTGGAGCTGCATCAGCTCGTTCGCCGCCGCGGATGCAGCCGGCGCTGGCGCCGGGACCGCCGCGGCCACGCCCGCCGGCGCGCCGCCGGCAGCGGGCGTGGACGGGACGGACTGCGCCCGCGCGTTCGCGGCAAACACCGCGGAGCACGCGACCATCAGGACAACCGACGCTTGCACAACACGATCACTTCTCATAGATCACTCCTTCCACGGTCCACTGTCCGGACCGGTACGACACTTTGTCGAGCCGCACGCCGGGCTCGTCGAGGTACTTCACGACATTGCCCGGCGCAAGCTCGCCAAGATTGGCGGACAGACGCCACGTCTGCCATGTCGCCTCGCTGCCGCCACTGAACTTGCCGAGCGCATCGGCAGCGAGACTCGTTTGCGGCGTCACGGGACGCTGCAACGTAAAACTCAACGGCACGCCGAGCCGCTGGAATGCCGACAGCATGCGCAGGCGCACCCCATGCACGCGCTCGATGTTTTCGTCGCCGCTCGCGGCAAGCGAGACCGGCACCACGAGCGTCGCATGGTTGCCGCTCGTATCGATCACCGCGTGCGGCTGCGCGGCCATCAGCAGCGCGACGTTCGACTCGTCGCGCGACCAGCTGTAGCTGACGTTGGTCGCCCGGCACACATAGTCGTCGAGCTGCCAGCCACCGGGTGCGATCAGCACGAAATTTTCGAGACAACTCCGCACGAACGTCGACGGCAGCGGCGCGGTGGCCCACGGATGCATCACGGGGGGCGGCGCGGCCTGACTTGGCGGATGCAGACGCCGTTGTTCGCGCGCCTGTTCGAGCGCCAACTGGCGCGCCGCTTCGTGCCTGCTCTCGCGATAGCGGAGCGCGCCCCACGCGGCCACGCCGAGCGCCGCGCAAAGCGCCGCCGCGATGCCGATCCGACGCCATTGCAGGCGGCGCGACACCGGCGCGAGGTTAAGCCAGCGCGGCAGGTAAGCTTTGCCGCCGCGCCGCGGAATCATGTCCTCGATGTCGCGCGCGTAAAAGTTATGGAATCCTTGCGCTTCGATCCGCGGATCGCCGATCACGACATTCCAGCCGCCGAGGCTGTAGTCACTGTGCAATCGTTCGAACACCTCATCGGTGGTCGCGACCCAATCACCGTTCGGCAGAAACGCGCCGTCGCGCACCGCGAAATAGGCCCAGCGCCCATCGGGCAAGCTGAACGCGCCGAGCCAGTTCGGCGCGGGCTGCTGGCGGCCGTCGTAGAACGCGCCTTCCGTGGCGATCGCTTTCGATACCAGCGCACCGAGCGACGGCAAGCCCAGCTGCGCGCCTTCGCGCGTGCTCGCGAAGCCCGCGCCCGCAAAGCCGCGATCGATGCGCAGCACCATCGCGTCGAAATTCAGGCGCGCGGCGAGCCCGGCCGCCTCCGCGCGCAGTTCGTGGCGACGCGACAGCGATTGCCAGAACAACCCGCAGAGAAAGCGGTGGCGGCCGATTTGGACAATTTGCGTCGGCATGATGGACTTGGGTGACGAGCCGTCTCACGCGCCGTTCATCGAGATCGGCGAAATCAGGATCACGATGATTTCGCGCGAGTGCGTGGCGCTTTGGCCACCGCCCAACAGATAATTCGAAGGCTTGCCGACGCCTTGCTGATTGTTCTGGTCCGCCACCCCTTCGTAGCCGCTGATCACGAGCGTCTGGCCCGACTTCATTGAGACGCGCTGCAGGAAATTTCGCGTATCGACCGTCGGCAACTGGATCTGCTGATCGGGCGGGCCGAACGACGGGAGTGCCGCGAGCGACGAGATATTCGTGTAGAACTGCATCATTACCGTGCCGTCGTCGAGAATGTGCGGCAAAAGCGTCAGGTTGAAGCCGGTTGTCACCGTACCGGGCGTCAGTGACACCTGGCTGCCGACATTGGCGGTGGTGAACGTCGACACCTGCGCGAGATAACTTTGCTGTTCGGCCACCTGCACCGGCACCGGCTGATCGTTCAGCGTCGTGACCGAAGCCGAGGTTTTGCGCCGTACCGTGCCTTGCTCCGATAGCACATTGATCATCGCGCTCGTGGCCGATGCGCGGCTCGACGGCGTAATCACGGTTGCCGAGAACTGGTTGGCGGCGGACTGGATACCACTGGGGAAGGTGTTAGTGATGTTGAATTTCGTTCCGAGCGCCTGATAGACGGCCGCCCAGTCGATGCCGAACGTGTCGTCCGCGGTCAGTGTCACCGACAGCACCGTGACGTTCACGAGCACCTGGCGTGACAGCACGCGATTCTGCTGATCGATGAATTCGCCGACGCGCTCGAGCACGTCGGGCGTATCCGTGACCGAGATCGAACCCGTCGCGGGCGACGCGATCACCGAGCCGGCCGGCGACAGCATCGACTTGATTGCGGACTGCAAACCGGTGTACACGGACAGTTGCGCATTCATTGCGATGTTCGTCGTGTTATCGGACGACACGGTCGGCGCACCGCTCGAGCTGCCGCTTGCACCGCCGCCCGCCAGCATGCCGCCCGCCGCCGCGCCGCTATTGTTCGAGCCGCTGACAACGGACGTATCGACTTTCGAGTCGCCGGGAATTGCGGTCACCTGGTACACGCGCGTGTCGGTATAGAAGAACGTGATCGCGCCATTCGAATATTTCCAGTAGACGCCGAAGCGCGCGGCCGCGACGTCGAGCAAGCCCTGCAGCGAGCCATGCGGATAGACAATATGAACCGGCGCGGCGTCGGCTGCCGCCGCGCGGCGCGTGCCCGCGGCGGTCGCTTGCGGCGACGGCCCCTGCAACAGGCCGGCCGGCAATGGAGGCAACCCCGGCGGCAACCCCGACGGCAGCGCCGCCGCGCCGGCCTGCATCGACTGCGACGCGGCGTCCTCGGCGCCCGGCGCGACTTTCACCGGGACGCGGGTCAGGCGCGTGATGCGCTCCGCGAATGCGTGCAGCGAATCGACACTGCCATCGAAGCTCGCCGGCTCGCTAAAGAGACCCGGCAGCGTCGCTTTGGCCGGCAGCTTCAACGTGTTGCCGGACAACCAGAGTTCGTCGCGCACGACCACGTCGTCGACATCGCGCTCGTGGTTGTCCCCTTGCGACAGATTGTTGAGCTGCTGTCCCGCATGCACCGCATCGGCGTGCGCGTCCGTGTTCACCCTGTCCCAAAGACCGGTACAACCGGTGAGCAGCAGCGCACAGGCTCCGATGACAGCAATCTGATAAATGGCACGCATCAACCAGCTCCCTTCGGAATCACGCGTAGCACGCGATTACCCTGGTACATCACCATCTGAATCGGCACCTGCGAGTGGCGCAGCGCGTTTGCAACCTCCTGCAGCGCCTGCTGGAACGTGCCGTGAATCGTTGCGGTCGCATCGATCGTGAAGTCGGTGGGCACGTCCCAAATGAATTGCCAGCCCGCTTCGGACGCCCAGCGAGCGAGCACGTCGCGCACCGAACCATCGGAGCGGCGCAGTTCCCAGACGGTGCGCTCCGGTGGCGTGGCGGACGCGGCTGGAGCGACGGTGGATGCCGCGGATGCCGACGCGGGTGTCGGGGATGCGATCGACAGCGGCATGCCCGGTGCACCTGCGACCGGCGGTACGGAGGCGGGATGACTGGCTTCAAGCGGCGCTTGCGCGATCGTCTTCGCTGACGCCGATGCCGATGCCGCGTTCGCCGCCACCGCGCCCGACGCTACTGTGGGCAACGCTGCGGGCGCAGACTGCCGCACCGACATATGCGCGGTCACCGTCACGAGACGCAGGTCGGTGTCAACGCGCGCCTGCAACGATGGATTGCCCGACAGCAGCTCGCCGAGCACCTGGACGAACGAACCACCCGCCCGCCAGCTCACTGGCGTGTCGGCCCACGGCCCCGCATTTGGCACATTGACGCTGTAACTGGATGGCACGACTTCTTCGATGGCCTGCAGAAGCGACACGTCGTGTCCGCTTGCGCGAACCGCTCCCACCGGACGATGCGTTCCCTCGACGATGACCTGCTGGTCTGCCGCGAATGCCGATGCACAGAGCGCCCACATGCAGCACAAGAGCCACCCTCCCCTGAACCATAGCTTTTGCATCTTGACGTCTACTTGCATTGGCTGGGCTGCGTTGGCAGCCGTGCATCCGGCGTGAAACGCCGGGGTCTCGTTTGCATCGGGACGCGGCCCAGGCTGACGGTCGATCGCTGTTGAACGATCGTGTCGTGCCCACTTGGCCGCGAAATTAAAAAGGCATCCGTAACCATTCCTCTTCGGCGTTTACGGCGCGTCGAATCGTAACCTTAACGGTATCAAAATGAAAAAAATTTTTAAGCATTTTGCATTATCACAAAACATTCATGAAAACCCCAATGCGATTGCCGTTCGGCATTCCAACTATCGATGTTGAAGGTCATTTAGCACCTAACGTCAATTTACGAACCACATTCTGAATTTGCGAAGGATTTCAGATCGGGTGTGACGCAATTTATAGAAATCTCTTAAAACGGACAATGGGGCCACACCCGATACCAAGCAATGCGTGTGATTGGGTTCATTGCCGCGATTGTTCCGGATGGAAAGGCATGGAGCGGTCGGCACCGTCCCGCGCGCCGACGCCGCTCGCATCGATATGAGCGTGCACGGCGCGCGTCGTCGCGCTCTTGCGGACCGAAAAGTAACAGACCATCACAAACACTTATCCGGTTCGGTTTGCGGTGAAAACATACGCTCACTGACTACGCGAATTTCGCTGCACGTCACCTGATCCAGGTCCTCCAGGGCCCGTTCCTTTCCGGGATGCGGCCAATGGAAGATCAGCCATTGCGGTTAAAAGGAGTTGCAATGTTGATTGCGGTCCTATCAAGGAATCCCGAGATAGTTGCCAGTGCCAGAGCCATTGCCGAGATGGACGCGGATGTTCAAATTATTGAAGCGCGTCGCGCATCCGATTTGATCCGGCGTATGACCACGCGTGCCGCGATTGACCTCGTCATTGTGGATGCGGAGCGCGAATTCGAAAGCGCCGAGATCATTGCATCGTGGCGTGCGTGTCACTCAAGAATGGATTTCGCGGTGGTGCTGGTCGGCAGAATGGTCGGATGGCGCAACATGGCGCGAGCGTTCGAATTGGGGGTCGACGATATCGTCGTCGGCAATCTTCAGTTAGACGAACTGTATATCAGGAGCATGCGGTGTATTGAGCGGACGCGGCGGCATCGTACCGCGCTGCGTTCGAGGGTGCAGTTGGGGGCCTATACCCTCGATCCGCGCACGCAGTGCATCGCAGGTAGCGATGCCAGCGTGCAACTGACGGGGCAGGAGTTCGCATTGGCTTCGTTGTTCTTCTCGAAGCCGGGCGTTCTGTTTAGCAGGGAACGCATCGCCGCGACCATTTGGGGCCGCGCGGGGCAGGATTGCGATCGTACGCTCGAGCAGGCGGTTTCGCGGTTGCGCACCAAGTTGCAGAGGCTGCCGGACAGCGGGTTGCAAATCAAGGCGGTCTATGCGCAGGGCTATAAGCTGGCGGTGTCGGTCCGGCCTGAAGCAATGGCGGAGCCGCGCCGCGACGTGGCCGATCGGCCCGCCGCGCGGCTGTCCGGTCGCGGTATGAAGGCGCGGTGCGCTAAACGGCCTTTACTGGCGGATGTGCTGCGCTGGTCGGCAAAGGGGGATGAATTCGCGGTGCGGCCTTCGCGGAGTGCTTGAGTTGTTGGGGGGCGGACGCCCTCCAACACGGTGGATGGTATGAGAAGCGATCGATGCGCGAGAGTCCGGTTTGGACGTGCGCGCCGATATTGGACAGTGCTGGTGTGTCCTTGCGTGGGGATATCGCTTTGCCTCCACGCAAGGACAATCAGGATGCCTTTATTTACCGCTACTGATAGCGTCGCGCGTCAAAGTGGTCGCCGTCAACGCGGCGAAGAGACTCAACGGCGATCAGTTGGCTTCGCGAGGTGAGGAATGGCATCGTCTGCAGGGCTATTGCTATACCGTTGTCCCACCTACCGCACTGGCCGAGTTTCGTGCATTAGTGAGCGTTCCCGCTTGGTGATTTCGATTCGTCAAGTAAGCGCCCACGAGCGAGAGTACTAACGCTGCCGCTGAGGTCGTCCATGCTATGTCTGTGGCTTTTTCCAAGGCAACGACCGTAGGCTCAAGATTACTCGATTGGGGCGCAAGCCTTACGCCCCCCGCCGCTGTTTGCAGGAGTGCGGCTATCGCGCCAACCGTAAGACCCGTTACCTGGGAGATCTGCTGCAATAGTTCTGATTTCGAGTACTCAGCGAGACTCCGCGTCTCAATGGCCTCATGGAGAGCCGTCAATGCGGCTATAGAAGCGGCTGTCCAGGTTACGCCTTCGGCGAGAGCCGTGGCTTCCTTCGCTGTATTAAGCACCGCGCTTGAGGCGAACCCGAGGGCACCCGCGATCGTTTCCAAGGCGCCGGCCCAAAACCCCGACCCATACCGCCCCTCCAGCGCGTGTTTAGCCATTGTTGACACTCCACTGCCCATCCAAGCCCCCGAGCTAGCCATGCCCGCAGTCTTCGAGATATCAGGAAGAAATGCTCCTGTGGTGGCCAGAGCGGCGGCACCTGCTTGTAACGTTCTCGCCGCACTGTCTAAGGTTGTGCGTGTCTTGTTGCGAGACGTGAGGGGACCCATCGAGGCATCAGGTTGCCGATGGCCTGTCCTTGGGTGAGAACTCGTCGGCGGCGCGCTTGGGGTAGACGGTGGATTGGTAGGTGGCTCGTGGATCGATGTTGTACTCCTGTGGCTGTGTACGCTTTGCACCATGACGTATTTCCTTTGACTCACAATAAAGACGCGATAGCGTCGTTGCCGTCATTAGGCCCAACCGGCCAGATTGAATCTGGCACCTCTCCGAAAAAACACATGTCTGCAGCGAAAACATTCCCCAAAACTCCGTATTCCCATGACTGATATCTCGTAGTACGACATAAAAACAAAATAAAAACGATAATTTTTCCAATCAACCGATTAATCCGATTCGTCGACGACTTTACACACGACCTCGTCATTTCGCGATTCACCCGTCATCCGCGTCGCTAGCCAAAAATTTCGGATACGGAATTATTTTTTCCCATCCACTAGCCTCTCGCGACGTGAAGTCCCGTACTTTCTGCTGGCCTCGCTGAAGTGAGCTCTTCCTGAGTGATCCATCGCCACGCAGCTAGCGCCACGTCGAAAGGCAACTGGCAACGCAACGCAACGCAACGCAACGCTTCCGTCATGAGCGACCCCCTACTCGTTCAATCGATCATCGTTCTGCTGCTTTGCGCCACTCCGCTTGAGGCCGCGCGCGCCGACTGTTTCGACGATGCCGCCGCGTACCACCATGTCAACGCGGATGTGTTGCGCGCGATCGCCTGGAACGAATCGCACAACCAGCCCGATGCGCGACACCAGAACACCAATGGCACAACCGACTACGGCGTGATGCAGATCAACTCCATTCACCTCGATGGGTTGGCAAGCTACGACGTCGATGCCCATGTGCTGATGCAGCCATGCAAGAACGTGTACGTCGCCGCCTGGTATCTGAGGCATCAGATGGATCGCTACGGCAATACGTGGGCCGCCGTAGGCAGTTACCACTCGTCGACGCCGAAATTGCGCGATGCGTACGCGAAGCGGATCCAGTCGATTCTGGAACGCTGGCAGCGCATCGCTGATGATGTTCAGCCGGCCGCTCCGGTCAGCCGGAAATAGTCACGCACACCGCGGACGTCACGCAGCGCAAACGGAACGGGCGTTACCCGCGACAAACCGATTACAAAGGGAGAGATATCGATGACTGCGATGAAAATCGTCAGCAAGCTCGCGCAGCATGTGGCGCAGGCGTTGGAACAACAAACAGCAAGCGCGCGCCGTGTCGCCATGAGCGTGCCGCAGCGCGGCATGGACGCGCGACTGCTTGCGTTGACAAACATGCGCGCGCCGATGGCAATGCCCAAGCCCGAGTCCGCGCGTATGCCGAGGCCGTTGCCTATGCCGCCCGTTGCGCGATTTACCTCGCCACCTTTGAGCCTCTACCCCGCGCATGTCGCGAGCTTGCTTCCCGCGTTCAACGCAAGCATGACATCGCACAATCCGCTTCCAGCCGGTCCCCCTTCTTTCCCAGGACAAAGTCCATTCAATCGGCAGGCAATCGCATCACCGCCGGCGACGGATCCATCTCCGCTGATGCACCGGCCAATCACGGCTCAAACGCCGTGGCCTGCGCGGCCGGCGCACGAGGCGGAACCACTCGATGCGGCGGAAGAGGAAACGCATCTGCAACAGGCGCTGCGGCTGAGCCTTGAATGCCAGCCGGACCGTCCTCATGCCGCGACAGTCGCGCAGCCGCAAGTCGACACGTCGCACGCCACGGTGGCAAAGAAAAAGAATTCCGTAGACGCATTTCTGGAGGACATCATGACGAATCCCCCGCCGCCGCAACGGCTCGAAGGTGCCACGAAATTCGAGCAATTACCGGACGATATACGGCAAGCGTACGGCGACAACGAATTCCTGTACTTGCAGGAATTGACAATAACGCACACCTCCACTTCACATATCGAGGAGGTGCTGAAGCGCCATTCGATGCGACTCGTGAAAAACGACGGCACAACCATGCGGCTTGGCAAAAGCAAGGTTGCGAACGACGACATGAGGGCACGAAACAATTGCTTGCTGATTTCGCTGCTGCAACACGTGACGGGCAATTACACGCGTACGCACGACAGGATCGCTCACCAGTACCGTTTAGCGCTCGCTTCGCTAGCGCACAACCCGTTGGGGCGTGACGAAAAAGTCTCCGCGAGTAACCACGCGGTGAGCACACTGGTGGACTGGATCAACAACAGGTCTGACTTCAGCCGGAAGCTGCAGGTTTCGGTCGTCACCCAGATCGGAGACCAGGTGTTTATCGACAAAATTCCGCCCAGAAAAGATCACGACAAGAAGGATGCAGTCGGCACGGCGTTCGAAGACTCGCAGCTGCATAAAGTTGTCATCGTCGATTGCGGTACACATTTTGAGGCTGTCTGTCATGAGTGATTTCCGTATTCCCAATTTGAACGGCGCGGAACCGCATTCCACCGTTGAGCCGGGCGCTCCGACCAACGTTGCGCCTTCGCGCGCACAGTCACTGCGAGACGACTCGAGCGAATTGCCCCGCCGTGCAGCGTCGGCTTCGTCGCCCTTCGTAGCCGGCAGCAGCCGCCGCCCAATGAGACCGCCGCCGCCTTCGCGTGTTTCCGCGGACCAGCAACAACATCCGGCACAGGCACGCGCCGACAACCAACCTTTACCAGAAATCGTTCGGCCACTCTCGGCTCCGCCGCAGCTCCTAAACCCGGGGGGGCCTGCGCCCAGACCGGAGTTGCCGCAAGTTCAGAACATTGCTCTTGCTGAGGCGCGGATGAAGCTGGACGCGGAAATGGCGCGGATGCAGGTCCTGGCGAAGGGCTTCAAGAATGCAGTCGAATTGACGCGCCAATAATGACGAAGCCCTGAATTGGGATAGGGTCGCTCAATCAGGCTGACCGACCCTATCTGATATCAACTGAACCGGCATGCGAGTCCGCATCACGCGGCTCGATCAATAGAACGGGTGAAAACCGGGGTACGCCAATCCGGCGCAAAACAAACGGCCGGCATCGCCGGCCCCGTACAACACGAGCAGCGCCCGCACCATGCGGGCGCCCCTCTAACCCGCACTCACTAAACAGCCGGCGAAGGCTGCGGTTGTTCGTTGTATTGGTTGGCAATCTCGTCCTTGATCTTGCCTCCGGCCTCGTCTTCCGCCTCGTCCTTCACGCCGGATCCTACCGCCTTCGTGATGACCGACTTGCTGATCCCCGAATCGACGGCGTGCTCGACCCCGCCTTCGATACCCTTCACGATCGCACCGCCGGCGCCCGGGGCAACGAACGCGCTGACGACGCCGGCGGCCGTGCTGAGTCCGGCTTCCTTCTCGGCGTTGATGATGTCCGCCTTGCTACCGCCGCCGGCCGCGACCGACGCGACGTTCAGCTGACCGGAGATGGCCGCGGCCCCCGCCGACGCAGCCTTGAAGATAATGCCGATACCCGGAATCTCGCCGAGTGCGCTAAAGACCGTCCCGATTACATCGAGGATCTTCGAGAACACCTTCAGCAAGCCCTCCGCGAACTTCAACAGCCCGCCGCCCTTCGACTTCTTTTCTTCCGGCTGATCCAGCGTACCATCGCGCATGGTCTGAACCTCCGCGGCCTCTTCCGGCGTGGCAGGTGCATGCGATGCAGGCACGGTCGCGACGTTCTTGTTCTGCAGATTCGCGTTGAACTTGTCGAAATCCTTCGAAGATATTTTCCCATCATCCGCAGCGTAAATCGGGTTCCCCGCATGGCCATGCAACGCGTTGTCCAGCATGCCGAACAACATCGGATCGTCCAGCATCTGCTGCGCGGCCTTGCGCACGTCGTCGCTCTGTGAAGTGTCGGCAGCGATACTCTTCAGCTTGTCTCGCGTCAGATTCCCACCTCCAAAGAATGCGTCCCGGTTACTCTGGATCGTGTCGATCGTGTCTTTCTCGTCCTGGTTAAGCTGCACTTTCTGCGCAATCACATTTTCGAGGCTGCTGCGCTTGATGCTGCCGCTCGGTCCGGCCACGTCCTGCCATTGCGAAGGATTCTTCAGGAAGTACTCGGCCGCCGCGATCACCTGCGGCGGGCACTTCCCTTCGCCACCCGTGCCATCCACGATATTCTGCAGGTCCTGCTTGCTGATGTTCTTCGGCAAGTAGTCCGAGTAGCGGTACAGTTCGCGCATCGCGTCGTTCTGTGTCATCGGCCGGGGCTGCGGGTCGTCATCCGTGTCATCGGACGGGATATAGTCGTTCACATACAACTCCGCTTGCGCTTCGTTGTACTGCTTCAGTTCCGGATGCGATTTCACGAGGTTCGTGATGTCCTTGCCCGAGAATTTGCCGTCTATCTTGCCGTTCTGTCCGGCGTCGAGCTTGGCGACCAGCGACGGATCCGACTGCAGCTGCTGTAGCGCCGCCTTCAGATCCGGCGGCGTGTTCGGGTCGTCGATCTTCGACTGGATATCCTTGGTTTTCAGGCTGATATCGCCTTCATGCCGGCCGAGCACCGACAGCGTCTGCAGTTGCTGGTCGGACAGCGGCGTGTCCTTGTCGGTGGCGACAAACTTCGCGAAGTCATTGGCATTGGCAAGATCGTCCTTGCCGCCCAACGCGCTCTTGAACTGATCGCCGTTCGCAAGCATTTCGCGCGCCGCGGCCTGCAACTCGGGCGACGCGCCCGCGCCGACCCCTGTGCCGTTGGCGATCTGCTGCAGTTCGTCCGGGCCGACGCACTTGCCGCCCTGCATCGACGGATCGGTGCTCATCCAGTTGTACAGCGTCTGCGCGGCCTGACCGAAGCTCGGTGGCGCGGTGTTGGCGCTCGCGCCGTCGCTGCCGTCGCTACCGCTGGTGCCGTCGCCGCTCGTGGTGCTGACCGGCGGATTGACACCGTCTGCGGGCTGACCGCTGCCCGGCGCGGTTGCCGAGGGGTCGCTCTTCAGCGCGGTCAGCGCCTTGTACAGAATGCCGTTGAGCGAATCCGGCGGTGCGTTCGCGTCCACGCCAGGAATGTTCACGCTGGTCGAGCCCGAAGGATCGGGCGCGCCGGCAGGCAACGGCGTACTCGTTGCGCCGGCGGGCGTGCTTGCCGAAGGCGACGCCGGTGCGCCCGGCGTGGTGGCGGGAGTCGTCGCCGAACTCGTCGGCGTGAGCACTGTTCCGATCGTGAAGTGCGTGGCGCTGGCGGCGGCCAGCGTTGGGTTCGCTTCGCTGTATGCGGGCGGTACGCTCGCTTCGTCGTATGCGGGCGGTGGGTTCGCTTCGTCGTATGTGGGCGGCGCGGGATTCGCAGCGGCGAATACATGCAAGCTGCCCGCGTCGACCGGCGAGAGCGTCGAGGTTGCCGGCGCACCGGCGGCGGGCAGGCTCGCTGCGTCGGCGGCCAGCGGCACGCTGAGGCCGCCGGTGGCGGGCTGAGCCGGAAGCGCGGCCGCCAACACGCGCACGCTTGCCGTCACCGGCGTGTTGCCCGCATCGACAGACGAAGGCACGAGCGCTGGCATGGCAGGGGTCGCAGCCGATGTCAGCGTCGCTGCTGCCGCAAGCGTTGCGGAAGTGGCGAGCGTCGCTGCGGTTGGAACCATCGCGGGTGTAGCGAGTGTCGCCCCTGTCGGAACCGTCGCGAGCGCCGCTGCTGCCGGAAGCATCGCGGATGTAGCGAGTGTCGCCGCTATTGGAAGCATCGCGGCTGCGCCGGGCGTCGCAGGCTGGGCCGGCAGCGCGACGCCCGCCGCGGGCGTGGACAGCGATGCGTACGCGAGCGCGGGCGCTGCGCCCGGTGCGAGCGGAAGCGCCGCGCCGGATACAGGCATCCCCGCGGACAACATGTTTTTGGCTGCCGGAGACGGCAGGCCGTCGACGATCTCGTCGGCGAGGTGTCCCGCGGACGACGGATCGTCGACTGTGCCCTCGCTGGGTAGCGCGCCGCTGGCTTTAGCGTCGGCTACCGGCGGGGCGATGGTTGCGTTCATGATCATGCATGACCTCCCGTCACAAGTGGAAAGCAAATCGAATAGGCAGCCTGATCGGGCCGCATCGGGCCAAAGAGGCGTAGCCATTCTGGGCAACCTGGCGAGGTTTCGTCTGCATGCCGTACGAAATGTTGGGCCCACTCCCGAACGACACGCATGTGGCCCCGCGTCGCCTCCGCGCGCGGCTTCGAATATTTCGCAAAAGAAGCACGAATTTCGTTGCAGGCCGGTGAGGCCTCGCGCGTCGGGAGGTAGGCTCTGCCGCATCGCCCACCCACTTCAGCGAACGCCATGAAAGTCCCTTCTCATTCTTCGCCGCCGCCTGCCTCGTCGCATGGTTCGAGCAACCCGCCGGGCCCTACGCCGCATGGGCCACCCCCCACCAAGCCGCCGCCAGGCAACTCGGACCTGCCCGACCCGTCGTCGACGTCGCCGCAAGACGGAGCGTCGAGTGGCGATGCCCTCCAGCAGATCCTCGGCGCGATGTTTAGCATGACGACGCAGTACATTCAGAAGGCCAACAACAACTACCAGGAAATGAGGAAGGACGACGACGACGATGACGACAGCTGACACACGCATCGGGCGTGCGGCCGTTTCCGGCCGCACGCCCGCGCGTCATTGCGCCGCTGCGATAGCGTTAGCGTTAGTGGCCTCGGCCTCGGCCTTGGCCGCGGCGTTGCCGTTGGCCTCAGCCGGCCCACCGGCCGTCGGCACGACGATGCGCGGCGTCAGCAGGAACAACCGCTGGAACTTCTGCCCGGATTTGTTCTTGTGCCGAAACAACGCGCCCAGCACCGGGATCTTCGACAGCACCGGTATGCCGGTCTGCATGTTGTCGCTCTGATCGACCGAGTAGCCGGCGATCAGCAGACTCTCTCCCTGCGCGATCAGCGCCTGCGTGTCGATCGTGCTATTGGTCACGACCGGCAGATTGCCGACCGTCTGCCCCGTCAGTTGACCGTCTTCGATGTGTACGTTCAGGCGAATGCTGGTTGCGTCGTCGTGGCGCACGATCATCGGCAGCACGCGCAGCGACACCCCTGCCGAGATGCTGTACAGATCCGCCGACTGGTAGCCGGCCACCGGCACGTAGAAGGTCTGCTTGTTGTCGATGATCGCTTCGACATTGTCGAGCGTCGCCACCTTCGGCGTCGCATTGAGCACCGCCTGATCGGTCTGCTGCAGCGCGCTCACCCGTGTCAGCAGGAACCGGCCCGCGTTGCCGAGTACCGCGGTGAACACGCCGCCTGCCGGCGTCGTCGGAATCGCGCTCAAGCTTGACGACGTGTTGCCGTTCGACAGATCGGGAAAGCCGTTCGGATTCAGCGATGCGGACGGCGACGCCTGCACGCTCTGACCGTTGCCGGTCTCGAAGTCGACGCTGCCGCTATGCAGGCGCCAGTCGACGCCGATCTGCTCGAGCGCGTTATCGGTGATCTCGATGATGCTTGCGTCGATTTCGACGACCGCGGGCCGCACGTCGAGCGAGCGGATCAACGACTCGAACGACGCCATCCGGTCCGGATAGTCGCGAACCAGCACCGAATTGGTCCGCGGGTCAGGCTGGATGGTCGGCTCGTCGCCGGGCGCCACATCGACCTCGCGCGACCCGTGATCGTCATATGCCGTATCGGGCGTGGCCGCGCGATTGTCGTTGGGCAGCGGCGCGTTGCGCTGCGCCGGCCGGTCACCACCGCCGCCGCCACCGCCCAGCAGGCCGGGCAAGCCGGCCGTCCAGTTCGCGCCGGCAGCGGGCGCGTAGCTCGCGCGCTGTATCTTGCCGTCGGTCGCGCCGCTCGGATCACCGACGCTGCGCAGGCGCCGCGAACTGCTTTGCGGCGCGGTCTGCGATCCGCCGGGCGCGGCGCCCGCATAAAGACTATGCAGGATAGTCGCGACGCCGCGGATCGTGATCGACTGGCCGTCGACCGTCACCGTGTGGTCGGTCGCCCACGCGTACTGCAGCGGAAACAGCCGAACCACCTGGTGACGCTGCGCGTCCTGACTATTGCGGTCGACGAGGTTCGCCACGTCCTGGATCAGTTCGACATAGCGCGGCGGCCCGGACACGATCACGGTCCGCGTGAGGTCGTCGTAGCGCAGCGGAAAGCGTGCATCCGCAAGATCGAGGCGCTCGAGCGCGCGGCGCAGGTCCGCGTTGGTCGCGAGCTGCAGGCCGATGGTGACGGTCTTCAGCTCGTCGGTATCGTAGACGCGCAGCGTCGCGCCGTCGTAGTACCAGACGAGACCGAAGGTCGACGCCATCCGGTCGAGCAGTTGCTGCGGCTTCATTTCGAAACGGCCGCTGACATTGCCCTGCACTTTCGCCGAGATCCAGATCGGCACCCCGGATGCCGAGCTCATTTCGCGCAGCACGTCGTGCAAATCCTTGTGATCGGCCACATAGTTGATCACATCGGTGCGCCACGGCACCGCTGCGGCGCAGACCGCGGCGCTCGCGCCGACGGCCGCCGCGGCGGCCACCGCCAGCACGGCACACCGCATCGACGCGCGGCGCGAATCGCGTGCCGCGCGTGGCAGTGGAAGGGTCGGTTTAGCCATCGATGGTCTTCGTCGGAGATTCGTCAAAATATCGGCGGTAGCTCTTGGTCAGCGCGGAGCGGCTCGTCATGCCCCAGCGGTGCGCGGTTTCGAGCACGGTCGCATTCGAGCCGGTCTCGTCCGTCAGCTCGTCGCGAATGCCTTCCATCCGCACGCGGCGAATCACTTCACCGGGCGTCATGCCGAGGCAGCGCTTGAAGACGATCTGCAACGCGCGCTCGGTAACGTCGATGCAGGCCGCCACCTCGCGGGTGGTCAGCGCGCGGTTGCCGATGTTTTCGATGATGTACCAGTAAGCGCGCCGGTATTTGGCCGGCAGGCGCGCGGACACGTCGTCGCCGCGCGTTTGCGTGGCGGCCGTGCGGCACGGGTCGAGCATGCGCCACGTCAGCGCCTCGGAACGCAGCCGATGCAGCGCCTCATGCGAATAGGTCGTGTACTGCGTAAACGCCTCGAGCATTTCGCCGCGCATTGCCGCGATTTTCGCGCTCGCGTACAGCAGATCCAGGTCGACGTAAGGCGTCGCCTTGCCCCCCGGCTGCCGCGCGCCGATCGCATTGAACAGGTGCTCCGCGGCCGTCGCGAAACCACCCGCCAGTGCGGCCAGCAGCGCCTCGATCCGCATGCGCCGTAACACGTCGCCGATGCCCTGCTGGCGCGATTCGTCGATCAGTTCACCGAGCCGCCGCAGCGCGCCGGCGTCGCCGCCGGCGGTCGTCGCGAGTGCGGCGAGGTACTCGACCTGGCGCTGGATGAGCGGCGGCGCATCGTGCAGTTGCCCCGCCGTGCGAACGGACGGCGCCGCCGGATCCGACGCGCCGCGCGCGACGATCGGTGCGCCGCTCGCATACGCGGTGCGCCAGAACACATGATCGGCGAGCGTGCCGGTCGTGCGCACGCCGGTCTGGACCTGCAGGTCGAGGCTCAACAGTTCGGTGGCGAGCCCCCACAGCTTGTCGTCGGCGTCGGCCGCGAACTGGCGCGCATGGTCGAGCGCCTGAGCGGCCGATTGCTGCTGGCCGAGGCCGTGGTCGGTCAGGGTCAGCCCGATGCATGCCTCCACGCGTTGCGCCGGTGTCGCGTCGCGGTCGCGGGCGATGCGCAGGAAGCAGTTGCGCGCGACGCGGAAGCGGTCACGCCTGAGCGCCTGCCACCCGGCATTGCGGCACGACAGCATGCGCAACGCCTGATCCGAGTCGCGGCAGGTACGCAAGGCGCGGGCGTAGTACTGCTCGGCTTCCTCGTCGAAGCCGAGCAGCGACATCACGTCGGACATCGCCAGGATACGCGGATCGCCTTCCCGCAACTGCCGCGCGGACCCGTCGGCCACGCCGGCGACCGCGGCGTGCGCATCGTGCCAGCGCCCGTCAAGCAGTGCCGTGGCGTAGCGCGGCACGCTGCCGCGCAACGAAATGCCTGAAGCCAGAGCAAAATAGATGTCGGTAATCATAAGCGCCGTTTCTCCTGAAAGAGGCGCCGGCTGGCGTGATGTGCCGCCGGTGTCCGGTACAGCGCCAAGATATCGATTCGATCGGGCTCAATGCTCACGAAAGCTGACGCGAATCCTCACGCATTTGCTCGCGAGCGGCGCACAGGAGAAGCACGGGGACGCGCGGTCGAGCACTGCGCAGCGCAGCGAGCGGCCGCCTGTCGTCGGCGGCACGGGCACCCACCCGCGTTGTGAACAAGCGGGCGCTAGCGCGGCGGAGCATGCGCGATGAAGCCCGACAGGGCCGACTGGAGGTTGCTCAGATGCAGCAGTTCGCGCACCTGATTCGCGACGGTCGCGGTGATCGCGATCAGCACGAGCAGCGCCAGCGCTCCCTTCAGCGGTTGCGCGAGCGACGTCGGTTCGAGCTTACTGGCCGCGCGCGAAACGATGCCCAGTCCGACATCGACGAGCACGAGCGCAAGCATGACCGGCGCGCACATTTTCGTGGCGGCGGCGAGAATGTCGTCGCCCTCGCGAATCAGCAGATCCGCCGCCGCCGTGTGCAGGTCGGGCACGAATGCCAGCAGCGGCCACCAGCGGTACGACTGGAACAACACGCCGAGCAGCACGATCAGCCCGCCGGACGCATAGAAAAGCGTCACCGTCAGTTGTAGCAGCAACGTTCCGACCGGCGTGTTCTGCAGGCCCGCCTGAGGGTTTTGCATCTGCACGTTGTTGAATCCCGCCAGATCGTCGATCAGCGTGCCGACGCTTTGCGCGATCCAGAAGAAGGACGACGCCACGTACCCGATCACCAGTCCGATAAACGCCTCCTTGCACACCAGCATCAGCATTTGCGGGGTGTTCAACGCTTCGAGCGGCGCGGGGTCCTGCCCGCACGCGATGAAGGCCGTCAGCAGGCAAACGATGCCGCTGCGCACCATGCCGGGAATCATCGGCGCGGTGGTAGCCGGAAGCACCTGCAATACGACCAGCACACGGATGCCGTACAGCGAAATGATGAACAGCAGCGAATGCAGGGTCGTGAACAGCGCGACCAGCGAATCCGCCTGGGGAGTCAGCGCCTGCATCGGATCACACGCCCTCGAACGCTTGCGCTGCGTCGTCCTGCGCACGCGCCGCCGCCATCGCACGATGCCGCCGCGCGGCGGCGACCTCGCCGGCTTCGTCGTCGGCGAGCGCCTCCTCGCGCGCGGCTAGTTGGTCGAGCTGCTTCTGGTACAGCTTGCGGCACGCGGCAAGCGAAGCATCGAGCGCGGCAAGCTGCCGCTGCGCGGCGCCGAGCCGCGAACGGCAATCCTGCTCCTTCAGCACCGCGGCGCTCAACGCGCTATCGGCCGCCTGCACACGCTCGTCACATGTCTTCAGATGATGGCGATGGCGCAGATACCGTTCAGGCGCGAGCGCGGCGGGCTCCGCCAGCAGATCGGCAAGTTCGCGCTGTGCGTCGGCGCGCTGCGCGGCCTGCGTCTGCTGTTCGCCGTGCGCCTGCGCGGTCGCTTGCACCTGTGCGGCGAGTTCCTGACGGCGCGCGTCGAGTTCGGTCTGCGCGCGCGATTGCGCGCGTTCCTTGACCGACAGTATCGTGCGCCATGCGCGCAAGCGTGTTTGCATATCAGCTCCCGTAAGATGCGGCGTCGCCGGCGAACGCGCGGACCAGCTCAGCGGTTTGCGCCGCGTCCGCGCACTCCGACGTGCGTTGGCTCAAAAACGACTCCAGCCATTCGCGGTTGGCGATCGCCTCGTCGGTCAGCGGATCGGCGCCGCTCCGATACTCGCCGACCTGCAACAGCGTCTCGACTTCCGCGTAGCGCGCCATCAGTTTGCGCATCTTCGACGCGCCGGCCAGATGCACGTCGTTGACCACGAGCGGCATCACGCGGCTCAGGCTATTGAGGATATCGATGGCCGGATAGCGGTTGCGCGCCGCGATCTCGCGCGACAGGATCAGGTGGCCGTCGAGAATGCCGCGCACTTCCTCGGTGACCGGGTCGCTGCCCGACTCGTCCTCGGCGAGCACCGTATAGAGCGCGGTGATCGATCCCCGGTCGCTCATGCCGGCGCGCTCCAGCAGCCGCGGCAATTCGGCGAAGATCGACGGCGGGAAACCGCGCCGCGTCGGCGGCTCGCCCGCGGCGAGGCCGATTTCGCGCTGCGCGCGCGCAAAACGCGTGAGCGAATCCATCATCAGCAGCACGCGCATGCCCTGGTCGCGGAAATATTCGGCGACTGCGGTGCCGACGTAAGCCGCCTTCGCGCGCTCGATCGACGAGCGGTCGGACGTCGCGCAGACCACCACGGTGCGGGCCATGCCGCTTTCGCCGAGTATCAGCTCGATGAACTCGCGCACCTCGCGGCCACGCTCGCCGATCAGCACGATCACGTTGATATCACAGGCCGTGCCGCGCGCAAGCATGCCGAGCAGCGTGCTCTTGCCGACGCCTGCGGCAGCGAAGATACCGAGTCGCTGCCCTTCGCCGAGCGTCATCAGACCGTCGATCGCACGCACACCGGTCGCGAGCGGCGCGTCGATCATCTTGCGGCGCATCGGGTCGGGCGCCGCCGCGTAGACCGGTGCGTGGGTCTCGGCGGCAATCGGTCCACGGCCGTCGATCGGCTGGCCGAGCCCGTCGATCACGCGCCCGAGCAGCGCCGGACCGACCGGTACAGCAAGCGCCTGGCCGCTGCCGGTCACGCGCGTGGTACGCGACAGGCCGACCGTCTGGCTGAACGGCGCCAGCAACACCAGGTTGCGGCTAAACCCCACCACTTCCGCCTGCTGCAGCACCCGGCCGCGCACGTCGGACAGCGTGCAGATCTCGCCGAGCGACGCGTCGATACCGCCGACCTTCAGCAGCGTGCCCGCGACCTCGACGAGCTTGCCCGTGCGCGCGACCGCGCCAAGCCCGTTGAGCGAATGGTCGAGCCGCGCCGCGAGTCCGGCGACGTCGACCGGCACGCCGTTGGGAACCCCGTTGGGAACCCTGTCAGGAACCCCGGCCGCGTCAGGGTACGCGTTCATTGCGCATCCTCCGCGAATAAGGGTTCGTCGGCGGCGCCGGTATGCGCGTCCAGGTCGGCGAATGCATGCCGTGTGTCGTGTTCCGGTGCGTGCGTGACGAACGCCGTGTCAGCGTCGAGGGACGTCGCGCCGGCTGCGACCGGCGGCGCGGGTTCATCGCGGGTGGATAGCTCGGCTGCTGCGCTGTGTTGCGGATCGCCCGCCTGCACGACACGGCCAGCGTCCTCCTGCGCCGCCGCGGCGAACCCACGGCGAATCGCCGCCAGCTGCGCGTCGAGTCCCGCGTCCAGCACGCCGTAATCCCACTCGCAGCGGCAATCGCCAGGGTTCAGTTGCGGATCGCAGACGACCTCATAGCCGCCGGTCCAGCCCGCTTCGCGCGATGCCGCTTCCAGCATCGCGTTTGCGAGTTCAGCGTCGGTCGGATGCACGCTGAGACAGACATACGCTTGCGCGTCGATCACGCGCTGCAGCGTCATGCGCGTGCGTGCAAAAAGCGCGGCACGATCCGTCTCGAGTACCACTTGCTCGGCGGCCCGCATCACCGTGGCCGCGAGCCGCGCGTGCGCGCGCCGGAGCCCTTCGCGCTCGCTGCGCATCTGGCTTTGCAGCGCGCGATGCACGTCGTCGAGCGCCGCGCGCAGGCCGGCATCGTAGCCGGTCGCCTCATCGGCGGCGCGCCGCTGCGCGCTCTCCTCGTCGAGCTGTCGCGCATTCAGGCGAGCCTCGTCGAGGATTGTCTGCGCGTGCGCTTGCGCCGCGTTCACGCGGGCCTCGCACGCTTCGTGCGCACGCGCATACGCGTCGTGCAGTTGCAACGCGCAGGCGAACGCTTCGGCGCGCAGCACGCCATCGGTTACGGCCACCGCCAGTTGCGGCTTAGGCGGCTGATTCGGATCGAGCCAGATAATCATGACAATGTCGGTATCAGCGATAACAGTCGGGTGATAAAGCGTTCGCCTTCGGCCGCGGACGGTAAATCGTCGGCGGCGGGCGGTTGCGGCGGATCGGACGGCAGGCCATCCAGCCTGCACTGGATCAACTGCGCGAGCGCCGCCGAACGCAGCGTGTCTTCGCGGCGCAGGCGCCACAAGCCGTCCTGCGCAAGCGCGCGCGGCGCAAGGCTGGCCGGCAGCGGCAGCACGGTTTCGCCATCGCTGCCCGCCCAGTCGACGAGCGCGTCGAACGCTTCGACGCCGAGCGCGGCGCGCATCCGTTCCAGTTGCGTCCGGGCGATACAGCGACGCACAGCCGAGCGCCGCGCATACAGCGAACGCAGGATCAGCGTGCGGCGCAGCGTATCGAGATCGGCCACGCCGATGCGTTCGCCGCGCCGCAGGAACACCGCCGCATCGGGCGCCGGCCCGGACAGCAGCGCGTCCCTGAACCACGGCCACGCCGCTGCGCCGCAACCGCGCGCGCCACCGACCTGAACCAGCGGAAGCGCGCGACAGTCGACCAGCGTCTTCAGACACGCTTCATAGCGGCGCAACGCATCGAGCGCTGCGCCCCAGTGCGCGTCGGGCGCGGCGCACGTCATGACGCCGCCTGCCGGGTGGCGCGCTCGCCCTGGCCCGCGCCGGCCGGCGCGCGCCGCCCTTCACGCAGGAGCGGCAGCCACCGGTGGCG
>NZ_CADIKH010000058.1 GCF_902859855.1 Paraburkholderia humisilvae
GATATCTGCTCTTCTTCTGGTGCCAAAGTGATTCCCGCTACAAAAAATGGTGGGAATCACTTTGGCGTGTCACGCCTGTTCATTCAAGGCTGGCCGCCACGAGTTGCTTACTCAGCAACAGGCTTGTGAGTCGTTGCTCACGGCGAGCCGCGCTATCTATAAAGGCTACGCGGCAGATCTGGGCCACGGGCATGGCTCGACAGGCGATGTGGCGAATTGGCGGATCCATCAACTCGCCAGCGCCCAGCCAGTCACCAGTGACAGCAAGTCCTTCCGGTCTGCCGAGTTGATTGGCGCAAGCGTGGTCAGCCCGCAGCGTGAGGATCGTGGCAACATCAACGACATCGTACTAAGTCCCCAGACAGGCAAGATCAGCTATCTGGTGATCGGGCGAGGTGGGCTGTTCGGAATCGATGAGAAATATGTCCCAGTACCCTGGGCGGACTTCAAGGCGACCGCGGGCGTCACCATGCTGGTACTCGACACGACCAAAGCAAAAATGGACGCGGCCCCGGAGGTAAAGGAAAACCAGTTCTCTGCGCACGGCGATTTCGAGCAGCAGAGTCAAAAGGTGGACAGCTACTGGAAGGCAAACTTGTCGAACTGACCATTGCAAAATGATCGGTGGGGCGCGGGAATTCCGCGCCCCGGATTTCCCGCCTGTTGACGTCATCAAGCATCCACCTCCAGCTTGCTGGGCTTCGGATTGGTGTCCGGCGAGTCGTAGCGTTTGGGGTCTACGGAGACCCGGAGCGTTTCAGAACGGGTTAGATCGAATGCCTTGCCACCGACGACAAGTTGCATCGGTTCTCCCCCTTCTAGTATCGCCTCAACGCCTCATGTAGCTTGCACAAGCCTGATCTTGAGTTTTCGGCTGCGCCACTGCACGCTGAAGGCAAGTGTCTTCCAGCCCGATGGCAATCTAGGGTCCAACGCGAGGTGGTCGCTGTGTAGCGATAGACCGGCAAAGCCGAATACCGCCATCAGCCATATCCCGCCCAAACCCGCAATATGCACTCCACCGTCAATGGAAGCCTGGCTATCTTCAAGATCAATAGCCGATGTTCCCTTGAAATAATCCAGCGCGAGTTCAGTTCGGCCCAGCCTGCCAGCAACGATTCCGTGTATGGCCCGGCTCAACGAACTGCCGTGACCGCAACGCTCAGCGTAGTAGTCGAAATTCTTCGCTCCCGAGTCGTCCGGAAACTCGTCTGGAAGAAGCGCTAGCAGCGCCACGACGTCCGCCTGCTTGACGACCTGGGACTTTTGCGTTCGGTCCCGGCCTAGCACGACGTCCATGGGTACCGAACGGCCGAGGTAGTCGCCAAGATCGATGTACTCCAGCGCAAAAAAACCTGCAAATTGTTCGAAAAGTCCAGTCGATGGATCAAACCCCGTCACGATCGTGTCGGCAACGCTCCGCCATTGCTTGAGTTCGCCATCGTCCAGGCCGAGGCGACCAGAGAGCCTTTCCCAGGTTTGCGGCCAACGCTCTCGCAACAACCCGACTACGTCGAGCGCGCGCAGGATGTTCCAACGTGCCATGACGTTAGTAAAGGCACTGTCGTTGATCGACTCGTGATATTCATCGGGGCCAATGACACCGCGGATGTGGCAGTGCCCGTCCGTATCCACCTGTGCACGGCTTGACCAGAAACGAGCTGTCTCCAGCAAAATCTCCGCGCCGGCGTCGCGGAGAAAGATCTCGTCGCCGGTACCCTGCCAGTATTGCCAGACCGCGTAGGCGACATCCGCGCTGATGTGCTGCTCCTGTTTGCCGCACCTCACGTTGACAACCTTGCGGTCCGGGCCGATTACCTTCGATGGTGAGGTCTCGGCGCCGGTATCGGCCGATTCCCACGCATAAAGCGCCCCTCTCCAGCCCATTCCGAGCGCCTTCTCCCGAGCGCCATCAAGCGTGCGAAAGCGATACATGAGCAGCGCCCGCGCCGCTTCCGGCCAGGTCAGGATGTAGAACGGAAGCAGGTAAATTTCGGTGTCCCAGAACACATGCCCGCGATAGTCGTCGCCGGTCAAGGCCCGCGCTGCGATCGAGACGCTCTCGTCGGCGGGGTTGGCCGCGCCGTTCAGGTGGTAGAGCGCAAACCGCAACGCCTGCTGCGCTGCCGGATCGCCCTCGACCTCGACGTCGCTGCCGTCCCAACGGGCTATCCACGCTCTCTCGTGCGCGGCCATCACGCCGGGCCAGCCTGGCTTCCGCACGACGCAAAGCGCGTCCAGTGCTTGCCGCCCGGGGTCGGCGTCTTCGGTATCGCCGCGCGTTATCGCGACCAGGCGCTGCAGTGAACCGACTTGTCCGCGTTGCGATTTCCAGCTCCATGACCAGTGGAAAGGACCTGTCCGGGTGGCAGGGATATCCTGTCCGTCTATCTGCAGAGTCAATCCGACGGCGATAGCCAGGCGCCTGGCGGTAGAAATCGTGTGCCATACAGCGAGGCCGGGCTCGACCCGCTCGGATACAAGACCGATGTCGAGGCCTTCGAGGGACGCCTTGAGCGTGACCTCGACCTCTTCCTGCTCGATCTCCAATTGGAGGAGTTGCAAGCCGATAGTGCGTTGGTCGAGCGAGACGATGTGCAGACTTCGTAGCCTGACGCCCACGTCGGATGCATTCGAGAGACGGTCCTCGGTGATGAGCGTACCCCGCCTCATGTCCAGGATTCGCCGCTGCGACTCTCCGTCGCCGGGCCGGTGCACGAGCGGTTCACCTTGTAGCGATATCCGCACCTGTAGCCAGTCGGGCGTAGCGACCAGTCCCGGTATGGCTCGTTCGTCATCGGGCGTATCGAACAGCCCGGCGACCAGGGTACGCGAAGTGTCAACCCATCGCCCACCGCGGTGTAGCGCCCTCGCACCTCGCACGCCGAGAAAGCCGTTGCTGATGGCGAAGCGTGCCCCCCGGCTCGCTTCACGTAGCGGATCGTAGCCGCCCTCCTCGATGATCCAATCGCGGTCGTTGGTCGGCGTCAGCGCATTATCTACGCTCTGCGGCCCGGTCATGGCTGTTGCCGGCACAGCCGGCCCTTCGACAACTGATCGATAGCGACCTCGTCGAGGCTGGTCACGACGAGCGTTGCCCCCGCTGCCCAAAGCAGATCAGCATCGGCATGCCGTGCCACACCGACCGACGCCATTCCGCCAGCACAGGCGGCTTCGATACCGGCCGGTGCATCTTCGACCACGAAACAGTTTTCCGGTGCTTCCGGTAACTCCGCTGCAGCAAGCAGGAAAATCTCCGGGTTCGGCTTGCCCTGCCGCAAATCGCGGCCGCAGACATTGGCCCTGAACACATCAAACAGGGAGTGTCCGGCGTCCAGGCGAATGCGCTTCATCATTCCGTTGGCGTTCTTCGACGACGAAGCCACGGCGATAGGCCACCCGAGCGTCCGCACGGCCTTGACGAACCGTATTGCGTCAGGGAATGCTGCTACCGCGCCTGCGTCGATCAGTCTCTCAAGACGTTTCTGCTTGTGCTCGGCATAGGCCGGAGCGCGTTGTTCCGCATTGGGCACGCCCAACGCCAGTAGCGCTGCCAATGCCCCGCTCAGGCGCGGCTTACCCGCTACCTGTGACTGATACATCGCCGTCGTAAAGCGTGCTTCGTCGCCGAAGCCATCGAGCGCTTCGCGCCACGCGCGCTCGTGTGGTGAGGCGAGGAGAACGCCATCAACGTCGAAGATTACCGCCGACAGGGTCTGGGCAATATCTGATCCAGACATCAGAGATTCGCGTGAGTTCATGGTCCGGACCCTTTGTGGACACAGATCGAGAGACCCCGTTCGCCCAGTTCCAGGGCGATCGCCAGTTCGATGGGATGGGAAAGCTTGTACCCAGCTAATCGCATATCAGCGCTCCATGAAAGCCTTCGGGTCGACATGGTTACAACGTGAGCCAATCTTCTTCGATTCGGCGACGTCCGATCCGATGCCATGCCATGCCATGCCAATAGGGGTTCGAATCGCGTAACGGGATCCAGGGCATCTATCCACCGAAAGGTTTACCAAGGCAGGATCAGAAGCAACCTGGCGTGAATTGACCTATCTCGCAACAAAGTAGCGCCACCTACGTCTCGCCGTCCATGTGGCTTCTCTCAGATGCTTCTACATATCTGCCAGATTACTAACATGAAGACCAGAACGGTAGGCTCGGAAACTACTCAGATCCTGGTGTTCATATGAAGGGCGACAATCCTGTCTGCTGGAAGCGCTTGACCGCTACCGTACAGACGTCCTGTCTGATAGGTGGGATCGTCAGGTAAAGCAAAATCCCCCGTCATATTGGTTCGACGACCAATGGATATAGGAGGCAGACGTGAATAAATCTGGCTTCACGCCGAGCTTCGTCTCGATCAGCAAAGGGCGCGACAACCGTTGGTTACACAACGCGTTGCCTTTGTTTTACACCGCGAACTGCTCACAGTCTTCGAGGTCATGTCGAATCCTTCGCGAACGTCAGGTCAACGGCCCGTGTGCGGCTGAGCGCTACCTGCCGGACCGTGGGAAGACCGTCACGTAAGCGCTGCCCTGGACAAACATGAACTTCCCGCTAGCAAAGCGCATCGTCTTAGATACTGATTTCCCAGGGAGAGTTACCAATGAGAATCGCACAGATCGCGCCATTGCACGAGGCCGTTCCTCCCCAGTTTTACGGTGGCACCGAGCGCGTGGTTTCCTATCTCACCGACGCACTTGTCGACCTGGGACATGAAGTGACCCTGTTCGCAAGCGGGGACTCGCACACGAAGGCCACGCTCGAAGCAATATGGCCACATGCCTTGCGGCTCGACCCGTCGATCCGCGACGCGATCGCACCGCATATGGTCCTACTGGAAAGGGTACGCCGGATCGCCCACGAGTTCGATGTACTCCATAGCCACCTCGACTATCTGCCGTTCTCGCTGTTCTCCCAATTAGATGTACCTTTCGTGACAACGCTTCATGGCCGCCTCGACCTGCCGGAACTACAAGCGGTGTTCAGCGCGTTCCCTAAGGCACCGGTCATTTCGATCTCCAATTCGCAACGCTTGCCCATGCCGCAGGCAAACTGGCTCAACACGATTTATCACGGTCTGCCGGAAAACATGCTGGTCCCTATCCGCCGGAAAGAGCCGGAATACCTGGCTTTCTTGGGACGCATCTGCCCAGAAAAGGGCATCGAAGCAACCATCAAGATCGCGACAGAAAGCGGTCTTCCATTAAAGATCGCTGCCAAAGTGGACAAGGCCGATCACGCGTACTTCAAGACCACGATCGAACCGCTTCTGTACCTGCCTAACATCGAGTTTGTCGGCGAAATCACAGAAGCGCAGAAGCCGTGGTTTCTGTCGGGGGCCCGGGCGCTGCTTTTTCCGATCGACTGGTCGGAACCGTTTGGCCTGGTAATGATTGAAGCCATGGCCTGCGGTACACCCGTGATCGCGTTCAATCGTGGCTCTGTGCCTGAAGTCATTGATCACGGCGTGACTGGCTACATCTGCGAAGACGTACATGGGGCGGTTTGTGCGGTGCGACGTATCGATGAACTGTCGCGCACTGAGATCCGCGCGCAGTTCGAACGCCGATTCAGTGCGAAGATGATGGCGCAGAACTACGTCGACGTTTTTGAGACCCTGCTTCAGGGGGTAAAGCACCCGGTTTTACGACGTGCCGCTGCGGGGTGAGTCGCAGGCGACCGGAACCGCCTTCCCAGCAACTGGCACTGGCGTTGGATCCCACCCCTTCAAGGGCTGGAGAACTTCTAGTCAGGAAGACGTGATGCGACTGCGTCGGTCGTTAACTGCAAGTTAAGACGGCAGCACTTGTGCACCTGCTCGTTCAGCGTCACAGTCACAGGTCGAAGTCCCTTTGAGTCTGATGAATTTTGCCATTGCCATACGCGGCCTTTTATCCGTGAATGCAGCAGCGCGGCGGCCACATTTGCGCCACGCGCGCCCCGGCTACCTTCCGGTCACACTCGTGCGCCGCTGATTGCAGGCCGGCGCGAATGCAAACGCCATTGTCCGCGACGGCCCAACGCGCCCCATCGGCAGTGTGATATTCCGTACCTTGCGGTCGAGTAACGACACAACAAGCTTGAGGCATGCGCGCTGCGCCGCCAGGAAGTTGATATGTTTCATACAGACCTCCTTGATACAGAGTGGTAATAAGACTCGCCCCGGCACACGATGTGACCGCGATCCCGCGCATCGTTATTCTGTGCCGCAACCGGTCTACGCCGCCGTCTTGAACGGCGCCACCGCAAGCGTCCCGGGCAGTTCATGTCCGGCAATCGCCACGGCCAGCGCGGGATTCAGACTGTCGACCATCGAAGTCGGCATCAGGATCGTCGCGCCGCGCTCCTTGGTTGTTTCGTAAATGATGTTCATCGCGCGCAGTTGCAGCGCACCCGGCTGACTTTCGTAGACCCGCGCCGCTTCAACGAAATTGCAGGCGATCGCGGCTTCCGCCGATCCCAGAATCACGCGAGCCTGCTTTTCACGCTCGGCCTGCGCCTGACGGGACATTGCGTCCTGCAGCGCTTCCGGAATCGCAACGTCGCGAATTTCCACCGAACCAACCGCGATGCCCCACGCCGCTGTCTTCCCTCCGATCTCGTCGCGCAGATGTGCGTCCGCTGCGGTTCGATCCGAAAGTAGTGTCGACAGCATCGAAGACCCGATCAGTTCGCGTAACGTGGTCTGCGCCACGCGATCGATCGCCTGACGATAGTCGGTGATGGCCAGCGCAGCCTTTTGCGCGTCGCACACATGCCAGAAGATGATCGCGTCGACATTGACCGGTACCGTATCCTTGGTCAGCGCGTGCTCTGCGTTGAAGGCGGTCGTCTGGATACGTTCGTCAATGATGGCAACGACGTTGTCCAGAACAGGGATGATCATGAAGAACCCCGCGCCCTTTACGCTCTGCAGTTTGCCAACCCGCAGGATGACGAATTTTTGCCAGACGTCGGCAACCTTCACGGACATCGTGACGAAGATTGCAATGGCAAAGAGGGCGATGGCCAGATATATGTTTACAAATGCTGCCGCCGCGACGGCTGCCAACATGAAGATGACAGAAAGAAGTAGTGTGATCGGATTCATGGTGATGGTGCCTCGTAGAGCAGGAGGACGTTGATGCGAACAATCGGGTTTGATCATCTCGCGCGCGGCCGTCGTGTGAACCCTGAAAGCGGAAACTCAGAGTATCAACCAATACGGTACGCGCAACGGCGATAGAGGTCGGTACGCTGCCGTACCGGTCTCGCGACACACGCCCCTCCTGCGACACTCATTCGAGGTGGGCGTATCCGCCTCACCTCGACCTAAGGGGCGGTTTCGCCGATGTGTGCCAGCAGCGATTCCGTATCATCCTTGGACCAGTACGTTTCCTTTCGATAGAATCCGTGAAGCGTTCGTTCGTAACTTCGACCAAGCGGCACAGCGTCATCGTACTCGGGACTATTCCTGATCGCTTCGCGGCTGAGTTCTGTTGAAACGGTGGAGTCGAACCAGTTGGTATGGTTGATCCATTGCGTTGCAAGCAGGACTTCCTTCCCGCCTGGCCACCAGTTTCGCGTATCGACGATCAGGTAGCGGATAACCCACGCGACATCGTCGAAAATGAAACCGGAAACGTGGCCAATGCTGCCATCCACGGCGTCGATGTGACACCCCTTTACCGCATCGGTACTGCGCAGACGAACATCCGCAGGTGATTCATCTGCATGGGGCTCGGGGTTCACCGGTGCCTCCGGGTCAAAACGTGGCGCGCCCGTCGAGCCGGGGAACGCGGGATAGGCGTCCATCCCCCATAAATTCGCGCTGCCCCAGTACCTCGGATAGCCGTAGTAAAGGAGGTGGCTGGTTTCATACTGGCGCGACACCGATTTATGCGTATCGATATCCGGGCTGTCTCTGACCTGTTGCCGCGTGAGGTCCACCTGCACGGTACCCGAACCCGGATCTGAATGCCGGATTGAATACGGTGATATCAATACCTGTCGCTTACTCATCCAGGTTCCCGTGTCGACCACGAGATAGCGAACGCCCCACGCCTCATCATCAAATAAGGCCTGATCGACGGTTCCCATTTCACCGTCGCGCGCGACAACAGCGCACCCGTGAAGACTCTCTATGCTTCGCAACATGTCCTCTACTCCGAATGTGTTTCCAGCCTCCCCGCACCGTCGATGATGCACGGTCGCCTCTTCCGGGCAATGTCGCTGGTCGGCATGGCTATCGCGGTGGTCTGCCGCGTCCCATCCGGCAGGCAGACGAACGATCTTTCTCAACGACACTACACGAACTGAGCGATCAACTCGGTACGCTAGCAGGCAAGGAGGTCCCAATCGCGCGCCTGCTTGCACGCCGATAGACCCTGTACCGGCTGGGATGCTTTACAGGCAGGTACGGGACCGTACCGACATATCCGGCACATGCGTGCATCGTGTAATCGGTCCGCCCTCACTCGATTGACGAGAGGGCCAACTCGCTTCCGGCTTACAGCACGTTATGGCCGAAGTCCTCAATGACCAGATGGTAGACATGAACCCGCTGACGTTTTTTCTTCTTAACGCGCTCGTTCTTGCGTCTTTCGATTTCTGGCAGTCGGGCCGGCCCGCAGCCCTGGCGGCACGGAAAATCGCAGTCGCCTGCTGCCCCTATGTGCAGTAGGTATAGCTGCCTTGGCTCACCCGGATACGGTCAACGTTTTCCGTAGAAAGAGGGTCAACATGTTTCGTCTTTCACTGGCATTTCTTTCAAACGGCCTGCTCTATCTTGCGTGGTGGCAGATTGTGCTGGTCACGCTGATATTGACCCATGTCACGATTATCAGCGTCACGGTGTACCTTCATCGTTGTCAGGCACATCGCGCGCTTGAACTTCACCCGGCGGTTGCCCACTTTTTCCGCTTCTGGCTGTGGATGACCACGGGGATGGTGACCGGTCATTGGGCCGCAGTCCACCGCAAGCATCACGCCAAGTGCGAGACCGCTGAAGACCCGCATAGCCCGCAGACCCATGGCATCTGGAAGGTCCTGCTCGGGGGTGCCGAACTTTATCGCCTGGAAGCCAGCAATGAAGAAACACTGCGCAAATTCGGCCACGGCACACCAAACGACTGGATCGAATGGAACCTCTATGCGAAATACCCGAGCCTTGGCGTAAGCCTGCTGATCGTGATCGACGTTGCGATGTTCGGTATCGTCGGCATTTCGGTATGGGCCATCCAGATGATGTGGATTCCGTTCTGGGCAGGCGGCGTAGTCAACGGCATCGGCCATTTTCGCGGATACCGAAACTTCGGTACGGCGGATGCGAGTATGAATATTATTCCGTTCGGAATTCTGATCGGCGGAGAAGAGCTTCATAACAACCACCACGCCTACGCTACCTCCGCCAGACTGTCCAGGAAGTGGTACGAGCTTGACCTCGGCTGGATGTACATTCGCGTACTGCACGCGCTAGGTCTCGCCACAATAAGAAAGGCGGCGGCACCGCATCTGGTCAAGGGCAAGACAATACTCGATGACGCTACGCTGCAGGCAGTACTACGCAACCGCTATGAGGTGATGGCCAACTATGCCCGGGCAGCCGAACGGGCGTACCGGCAAGAGATTGGGCGAAAGGAGTGCATCACCCGGCGGGAGAAAGCGCGCCTTATACGAAGTGCCCGAGCATGGCTTCGCGGCGAACACGCGTGGCCAGGCAGTTCCCCTCAACTGAAATCAGCAGGACTGGACGGGCGCAACCCGGGGCTTCGTCCCTACGTCGAGTTGCGCGACGAACTCCTGGCGATGTGGGAGCGATCGAATCTTTCGCGCGAGCAGTTGCTTCTCCAGTTGCAGGACTGGTGTCGTCGTGCGGAAGTGAGCGGCAGCAAAACGCTTGAGGCGTTTTCGTTGAGACTTCGCCAGCATGCCTGACGGATAGGGTCGGTGCCTGTGCGGCCGGAAATCGTGCCGTACCGATCTCACGGCAAGCGGTGTGGGTACCGGGTCTCGAACCGGCGACACAATTTACGCCGTTCTCACATTAAGTCCGCATCCGATTGTGGACGGTAAAGATCGGTACCTGAATTGCCAGCTACCGTACAGACTCCCGCTTCGACGCGCGCGATACTCTGTCTGGACAGACGGACGCATGCTTTCGATCATCGACGGTCCTACCCATTTATATCGGGGGAAGGAAAGCATTCAGCCAAAGCCTACCCAGTCCGGCGCACGATTTTCGTGCCGCAGATTTGCCTACACCTCCGGTCCGCAATACGTGGTTTGCGGGCGCAGTGCATTGCGCCCGGATTAGCCCCACCCCGGCGGAGCACACCGGTGAATATATGCCGTGCAGAAACCGTCTCTTGCACGAAAAGGCAAACGCCCTGCGCCAGAATTGGCATCAGGGCATCCAGATCCAGGCGGTCGAATCCCAGACAGCTTTCCCCCAGGCTGATCCTGACAACGCTGGATCGCACAGTCACCCAATGGTTGTCAAAGCGGGTGCGAGTGCTCGAGGCATCGCGCGTTCAGCTTGATCGCTACTTACCCTACTGAAGGAAAGACCACCATGCCGGACACGACCTCATCGAATATTCCCAACACGCTACCTCCCAAAGGCGCTCAAACGCCCGGATCGCTGGCTCGCTCTCCTGCCAGCGCCGGCAACCCTGTCGCCGATTGGCCGGAGTATTTGGTTGACGCCTGTCAGCGGGGTATTCTCTTTCTGGATTTGCTGCGGCGGCGGGGTGACGAAGAGGTAGAGATGACTTCGCGGCCGATGGCGACCGTGCTGAGTTTCGATCATGACGTAATCATGGATGGACGCTTGCTGCCCCGACCAATCAACTACGCGCTCTCACGCATCCTTCCCCCGCCGGGAGTCCTGACGGATCTGAAAAAACGGCCGGTCGTGGTGGTGGATCCGCGCGCCGGCCAGGGACCCGGCATCGGTGGTTTCAAAACTGAAAGCGAGATAGGCGATGCGCTCAGCGCGGGCCATCCGGTTTACTTCATCGGCTTCGGGGCTGAGCCCGCACCCGGCCAGCAGTTCCTGGATGTCGTCGAAGGGCAGGTGAGTTTCTTTGAGAAGGTCGTCGCACTCCATCCAGACACGCCGCGCCCGTTTGCCATCGGTAACTGTCAGGCCGGTTATCAGACGCTGATGGTAGCCATCTTGCGGCCCGACCTGTTTGGCCCCTGCCTGGTCGCGGGCTCACCGATGTCTTACTGGCAGGGCGTACGCGGGAAGAACCCCATGCGCTACTCGGGCGGTCTGCTCGGCGGCAGCTGGCTCACCGCCATGACAGGCGATCTCGGCAACGGAAAGATAGACGGGACGGGATTGATCCTGAATTTCGACATGCTGAACCCTGCGAACTGGCTATGGGGCAAGCAATATGAGGTGTACACGCATGTCGACACCGATGCCGATCGTTACCTCGGGTTCGAAAAGTGGTGGGGCGATTTCATCCAGCTAAACGGCGACGAGCTTCAGTTTCTGGTGGACAACCTTTTCATCGGCGACAAGCTTGCCCGCAATCAGATTCAGTCGCGCAATGGGACGGTCTTCGACCTTCGAAGTGTCACGTCGCCGATCATTGTGTTCACCTCGATGGCTGACAACATCAGCCCGCCTCCACAGACGCTCGGCTGGATCCTCGATCTGTATCAGGACGTCGACGACATTCGGGCCACGGGCCGAACCATCGTGTACTGCGTGAACCAGCAGATCGGACATCTGGCTATCTTCGTGTCTGCCAAGGTGGGCGCAAAGGAGGACGAGGAGTTCATACAGATGATGGACATCATCGACTGTCTGCCGCCCGGACTCTACGAGATGGTTATTTCCCCGCGGCCATCTGACGTACCTGCGAGTGGTTTCGTCACCGGACAATGGATTTCCCGGTTTGAGGCGCGTTCGTTTGATGACATCCGCGCGCTTGGACGCAACAGCCCGGAGGATGATCGTGCCTTCGCTGCGGTGGCCCGGCTGTCGGAACTGAACCTCTCGATCTATCGCAGCTTCATGCAGCCCTTCGTGCGCGCGCTTGCCAGCCAGCCTGGGGCGAGCCTTGCTCAAGCCCTGAATCCGCTCAGGCTTAGTTACACGGCGTTCGCCGACAGTCATCCGTGGATGAAGCCCGTACAGGCGATGGCAGCCAGTGTGAACGCAATGCGCCAGCCCGTGGCGGCGGATAACCCGTTTCTTGCCGCGCAGACGCAGGTATCGGAGCAGATCACTGCCGGCCTCGACGCCTATCGGGTAGCGCGCGACCAACTCGAAGAGCAGATGTTTTTTGGCTTCTACGGGTCTCCACTCGTGCAGGCACTTCTTGGCATAACTGAAAGCAGCGAGCTCAGACCGCTTCCCGATATTTCAGCCGAACAGGCGGCCGCGCGGAGGGCTCAGGCCGTTGCCTATGAGGCGAAGCTGCAGACCGGCGGATTCGATGAGGCGCTGACCCGGGCCGTGCTGTACGTTACCGCGGCCGAACGGAGCATCGACGAGCGGTGTGCGCTCGCGTTGAACGTCGCGCGCCGCAAGCTCATGCATCTCCCGCTCGCCGGTTTCAAGGCACTCGTGCGGGACCAGTTCTTCGTTCTGCAGCTCGAGCGCGAGCGTGCGGTCGAAGTGATTGCCTCCCTGGTCCCGGCGGCGCTCGAGCGCAAGGAACTGATGAAGCAGGTGCACGCGATCATCGACGCGGGCGATTCTCCTTGCCTGGCGGAGAGTGAGCGTCTGATGCGGCTGTCACAGTTGCTAGCGGCGCCGGTTCGCAAGCCGCTTTCTCCTGTCGCGTCCGGCGAAGCCCCCATCGGGACGCAAGCGTGATTCTCTGGAGTTGCAGCAATGCAGACCATCGTAAACAAGACATTTGATGAAATCGCTCCCGGCGATGCCGCCACGGTTCACCGCAAGCTGCAGATCGGCGACGTGCGGGCCTGGGCTGCCGCTTTCGGTGCAGTGGACAGGTGCGCGGGTCCGTCCGGGAGTCAGGCGGCTGCTGGCATCGTTACGTCCATGCTGACCTCGCTGGCCGGGTCAGTCCTGCCGGGTCCCGGGACTTCGATCCGGGCGAGTTCTGTCCAGATCAAGGGGGAACTGCCGATCGACTCCGTGATGACGGTTCATCTCGTCGTGCGGGAGAAGCGCGTGGATCACGGAACCGTCGTGCTGGATGGTCAATGCACGGACGCGGCCGGGCAGATAGTCGCAACCGCGAGCCTGGAAGTCCTGGCGCCAACCGTGCGACAGCAATACCAGGTCGCAGAGCATCGGCTTGACCAGCTGATTGAGCGCTGCCTGGCTCTCAGGCCAATGCTGACGGCCGTCGTCCATCCGTGCAGCGCGGATGCCCTTGCCGGTGCGGTGCAGGCTGCTGAGGCTGGTCTGATCGTGCCGGTTCTTTTCGGACCGGTAGCCGAGATCCGGAAGATCGCCGATCAGGCGTGCCTCGACATAGCCAGGTTCCGGATGGTGGCAACCGACAACGCCGAGGATTCAGCGCTTAAGGCGGCCACGGCAGCCGGTGCCGGAGAAGTGGCGGCGTTGATGAAGGGCAACCTGCACACGAATGTATTTCTGCACGCGGTCATGCAGAAGGAAGCAAGGCTGCGCACAGGGCGAATCATCAGCCACTGTTCGATGGTGTCGGTCCCGACCTATGCGCGCCGCTTCGTCATCAGCGATGTCGCGCTGAACATCGCACCGGACACCGGGCAGAAGCGTGACATTTGCCAGAACGCAATCGGCTTCGCTCGCGCGCTTGGGATCGACGTCCCGAAAGTGGCCGTGCTGGCGGCGGTGGAAATGGTGCGTAGCGACATGCCGGCGACGCTTGACGCTGCGATTCTTGCCAAAATGGCGGACCGCCGTCAGATCGTTGGCGGTATCGTCGACGGCCCGCTTGACCTGGATGCCGCGGTGGATGCCGAAGCGGCACGGATCAAACATATCGCATCGCCCGTTGCAGGTCTGGCCGATGTCCTGATCGTGCCGAACATTGAGGCCGGCAACATGGTTTACAAGAACCTCGCCTTCATGGCCGATGCGCAGACCGCGGGTCTCGTGGTCGGCGCGCGGGTACCGGTGATTCTGACCAGCCGTGCCGATAGCATGGCTGCCCGTGTCTTTTCGGCCGCTACCGCCGTGCTGTATGCCGAAGCAATCGCGCGGGATCCTTCCGTCCTGCATCCTGAAACCGCGGAGTGACGGGCGATGAACCGGGCCATCGTCGTCTTTAATGCAGGCTCGACAAGCCTGAAGTTCGCCGCCTATGCCGTCGAAGCTGGAGGGGCGCTCTCCATGCTTTGCGTGGGCCGGATCGACAGCATGCAGGGCGATCCGCATTTCGTCGTCAAGAATGCCGCCGGCAAGCCGTGGGACGCGCATGAATGGGGTGAGGGCCATGCGATCGATCACCGGACAGCGCTGCCTTTCATCATCGCCTGGCTCGAAGCCAACCTGGCGGGTACGAAGGTGGTCGCCGCGGGCCACCGGGTGGTACTCGGCGGAACGCGGTTCGAGGCGCCGGTGCGAATCGAAGGCGATGTACTGGATTATCTCGACTCGCTGGCCGCGATGGAGCCGTCGCACCAGCCCTTCAACGTGCATGGCGCTCGCGCCTTCGCCGAGGCGTTCCCGGGGCTGCCGCAGGTTGCCTGCTTCGATACGTCGTTCCATCGCACGATGCCGGAAGTCGCGCAGACCTATGCGGTCCCTCAGGACGTGCGAGATGCCGGCGTGCGCCACTGGGGTTATCACGGCATCTCCTACGACTATATCTCGCGGCAGGTGCCGAAATTCGCACCTGCGGCGCGACGGGTGATCGTTGCGCATCTGGGCGGCGGCGCCAGCATGTGTGCCATGCTGGACGGAAAGAGCGTGGAGACCACGATGGGTTTCGCCGGCGTATCTGGTCTGCCGATGGCGACGCGCTCGGGCGACGTGCCGCCGGGCGCGCTGTTCTATCTGCTGCGTCGCAAGCTATTTGACGACGCCACGCTTGAGAAGATGCTGTACGAACGCTCGGGCCTGCTCGGTCTGTCGGGCATCAGCGGCGACATGCGGGTGTTGCAGGAGAGTGCGGATCCGCGTGCGGTCGCGGCGATAGAGAGCTTCGTCTATGCGATGACAAAGTACGCTGGCGCCTACGCCACTGTGCTCGGCGGTCTGGATGCCTTCGTATTCACCGCGGGCATCGGCGAGAACTCCGTGCCGCTGCGCGCCGCACTGTGCGGCAAACTGGCGTGGCTTGGCGTGAAGCTGGATGCACAGGCGAACACTTCCGGTGGACCGCGCATTTCTACCCCGGACAGTGGCGTCTCGGTCTGGGTGATTCCCACCAACGAGGAACTGATGATCGCGCAACACACGCTGGCGCTCATTTAACGAGATCGCGGAAAACAGGACCCATGCGGTCCTGAATTTCCTCCGCGATTGTCTTGAGGAGTGGAGATATGGCGCCTGCGAGTCCCACGCCGCCGATGCCACCGTCGGCAGGGACGGCAAGAGTCGCAGTCCTGGTGCAATCCACTACGTGTTCGCATCGCAGCACTCAACGCTTCACTTTGCGAGCCGTTTGCGGATCGCCAGCAGTTCGTGTCGGCGCTCGTCGCTGACTTCCGGATAAGCCATTTTGAGTCCCTCGAACGTATCCAGAACGATCTGGGAGACGATCAGTCGAGCATTTTCCTTGTCGTCGGCCGGAACGACATACCAGGGTGAGTCGGCCGTGCTGGTTGCACTGATGCATTCCTCAAACGCCGTCGTATAGCGGGACCAGAATTTCCGCTCCTCAATGTCCGCGAGGCTGAATTTCCAGTTCTTGTCGGGCTCGTCAATGCGCGCCAGAAATCGCTTTCTCTGCTCATCCTTCGAAAGGTGGAGGAAGAACTTGATGATGCGGGTTCCGTTGCGGTGGAGGTGCCGCTCCATATCGACGATCGAACGATATCGACCTTGCCAGACCTCCTTCTCGTCGAGCAAGGCGTCAGGCAGCCCTTCGCTACGAAGAATCTCGGGGTGAACGCGCACGATCAGCACCTCCTCGTAGTAGGACCGATTAAAGATCCCGATCCTTCCCCTTTCAGGTAGATCGCGAGTGGTACGCCAGAGAAAGTCATGCTCCAGCTCGGTGGGGGTGGGATGCTTGAAGCTGAATACCTGGCAACCCTGAGGATTGATGCCTGACATCACATGCCGGATGGCGCCGTCCTTTCCTGCGGCATCCAGCGCCTGAAAGATCAGGAGCAAGGCATAGCGATTGGAGGCGTAGTGAAGTTGCTGCAACGCGCTCAATTGCGCCACATGGTCCTCCAGCATCCTTTTGTAGTCCTTTTTCGACTTGTACACGGGCGCAACGGTCGTCGGAAATTTTTTCAGGTTGATATGGCTTCCCTCCAGCGCGCAAAAATTCTTTAAATTGATTTTCATTTTCATGCCTTTGGGAATAGTTCGTTCGTTACTGGATAAGCCGCTTCATGTTGAATAGCATCGTTTGCGACAAAGTATCCAAATGGTGATTGAGATCATCCCTTTGTGCGCCGGAAGCCGCCCTCTCCTGAATCCGTATTACGGCGCGCGAGGTTCACAATCGGTCTGCACCGACTCATTTCTGCGGCTCTTCTTTCGGGAGCTTTCGCTCCGCCGCCTCCCAGTCCTGAACGGCCTGAACGTCCTCGCGCCCTAGCTCCTCGTAAAGTTGATGAACACGCTTGACGAGTTGCTGCGTCGGACCGGACGGCATTTGAGTTTTGGCTTCTGGTTCGGATGTAATGTTGCGCTCGGGCTGGGGCGCGGCTTTGGTCTCAGGCTGGAGCACGACCTTCGATTCGGGCTGGGGCGCAGCCTTTGCATCGGGCTGCGGCGTAGCTTTTGCATCGGGCTGCGGCGTAGCCTTTGCATCGGGCTGCGGCGTAGCCTTTGCATCGGGCTGCGGCGCGGCCCTTGCATCGGGCTGGGGCGCGGCCTTCGCGTCAGGCTGGGGCGCGGCCTTCGCGTCAGGCTGGGGCGAAGCCTTCGCATCGGGCTCGGATGTGTCCTTGGCCTCGGGCTGCGGCGCGTCCTTGACGTCAGACTCAGCTTTCTTGTCAGTTTCAGGTTGCGCTTCGGCTTTGATGCCAGCCGTGTGGCCATTTTTGACGGGATCAAGTACCCGGTAGGCGAGCAGCTTCGCGGGGTCGGTCAAGAGGAACCATGCAACAGCATAGCCCCAGACAAAACCTGCCCAGCGCCAGCCGAGCGGCGTCATGAACAGTCCGTAAACCGCAATCAGCGTCGCCACCATTTGCGTGCCGAGTACGGCCGTCCATAAAATCCGTGCGGGACGGATAGACCAGAACGGGCCGCGCGTGCGTGTCTGGAAAATCGTCAGATGCCCTGCCACCGACAGCATCAGATACATCATCGTCTGCAGGTGCGGATGATCGAGATGAAAAACGCGATCGCCAAGGAAAAACAGACCAAACGCGGCGATGGGACCGACGATGCCCAGCACCGTAGCGACCCCCAGCACCATGCGCATGTTCCAGGCCTCGGGTTGGTCCTTGTAGTGAACGTTGTCGTAGGCAATGGACAGAATGGCACCGTCATTGAGCAATGCAAGCATCACGATCATCACCGCGGTCAACGGGTAAAAGTTAAAGACCAGGATCGCGAGCGTCATGAACAGCAGCACACGCAGCGTTTCGGCGATGCGGTACATCGCGTAGCTGTTCATCCTTTGGAAGATTTTCCGGCTCTCCTTGATCGCGTCGATGATCACCGAGAGGCCGGGCGTGGTCAGTACGATGGCCGCCGCCGCACGTGCCGCATCCGTCGCGCTCGAAACGGCGATGCCACAATCGGCTTTCTTCAGCGCCGGAGCGTCATTGACTCCGTCGCCGGTCATGCCGACGATGTGACCGCGTTTTTGTAGCGCATCGATAATCCGGAACTTGTGCTCCGGAAACACCTGGGCGAAGCCGTCGGCCTTCTCGATGGATTCCGACACCGCCACCGTCTCCTTATCCTTCGCTTCGCCGAGACTGCGCGCATCAAGGATATTCGCGCCCATGCCCAGTTTCTTCGCCGTTTCCTGGGCAATGGCGAGCGCGTCGCCGGTGACCATCTTGACCTTCACGCCCATCTGTTGCGCGGTCGCGATGGTTGACCTGGCATCGTCCCGTGGCGGATCGAACAGCGGCAACACACCGATGAATTGCCATTTTCCGTCTCCTTCGGCCCGCGCCACGCCCAGTGCGCGAAAACCCCGCGCTGCAAACTCATTGACCGCCTTGTCGACGGCAGCCTTGACTTCCCCGGCATTGGCCGCCAACGCAAGGATCACCTGCGGCGCGCCCTTGGACACCTTGAAGGTCTTCCCGTCAGGACCCGTGACGTCGGCCTCGGTACGCTTATGGACCGGGTCGAATGGCTGGAAGTGGCCGACCTGATAACCTTTCAGGGCCTCTTTATCCTTCAGTCCGCCGAGTACAGCAAGGTCGATGGTGTCGTTATTGTCGGCGCGCGATGCCAGCGCGGCAGCAACGATGACCTGATCGGCGGGGATATTGTTTACGCCGAACGGGTCGCCCAAGGTCAGCTTGTTCTGGGTCAGCGTACCGGTCTTGTCAGCACACAGCACGTCGACCCCCGCCAGTTCCTCGATCGCCACCAGCCGGGTCACGATCGCCTTCTTCTTCGCGAGCAGGCGTGCGCCGACTGCCATCGTCACCGACAACACCGTCGGCATCGCCACCGGAATCGCGGCCACAGTCAGGACCAGAGCGAACTGCAAGGTGGTGAGGATCGGGTCGCCACGAAAGATCGCGACGGCAATAATCGCGGACACCATCACCACCGCGAGGATGATCAGGTAATTGCCGATTTTCAGCACGGCACGTTGGAAGTGGCTGGGGGTGTCCGCTCCCTGCACCAGTTCCGCCGTCTTGCCGAAGTAAGTGTTAGCACCCGTGGCATAGACGAGCGCACCGATTTCACCCTGGCGAACGATCGAACCGGAAAATACCGCCTCGCCGGATTGACGCGTCGCGGGTAGCGACTCACCCGTCAGAGCAGACTGATCGACCTCCACAGCGTCGCCGTCGAGCAGGCGCGCATCCGCCGGCACAATGTCGCCCATACGCAGGCGGATGACATCGCCTGGCACCAGGTCGCGCGCTGCCGGCGTCGTCCACTTTCCATCGCGCCTTACCCGGGCCTTGATCGCCAGAGTAGCCTTCAGCGCGTCGATCGCGTTACCCGCCTGGTGCTCCTCCCAGAATCCGACGACTGCGTTGGCCAGAAGCAGGACCAGGATGATGCCAAAGTCAGGCCAGTGCCGGGCCGCCGCAGAAAGGATCACCGCTACTTCGATCATCCACGGAATGGGCCCCCAGAAATAGCTGAGGAATTTCAGGAGTGGATTGGTCTTCTTTTCTACAAGCTCGTTAGGCCCATATTGGGTCAGCCGTTTTTCGGCCTCGGCTTGACTAAGGCCATCCGGCGACCACCCCAATTTTTTCTCGACTTCCGGCATGGGAAGGGTCTGCAACGCGTCCGCCACATGCGGTTTCGATCCCGGCTTGGCGTCCGCAGACTTGGGCTTTCCGGTGTGAACTTCCATGATGTGTACTCCCCTGTCTTTATGATGCCTCGCATTTCATGGGTGGCGGCTACCGCAGAGACTCCGTTATCCATGAACAAAGCGAGCGTGAGCTCACTCCAGATCGTCAAGTCAAGCAACGATGTGAAACCCGGCGTCCGCATAGATGACTGACCCGGTCAGCGTCATGCCGACGTCACTCGCCAGCACAGCCGCGATCCGTCCGATCTCCTCGATCGTGACAAGATGCTGCGCTGGCGTATGCGAGCGGACATCGTCCAGCAGTGCATCGAACTGGTCGATGCCGGACGCGGCGCGTGTCTTTACGGCGCCAGCAGAAATTGCATGGACGTGAACGCGCCGCACCGCGAGGTCGACCGCGAGATATCGCACGCTGGACTCGAGCGCCGCTTTGACAGGTCCCATGACGTTGTAGTGGTCGACCGCCCGGTCGGCCCCGTAAAACGACATCGTCATCAGGCTGCCGCCTTCAGTCATCAGCGGCAGCGCAAGTTTTGCCATGCGGATGAATGAGTGGCAGGACACGTCCATCGCCTGCGCGAAGCCGTGCGCCGAGCAGTCGATCAGGCTTGCGTGCAAATCATCACCCGGCGCGAACGCAATCGAATGAAGCAGGAAATCGAGTCTCCCCCAATCTTTCCTTATGCGCTCGAACACCGCCTCCAGTTGACCGGGCTCGCTCACATCGCACGGCAGGACGATTCGTGCCTGAAGCGCATCAGCAACCGGACGCACGTAGGGTTCGGCCTTGGCGTTAAGGTACGTAACAGCGAGTTCCGCGCCTGCAGATCTGAACATCCGGGCACAACCCGCCGCGATGCTGTGCTCATTGGCGACGCCGACCACGAGCCCGCGTTTGCCGGATAGATCGATGATCGAATTCATCTTGCCACCTCCCGCTGATGCAGAACCCACACAGCCTCGTTCGCGATGATCTGCTCTTCGTCCGTGGAGAGAACCAGCACCGTCACGCGACTGCGGGCGCTGCGGATAACCGGGCGAGCGCGCAAAACGGATCGTCAGTCGTTGATGCGAGCGACCTTCCTGGGACGACGGGATCGACGGATGAGGTGGTCCTGAAACGGGTATCCATGAAGTTTCCTCTGAGCTACATTGCATTTCGCTGACGGTCATAACGATGGAATGGCAACTGCATCGCGTCAGCGGGTGAAAGCATGTCGGGCTTTGATATCGTCACTCGCTGCATGAAAGCGCAACGCAGATATGAATGCCCGAGCCTTGCAGTCGTGGGCAGATTCATCGTCGAATCCGACGCCTCGGGGATCCTTCACAGGTGATGGAGCGTTGCGTATTTCGAGCGAAAGCAGTCGAATTGCGCGGGCCACCGGACTGCAGCCTGCCGAAACAAGCGTGCGCGCCTGATATGCACGCCGGGTTGACACATGTCGAATCGGCTGACAGCCGTTACTTTGAATCATAGAGTCGTCCGCCCGGAAGCAACAGGCTCGGAAACTACTCAGATCTCGGGAGTGCAATGACCGGCGATGCTGTCAAAAGATAAGTAGCTTGTGACAGGCGCCGAACCGGGGCGACCTTCCTTAGCCGCAAGCAGTCGCCCTGTCCCCTCCTCAAACATGCGAATGCGCGCAAGCAGTTGCTGGCGAATCGGTACGAAACGCACATTTCCATATGCACGACACTCCCGTTTTGCGGTTCGACGGCTCGTCGCTTCGCTGATGAAAGCGTCACAGCGTGTCCGGGGCTCTGCGGCGCCGGCACCCGCATTGCCCTGATCCCCGCAAAGGTCGATGAGTGCCCCTTGAAGGAGCCAGTCCCGCGTCACATCCCCGCAACTCGGGAACGGGCTCTGCATTCGTCCGCTACCGGACAGACCGAAAGCGTCTGTCCGGATTAAAAGAGCAACAGATCGGCTAAAAGAGTCGGTGTGGACGCGTCAACATTCCGTCTCGTCTGCAACCACGCATTGGCGGACCCATCCCATTTCGCGGAGATCTCCGTCATGGCAGTCCCCTACCACCACCTATTCCATTTTCTGCTATACAGCCCGGTCTTCGCGACAGCTCCCCAAAGCAACGAGGCCCGTCTGACGCAGGGGCTGCTCGACGCCTTGTCCGGCTACGACTTCCGCACTGACGTCTGCCCCACCGTCAGCGGCGCGAAAGTCGCCGCTGAAAGCGATATGGCGATCGGCTGCTTCCTGCTCGCGATCGACGGCCCCAACGAGCCTGAGGTACAGGATCTGGTCAACACCATCCGGCAGGATCGCGGACTGGACACGCCGATTTACCTTGTCAGCGAATTGAACGGCATCGAATCGCTATCGCTTTCGCCGCTCGGCGAGGTGTCGGGCTACATCTACCTCGACAATGAAACGCCCGGCTTCACGGCGAAGCAGGTGATCTTCGCACTGGAGCGCTATGCGGCAAGCCTCAAGCCGCCATTCTTCGGCGCTCTGATGGACTACGACTACGAAGGCAACCAGATGTGGACGTGCCCCGGCCACCAGGGCGGCACGTTCTACCGCCGCAGCCCCGCCGGGCGACTGTTCGTCGAGCATCTGGGCGATGCGATCTTCCGTAACGATATCGATAATTCGGTGCCGGAGCTCGGCGATCTGCTCACCCACGTGGGGCCGGCACTAGCAGCAGAGAAAGAGGCCGCGAAGGTTTTCGGCGCCGAGCGCACCTATTTCATCCTCAACGGCACCTCCACGTCAAACAAGGTCGTGACGGCCGCCCTGCTCAAGCGCGGCGATCTCGTCCTGTTCGACCGCAACAACCACAAGTCCAATCACCATGGTGCACTACTCCTCGCCGGTGCAATTCCCGTCTATGTCGAGACTGACCGGAATCCGCAGGGGCTGATCGGCCCGATCGACTACGAGGCGCTGGATGAAACGCGATTACGCGAGCAGATTCGCACGCACCCTCTGATCACGGACAAGGAAGCGTGGCGGCGCGAGCGGCCATTCCGGCTCGCGATCATCGAGCAGTGCAGCTATGACGGGACGATCTACAACGCCACGAGGCTCATCGAACGCATTGGCCACCTGTGCGACTACGTCCATTTCGACGAGGCATGGGCGGGTTTCATGAAATTCCACCCGCTGTTCGCGGGGCACTTTGCCATGGGCATCGAGCATCTCGACGCAACGAGCCCTGGAATCGTTGCGTGCCAGTCAACCCACAAACAGCTCGCCGGATTTTCGCAGGCCTCGCAGATCCACATCAGGGATCAACACATCAAGGGGCAGTCACGACGCACCGAGCACCGGCGCTTTAACGAGATGTTCATGCTGCACTGCTCGACTTCACCGTTCTATCCGTTGTTTGCGTGTCTCGATGTCGACGCCCACATGCACAAGGGACGAAATGGACAGGTGCTTTGGGACGATACGATACGGATCGGTATCGAGACCCGCAAGAAGCTGCGTGTACTCAAGTCCAGGTTCATATCAGCTTCAAAAGACGAACGTACGGCATGGTTCTTCGACCCATTTGTACCCGATGTCGTGACGCTTGTGGGTTCGAACGTGAGCCCCGATCTCGAGAGCGTGCCGTGGGAGGACATTCCAACCGATGTGCTGGCGCGCGAGCAAGCCTGCTGGGCACTCGCGCCCGGGGCTCGCTGGCACGGCTTCCGCCATGCCTCGCTCAACTGGGCGATCACCGATCCCAACAAACTGACGCTGATCACGCCCGGATTCGATCGGCATACCGGCGAGTACAGCAGGTTCGGCGTACCCGCCACGCTGCTCGCCGCGTACCTTCGGGAGCACAACATCGTGGCGGAGAAGTGCGACCTTACCAGCATCCTGTTCCTGCTGACACCGGCGGTCGAACCCGGCAAGAGCGCTTCCTTGATCTCTCACCTGGTCGGGTTCAAGGCGCTATACGACAGGGACGCTCCGCTTGAGGATGTTTTGCCGACGACGCTTGCGCGCTACCCAGACCGCTATGCCGGCTATCCGCTCCAGCGGCTGTGCGATGAGATGCATGGGTTCTATCGCGAACATAACGTCACGGAATTGCAGCGCCTGTGTTTCCGCAGCGAGCACTTTCCGGAACAGGCGATGTCGGTACAGCAGGCCACCGAGGCTTTCGTGGGCAACCAGGTCGACTATCTGCCTCTCGCTCAGTGTAAAGGACGGATCGCGGCCGTTCTCGCGCTGATCTACCCGCCAGGCATCGGCATCGTGGTGCCCGGCGAGCGCTTTGACGAGCGGTCACAGCCAATGCTCGACTACTTCCTCGTCTTCGAGGAGGCGTTCAACCGCTTTCCCGGATTCGAGTTTGAGGTTCAGGGCGTCTACGCCGACGAGGTCGACGGAAAGATCGTGCTCCACACCTACGTCGTTAAGGAATAGGTATGCGCCCTCAACGCACACGCGGCTACCGATCTCCCAACGTCTCGTCCGCTGCTCAGGCACCACCTGCAAGCCGGCATTCGCGGCGCGTCGTTCGATGCACAAGGAGCGTTCATGCGTGATGTTTCTGGCATCCTGTTCAGCCGCCGCGTGCTGGTAGTTCATAACGGAATGGATGAAGTGAGCGCCGCCGGCCGCGCCACCGCCAAGCTGGTACAGGATCTGCGCGAACGCGGCATTGGTGTCATCGACGCCGTTTCGCAGTGCGAAGCCGAGGCGCAGATTGCCACTCATGCGTTGCTGCAGGCGGTGCTGGTCAACTGGGAACTGGCGGGTGCGCCTGAGCATGGGAGTGCGCGCAGTGTCATCGCCGCCGTACGCCAGCGCTCCGCTCAACTACCGGTGTTCCTGCTTGCTTCGAGCGGCTCGCTTGCGGCGGTGCCTGCCGGGATCCTGGAGCAGGTCAACGACTATATCTGGCTGTTCGAGGATACCCCTGACTTCGTCGGCGGGCGCGTCGCGGCCGCGATCGATCGCTATCGGGCGACGTTGCTACCGCCGATGTTCAAGGCGCTAGCTGCCTTTGCCGGCACCTACGAGTACTCATGGCACACGCCTGGGCACAGCGGCGGCACGGCTTTCCTGAAACACCCGGCGGGCCGCGCCTTTTTTGAGTTTTTCGGCGAAGAACTGTTCCGTTCCGATCTGTCGATTTCGGTCGGCGAACTGGGTTCCCTCCTCGATCATTCAGGTCCGATCGGCGAAGCCGAGCGTAATGCCGCACGCGTGTTCGGTGCGGATCGCACCTATTTCGTCACCAACGGCTCGTCCACTTCGAACCGGGTGATCCTGATGGCCAGCGTAACGCGCGACCAGATCGCCCTGTGCGACCGCAATTGCCATAAGTCCGTTGAGCACGCGATGACACTCTCCGGCGCAATCCCGACCTACCTGATGCCTTCGCGCAACTACCTTGGCCTGATCGGACCGATTCCGTCGCAGCGACTCAGCCCGGCGGCTGTCCGCGAGAGCATTGCAGCCAATGCGCTCGTCACGAAGAATATCGATGGCAAGCCACTCCACGCGGTGGTAACGAACTCGACCTACGACGGCCTTTGCTACGACGTGGAGCGTGTCGTAGCGCTGCTCGGACAGTCTGTCGACCGACTGCATTTCGACGAAGCATGGTATGGCTATGCGCGCTTCAATCCCCTCTACGCGAGGCGCTTCGCGATGCACGGCCGTCCTGACGCGTCGTCTGGTTACCGTCCGACGCTTTTTGCGACCCAGTCGACCCACAAGCTGCTGGCAGCGCTATCGCAGGCATCCTACATTCACGTTCGGGACGGACGTCGCCCGATCGACCATGAGCGATTCAACCTCGCGTTCATGATGCATGCGTCGACCTCGCCGCAGTACGCGATCATCGCCTCGAATGACGTTGCCGCAGCGATGATGGATGGCCCCTCGGGTGAAGCGCTGACCGGCGAGTCCATTCGCGAAGCCGTGGCGTTCCGGCAGACCCTGGCCCGGCTTCACGCCGAGTTCCAGGCCCGGGGCAGCTGGTTCTTCAATGCCTGGCAACCGGACACTGTTACTGACGTCCAGTCCGGCGCTACGACATCGTTCCACGACGCCGATCCGGACATGCTCGCACGGGACCCTGACGCATGGGTTTTGCGTCCCGGCGAATCGTGGCATGGCTTTGCCGATCTCGAGGATGGGTACTGCATGTTGGACCCGATCAAGGTTTCAGTCGTCACGCCCGGCATGGAGCGTGATGGCACGTTGGCAGCGGAGGGAATCCCGGCCTCCTTGCTGGCTGCCTACCTCGATGCGCAGGGCATCGTCGTGGAGAAGACCACGGACTTTACCAGCCTGTTCCTGTTCTCGATGGGCATCACACGAGGCAAGTGGGGCACGCTCATCAACGCGCTGCTCGGATTTCATCGAGACATGCTCGCGAACACCTCGCTTAGCCTGACCATCCCGTCTCTCGTGGCGGGCCATCCCAAACGCTACGGCACGCTCGGTCTCGCGGATATCGCAAAGACCCTGTTCGCGGCGGTGAAAAGCTACCGGACCACCGAGCTTCTGAACGCGAGCTTCGGCACGTTGCCAGTACCGGTCCTGTCCCCGGTGCAGGCCTACGAGCGTGTCGTCAATGGCGATGTCGAATCGCTGACGCTCGACCAGATGGCGGGGCGCACCGTCGCGACCGGTGTGGTCCCGTATCCGCCGGGAATCCCACTGATGATGCCGGGCGAAAGCGCCGGCGACGCACAGGGTCCGTTGCTCGGCTACCTCAAGGCGCTCGAAGCGTTCGACGCCGAAATGCCAGGTTTTACCCACGACACGCATGGCGTCGAGGTCGAAGCCGGGCGGTACCGGATCCTATGTGTGAAGCAGTGATGGCCGGTGCGGCCCACCACTCCCGATCTGCTCGAAAGGAACGACCATGACTGACTCGCAAGCGACTTCGAAGGACAACAAGAAGCTGGGGCTGATCGCGATGACGATGCTGGTCGTCAGCGCCATGGTCGGTGGCGGAGTATTTAACCTGCCGCAGAACATGGCACAGTTCGCCTCGCTGGGCGCCGTGCTGATCGCCTGGCTGGTGTCAGGACTCGGCATCTTCTTTCTGGCCCGAACTCTCCAGGTGTTGGCAGACATCAAGCCGGAACTGACTTCGGGGATCTACATGTACTCGCGCACCGGCTTCGGCAAGTACGCGGGCTTCCAGATTGCCTGGGGGTACTGGCTGTCGTCAGCCTTCGGAAACGTGGGTTTCGGCGTGTTGCTGATGGACACGCTTAATGCATTCTTCCCGCCATATTTCAAGGGTGGCAACACATGGCAGGCGATCTTACTGGCCTCAATCCTGTTCTGGATCATGAACTGGCTGGTTCTGCGGGGCATCAAGGGCGCGGCGGCACTCAACATTATCGGCACGGTTGCCAAGTTCATCCCGCTCGCATTTTTCATTCTGATCGTCGCGTTCTCGATGAAGGCGGGACTGTTCGGCAGCGACTTCTGGGGCCATGTGAGCGCTGCGTCGCCCGCAGGCAAGCCTCTTGGCAGCCTCCTCACCCAGGTGAAAAGCACAATGCTGGTCACTCTGTGGGTCTTCATCGGGATCGAAGGTGCGGTGGTGATGTCCGACCGGTCCGACGCGAAGACCGTCAGCCGTGCAACGCTGCTGGGCTTCCTTTCCGTCACCGCAATCTACGTTCTCGTCTCGATCCTGCCGTTCGGCGTCATGTCGCAGGCCAAACTGTCGGCAATTTCACCGCCTGCAATGGCCGCAATCTTGGGCTCGCTGCTTGGCAAGTGGTCCGAATACTTCGTCAACGCGGGCGTCATCATTTCGGTTCTGTCCTGCTGGCTCGTATGGACCATCCTCGTCGCGGAATTGCCGTGGGCCGGAGCCAAGGATGGATCCTATCCGAAGGTGTTCGCCACGACCAACAAAAACGATGCGGCGTCAGTCTCCCTGTGGGTATCCAGTGCGGTGATGCAGGCGATGATGCTCCTCGTCTACTTCTCGAACAACGCCTGGAACGTCATGCTCTCGATCACCGGCGTCATGATTCTGCCCGCATACATCGGATCAACTGGATATCTTTGGAAGCTGATGGCAACCGGACAGTACCCGTCGACGGCGAAGATCGGCAAACCGATGGCGCTGGTCTCCAGTGTCCTCGGCACAATCTACGGCCTGTGGCTGGTGTATGCCGCCGGCTTGCAGTACATGCTTGTCGGTGCGGTGTTCTTCGCACTGGGCAACCTCGTGTTCATTTGGGCCCGCAAGGAACACGCGCCACGCGAGTTTCCGTTTAACAGGATCGAGTTGATTGTGGCCGTGGTACTCGTGGCACTGGGGATCCTCGCGCTGTGGATGCTGTTCACTGGTCATCTGACACAGGTATATAAGCCCTGACGCGCCGGTTGACGAGGACCGGCGCGCGGCGGGATGCGGGGTTGAACGCGGGCGCAAGCGCGCGTGGTGCCACAGAATGACTCATTACCCAAGGTAATTTGCCCGGATGGGTCATCACAAACGCTACCCGACCGATCGAAACAAATTTCACCGAGGTGATTTGATGAAACCACTTATCAAGACCCAAAAAGCCCGGCTTGGCGCATTGCTGAACCAGCAGGAGGCAGCCGCGCGCTCGATCCTGGACCGCGCAGTGGGCCAACGCAACGGCGAACCGCGTGACGAACCCGCAATTCCGGACAGTGGTGATGCTGACCAAGCCTACGCCGAGCAGGTCATTGATAAAGACCTCGCTCTAGCGGAACATTCTGCCCGCGTACTCGAGAGCGTCGCGAAAGCACGTAGCCGCCTGGGCGCGAACACTTACGGTGTCTGCGTCGGATGTTGCGCGGATATTGCCTTCGAGCGACTGATTGCATGTCCGACCGCAACGCGGTGCGAACGTTGCCAGACCCTGTATGAGCACACACATGAAGGGCTATCACATCCGTCCATGTAAGACAGGAACGGGCACTCCAGATCGCGCTGAACGACTGGAGAATGCAAACGTGTCAGTCTCGTTCCAGTGAGTGCGTGAATATTTCAACGCCAACTTCTGGATGATTTGGTGAATTGGCCGTCAGCTGAACCCCGATCTCCTCACCAGAGAGCGACTAGCGCTCGATCAAAGCTGGCGCAGGACGCCGCACGCGTATCGAGGCTTCTGCGGAGACGCAAAGGACTCAGCTATGTGCAAAGGAATCGCCGATGGTCTCGTCGCGTTCCGCGGCATCAGAGAGAAAGAATTCCCGTCTCGCCTCCTCAATCACGCGCCCCACGTAAGCGTCATAGCCCGGATGACCTGGCTCGTCCATATCCCAGTTTCGCTCGTCAGCATCGACCGGGTGGGCCCTCGGCAGCCGGACGGATATTCCAACCTGATCTCTGGCTCCGGGTTGGCCTTGAAGTATTCGCTGATGCACCTCCTGACGGATCTGCTCGGCGGTAAGCACTGTCTTTGGCATGGTGTCCTCCTTCGGAAAAGCACGCAGTCTGCCACGCGATATTCGGCGCCTTCACTTTCGGCGCCCTCACGTCAGTGCACGGGTACAACTGGAGATTGAGACAGGTGCAGTAAACGTGCGAGCCTGGCGTGGTCCGTGTGAAGCTATTCAATAATGTCTCCTATGGCCCCCTGCAATTCCGCTGCACAGTCCTCCGGACGCAAGCATAGCCGTCGCGATCCGGCGTCGGTCGCAAAAATCTGTCCGCCGACCCGATGGCTTTCTCCCCGTTCGATAGTGCTTCGGAGACGTGGCCGAATTCGCGCTTTGACGAAATCGAACGACACCTCCCTCGCGTAGGCAAGTATTCCCAGATCGGGTCGCAGGTGAATTCCCGCGATCCGATCAAGGGCCAACTAAACCATGATATTGCTGAGCGACGTTCGAAGGCAGGCTCGGAAAATACTCATACGCGGGTGCCTCGCGGCAATTCGGCATCCATCTTGCGGCGGCCCGAACGCCTCCGTCTGCGGATGGAATGCTTCCTTTCAATATGGTCCGCAACTGTGGATCAGCCATCTCGACAGCGCAGGAACTCGTGTAACATCAAATTCTGCCTTCCCGGCGTAGACACTCCCCAAGGCAAACAGCAATGCCTGCAGGCCTTCTTCCTCAAGCCGACACGGTTCGACCCCGATCGAGACGGCGACGCTTGCCTGTCAGCCGCCCTCGCGGTGAAGATGCGAGCTTCCCTGTCGTCGGGATAGGCGCGTTGGCAGGCGGCCTGGAAGCCTCCCGAAAGCTGATCGATGCGCTGCCTGCGGATAATGGCATGTCTTTCGTTCTTATCCAGCATCTCGATCCGAGCCACGAAAGCATGATGGTGGACCTGCTCGCCGAGCACACGACGATGCCTGTGCTGCAAGCCACTGACGGCATGCCGCTCGAGCGTGAGCATCTGTATGTCATTGCGCCGGGCACTTATCTTTCTGTCGGCAATGGCGCACTGCACGTCTCGGAACCGGAGGCACGCCATGGGGCGAGAATGCCGTTCGACTTCCTGCTGCACTCGCTGGCCGAGGAATACGGCGCGCGCGCCGTTTGCATCATTCTTTCCGGCACGGGTAGCGATGGAAGCCTTGGCCTCAAGGCAATTGGAGAAAAATGCGGGCTCGTGATCGCGCAGGATCCCAACGAGGCAGCCTACGATGGCATGCCGCGCAGCGCGATCATGACTGACGGCGTGGACCTTGTTCTACCCGTGGCCCGGATTCCTGCGGCTCTCACGGAATTTCGGCGGCGCGCGGCGGCCTCCACCACCACGCAGGATAGCCCGCCAGCGAGAGACGCAAAGCCGGACGGCCTGCCGATCATCATCGATCTGCTGCGCACGAAAACAGGCCACGATTTCACGCTTTACAAGGCGGGCACGCTGCAACGCCGCATCAGGCGGCGTATGGCCTTAGCCGCTATCGAGGCCGACGACATCGGTCGGTACATCGTCATTCTGCGCGACGACGGCGAGGAACTGGAACTGCTGGCCAAGGACCTGCTTATCAACGTCACCGGCTTCTTCCGTGACCCAGAGGTGTTCGATTTTCTGGCGAGAACAATCGTTCCGGAGTTGATAGGCAGCCGGACGGCCGGTCAGTCGCTGCGCATCTGGACAGCCGGATGCAGTACCGGCGAGGAGACCTATTCGCTAGCGATGCTGTTCCGCGAGCAGATCGCAGCGGCCGGCAGCGAAGTCAAACTGCAGATCTTCGCTTCCGACATTGATCCCGATGCGGTCGCACGAGCCCGTGAGGGCGTCTACCCCGAAACAATCGAGGCAGACGTGTCGCCAACACGACTTGCCAGGTTCTTTGCGCCAGAAGATCACCACTACAGGGTATTGCCCGAACTCCGATCGACGGTGGTCTTCACGGTTCACGACGTGCTTGCCGACCCCCCATTCTCACGTCTCGACCTGGTATCATGCCGCAATCTTCTGATCTATTTGCGCCCCGACGCCCAAGCCAGGGTCATGTCGCTGCTCCATTTTTCCTTGCGCGAAGGGGGCATTCTTCTGCTTGGCAGCGCCGAGACGGTCAACGACGTTGAGGGCCGCTTCGAACTCGTTTCCAAGGCTGAGCGCGTTTATCGACACATTGGCCGCAGCCGGTTGGGTGACTTCGGGCTTTCAGTCGGCAGCCGTGAAGCCGTCCCCCTTCCTGCACTCGAAGAACTAGCCCGTCATGCGCGTCCGCGCGAGGCGGCGATCGCAGAGCTGTGTCGACGGCTGGTGATTGAGACCTACGCGCCGACCGCAGTCCTGATCAACCGAAGTTACGAATGCCTCTATTTCCTTGGACCCACGGACCGCTATCTGCGCGTCGCGCCAGGTGCCCCCACACATGACCTGCTCGCGATGGCGCCCGACGGGATACGCACTCGCCTGCGATCCGCCCTCCAGCAGTCCAGCCAGGGGAATGTCCGCGTCACGGTGAAGGGAGGGACGACGACCCACGATGGCAAGGTTGTCCCCTTCAATATCGACGTGCAGCCGGTGATGAGCGACGGCGAAAGCCTGATACTGATCGGCTTTGTCGACCTGCCTGAGCACGTGCTCGCACAAACGCTCCCGATTACGCCGAAAGAGCTTTCGAGGATCGCCGAGCTTGAACATGAACTCGAAGCGACCCGGTCCGAACTGCAGGGCGCCATCCGTAACCTTGAAGTCTCAAGCGCAGAGCAGAAAGCGATCAATGAAGAGGCGCAGTCGGTTAACGAAGAATACCAGTCGACGAATGAGGAGTTGCTAACCTCTAAAGAGGAATTGCAGTCGCTCAACGAGGAGCTCACCGCGCTCAACAGCCAGCTCCAGGAAACGCTGGACCGGCAGCGCACGACCTATAACGATCTGCAAAATGTTCTGTACAGTACCGATGTCGCGACGCTTTTCCTCGACACGGATCTGAATATCCGCTTCTTCACGCCGGCCACAAAATTGCTGTTCAGTGTTATTCCTGGCGACATCGGCCGGCCATTGGCCGACCTGAGAGCACTCGCTGCCGACGGTGCACTACTGGCGGACGCCCGAACGGTGCTGCAGACGGCGGTACCCCTCGAGCAGGAGATTGAAGCGCGCAGCGGCGTCTGGTTTATCCGCAGGATCCTGCCTTACCGTACGCATGACAATGGCGTGGAAGGCGTCGTCATCACGTTCACCGACATTACCGAGCGAAAACTCGCGGCGAAGACTCTGGAAGACGCACGGCAGCTGGCTGAGCAGGCCAATGTCGCCAAATCGCGGTTTCTGGCCGCCGCGAGCCACGACCTGCGCCAGCCGCTCCAGACGCTGGCGCTGCTTCACTCGCTTCTGCCGAAACTGGTTCAGGGAGACGAGGGCCAGAGAATCATCGCCCGGCTTGACCAGACGCTGGCCGCCATGTCGGGCATGCTGAACACACTACTCGACATCAACCAGATCGAGGCCGGTACGGTCCGCGCCGAAATCGTCAGCTTCCCGGTCAACGATCTACTGGTCCCTCTGAGGGACGAGTTCTCTTATCAGGCAGAGGCGCAGGGGATCACCCTTCGTGTTGTGCCCTGCCACCTGTCGGTACGAAGTGACCCGCGGCTGCTCGATCAGGTGATCCGCAACCTGCTCGCGAATGCACTGAAATACACCCCACGCGGCAAGGTGCTGCTTGGTTGCCGCCGACATGAAGGGATGGTGAGCATCGAGATATGGGACACCGGAATCGGCATTCCGCCCAATGAACTCGACGCCATCTTCGATGAGTACCATCAACTCGACAATGCCGCGCGCGAGCGGCATCGCGGGCTCGGTCTCGGCCTCTCGATCGCCCGTAGTCTGGCGCATCTGATGGGTCATCGCATTCGCGTGCGCTCCCAGCCACGCAAAGGCTCGGTCTTCACGATCGAAGTCGGGCACTCCATGGGCGAAGCGACCCCGAGCCATGCATCCCGCAGGCCGGTTTCCCCTGAGGGCGCGGTCGAGGAAGTTCATCGAACTGGGGCGATCCTGGTCGTCGAGGATGACCCCGAAGTGCGCGGCCTGCTTGAGGTCCTGCTGACGGACGAAGGCCATCGCGCGGCAGCCGCACCTGACGGAATCGCGGCGATGGCATGGGTGACACGCGATACGTTCCGGCCCGATCTGATTCTGGCTGATTACAACTTGCCAAACGGGATGGATGGACTGCAAGTTGCCGCGAAGATAAGAGAAGCTCTTCATCGACAGATCCCCGTCATCATCCTGACGGGTGACATATCGACAGGAGCCTTGCGTGCCATCGCGCGCGAAAACTGCGTGCAATTCAACAAGCCGGTGCAGTTGGTGGCGCTAACCCAGAGCATCCAGCATCTGCTGGCCGCGCTACCGCCGTCCCCGCCAGCCATCACGCCACATCTCATCGAGATGGCGGGCGACCAGGGACCGCCTGTCATCTTCGTCGTCGATGACGACAGCCACGTGTGCGAGGCGATCCGGGCCGTACTTGAGGAAGACGGCCAGACGGTCGAAACCTACGAGAGCTGCGAGGTATTCCTCGCGAGCTACTCTCCAAGGCGCGAAGCCTGTCTGCTGATCGATGCCTACCTGCCGGCCATGAGCGGGCTCGAATTGCTGGAGCGACTCCGGGACACGAGGCAGCCGTTGCCAGCCATCATGATCACTGGCCATAGCGACGTTTCGATGGCGGTGAGGGCGATGAAGGCAGGTGCTGCGGATTTCATTGAAAAACCGATCGGCCGTATCGAACTGCTCGACAGTATCAAGCGCGCGTTCGAACAGTCGCGGGATTCGAACAAGCTGCTTGCGTGGCGCGAAAGGGCGGCGCGGCACGTCGCCAGCCTCACGCAGAGGCAACGCCAGATCATGGACCAAGTTCTGGCTGGCCAACCGAGCAAGGTTATCGCAGCGGACCTCGGCATCAGCCAACGCACGGTTGAGAACCACCGTGCCGCCATCATGAGGAAAACGGGATCGACGTCTTTACCCGCGTTAGCCCGCCTCGCGCTCGCAGCTGCCTGGAACGACGCCGAAGCGAAACTCGTTCGGGACGAAGTTGCCGGCGCAGCGGCGAGGCGAATAGACGGAGGGTAATTTCCGAGCCTGATATGACTGCCGCGACGAACCATGGTCTGCGTCCAGAGTCACTGTCGTTTGGATGACAGTTCGGCCATACGACGGTCAGGTAGAGAACTTCCGTCTCATTTCCGCGCAGTTTTCGCCCGCAGCATCGTCCGGCCACCCCGTGCAATTCAGACCAACAGTCGTCTGTATGGAGCAAGCGAAAATCTGGAATCGAACCTGGTACAAGGCGCTGCACTATCCTGAGGGCAGCCACGCGGATAGCGTGTGAACATTGGAGACGTTGATGGAGCATACGTATTTTCGCCTGCTGCATTTGCTTGCCGGACATCCGGCAGGGTCGCTCATGGTGATTTTCCTGGCGGCATTCCTGGAAGCTCTCGCTGTAATCGGTACCTTCATTCCAGGTAGTACCGCGATTTTCGTAGCAGGCGCTCTCGTGGGAACCGGAGCCCTGAGCCTTGAGTGGGTGCTCGCGTGCACGATTGCTCGGCAACTTCGTGCAGCCCTGCCTGCGTGGTCATAGACTTCCAGATGCTAGGAATCGACGGGCTCGAACTACAGCGTCGCTAGGCCCCGACTGGCGTGCCCATTATCTTCATTACCGGGCACGACGATCCGCGCATTCGAGAGAAAGCGCTTGCGTTAGGTGCCGCGGCTTATCTGCAAAAGCCGTTCAACAACGCCCTATTGATTTGCGCCGTAGAAGTGGCGCTAACGCCAGAAGACACATCGCCCTCTACCCGCTGAATGCCCGGCTGAAAGCTTGATCTTCCCATACGTGCGCAGAAGGTAGCAGTGCCGAAAAGAGCGGCATGCGTCCACCGCCTCTGGCCGTACGCGGGACATGAGGAGTCATGGGCTGCAGCCGCGGGGTAGACATTTGTGCGACTGCTTATTGACCTTTCCATAAATCATGACGTCACCACAAGGTTGCCTGAATCCAGCACGCGGCGATGATCGAAGGTCGGTGCTGAGCGCTTTTGAGCTTGTTGCGAGCGACGG
>NZ_CADIKH010000059.1 GCF_902859855.1 Paraburkholderia humisilvae
CCGATGCGGAAATGCTCGAGCGAGCGCTGCGTTTGCGCGCCCCATAGCTTGTCGGCGGGGACCTCGACTTCACCCATGCTGTCAGTCTCGGTGCGAACGTTACTCATTGCCTAGCTCCTTTCGATAAAAATCTGCTGTCGGGTGTGAAGACCGGATGAAACGCTTGCCGGGTACGCGCGATCACACAGTCCGAAAATCGACTGGGATGACGCGAACGAGGTGAGGAGGAGTCTTTGACGATACAGCAGGGGATAACGGGGGGATAGCTATACGAACGTCCTGATCGGGCGAAGCGACGTATGCGGGCGGGATACCTTGGTTTTATCACGTTAAGACGTGATCGACAGATAGAGAAACGCAGAGGCCGGCTTGACTCATCAAGCCGGCCTCCGGGCGTAAAGAAAATGATAGTTGGCGTTGCTACGCGGCGCGTGTTGTCTGCCGCTTAGCCATTGCGAAACAGAAAGCTGTAAGCATTCAGCGCGGGCACGCCGCCAAGATGCGCGTACAGCACTTTCGACCCCGGCGGGAATTCGTCATGGCGGACCATCTGGATCATCGCGTCCATCGATTTGCCTTCGTAAACCGGATCGGTGAGCATGCCTTCCATTCTGGCGCATAGGCGAATCGCATCCAGCGTACCTTCATTCGGCAGGCCATACGCGGGGCCGGCGAAGCGCGTATCGAGAATGACATCGTTTTCATGGATCGGCTGTTCGAGACCGACGAGCTCCGCTGTATGCCTTGCGATACGCGTGATTTGCGCATGCGTTTTTTCAGGCGTCGCGGAAGCATCGACACCCACCACCCGGCGTGCGCGGCCGTCGGCCGCGAAACCGACAACCATCCCCGCCTGCGTGCTGCCGGTCACTGAGCAGACGACGATATAGTCGAACTTGAAGCCGAGCTTGTTCTCCTGCTCGCGCACCTCTTCCGCGAACCCGACAAACCCGAGGCCACCCAGCGGATGTTCAGAGCAGCCCGCGGGAATGGGAAACGGTTTGCCGCCTGCGGCGCGCACGCTTTCCATCGCGTCTTCCCAGCTCTTGCGGATGCCGATGTCGAAACCGTCCGCAACGAGCCGCACGTCCGCGCCCATGATCCGGGACATCTGGATATTGCCGACGCGGTCATACACCGCATCGGAATAGTCGACCCAGTTCTCCTGCACCAGCACGCACTTCATGCCGAGATGCGCGGCGACCGCGGCCACCTGGCGCGTCTGGTTCGACTGAATGCCGCCGATCGACACCAGCGTGTCGCAGCCTTGTTCCAGCGCTTCGGGAATCAGGTATTCCAGCTTGCGCGTCTTGTTGCCGCCGAACGCCAGACCGCTATTGCAATCTTCGCGCTTCGCGTAAAGCGAGACCTTGCCGCCGAGATGCGCGCTCAGACGCTTTAACGGAACGATCGGCGTCGGGCCGAAAGTCAGCGGATAACGCGGGAAACGTCGCAAGTTCATTGCCTGACTCCTTTCTCTCGGGATGATGGGCTACATGCTAGGAAATCCTCGAGAAAATGAGCTTGCAAAGATAAGCGGCATTGCGTAGTTTAAAAACGCCAGATGGGAAATTCACTTAATTAAATTTCTTGTTTTGTCGTTTCCACGCAATGAAAAAACCTTCAGTTCGCGCAACGTCCCAACAGGAAAGCCTCGAGATCGACCGCGTCGATCGCGCGATTTTGCGGCAATTGCAGCGCGACGCATCAATCTCGAATGTCGCGCTGGCGGCCAGGGTCAACCTCAGCGCGCCGGCATGCCTGCGCCGGGTTGAACGGCTGAAGAGCACGGGCTATATCCGTTCGACGGTCGCGTTGCTCGACCCCAAGCGGCTCGACGCGGGCATGCTGGTGTGGATCGGCGTGGTGCTCGACCGCTCGACACCCGAATCGTTCGAGGAATTCGAGCGTCTCGCGCAGAAGGTGCCGGGGTGCATGGAGTGCCACGTCGTGACTGGCGAATTCGACTACTTCATGCTGATTCGCACGCGCGATAACGACAGCTTCAACAAATTGCATGCGGAGAAGCTGATCTATTTGCCCGGCGTGAGGCAGATACGGTCGTTCATCGCATTGCGCGAGATTTTGTCGACCACTTCCTTTCCGGTTTAACCGAACGGGCGTCCGAATGCGCAAAAACCCGCGCGACAAGCGCATTTCGTGCCTGTCATGCCACCGTCATGACACGATTGCGCGGCGCCACCCGCGCGCTTAACGCGAAGAAGAAAACTCGATAGCCGGTTCACACAGAATCGGAAAATTGACCGAATTCGCCACATAGCACTTCTCATGCGCTGTGTGGTGCAGGCTTTCCGCACGTTCGCGATCGTCGCCGGCGCGAATGGTCACGCGGGGGCGCAGCACGATCTGCGTAAAGTGCCCTTGTTCGCGACTATCGAGCATCGTGCCTTGCGCTTCATCGACGTAAGCCAGCACCGTGATACCCGCTTCCGCGCACAAATGCAGATACCACAGTTTGTGGCACGCCGATGCGGCCGCCACGACCAGGTCTTCAGGATTCCAGCGCGCCGCGTCGCCGAGAAACGCGGCATCCGACGAACCGGCGATATCCGGTTTGCTACCCGATCGGATCGAATGGTCGCGGCTGTAGTCACGATAGCCCGACGTGCCGGTTCCCTTGTTGCCAGTCCATTGCACCGTGACTTTGTAGTGGTGTTCGCCGTGTGCCATACCAGGTCTCCTTGAGGCCGAAGGCGTTTTGTTAGAATCCGCGCTATTTTCGCCCGACCAGATAAGTGACGCCTTGCGGGCCATAACGCTCTGCGTGCGGCATGTTAGCAGGCAGATGAAACACGTCCCCCACTTTGTAGAGCCGCTCGTCGTTGCCGGTACGGATATGAATTTCGCCGGCGAGAATCAGTGCCTTCGCCTCGAAAGGATGAGCGTGATCGTCGAGCGCGCCGACGTCACGCTGCACCGTGACGAGTTCGGTAAATCCCTGTTGAGCGAGCGCTTCAACAAATGCTTCGCGTTGCATCGGGTGTTCTCCGTCGGGCCAGTCCGGGCCCATCCGACGCAGTATAGGTAGACGAGGACAGCGGGTGCAAGGCGACGGCAATGAGGCCAGCCACTACATGCGCGGCTTGATATTCTGATTGAGCCTGAAGAAGTTCGTCGGATCGTATTTGGTCTTCACGTCGACGAGTTGTTCATAGTGGCTGCCAAACGCGGCGCGCACTTCGTTGGCGCTTTCGTCGCCGAGAAAATTCACGAGGCATGTGTAGCTGGAAAATGGTTTGAGCGCGTCGGAAAACCCACGCGTCCATGCGATATTCCGCGCGCTTTGCACCGTGTCGGGCCATTTGGCCTCAATCGCGACATTGAACCCCGCGTTGCGGTGAGGAAACGCAGTGGCAGCCGCATCCACCTTGTTCACCGCGCCACTGAATATCTGCACGAGCACCACGCTAAGCTCCGACGGAGCCTGGTTGCTTTGCTCGACAATCACAGCGATCGCTGCGTCGCTCAATTCATTGACAAATGTCGAGCGCCAATAGTTGTGAATCCCGTCCGGGCTGCTCGGGTCGGCAAGTTTCTGCATGGCCGGAAACGGCATCGGCTGTATCGCTTCGAATACGCGCGGTGCGACCGTTCGCAGTTGCTGAACGATCGGTTCGCCTGCTGCAGGGTTGCCGCAATAGCACATCATGATGGCGGTGGCGGGTATGCCTTCCGGCGTCGATATCATGCCCACGTAGGCGGTCAGTTCGTCAGGCGCGGTCAACATGAAGTCGCGATAGAAGCGCAGCACCGTCGCCGCATGTTCACGCGGATAGACGATTGCACCGCCCAGCACCGTCGAAACCGGATGGGCGCGGAAACTGAACGATGTCACGACGCCGAAGTTGCCGCCACCGCCGCGCAGCGCCCAGAACAGGTCCGAATGCGATGCCCCATGCACTTGCAACACTTCACCTTGCGCACTGACGAGTTCGCACGACAGGAGATTGTCGCAAGTCAGCCCGTATTTGCGCGAGAGCCAGCCGATGCCACCGCCCAGCGTCAGGCCCCCGACACCGGTTTTCGACATCACACCGGCCGGCACCGCGAGACCGTGCTGATGCGTTTCGCGATCGACATCTTCGAGCCGCGCGCCCGCTTGCACGATGACCGTATGCGACGCCGCATCGACAGTAACGCGGTTCATCGGCGCAAGATCGATCACAATGCCGTCATCGCACAGCGCGTGGCCTGCAACGTTGTGTCCGCCACCCTTTATCGAAACCAGCAGATTGTTGATACGCGCGAATGTGACGACGCGCGCGACATCAGCCGTCGACGTGCATCGTGCGATCAGGCCAGGGCGCTTGTCGATACTCGCATTCCAGAGCGTGCGCGCTGAATCGTAATCTGCGTCACCGGGAAGGAGCACTTCCCCCGCGAATGCATTGATAAACCGCTTGACGGTCCGTAGTTCGACAATCGAGCCGTCGGCGTGTTTGAGAATTCCGGGCATGCATGCTCCTTTGAATCGGCTAAGCCACGACAGACTGTCATGGCGGTTAAACGCCATCCGGTTCGAATGCGCGTGCAAATAGTTATCGTTCTTGTGCGGCAACGCCTGGCTGCGCAAGCGAAGCACGGTCGCTGATTCCCGAACTTACGAAGCAACGAACGCGTCCCTCACTCTTTCCTCATTTTCAGCCTGTACGCTAAATCTCAAGGCAATGGTTAATAGATGGGAGGCGTCATGCTAGTACCTGTAATCGATATTTCGGCTCTCTACGAGGACGACGCCAACGGATGGCGTCTGGTGGAGGAGAAACTCTACGAAGCGCACTCGACGGTGGGCTTCTCGATCCTCACTGGCCACGGCGTGCCGGCGCGGATGATGGACGATCTCTTTGCGGCATCTGCGCGCTTTTACGCGCTGCCATTGGAACAGAAGCTCGCGTACCGCTACGGCGCGCATCTGCGCGGCTACCTGCCGCTTAACACGTCGACATTGACCCGCTCGACATTAGGCTCGGCACGCAAGCCGAACTACAGCGAGTCATTTATCGTGCTCAACGAACTCGACGAGAGCCTGTGCGACCAGTGGTCCCGTTCCGCGATGGGCGGCCATCAGGTATGGCCGCTTGACCCGAAGGAGTTCGAGATCGCAGTGCGGCGCTACCGCGCGGCGATGACAAGGGTCGGCCAGGCGATGGTGCGTTGCTTCGCCTGCATGCTCGGCCTGCCGCGCGACGGACTGGACCCCTACTTCGAAACGCCGAACCCGATCCTGCGCCTGTTGCACTATCCGCCGCTGCCGGATCGTGAAGCGAATCAATTCGGCTCGGCGCCGCACACCGACTACGGATGCCTGAGCTTCATCGCGCAAGACGACGTCGGCGGCCTGCAGGTGAAGGCAGCGGACAATAGCTGGTTCGACGTGCCCGCCATCCCGCACGCGCTCGTGCTGAACACCGGGCAAGTGATGGAGGCATGGAGCGGCGGCGTGCTCAAGGCGACGCCGCACCGCGTGATCAACCATCCGGAAAAGTCGCGTTACTCGGTCGGCTTCTTCTACGATTGCGGCCTGAACACGCGCGTGATGCCCATCGCGTCAATGACCGACGCAATGTGCGCGTGCAAGCCGCAGCCCAAAACTTACGGCGAACATCTGGAGACCCTGCTGCGCGCCAACTACTCGTTTGCGGATTGAGCGTCAGCGCGGCAGCACGGCCGCGCGCGATGTTCAGTTCGTCACCGCATCGATCCGCCCGAACACGCCTGTCGTTTTGGACGGACCGGCGGCGAAGAACAGCGTATTGCTCGGCTGATTATCGACGTCGTTGCCGAAGCTAAGACCCCACAGGCCCGCTTGCTGGAACGGCTGCCCGTTGCCGAGTGGCAGCTTGCCCATGTCCTGGCCGGTCGTCGGATTGAAGACTTCGATAAAGCCCGAGCCGAAATTACCGACCAGCAGCATGTTCGACAGCGGGCCAAAGTTGGCTGGCGCGAGCACGATGCCCCAAGGCGCATTCAGCACACCACCGTTGTTGACGATGCGCCGCACGAATGTGCCGTTCAGATCGAATTCGTCGAGAATGCCGAGACCGTCGCCCACCACTTGAGCGGCCTTGGCCGCGTTCTGGTGCGCATACGTGACGAACACGTTATTGCCGATGTGCTGAATGCCGAACGGCGCGAAGTTGGGCGGCAAGTTCGGGTCGACGAACTGACCGGCCGCGGGCGCGATCTTGTTGAACTGCGCGTCGAACATATCGACCTTCGCGTTATGGAAGTCCGTTGCGTACAGCCTGTTCTGACCGCCGATGTTGACCATCGTGATGCCTTTATAGTTCGCCCCGCCGTTGTTGACGGCATCGTCAAACGCGGTGACGGCGGTGGTCGGCAGCACCTTCGGCGACCACGCGGCAATTGTGCCCGCGTCGGTGGCCCAGATAAATACCGCGTTGCTGCTTGCGCCATTCGAGCTGATCACAAAGTCCGTGGTCGGATTGAAGATGATGCCGGTTGGACCCGCGGGGCCGACGGTGCCGTCGGGAATCGACACGACCAGCGACTGAATATTGCCGTTGCCGTCGAACAGCGAAGATTTGTGAGTATTGTTATCGGAGACCCACATCGTGGCGGTGGGGTTGAACGCGACGCCCCAGCCGTTCTGCAGGTCCGCGTCCGCCTTCGTTGCGACGATGCTGCCATCCGAATCGAGCAGCGTTTCGTTGAAGGTGGTTTGGTGCGATGGCGGGTCATCGCTGCCGCCGCATGCGGCAAGGGCGAGTGCGACTGATGCTGCCAGCGCGGCAGCGCGAAGCGTTTTTCTGGTGATCACGTGAAGCTCCTGTTCTGAGGTGTTTTGAGCATTACCGGGGCATTGGCGACGCGCGATGGCTTGCATGTATGCCTAACCATCTGCGTCGACACGGGGGACGAGACCTGTGCCGCGCATTCCGTAGCAAACCTATGCAATGTGCAGCCTCTCGAAAACAGCATCTGCGGAAGCTTTATTCCGAGGAAATGAAGCGGGCGTTAGAACGTGAACTTGTTGAATGGATGAAAGGCCGGCGCGCCAGAGACGGATAACCTCGTGCCAGCGGAAAGGTGAGCGGATACGGGATTCGGCGATGTCATGACCGACCAGGCGATCGTGCGAAGCGGCGTGACAAAAAGGTACTCACAAGTCGACACGGATTCGCCACATGAATCGGCTAAGTTCAGTTGCTCATTCGTGGGTTCTCCTTTGCGGGCGCGGGGAGCATGCATCGGGTTGCTGGAACCCGCGATGGCACTTCACCGATTCGACATGAGCAAGCGATGCATACGAAGCAAACGGCTGGCGTGATGCACGCGCGGCGCGGCGGTGCGCGCGGCCCGGCCACATTCACCAAAACAATGCATGGCTTCACGCTGATCGAGGTACTGGTTGCGCTCGCGATCGTGGCGATCGCGCTTGGCGCCGTGTTAAGGGCGATCGGCTCGCTTGCGGCGGATACCGACTCCGCGCGGCAGCATCTGCTTGCGCTGTGGAGTGCGGACAATGCGTTGAGCGAGCTGCGCATTTCGTCGGCATGGCCGCCGCCGGGGCAAACCACGTTTACGTGCCCGCAGGGGGCGTATCGGTTCGTGTGCCGTCAGACGGTGTCGGCGCTGGGGAGTCCGCTGGTGCGCCAGGTGACGGTGAGTGTTTATCCGTCGGCGGCGAACCGGATGGTGTTGGCGGAAGTTGTTACGGTGATTCAGAATGAAGCGCATCGATAGTCCGTCGCGCACCGGCACACGCGCCGCTGGGTTCACACTGATCGAAATGCTGGTGGCGATTGCGCTGCTCGCCGTGATCGCCGTGCTTGCGTGGCGCGGACTGGATGCGACGGTGCGTGGACGCGACGACGTCACTTCCAATCTTGCTGAGACGCGGCTGCTAGGGCGTTACTTCTCCCAGTTGCAATTCGACATGCTGAATCTTGTCACGGCCGATGAGGTGTTCGGGCCGCCGTTGAGGATTCGCCGCGATGAGCTTGTGTTGATCCGCCATCTGAATGGAGGTAATGGGCTGACCCAGGTTCAGGTGGTTCGGTATTGGCTGAAAGACCATCAGTTGATGCGCAGTGCGTCGCAGCCTCTGTCTTCGTTGTCACAGCTTGCCGATGCGCTTCACCATATGGACAACTTTGCCAGTGTGGTGGTGAGTGATCGCGCTCGCGCGATGAGTCTTGCGGTGTGGGTGCCGCCGGTCGGCTGGACGAGCGACCAGAAGATGATCGACGAGTGCTATGCACGATTTCTCGCGCAGCATGGCATTCGCACCGAGCTCGCGGCCGGCATGCCGGTGCCGCGCGGCATCCGCTTTGGATTGTCGATGGGCACTCCGCCGATCGATTTCGTGCGCACAATTCCGATCGGTCAATAGGACACGGCAGCCGACCACGGAACGCGCCGAACTTGCGGTCGAAGCGGAACCATTGCGTAGATGGTTCGGCTTTCAGTGACGTCGAGGCTTTATGCGCCTTTCCACGCCGCGACAAAATGGTCCGTAACATTCGTCACACTGGTGTTACCCCCGGTCCGCTAGTCTGATTACTCAGATCGGACGGCGGCAACTACGCTCGCGCCGGTCTGTGCGCAATGATTCGCAACGGGTTCAGGAGGCGGGCATGGAGGTCGATCACCCAAGCGGTACGCGCGTGGACGCGTCCACACCATCGGACGCGGCAAGGCGCCAGGCGTCCGCGCATCTTGCGCGAGCCAAAGATTTACACGGGCTGAGCAAATTCGACGAAGCAGCGCGCGAATACGAGGCAGCGCTCGCTGCGCAGCCGGATCTTGGCGACGCATTGCACTACTACGGCGTGTTGCAGTTTCAGCGCGGGCATGCGGCCGATGCGGAAGCGGCGCTGCGACGCGCGGTGACGGTAGCGCCCTCAGCCGATGCGATGTCGGACCTCGGCGCGGTGCTTGCGGCGAACGGCGATGCCGATCGCGCCATGGAACATCTCGATGCGGCACTGCAGCTGGACCGAAACCATGTGTCCACGCTGATTCGCCGCGCGAACATCCTGGTGGGCATGCGCCGCTTCGAAGACGCACTGGCGGACTACGACCGGGCACTGGTGGTATCGCCGCTAGCGCTGGATGCGCTATGCAACCGCGGTAGCGCACTGCGCGCACTGGGCCGGCATCAGGACGCCGTCGACACGTACCAGCGCGCCTTGACCCTCTCACCTCAATCGTTCGAATCGCTCTTTAACCTCGGGAACGTGCTCCGGGATTTGCAGCGTCATGCGGAAGCCTTGCAAAACTACGCGCGCGCACTGGCGATCGTGCCGAACCATCCGAGCATCCTGTCGGCGCATGGCCGCACGCTGGTCGATCTGGGACGCCCTAAGGAGGCGCTCACGAGCTTCAATGAGGCGATCGCGACGAAGCCGGATTTCGTCGAAGCGCTCTATAACAGCGCGGTCGCGCTGGAACGTATGGGCAGGTCCGAGGAAGCGCTTCAACGGTGTGACCGCGTGCTCGCGCTGGAGCCACATCATGCAAAAGCGCTTGCGACACGCGGCAATGCGCTGCTGCACGAAATGCGCTATGAACAGGCTGCGGCGACCTATCGCCGCGCCCTGGAGCTCGAACCCGGCGCGACGGACGTCCTATGCAATCTGGGTACGGCGTTGCGTCATCTCGAACGTCATGAGGAAGCCTTGCTCAGTTACGATGCGGCGCTTGCGATGTCTTCGAATATGCCGGAAGCATGGTGTAATCGCGGCAACGTATTGCAAGACCTGCACCGCTATGAAGAGGCGATGAGCGCTTACGACCGCGCAATCGCCGTGAACCCAAAGTATGCAGTGGCCTGGTTCAATCGCGGCAATGTGTTGATGGACACCTATCGCCTCGACGCAGCAATGCAAGCGTACGACAAGGCGATCGACCTCGACCCGAACTATGTCGACGCACAGTTTGTACGAGGTTTCATTCATCTGTTGCAAGGCGATTTCGCGCGCGGCTGGACTCAGTACGAATGGCGTTTGAAGGACCCGAAGTCTGAACATATCAAGCGTACGTTTATAAAGCCCCGCTGGACCGGAGCGGAACCGCTTGAGGGCCTAACGATCCTCGTCTATGCGGAGCAGGGTTTTGGCGACACGGTGCAATTTTGCCGATACGTTGAACATCTCGCGGCGAAAGGGGCGCGTGTCGTGCTCGAAGTGCAGCCGGCATTGCGGGCGCTGCTTACGCCCTTGCGCGGCGCGGCGCAATTGATTGCGGCCGGCGAGCCGCTACCGCCGCACGACTACTACTGTCCGTTACTTAGCCTGCCGCTCGCCTTCCGGACCGATCTGCGGACCATTCCGGCAAAGACACCTTATTTGCGGGCTGATTCCGAACTCATGCAGAAATGGGCCAGCGCTCTAGGCCCGAAACGGCGCATGCGCGTCGGCGTGACGTGGTCGGGCAATCCCGAACATCGCAACGACCGCAATCGCTCGCTCGAACTGAAGACCTTGCTGCCGCTGCTGGACCTCGACGTCGAATGGATCAGTCTGCAGAAGGTGGTCCGCGAGCGCGATTTCCCTACGCTCGAGCGTTCGCCGTTGCGGAACTTCGACGCCGATCTGCGCGACTTCTCCGATACAGCGGCGCTGATGGAATCGCTTGATCTGGTGATTACGGTGGATACGGCGGTCGCTCATCTGGCCGGCGCACTGAATCGGCCGGTGTGGGTGATGTTGCCTTATATGGGCGAATGGCGTTGGCTGCGCGAGCGCAGCGACAGCCCTTGGTATCCGGGCGCGCGGCTCTTCCGGCAACCGGCGCCTGGACGGTGGCAAGACGTGATCGACGCGGTTAGACACGAACTCGCCACCCGGTTGTAGACACGTTTGAGCGACCGCGCCCACGCGGGCCTTGAAGAATACGAAGAATCTGTGACCTCCAACGAGGGAATGATCGATGGTGTCTGAAGCGGAAAGCAGAACGCATGGAACACAAGGTGGCGCACGTTCACCGGTCGCGGCACCGGGTCAGCCCGGGGGACGGGTCCAAACTGCGCAAACGCCGGCGACGGCTGCTGACGGTGTATTTCGGCGTGCAAAGATGTTTCACGAACGCGGCGCACTCGATGACGCGGAGCGGGGATATAGCGAGGCTTTACAGGCGGAACCGGATCACGCGGAAGCGCTGCACTTGCTGGGTGTGTTGCATTTTCAACGCGGGCGGATGGAAGAAGCCGATTCGGCGATGAGCCGTTCGATCGAACGGAGCCCTTCGCCGCTCGCGCTGGCGAACCACGCGTCGGTACTGCTTAGTCTTGACCGCCGCGATGATGCGCTTGCGCGCCTCGACGCCGCGCTTGCGCTCAATGCATCGCATCCGCGCGCGTTGATGTTGCGCGCGGGTGTACTGGCCAATCTCAGCCGCCATCAAGAAGCACTCGAGATGTACGATCGGCTGATTGAAGCGGTGCCGGCACAGGCCGACGTGCTGTGCGGCCGCGCGGTGGTGCTCAGGGCGCTGCAACGCCATGCGGAGGCATTGGAGTCGTGCGAGCGCGCATTGGCGATCGATAGCCGTTCGTTCAACGTGCATCGACAACGCGGCCATGCGCTGCGCGATCTCGGTCGACTTGGCGAAGCGCTCGACAGCTACGGGCGAGCGCTTGCCGTCGTGCCGAACAGCGCAGAAGTGCTGCTTATGCAAGGGCTAACGTTCGCGGACCTGGGCCGGCTCGATTCCGCACTGGCCAGTCTTGCTGCTGCGATCGCGGGGCACCCGGATTTCGTCGATGCAATCTTCAATAGCGCCGTCGTGCTCGAACGTTTGAAACGATACGACGACGCACTCGAACGCTGCGACCGCGTGCTCGCGCTGGACCCGCGGCACGCGAGCGCGCTTGCTAACAAGGGCAATATCCAGCACGGTCTCAAGCGTTATACCGACGCGCTGGAAAACTACGATGCGTCGCTGGATATCGCACCACAAGCGGTCGAGGTGCTGTGCAATCGCGCAGTCACGCTGATCGACCTGCGTAGAGCACAGGAAGCACTCGAAAGTTGTGCGCGTGCGATCGCTTGCAACGAAACCCACTCCCAGGCGTGGTTCCAACACGGCCGGGCGCTGCAGCGCTTGCATCGTTACGAAGAAGCACTGACCAGCTTTGACCGCGTGCTGGCGGCCGATCCGGACGACCGACCCGCTCTCTATCATCGCGGTAATACGCTGCGCTCGATGATGCGTCACGAGGAAGCCATTGCCGAATATGACCGTGTACTCGCGATCGACCCCGAGCACATCGTGACGCACTTTACGAAGGCGTTCGTCTATTTGCAGATGGGTGACCTGGAAAAGGGTTGGCCCGAATATGAATGGCGTTGGCGCGAAGAACAGGTGGGTGCGCACAAGCGTGCGTTCGCTCAGCCGCTCTGGCTCGGCAAGGAGTCCATCGAGGACAAGACGATTTTGCTGCACGCGGAACAGGGGCTTGGCGACACGCTGCAGTTCTGCCGTTACGTGAAAATGGTGAAGGCGCGCGGCGCGCGCGTGATCGTCGAAGCACAGGCGCCGTTGCGGTCTTTACTGGCGACGGTCGAGGGTATCGATCAGATCGTCGCCTATGGAGACCCGTTGCCGCTGTTCGACGTTCACTGTCCGTTGTTGAGCCTGCCGATGGTATTCGGCACGACCTTGTCGACGATACCGGCGGACGTGCCTTATATACGCGCCGACGAAGAACGCATCGCTCACTGGGAAACGCGTCTGGGACCGCGTTCGCGGCCGCGCATCGGCATTGCGTGGTCCGGCAATCCAAACCACCTGGACGACCACAACCGGTCGATTTCGCTCGATGAACTGCTGCCTGAACTCGCAGACGATGTCGAGTGGGTCAGCATCCAGAAATTCGTGCGTGCCGAGGAGCAGACCTTGCTTACGACATCGAACGTCCGTCACTTCGGTGAGGAGATCGGCGACTTCTCGGATACCGCCGCGCTGGTTCAGTGCCTCGATTGTGTCGTGAGCGTGGACACGTCGGTGGCGCACCTCGCGGGTGCGCTGGGCCGGCCGCTGTGGGTCATGTTGCCGTATCTGCCGGACTGGCGCTGGCTGCTCGATCGCGACGACAACCCGTGGTATCCGAACGCGCGGCTGTTCCGGCAAGCCCAGGCGGGACAATGGAGCGATGTGTTCGCGCGGATTCGCGACGCGTTGCGATCCCTTCCGGCGGCGGTGCCGGCAGCCCTGCCGATCTGAGCCAATTCAACGACCTGACGGGGGCGAGCAATGAGACGCGACAGCGAACGCGGCAACGGGACAGCGGACATTCACGCGGGCATTGCGGGCGAACGGGCCGTCATGCTGAACTCGGCGATTCAGGCCTCGTTGCAACGAGCGCGGGACTTGCATGAACGAGGTGCGCTCGCGGAAGCGCAACAACTGTATCGCGGCGTGCTGACGATGGAGCCAAACAATGCAACGGCGCAGCTGTTGCTGGGCTTGTTGTGCGACCAGACCGGCGATCCGGCCGAAGCCGAAAAACTGCTGGCGCGTGGGTTGCAATTTGAACGGCGCTGCGCATGGGCGTTCGCCGCGCACGGCATGGTGCTCGCGAAACTGGCGCGCTACGAAGCCGCGCTTGTGCCGATCGATGAGGCGCTGCGGCTCGATCCGAATCACGCGCCGGCGCACGTGGGTCACGGCAACGCGCTGCTTGGGCTCGAACGCTACGCGCAAGCTCAAGCTGCATATGAACGGGCGCTGACGATTGCCCCCAAATATGCGGAAGCATGGAGCAATCGCGGCAATGCGTTGCGTGCATTGGGTCGGCCGGCAGATGCACTGATCAGTTTCGATCGCGCGTTGCAGACCGCGCCGCATGGCTTTGCGGTGCATACCAATCGCGGCCACGCGTTGCGCGATCTGGGGCGTCACGAAGACGCGCTACGCAGCTACCAGCTTGCACTCGTTGTGCGTCCGCGTGTAGCGGGGATTCTGTCGCAATGTGGGTCGATGCTGCTGATGCTGGGGCGCGATGCCGAAGCGCTTGCAAGCTATGACGAAGCGCTGGAGATCGAGCCAGACGATCTCGATGTGCTTTACAACAGTTGCGTCGCGCTTGATCTGCTGCATCGCCATGATGAACTTCTGACGCGCTGCGAACAGGTTTTGTCCCGCGCTCCCGAACATGCGGCTGCATGGTTTGGCAAGGCGAACGCGCTGCATGGCTTGCGGCGTGAGGCCGAAGCGGCAGTCGCCTACGGACACGCGCTCGTGCTGGACCCGGACCTGCATACCGCGTTGAGTAATCAGGGCGTCGCATTGCGGATGCTCGAGCGATATGCCGAAGCACTGGAAAACTACGACAACGCACTTGCCCGCGTCGGCGCCCATGCGCAGTTGCTGGTCAGCCGTGCTCACACATTGCAGCAACTGGGCCGCTTCGATGATGCATTGGCGAGCTATGAAGCTGCCGTTGCCGTCGAACCGACGGACGCTGACGGCTGGGCATTGCGCGGCCGCGCGCTGCAACAACTGCTGCGCTTCGACGAAGCGGTGGAATGCTTCCACCGCGTACAGGAACTGGAGCCTGCCAAAGCCGGCGCGCATCAGGAAGAAGCGTATTGCCAGCTAACGATCGGCAATTTCGCGGTCGGCTGGCGCAAGTACGAATACCGCTGGGCGGATCCGGACGCGGCACGCTCGCATCGTCACCCGAACCGGACGCTCTGGTTAGGCAAAGAGCCGCTTGCCGGCAAGACTGTGCTGCTTCATTCGGAACAGGGCTATGGCGATACGCTGCAGCTTTGCCGTTACGCGAGCCTTGTCGAGGCGCGCGGTGCGTCGGTCGTGCTTGAAGTGCCCGCGCCACTGAAAGAATTACTGTCTTCGCTGCGGGGCGGGTACCGGCTTGTGGCCATTGGCGAGCCCTTGCCCGATTTCGAACTGCAAACGCCGCTGCTCAGCTTGCCGCTGGCGTTCAACACTGATTTGCAGTCGATTCCGGCACAAGTGCCGTACTTGTACGCCAATGCCGCGCGCATCCACACGTGGGGCGAGCGGTTGCGGGCACGAGCGCCTTCGGGCCGGCTTAGGGTCGGGCTTGGGTGGTCGGGCAATTCCAGGCATGCCAACGATCTGAACCGGTCGATCAAGCTATCGGCGCTTGCACCGCTATACGCGTTGGGCGCGACCTTCATCAGCCTGCATCAGGAGGTTCGCGAACGGGACACCGCGGCACTTGCGCAGAGCGGCCTCATTCATTTCGGTGCGGAGCTCGAGAACTTCGCTGATACGGCGGCGCTGATCGCGAACCTCGACCTGGTGATTTCGGTGGATACATCGGTGGTGCACCTCGCGGGCGCGCTCGGCAAACCGGTGTGGGTGCTGCTGCCGAGCGTGCCCGACTGGCGCTGGATGTTGTCCCGCGACGACAGTCCGTGGTACCCGACAGCGCGCCTTTTTCGCCAGGGCAAGCCCGGAGACTGGCCGGATGTCATCGAACGGGTCGCGCGCGCGCTCGCGCAGCGGATTGCACAGAACTCGCGGGAATGACCGCGGGGCAAGGCTTTCGGCGTGTCCCGCGTCAGTGACGAAAATGTGACAAAAGATTCGAATCATGCCGTCGGCATCAAGGTGCGTAACACCAGAAATACGGCTGCCATCGGTGGTCCGTAACGTCTGAACGTTTATCAGCCCGTAGGGCGATTTCGGGGAATGCATTCGCGGCAGCGCGTTGGGCGCAGCGGGAATGCTGGCATCAATTCTTTGTGTTCGGGGAAGCAGAAATGGCGTCACGCGCGCGCGCAAAACAACATCTTCACCACTCGTCGACAGCATTGAGCGCGAGCGTTCGTCCATTGTGCCGCGCGATTGCGGTGATGCTCGCAGCGGGGATGACCGCGCATGCGCATGCCGGGATGGTGAATCTCAGTGCGGCGGGTGGTCGGCCGGCGGGTGGCGCCGGCGGGGCGGGTGGCGCCGGGGTCACGAACCTCGGTGTATCGCCGCAGCAGGCGTTGCAACTGAGCCAGCCGTCGATTCGAAACCTTGCGCACGCGGCGCAGGGGATTGCGCAGCAGATCGCGGCGCAGCAGGCGGCGGCCGCAGCGGCCGCCAATGCGGCGAACGTGCCGAACGGCCTTGCTCCCGGCGGATTGCAGGTGGCGCCGGGGGTCAGTGCGGATACGAACAACCCGAACCTGTGGATCAACGCGAACGCGCCCAGGCAGAGCGTCGATGCGAGCGGTCACGTGACGGTCGAAGTCGATCAGACCTCACAAAACGCAGTCGCGACGTGGCAGACGATGAACGTCGGCAAGCAGACCACGCTCTATTTCAACCAGTCCCCGGGCACACAGAGCAACGGCGCGAACAGCTGGGTCATTTTGAACCGGATCATGGATCCGTCGATGGCGCCGAGCCAGATTCTTGGCAGCATCAAGGCCGAAGGCTCGGTGTATGTGGTCAATCGCAACGGCATTCTGTTTGGACCGGGCTCGCAGGTTAACGTGCATTCGCTGGTCGCGACGTCGCTCGATCTGCTCAACCAGAACGATGTGATCAAGCAAAGCGGTACGGATATTGCGAGAAGCAACCAGCTGTTCCTCAGCGCACAAGGCGGGCTGGCTGCGCTGGAGGCGTCGAATGTAACCGGTCAGACGGGCGCCCCCAACGAGGTGCTGGGGCTCGGCTATCAGGTCAAGGTGAATTCTCCGACCGACTACGAGTTGCCCGGCAGCGTGACGATCGCGCCAGGCGCATCCATCACGACGCAAACAAACGGCACGGCCAGCGATGGAGGGTTTGTTCTGGTTGCCGCGCCAAATGTGAACAACGGCGGCAGCATCACGTCGACCGGCGGTCAGGTGGTGCTGGCCGCAGGGGTCGGCGTGAGCCTGACGCCGAATCCGGCAATGCCGCAGCAGTTGAAGCCCGAGCTGAGTGGTCAGCTGATCGTGCAGACTGGCCCGGTCAGTTCCGTGGACGTGACGCCGGCGGGCGCGTTGGTCAATACTGGCCTGATCCAGGCCGCGCGCGGCAACGTGACACTGCTCGGCAGCAGCGTCCAGCAGAACGGCGTCGTTGGCGTGACGACCAGCGTGAACACGCCGGGGTCCATTACGATCTCGACTGTCGACGAATACTATGCGAATACGCCGACTGGAACGGCCTACAGCAATACAGGGCCGATTGGACCGGGACTGAGTGGGCGAGGGCTAGACACGCACCGTGCAGGGCTGCTGAGTTTCGGTTCGGATTCGGTGACGACGGTGATGCCGGACAACGATGGCCAGACCGCGACTTCGGCGCCGGGCACGGTCTTCACGGCCGGCAACATCACGATGACCGGCGGCTCGATCTGGTTCCAGTCGGGGTCGCTGATTGAAGCGCCGGGCTCGACTGTTTCAGTCGCCGCATTGACGCCCAATCAGGGGGCGTCGCCGTCGGTGACGCCCCCTGGCGACACGGCAGTGCAAGGGCGCATCTATCTGGACACCGGTGCGACGATCGACGTGTCGGGTCTGTCGAATGTCGCACTGCCGATAGCCGATACGCTGGTGACGGTGCCGCGCATCGGCCAGAACGAGCTGGCCGATTCGCCGTTGCTGCGCAACGGCTTTTTGTTCGGTTTGCAGAATGTCGTGTTCGACAGCACGCTCACCGGTACGCGCAGCGACGGCGTGCAATGGGTCGGCAGCCCGCTCCTGAATCTCTCCGGCTATGTGAACCTGATTCCGCGCACGATCGACCAGCTGTTGATCAACGGCGGCACGATTATCCTTTCGGGTAACGAAGTGATGACTGCCGCGGGTTCGTCGCTGAATCTGAACGGCGGCTATATCCACTATCTCGGCGGCATGGTCAACACGACGCGCCTGATCGACTCGAACGGCGCGATCGTGCCGATCGGGCAGGCGGACCCGAACGATACGTTTGTCGGCATTGCTGGCCAGTTCGTCGACAATCATCCGCGCTGGCATATCACCAACACGTACACGGACCCACTGCTCGCGGGCGGCACGTACGAAGGGGACTTCATCGTTGGCGGCAATGCAGGCACGCTGGACCTGTTCGCGTCATCGGCCATGGTGCTTGACGGCGATATCACCGCGCAGGCGTTGAGCGGCTCGAAGCAGGTGCAGGGCAACGACCAGGCAACCGGCGGCACATTCAACCTCGGCGCCGACCCTGCGCTCAAGCTGCTTGGCAATCTCGCGGGTCTTACGCTGCGCGCCGACACGTCGATAACCGGTCAGACCGGCACCATTATCCTGCAGAACAGCGCGCCGCAACTGACCGACCAGGCGCCGGATTTCTCGATCGACACGCCGCTTGATACGGACGCGCTGAACGCGCTTTCGCCGAGCGATCCAAACAACCTGCGGGCCACAACTGTTGTGCCGACCGATACGCTCGCTGCGGGTGGATTCGCGAACGTGAATCTGACGGCGAATGGCACCAATTCCAACGGCTTCATCGTGGCGGAAGGTTCGCAGCTGGTGCTGCAGCCGGGCGGCTCGCTGGTGATGAAGGGCGGGCCGTCCACGGAAGTGCTGGGCTCGCTGATCGTGCCGTCGGGCAACATCTCGATCAGCTCGGCGAAGATTGTGGTCGGTCCGGATGCGTTGCTGAGCGTCGCGGGCCAGTGGATCAACAACGACACGCAGCTGGCATCCGATACGACGCCTGGCGGCAGCGAATACATCAACGGCGGCAGCATCACGTTGACCTCGGCCAATACCGATCTGCAGGCAGGCAGCGTGATCGACGTATCGAGCGGCGGCGAGATGCTGGCCAACGGCCAGATGCTGATGGAAAACGGCATTCCGGTCGGCGAGGGCGGCAGCCTGTCGTTGCTCAATGGCATCAACGGCTTATTTTCGAATGACGTTCCGCAAAGCAGCGGTCTTACCATCGACGGCACCATACGCAGCTTCGGATTTTCGGGCGGCGGAACGCTGACGCTGCAGGCGAACGGTTTCCAGATCGGCGGTGATCCGTCGTCTGCACCGATCTGGTCGTTCTTTTTGCCAACGGACTTCTTCTCGCAACAAGGTTTCGGCAGCTACGTACTGAACGCCGTGCTCGATGCAACGGTAGCGCCCGGCGCCAAGGTAACCGTCACGCAACAGAACCTGATGCCGAATCTGCCGGCATTGCAGCATGCCGCGAGCGGCGCTGACCTGTCGACAAGCGGTCTTACTTCCGTTGGCACAATTGAGCCGTACTATCGTCAGCCGACCAGTCTTGTCATCACGGCGGGCGGGTATGTGGCCAATCACGCAAATTCGTCACAAGGCGGTGGACCGGTTCCCGACATACCGGGCGTAACGGGCGCTGTGACGGTGGCGCAAGGTGCGGCGATTGTGGCCGATGCGGGTGCGAACATCAGTCTCGGGTCGCCGACGCAGGTGACGGTACTCGGAGCGCTAATCGCGCCGGGCGGCTCGATCACGCTGAGCGCGGACAGCAACGGCGTGCTGCCTGGACAGAGCACCGGCACCCTGTTTACGAGCGACAGCAAGTCCGTATGGCTCGGGCAGGATGCGGTACTGGACGTCTCCGGCGTCGCGTTGACCAATCCGCTTGCAACGCCGGTAAGAAACGGCCTGACTACGTTCGTTCCGAACACCGGCAAGGTGTTGTCTGGCGGCACGGTGTCGATCTCGGACGACTCCGGTTATATCGTTGCCGAGAAGGGCTCGGTGATCAACGTGTCGGGCGTGTCGGCGAACTTCGACCAGTTGCAGGCGAATGGCGTGTACGCGTCGCAGCCGGTATGGAGCGATGCGGGCTCGATCACGCTGTCCGCGACCAGCGGCCTGTATTTCGACGGTACGCTGCAAGCGCACGGAGGTGCGCCGCAGGCGCAAGGCGGCACGCTGACGATCCTTCCTGATGCTAATGCGGTCACAAAAGTCTTCGAGCCTCACGGCGCCAGCACCGATCTGACCGGCGCGACCGCACTCATCATCCAGCAAAGCGGCGATTTGGTACCGGCAGGACTCGCGCCGGGGCAAAGCCTTGCCGATATCGTTGGTGAGACGGGCGTGCTGCAATTCTCGGCAGATCGGCTCGATGGCTCAGGCGTCGGCACGCTCGTGCTGGGCAGTCCGATTCCCAACATCACGACCAACGCGGTGCCGCCGATTATCTTTAGCGGCAATGTTGACCTCAGCACGAGCCAGGCCGTCATCATCAATTCAGGCACGGTTGCCGCGCTCAGCAGCGAGCAGGTGGCTAACCTTCTGCCGACCGGCGTTCCCGGACACCTGCAGGCGCCGGTGAGCACGTTGGCTGCCGCGCTCACGTCAGGCACCCCGACGGACACCGACGTCACGATCAGCGCGCCCTATGTCGCGATTTCCGGGCCGTTTTTCGGCACGACACCGCAGTCGCAGACAACGTTACCGGCATCTGGGGATGGCACGCTCAACGTCAACGCGTCGTTTATCGACCTGGAAAATGCATTCCAGTTGAGCAATTTCGGGCAGGCCACCTTTACGAGTAGCGGAGACATTCGCCTCAGCTCGACGAATACCTCAGACACCGTGCTTGCGCCGGGCGTGATCTATACGCCGGGCAATCTGACTTTCAAGGCGGCGGATCTGTATCCATCGACGGGCAGCACGTTCGTGATCGATGCGGTCGCTCCGGCCGATTCGAGCGGCAACCGTGCACCCACAACCGTGACATTCGAGTCAAATGGCCAGTCGAGCGTGCCGCTGTCGGCGGGCGGCACGCTGGTTGTGGATGCAACCAACATCATGCAGGGCGGCGCCGTGCGTGCGCCGTCCGGCAGCCTCATCTTCGGCGTCGGCGATCCGACCGACCCCAATGCACTGCCGACGACCGCATATACCAATTTACCCGCGGTCGCAACGGATTCGGTGACGTTCGCGAGCGGGAGCCTGACGTCGGTGTCGAACGACGGCTCGATCATTCCGTATGGAACGACGGTCGATGGTGTCGAATGGCAGTTCAATCCGATACCGTCGCAAACCACCGGGACGCCGGATCTGAACGCGCCGCCGGCCAAGTTCATCAGCGCGAACGGCAGCAGCGTGGCGCTCAATGCCGGTGCGACGATCGACCTGTCGGGCGGCGGCGACCTGCTGGCAACGGAATGGGTGCCGGGCACGGGCGGCACGCGCGATGTCCTGTCGCAATACAACGTCAGCTTCGCGTCGAACCCGAGCGGCAGCGCAGTGCCGGTGAATGTCGGCGCGTCGAACGTCTATGCGATCGTGCCGGGTGCGCAGACCCCGGTAGCGGCGTACGATCCGTATTTCGCGCAGACGGTGCAACCGTCGGTTAACGCGAACGGTTCGGCTGGGACAACCACGTTGAGCGACGGCGTCGGCCATGCGGCGCTGAACGGCCCAATCGGCCAGTCGGTTTATCTGTCCGGTGTACCGGGTCTGCCCGCAGGGTTCTATACGCTGCTGCCGGGCAAGTATGCAACGCTGCCCGGTGCTTTCCGCGTGACGCTGGCCACGGCAAGCGGTCCAGTCATACCGGGCGCGAGCAAGACGCTGCCCGATGGCACGGTGATGGTTGCCGGTTATTTCGGCAATGCACTGGACGGCAGCCGCAGCGCAACGCCGACCTTGTTCAACGTGCAGTCGGGCGCGGTTTGGCAGCAGTATTCGCAATACACGCTGACCAGCGCAAATGCCTTCTTCCCGAATCTGGCAGCCAGCGCGGGTAATGTCACGCCGCCGCTTCCTGTCGACGCGGGGCACCTGGTGCTGGCCGCGACCAACGCGCTTGCGCTGGGCGCGAAACTCAATACCGAGGCCGGGCCAGGCGGCGCGCCGGCGGAAGTCGATATCGCATCAGCGGACATCCAGATTCTCGGCAACGGTGAGGCCGGGTTGCAAGGCTATCTGCAGATCAGCGCCGACGAGCTCGACGCACTCGGCGCGGGCAGCCTGCTGATCGGCGGCACACGCACGCAGACGAACACGGGTATTACGATCGATGCGATCGCCAATAGCGTCGTGGTGTCGAACGATGCGGCCAGTCCGCTAACGGGCCCGGAAATCCTGCTGGTCACGAATGCCGACCCGAACAGCACCGACCCGAACGCCGCGAACGGCTTGCGCATCGACGCGGGCAGCGTCATTCAGGCCAAGGGCGACTATCCTGCCGCGAAGGACGTGCCGATTACGATCGGCGTGGCGCCGGACAGCAGCGGAAAGGGGGGAGTATCCGGGGACGGTGCGCTGTTGCGCGTATCGAACGGTAGCGACGCTGTCGTGACTCGCCTCAATACCACGGATGCAGCGACCAACCCCGGCATACTGACAGTCGGCGCGGGCGCGACCATTGCCGGTGGTGAAGCACTGACACTCGATTCTTCCGGCAACCTGAGGTTTGATCCCACCGCGATGTTCTCGGGCAACTCGATTGCCGTGGACGCATCGGCGATCACCTTCACGAACCAGTCGGGTGAAGCCGCGGCTGCATTGCCGGGCTTTGTGGTCAGCGAGGCGCAACTCGCACAACTGTCGAACGCAAAGGAAGTCATTCTGCGCAGTTCGGGCGCGATGACTTTCGATGGCGACGTCAACGTGACGTTCGGCACCGACGTGGACCTGAGCGCCGGCACATTCACGAGCGATGGCGGCGCGGCGACGCTTAACGGTCAGCGTATTGCCTTCACGAACGAAATCGGGTCGCCGACCAGCGCGGCGGGCACAGCAGGTTCCGGCACGCTAACTGTCAACGCGAACGAAATCGACTTCGGCACCGGCGACAAGACGACGGCTGGTTTCAATGCGTCCGCGTTCAATGCGACTGGCGGCATTGTCGGCCAGAATACCGGGACGTTCGATTTCGGCGCGCAGGGCGTGACGCTCAGCGCACCGGTTTATCTGGCCGATACCAGTTCGGATCAGACGATCGAGACGACCGGTACGCTGAACCTGAACGCGAACCAGGGCAAAGCGCTCGGGCTGACACCAGTCGGCGGCGCATTGTCTTTCACCGGCGGCACGCTCAACGACAACGGCGCGACGATCGTCGCGCCGGCCGGCAATGTGAGCCTCGAAGCGACGACCGGTGACCTGACGGTTAGCAACGGTTCCTTGGTGAGCGCTACGGGCGTTGCGAAGCAGTTCTTCGACCTCACGGTTTTTGCGCCCGCGGGTTCGATCTCGCTGATCGCGGACAAGGGCAGCGTGAACGTGCAGAGCGGCGCGACGCTCGACTTCTCGGGCGCAAGCGGCGGTGGCGCGGCCGGCAGCGTGACGCTGTCGGCGCCTGAGCAGGTCGTGAACCTGAGCGGCACAATCAAGGGCAACGCGGCGAAGGGCTATGCGGGCGGCTCGTTCTCGCTGGACACCGGCGGCGCGGTAGACCTTGATGGCCTCGCGACTGTGCTGGCCGCAAGCGGCGTGAATAACAGCATTGCCGTGCAGACCAACGCCGGCAACCTTATGCTGTCAGCGGGCAATACGCTCACCGCCCATTCGGTGTCACTGACGGCCGACGGCGGCGCGGGCAATGCTTCCGATGCGGCGAACGGCAATGTGATCATCAACGGCACGATCAATGCCAATGGCGTGGCGACCGCATCGGGCGCTGTCGCGGGCGGGACGATCGATCTCTATGGCAAGAGCAGCGTGGATGTGGAAGGCACGCTGCTGGCCGAGAGTTCGGATGCCTACATTCTCGTCAATTCCGTGCCCACCGCGAACCCGAACTCCACGAAGCTGGGCGGTACGATCAACATCGGCACGAGCGGCACGCCGACGGACAACTCGTATAACGCGCAGTACGGGTACGAGAACGTGTCGCTGGCCAACTCGGGTCTGATCAAGCTCGGCGCGAACGCCCGGATCGATGTCTCGGGCGGCGGGGCGCTGACGGTCGCGGCGAATGGTCTCAAAGGGGGCGTGGTCAATCTGCGCGCGCCGCTGCTCGATGACGGCACCGTCAATGTGACACTGGGCATGTCCGATCCCGCGAGCCAGATTGTCGGCGCACGCGCGGTGAACATGCAGGCATACGCGGTGTGGAGTACGACCGACAATACGACGGGTCCGCAGCACTTCGACGGGATCGTCGATCCGTCCGGCTGGTACGACAGCCATGGCAACCTGCTCGCGGGAACCTTCACGAGCCAGGACGGCAGCACGACGATCACCTACACGCCGGGAGCCGATGGTGCACTCGGCACCTTCACGACCAACGGCACGACCACGGCAGCGACGGCCGATCAGCTCGCGAGCGATCTCGAGAACTTTTACTTCGCACCGTCATCGGCTAACACCGATCACGAAACGTTCTACGGCTATAAAGACGGAGACTCGTCGAAAGGCGCCGGCACGCTGATGGGCTTCGTCGAAAACGGTCTCGACGGCGTGGCGACGCAGTTCGCGAACACTGGCATCACGAACTTCGCCGTGGTGCCGGGCATCGAACTCGACAATCCGAGCCCGAGCATCAATGACGGCGACATCTCGATTTTGACGCCGTGGAATCTGGGCGCCGGCAGTTCGACGGACCTGGCGTTCCGCTTTCATGGTGAGGCGCCGGTTATCACGTTCCGTGCTGAAAACGACGTCAAGGTGGAAGCGAGCCTGTCGGACGGGTTCTTTCAGATTGCGAATCCCACGGGCATTGGGGCTTCGATAGTTGCACCGGGTTTTAACTACACCTACTCCACTGAACATGCCGCCCTGTATGGGCCGGCCTACTATTACGGCGGGTTCTATCTCAAGTACGGTTATGTTTCGCCCATTCTTGCCCCGGCGAAGCTGAGCGGTTCGTCTGATCTGACCTCTGAATATTATGCGCTTTATCACGAGTACATTGAGCTGCTGCTTCAACCTCAAACCGCCGTCGAGAAAGAATTTTCTCAACAGGGCACCGGACCGCTTGCTCTGCTTCATGTCCCTAATGGCGCTCACAAGGTAAATAGCTGGTTGAGCCAGCCGCTCATTGCCGGGCAGCCGACATTGACAGTTCCGTATCCGACGACGGGCGACCCGACGCAATACCTGCAGTACCTTGGGAATTACACGGCGTACCTCGACAGCGTGATCACTTATGCGATGACGAACGGGGTCACGCCTCATCTGGAGTGGGTGCAGCCTCCACCGACTTCCTTGAGCAGCGTGATTGCGCCGGGAACGGTCATTGTGATCAGTCCTTCGGCCACGGACAATTCACCGTCGCCTGTTCCGGTAGCCGGCAATTCGTTACCGCTTCAGTCCGCGTCGCTGATGGGCGGGAACAGTACGAGCTTCAACATTGTCGCGGGCGCCAACCTTGCGAGCGCCAATCCGCTTGCACTGCAGGCCGCGGCACTCTTCACGCCATCGTCAGGCGACCCTGCAACGGAAAACGGCAGTGTGATACTGGATGGACATTTTGCGTTCAACAACGCGAACAACCCGAACTCGCCCGATAAGCAGACCTTGCTGGCGCCGACGACGATCCGTACCGGCAACGGCTCGATCTCGATCGCCGCTGGAAACGACATAACGCTTGCGGATACGCTTGCCCCCGGTGTGATCTACACGGCCGGCGTGCCCGTAGCGGGGACGGTCCAAGGGGGCACGGCGAGCATTCTCCCGGCCAGTCCCAATCAATCTCTGCCGGATCTCATCGTCTCGCCTACCGTCAGCCCCTACGCGGCGGGCGATATCAATGTTCACGCGCAAGGCGATATCACCGGTGTCGAAAATGTGGTCGACACGACGGGCGCACTGACGGGCCAGGCTGGCGTGAACATCAGCCAGTTCTGGTGGCAGTGGATGCAAACGAACAATCAGACAGGTCCGGTCGGGTTGACTACACCCACCACGCAAACCGTCCAGACTTCGATCAACTTCGGCGCGTTCGATCAGGGGATCATGAGTGTCGGCGGCAATGTGTCCGTCAGCGCGGGCGGTGACATCACGAATCTTGCCGTTTCGCTGCCCACTACGTGGTATCTGACAAACGCCACGACCGACAATCCGATTGTCAATACGGTCGGCGGCGGGGATCTTACTGTCAGGGCCGGTGGGAACATTCTGAGCGGTGACTATTTCGTCGCGAAGGGTACCGCGACGATTAGCGCAGGCGGGCAGATCGGGGTGGGTTTGAGCGTGTCGTCAAACCTCGTGGGGCAGGCGCCGGTAGATGTGGCGCCGCTCTTTGCGTTGCAAGACGCAGTACTGAACGTTAGCGCCCGCCAAGGTGTGAATGTAGGTGGAGTGTTCGACCCGTCGTATCTCAAAGGCGGCGATGGTAAGGGTTATTCGTCCACGTCGGCCATCAATGTCGAATCGACGACAGGTGATGTTCAGTTCGGAACGCTGAATGTACAGCAACTGAGCTCGCTTCACGCCATTGGCGAAGCGGGCAGTGTTCTGCCTGCAACCGTGGATCTAACTGCCTTCACGGGTGGGATAACAGTTGCATCCGGTGGCGAACTGTTCCCGTCGGCAACGGGAAATCTGAACCTCATCGCGGATCAGTCGGTGAACCTTTCCAGCGTGAGCGGTTTAACTGTCAAGCAGATTGGTGGCGCTACCAATACTGCGTCAGTGTTCGGCATGCTGGATGTCGATCCGGCACAGATGCCCTCGCCGCTCGATCCCGACGCGATTATTCCTTTCCCGGACGACATCGGCACGACCGCGCACGCTCTGAGCGCGTTGCATGCGGATGACACGGACCCGGTGCGCATCTATAGCCTGAACGGCAGCATTATCGACGGCATTCTGGAACCGGCCGGGAAGGCCAATGCGGGGTCCTACGATAATCTGATTCGCCTGGTCGTCGACAAACCCGCACTGCTTCAGGCTGGCCAGGATATCTTGAATCTCGCTTTCCAGGGTCAGAATCTGCGTACCGACGACGTGACGCGTATCCTCGCGGGTCGCGATATTCTCGATACGCCGCTCGTGCGTGGTGACCTTACGATACCGAGCTTGGTGCTCGGCGGACCTGGTACGTTCGATGTCGAAGCCGGCCGTAATATCGGGCCACTGTCGAATGAACAGGATGCGATAGCCAGCAACGCAGGGGGGGTGAATACCACTCCCAGTGCCCATCCTCCACTAGGGATCGAAGCGATCGGCAACGCGGCGAATCCAAACTTGCCGCACGAGAGTGCGAACGTTCAGGTGCTATTCGGAATAGGGCCGGGCGTCGACTATGCCACGTTCATCTCCTCGTACATCGACCCCGCCAGCACGGTGACCGGCGTGCCGAGCTCGACGCCGGCACTGATCGCCTTCATGGAACAGTACGATGCGGGCCTCGACGTGGATACGGGGTTTGCGCAGGACAAAGCAGCGGCGCTGGCCAAAGTGGGAACGCTGACGACGGAGCAGGCGTGGTCGCAATTCCAGGCGTTGCCTTCATACGTGCAGCAGATGTTCGCACAGCAGGTGCTCTTCAGCGTGCTGACGGACGTGGGCAACGACTTCAACAATCCGTCGAGCCCATTCTTCCATCAGTACGCGCGCGGGTATCAGGCGATCAATACGCTGTTCCCGGCTTCGCTCGGTTATACCGCGAACAACCTGGATGGCGGCAACAACGGCGCAAACAAGCTGGTGGATACCGGCGATCTTGACATTCGCAGCACCACGATCCAGACGCAGCAGGGCGGCAACGTCAGCATTCTCGGCCCTGGCGGACAGGCGCTGATTGGCAGCACGTCGGCGCCACCGGAGATCGTCAACGCCAGTGGCAACGTTGTGGCGGGCCCCAGCACGATGGGTATCCTCACGCTCGAGCAAGGCGATATCGATATCTTCACCGATCGCAGCGTGCTGCTCGCGCAAAGCCGGATCTTCACCGAGCAGGGCGGCGGGATGACGATCTGGAGTTCGAACGGCGATATCAACGCGGGTAAGGGCGCGAAGTCGGCGGCGGATATTCCGGCGCCGGTCTATGTGTGCGACGTGAACCACTACTGTACGGTGGACGCGCGTGGCGAGGTGACAGGCGCGGGTATTGCAACCCTGCAGACCATTCCTGGCGCGGCGCCAGGCGACGTAAACCTGATCGCGCCGCGCGGCACGGTTGACGCGGGTGACGCGGGCATTCGCGTGTCGGGCAACCTGAACGTCGCCGCGTTGCATGTGGCGAATGCGGACAACGTGCAGGTGCAGGGCACCGCCACCGGTATTCCGACAGTCTCAGCGGTGGATACCGGCGCGCTGACCGCGGCGAGCGCGGCCGCGTCGGCCGCGACAGAGCTGGCGCAGGATCTTGTGAAGAGGAACGCGTCCGGTGGGGCGCCTCGTCACTGGATCATCTCCGTACGCGTTGAAGGTTTCGGCGACACAGGCGATGACGAGAGCAAGAAACGCACGCCGGGGCAGGTCAGCTACGATTCTTCGAGCGCGGTGTCGATTCTGGGCTTCGGTGCTGTCGGGCAAACGCAGCGGGCAGTGCTCAGCAACGCGGAACGGGACAAGATGGGGAAGATCTAGCGCGCGTGGGGGGGACCGTCACGGCCCTGTGAATCGGGGCCGTGACGTGCTAACGAACTACAGGCAATGTGCTTGCAGTGCCATACAGACATTAGCGACCCTGAACCGGCCCGGTACAGACGACCGCATTGCCGATGTTCAATCTGAACCCGTGGGTGTCGGACAGGAAGTCGTTGCCGATCTCCGAGAGGAAGGTCGCTGGCACCACGTCGAAGCCATAGCCGTGAATGAGCGCGGCGTTGCTGTGGTAGTGCGTATTCAGGAAGTTCACGATACTGGACGTAGCTGATGGGTTGGCATAGCACTGGCTCAGGATAATCTCGCTCGTACCGGAGATCGGATAGCCCAGCGTCGGGTTGCTGACGATTGGCACCCAGTTCGTTTGCACGCGGGCACGAACAAGCGTGGTCGGGGCCGCCACCGTGCCGGCGGCGAGTGCTGCGTTCTGGAACGTCGGAACCAGGTCCGTACGGGTCGCCGCGTTGCGCAGGCTGGCCACCGGGAGCTTGTTGGCCTTTGCCGGTGAGCTCGACGGGGCGAGGAACGCGTTTGTGTAGGCCGGGCTCAGGTAGCCAACGGCCGCACCTGATTGAGCCAACAGCGAGGCGGCGACGCCGTCGTCGCCGCTCGCCGCAATAAAGTTGCCCGGCGTTTTGCTGACGGGAAAAGACTCGCGAAGTTTTGTGTCTCGACGAACTTCGTGACCGCACCCGACGGCGCCGGGCACACCTGTGCGAGGTGCGCAGTCAGCAGGTCGGTCATGCCGCTGTCGGCGTCCGATTGATAGATCACCTTGATCGGGGCACCTGGATACCGCACACCGGTGTCAGGGTTCGTGACGTCTTTCCAGTCCGTGATGGCGCCCGAGAAGATACCGCACAAGTCAGCATCATCCAGCGCGACGGTTGGCGTGAGCGACGGATCGTTCGGCAGCGCCGGGCCGGTTCCCGCCGGCGCATGGACGAACGCAATCGCGACCGGCGTGACGATATAGGGAATCTGGATTAGCGGGCCGCTTAGTATGCCGACCAAGCCGAGCGGATAGCTTGATAGTTGCGGGATGCTCAGCGGCACATCGCTGTTCGCGAAATCGACGGTGCCGCTCGCGGTGAGAGTGACGCTTGCCGCAGCAGACGTGAACTTCGTTGCGTCGTTGTCCAGGAATGCCGTTTGGCCCAAGCCTGAGCCGACGCCCCAATAGGCGAGCACGCCGCCCATGCCTTCGGCGGAAATCAGCGCTTGAATGACCTTCGAACCGCCGCCAAGCAGAGGCGCCGCTTGCGCATTTGCCGCGCCCAGACCGGAGAGCACAAGGGCAACAGCGAGGCTGATCTTACACTTACTGGATTGCATAAACATTCCTCCAAGTGAAAGCGGGCCAACTGTGCGCGGTGCCGTTGCTGCGTCGACACCGTCTGATCCGAAGTGCCGCTGACAGCGAACACCGCATTCTGGAATCGCCGTTCGGCATTCATGCCGATTGATGCGTTACGCAGGCTGGCCTGGAAGCAGTTCAAGAATGGAAAAGCGCCACGGACCTGCAGGGCAGGGCCGTGGCGCAACTACTAGCGAACTACAAGCAAATCGAGGACTTCAGACAAGTCCGCGATTAGCGACCCGTCACCGTGCAAACAGACGTATTGCCGATGTCGAGGTTGAACCCGCTGGTGTTCGACAGGAAGTCGGCACCGATGGCCGTCAGGTAGCTCGACGGCACCGTGGCGAAGCCATTGCCGTTAAGCAGCGCGGCGTTGCTGTTGTAGTGCGTCTTCAGGAAGTTCACGACAGCGGACGCAGCCGTCGAATCCGCATAGCACTGGCTCACGATGATCTGGCTCGTGCCGGAGATCGGGTAGCCCGCCGTCGGATTGCTGGCGGCCGGTACCCAGTTCGTTTGAACGCGGGCACGAACGAGCGTGGTCGGAGCCGCCACCGTTCCAACGGCGAGCGACGCATTGGCGAACGTCGGCAGGACGTCCGTGGTGGTTCCCGCAAGGCGCAGGCTGGCCACCGACAGGTTGTTCTGCTGAGCCGTCGTGCTCGACGGAGCGAGGAACTTGTTCGTGTAATCCGGGCTCAGGTAGCCGATTGCCGCACCCGACTGGGCCAGCAGCAACCCTGCCACGCCACCGCTGCCGCTCGCCGACTTGAAGTTAGCCGGCGGTTGCGACGACGGGAACAGGCTCGCGAAATTCTGCGTTTCGATGAACTTCGTGACCTGGCCGATCGGCGCCGGGCAAACCTGTGCGAGGTGAGCGGTCAGCAGATCGGTCGTGCCGCTGTTGTCCGAGCGATAGATCACCGTGATAGCGCCAGCCGGATAGTTCGAGCCGGTGTCGGGGTTCTGGACGTCTTTCCAGTCGCTGATAGCACCGGAGAAGATGCCGCACAGGTCAGCATCGTTCAGCGCGACGGTCGGCGTGTTCGACGGGTCGTTCGTAAATGCGGGGCCATTACCAGCCGGTGCGTGCACGAGCGGAATCGTGATCGGCGTGGTGATGTAGGGGATCTGGATCAGCGCGCCGCTCGACTGGCCGACCGTGCTCGACGCGTAGGCCGAGATCTGCGCAGCGCTCAGCGGTGCATCGCTGTTCGCAAAGTCGACCGTGCCGCTCGCCGTGAGGGTGGTGCCGGTCACGACAGACGTGAACTTCGTTGCGTCGTTGTTCAGGAACGCGGTCTGGCCGAGGCCCGAACCGACACCCCAATACGACAGTACGCCCGTGCCTTCGACGGTGATCGTCGGCTGAACGAGCGTCGAACCGCCGCCGAGCAGCGGAGCGGCTTGAGCAGCTGCAACTGCGCCAAAGCCGGTAACAACGAATGCAACAGCCAGACTAATCTTGCGCTTACTGGATTTCATGAAGATTCCTTCAAGTGAAGATAACGGGGGAACCAGCTGTGAGCAGTGACGCTATCGCGTCGACTGCCGGGAGCAATTTAGACGTTAATTGATCGATTGAGCGTGAATTTTTAGTAACGAATGGTCCGTAACATTTTGCCAGGCTCGATTGAGCGGCAGCAATCCGAATTGAATAGAGATATGAAATGGAAGCAAAGTGCCAACTTTGAGGAGGCTGTCCGCAGCGTACCCAACCGTTGTGGTCCGTCAGCGAGGCGGTACGCTATATAAGGCCGTGAACCTTATCCTGTAAGGTTCACGGCCCGAGCACTCATGCACGATGCAATGCGCAAAAACGTCGCATCCAGCATAGTTTGCCTTACCCGTTCAAAAAACACACAAGCACGATTCCGCAATCAGCCGCCTAATAACTTTTATCGCAAACCCGCATAAAACCTTAAATCGATTTAAACTCGTCTAGACGATCGAACATTTAAATCACCCGTGGTGGTTTTAATCAAAACTCAATCCAACCCCGCAAAAGACCACAAATCTCCACATTCGACATCCGTAAAACGGGGGCGTCAAAATGTTACGCAACACCTGTCACAAAATTGCTCCTGTCGGCTGCTTAGTCTTTGCCGGCGAATCCGTATGCGTCGCATCGAACGCAAAAGGGTCCGCGAGTCACGCGCCGCATCGCGCCTGCGCGTCCGTTTCGGCCCGCGCCGCATGCCGGCATCGATTTCAGGTCTATGACACGCACACGTTCCCGTTCCCGACGTCACCATGCAACAACCTGCGCGATGCTGGTTCTCAGCCTCCTGTCGACACCGCACGTGCACGCGCAGCAGCAGGTCAGCCTCAGCTTCTCGAACGTCGATATCAGCCAGGTCGCGAAGGCGATCGGCGCTGCGACGGACACGACGATCATTGTTGACCCGCGTGTCAAAGGACAGCTGAACCTCGTTTCCGATAACCCCGTGAGCAAGGAACTCGCGCTGAAGACGCTCGAGTCCGCGCTGCGCATGCAAGGCTTTTCGCTCGTGCGCGACAACGGCATTCTGAAGGTCGTGCCGGAAGCGGACGCGAAGCTGCAAGGCGTGCCCACCTACGTCGGCAATACGCCTAAGGCGCGCGGCGACCACGTGATTACGCAGGTTTTCCGGCTGCGCAACGAATCGGCGAACAACCTGCTGCCCGCGCTGAAGCCGCTGGTCAGCCCGAACAACACGATTGCCGCGTACCCGGCCGACAACACACTGATCGTTACCGACTACGCGGACAACGTGCGGCGTATCGCCGACATCATCGCGGGCGTCGATGGCAACGCGTCGCAGAGGGTCGCGGTCGTGCCGCTCAATCACGAAAGCGCGGTCGACCTCGAACCGATCGTGCAGAAAATGCTGGACCCGAGCGCCGTCGGCAATACCGATGCGACGCTGAAGGTGTCGGTCACCGCGGACTCGCGTATCAACGCGCTGCTGCTGCGTGCAAGCGACCCCGGCCGCATTCGCGATGCGAAAGCGCTGATCGCGCAACTCGACGCGCCGACGCGCGTGCCCGGCAATATGCATGTCGTGCGGCTGCAGAACGCGAATTCCGTCGAACTTGCGAAGGTGTTGCGCGGGATGCTCGGCTTAGGGGGCGGCGATAGCGCATCAGATTCGGACAAAAGCTCGAAAAGCTTTAACGACAACAATGGCGGTTTCGGGAGCAAGAGCGGCAGCAACGGCAGTTCGGGCAACGGCGGTTCGTCGTCGACCGGCACGCCGGGTATGCCGCCATTGCCCAGTTCATCGGATAGCACCGGCGGTTCGACCTACGGCAGCGGCGCGAGCGGACCAGGCGGTCAAGGCGGACTGATTGCCGGCGCGCGCGGCGGCGCCCCCGGTAGCGACAACGGCTCGGGCGGCATGATTCAGGCGGACCCGGCGACGAACTCACTCGTGGTGACGGCACCCGAGCCCGTCTATCGGAATGTGCGCAACGTGATCGACCAGCTCGACGTGCGCCGCGCGCAGGTCTATCTTGAAGCGATGATTGTCGAGATGAGCGCGACGTCGGCGGCGAATCTCGGCGTGCAGTGGCAAGGTGCGTTGCAGTCGAATGGCGGCAACAACATCCTGTACGGAACGTCAAACTTCAATGTGCCGCCGACGAGCCAGGGCATCGTCAACCTGACCGCGCAAGGCCAGTCGATTGCACAGAATCTGTCGACCGCGGCGACCACCACGTTGTTGAACAACGGCGTCAATATTGGCCTGATTCACAAGTTCGGCAATATCTTCGGGCTGGGTGCGCTCGTGCAGGCGCTGTCGACGGTCAGCGATGCGAGCATTCTTTCATCGCCGAATCTGATCACGCTCGATAACGAAGAAGCGCGCATTGTAGTCGGCTCGAATGTGCCGATTCAGACCGGGTCGATCGCAACGGGGACCACGGTGACGAGCGGTAGCGTCTCCGCGTTCAACACGTTCGATCGCGAGGACGTCGGCATCGTGCTTCATGTGAAGCCGCAAATCACGCACGGCGGTGCGATCAAGCTGCAGATCTATTCGGAAGATTCGTCGGTGGATCAGTCGTCGATCAATAACCCCGGCGGCGTGACGATCATCAAGCGCTCGGTGCAATCGACGGTGCTGTCCGACGATGGCGAAATCGTCGTGCTTGGCGGGCTGATTCAGGACAGCTACGCGGACGGCAACAACAAGGTGCCGCTGCTGGGCGACATTCCCTTAATCGGCTCGCTGTTCCGCGCTGAAAACAAGGCTCGCACGAAAACCAATGTGATGGTGTTCCTGCGGCCGGTGATTATTCGCGATGGTCAGACGCTCGCCGATATCTCCACGAACCGCTACGACTACGTGCGGGGCCAGACGCTTGACCAGTCGACCGACAACCGGATCATCCGCGATCACGATGTTCCGGTGCTGCCGCCACCCGCGCCTCCGCCTTCGCAGGGCGTGCCGGCGCAGAACGGGATCTTCGATTTGAACCAGATGCGGCGTCCGGTGCCGCCGCCACCGACTGGGCCGGTTGGGGCGGCGCCTGCGGCGCCGGCGTCGGATGTGTCGGGTGCGGCCGCGGATTCAACTTCGGCTTCGGTTCCGACCGCTACGGCGAATGGCAGTGTCGAGCCGAACGTGACTGTCGGCGCGCCGACGGTTTCGGCCGCTCAACCATCCAGCGCGGTGCCGCTCTTGGACCCTTCGTCCTCCGCCGGCGCCAACTATCAAAGAACGGATCAGCCATGACAGACGAAACGATGCTTTCTCCTGTCGCCCCCGCTGCGACGCAACCGCGTGAACCCGCGAGGCTCGATCCGTCGCGGATGCTGCCGTATGGTTTCGCGCGCAACGGTCAGATTCTGATTGCGAACCAGCAGGACGACACGATCGAAGTCTGGATCAGCGAACGCACGCCGATTTCGGCGATTGCCGAGGTATCGCGCAATGTGTCGATGGTGTCGCTGGTTTGCGTGCCCGCCGACGAACTCGCGCAGGCCATTAACGCCGCGTATTCGCGCCAGGACGGCAGCGCCGCGCAGGTGGTCGGAGAAGTGGAAGGCGAAGTCGATCTGTCGCGGCTGA
>NZ_CADIKH010000060.1 GCF_902859855.1 Paraburkholderia humisilvae
GAGGCCCGCTGCGTCGTCCGCCGCGCTGTTAATGCGCTTACCCGACGACAGACGGGTGATCGCCTGCGACAGTGCGCTGCCGGAAGCGTTCAGGTTTTCCTGAGCGACCAGAGAACTGATATTGCTGTTAATGCTAAGCATGAAATTCTCCGTGTAAACGTTAACCTTAAGTTATCGAAATGTTGAGATCGGCGTCATATTCGTTCCTTGCTTGGCCGCCTCTGTCGCGTTGACGGCAATAACGAGAATGGATTAAGGCAAAAAGCGCCTGTCGGCCATTCAAGGCACGAGAATGTGGCTCGGCAGTCAAGCGTCCTCTACACCGTTGGCAGAAGATATGGCCGCCGCACTCCGCAGGGGAATTCGATGAATGGCGACGTGAGTCTTCTTCGCAAGTTGGCTCTAGAGGATGACCAGGCACGTCTTGGCGAACCTCAAGAATCACTGGCTCAGCGTGCATCGGGAGCTTTTCGCCGCGACTTGAAAATTTTCTTGGCGGCACTGACTCGCCCTAACGCTGCGGATGGATTGCCGCATGAGGTATGGGTGTTTATTAAAAGAGTTGAGCTCGATCAAACCATTTGGGACACCCTGGAGGGCGAACAAGTGGTGAATTGCTTGCAGGTACTAGCGGAGTACGACAAGGAGGGAGCATGTCGGAATGCAGCCCGCGCATTGGCCGCGCGACTTGTGCGCGACGAACAGATCATCGGCTCGCTCGATGCCCAACGTGTCTGCAGCTGTCTGAATGCGCTGTCAAAGTGGGATAGAGAACCATTGTGTCGAGCTGCGGGCCTACGTCTTGCAAACAGGTTGGCAAGCAATCGACTACTAACGGATGCACTGCACAGGCGAGCCATTCCAGGCTGCTTGAATGCGCTAGGTAGATGGTATGAAGAGAGGGAGTGTGTAGAGGCAGGGAAGCAGTTGGCAACACGCATCGTTGGCGATTGGAAACTGCTACACGGTCTCAACGGGATCGCAATCGCGCATTGCATGAATGCGTTAGGAAAATGGAGTGACGAACCAATATGTCTGGATGCGGGAAGACAGCTGGCAGACCGCATTGCCACGGAGGAACCGCTCGTTAGGCAGCTCAATGGCGTGCGCCTCACAAATTGTCTTGGCGCATTGGGAAAATGGAGTGAAGACGAGGTATGTTGCGCCGCGGGCTTGAGGCTCGCGAGGCGTTTGTCGGAAGACGGCCCCTTAAGAGATCATCTAAGTGCAAGGCACGTCGCGGTCTGCCTCGACGCTTTAGCGAATTGGTGTATGAACGAGCTATGCCGCAAGGCGACGGTTCAGTTGGCGAGACGACTCACGTCAGATTCGTCCATGTGTGATCGCCTTACTGCAAAACATGTGGCCAACTGCCTGGAGGCGCTAAGCAAACTCAACGTTGAGAGCGCCTGTCGATCGGCGGCGATACGGATTGCGCAGCGAATCCGGTTGGACGAAGCGCTGCGCGATAGCCTCGATAACCAGAGGGTCATAAGATGTTCGAAGGCTCTTCTCGCGTGGAGTCAGCAGGATGTATGCGACAGCGCGAGGAAACGCCTTGGTCAACTATTAAAAGAACGACGGGGCGTCTCAAAGACCACCGATGTGAAGATATCCGATTCTTTTATGGATTGAACGTTCGTCGTAGGACGCTACGGGGATTTTTTTATTCACTACGACCTATCCGGATGCGAGACATTTCCGTGAAATGTCGGGCGTGCTATTTGGCTTTTAAAGGCTGCTCGAAAAGGGACGCCTGCGAGCCGTCACGAACGCACGGTAGACGAAGACCAGTTGGAGAAAGCGAAATTTAACTATTAGGGATAACGCATTAACGTTTAAACGTCAATTCTCCGGCGCATCATCAAATACTGCATGACGCTTCGCACGCAAGCTGCTATCGAACACTATGCAATTCTCCACGTACGCCCTCAGACATAAGAGCCCCATAACCGACGAGGAGTGGCGAGAACTGGTAAGAAGAAACTGGAATATGGAATGCGAATTCGATTTAGGGGGCACCCGTGAGCTTCTGGCGACTTCGTGGTTGATGGGCGATTTAAGATTTGAGGTGGCGGATCTGTCCAGACAGCGATGGACATGGAATCCGGGGTCGGGGGTCAACAACTGGCGGAAGGACACACTCGTCATTTTTCTGGTTGAGAGCGGTGCGGTCGAGATAGAGCAGGAAGGCGTGAATGTGCAGATTACCGAGTCTTCCTTGCTGCTTTTTGACGCGAGCATTCCCTATACGCAAACGTCGGTTGGAAATGCTCGTGGGATGATCTTACGCGTACCGAGAACGTCTCTTGTCGGCAGAGCGAAGGCGGTCTTCGGTCGTGAGATGTTCGTGCTCGCGTCGACCTCGCCCGATGTTGCGTTGCTGAGATCGCTGCTGATCGCTGCGGCGGCTTACGGCGAGCGATGCAGTTCGTACGGCAGCAAACTTGTGGCCGAACATCTGATTGACCTGATGGAGATCATTACCGATGATCTCACGGCGCCGAAACGCGTACTAAGCTCCGATGTGATGCTAAAAAGGGTTAAACGGTTCATTGAACGTAACATTGGGAACGAGGACCTCGGCCCTGACATGATCGCTAGCGAGATCGGTATTTCGAGGCGCTACTTAAGGAGGCTCTTTGAGCGCGATGGGTCTTCCGTGACGCGGTATCTGTTGCAGCGACGACTCGAGAGAGCAAAAAAAATCTTGATGAGTGGCGGCGCCGGGCTTCGGATCAACGACGTAGCATGGCGATGCGGGTTTGTCAGCGCGGCGCACTTCAGTCGCGCGTTCAAGAAACAGTATGGTCGAAGTCCGACGCTTTTTCAGAGCAGTGGCACGGGCGGCACGGATGCGGAAATGCTTTGACGTTAGACGATAACTTACCCAATGAAGCATTAAAGTCGAAGCGCATTCGTCGTATGCGCAACGCGTGAACACAATGTCGAAGCTCCGCGTGCGTGCCCCCCGTACTCCGTGCGTTCCCGGATCGGTCTGATCCGGATGTACCGCCATTCCGTCGCGGAATGATAGCTATTGCCTCGCGGCCTCTACCAGGCATGAACGCTTGCGGCCAGGATAACGACACCCAACACTCTGTGAGGATGACGCAATGGGCAAGCTCTTCAGTCATACGAAAGTCGGACATTTCAATCTACGACACCGTGTGGTTCTCGCGCCGCTTACGAGAATGCGCACCGAGCCGGGCAACGTCCCGGGTGATCTCATGGTGGACTACTATACCCAGCGTGCGACGGAGGGTGGCCTGCTCATCACCGACGCGACGGCCGTGTCCCAGCTCGGCATCGCTTACGTTGATGCGCCCGGGATCTACAACGAGGAACAGGTCAAGGGCTGGAGGCGCGTGGTCGACGCCGTCCACGCCAAGGGCGCACATATTTTCCTGCAGATGTGGCACGCGGGCCGCCAGGCGCATCCTGCCAATACCGGTGGTGTCACACCCGTTGCCCCGTCACCGCTGCGTTCGCTCGAACATGCTGCGATTCGCGACGCGAGCGGTCAGGTCAGTGAGGCGGAACTGATTGTGCCTCGCGTTCTCGAGACAGCGGAAATCCCCGTTATCGTCGAGCAATTTCGTCGCGGCGCCGAACTTGCGAAGCGAGCCGGTTTCGACGGCGTTGAGCTTCATGGCGCCAACGGCTACCTGTTCGAGCAATTCCTGCTCGACGGCACGAACCATCGCAATGACGAGTACGGCGGCTCGCTCGAGAATCGCGCGCGATTCCTGTTCGATACACTCGATGCAGTCGTTTCCGTGTGGGGTCCGGGTCGCGTGGCCGTTCGTCTTTCGCCGAGCGGCACTTACGGCACCATGTCCGATAGCAATCCGCATGCGACGTTCGGCTATGTTGCGAGGCGGCTCAACGCGTATCACCTTGCATACGTCCACGTGATCGAACCACGCATTCGGGGCATCGTGGAGAAGGAGACGACCAACGCGGATGTCACGTCGAAGGACATTCGTCAGATCTACCAGGGCACGATCGTTGCCGCCGGCGGTTTCACCGGTGAGAGTGCTGAGCAGATCGTCGTCGATGGCCAGGCGGATCTCGTCGCCTTCGGCCGGATGTTTATTTCGAACCCCGATCTTCCGGAGCGACTGCGTACGGGCGCGCCGCTCAATCGATACGATCGCTCGACTTTCTACGGCGGCGACGCGCGCGGCTACACCGACTACAAATCGCTCTGAGGAAGTTGCTTCACGTCCACGGACGCGTCGGTGACGCCGCGCGCACTATTGCCACATGACGAAGCCGGCCCGCGGATGTGCACGGCTCATTCAGTCCTGAACATAGGAGGACATCATGCAAACGAATCTGGAAAACTATTTCTCTGCCTACCGCAGCTTGAAGTTGACACGCGATGACGACGGCGTGCTGGTCGTGCAATTCCATAGCGATGGAGGCCCGCTGACGTTCACGGCGGAGGCTCACACGGAGGTTGTCGACGCGTTCTACCGGATTTCTCAGGACCGTGCTAACAAGATCGTTATCCTAACCGGTGCGGGTGGGGACTTCATGACTGGCGTTGACTGGGCCTCTTTCAAGGATGTCTCCGATCCCGACGTTTGGAGCCAGATCCATGACGAAGGTGTGCAGGTGCTCGAGAACATTGCCAATATACGCGTGCCGGTGATCGCGGCCATCGAGGGACGTGCCCATATCCACTCCGAATATATTCTGCTGTCCAACGTCATCGTGGCAGCAGAAGGGGCATCGTTTCACGATATGGGCCACTTTGCGGCGGGTGTCGTGCCAGGCGACGGTATCTTTACCACCTGGAGCTATCGCGCGGGAGCAGGGCGGGCGGAAGCATTTCTGCTTAACGCGCAACCGATCAGGGCGGCTGTCGCGCACGAGTGGGGCGTGGTTGCAGAGGTCGTCCCAGACGGTCAGGCGCTTGGCCGTGCACAGGAATTGGCGAGGCAGTATTTGAAAGCGCCTGAAGTCGCGCGCCGCAACACGCGCGTGCATTTTATTTGGCCCTTGAAGCAACGCATCGTGCAGGAAGTTGGCTATGGGTTATCGCTTGAGGGGGCCTCCGCAGCCGCTCTTGTGAAAGCGATGCAGGCGAACCGCTGACTATGACGAGAGGGGTAGGCGGTATGGAACCCGGGGCCCTCCTATCTTTGGCCACGCTGACGAAATTGGACCGTATGCGGTGCCGGCGTTCACGATTGCGCATCACGAGGCGTTGACCGGCATGGTCGTGAGATTCCCGGGCACCTTGAAATCGCAGTCCATGGCTTCCCGAAGCTGATCGGCTGTCAGGCCCGGCGCGATCTCGACCAGCGTGAGCCCGCGTTCGCCCAATCGGAATACCGCTCGTTCGGTAACGAACATCACCTCCTGGCCGGCATCCCGAGACCTTGCGCCATTGAAGGTGAGATGGGAAACGCGCTGCGTAAACTTACGTATCGTGCCTTCCTTGACTATCACCAACCGTCCATCGCGAATCTCCGTTTCGAGACCGCGTGTCGTCAATGTGCCGCAAAACACGAGCTTCCTCGCGGCCTGGCTGATGTTGATAAAGCCCCCCGATCCTGGCATGCGTCCGTCGAATCGGCTTACGTTGACGTTTCCCTGCGCGTCGACCTCGCCGAAGCCGAGAAACGCAATGTCGATGCCGCCGCCATCGTAGAAGTCGAATAGGGACGACTGTTCGATCACGGCATCAGGGTTCATTGACGCGCCGAAAGACAGGCCGTCGTCGGGAATGCCCCCTATGACCCCCGATTCCACCGTCAAGGTGTAGTCGACTGCAGCCATGCGTTTCGCTTCGCTGCCGATCCGCGCGGGTACGCCTATGCCCAGATTGATATGTTTGCCGCTGTGTTTGATCAGTTCCATCGCCGCACGACCGGTGACGATCTGTTTGGCAAGCGACGTGCTTTGCGCGACGCGCGTTTGCGCGGCCGGCCGCGCGGTGCGTGACGTGTAGGAAGCATCGAACGACTTTCCGTAAGTCTGCGGATGATCGCCGTTGCCTGCCACGACGACATAGTCGACCAGAAAGCCTGGAATTCGCACATCGCTGACTCTCGCGGAACGTGCACCGACTAGCCGCTTTACCTGCACGATCACTTTGCCGCCCGAGTTGCGGGCCGCCTGCGCCTGTGCAAGCGCGTCCATCGATGAGGTCTCCTCGGAAAACGAAATGTTGCCGTGCTCGTCGGCCGCAGTGCCGCGCAGCAACGCACAGTCCACGCGCTGCGACGGGTAGAACAGGTACACGTTGCCGCGCAATTCGATACGCTCCACGAGCGGACGGCTGCCGGCCGTGTCGACGACGCCTCCGTCTACGATGGGGTCAACAAAGGTTCCGAGGCCAACGGGACTGACAATCCCTGGCGCGCCGGCCGCTATCTCGGAGAAAAGCTTGCTGATGATGCCTTGAGGCCAGTTGTGCGCTTCGATGCGTCCGGCGCGCGCCATCTCCCCGAGCTTCGGACACAGGCCCCAGAAGCCGCCGATCACCGCGGCAACAAGGTTATCGAGGGCGAGCGCGTCGGCCCCGTTGCCACGCCGGTCACCGGGCCCCGCGCCAAACAGGAGCCGCAGCGCCCTTGGCTGGCCCGTTTCGAGGAAGCGGGAGCGCAGTGCGCGCGTCAACGCGTCCGGGTGTCCGCAACTGCCGAACCCGCCTGGCACAATGCACCAACCGTCCTGAATGATGTCAACGGCCTCGCGGGCCGAAACGACTTTCATTGCAAACCCTATCGAAGGTGACTGGAAGGGCGCACGGCGGGTGCATCGCGACCGTGCGCCTCCGGTCGGGGCTCAGGTCAGTTGCTTCACCGGTACGTCGCGCATCGCGAGAATCGTGCATCCTGTGTCGGAACGCATTTCGTGTGTCGTGCCGGGTGCACGTACGATTAACGAGCCGGCGCGGTAGAGCACGTCGTTTTCGACGTATTCTCCCTGCAGAACCAGCACCATTTCATGTCCCATATGCACGTGGCGCGGCACGAACGCGCCGGGCAGGTAACGAAGGATCGCAAGGTCCGATCCTTGAGGGTCGTCGTGCGTGTTGTCGAATAGCACGTGAATCAGCACATTTTTTCGCAGACCAGGCTGATACTCGGTAAACGTGATGTTCGGCAATTCGATCTTGTCGAATTTGAACCTCATGAACCGGTCGTTCGGGTGATCTACGGTTTCAGTGGACGCCAGCGCATCGCGCTCAACGGTGATTGCGGACATATCGAATGACCTCGTATCGGGGGGGAGAGTGTGTCGGGTGGCGGGCTGTGTGTCTGCGAGCCCGCCGTCACGCTGCGGATACGGCTTCGCTCACGATAGGGATTGCAACCAGCCTCTGCGCGAAATGGCTCACGCAGAGCCGGGCATGACGGGAGATGATCTCGAGTGCGCTCGTGAAGAAGAAGACACCATTGGTCAGTTCGCCTACGGCGTACAGGTGGGCATCGGCCTGTCCGTCACGGTCTATGACCTGATAGCTATCCCTATCGACGGTGATACCGCCGTACCGGTGCGGGGTTGCGATGCCTTGTTCAAGCATCGCTTCGATAAGCGGCGAATCGATCTGCCGTACATCGCGCGGGCTGCCGGTAGCGTTGACCAGATAGTCGTAATCGAATTGCGCGGCGTTCGGCTCCTGAACGACGACCGAAAGGTTTCCCGCGTCGCTGACAGCGATGTCGAAATGGCCCGTGCGGAATTCGAGTTGTCCGGACTCGAGGTAGCTCAGGATCTTCTTCGCGTTTGCGACGGGAATCGACACACGGTAGGCCATAAACGCACTGAAGCAGCGGTGCATGAACTCGGTCTTTGCGTCTTCGTCGAGGTGCCACCAGATCTTCTCGATTGTGCCGTTGGTCGAGTACAAAACCGCTTGCCATAAACGATCGGAGCCGGCCAGCGCGATCTCCTTGCGCAGGAAGGCCGTCAGATCGTCAGGTGGCTGCGGCCACGAGAAGTCGGCCGGTTCGCCACCCTGCAGCGCGATTTCCATCGCGAAATGATCGACAAGTGCGCTAAGGCTGCCGGACGATGACTGGCCGAACGATTCGGCATCGATCCACTTCGGTCGAATGCGGCCTTGCGTTCCTCTCACGCAGGGAAAATATCCGCTGCGCGAGTGAACGACCAGCTTCCCCTGGTGGCCTTGCTCGTTCAGGCCGATGACCGCGTCGATGCATGAAAGCCGCGAACCGATCACGCCAACCGATGCGTGCTTGGGAATCTTGCGTGCGAGCGATGTCACCGGATACGGCGTGGGTACAAATCCGCTCGCTGCTTGCAGATGCGGCGGGATTTTAGCCGGCAGCGTTCCGCAGCACAGGAATACGTAATCGGTATTCAGCACGAGGCCGTAACCGGCATTCAGGATGTACCCATGGCGCGAGCGGCGTGCACAGGTCACCTCGGCGCCGATGCGCACGACTTCGATCTGGCGGCTCGCTGCCTGCCTGACGAGATCTTCGAGACAGTCCTGCATGTACAAGCCGAAGATTGGCCTCGGCATATAGGTATGCTGGTCGAACGGAAGCTCGCCATACAGCTTGTGCCAGACCTCTTTCTTCTCATGCAGCCACTGGTAGAAGCCGCCGGCCCTGTCATGAAACGGACTCGCAAAGCCCGCTTTGGTGTTCAACAGGTTGGTCTGGCAATCCGCATCGTAGGCTGCGCCTGTGCCGAACGGGTGACGCCCCTCGAACAGATAGACAACCTGTGGCAACTCGCGGTACTGCTCGCTTTGTTGCAGGTAGCAGTGAAGGAACGAGACCGCGGCGGCGCCGCCGCCTATAATCGCAATCGAGCATTTCATCGTAAACTCGCAACAATAGATCAGTAAACCTAATTGTTAAGGAAATTGCATCGCGTACTGTCTACCTGAAGCCCGCCCCTCTAAGCCGTTCCGGCCAGCATGGCGCGGGCGGCTTCCTTCGCGTCGACTGCGGCAGTCGCCGTTCCTTCGACCATGGACAGCGTGATTGCGCCGTCGAGAAGTATGAGCAGTTGCCGCGCAAGCGAATGGGCGTCGCTCGCACCGCTTGCCGCGCACAACCGCTCCAAAAATTCAAGCAGGCGCTTGTTATGCATGAGGGTGACGAGCTTGATATCGCGGCACGTGTCCTTCACTTCCGCTGCTGCGTTCAGCAGTGCACATCCGTAAAAACCGTCGCCGCGAAGCCACTTGCGCAATACGTCGAACATGCCGAGCAGCTGTTCGGACGCGACAGTGCTTTGCGCCAGCGTGCTGCTTTCGAACCACGCAATCCACCGTTCGCTTCGGCGTTGCAACACCGCAGTGAACAGTTCGTCCTTTGACTGGAAGTAAAGGTAAAGACTCTTCCTGGCCGTACCTGAGCGGCGCACGATTGCGTCGACGCCCGTGCCATGGATACTTGCCAGATTGAGCAGTTCGTCGACGGCGTCCAGTAGCCGCTCGCGCGGGCCGGGTAGAGATGGATTCGGCATCGAATACAACAGGGAAAGATTTGAACGGAGCGGCGGCGTCGACCGTGCGACCCTTCCCGCTAACGCATGAAGGAACCGGGTAGCCTCGTCAGAACCAGTATCTCGGCCAGGACCTGTCCTTGCCCGCGTTATTGACCACCAGCGCGATGAGTACAAGGATCACGGTGCTAGCCAGCACGGGGGCCGCGAGAAAGCTCCAGCTCAATTTGGCCGCAATCATGACGACGAGCGGATCTGCACCGGCAGGGGGGTGCGAGGTTCGCGTGTACAGCATCAGCGCAATGGCGATGCCGACCGCAAGTCCCATTTCTATGGGGCCTACACCGATGTACTTGAGAAAGATCAGTCCGACAAGGCTCGACAGCAAGTGGCCGAACACCACGTTTCTGGGTTGCGCAAACGGGGCATCGGGAGCACCGAAGAGCAGAAAGCACGAAGCGCCGAGTGGGGCCATCAGAAGCGGCACCTGGTAAGACCTGGTGAGCGCGGCGAGGGTGCCTATGGCAAGGCCGCCGCCAATCAGGCCACTTACGACCTGCCTCAACGGCGGCGCCGGGGGACGCGCACCACCACCCCGAATCTTGTTCCTGATTGTCGACATCGAATATCTCCGTAATGGATGAAGAGTGTTCTGATGGAGATTCCCATTCAATCGCAGGCGATAAGCGGACTCTTTTTCCGTCAATGTTTGTGCTGTGAAAACACTCGTTGTGGCGACGATATTCCGTCAATAAATGCTTTAAATTCAATGAAGTCGACGTCGATAGTGACAGGACGAAGACAAGAAGTGAAAATTAATTCTCGAATTGTGCGATAGTGATCTGACTCGGTTGTTATCGATTGTCAGCAATTAAAAACCGGATGTGTTTTTCGGATTGGGCATTTATATATTCCCAGAGAGGCAATATGAGACGCGGCAATCCCGAACCGCGCGGCGAGCAGGTCGCGCTGTATAGCGACAAGGGGAGGGTGTTCTATTTATCGACACATTCCGTGCGAACGGCAGTCAGGCCAAGGGACGCACGGGCCACGCGAACCTGAGCTTGCAGGACGCTCGTGAAGGCATTGCAGCCACGCGAAATGCCGAGCATTCGCAATCGATCACTTTCGCGACACAGGCGGCAACTTGATGGTGTCCTCCCTATGACCGCAGAGAACGTGTTTGAGCGCGTTCGGTGTTTCTCCTCTGGCAAGGTACATGATGTTGTCGTCGTTATCGGGTGACACGCCGCCTGAAACATAGTCCAGATTGAGCGCGTGCCTCGTTTTCCACGCAATATTGTGGTCCGCGCAGGAGCTCTCCGAACCCACGCCGATCGCGCCGACATAGCCCTCCGTTGGGCTATAAAGCGCGAGGCCTCCACCCGTGGCGAAGAATCCCCCCGGTACTTTGCCGATGAGCGGGTCGTCCTTGCTGCCGTACGTCTGCGGATCGCCGGCATAAGCGACTGCTGGATCGAGCGGTTCGGATTCTCCGAGACCAAATAGCGAGCCGCCCGGCTGGACCTCCGAGTACAGGTTGGCAGAGGAAACGGCACGTCCGGGTAACGACACGAGAAGCGCAGTATGCGCAACAGCGGCGGCGGCGAGTCGGCCAGCCGAGCGCTGGTCCCCAGGTGCTTTGCCCGAAAACGTGACCGCGCATACGGCACCGTCACGATTCAGCACAACGCCCCACACATCGATGTTATAGCCGCCGTTGTCGGTGTGTCGGACCGATGCCAGCGCGCGGTGCAGGCTCTCCCAGCCAGGCAGCTTGTCGCAACCGGAGGCGAGGGCGGCTGGAGTATGGGTTGCGATGCCGAGAGAAACGACCAGGAACAGTCGTGACGTGTTTGAAAAAATCCGGAAGCGTTTCAGGAAGGGCATGAGATTGGCTTTCATCGATTGCTCTGCATGGGTCAGCACGTTCGCCCGGCAAACCACTGTCCAGGCGCTCGTCTGGAAATGCCTCACAGCCTCGCATGTTTCAGCTTCGCGACGAATGCATCGCCGAAAGCGTCCGACGAGAAGGGCTGCTGTCCGCTCACCAGTTCGCGATCTTCGATGACGTTAGGCTGGAACGCGCCCACCCGGTCAACGTGCGCGCCCGCTTCGGAAAGCGCATCGGCTGCGTAGAACTTCACATAACCGCCAAGCTGGCGGCCCTTTCCTTCGATTGCGTGCTCTTCGCCGGACGCGAACACCGTCAGGCGATAGTTGGCGTATGGCCAGCCGCGAGCGAGGGAAGCGGCCTTCAGGAAATCGCCGGCGATCATTGCGTTGCGAAACGCTTCGGGATCGGGCAGCGTGGAAAGCAGCGCAGCCGGCCCGTGGCAGATGACGCCGGTCGGGCGGCCAGTGACGTGGAAGTCCATCAGAATCGCGCCGAGGGTCTTGTCATGCGACAGATCCTGCATCGGTGCATGGCCACCCGGAATAAAGACGCCGGCGTAATCGCTTGTGCCTTGCTTTTCAATCTGGGCCAGTGTTTGTGGATGCTGGATACCCGGAAAATCGCCGACAAATTTAACGGCGTTGGCGCGTGCGGTGTCATCGCCACCGAAGAACATCTTGTCGTTCGAGACCGGATCGAACGAAGCCGCTTTGCCCTGAGGACTCGCGAAAACCGGCGAGTATCCGGCCGCGACAAGCTTCTGCAGTGGAACGGCCAGTTCGTCGAGATAGTAGCCGGTGTTGTATTCCTCGCCGTCGCGCAGATCGAGTTGATGCGCATTTGACAGTACGACGAGCACTTTGCGCGACTGGCCCGGCTTGGGTGCCGTGGCGGAATCCTGCGCCACGACGCTGGTCGCCGCCAGGGCTGCGACGCAGAGCGCGGCAAGCGGACGTAGCAGGCTCACTGGACGTGCGCTGCGTGCACGCACGGAAGCGTTGTGTTTGGCCGTGTCATGACGGAGTTTGGTGTTGGAGGTCAGTATCGACATGATGGTTTTGGGAAGCGTTAACGATTCGAAATAAAGAAACCTGAACGACACCGCATCACCGATGCGCCTGTGCGTTGACAGAACTCTATTGCTCGCCGCTTTAGCGATAAACTAACGCGATACAACTTCATAAGTTACATCGCGTATTGAATGGCGCGAATCTTCAATCCGATCCAGCTGGGCAGCATTGAACTGTTCTGTAAAACGGCGGAACTGGGCAGTTTCGTGGCGGCTGCTCAGGCGCTGAGCATCACGCCCGGCGCGGTCAGCCGTTCGATTGGTCGGCTGGAGGAGCGGCTCGGCGTGCGCCTGTTCGTGCGCACGACGCGGCGCATCAGCCTGACGGACGAGGGGGCGCTCTACCACGCGGAATGTCAGCAGGCGCTCAAGCAGATTGCGGGCGTCGAGCGGGAGATCAGTGGCAAGCAACGCGAGCCGGGCGGCGTATTGCGCGTCAGTGCACCGACCACCTATGGGCATTCCCGGTTGGTGCCAATGATTGCCCGTTTTTGTGAGGCGTTCCCGCGCGTGGACGTGGAACTCGAACTCTCAAATCACAACATCGATTTCGTCAATGACGGTTTCGATGTGGCAATCCGGCGTGGCGAACCACCGGACTCGCGGCTGATTGCGCGACCCCTCGAAAACGCGCGGTTCGGGCTCTATGCCGCGCCGGCTTATCTGGCACGCCGCGGTGCGCCGGTCAGCACGGGTGAGCTGGCTCATCACGACTGTATTCAATTCGTTTTGCCAAGTAATGGGCGGCCGCTTCCATGGCAATTGCGCGGCGAGGATGGGAAGAACATCGATTTCCTGTTCAGCAGTCGCTACCGCGTGCAAGGCGACGTACTCGGCTGCGTGACGCTCGCGCGTGCCGGTGCCGGGATCTGTCAGGTCTATCAGTTCGTCGCGCAGGAAGCGGTCGACCGTGGCGAGCTGGTGGAGATCCTGGAGACTGAAAACGGGGTGTCGAGACCGTTCTCGCTGCTGTATCCGCGCAACCGCCATCTGTCGGCGCGGGTGCGAGCGTTCGTCGATTTTGTGCTTGAGGAGGTTGGGCGGGAGATCCGTTAGCCCGCCTTAGGTCGTTGCTGCGTCTTCTTGCTACGAGTCGTGTTGTCGGTCTCGCGCAGCGCCGCGTTGGCCGTGACTAACAATGCAGCGTCATGGTTACGCAGCACTGCGTCGGCCGCGTCAAAAGCTTTATTCAGTTCCTTGTTCCCTGCCTTCGTCGCATTGCCGCCCGCAGCAACGATGTCAGCCTCCTTCTTCAGTCGCTTTACGAGTTTCGCGGCAAACCGGCTATCTAGCGATCCGTCCTGGACGAGTTCCTTGACCTGTGTGGTGAGCGTCACCAACGCCAGTTCCGTTGTTGCGTTCGAGTCGCTGTCATTGCCGGACGACATTTTCTTGCTCATCAAAATTCTCCAGAGTGTATTTGCTGCTGTCGAGCCGGGGCGACGGGGACGCACGAAGTTTCGATTCCGAATGGCTCGGAATTCCATCATCGCGATTTCGAGTGATCACCGCTCGGGCTTGTACCCCAGGCGCACTTCGACGAGCGCGGAAAAGCGAACATTGCCCACCGCACTCGCCCATGCGTTCACCCAGCGAGTAGCGAGCGTCTTCTCAACTTCCGAATCGGCGTGCATCAGACGGTCGGTCGCAAGTCGCAGGCGACCCAACGCATATTGCTTGCGCGTGCATTCCAGGCACCGGAACGAGGCATCTTTATGCATCGCTGACGAGTGAAGGAAGTGGCGGGTGGCGAGGTAGATACTACCTTAGTGAAGGATCCGCCTGGCGATTACCCAAAGAGGCTGCCTCGGCGTCTTCCTCGATTCGTTCCCGGACTGTAGCGGCAACGGTTACAGAGACCCCGGGCCGTTGGAGGCATGTGAGCGACAAGATTGCTAGAAGCGGTGCTTGAGACCGACGGCCACGACGACCTGCTTGTTGCCCGTAGCCGGATTGAGCGTATAGACTCCAGCGTCGAATACCGGAATGCCGTTGCCACCCCCGACGCGCTGATAGACCCCTTCGATGTACACATCTGTACGCGCCGACAGTAGGTAATCAGCCTGCGCCATAACCTGATTCCAGTGCGGGAAGGCGTTGCCGGTCGTCGAATTGAACGAGGCCATCGTGTACGTATAGGACGCGCCGAGGCTCAGATTGGTTTGCAGGAAGTAGCGGCCGTTGATTTCGAAATTGTCGAACTTGATGTAGTTCCCAGCTCCGTTTGGCGGACCCGGTAGCGCGCCATTGCTCGTGCTGCCGCCGAACCAGAGGGCCGACGGGCTCTCGGTGGACGAATGCGTCCAGACAAGGCCGATTGACGACTTGCCGAACATATACTGCGCGCCTAACCCGTAGATCCGTTGCAGACCGCCAAGCGTCAACGCATCGCCGTCGCCCGTACTTACCGCGCCGGTCGCATTCGGTGAGTTCGCGTCGCGATTGATCTGCAGGTACGATGCTGCAAGATTGATCGGGCCGAACGAATAGCTGATGCCGGCACTGTATGCGTTATTGTTGGAGAATCCGCCGGCCTGGTTCGAGAATGCATACATCGCGCCGACCTTCACTCCGTGAAACGGGACACTGGCGAACTTGACCGAGTTGTTTAGCCGCATGTCGTTGTTCAGATTGTCATTGTCGTAGGGGTGCATCGCAAGATTGCCGCCAAAACCCGAACCCGTTGCGCTAAGCGGCGCGAGGTAGGTGACCATAAAGTCATATTGACGGCCGAGCGTCAGCGTGCCGTACTGACTCGCGCTCAGGCCAACCCACGCCTGGCGCCCGAAGAGATCACCGCCGTTCTTGAATGTGCCGTTCGTCGAATTGAAGCCGTTTTCCAACAGGAACACGGCGCTCAGTCCACCGCCGAGATCTTCAGTCCCACGCAGCCCCCAGCGCGGCGTGTAGACACTCCCTGCGAATTCCTGCCACTGGGAGCCGCCGCCCGCCGAGGGATTCGCGGCGTTGACCCGGGCGTCGTTGCTGTAGACAAGGCTGGTGTCGATCAAACCGTACAGCGTGACACTGCTTTGTGCGTGTGCGGCGCTGGCGACCAGCAGCGATACCGCAAGGGCAAGGCGTGAACATTTCATACGATCTCTCCGTTACGACATCAATGCGGTTACACGAAGCGATTAGTACGATTAAATAGGAGGATCAGACAGGAAGGGGCGATACCGGCAGGAGGAGCGAGTGCTCAGAGTACTTCAAAGGTGGAAGAAAATATTGTCCGTATAGTATGGAGTGCTTGTCATAAAAAATTCACCGCTCTCGAGGTGCATGCAGCGCGACTTTGAGCGGAGCGACACTACTTATCTGGTGGTAAGCGTTGCGCAAAAGCTACGTCTGTCCAGGAAGTCGCCCGTCGCGTCGACGATCACGTCGCGGCTCTGTCGCCAACCCGCTTGCGAGCGGCCATTCTTGTGAGGGAATGGGTCTGCCAGCAGCAAAGGCGACCGGTCGCCGGTCCCAGCGAACCACCCGTCATCCGGCGCCATGAACCTGTGCTGGTCCATCTCACGCATGCGAAGGATCAACGCGAAGAGATGAAGTGGCGTGACGCGGCCAATACATCATTCGCGTTCACGGCGTGTACTCCGGCGATAAGGTAGCTTGACCGTCGAGCCGTGACGTCAAAGCTCCAGCACAAAGGGGGCGGCGGAGAGTGCCTTCTTAAGTCTTCGAGCGCCGATTGAGCAAGGCTGGGTTGTGTGGCTGGGTCTTATTATTTAATTTGACATAAGATAAATTATCAACGGATTGGGTGTCAGAGCTTTATAGAAATGTCGTGTTCCGGCCTGCAGGGTGGTCACCGACACCCATCCGGTTTTGCGACGACTGAAAATTGATGACGTGAACGGCATACCGGCCTGACGGACAACCTCGCCAATAAATTGGCTCTCGAAGCCGGGACATTTTTCAGGACCGACAGGCGTGAATCTCATTTCGCTTAGGTCCAGCGTTAGCGCTTGCAATCAACCTCCTCACGTGATGCCCCAGCCGGATGAATGTGCATCCCAGACTCAAACACCACCGCGACACAACACCTGGGGCCGCCCTCGCGAATGCTGACGTTCGCGTTATGCAGCCGCGCAATCGCTGCAACGAGGCTCAGTCCGATCCCACTACCCGTGGTCGTTGTACCGGCCTGGTGCTTGGCGCGATAGAACGGCAGGAACACAAGGTCTCGTTCGGCAACCGGAATGCCGGGGCCCGTATCCCTTACTTCGACGGTTACCTTGCCGTCTCGCTGATGTAGCATCACTGTGATGGCTCCGCCCGGCGGCGTGAATTTCAACGCGTTCTCGATCAGGTTGCCGAATGCGCTAAACAGCAGGTCCGCCTCGCCGTTGACGATCGCCGGCACACACGGCAGCAGTTCAAGCGTGAGTGAGCGTTCCTCGGCAGCGGCTTCGTAGAAATCGATTACGTCATTCAGCACATCCTGCAGGTTCAGCGGGCTCTTCCTTGCGAGGACCGCTGCTTCGCCTATCTGCGCTATTCGCAAGAGCGCGGAGAAGCGCGTCATGACGATGTCGGACTGCTGCAGTGCGGTGTCGATCACCTGCTCGTAATCGGTGACACTCATGGTGCGCCGGCGCGTGGTTTCGAGGGTGCCTCGCATGCGCGTCATCGGCGTGCGCACTTCGTGTGCGATACCGGCACAGATGCCCTGAATGTCTCGAATCAGACGTTCGACTTCGTCGAGCATCGAATTCACCACGGCCGTAATGTTGTCGATGTCGTCCCCACTGCCCGACAGCGGCAGGCGATGATCGAGCCGGCCCGACGCGATTTGCTGGGTCGCCCGGCGTACATCGCGCAACCTGCGGGCTGCCGCTGCGTTCACCAGCGTACCGCTGACCATGCCGATGACGAGTACGAAGACAAGACTGCCACCCGCGATCAGCAACAACACCTTGTCGAAGTGGCCCTCTCCGTCAGTCGATCGTGCGGTGACAAGAATGCCGCCGGACGGCAAACGCACCACGACGCCGCGATAGTGACGTTGCACGTCGCCAGCCTGGTGCCCGAGGGTCGCGATGAGATTGAACGGCTTGCCGTCGACCTTGCTCGGCAGCGTCTCGAAGGCGCCGACGATATGCTCGCCGCGCGGGCTGAAGTAGCCGTATGGCCGTTTGTTCTCGGGGTCGTCCGACGTATCCATCGCAATACGCGCCGGGATTTCGTCCGGCGGCAAATGCTGGATTTGCGTCACTTTCAGAAAGAGATGTTCATCGATCTCCCCAACCGTATGCCGAATGGTGACCCAGCACAGAAGTGAAAAGAGGCCGATTGCGATCGCAGCCTGCAGGCAGAACAACAGCACGGGCGACGGCTGGCGAAACAACGAACACAGCTTATGCATGCAAGACCCACCCGGTGCCGTGCACGTTGTGAATCAGCTGCGGCAACGTTCCGTCGAGGCTGATCTTGCGCCGCAAACGCGTGATATGAATGGCGATCACGTCGCTCTGTACATCCGCGCGATAATTCCAGACTGCCTCGAACAGCATGCTGCGCGTAACGACGCTTCCTGCATGCTGGATCAGAAAGGCGAGCAGCCTGCTTTCGCGCGCCTTGAGGTTGATGACGGTGCCGCGCCGCGTGACCTGACCCGTCAACGTGTCGAGCGTCAGGTCACCGAACGTCAGCGTCGAGTCGTCGCGCCAGCCCACCGGGCGGCATCGGCGTAGTAGCACGTTGATACGCGCCGACAGTTCGTCGAAATAAAACGGCTTCACGAGATAATCGTCCGCGCCGGCATGCAGGCCCTTCACGCGCGTATCGACCTCATCGAGTGCGCTCAACAGCAGGATCGGCACCCGCTGGCCGACGTTGCGCAAGGTCGACAACACGGAAAAACCATCGATTTCCGGCAGCATGATGTCGAGCACGATGGCGTCGAAGCGCTGCGCAAGCGCCCGCGACAGACCTTGCCAGCCGGTCAGTACCTGTTCGACCGAGAAGCCGGAGTCCTCGAGCGCGCGCGTGATCTGGTCGGAGGTCGGCTTGTCGTCTTCGATCACAAGGATGTGCGACGCGTGCACATGGGCGGGCGATGGACTATCGACAGCAGGATTCATCGGATGAAAGGTTGACCGCAGTGGATGCCGACTATCGTCACGATCGTGGACAAGGCTCGGGCCATTCTAAAGACCGAACAAGTCAATTTCACTGTGCGTCGTTCAAGTCGAACGTCACCCACAGTTGCTTCAACAGTGTCTTGCCAGCAAGCTCAGCGGCGGGTTTAGGGTACACGGCGTCGTGTACCGCCGCGAGCGCGGCGCGGTCGAGCAGGCCGACGCCGCTCGATACGATGACCCGCACATCCGACACCGCCCCATCGCGCCAGGTAAAAGCCACTCGCGTGCGTCCGCTCACGCCTTCTATACGAGCGGACTCCGGGTAGCGCAACGCGGACTGGATGGCGGTCCGCAACGCGGCATCGAAGCTCCGATCCACGGCTCCCGTCGGCGCCGCGGCCGATTGCGGCGGCGGCGGTGGCGCGGGCGGAGCCGGATCGGTCGCCGTTTCGCCGGGCAGCGCAGCCGGCGGAGCGACCGGCGTGACCGGCGGTGTGGCCCGAGCAACCGGCTGCGGCGGGCTGACGTGATGCACGGGCACGACGCGTGGATGCACGACGGGCTGGCGCACTGGCGGCACAACCGGCTTCGCGACGGGCGCCTTCGGTGTCGGCGTAGGCGCCGCCACCGGCGTGGCTGCCAGCGCCGGTGCGAGCGTCAGCGTCGTGACGGTGGGTGGCGGCGGTGGCGGCGGCGCCTTTTTTGAAAGCAACCCGAATGCGCCTGCGAGTATTAATGCCTCGACGATGAATGCAAGGGGAGCCGCGCGATTGAGACCGAGGTGCGCACGAGGCGCCTTGCCCGACGTTACGCCCAGTGCGGGTACTGTCGACATATCACCTCTGCTCGGGTTGCGCGGCCATGGAAATCTGCGTCACGCCGGCGGCGCGGCACGCGTCCATCACCGTCACCAGCTTTTGCAGCCGGGTTTCCTTCGAACCCGCCACCGTCACCACCAGGTGTGCCGGATCCGGCTTCGACTGCAGCAACTGGGTCAGCTGCGCCGGACTCAGTTGCTGGCCGTCCACCGACAGCGAGCCATCCGGCTGCATCGTCACCGTCACCTTCGGCGGCGGCAGTTCCTGAGCCGTCGAACTCGACGGCAACGTAGTGCGCAGCCCTGCGTTCGGAATCATGTGCAGCGTGAGCATGATGAAAAACACCAGTAGAAAGAACATGACGTCGATCATCGGGATGATCTCGATGCGCGCCTTGCGGGGGGCTTCGAAGTACTTCACCGTCATCCCCCCCTTTGGACTGCTAGCCCGGCGATACCGGCTGCCGGTGCTTCGCGCATTTCGCGTACGTCCTTCAGCGCCTCTCGCGGCACGCCTGCCAGCCGGTTAACCAGCGCGGCCTTCAGTGTCTCGAGTTGATGCATCAGCGTACGCACGCGGTTCTGCAGCGCATTGAAGAACACGAGGCCGAACATCGCCACGAACAGGCCCGAAGCCGTCGCCACCAGCGCCTCGGCGACCCCGCCCGTGACCTGGGTCGGCGCATTGCCAGGGTTCGACAGCACCTGGAACGCGTTGAACATCCCGACGATGGTGCCGAACAGGCCGAGCAGCGGCGCCAGCGTGACGACGGTGTCGAGCACCCACAGGAAGCGATCGACGCGCGGAGCTTCGCGCATGACCGTCTCCTCGAGCGACGAGTCGAGGTCTTCACGCGACGCACGGCCCGCGAGGTGGGCCGCTGCGGTCAGCACGCGTTCGGCCGGCTGACCGGAGAATTTCGCTGCGCAAGTCACGAGCTTCGATGCATCGAGCGTATCGACGGCATCGATCTGCTTGAGCGCCATCCGGGTGCTGCCCGTCGCGCGGTGCAGGAACGACAGCCGTTCGATGATGACGGTGAGTGCAACAAAGAGCATGAAGACGATGACGTAAAGCACACCGCCCGAATCGCTCGCCAAGTGGGTGAATTGAGTGATATTCATCGCTATGTCCGCCTGGAATTAGAAGTCGACCTGCACCGTGCCGAACACCGAACGTCCTGCTTGCGTCCAGTAGAGCGGCGTCTTCTCGGCATCTGCGCCGAAGCCGAAGAACCCGTCGATCCCCGTCCGGTTAAAGATATTGTCGATTTGCAGGCCGAGGCGCACGTCGTGGACCATGGATGACGCAGGCCTGAACGTGTAACCGATGGCGAGATCCGACTGGGCAAAACCGCCAATCGGGATCTGGTTGCCCGTGGTGCCGTACTGCCGGCCGATGAACTTCGTGATGAACGAGCCGGTCAGCGGTCCGCGTTCATAGAGCAGGCCCGCTGCGGCCGTCCTGTTCGGCGTGAACGGCATCCAGGAGTTGTTGCTGTTCTGCTTCGCCGAGTTGAACGTCAGGTTTCCGTACACGCTGAAGCCGAGCCCCGCGTAGTACGTCGCTTCCGTTTCGACGCCCTTGTAGGTCGCCGCGCCGGCATTCGAGAAAAACGTGTTTCCGCCGATGTTCGTGCTCGTCACCTCATTGGCGAATTTGATGTAGTACAGGTCGGCGGCAAGCGTCAGACGGTCGGTCGTATAGGTCGTGCCAATCTGGTAGTTATCCGTTTCCTGGGGATCAGGCTGGCTGCTGGACGTCAGGTTAGGAATCTGAAACGTATTCAGGTTCGGTGCGAGAAAGCCTTTCGCATACTGGGCGTAAGCGCTCCAGTGCGGATTGATCGTCTCGTGAATCTGCACCGAGGGCAGCACCTTCGTCCACGTCTGGCCGAAGTCAGCCGGCAAGCCCGAGCCCTGGTTCAGGGACGCATAGAGGTCACGGCGGAACACCACGTATTTCACGCCGGGTGTGACCGTAAAGCCGTACGGCAGCTTCCACGCGTACTGGATGTACGGCTGGAAAGTGGCCAGCGTGTCGTTCATCGAGAACAACGGCGAAACGAACGCGAAGTTCTGGGTGGCGTTCGCGTTGAACCGGGAGCGCAAGTTGGTCTGGTAGTTGAACCAGGCGCCCATCTCGAGCGTACCAGGGCCGATCTCTCGCTGGGTGCGCAGCACGTCACCCCAGGCCCGGTAGTTGTTGACCTGCTCCTGGCCGGCCACGTTGCCTTCAGGAAGGAACGGGCCCTTCGGTCCAAATGCGTTGTACGGCAGACTGCTGTTCGGCGACACTCCCTGGAAGCCGGTGTGGTAGTACCCGTAGGTATAAAGCTTGTTGTCGATCTCCCACTGCGCGAGCCTCGTCTGGACGCCAATGTACTCGAAGTCGGTATCGACATCGTCGACGTTAAAGCCCGCATACGCCTGGCTCAGCGGGTTGCTGGAGAGACCATAGTTCGGGCCGAACTCCGCAATCTGCTCCGCGGAGGAGCCAAACGGCGTGTTCTGATGGATCTTGTTGACGCTGGTGAACAACGTGAGCACCGTATTGTCGCCAAGCGGTTTTTCGAACTTGAAGTACGCGTTCTGACGACGCTGCGCGGCGCCGGTCAGATAACCGTCGCTGTGGCTTTGCGTGTAGCCGAACGTCGCGCGCGCGTCACCGAGCTGCTGCAGATCGCCGGTGTTGAGCTCGGCGCCGGCGAGCCACGTGTTGAAGCTGCCATACGTGCCGAGCAGCGAAGCCGACGCGGTCATCGACGGGATCAACGACGTCATCGCGACCGTACCGCCGAACGTGGCGTAGCCGATTTGCGAAGCGTCGCCCGGGCCACGATCGACGGTGATGTTATGGATCACCTGAGACGAGAAGAACGACGTCGAGTGGTGCGTGAAGTTGTTCGCGTCACCGAACGGGATGCCGTCGAACGTCACGTTGTACTGCCCGTCCTGAAAGCCGCGAATGGACACGGTGGGCGACTCCATCAAGCCAGGACCGTTCGGCGAGATGCTCGAAACGCTCGGCGCGATGTTCATGATGTCGGTGTAGTTTGACGTCGGCGCGGTGCTGTTCTTTATGTAGTGCTCGCTGATCGTCGACTGCGGCTCGGTGGCCGTGAGTGAGCCTTGCGTCGGCGCCTGCGCGGGGGCAGTCTGCACGTTCTTTATTGCGCTGAGCGCCGCCGACGCTGTGGCCGTACTCTGCACGGAGCCGAGATCAGTGACCTCCTGCGCATGGGAAAGCTGGGCACCGGACGTGCACAGTGTGGCCAGAACGAACTGCGTTAATGGTCTCATGCGGAACTGCGAAAGTAGCTGTTGCATATTGTTACGCCCTTGCTTTCCGATACTGATTCGTTATCCGAAATTAATTTGATGACGCCATTCTTTAAAACTACGCGTTGGTGGAAGGTACCTCACCTGCCGCCTTCCGCCTCTTTAATGCACTTGCGTGTTACTGCAGATCAGTCCGCGACCTTGTAGATCTCGAGACCCGCCTCGGGCGCCGCAGTCCGGGTATGTGGAATGTAGAGCTGATTCAGGCTCGGGACCAGCACCGAGGTCTTGCCGCCGTGCGTATCGACGCGCGCGATTTCGTGATAGTGGTCGGCGTCGTCCTGCTGGTAGGCCGTCAGGCCTTGGGTGGCGCTGACGTAGATGCGCTTCGTCCGTGCGTCGTAAGTCATGTCATCGCCCCCCTCCGTGCAGTCGTAGGTCGCGACCCTCGCACCGGTGTCGGAGTTGAGAACGAACAGCTTGCCCGGCTTCTTGTCGGCCACGAACAGGCGGTGGTTTTTCGCGTCGAATGCCATCGGCGTGTTCATCGTGAGGCCCGGTACCGTCCAGATTCGCACGAGTGCATTCCTGTTCAGATCGATGACGCCGATCGTGGACTTGTCGCGGATATTTACGAACATGCGGCGGGTTGTCTGGTCGATCGTCATCGAATGGAGACTGCCCGCGTCGATCGGGATCTCGCCTTTGTTCGAGAGATCTTCGGTCGAGATGATGTGAATGATCGAATGGGTCGGGTGGTCGTCCGGTGCACTCGCGACGAGATACACATACCTGGTCTTCGGGTCATAGCTGGCGGAATCCGGTGCGCCGTCGAAACCGATCCGCCTGATCAGATGCAGATCCTTCCCATCGAGAACCTTGAGCGCGTGGTCGCCGCCGTCGGCCACGAACAGTTCGTTTTTCGCGACGTTAATTCCGAGCGAATGAGGCGTGGTAACCGGACCGCCACTCATCAGATGCTCACCGGTCTTGAGATTGAACACGTCGATCGAATGGTGGTTTTCCACCGACACGTAGAGGCGGTTGCGCTTGAGGTCAACGGCGAAATGATCGAAATCGCCGTCGGTGATGTCGGGCAACGGGATGGTCTTGATCAGCTTGACCGGTTCGTCGGGCGTCGCGGCATGGGCTGCCGTCCCGAACAGGAAGGTAAGTGCGACTGCGGTACCACTGAGAGCCTGACTGAGTTTCAATTGACTAGTCTCGCAACTATCTGCATGCCGCACAACGCGCGGCGCAATGTTGCGGATCCCAACGTGACATGCACCGTCCGGTATCCGCATCCCGATTGAAAATGTGAACGTCGTGAAGGGAGGTCTTCATTCCGTTCGCATAACAGGGCGGATCATGTGCGTGGCGTGTGAATCTGTCGGGACTCGAAAATTACAAGATGGACGGAAGCCCTGGCTAGTTGAGAAATCGCCCGCATCGCTTTCTTCAGACTTATCCGGTCGTTCACCGACCACCTCCCCTCTTCCTGAATAACGGCTCTGCCAATCTTGTAATGTTTGAGCCCCGGCAGATTCACATGTCACGGTCACTATCAGTCCCGGTACGTGAGCGAACGGACGCTCGCTCCGGCCATTCGGGTTGAGCCGTATCGCAGCGGAGTCAATCCACTGCGCGCTCATATTCGCCATCACATCGCTGGCGCCGTGGCTATTTTTATCTTTGCGCGAAAGACCAGCCACGACCGGCTAACTCCGCGCACGACATTCAGGTAGCAAAAGACGCATCTATGTCTGAGCAACATCCCGTTGTGCCAATTGGTGGTACCGAGGGTACCGATTGCCGTTCCCTTCCAGGATGGATTCGTTCGTGTTCGGCCTATGCATTCGCACCGCTGCTGCTCGGTTGGTTGACGGCTTGCTCACTCGTGCCGACCTGGCATCGTCCCGATATGCCGATGGCGCAAAGCTGGGACGGCGCGGCCCGGTTATCGCTTGCCGATGCGGTCACGGTCAGGAGCGGATGGTGGCGGAACTATCAGGACTCGCAACTGAATGCGCTGGTCGAACGCAGCCTGCAGAACAATTTTTCGCTCGCGTCGGCCCTGGCGAGCGTGAACCTCGCCCGCGCCAATGCGCAGACGGCCGGTGCGCCGCTCTATCCGAACGTCTCGCTAGGCGGCACGTTGACGCGTAATTACAAGAGTTCCAGTTCGTCAGGCCCCGACAACGCGAATTCGTCGAGCGCTGGCCAGAGCCTATTTGCCGAAGCCAGCTACGAGATCGACTTCTGGGGGCTCAATTCGGCCAATGCCAACGCCGCGCGGATGCTCGCGCGAGCGTCGGAATTCGATCGCGACACCGTGGCATTGACGTTGACCGCGTCCGTCACGGATACCTATTTCCAGATCCAGAGCTTGCGGCAGAGGCTGAAGCTTGCGCGTGCCATCGAGCACAATGCGCATCACATCCTCGACTTGCTGCTGGCCCAGCAGCAGGCCGGCGTCGCGACACAACTCCAGATCGAGCAGCAGCGCAATGCGCTGGCCACGTTCCAGGCCGCGATCCCCGCGCTGCAGCAGCAACTTGAAACCGGCATGCATCTGCTTGCGACGCTGGAGGGTGAGACGCCCGAGCAGTTCGTCATCGGCGACGCAAAGATCGACGCGATTCCGATTCCGCAACCACGCCCGAATGCGCCGGCGACCTTGCTGGAAACGCGCCCGGATATCCGCTCGAAAGAAGCCCAATTGAAGTCGGAAAACTACAGCGTGGGCGCAGCGCGCGCGGCGTTCCTGCCGAATATCGTGCTGACCGCGGACGGCGGCCTGAGCAGCGACACGCTCTCGCGTTTTCTGTCGAGCCCGTACAGCAGTCTCGCGGCAGTGCTCGCCGGGCCGCTTCTGGATAACGGCGCATTGCGCGGGCAACTGCATGCGAATCAGGCTGCGTTCGCGAAGGCGACCGCTGACTATCGCCAGACCGTGGTCTCCGCGTTGCAGGATGTCGAGGATTCGCTGAGTGCGCAGCAGCAGGGAGCATTGGCGGAAACAGCGCAGCAAGCCGCCGCCGGCGCGGCTCGCAAAGCAGCGGTAATCGCGCAGGCGCAGTACGAGGGCGGCACGATCGACTTCCTGAGCGTGCTGGATGCACAACGTACCCTCTATCAAGCCCAGGACGCACTCGCGCAGGCACGCCTGCAGCGTCTGCAGGCATCGGTGAGCGTCTTTCGGGCCTTCGGCGGCGGCGCCGGAATCACCACCGACACGCCAATTCCCTTAGCTGCAATTTCATCATCCGTCTCTCATTGAATTTCAGATTCCTAATGAACTCTCCGGCAGATCCCCTGGCGTCGCCTCCGTGGCGTACGCGCCGCCCTTTGTTCGCGTGGACCGGTGGCGTCGCGCTCGTGGTAGCACTGAGCTGGTGGATATGGCCGAAACACGCGGCCGTTGCCCAGGCTGCGGCGGTGCCCGTCGATGCGGGCTATCTGGTACGGATGGATTTCCCGATCCGGGTCCCGTCGGTAGGTACGGTTCAGGCGCTCAACACGGTCGATGTCAAAGTCCGTGTCGATGGACAGGTGCAGCGCATCGCCTTCAACGAAGGCCAGGACGTCAGCGCCGGCCAGTTGCTCGCACAACTCGACCAGGGGCCGCTGACCGCGCAACTCCATCAGGCCGAAGCGGCTCAGCGCAAGGATGAGGCAAGCCTCAGCAATGCCCGGCTTGACCTTGCGCGCTACAGCAAGCTTGTTGGACTTGGGGCGGCGACTACGCAAGGCGTCGATACCGCGCGTGCCCAGGTCGAATCGCTCGCCGCGACCGTCGCGGCCGATGCAGCGCTGGTGCAAAGCGACCGGCTGCAACTCGGTTTCACCACGCTGCGCGCACCGTTCGCTGGACGCGTCGGGGTGCGCGAAGCCGACATCGGTCAGGTAGTCCATCCGACTGATACGACCGGCATTGTGACTGTCACCCAGATGGATCCGATCACCGTGGTGTTCTCGGTCCCGCAGGACGTGCTTCCCGACGTGCTCGCGCGTCAGGCCGGCGACGCGCTGCCGGTCAACGTCACGCCGCGTACCGGCGACGCCGTTCTGGCGCAAGGCTCGCTGGTCTTTATCGACAGCCGCGTCGATCCGGCGACCGGCCAGATCCAGCTGAAGGCATCGTTCACCAACCGCGACCGCAAGCTGTGGCCCGGCGAACTGGTGAATACACGGATCCTGCTGCACACCGACTACCAGCGTCTTGCGGTACCGGAGCGCGCGATCGTCAACAGTCAGTCCGGCACGCAACTCTACGTCCTCGACAAGGACGGCCACGCACAACTGAGGCCAGTGAAAACCGGCCACAGTGTCGATGGCATGACCGAGATCGACGCCGGTGTCGGTACCGGCGATCTGATCGTGTTCGACGGGCAAAGCCGGCTTGATCCCGGCACGCACGCGGCTGCGAACATCGTCGCGGCGACTGCGCAGCCGGCAGCCGTCCCCTCTGTCACCCCCATTCAATAAGGCAGCGCCTCATGAGCCTGCTCGAGTTTTTCATCCAGCGACGCATCGCCACCGGTTTCCTCGCGCTCGGCGTGCTGCTGCTCGGCGTCGTCTCCTATTGGCTGCTGCCGGTCGCGGCACTGCCCCAGGTCGATTTCCCGACGATCCAGATTTTCGCCCAGCTGCCCGGCGCGAGCGCGGAGACCATGGCGAGTACGGTCGCGTCGCCGATCGAATCGCAGTTGTCGAATATTCCCGGCATCACCGAAATGACCTCGTCCAGTTCGCTCGGGACGACGTCGATCACGGTCCAGTTCGACCTGTCGCGCAACATCGACGGTGCCGCGCAAGACGTGCAGACGGCCATCAATGACGCCGGCGGCATGCTGCCCAGGAACCTGCCCAACCCGCCGACTTACGAAAAGAGCAATCCCGCCAATTTCACGCTGCTGTCGCTCGCGCTGACTTCGCCGTCACTGCCACTCACCGAACTCGACCGCTACTCGGAGGATTATCTTGCCCGGGAAATCTCGCAGATGCCGGGTGTCGGTCTCGTCGATTTCAACGGGCTGCAGCGCCCCGCAGTGCGCATCCGTATCGATCCCGACAAGCTCGCCGCGCGCGGCCTGACGCTCGAGGACGTGCGCTCGATCGTCGGCGTGGAAACCGTCAACGCGCCCAAAGGCAGCCTGAATGGTCCGAACCGCTCGGTCGTGTTCAACGCCACCGATCAGCTGACGACGGCGGCCCAGTATCGCGGCCTCGTCGTCGCCTACAAGAACGGCGCGCCGGTGCGCCTCGAAGACCTTGGCACCGTGATCGACGCCACCGAGGACACGCACCAGGCCGCATGGTTGCAGAACGAGCGCGCAATCATCATCGATATCCACAAGCAGCCGGGCTACAACGTTCTCGCGACCATCCACAGCATCGAGGCCCGTTTGCCGGCGCTGGAGGCGTCGCTCCCCGCGGCGGCTCATGTGCATGTCGTCGGGGACCGCACGCAGACGATCAATACCTCGCTGTATGACGTGCAACTCACGCTGACGCTGACGGTCGCGCTGGTCGTCATGGTGATTTTCGCGTTCGTGCGCAACGTGTGGGCGACCGTGATCCCGAGCCTGACGATTCCGCTGTCGCTGGTGGCCACCTTTGCCGTGATGTATCTGCTAGGTTTCAGCCTGAACAACCTGTCGTTGATGGGGCTCACCATTGCCGTGGGATTTGTGGTCGACGATGCGATCGTGGTCATCGAGAACGTGATGCGGCATATCGAAGCCGGCGTGCCACGCATGCGGGCCGCGCTGCTCGGTGTGCGCGAGGTGCGCTCGACTGTCATATCGATGACGATTTCGCTGATCGCGGTATTCATCCCGATTCTGCTGATGGGCGGCCTGGTCGGGCGGCTGTTCCGGGAATTCGCGATTACGGTCAGTGCCGCGGTCGTCATGTCGTGCATCGTATCGCTGACCGTCACCCCGATGTTGTGCGGCTGGCTGATTCGCGGGTCCGCTAGCGATCGGCTTCGCGAGAGCCGGCTCGTGCGCGCACTGGAAAGCGCCTTCGTCGCGATGGAGCGGTGCTATGAGCGCGGACTCGACTGGGTCTTGCAGCACCAGAAAACCATGCTCGGAGTGACGATTGCGACCGTGCTTGCGACCGGGGCGTTGTTCGTGCAGATCCCGAAGGGGTTCTTTCCCGAGGAGGATTCGGGCTTGATCCAGGCGACCCCGGAAGCCGCGCCGGACATCTCGCCGCAAGCGATGGCCATCAAGATCCAGCAACTCGGCCATATCGTCGAAGCCGACCCGGCGGTCGATAACGTCTACTACTGGATCTCGGCGGATCCTACGGTAAGCGAAGCTCACATGATGATCAACCTGAAGCCCGTCAATGAGCGCACTGCCACCGCCGCCCAGGTGATACGCCGGCTCAAGCCCAAGCTCGCGACGGTGATCGGTGTGTCGGTGACGATGCACGTTCGGCAAGACATTCAGGTCGGCGCCCGCGCGAGTGCGGCGCAGTATCAATACACATTGCAGGGCCCCGACATCAAGGAATTGAGCCACTGGTCGCAAGTGCTGACCCAGCGCCTCTCCGCACTGCCGGAACTGGCCGACGTCACGTCCGATCAACAGGCTTCGGCCACCAGTACCACGCTGGTCATCGATCGCGATACGGCCGCGCGGTTCGGCATTACCGCGCAGGCCATCGACGATACGATGTATGACGCGTTCGGCCAGCGCCAGATTGCGACACTCTATACGCCATCGGACCAGTATCACGTCATCGAGGAAGTCGACCCGCAATTCCAGTTGACGACAGCAGCGCTGGCCCACCTTTATGTGCGTTCGCCGCTGACCAGCCAGCTGGTGCCTTTGAACACCCTGGTGACGCTCGCCAACGGTGTATCGCCCGCTTCCGTGAACCATCAAGGCTTATCCCCGGCGGTGACCATTTCGTTCAATCTTGCGCCTGGGCAATCGCTGGGTGCCGCAATCGCGGCCATCCGCCACGCCGAGGCCGCCGTCCACAAGCCCGATGCCGTGATCGGCACCTTCCAGGGCACGGCCCAGGCTTTCCAGGCGTCGCTGCATAGCGAGCCGTATCTGATCCTGGCGGCGCTGGTTGTCGTCTATCTGGTGCTGGGCATACTTTACGAAAGCGCGATCCACCCGTTGACGATCATCTCGACGCTGCCGTCCGCCGGCGTGGGGGCGCTGTTCACGCTGATGTTGTTCGGCGAGGATCTGTCGATCATGGCGATGGTGGGCATCGTTTTGCTGATCGGTATCGTCAAGAAGAACGCGATCATGATGATCGACTTTGCCCTGGTGGCCGAGCGGGAACAAGGCATGTCGCCCACGGCCGCGATCCGCCAGGCCTGCGTGCAGCGTTTTCGCCCCATCATGATGACGACGCTGGCGGCCCTGTTCGGCTCGTTGCCGCTGGCGCTGGGACAGGGTGCGGGCGCCGAATTGCGCGTGCCCCTGGGGATAGCGATCGTCGGCGGCCTGGTCTTCTCGCAAATGCTGACGCTCTTCACCACGCCGGTAGTCCACCTCTGGTTCGGCAGATTGGCAAACTGGATCGCTGCGAAACGGCGGGCTGCCACGTCAGAGATGGCCGCGGAAAATCAGACAGCCGGATAAGCAGGGTCACCCGGCGGACCACCGCTTGCCTGGCGTGCTTTATTCTTTCCGTTTTCTGAAGTCGCCCGGGCCCAGAGGATGCGCGAGCTCATAGCTGCGCAAGCCATCGTCCCGCGAGGTCATTCCGACATAGCCCAGCTCGCGGCGTGCGGCGGCATCGCTCACGTTGAATTCCCGCCCGATCATGCGCACCCGTGAGCGCGACAGGGGTGGGTCTCAGGGAGCGCCGGCGATGAACGCAACTGGGACGATCACGATGACGATGCGTGAAGCGGATCGGCTGAAGGTCATCGAGGCGGTGACCGACGGACGGCTCAAACCGGGCAAGGCCGCCGAACGGCTGGGCCTGACGGTGCGCCAGGTCGAGCCGCATTCCTACCCTGCCATTCGTTACTTGAAGTCGCTATGGCGAACCGCCATTCGCACCCGCCGCGGTATCCAGTGCGTTGAGTGGAACGCTGACCGCGAGCCGCTCGATGCCGTTCGTTGGCCTTCGGCCATTTAACTGGCGCGATGTCCTGTAGTGAATGTATGAGCGCGATGGCAGCAGCAAGGGTAAGGCAAAACGGCCGTCCGCATGAGCCTGATGTCCCTGGAATGTCGACGCTCCGCGAGAAGACGATTTCCCCTCCATGCCGTTTATTGCGGCAGACAGAAAATTTCCACACAGTATCTTATCCAGGCAAACGGCAATCGAATGCAGTCCAGTTGCACTCCGTGAGTAGAACCGCTCTTTTATTTTTGCAAGCTGTGTCCAATGTCGGAAGATGAGACGCGCAGCGAAGATTGTATGCCCGTCCAGTACAACACGATTGCCATCTTTGGAATATCTATGGTGCAGCGGCAAATTACTCATCCCATTATTGCGAGTTGCTAAATTCTCGCTTGTCATGCGAATCCGAGGAGCGGCCGCATATCGTTTCGAAGGCGACCGGCCTTTTTCAGGCAAGCACTAGCCCGTAAAGTTAACGCAATCTATTCCTGGAATAATCTAAAACGAAGCGGTATGCGTTTAAACGGAGACTAGACAATTTCGCTGATTTTCAGGGAGGGGATATGTGATACAAAACGAGCGCTCGGTGAGTGACGGCGAAACGAACGAATACTCATTTATTACACGAGTGTTCATCCATCTTCAAAGCTGGAGCCAGGAGCTTGTCTGGAACAGCCCCCTGAAAGTCCGGACACAGTCTCCCACTTACAATAGCGGGTAGGCATAAGACTGTGTATATGACTAACAACAAGAACGAAGTGATGGAAGTGTTGACGGG
>NZ_CADIKH010000061.1 GCF_902859855.1 Paraburkholderia humisilvae
CCGGGTTGGTGCGACATCAACCTTACATGAGGCTTGAGCCGTATGCGGGGAAACTCGCCTGTACGGTTCTTAGGGGGCGGCGGCGCAGCAATGTGTCGCTGCTACCCGACTATCAACTTCCCGGACCATGTCAGTTTCTGAGCGCCTGCTGGATGACATTCATCCGTCGATCTGGCGAACACCACAGCTCGTCCGCGGTGTCGGACGGACCGTTGACATGAGGTATGTATCACTGTCGGCCGAGTTGTCCGGCGGCGGCTGGCCGGTCGGCGCGCTGATCGAACTTTTACCGCAACGTTTCGGGAACGGTGAATTGGGGCTGTTGCAACCTGCCCTTGTTTCTTTCGGTAAGCGGCCGATTGCACTGATCGAGCCGCCGCATCCACTTAATGGGACGGGACTCGCATCAATCGGTTTGCCACTGGGCTCGATCGTATAACTCAAGGCACCGAAGATGGCGGGCAAGTTGTGGGCGGCGGAGCAGATTCTCAGGACGGGCAGTTTCGGGGCGCTGCTGCTCTGGCTTCAGCAGGTTCCCCAGGCATCGCTTAGACGGCTTCACCTCGCGGCACAGTCGTCGGAGACACTATTTGTGGTGGTTCCGCCCGGAGTGGGCTGCGACACAAGCGTCACCGGCCACATTAAGGCTTGGCCTCCGGCCAGCAGAAAAAGGTCTCGCGATCGACATCCTCAAGCGGCGTGGACGAGTGGCCGCAATGCTGCTAACGATCAGCGTGCAGCAACCGGTACTTTATTCACGTCGCCGGCGAGCACGCGTTCCTGTGCCGATTACGGTGCATGCGGCCGAGGCAGCAATTGAAGCCTGATCGTTCATGAGCGTATCTTCGCCGCCCGGAACAACAACGTCGCCGCGGCGTATTGCCCATCTGGACATGGACGCCTTCTACGCGTCGGTCGAGCTGCTGCGTTATCCGGAACTGAGAGGCAAACCTGTTGTGATCGGCGGCGGCCGTCAGGCTGCGCCTGAAATCTTGCCGGATGGCACCCGGCAATTCGCGCGACTGCGGCAATACGCAGGACGCGGTGTCGTCACTACATCGACGTACGAGGCCCGGGCGCTCGGCGTGCACTCCGCGATGGGCATGATGAAGGCCGCGCAGCTCGCTCCCGACGCGTATCTGTTGCCGACGGATTTCGATTCGTATCGTCACTACTCGCGGTTGTTCAAGGCGGCGGTCCGAGCGTTCACGGACCAGATCGAGGATCGCGGTATTGACGAGATCTACATCGATCTGACCGGCGTCGCCGGCGACGCGCGCGACATTGCGGCCGCGATCAAGGAGGCAGTGCACAACGCGACCACCCTCACCTGCTCGATCTGCGTTGCTCCCAACAAGCTGCTCGCGAAGATCGGCTCCGAACTGGACAAGCCCGATGGGCTGACGATCCTCGAGCACGCCGATGTCGAGCGCCGCATCTGGCCGCTGCCGGCGCGCAAGGTCAATGGCATTGGCCCGTGAGCGAACGAAAAGCTCGCCGCGATCGGCATCACGACGGTTGGCCAGCTCGCGCAAACGGATATCGGCCGGTTGCAGGAGCCGTTTGGCCGCAACTACGCTGAATGGCTTGCGCGCGTTGCGCGCGGCATCGATGACCGGCCGGTCGTGACCAGTTCCGAGCCAAAGTCGATGAGTCGCGAAACCACGTTTGAGCGGGATCTGCACGTGAAGCAGGACCGCCCCCGCCCTGTCATCGCAATTCACCGCTTTGTGCACACGCGTGAGCGAAGATCTCGTGAGAAAAGGTTACGTCGGTCGCACCGTTGGCATCAAGCTGCGCTTCGCTGACTTCAGGACAGTCACGCGGGACGTCACGCTACCCGAGGCGACCGCAGATGCGGCGGCGATACGGCGTGCAGCAACCGAATGCCTGCGTCGCATCGTTCTTGATCGCCGTTTGCGCCTGCTGGGCGTGCGCGTATCGGCGCTGGAAAAAACAGGTAAGGGCACGGGCGGCGAACTACAGCATAGCCTCCCGCTCGATGAGCAAGCGCAGCTTCAGGCATCCTGACGTGGTGGCCGACAACCCCTTCTCTCTAAAGACTGACTGGCGAATCGAAGATTCGCCATACGGTGGCAGAGAGCCAAACTCAGTATATAAGTCGACGACCATGGATCGAGACTCTCACTGGATCACGACCCCTGCGGATGCGTACCGGCTCTGGCAGGAAACTGACGCAGTCGGTGCGGATCGACGCCCATTCTCCGCGCGCTCACGCATCCAGCATGCGGCGATGTTCGAGCGCTTTCTGCGCTACCTGACAACGAAGGGCATGACACTGGCCGCTTTCGGTGCGGCCGATGTGGAATCATTTTTCGCGGACGTGGACACGCGATGCTCGCCGGGCACCACGACGCGCCTGCGCTACGGCAAGATGCTCGACAGGCTGTGTCGTCACCTCGTTGAGGAAGGCATTCGCGAAGAGAATCCGGTCACCGCCATGGCCGCCTTCGAGCGATGGCCAGAGGACGGAGCCGGTTCCACTGTTCCTTGACGTCGACGCGGATGCGCGGCTGCAGGAGTGGGTCGAGCCTGCGGCCGATGACGACGCCCGCGCACTGCGCAATCGCGCGATCGTCGCGCTCTTTCTCGCTACCGGCATCCCGGCGACGGAGCTTCGCCAGGCGCAGTGCGACCATCTGACGGTCGACGGCATTCGCCCGCATCTTGAGGTACCGAAGCGCGGCCCGCGCGAGTCACGAAGGCTCCCGTTGCCGCAGTTTGCGGTCCCCGCGCTGTCACGGTGGAAACGCACGCGCGAGCCGGACGCCGGCGACGCGCTGCTCTTTCCGGCGCCTGGCCGCGGTGGCATGGTCAACGATGTGCTGCTGGGCGCGGTGGTGCGCGAGGCGCTCGAAGCGATCGGATTCCGGGCGCCCGACATGAGTCCACGGGTACTGCGCAACACCTATGCTCGCCGGCAGTTGCTCGACGGTCGCAGTAACTTCGATGTGAGCCGGCTGCTCGGGCTGACGAGCCAGCGCACCGTGGTGCGTCTGCGCGCCACCATCGAGCAACGGGAATCCGTTCTTCACCAGTCGTGCTGACTGATCATCGCAGTCCTGCGCGCTCACGGTATCGACCTGAAATGGGAGGGTCCCTGCCCGGACAAGACATTCGCAAGACCAGGGCGCGCTTACGTCAAAAAGCACACCGGGACCACGCGCCGAGCCGCAGGCCCGGGTTCGAGCAAGGTGCCGGCACCTGTAGATATGTCTGCTGTGGTACTCGAGCGGGCGCGTTGCGCCTCTGCTGGATGACCGGTTGAATCCGCAACCCACAGCGGACATCGAGGTTGCCCTGAGCGAACGGCTGCTTTCGACGGCAAATGCGACATAGAGAGCTCGTGATGCATCTTGTGATGCGCAGGTAATAATGGCACTTGATTACGAGCGCTATTTGCCACGAGGCAGGCGTACGGAGAACACTGTTTCCGTTTCGTCAGATCGCGCGTCGATCTCACCCGCATGGGCCTTCGCAATCTCGCGCGCGATATACAGCCCGAGCCCGAGACTACCGCTGGCATCTCCGCCCTGATGATTTGTGCCGCGTTGTAGTGGATCAAAAATGCGATCAAGCGTTGATCGCTCAATGGCATCGCCAACATTCCTCACCTCCAGAAGCACCTCCGCGTCCCTGCCGACAACTGTCACCCGCACGGGCGCGTCCTGCGCTCCATACTTGATCGCATTCAGAACCAGGTTGCCAAGCAACTGCTGTAGACGTCTGCCATCCCAGACACCGACGCAGTCACCGAGCACGTCAAGATCGACCTGACGGTCCGGATGCACAACGCGCAACTGATCCAGTTCATCGGCAAACAGCTGGGCAAGATCGGTGTCGGCAGGCGCAATACTGATACCCAGACCCAGCTTGCTCCGATTGTAATCAACCATATCGTCCAGCAACGCCTGCATGCGTGCACCGCTTCTGATCAGGCGGGACGCGGCGCCCGACACTTTTTCACCGGCGTTCAGCGCCGCCAGATATGACGCGGTTATCTGAATGGTCTGCAGCGGACTGCGCATGTCGTGCCCTAGCATTCCAAGCAACAGATTGCGAGCCCGGTTGACGTACGCGCTGAAAAAGCTTACCGACTCGGCAATGGCCTGATCGATTGCCTCGTTAAAGCGAACGATGTCCTCCACATGATGACTGTCAGGCTCAAACTCGTCCATCCACAGTCGAAGCACGCTCGCGCGCAGAGCGCGGTATTCGGCAATCAGCTGGTTGATGTCAAAGCCGCTTTGTGCGCGCAGGAGGGCGTGTGTTTGTGCCGCTGTCTCCGGGGCATCGGCCAGCCTGGGCGCTCGCCCCATCGACTTTTCAAGCTGGTCGGCCCCGCTTTGGGGAGTAGACAGATCCTTTGCGACAGCCTCAAGAAGCTGCTGCGCGTGGTCCCGCAAGGCCAGGGATTTCATGCCTGTCGCTGCCGGCAACAGGGTGCCGGCGAACTCCTCCCATCGCGACAGAATGGCTTCCATGTGTTCGAGGATGAAGTCGGACAATCGCATGTCTACCCCTGAGACGGACCGAAAGATCTCGATCCCGTATAACGCATTTTTGCGGAATCTCCGCCTGTTAGCAAACTGACTATACATGGTCGGCGGGTCCATCGATTGCTGACTGTAAGGCAATAGGAGAATTCAATGCCGACCCGAAACGCCGTGCGCCTGCTCATCGCGGACGACGACCCGAACATACTGGCGGCATACGTTGTGTTCTTCGACGCACAGGGGTATCAAATGCGCACAACCGGAGATGGAGCGCACGCCGTGGCGGAATACAGTGTGTGGCGCCCGGATGCGGTTGTTCTCGACATTCAGATGCCCGGTATGGACGGACGCGCGGTGGCAAGAGAGATTCGGCACCTGCAATTCATACCGCCGCCGTTACTGGTGGCGATCACCGCGCTGACATCGCCGGCCGAGCACGCCGAATCTATCAGGGCCGGGTTCAACCACCATTTTGCAAAACCCGCGGACCTCCCGGTCATTCTGGCTGCGATCGCGGCCCACATCCGCCGCTCTGCGGCCACAGACGATCCGTGACAGTCGACTTCGCGACCAGCGACCGCTTTCCTGCACCAGAGGCAAAATCAGTTGCTAAACGCCGACTCTGCCCCGAACGCCGGTCTGGCTGCGCCGCCGGTTTGCGCGCCGCCGCTCATATCCAGCCGCTGATTGAGAGCAGAACTGCGCCTAGCCAGACCAGCACCTGATAGGTGATCATCCACTCTTTGAAAGTGGATCCGCAAAATGGGCACGCGCTGCACAGTCCCGTGTCGGGATAGCACCACCTCCCGCCCCTACCTCTGTGGTCTTTTGTGCAGGCGTCGTCGACTCGTGTGATTGCTTTGTTCGGAAGCCAGCACGCAGGCAGTTTTCTTTACGCCGAGAGTCGCTCGATTTCGTCGAATAGCGTGAGAAGCCGGGCCACGCGGGTTTTCCCATTGGGTAGCAGACGCTGGTGTGCCGACAGCGAAAGAATGCGATGACGCCAGTACTCCGGTCCAAGCGGGCCGCCCCGTACAAGAAACGGAATGATCCGTTCAAGGTGCCTCAGTTCATCTTCGAATTGATTGTGCAACATTGTGTTCCCCGCCAATGCCTGATTTCCGGCGACGAGTATGGGCGGACCGCTGCTGCATGTCCGCCCGCTACCGTACAAGGCATGGGGCGGTACCGGGTCTCACGGCATCAATGAAGATGATGTCCGAACAGGCCGAGAAGCCCAATGATGATCAGATAGATCGCCACGATGTAATTCAACAGGCGTGGCATAACCAGAATCAGTATGCCCGCAACCAGTGAAACCAGTGGACCCGCGCTCGTCAGTATGTGCATGCTGTCTCCAGCCGGACGCGGACGACGGAAACGAACGTCCGCGACGACGAAACACCCGTTACAGCGATTCAAGTCGGCTCACCTTTGTACCGTCGACTGTTGCGCCCGCCATCAATCCGCCGTTTGTCAGCACGAAGGCGCTGATCTGTCCGGTTGCGGTGCCCGTGTCAACATTGCCGTTCGCGCCGATTTTGACAACGGCCACCGAAGCGTCAGCGCCCGCTGACCAGCCTTCGCTACTGCGAAAACGTTCCAGCGCATTGGCTGTCATGAACAGAAAGACAATCGCTTTCGATTGCGCGCCAACCTGCAATCCGACCGAGGCACTTGTCGTGCTATAGTAGCCGACTGATTTGCCGCCCACGCGTAATGCCCCCTCGCCATACTGTCCGCCCACCCCAAAACCCGCATTGAGTACGGACGGAAAGATCAACATGCCAGTCGATTTCCCGACCAGTTCCCGGGAACCTGGCGCGACGTTGTAGAGCCGCGTGAGAGTCGAGTCGACTCCGGCGTCGATGGAATGGCGTTTGTCATTCTGTCCCATCGAATTGGCTGAGGTCGTTGTCGTACAGCCTGACAGTGCGAAGCCGATCGCGAGAACCGAACCCGGTGCGCCCCACATGAATGTTCGTCGTAGCATCGCAGTTTCCCCTTTGTTTTCGGATGTTTCCGACGCTAGCCCATAACAGATCGACAAGCGGTACGACACCGTACAGACAAGCCATCGCCCGCTCAATAAGGTGAACGCTCAGAGGTAGAGAAACGGGTTCGCCTCGACTGGATTCGCGACCGCGCAGAAAACGTAGCTCACGCCAGAATCAGGATGGGTTGCGGGCGGTCGAGCCACCAGCGCTCAGAAGGATTCGAGATGGATATGGGCGTTCTTGTACTGATCGTCGCGGTGGTACTGCTGGTCTCTGCGCTGCCAAGATGGCCACATAGCCGCAGGTGGGGATACCTCCCGACCAGCGTGCCGGGAGTGGTCGCGATTGCCGTACTTGTACTGGTTTTGATGGGAAAGATGTAAGACACGCGTTCTCGTTACAAGTTGATCCGGCCATATCTAACGCCACAAATCCAGGGAACACTATGACTTACGCGATGTGGGGAATTTTGACAGCCATGATGTTGATTTTATCGGTCTCCTTTCACCGGTATCGGAAAAGCGTCGCGCGAAAGCAGGAGACTCGCTGGCTAAACGAGCACCACGTGATCGACAGGCTGCGCGCGATAGACTCGGTTTGTAGTCATGCCTCGCGTATGCACAGCAACCCCGGATAGCCGGGTTCTGCGCGGAGTGATTTCCGGAAGCACCGGGCATGTCACGTGGTAAAGACTGGCCCTGGAGGAGCGGACGAGATGACCCTGAACTACGCAGGCAGGTCGCACGATGAAGCCATGGCAGTGCGACACAAACAGAAACAGAAGGCGCAGGAACAGGCGGGCGGCGTCATGGCAATCGAAGGTACGGAGGCCGACGCCGGGCACAGTTGCGGCGAGCTGTCCGAGCAAGGCAAGCAGGTATGGCGAACTGGAAGCGGAATCGACGGCGGCGGGAAAGGAGTGATGCGATCTTGTCAATTCGGCGTCAGGCACAATGGAGCAATTCATTTCCGTCCGTATCGCTCGCCAACCAGCAAGTGTATTGAATGAAGCCCTGGAAACGTACAACGCCGCCAGGCACTGTACGCCACCGATGTTGTGCCAGCTTATAGAGCCTGCCAGAGCGACCTTTTACCGGCCTTTTGTTTCCCCGTTCTTCTTTTTTGAACCGCCGATGGCCAGGATCGCATCGAGCCGCTGCCAGCGCCTAGCCATTTCCTCGCGTGCCTGATCCATTGCTTCGGCTTCCTGTATGGGATCTCCACGGCGTCTCGCTCTTCAATTTCCGCGGCAACCGGCATGCCATCATCCGTCGCACGCTGCATGGCTTCTCTGCGTCTTTTGCTTTCTGCCAGCTCTTCCGCATTGACCTGGTCATCGTTCATGATCCACTCCTGTGAGACATACTGGTTCGCCGACAGGCGGTTGGCGCCGCCCTGATAGCCGGGACGGCGCGACACATCGTAACGGTGTTCGTGGCGCACGCGTCATCCGTCCACGAAGACCCGTTGGGAAACAGGCATGCTGGACAACTGTCCTTCATACCGGCTCGCAAGTTCGTGTACGACAGCCAGCGTGATCAACGCAGAGCGTGTGATGTGACGTTCTCTTGCTGCCAGATCGACTTGCTGCAGCAGACTTTCGAGCAGACTGAACTGGATGCCCACGGCCTGCGAGGTAACCCGCTCGAGATTGATGTCGACAAACATCCAGATTCCCTCTCCATCGTCCATGTCAAGCACATGCAATTCCGATGTACTGCAGGTGGGAGCGGGTATGAGTTGCTCGCTGCGGTCATAGGCCAATTCGACAGCCTCCTGCGCGTCGCTCTTCAGTTCATCCATCGAATTGCCGTGCGCAGCCGCACGGGGGAAATTGGGAAAACTGGCGCGAAAGCCAGTGTCGCCATCGCGGTGCACATAAAGCGGATATTGCATGTCCTGCTCCACTCCGACGGAGGACCGACTGGCATTCAGTCAGAGTCCGCTCGCCTGAACGTTGCCGTCGACGATGTCCTTGCCGTATTGCATCGCGAGGTCGATGGCATCACCCGCGGTGGTGGGACTTGCTGTAGTGAACAACGTCGCATAGCGCCGGGCCTTGGCCTCGCCTGGCTGAATGGTGTCGATGCGCACGACAGACGAAAACCGCCGCGGACCTTTGGCATACGGGTCACGATGCAGCGGAAACTCCTGATGAGAGTACGCGCGTAACTCGTACCCTCTGTATTCGATGGTGGGAATGGTCATGACGACGCGCTCCGTAAATGGTGCTGACCGTCATTGAACCGTGCCTATCCGGATGCGAAAAAAGGGCGGCCAGAGGTACATCTGGATCACTTCACAATGCGCCTGATGATGCCGCAAAGCAATCTAAATCGTGCGGATTTAAGAATGAAGGCCAGCGTCTTGCCGGCCTCCTCATCGGACGGCGAGTCCGTCCAACGACCTGCTCGTGCAGGACGTATTTTTCGTGCTTGCGCGTGAGTTGTGCATCGCCATTACCTACGCGATTTCCGATCCCCGAGTGCCGGCTGCACGCGTGGCGGTGCTGCGTCATCTCCTGAGACCGCATCAGCGCGCCTCCGATTGCGGACTACATCGCAGTCGGCGGTACAAGCACGATTGCGTAGCGACATATCGCCAAGCGTTGGTTCGAGCACGCGACGCAGTTCCGTATGCACGCGACAAGCGGATTGGACAGCCAACGCGGGCTTTCGCGAATTGAATCGTCCACCAGCGCAATGGCATTGCAACGACGCTCCCGGCTACGAACGCGGCGAAAAAAATAGTGCGGTCCGGTGAAGATCATGGGGCCACTCCTCGTTTGTCGAGTGGCCTGAACGGGCAATCGGGCTAAGTATGTTGTGCGAGACTGTCTTGGGCACCTTTCCTTGTGAGAGATACGAGGCACCTGTGGTCACGATGCGCGCGCCTGTGTCGAACGTCGGTACGGTGCCGTACGGGCATGCGTCTGCGTCGGCGTGCGATGGATGGATGAGGGCGGCGTTGCTAGCCTCACTGATATCGAAGCCGGCATGCGATGCCACGCCTACACCGTCGCACGCGAATGAATTCAGGCTTTCAACCGTTGCCGTTCGTTCCTTGACTGACGCGAGGCGTTGAAGAAATAGAGCTGCCCACGAATTTCGTGTGCGGCGTCGTGATGGTTGTGTCTCGCACCACGCTTTATGGAAGAGAGAGCGCCTCGTCGCCTCGCCCCACCTCCGGATAGTACGGCGTCCCGCCCGTACGTCGCCGTACTGATCTTGATCCAGATCAGGCGCAGACTTTTCCAACCAGGATACCGTTGAGTTTCTTGCAGCAGTCAATGAAGGGGAAACGACCTACTCCAGCGGGCCGGCCCGGGAGTCGCCGAAATGGACACACTCACATCACAGTCGGTAAAACAGCCTGAGCGGCCGAAGCTATTGCAGATCATGGGGCCGGGCCTTATCACCGGGGCCTCCGACGATGATCCCAGTGGCATCGCGACCTACTCCCAGGTCGGCGCCCAGTTCGGCTACGGACTCGCGTGGACCTTGCTGTTCAGCTATCCGCTGATGGCCGCCATCCAGGAGATCAGCGCACGCATTGGACGCGTCACCGGCTATGGCATCGCAGGCAATCTTCGCCGGCATTATTCGCCCTGGCTATCCAGCACGATCGTCGGCATGTTGCTGATCGCGAACACCATCAATCTTGGCGCTGACCTCGGCGCGATGGGAGCGGCACTGAAGCTGTTAATCGCCGGACCCTCCCTGCTCTACGTCAGTCTATTCGGCCTGCTTTCCGCTAGTCTGGAGATCTTCACGCGCTATGCACGTTACGTCTCTGTGCTGAAATGGCTGTGTCTGTCGCTGTTCAGCTATGTCATCTGCGCGTTCGTCGTGAAGGTACCGTGGACCGATGTTGGCTGGGCGGTGATCTGGCCACATCTGTCGATGAACCCTGACTACTTGGTGGCGATCGTAGCCGTCATGGGAACAACCATCAGCCCGTATCTGTTCTTCTGGCAGGCTGAACAGGAAGTCGAAGATGAGCAGGAACGCCCCGGCGCACGCGCCCTGACCAGTGCCCCGGAACAGGCGCGGGCCGAGTTCAGCCGCATGCGCATCGATACGTATCTCGGCATGGCGCTATCAAACGTCATCGCGTTCTTCATTGTCGTGACGACGGCGACCACGCTGCACGCACACGGAGTCACCAACATTCAGACATCCGCCGAAGCCGCTGAGGCGCTGCGCGCGGTTGCGGGCCAGTTCACGTTTATCGTATTTGCGGCCGGCATCATCGGCACTGGCATGCTGACGCTTCCCGTGCTCGCCGGATCGGCCGCCTATGCTGTGGGCGAGCTGTTTTCGTGGCGCGTCGGCCTTGCGCGCCGGCCGTTCCAGGCGAAGGCGTTCTACGGGGTGATCGCTGCCGCGACGGCGATTGGCGTCGGCCTGAACTTCACCTCGATCGACCCCGTCAAGGCACTGTACTGGAGCGCGGTTGTCAACGGAATAGTTGCCGTGCCCGTCATGATTGCGATGATGTTTCTTTCGATGCGCACGGACATCATGGCTGGCTTTACGCTGCCGTTGGCGTTACGTGCACTCGGCTGGGGTGCAACGATCGTGATGGCGACGACCATCGTCGCCATGGCCATGACATGGTTCAGATGAAGCGATACGCGCGGCCCGCAGGCAGCGCCACGCTACGAACGCGTGACACGCGCGCGCAACGCATCGATTTCATCGAGCAGGTCGAGGGCTAACGCAATGCCCGGCGGGTTGATGTCGAAGTCGCTCGCCAGCCGCACAGCGACGCGCGCCCGGTAGAGTGAAGTGCCTGTGAACCGCCACGTCTGCTGCGCGCCGTCCTGCTCCCCGAAGGCGCCTTCCGACACCCACAGAACAACCTGCGATTCCGAAGCGCCCGTCGCCCGACATAATCCGGACAGTGTGAACCCGCTGTCTTCCTCGACAATGCGACCTTCAAGCCAGATCGTTGACGGTTCGCTCATCATGATCACCTGTAGAAGTCGGCGCGCGGATCGAAATCGAACGCCTGTCGCATCCTGTCCCATGTCGCCTTTGCGCTGTCGCTGTCGGCCGGAGGCAGCGCGATGTTCAAGGTCACATACAGGTCGCCCGGCGGATTGCCCGGGATGCCCTTGCCTTTGAGTCGCAATCGCCGACCGCCGACGGAATCCGGCGGGATCGTCATTTCGACGGAACCGTCGGGCAGCGGCACCGTCACGCTCGCGCCGAGTGCCGCCTCCCAGGGCGCGACCGGCATGGCGAGTGATACGTCACGTCCGTCGACACGAAAACGTGGGTGATCGCGCAACCGGATTTCCAGATAGAGGTCGCCCGCACGTCCCTGTCCGAAACCGGCACCGCCCTGGCCAGAAAGCCGCAGATGTTGCCCGCTTCGCGTCCCCTTGGGGATCGATACGTTAAGCGTGCGCGAGCGTAACGAAACACGGCCTTGCGCATCGAGAACCGGTGTTTCCAGCGAGATGGCACGTTGTGCGCCGCGATATGCATCTTCGAGATCGATGGTGATGTTCGCGTGATGATCCTGTCCCGGCATCGGGCATTGCACGCCGCTGTAGGCGTCTTCGAGATCACTTGCCGTATGCCCGGCGTGATCAGCCTGCGATGTTTTTCCGCTGGCCGGCTGCCTCTGACTGCCTGCGTGTTCACTGCCGAACATCGCTTCGAAGAAATCACTGAAGTCCGCGTTTGAACGACTGCGGTTTTCCTTTCCGTTGAACTCGAAGTTGTCATCCCATTGCGGCGGCGGCTGAAAATCCTGACCTTCGTGCCACTGGCTACCCATCCGGTCGTAGGCTGCGCGCTTCTCCGTATCCTTGAGCACCGTATACGCCTCGCCGAGTTCCTTGAAGCGCTCCTCCGCATCGGCCTGCCTGCTCACATCCGGATGATATTTGCGCGCCAGCTTCCGGTACGCACGCTTGATACCGTCCTGCGTCGCATCGCGTGGCAGTCCGAGGATCTGGTAGTAGTCCCTGTATTTCATCTCAAAGGCTCGGCCGCGAAAAGGTAGGCGCGCACGCCAGGCGTTGTCGGACGGATATTGTTTCGGCACCTGAAGCAGAGTGCGCTCGACGTGCTCAGAATGACTACGTTGAACGCGTATGCAATGGAAAGCGGTACGGTACCGTACCCACATGCGAGCGCAGGGTAACCCGCGACCGGCACCGGATAAGATACCCGTCAAGACAGGACGTCACAAGCGATGAAGGCTGCTTTCGCCAGCACAAACGTCCCAGACGGGTGCGCACGTTACCGTACAACCTCCACCGCGCGGTATGAGACCGTATAAGTCCACCCTGCGTGCACCAGCGCCTCCCAGGTCACGCTCGCGAGGCAGCCGTAGGCGGGAGGAAGTGGGGCACGTGTTACAGACCCTGCGGCAGCGAAGCCACGTATGTTGCCGCCGCAAGCGGCGACACCTGTGCGATTCGCGCATTGCAATCTGAGAACCAACATGTCACAGCATTCCGCGTTCGCCCGGCGTTCTGTCGGCACGCTTACTTTCTATCGTGTCGAATCGGAGAAGAAATTCGTCGAATGCCCTTCCCGGTCAACCGCCGTTCTTCCCAACCACTGCGTGCCCTCCTTCGGAGGGCCCAGTGCGACCAAAGTGACCGATGAAATCCTGGCAATCGTAGCGCACGAATTGCGCGGGCCCCTGGCGCCGCTGCGACTCGCCACTGAGGGTGATCCGCAGGGCGTCCGCCGATCGGGCCAACGTGCTCCGGATGGTCGACACGATCGAGCGGCAGATCGACGGCATCGCCCGCCTGGCCGAGAATCTGATGGACGCCACCCGAATCGGTCGGGGGTCGCTTCGTATGTGCAAAGGCGAAGTCGACCTCATCGACTGTCTGTCCGACCCGCTCGACGCCACGGCCGCGGCGACCGCGGCACGTCGCCAGACCTTCACCGTCCAGATTCCTGACCAGCCACTACGTATCGAGTGCGATTCCGTTCGACTCGCGCAGGCCGTCAACAACCTCTTGCACAACGCCGTGAAGTACACGCCGCCAGGCGGGCATATCCACTTCTCAGCGTATGTGGATCGAACACACCTGGTTTTGCGCATGAGCGACGACGGGCTCGGCATTTCGGCCGCGCTGCTGCCGCATGTTTTCGACCTGTTTGCTCAATCCGGCCGGACGATGGCGGCCAGTTCCGGCGGTCTCGGCATCGGGCTTGCCGTCGTAAGTGCAATTGCGCACGCGCACGGAGGAACCGTGTCGGCGAGCAGCGCGGGACCGGGATCTGGGAGCGAATTCAGACTACGGCCGCCTGTCATTGCAGCGCAGCGCGCATCCGACCGCACCTGACACCGCCTTCGCCGCATAGGCCGTTCGCACCCCGTGTTTCCTTCGTGCGAAAGCACGATCGAGATTCGCAGTTACCGCGGTACTTTCGTCGTTTTATGCTGCAAATCGCCAGAACCCGGCATAATGCGGCGCTGAAGCACACGAACTATAATTTGAATGGGCCGCTTCGCCGGGATACGCAGAGCGGCCGGTGGGCCACCGTCACCCGGTTTCAGCGGGACGTCGAGGAGCGGTAGATGGCAAACGTGGATCCGGCGAGAAAAAATCATCTGCTCTCTGTTCTGCATGAAGGGGAGTGGGCACGGCTGGCATCTCATCTGGTGCACGTCGATATGCCCTTGGGCCAGGTCGTCTATGAATCCGGCGATCGCCTCAGTCACGTTTATTTTCCGACGACGGCGATCGTCTCGCTGCTCTATGTGATGGAAGACGGTTCGTCAGCAGAAATTGCGATCGTCGGCAACGAGGGGCTCATCGGCATTGCACTGTTCATGGGTGGGGAGACCACGCCAAGCCGGGCAATCGTGCAAAGCGCCGGCGAGGCGTACCGCCTCGATGCGCGGATTCTGAAAGAAGAGTTTCACCGTGCCGGCCCGGTGCAGCGGCTCTTGTTGCGTTACACCCAGGCGCTGATCACCCAGATGGCGCAGACGGCCGTGTGCAACCGTCATCATTCGATCGACCAGCAACTCTGTCGATGGCTGCTGCTCAGCATAGACCGCCTGCCGTCCAACGAACTGAAGATGACGCAGGAACTGATCGCCAACATGCTTGGCGTGCGGCGCTCGGGCGTCACCGAAGCGGCCTTGAAACTGCAGGATGCAGGGCTGATTCGCTACAGTCACGGGCATATAGAAGTACTGGACCGCCCCGGACTGGAAGCACGCGTATGCGAGTGCTACAGCGTGGTGAGGCGGGAATTCGACCGCCTGTTACCCGATCTGAAAGCGTTGTAGAAGTCGCGCCGTGTCATCAACGCCCTTTAGACCTCGATGATTACCTTCAGCGCCCGCGTATCCGTCGCATGAGAAAGAGTCTCGTAAGCGTCGAGAATATCGTCGAGACGGAAGCGGTGCGTAATCAATAGTTTTGCGTCGATTTTTCTGGAATGAAGGCTGCTGAGAAGCATTGGTATGCTGAACGTATCGACCAGCCGCGTGGTGATCGAAATGTTACGGTCCCAAAGACGTTCGAGATGCAGATCGACCTTGGTTCCATGCACGCCGATGTTGGCGATCGTCCCGCCCGGCGCGATCAGCTCCTCGCACAGTTCGAACGTGGCTGGAATGCCGACCGCCTCGATCGCGGTGTCGACTCCGAAACCGGCGGTCATGCTCATCACAGCCTTCACGGCATCTGCGTGCGTATTGTTGATCGTCTCCGTCGCACCGAAGCGCTTCGCCACTTCCAGCCGGTTATTGTCGAGATCGATCATGATGATCTGCGCGGGAGAATAGAACCGGGCAGTCAGCAGCGCAGCTAGCCCAATCGGCCCCGCACCGACGATCGCCACTGTACCGCCGGGCTGCACTTTGCCGTTGAGCACGCCGCATTCGAAGCCGGTCGGCAGGATGTCGCTCAGCATCACCAGCGCCTCGTCATCGGCATCGTCCGGAATCCGGTACAGGCTGGTGTCCGCGTAAGGAATACGGACGTATTCGGCCTGCGTGCCGTCGATCTTATTGCCCAGGATCCATCCACCGCTCGTGCAGTGCGAATACATCTGCTTGCGGCAATACACGCATTTCCCGCACGAGGTGATGCACGAAATCAGAACACGCTCGCCCGGTCTGAATGTCGTCACGGACGGGCCGATCTGATGGACCACGCCTAATCCCTCGTGACCTAGCACACGGCCAGGCTGACAACTTGGGACGTCGCCGTTGAGGATGCGCAAATCCGTGCCGCAGATTGTCGTCCTCGTTACCTTCATGATCGCGTCCGTCGAGGCCGAGATTTCCGGTATGGGACGCTGTTCGAGGGCCTTGTCTGACGATCCTTGATATACAAGTGCTCTCATTTCGATCTCTCCGTCATGGGGTCGGGCAGTCCCTACAGGTTGATGAATTCGTGCATCATGATTGGCGGTGCCCTATGGGGCCGCAGACGCTACGCCACCCCTTCCTTCCAGTCGCAACGCCACCCTTTCATCCGACCAGTACCCCGCCTTGCCGTAGAACGCGTACAGCCGCGTTTCGAAATCGCGCACGAGTGGAATCCTACTATCGTAGGCCGGACTGTTTTTGATGGCGTCCCGTGTCAGCGCTGTCGAAACAGTGGAATCGAACCAGTCGATCAAGGATATCCACTCCATTGTCAGTAACGCTTCCCTTGACGGCCACCCGTTTTGCGTGTCGACGGTGAGATAGCGAATGGTCCAGGCTTCATCGTCGAAAATGAATCCGGACACGTGGCCGATATCGCCATCGGCCGCGGCGAAGTGGTACCCGTCCACCGCGTCCGTGCTACGCAGATGACTGTCGCCCGGCAGTTTGTCGCCGGACAACGCGAGTTGCGCGCACGTCTGCGGCGATACAGCCGATAGTGCCGCACGGCTGTATGCCGGATAGCTGCTGACGCCCCAAACGTCCGGACCGCCCCAGTACGCCGGGTAACCGTAATAGCGGGAATACTCCGCTTCATACTGACGCGAGACCGGTTTGTGGGTGTCGATAGGGGGACTGTCGCTCACCTGCTGTCGCGTGAGATCGACGTGGACGCTCAGCGCCGCCGGCTCCGCGCGGATAACCGAGTAGGGCGAAATCAGCACGTGCCGCCCGTCGATCCAGTTTCCCGTTTTGACGACCAGATAGCGAATACCCCACGCTTCATCGTCGAAATAAAGCTCTTCAACCAGGCCTATTTCTCCGTCGCTCGCGGCCACGGCGCATCCCTTCAGACTCTCGATATTGAGCAACATGATTCGATACTCCACCTATGGGCGCCGGGCGCCACGCCTAAGCCGCAGTCTTTAGCGGCGTCAGTGACGCGCCCGCTACGTCGTGCGCGGCAATGGCCAGCGCGAGCGGCGGGTTCAGGCTATCAATCATCGAACTCGGAATCAGGATGGTTGCGCCGCGCTCCTTGGTTGTTTCATAAATGATATTCATCGCGCGCAATTGCAGCGCCCCCGGGTGGTTTTCATAGACCCGGGCGGCGTCCACGAACTTCGCGGCAATTTCGGCTTCGGCAGAACCGAGGATCACACGCGCCTGCTTTTCGCGTTCGGCCTGGGCCTGCCTCGACATCGCGTCCTGCAACGCTACCGGGATCGCAACGTCCCGGATCTCTACCGATCGAACCGTGACGCCCCAGTCGGCAATCTTGCCCCCTATTTCGTCGCGCAGGTGCGCATCGGCAGCCCGTCGATCCGAGAGAAGCGAAGCCAGCATCGAGGCGCCGATCATCTCGCGCAGCGAAGTCTGAGCGACACGATCGATCGCTTGCCGGTAGTCCGTAATGGCAAGCGCCGCCTTTTGCGCATCATGCACGTGCCAGAAGATGATCGCGTCGACATTGACGGGGACTGTATCTTTCGTCAGCGCCTGCTCGGCATTAAACGCAGTAGTCTGGACACGCTCGTCGATGATGGCGACCACGCTGTCCAGCACCGGGATGATCATGAAGAGTCCCGCTCCCCTGACGCCCTGGAGTTTGCCGACGCGCAGGATGACAAACTTCTGCCACACGTTGGCGACCTTCACCGAAGCCGCGACCAGGACTGCAACGAGAAAAATGGGCGGCGCCAGATAAAGGCTGACCCATTGACCAACCGCGACTGCGATCAGTGTGATCGCGACGGAAAGAGAAAGTGTGATCGGGTTCATAGGCATGCTCCTGGCGCGGGGCGGCGGTTAGCGCGCGTGCACTGAAGGCCTTTCGCGCGACACCGCACTGGAAAGCATGAGAAACAGACGTTCAGCGCATCGTGGATTATGGTGCCCGCTGATGAGGTGAAAATCGGTACGGTAGCGGACGGCCTCCGCGACCGCCAGCACGTAACATTGGCCGAACATGCGCAGACTGCTTACCCCGGTCCACCCAGTCACTGTGTTCGCCATGCACGGCCTTAACCGTCGCCTGAATCCGATGCGCTGCCACTTTCAACAGTATTCAGGGAGCAATGCCATGCTAGTCAGAGAAGTGATGAAAGAGCCCGTCTGTGTCCAGGCCGATGAAATGCTCGACGCGGCCTCCCGAAAGTTCAAAAAGAGCAATGTCGGCGCGTTGCCGGTGTGTCTCAACAACAAGGTAATCGGCATGATTACCGATCGCGATGTGACGGTGCGCGGCGTCGCCGATGCGCGCGACGTGGGTCGCATGACGGTGCGCGAGGCGATGTCGGCAGATATTCTTTTCTGCTTCGAGGACGATCCCGTTGAGGAAGCTGAACGGATCATGCGCGAGCGTCACGTGCAGCGGCTCGCCGTCCTGGATCGCGCGGACCAGCACCTGGTCGGGATCATTGCACTCACCGCCTTGAGCGGCGGCGCCTCCGAACGGCGACCTTACGAACTCGCCTTCCACAAGACGTTCATCGATCACAGCGGGCATCCACACCACACTGAACTGATGTGTGTGACTGTAGCCCAGGGCACGAAGGCAGAAGCCATCGTCATCGGTATCCGTCAGTTCGAGGAAATGAACCATGTGAATGCATGGCATCAACTAGCGGACGGATACGATGTCACGACCGTGCACGTCGACGCGAGTGGCGAAACGGTCGAAGAACGCGAACCGACTTCCGCGAGGGAAGCCAGCATTCTGGTCCGCGCGCGCGAGTTGTGGGAACAAGCGGGTAAGCCGCAAGGACGCGACAAGCAGTTGTGGGAACAGGCAGCCAGCGACGTTGACAGCGCGCCACCCTGTCAAGCCTAGCGTTTTCGATCCTGTTTCCACCGAGGCAGCACACGAGGAACGACGTAATGAACAAGGATCAGATGCATGGCTGGACAAAGCAGATTGCCGGCACGCTGCGCGCACACATTGGCAGGGTCATTGGCAATCGGGCGGTCACACTGAAAGGCCGCGTGGGGCAAGTGATCGGCAAGACCCAGGCTTCTTATGGTAGTGCGAGGGCCCGCCTCAAGAAACGTGGGTGAGCAGCCGCGCTATGGCCGTCCGTCGGCACGACCGGTTCCAGGCTGCTGCGCTCGCGTAGCAGCCGACGCAGGCGACATCGAGAGAAGCAGGGAACGCGACGGTCGGATACCTTGCCGGTGGCTCCAGTCAGGAAACCAGGCATCAGTGGCGAACAATGCGAGACACCGAGGCATCGGGTGTGACGTCAGTTGTCGGCGTACATCCGTAGAAGTGAGCCTTGCCACTGGAAGCTTCGCGCGGAACAACATCAATAGTGGTGATTCGAAATGGCCGTTTTCTTCGCAGCAGCTCTGGAATGGGTGGTAACCCTTTTCGTGATTCTCTCTTGCGTAGTGGCAGCGGGGACTACTGCGCTGATTCTCATTAGCTACATAACCAGCCAACGTAACTGGCGTCTTAAACCGAAAAGCGGGCATGGGGGAACAGGTCGCCTGCGACGAAGGACCATTACCTAGACACAATCTACGCATGTCAGGGCGGGTCGATTTCGTTTGAAGCTTGCCGGACGATTCCTCGAAATAATTTGTTGGAGACCTATATGCAGCCTTGCGATGCCTGCCGCGACCTGGTTGGAAAGCCATCCAGCGTACCGCCACACGGTGATCTCGCCGTTTCGGGTGTCAGTGCGTTCGGTCCGCCCGGCAACATGGCGAAGGTCAGCAGTGGATGGAACTGCACGGTCTGCGGCAACTGGATGTACCAAAACATGGCGGAGGGAGATCCACCGAACGAATGGGCTATTGGCGAACGACCGGCAGATCGGCCGGCAAAATGACGGCCATGCACTTCGCGTGCGCCCGCCGGTGATGCCCAGCGAAACGCACAATTCCGGCGACATCGATTCGTTCGTTGACAAGGACAGCATGATGTCCTGTACGAATTCATGGGCCATCGAGTGGTGTGACGAAAACTTGACTGACACGAATGCGGCCGTTCCGCGCACATGGCGATGGAGAGCGACATGCTACATGAGCTTAAAACTGCGCAGGAGCTACTTGAGATCGTGTCAAAAGCACTCGATGCCAATGCAGACACGGCCGGGTGGAGTCCAACGGGAATCCAGGAGCACGCTGAAGACCCGGAGGGATGCAACTGGAACATCAACTATTTGCATGGTGACAGCCAAGATGCAGATGTGAAGGAAATCGTCATGGCGGCGGCTGAGGAGATCATCAATGGGCTGCGCAAACAATACAACTTGCAGTAGCTTCAAAGCGTGCCCCTCCGAGCCTCGGCTACCACCGAAGCGTCGAAATCGGTGAAGTAGATAGCCATGTCAGAGGAACTCAGCCGCAAAGCAGCCCCAATGCCTTCGAAGACACCTAAGGTCTGCGTTAAGCGCTGGAAAAGCCTCGGCTTTCGCGGAGACAACGCGGGAGCCGGGAACCCCACAGTGGGCTCCAAAGGCAACAGCAGTTGGCCGAAGCGCGTCTGCCTCCACGGCGTAAATGAGATCGTGTCCCAACGTCCAGCCAGCTGGCTTTGTACAGCCGCATGTGCGGGAATTCCTGGCCTGAGGGGAACATGGACCGGTTAAAGCATGCGTTGCTTGAATATCACGAACGCAGCAAGCACCACGTCAACTTCTACGCTCCTGGCCCCGGGAGGATCGACTGGACAACCCAGCCGGATCCCTTCCGGGTATTTCACGGCGCACCGCGCGTAGGTCTGCCGTTAGCCGCGGATACACTGGCCACACGCTACAACGCGTTGCGCTGTGGCACCCTGCCGCCCGCGCACGCATTCGATCTATCCAGTCTGGGAATCCTGTTCGCACTCTCCCTCGGCCTGTCGGCGTGGAAGTCCTATGGCGCTCAGCGTTGGGCACTGCGCTGCAACCCTTCGAGCGGAAACCTGCATCCGACCGAGGGCTATCTTCTGTGTCCGGCTCTGCCCGGCTTGTCCGGAGGCGTCTACCACTACCTGAGCCAGCATCATGTGCTTGAGCATCGCGCTGCAGTGGAAGATCCGCGATGGACCGAGGCGTTTTCGGGCAGCGGTGTCCTGCTCGGCATAAGCTCGATCCACTGGCGCGAGGCGTGGAAATACGGTATGCGTGGCTGGCGCTACTGCCAGCAGGATTGCGGCCATGTCATCGCTGCGCTGAGTTACGCAGCGGCTGCGCTCGGCTGGCAGACGCGGCTGGTCGAGGCGGCTGCCGATGATGCACTGGCCGACTTGCTTGGATCGGACCGCAGCGAAGATTTCGTCGACGCCGAGGCAGAGGCGCCAGATGCTTTGCTCTGGATCGGCAATCCTGGATGGCGGCCTGATCTTGTGCGCATGCTGACCGCTTTGGATAAGGCACAGTGGTACGGACGAGCGAATCAGCTAAGCTCGGAACATGTGAAGTGGCCGGATACCGATTCGATCCATCGCGCCACGCACAAGGCCCGTACTCCCGAACTGACTTCGCCGAATCCAGAGCTGCACCCGTCGCCCGCGAAGCCCGCCCTTGATCTCCGCTTTGCCCGGATCGCCCGGCAGCGTCGCAGCGCGGTGAATTTCGATGGTACGACGCGCATCGCCAACGCGGCCTTTTTCAGCATGCTGGGGTGCCTGTTGCCGCGTCGCGACACGCCCCCGTGGAATGCACTGATATCCCCTGCGGCAGTGCACGCGGCGCTATTTGTACACCGCATCGACGGCCTGGAGCCGGGCCTGTATATGCTCGTGAGAAATCCCGGAGCGCTGCCGGTTCTCAAGCAGTCTCTGCGTCCAGAATGGCTGTGGAAGAAGACCGGGCCAGACTATCTGCCGCTCTATTTTCTACTGCCTTACGATTTGCGCGCCGTGGCAAAGTTGATTTGCTGCCATCAGGATATTGCCGCCGACTCCTGCTTTGCGCTGGGAATGATCGCGAGATTCGAAATCGCCTTGAAGCAACCATGGCGTTATCGCCACCTCTACTGGGAATGCGGCATTCTCGGCCAGGTTCTCTATCTCGAAGCCGAAGCCGCCGGAGTGCGTGCCACGGGGGTTGGCTGCTTTTTTGACGACGAAATGCACACACTGCTTGGAGTGAAGGATCACACCTGGCAGAGCCTGTATCACTTCACCGTCGGTGGCGCGGTGGACGATCCACGCCTCTCCGCATTCCCGCCGTATGAGGTTCAGCCTTGAAGCGAGTCTCCCGCGTTCCTCCCCCGGCGAGACGGCATTAGCCAGGATCAACCGGCGACTGAATGTTTCTTACGTAATCCTCGTCCTTATTATCAACGCGTTGGCCTCCGCAGCTCGCTCAAAGGTCTGCTTTCCGAGGCAGCAACGGGTCAAAAGCGCCAATACGCCGTACACCGAGACGGACGTTGCGGAAAGGCGTGAACAGCAGGAATGGCCGATGGGACTAAAGAACATTTCGTCGAAGAGATGAACGCTCGTGATTTTGTGACGGACGCCGCGACCCGGCACAGCACAGCACAGCACAGCACAGCACAGCATTGGCAATCGTATCGGGAGCGTTTCCGTTGCCCGTTTGCTAATGGGCACTCGAAGTGTCGGTTGCGACCGAGGTGCCACGCCCGTTGACGGCCGCTCTACGCGCGGGAGCGGCCGCTCAATCTCGCCCGGTGACCGTCTCTTCATGGGCCGCATTGAGCCCGATGGCGTGCGGCTCAGATCCTCGTCGCTCGAATTCTGGAAGCCATCCCGGGCTGCATGACGTATGACCAGCACCGCGCGTCGATACCATTATGTGCCGGCCACGCCACGCGGGCGCCTGCACCGGTACCTCCCGACCAACTCGGTGTCGCCGATTTCTCCGGAAAAAGTAGGCAGCGAAACGCGCTGGTGTGGCATTCGCTAGCGCCTCCCTTGGCGGCCGGCCCGGCGCAGTTCAACTGACGGCGGCCTTGGTGCGGCATTGTGGACCCTCACCATCGCCGTCGAAGTCGAAGTCGAAGAGTTAAATCAAAAAATTCACGGTCATATTTCGGTGTTTTTCCCTTTTAAATCAACAAGGCCACTATACGACCTTTCATTAAAACAACAGCCGGGCTAGTAAAAATCCTTTAAATCAACGAACGCACTATACAACTTTATTTTTTCTCAACAGCGTGCCTGTCATTTCAAAGCCCGCTTATCGCCTCCCTGCCGGGCCGGGGTTTTCGCAGGATGGCTCATTTTTTCCCTTCGAATCGTATTGCAACGCGCAGCGTCCGGTATTTTTAAGTTATCTGACTGAAACGAATTTATTCTGTCAGCCGCCGCCGCGCAGCTTTCGCGGAGCGATTCCTAAAATGTACGTAGACGCTTCGTGTCTGAGGCTGCAGATGGACCAAACGGCAATACTTGGGCAACGGTGGGTAGCTATCACTCGGAGCGGCGCGATGCGTACGCGAAGCAGATTCGGCTGGTCTTGCGAAACTGGCATCGGCTCGCGGAAAGTGACGTATATGCGCGACACAGCGGCGCGGTGAGACGGTCCGGCACGTCGCCCGCGGTGGGCCGAAGCAGGATCGGCTTGAACCGACCAACGCGGTTATACGCGTTGGAGCTAACAACCACGACCTTATGATTGGGAGGTATCGATGCATATTAAGTTTAGGAACACAAATCCATCGCACGCGCTGGATCACGCAGCAAGCGAAGGCGCCCTTACTAGGACGCGCCTGCGGGCCCGCGCCGCTCCGACACAGCTGTCCGCGCTCACGATGATGCCGAAGCCCATGTTGCCGAAGCCCGTGCTGCCGGTAATGCAAGCACGGCCGGTGACGCGTCCGCTCGCCACTATTAAGCCGAATGCAGCTTTGCCCGCCACGGCTCCTGATGAAGTGTCATGCGATATCGAAACGCTGCAATTGCAAGAGGCGATTCTGCGAAGCTTTTCTGACAATCTGTCGCGCCCTTCTAACCCGAAGCAAGCAATGTCACAACAGGCTCACGAAGCGCTATTGGACGTACCGGGGAATGGCGATCGGGCATTTCTGAACAACACGAAGAACGTCGCACCGCAAGCTGCCGAACCCATTACTCCGTTTCGCAGGCTGCCTGGCGAAATCCGAGACGTGTACAAAAATTTGGTCAAGTCCGATCCCTCATCGCGGCACTACTCTGGATCCATGATTGAGACACTGGCTGCAGTGCACTACGCTGCGGAAGTAGCTTCAACCAGAACTGTCCCCAAGCAGATTGACGATACGGCGGCAATCCAGCCGACACGAGTGGTCCAAGACAACGGCAATGCAACTGTCAACAAGGTCAACTCCCTAGTGAGCGCGCTACTACAATACGCAATCGGTGATGCTCGTGAGGGCCTTGATCGGCACGTTCGCAGATTCCGTGCGCTGCTCAACCATCAACCACGACAATGGATCAAGCCTGGAAAAGATATTTCGGCAGAGAGTGCGGTAACACGCAAGCTCGTGAACCTCATCGACGCTGACAAGTATCTGCCCCGCAAACTGAATGTTTGTCTCGTGTCGGTGGATGAACACGGACACCCGGATTTCGAGAACATTTTATCCAGCAAGCAACAACAGGCTCATGCGATCTACATTGCCGATCTTGGAGAATATTACGAGGTTGTAAAGTTCATATGACGGCAATCTTGGCTGCTTCAAGGGCATACTGCAGGCAGATGCGCTCACTGGTTATGCAGACATCTACCGGGGCGGCCAGATTCAGGAAGCAGCGTGCATGGCGCACGCACATCGCAAGCACTCGTGCGCATCGGCGCACTCTATCGCATCTAAGAAGCTTTAACAAAATGAGTTCTTTAGTGTTCGCCAGCAGATGATGCAGCAGGCGATCTTCATGAAGGCTTCGTGGATAAACGCGAGGCGCTCAAAGCGGATGCGCAGTCCGGTCGCACGCAGACGCGCAAGCAGCTCATGCCGCTGCCACAGCCCATCTCGCGTGGTGGCAGATTCCAGTGCAGCCCTTCTGCAGGATGAACAGAATGCCTGTGAGCACCGCGCTCGTTCAGCGGCTTGCGCCCCGGATGACGGGTCCGCCCGTGGTTTGGGCCGCGGCAGCAACGGTTAGATCAGTGCCCACAGTTCGTCGTCCAGTATCGGTTTGGCCATGTTTCTTTTCGTCGTCGAAACACGTCTGGGGCTGCTTACTTGCGAAGAAGGCAGTTAACCTGATCGTTAGTTCGCGTATAACATTGAGGTCTATCCCTCGCCGCACAAGCTAACTTGCGAACGTGTGACGTAGATCATGCCAACGGAATTTTCGATCTTGGCTGCCTTAAGCCCGCTTGCCCACGCAGTCTTTACTTCCGTCAGTGGCTCACCTTTGGCACCGGCAAAGACATAAGTGATGTCCGCCAGCGTTTGCCAAGCGTTCAGTGCCCGGAAAAGGTCGTCATTAATCGGAATATGTGGCATCTTGCGTAAGCGTTGCCCTCATACCGTCTCGACGGCACGCACCCGAATTGACAAAGTAGGCCCCACCAAATCATTGTAAGCGCTAATTTGAGCACACCGGATCGCTGCCTGTGCTGCATTGGGAACTAAAGGCGGTTACTTTTTTCCCCAGTTGTTCCATGCCATGCGCAAGAGTGCCGCGTTTGCCGCTCGTCGGTCGAACAGTTCAGGATCGAAGTCGTCGCCTGCCCATGTTCGATACTCCTGAGCCTCCTCGCTGTCCGGTTCCCGACTCAGGACTCGCAACATCTCTTCATATCCGCGCGTGCCACCCACATCCTCCGGCGGGCACGCACGTGCTCCGGCAAGAATCCATGCTTCGCTGTGAGGTTCGCGATCGGTACGCGCGGTCTCTTCGACATGGATGTCATGATGCCAGTCGTCGCCGAAGTCGTATCGATAGAGGAGCCGATGTCCCTGGTAGGTGAGTCCGTGTAACCGTGCCTTGCGATCATCCAGCATTTCAGGATCTTCAGCGAACAGCTCGAGCATGTTGTCGTTGTCACCCATTGCGTAGGTTCGCCCATCTACCTCGAAGTCGTGCAGATGCGCATCGGTCCATCCGAAGGCGGCCTGCAGGATGTGATGCAGTTTTCGCAACGTGATGTTGCCGTCGACCCTGATTCGCCGCCACACGGGCGGTTCGATATCGCGCAGTTGCGCGCGAAGCGTATATACGGTGTAGGACCTGGCCATGGGTTTGTACAGAGCGTCGTCAATTGCAGAAGGACTCGCATTATCGCCCCTGGTGCACCGGTGCCGGGGCAATGGCACACATTGAATCAGACCGGATTGCCTGCCATGGTTGGGCGCTTCGCGAAGTTAAACGGCAGGAGATCGGTGACGTCAGCATCCGACGCTGACACGGTGAGATTGTCGCGCGCGTCGCGATCAAGGTTGCGGAACGCCGCTAACAGGCTGTCACTACGATGCTCACGCGGCGCACCGCCAACAGCCCACAACGCATTCTGGAGCCCTTCGGCCAACGCGACGTAGCTCTCGCCGCCAAGGATCACGTGGGCGTGCTCGAATCCCGAACAGGCTAGCCGGAAATGATACAGACGGTGGTCCAGCACGATACCGCCCACCGTGACGCCCAGAGCATGCATGTCGGTGAAATCGGACAGTCCGAGGTGCCCCGGCTCATGGACCTGACGGAAAACAACTTCACGCTCCTCGCCGTGCAACGCACGCCAGGCGCGTATGCGCCGCTCGAGCGTACGCCTGACGGTGCGCGACAGTTCCGGGTGGCGCCGGAGCATCTCCTCGAGTATCGCGACGGGCCGCACACCGGGCGCTGACTTCAGCAGCGGCACAATCTCGGAGTCGAAGATGGCGGCCAGTGGATCGGGGCGCCGGCGCTCGCGCGGCTCCTTCTTCTGCGACGGCAGCCGCTGATGCTGCTCAAGCCGATACGCCGTTGCAGTGCTGAAACCCGCGCGTGCGGCCGCAACCGCCGGGCCGTCCTTGCGTCTGTACTTCATATAGAGCCTCATCTGGTGGTCGTTGACGTGTCGTCCGGGCACGGCGGCCTCCCATGACATGGAAGGCTCGTTCATTCCCGATCCACCGCGACCACCGGCGAAGCCCGACATCGAAGACGGACAGACCGATGCAACAGGCGCGACAGCGGTTCCGGGCTACGCCCGTTCCCGCTGCCGCGTCTGGCAGATTCTCATCCTGAATGAGACGCGCGGCATGGACCACCAACCGTTCGATGTAACGCGCTGCTTCGCATAGTTACGACGGCAGCCGGCAAGCCCCGATTACCCACTGGCATGCAAGCCACGAAAAGATGAATGGGATGCCGTGCTGCCGTCCCCGATCAGCTGTCAGAAGCGGATCGCCCGCAACGCGATCCAGCTACCGACTGGCGTCCCGTCGCGGGGACAGCCCGTGCAGATGTGCAATCGCGTGGACGCATTGCGGTACCAACGTTCTTCTGGGGCAGCCTCGGGCCACCAGGGCGACGGCAGCTTGCACCGCTACTCGCTTGATCCTCATGGGTGTGTGGCGCGATCCGTCGCAGCCACCGAATTGAAGAAACGGACGCCCTCAGCTGCCGCCATCGGGATTCGCAGGTCCACCAAGCTGGCGGCTGACGCCGCCACGGCAACAGCTGTTCGCTTGACACCGGCCCGCTAATGGGAGTGGGTAATTGCAAGAGTAAAAACATTCACTTCTTCCCCTATGTGCCGCATAAAGTTGTTTTCCTATTCGTGCCCGCGTAACTGCTTGAGCGATTCATCCAGCACGTCGGCCGCATCCGCGTGAAGCTCAGCAGTTGCACTATCCAGCTCGATGCCAGAGGGCATCTTGCGCGATTCGGCAATGTCCCGCAGCGTATTGATTGCGAGGCGAAGTGCGTCGGCGACGGTCAAATTGACCATAACGGTTTTCCGTCATATGCGTGGACGCGGCACGGCAGGCCGCTCCGCTTGGTTGTCTTCTTCGCCATCGTTGAAATCCAGCAGCAGCACGCGCACTGCCCGTTTCATGGCGGGCAGATAGTTCTTGACCGCTTCCCACACAACATCAAGGTCAACCTTGAAGTAGTCGTGCGCGACCACGTTGCGCATTTCGTAGCTGCCTCGCCATTCCACTTCCGGATGGGCTTCGTGGAACGCGCGATGATGCTTGTAAATCCTGTTGCTCGCTTCGCCAACGACTTCGATATTGCGAATCACAGCATCGATCAGAAGCTGGTTTTTTTTGAAGTCCTCTTCTGGCATGTTGCCAATGTAGGATTCGATTCGATCGATTGCCTCGATGATATGGCCGAGATACTCGGGTAGACGCGGCTCTTTGTTGCTCATACTGGCTGCGCCTCCGCGAGGACTCGTGCCCGGAACTTATCCGGCAAAGCATTCGGCGTCAGCACGTCCACCGAGACACCGAGCAAATCTGCCAGCTTGTACCGGATGATCCCGACGTTGAGCAACGACATGCCAGGCTGCGGCTCGACTAGCAGATCGAGGTCGCTTTCTTCGGTGTCTTCGCCGTGCAGCACCGAGCCGAACACGCGGGCGTTTGATGCACGGTTGTCCTCCACGATTCTACGAATCTCCGCGCGATGCGCGTTCAGTGCAATAGAAGGCTTCACACAAATCTCCAGTTGATGGACTCATCATATACCCCCAATGGGGGTATATCAAACGCTTTTTGAGTCCCACTCCAAAATCTCTCGAACATAGGCCCAAACCACGTCTGGCATGTTGCGAAAGTCCGTCGTATTGGCTGGAGCCATCCACTTATCGAGGGTCTTCACCGGCACGCTGATCCGTTGCGCGAACGCGGATCGCGTCATACCCAGCTCAGTCATCGACGCGCGCAAGAATTCCTGCTGAGATTGCGCCGCAACCTGTTTCTTCGCCCCCATCAAATAACTCCGCTTACTACTGAGGCCAGCCTGACCGGATCGCCGTCTATTAGGCGTTTAACGGCGGAAAGCGAGGAAACTCCAATCAATTGCTGTATGAGTTTTAGCGAACGCCCGTCGCGGTGCAGCCTAACCGCGAACGTTCTGCGCGCTGCGCTGGCTTTTCCGTTACTCGGGATGAAATTCTTGCGAGAGCACGTCATCGACGGTCCAAGGCAACACCTCCGGGAACGCATCGAGGTCCAGGCCGGTTTCGTTGCTCGCCGCGCTGCGCGCCTTCGACCAGACGATATCGAGCCACGCAGCATCACTGAACTTGCCCCGAAGGCTGGGCGCTTCATCCAGTACGTAGGCCACTTCCTTGCGCTGCGTGCGGATGGTGAACCCCCAGCTTTTGCTGCGACGTGATGGCTGAAACTGCCACTTCAGCAGGTGAGCCAACAGGACTGACATACGGCTCGCCAACTCGCGCTGTTCGCTCTTGCCCACGTCTTCAATCTCCTCTGCGATGTGCTGAACGTCGATGGCAGTCAGCTTGCCCGCGCGCAGAAGTGCCGCTTGCTCATTAGCCCACGCAACCACGTCCTGTTCGTATCTCGTTCCCATGACCATTCCATATCGAGACAATAGTTAGATTTTAGGTGCACATGTGCACCGTGTCAACGCTCTTTTGAACCCTTCCCGATAGTCTTTCTGGCGTGCGCCAGAACGTTGTCGGGACACACCCGACGCCGCGCGCTGTCAGGTGCCGCGAGATATGCCTTCCATGTCGATAACGCGATGGGGAAGGCTTGCCCCCTGTTCAGTACGGCGAGCGCATCGGCCTGCGTGAGTCCCGCCTGTTCGATAAGGGAACGCAAAGCGATGCCGTTATCAGTAACTTCGCTCATAGCCTTTCAATAGTGGTGTACAAGTGCACCAAGAATAACATGGGAAACATTGATTAATAACGGCCAATCGGCAGAAATGCCGGGATCGTGCTCGCGTAACAGAGCAGCAGCGTGATCGTGCCGTTGAAAATCGCCAGGCCGCGATCGGCCCCGCCCATCTGGCGTGGCAGTGAAAGCGAGCGACTGACCCTGACCGGCTTACGCACAGGAATTGACCAGGTGCAGGTGGTTCTGCGCGATCGGCACCACGGCCGATGCGAGACCCAGTCCGACCAGACAGGTCGACAGCAGCTTGCCGATCGTGCCTTCGGAACTCGAGATAGCGACCGAACCCAGAATGATCAGCACGACGCCGATACCGAAAAGCCACGGGCCGCTGATGTAGCCTTCGATCAGGGAGATGATGTCGGTCGCACCACTGAGGTCCGACAGGTCGGCCGCGAGCGCGAGCGGTGCGAAACCGGCGAGGCCGGCCGCAATGAGGGTGGTGCGAATCTCGCGCCGGCTGAACAGCCGCCGTGCCACCAGGCCCAGCTGCGTGCGCATGAGAACCAGTAACATTCGAAGGGTCTGCTTCATCTGGACAATGACTCCAAGGTTAAAAGACGCGTTTGAGGACGTAATCCCCGTTGCTGAAACCCTCGACCTTCACGACTTCGGATACGTGGCGCAGCTCTCCCTCCTGTGGCGAGGTCCGGCAGTATCGCGGCGAGGATCAGCCGTTGCAGGCAGCCGAATGGAAGGTCGCCGTGCACCAGGCCGCGAAAGCGGCCCAGATGCGCGGCGATCTGCCCGGTGACCTGCAGGCCATGGTCCAGCAGGCCGTCGAGCCGGTGGTCGACTGGCGTGCGGTGCTGCATCGTTTTGCGCAGCAGGCATCGCCGACCGACTACAGCTTCGTGATGCCGAACCGCCGTTATCTGCACATGGGTCTGTATCTGCCCGCGCTGCATGAGCCGGCGGTTGGCGACGCGGTGTTCGTGCGTGACTCGAGCGGTTCCGTGTTTGACGAGACGCAGGCCCAGTTCGCCGCCGAGATCATGGCGATGAACGGGAGCCTGCGGCCGCGGCGCCTGATCGTGCTGGATTGCGATACGCGTGTCACGCAGATGTAGGTGTTCGAGCGTGGCGAGCTGGGGGACCTGCTGCCGGTTCTTGGGGGCGGGGGAACGGCGTTCACAGACCCATTTCTCCGGCTCGCGCGCGAGGACATCAACCCCGTATTCGTTGTCTACCTCACGGACACCTTCGGCCGTTATCCGGATGAGGAACCGCCGTATCCGGTTCTGTGGGCATCGACCGTGCCGCTACGCAGCGCGAATCTCGCGCCGTTCGGCGAGATGGTGGAAGTGATCTGTCAAGCGCCGCGCATGGCCCCTCCACCGCGCTTGTGCTGTTCATGACGATTCCGGGCCTCGCGTTGTTCTACGGCGGCATGGTCCGCAAGAAGAACGTGCTCGCGACCGTGATGCAGAGCTTTGCGATCACCTGTCTCGTGACGGTGGTCTGGACGGTGGTCGGCTACAGCCTCGCGTTCACGCCGGGCAACTCGTTCATCGGCGGCTTCTCGCGGGTATTCCTGTCGGGCATGTCGTACGTGAAGGGTGACAAGGCGACGACGCTGACCGTGAGTCACCTCGCGACGACGATTCCGGAGACAGTCTATTTCTGCTTCCAGCTGACCTTCGCGATCATTACGCCGGCGCTGATCACCGGCGCGTTCGCCGACCGCATGAAGTTCTCGTCGATGCTGGTGTTCATGACGCTGTGG
>NZ_CADIKH010000062.1 GCF_902859855.1 Paraburkholderia humisilvae
GGTGGGCTGGATTGCGCAGTGGAACGAGATGATTGCCGATCCGGAACAGAAGATTGGCCGTCCGCGTCAGCTCTTCGTCGGCGAGACGCCGCGCGAGGCGAAGCCGCTCGCCAGGCGTTAACACGCACGGTCAAGGTCGCGACAAGGGCGCGCGCATGCGGCGCCCTCAAACCGCACGACGCGTGCCAGGTCTGCCGCGGCTGACGCCGGTTCGCACCGCGCAAGTAGCCGTTTTCGGCGATTTCTGCCATCTCGCTCCCGCCGTCCGCGTGCAACGATGAAATTGCACGTGCGGACGCGCAACGCATACGTGTCCATTTCACGTAGACCCTCTACAATCGGAACGAGGATTGACCGGCACAGACGAGCACAGGAGGGAGCCAATGCAGAATCCGGAAGCACTCGGTGGATTGACACATTCGGGCAATGTGGATTTCGCGGAACTGGAAGAAGACGGTGCGTTCATCGCGCCGGAGAACCTGAACGCGGCGAGTCCCAACCAGTCGGTACTGAAATCGGGCGGGACATTCATCGTCAACGATCCATTGGGCGACGTCACCGGGATCGACGACGGTTTGTTCGTCAACGATACGCGGGTGCTGTCGGAACTGCGCCTTACGTTCGGCGGGCGTGCGCCGTCGCTGCTGTCGGGTAGTGTCAGCAGTGATAACACCGCGTTCACCGCGCACCTCACTAATCGTCCGCTGCCGCCACTCGGCGGAGACAGTACGCCCGAAGGCGTGATTCACGTCGAGCGTGTGCGCGTGCTATGCGGCACGGTGCTCAACGAGGCGATCGAACTGACGAACTACGGGACGAACGACGCGGTTGTGCCGTTGTCCATTTCGTTTGCGAGCGACTTTCGCGACATGTTCGAAGTGCGAGGGCTCAAGCGCCCGCGGCAGGGCACGATCGAACCGGCACGGGTCGAGAACGGCGAGGTATTGCTCGGCTACGTTGGGCTCGACGACGTGTCGCGTCGTGTGCGAATCGCTTTTTCGCCGACGCCGGACAAGTTGTCGGCGCGCCGTGCCGACTATTCGGTGCGCTTGCCGGCGCAGGCGTGTGTGTCGATCTATCTGTCGGTGTCCGTCGAAGTCGACGCAAAGCACGGGCGCGGCGATGCGGACGTGCCGCAGGCGACGCATGCGGTGAGTGAAGCGCACGTGTCGCAAATCGATACGGTGCGGCCGCGGGTCGGCCGTGCGGCGGTGCGCGCGGCGCTGGTCGACGCGCATCTGATGATGCGCGAGCGGCGCCGTGCGTCGGCGCGCGTGCGCTCGAGCAATCCGCTTTTCAACGCGTGGATCGAGCGTTCGCACGCCGATCTGAGTCTGCTCACGACCGATCTCGAAACCGGCCCATATCCGTACGCGGGCATACCATGGTTCTCGACGCCGTTTGGCCGTGACGCGGTGATTACTTCGTTGCAATCGTTGTGGCTGCAACCAGGGCTTGCGCGTGGCGTGCTGCGCTTCCTCGCGAAGCATCAGGCGCTCGAAGATTCGGCGTTTCGTGATGCCGCGGTCGGCAAGATCATGCACGAACTGCGCCGCGGCGAGATGGCGGCCACCGGCGAAGTGCCTTTTGCACTGTATTACGGCGGCGTCGACACCACGCCGCTTTTCATCGTGCTGGCGGGCGCATATGTGACGCGCACCGGCGACACCGCACTGATCGACGAACTGTGGCCCGCGCTCGAGCGCGCGGCAAAGTGGGTCGCGGGCGTCTGCGATCGTAACCGTTACGGCTTGCTCGACTATCAGCGCGCTTCCGACGGCGGTCTTGCCAACCAGGGCTGGAAGGACAGCCACGACTCGGTGTTCCACGCCGACGGCCGCTTCCCGGACGGCCCGATTGCGCTCGTCGAAGTGCAGGCGTACGCGAGCGCCGCGTTCGACACGATGGCGCAGTTCGCGACGCTGCGCGGGATGGCGAGCGATGCCGCGCGCTATACGCAGCGCGCGCGGTCGATCCGCGAACGCGTGGAAGAGCTGTACTGGATGGACGATCTGAACTTCTACGGGATCGCGCTCGATGGACACGGCGAACTGTGTCGCGTGCTCGCGTCGAATGCCGGTCACCTGTTAGCGTTCGGGCTGCCGAAGCGCGAACGCGGCGAGGCCGTCGCGCGCACGCTTGGGTCTGCGCTCTTTCATACCGGCTGGGGGGTGCGCACGCTGGCGGCCGGCCAGCCGCGCTTCAATCCGATGGCATACCACAACGGTTCGGTCTGGCCGCATGACAACGCGCTGTGCGCGCGTGGCCTCGTGCGCTACGGCGGCAAGGCCGGCGCCGTGAACTTGCTGCAGGCGCTGTTCCAGGCGGCGGTCAAGTTCGATATGCGCCTGCCCGAGCTGTTCTGCGGCTTCCAGCGGCGCCGTGGCGAGCCGCCGACCGCGTATCCGGTCGCCTGTCTGCCGCAGGCATGGGCGGCCGGTTCGCCGTTCATGATGCTCGAGGCGTGCCTCGGCGTGACGATCGACGCGGCGCGCCGCGAAGTGTTGATCGAGCAACCGATGTTGCCGGATGGCATCGACTGGCTCGAAGTCAGCAATCTGCGGGTCGGCGATTCGTCGGTATCGGTCACGTTTCGGCGCGTGGACGGCAAGGTCGTGGCATCGGCCGAGCAGGGCGACGTGAGGGTTATCGCGCTGCTGTAATGGCCGTTTCCCACGGCCACATTGCGCAGGCGGGCGGCGAATCATCGCCGCGCCGCCAGGTTAAAGCGGTTTCAAAGCCGATTCAAAAAACGGCATTGCGCCGGATGACTGTGATTCTCAAAAGACGAGCATAATTATTGAAAAATATGGCTTTCATAAACTTTCATTACGATAATTCCGTGCAAATCTGATACTGAAAGTTGTTGTGGTTCGCCGGTAAATGCCATTTCAGTCAAATATAAAGCGGAATTATTGAGTCAGAAGCGTGCAATGCGCTTCCTGCGGAACTCGACGAGACGCCGTTTGTCCGGCGTCGAATCTTGTCCATATTGGCTCGCAGAGATGTTGGCCATACCGTCATACGATTCCGTTCAATTGGAAAACAGCTTCGCGAACGGGAAAGAATACGTCGCGTTGCGAGTACGCCACGGCGATCCTTTAAAACCCGCGTTTGGATCGTGTTTGATTCAGCCCAAAGCTTTGTCTGACCTGCATATTACTGTTTTATGACGTATTTATCGCTCGTATAGACGAAGTGTATTGCGCTATGTGGCGAGATGATTATCACGGGTAGCTCCCTATACTTCCGTTCGCCGTTCAATTCGGTTTCCACACGAAGGAGCTACTCAGTGAAGAAAATCGCTATCCCCGCCGCGGTCGTTGCGGCATTCGCGGCATCGACCGCGCATGCGCAAAGTTCCGTGACGCTTTACGGCCTCATCGATGCCGGTCTGCAATATACGAATAACGTCGCCGGCAAAGGCGGCGCTTCAGGTGGTCCGCTGTTCCAGGCGACGAGCGGTGAAATCAACGGCAGCCGCTTCGGCTTGCGCGGATCGGAAGACCTCGGCGGTGGCCTGAAGGCGATCTTCGTGCTCGAAAACGGCTTTAGCGTCACCAACGGCAAGCTCGGGCAGGACAGCCGCCTGTTCGGCCGCCAGGCGTTCGTCGGCCTGTCGAGCGCGCAGTACGGTACGGTCACGCTCGGCCGCCAGTACGACACGCTGGTCGACTTCGTCGCGCCGCTGTCGGGCACGTCGGGAACCTTCGGTGACACGGGCTTCGCCCACCCGTTCGACAACGACAACCTGAACCATTCGGTGCGGATGAGCAATGCGGTCAAGTACACCAGCGTGAACTACGGCGGCTTCAAGTTCGGCGGCCTGTATGCGTTCTCGAACAATACCGACTTCTCCGTGAACCGCGCATACAGCGCGGGCGCGAGCTACTCGTTCGCGGGCCTGAACATCGCGGCCGGCTACCTGCAGATCAACGGCTCGAACAGCACGGCGAACACGTCGGGCGCAATCGACCTCGCCGAATCGCAATCGAACGGCACCGGTGGCTTCGTCCTCGGCAGCGACGTGCAACGCACGGTCGGCGCGGGCATCAACTACGCGATTGGGCCGGCACTGGTCGGTTTCGTCTATACGCACAGCCAGTTCCAGGGCACGCAGTCGTTCGGTTCGCAGAATGGCCGTGTGACTTTCGACAACTATGAAGTGAACGGCAAGTATGCGTTGACGCCGGCCATCAGCCTCGGCGTCGCGTACACGTACACGGATGGTCACGTGACCGACAGCACGAAGTTCGGCGCGGATCCGAAGTGGAATCAGGTCAACCTGCAGGCCGTGTACTCGCTGTCCAAGCGTACCGACGTGTACGCGGAAGGCATGTACCAGCATGTGTCGGGCAGCAACTTCGTCGCGTTTATCAACAACTCGGGTGGCGCGTCGTCGACGGGCAACCAGGTTGTCGCGACGATCGGCATGCGTCACCGCTTCTAAGCCGCGACATCCCGCGTAGAGAAGAGACGTAAGAGAACCCCGTCCGGCGCGTGCCGGGCGGGGTTTTTTCTTGTGATGTCCGCGATGGTTGTCTTTCGCTGCTGATATCACGTTGAGTTAGCTCCAAAACCACCGACAAACTAGGCATCCGCTCAACCAGGATTAGGCGGCGCGAGACGTTTGTCAGCCACGGTACTTCCAGGGCAGCATGCAACATCTTGTCCCACTGCCTCGCGGTACATCGGCGCCGCGTCTCCTGAACTATGGAAATGAACAATCATCAGCAGTTCTATGTTGTCTACGACGGTCCCGCGCTGAAAGACCACCGAATGGATGTGCGTGACCTGGCCCCCGCGCTCATCGCTATCGCCGATCTGCTGACCGCGGCGAATGAGGAGATCAATGGAAAGACCGCGAAGCTTCGCGTGCACGTCAATGCGAGTTTCAAGGCGGGCTCGTTTGGCATCGACCTGGTCGCGACGCAGCATCTGCTGTCGCAGATCAAGGACATCTTCTCCGGGAACGGTGCGAGCGCCGTCTGCAACGGCTATACGCTCATGACAATGGTCGGATTCGTCGGCGGAGGCGGCCTGATAGGCCTGTTGCGCCGGTTGAAGGGGCGGCGCCCTGTGCAGATCCGGCAGACGGGCAAGGTCGCAACCGTCCATATCTCACAGACCGAATCGATCGAAGTCGACTCCCGTGTGGTGAAGCTCTACCGCAGCAGCATCGTGCGTACGAGTCTGGAAAAGGTGGTCTCGCCATTGGAGCAGGAAGGCATCACCGACTTCGGCGTGATGATGCTTGAGAGGCTGGTCCTTGAGATTCACGATGATGAAGTCGGCTCGCTGAGCGCGGTCACGATGGATACCGCCGCAGAGGTCGTGTCCGATACCACGTCACACAAGATGCTGCAAATCGAGTCGCTGGCGTTTAAGGATGGCAGCACGTGGCGCGTACACGACGGTATCGCGACCTTCCACGCTTGGGTTGACGATCGGGCATTCCTGAAGAAAATCGACGCTGGCGAGCGGTTCGGCAAAGGCGATGTGCTGCTTGTGGATCTTCGTCAGGTGCAACGCATTGATGGCGGAAGGCTGAATAGCGAGTCGACTATTGTTAAGGTGCTCGAACATCGCCAGCCACTGCAGCAGAACTTGCCTGATAAAGCGTATGCCGGAGCGAATGAAGAACACGGTGGTTCCGGCGTTGCATTGTCCCTTGCCTAGCGCTTTAGCGGCTGCCGACTCCGGCCGTGTAGCGATCGAAATACCGCTCAATTTCGGCGTCTTTCCGCACGCCGCGCTTCATCAGGCCGTTAGGTACTGTTCCGCTCGCTGTACGGACCAGATGAAAAGACGCCAGCCGGGCAATCGCTATTACGTGTTCCGCAATAATGGGCAGACGTCCATGTTCGTGGCCGCTTCATCGCAGCGTCGTGGGCGAGAGCCTATGATGAAGTTCGGTCCGCGCCTGCGCCTCGAGCGAAGTGCAGCATTCACAGCGATGTCATTTTCCGCAGAAGATTTTAGGCGGGACCGTTGCGGACGGCTTCGCGGCACGACAGTTGGCTGGACGGACGAGGCAACCACAGGAGAGCGTAATGAAGCGCAAGGCATCGGCAGTCTGGCAGGGCGGTCTGCAGGACGGAAGGGGCTCTATCTCCACGGACAGCGGCGTGCTCAAGGACACGCAGTATTCGTTCGCGACGCGGTTCGAAAGCGGCATCGGCACAAATCCAGAAGAGCTGATTGCCGCGGCTCACGCGGGTTGTTTCTCGATGGCGCTGTCGGCGGAACTCGGCAAGGCCGGCATCAAGCCGGAGCGCATCGCAACGACTGCGACAGTGACGCTGGATAAAGACGGCGGGGGCTTCTCTCTTACGGCGTCGCATCTGGACGTCGTCGTGAAAATTCCCGGTGGCGACAAGGCCAAATTCGATAAGGCCGCGGCCGACGCGAAAGCCGGTTGCCCGATCTCGAAGGTGCTGAACGCGACCATTACGATGGACGCGAAGCTCGAAACCTGAGCGTCATTCTCATTTGCCTCTCACGGTGAATAGCCGCGGCACGCATCTCGAACGTGTCGCGGAGGTTGATTTATTGACTGTTCAGTCATAAAATCGTGACCATGTCTGATTCAATCGTTCCGAAAAAGCTCGCATACAAACCGGCCGCCGAATGCCCGCGCGGCCGTCCGCGCCAATTTGACACCGATGCCGTCCTCGCAAAGGCGGCCAAGGTATTCTGGAATCACGGCTATCACGCGACGTCGATCGATGACCTCGTCAAGGCCACCGGCGTACTGCGCGGCAGCCTGTACGGCGTGTTCGGCGACAAGCACGGGTTGATGCTTGCGGCGCTCGATCGCTACGCCGAAGGTTCGATCGCGGCGCTCGTCGAGCGCCTGAACGCGGACGTGCCGCCCGAGCAGGCGCTGCGCAACGCGCTGCTGCACCACACACGGATCGCGCCGGCGCTCGCCAACCCGCGCAGTTGTTTTATTACGAACGCCACGCTTGAAATGCAACCGCACGACGAAGCGTTACTTGCAAAGCTCGCCGCGATCCAGCGGCGCATCGCGACGCTCTACGCGGCTGCGATCATCCGCGGCCAGGCGGCGGGTGTGTTCAATCCGACGCTCGACGAAAAGGCGGTTGCCGATTACCTGCTGTGTATGACACAAGGCTTGCGCGTGCTTGGCCGGGTCAAACGCAACGAAGACGAACTGGCGGCAATCGTTGACATCGCGATGCGTGCGCTGACCTGCTGAATCCAATCAAATTTTTTTGTCGATTTATTGAACGATCGGTCATGAATATGAAAGACGCTACGCGACCTGAAGCGGAAAAGCCAAACGCCCGCGACCGCGCGACCCAGCCGGTCGCAACCGCGGGCGCACCTGATGCGCCGCCGCATGCCGCGCATACCGGTATGGCGCTCGTCGTGCTGCTGGTCGGTGCATTTCTCGCGCCGCTCGACTATTTCATCGTCAACCTGGCGCTGCCGTCGATTCACACCGGCGTTGCCGCGAGCGACGCGCAATTGCAGTTGATCATTTCCGCGTACGCATCCGCGTTCGCGGTGGTGCTGATTACCGGTGGGCGGCTCGGCGACCTGTTCGGTCGCAAACGGATCTTCATGACCGGCATGGCGGGCTTCGTGATCGCATCGGCGCTATGCGGCCTCGCGACCAGCGGGATAATGCTGGTCGGCGCACGCATCCTGCAGGGTGTGGCCGCCGCGCTGATGGTCCCGCAGGTGCTCGCGACGATTCGCGCGGTCGTGCCGCAGCATCAGCAGACGAAGATCATTGGTTTTTACGGATTCGTCTACGGCCTGTCGTCGATCGTCGGTCAGTTGGGCGGCGGCGCGCTGATCACCTATCGGCCATTCGGGCTGGACTGGCGTGCGGTGTTTCTGATCAATGTGCCCATCGGCCTGCTCGCGTTCGTTGGCGCGTGGACGACCCTCCCGGAGACCCGGCAGCCCAGCCGCACGAAGGTCGACGTGACGGGTGTCCTGCTGCTGTCGCTGCTATTGCTTATGCTGATCTATCCACTCACGCACGGCCGCGAGGCGGGCTGGCCGCTGTGGACGTTCGTGATGTTCGCGCTGAGCGTGCCGGTGTTCGCACTCTTTATTGTCGTCGAGCAGCGCATCGTGCGCGCGGGTGGCTTTCCGCTCGTCGATCTGCGGTTGTTCCGTAATCCTGCGTTCTCGATCGGGCTGGTGGTCGCGTTCCTGTTCTATTGCAACAGCGCGTTCTTCCTCACTTACGGTATTTATCTGCAAACCGGGCTGCACTGGACACCGCTGGAAGCGGGCCTCGCGATCATGCCGTTCGCGGTCGGCTTCGTGGTGGGACCGCTAACGTCGCCGGCGGTCGTCGCGCGAATTGGCACGCATGTGCTCACGCTCGGCTTCGCGTTGCTGGCAGCGGGGTTCACGGTAACCGGATGGGCTGCGCTGCGGCACACCGAGCCGGGCCTTGTGTTCTATGCGGGCCTGGTCGGTGCGGGTATCGGGCACGGGCTCGTGTTTCCATCGGTGATGCGCGTCGTGTTGTCGGAGGTGGTGCCGGAAAAGGCGGGGCTCGCATCGGGCGTGGTCAACACCACGCTGCAGATTGGCGCTGCATTTGGCATTGCGGCGATCAGCGGCGTGTTCTTCGGCATCGTGCAGGGTCACGAGACGCCGCAGGGCTACGCGCGCGCCTTCGAAGGCAGCCTCAGCATCAACGCAATGCTGCTGGCTGGCTGCGTTGTGCTGAGCGTGATGTTGGTGCGCCACCAGCAACGTGCATCGCGTGAAACCCGCGAAAATCGTGCACTGAAGAAATGCGCATGAGCAGGAAAGTATTCGTCAGGCATTTACCACGCGCCTGGTAATCGTCCGTATATAGTCCGACTGTTTCAGAGTATTGCGGGGCGACGGATTATCCAGATTCAATGATGATTGACCGGTTTATTGGTGAGCCGATTATCGCGGCATTATGCCTGTTGTCGGGGGGGGTAGCAATGTTTATTGCATCCGTATGACAGAGAGCCGTCGGAACAGATTACATCTGCGGAAGATCGCCCCGTAAATCCTACGACCGACGTAGCCGAATCCTTACGGCATAAGCTGCCGCCGCCGGCAGCATCACGCGTCCCACATACTGAACGGCCGTTCTAAAATATTTTATAAAACCGTTTAAATCCTGATGAAAACGGTTTCTTTTAAAAAAGACTTGCTCACCGAAAATGAGATTGTTAATCTTGCGGCACCCATTAAATTGATTCGAACGGGAGTGCGTTTGTGGCAGTGTTTGATCAGACGGGTCGATTCTTATAAACGGGGACAATCATCATGCTGACTGCTTCTCTCAAACCATTTGATACGCCGCAAACCAGCCGATTCAACGTTGGCGATGTTGTCACGCTCAAAGCCGGCGGCCCGCGCATGACCGTCACGTACATCGGGCCTGTGGGCGGCTCCGCCGATGAGCGGTTGGTCTGCCAATGGTTTGATGAGCACGGCGAATTACGTCAGGACATCTTCGATCTGCATGAGGTGCGCTGCGAGCCGCGCTCGATTCCGGCGGGCTCGGTGCAACTGCACAAGTTTATCCGGGTCGCGCTGACCTGAAGCATGCGGCGCGCTAACGGCGCGCTTCCATCGCCATCCGGACCGCAAGGCCCGTCAATACAGTCCCCATCATCCAGCGCTGGATCGCAAGCCATCGAGGCCGACTCGCGAGAAACCCGGCGATCGAACCCGCCGTCATCGCGACGGCCGCATTCACGCTGATGCTCAACGCAATCTGCACGAATCCGAGTGCGAGTGACTGGCCCAGCACGCTACCGTGCCGTGGATCGATAAACTGCGACAGCAGCGATAGATAAAGCACAGGCGCGCGGCGGTGCGCGGTTCCGGCCGACGGATATCGGCCTCGAAGCGCGGTTCACGTTCCCTGATGGTGGTCCATCTCGTAGCGCCAGTTACGCGAACGCGTCGATTATTCCACGACAACGGCTGTTGCGGTAGGCCGCGTCATCGCAACGCGCGTCAACTGCGACGCAATGGCCTGAAGAACCGCCTGATGTCCTCGGCCAGCAGCGCGGGCTGCTCCATCGCCGCAAAGTGGCCGCCACGCGGCATGTCAGTCCATTGCAGCACACTGAACGCGCGCTCGACCCACGAACGCGGCGGCTGGCTGATTTCCTTCGGAAAGCGTGCAAATGCCACCGGCGGCCGCACGCGCTCGCCAGGTGCGAAGCGCAGCGGTCGCAAACGGGTTTCCCAGTAGAGGCGCATCGACGAGCCGATCGTCTGCGTATGCCAGTACAGCGACAGGTTGGTCAGCAAGTCGTCCCACGTCAACACGCTTTCGAGGTTGCCGCCGCAATCGCTCCACGCGCGGAATTTCTCGACGATCCATGCGGCGAGCCCAGCCGGCGAATCATTCAGCGCATACGCAAGGGTTTGCGGCTTGGTGCTGTGCTGGTGCGCATAGGCGCCTTCGCTGTCGGCCCACGCCACTTTGGCCGCGACGAATTCGCGTTCCGCTTGTGTGAAGGGCGCGTCGTCGGGCGTTTGCGGCGGCGCGTACGAACTGGGCAGGTAGTTCAGGTGAATGCCGTCGACGCGGGCGGCGTGGCGCGATGCAAGCGCGATCGACACGGCAGCGCCAAGGTCGCCGCCTTGCGCACCGAAGCGTTCGTAACCGAGGCCGCTCATCAGCTCGGCCCAAAGGTCCGCGATCGCGAAGACCGATGTGCCCGGCGCGGCGGGCCGCTGTGAAAAGCCGAAGCCGGGCATCGACGGCACGACGACATCGAATGCATCGGCGGGATCCGCGCCGACCGAAGCCGGGTCGCACAAATGCGGCAGCAGCGCGAGGAATTCGATGAACGAACCCGGCCAGCCGTGAGTGATCACGAGCGGGTAGGGCTTGGGCCCGTGTTTCGGCACGACACCGCGCCGATGCAGGAAATGGATGCGCAGGCCGCCTACCGTCGCGGTGAACTGCGGCTGCACATTGAGTGTGCGTTGCGCGGCGCGCCAGTCATAAACGCTTGCCCAATGTTGCACGAGCGCTTGCAGATAAGCGCGATCGGTGCCGATTGCCCAGGGCATGCTGTCGTACTGGTCCGGCCAGCGGGTATCTCGCAGCCGTACACTCAGCGCATCGATCTGCGCATCGGGAATATCGATCTGAAAAGGAGCAATCTGCATCGCGTAGTCCTTTGTGACGTGACGCAGCAGATTAGGACGCAACGACCGCGGCGCGCAAGTGACGCGCGGCCGTCACTTCGATGCTCGCTCGCTCGTGTTGTTGCGCGACGAGCGGAAGCGGACCCGCTCGGCGAGCATCACCGAAAAGGTGCGCATGCTTCCCAGCTTGCGCGACTGCGCGATTTCGCTCGCGACGTTCCTCGGCGGATTCGGCTGCACGGCCCAATAAAGTGCAAGCAGCCAGCCGAATACGGTCCAGCCGACGACGGCGTTGAACAGGGCGATTGTCAGCAGATCGTAACGCTTTCGCCGATCGGCGATGATCGATGGCAGGAAGTAGAGTGCCAGCGAGGCGACAGCCGCGATGACTTGGACGACGAGGGTGCTCATTGAAGTGCCCAAAGGGCGATGCGTACCAGATGACGTCATTGTCGCGCGAATGCGGCGCGCGCGCTGTGCAACGCAACAGCCCGAGCGCCCCGCATTTGTTACGCGATGTGTCACGCGCGGGATCGGGACTATCATGTGTTTTTTCGCTGACCGGAACGCTCGCAATGACCACCGACGCCACCACCCAATCGAAACTGGATCACAACACGCTGAAGGATTTTGTCGAACGTAAATGGAACGACGAGATCGTGCCGGCACTGACGGACTACATCGCCGTGCCCGCCAAGAGTCCGGCGTTCGATCCCGAGTGGCAGCAGCACGGCTATATCGAGCGTGTCGTCACGGAGGCGGCGAAGTGGGCCGAAACGCAGCCGGTGCGCGGGCTCAAGCTCGAAGTGGTGCGTCTGCCGGGCCGCACGCCGGTGATCTTCTTCGAGTCGCCGGCTACGCGTTCGGGCAGCACGGAGACGATCGTGCTGTACGGGCATCTCGACAAGCAGCCGGAATTTGCCGGCTGGCGTAACGACCTTGGGCCGTGGACGCCGAAATTCGAGGACGGCAAGCTCTACGGCCGCGGTGGCGCTGACGACGGCTACGCGATCTACGCGAGCGTCACCGCGCTCGCGGCGCTCGATGCGCAGGGGGTCGAACGGCCACGCTGCGTCGGGTTGATCGAAACCTGCGAGGAGTCGGGCAGCTACGACCTGCTGCCGTACGTCGATGCGTTGCGTGAACGGCTCGGTAAGGTCGGGCTGGTCGTGTGCCTCGATTCGGGTGCGGGCAATTACGATCAGCTATGGCTGACGACGTCGCTGCGCGGGGTGGTCGCCGGCGACCTCGAAGTGCAAGTGCTCGATGAGGGCATCCATTCGGGCGGGTACGGCGGCATCGCGCCGTCGAGCTTTCGCATCATGCGGCAACTGTTTGAGCGGCTCGAAGACGCGTCGAGCGGCAATTTGCTGCCGAAGGGCTTTCATTGCCCGATTCCGCCAGAGCGCCTGCGCGAAGCGGAAGTGACCGCAACGATTCTCGGCGATGACGTATGGAAGAAAATGCCCTGGGCGTGCGGCCAGGACGGCCGGCAGGTGTTGCCGACCACAACCGACCCGAAGGAGGCGCTGATCAGTTCGACCTGGCGCCCGTCGTTGTCAGTGACCGGTGCGGCGGGTCTGCCGTCGCTCGCCGACGCGGGCAACGTGCTGCGCCCGCGCACCACGTTCAAGCTGTCGCTGCGGCTGCCACCGCTCGTCGATGCTGCGCAGGCCGTCAACGAATTGAAAGCATTGCTCGAACTTGACCCGCCGTACAACGCTAAGGTTACGTTCAAGCCGGATAGCAGCGCGGCGACCGGCTGGAACGCACCGGAAGTCGCAGCGTGGCTGGGCACCGCGTTAAACGACGCGTCGCACCAGCATTTCGGCGCGGACTGCGCCTATATCGGTCAGGGCGGCACGATACCGTTGATGAACGTGCTGAAAGCGGGTTTTCCTCAATCGCAGTTCATGGTGTGCGGCGTGCTCGGGCCGAAGTCCAACGCACACGGGCCGAATGAATTCCTGCACGTGCCGTATGGCAAAAAACTGACCGCGTGCGTTGCCGAGGTCATCGCGTCGGCTCCCTGAACGTCTGGCATCCTGATCACCCTGCACCGTATCCGCGCATTGTCGGCGCGGGTGCGGTGTCGCCACTCTCAGCCCTTGCATTGCCGCGGCTGAACTTCCCGAAAGCCCTACCCGATTCCGCTGGATTCCCCGCCGGCAACCGCCTTCGGGCGTTTTTATTTTCCCGATAATTAGAATAAAAAATGCAATCGGAATATATTCGAACTGCATTGCAGACGTGGAATGGAATTTCCACAGAAATTTTGAAGTAAAGGTTCTAATGGCGTTATGCCCATCCACCATTCCGACTGGCTTGATCGGGTATCCCTGGCATTTATTGCATCGCAATCGTTTGCGCCATGAAACGTCGGTACGAGTTACCGCGAAGCCGCGCTGGGCGGACTGGCGCGTACATTCCGTCAATTGTGCAGAAATGTTGGCCAGCCGCTCTCGCGGGCTTGTGGTCTGTTTTAGGCTCATATCGCTCTACCGACGTTTTATAACCTAAAAGGACCACCGGAAATGAACCTCAATAGCCATCACGCATGTCGTCCGTTTGTCGAGGCGGGCAATCTGTCACAAATCTCGGCTTTTTATGAAGAAGAACGCAACATCATGTGGATGATGTTGCGTGCGCAACCACGTCCGTGCTTCAACCTCGAACTCGTGCACGACATACTCAGTCTCGCGCATGCGGCTCGAGAGTCGGGGTTGCCGATCGACTTCTGGGTGACCGGCTCGGTGATTCCGACCATGTTCAACGTCGGAGGGGATCTCAGCTTTTTTGCCGAATCGATTCGCGCGGGCCGACGCCAGGCGTTGATGGCGTACGCGCGCGCTTGTGTCGATTGCGTGCATGCGGCGGCGCGCGGTTTCGACACGGGCGCGGTTTCCATCGCGATGATCGAGGGCACGGCGCTCGGCGGAGGCTTCGAGGCAGCGCTCGCGCATCACTTCGTGCTCGCGCAGAACGACGCCCGGATGGGCTTCCCCGAAATCGCGTTCAATCTGTTTCCAGGTATGGGTGGCTACTCGCTGGTCGCGCGGCGTGCGGGCATGCGTCTCGCTGAAGAACTGATCGGCGGCGGCGAATCGCACACAGCGGAATGGCACGCGTCGAAGGGGCTGGTCGACCATCTGTTCGAGCCCGGCGACGCATACATCGCGACGCGTACCTTTGTCGATACGCTGCGACCGAAGCTGAATGGGATCCGTGCGATGGTGCGTGCCCGCCAGCGGGTGTTGCAGTTATCGCGAGCGGAACTGATGGAAATCACCGAGGACTGGGTGGAGGCCGCGTTCACGATCGAAGAGAAGGACCTTGCGTTCATGGAACGGCTGGTGATGCTGCAAAACCGGCGTACGTCGAATTTGCGCCATCACAACGCGAGCGTCGCGTGATGCGATGATGCGTCAGGTGGCGCGCGGAGCGTAACCAGGACGCAAACAGGCGCAACGAAGCGCAACCAGGTGCAACTGAGCATCCAGCCAGCGGCTTGACGGAAACAGCCCGGCACGGCGCGCGGGCGAGCAGAGGGTCTGGCGGGTCGCGTGGTATGCGCCGTTCAGGCGATCAGACGGACCTTCTGCCGGTCGGCCAGCCATTGTTCGAATTCAGCAGCCGGCATCGGCTGGCTGTACAGATAGCCTTGTACGTATTCGACGCCGAGGCCCTTCATGAAAAGCTCCTCCGCCTCAGTCTCGATCCCCTCCGCAACCACCTGTAGCTGCAACGCCTGCGCGACCGCGACCATCGAGCGGACTAGTGCCTGCGCTTTCTTGTCCGAATTGATCGAGCGTACGAAGCTACGGTCGAGCTTGATGACGTCGAGCGGAATGCGGCCGAGTTGCGACAACGACGAGTAGCCGGTGCCGAAGTCGTCCAGATGCACCTGCGCACCTAGTTCACGGAATTGCGTGATCAGGCCGATCGCGGCCGCTTCGTCTTCGATCAGGCAGCTCTCGGTCAGCTCGAGGTCGATCAGGCACGGGTCCAGATTCGCACTCTTCAACGCTTCGCTGAAGTGCCGCACGACCGCGGTATCGACCAGTTGCCGTGCCGATACGTTGATCGCGATGCGCAACGGCAAGCCGCGTGCGTTCCATTGTGCGGCCTGTGCGGCGGCGGTCTGCATCACCCAACGGCCAAGCGGTCCGATCAGACCGGATTCCTCCGCGTAACGAATGAATTCGCTCGGCATGATCTGCCCGCGTTCCGGCGAATTCCAGCGAACCAGCGCCTCGACGCCGCACACCGCGCCGGTTGCGAGCGACAGCTTCGGCTGGTAATGCAGCGTCAGTTGACCTTCGTCGAGACCGCGCCGCAGGTTGGTATCGAGCCACATATACTCGGCAACCTTGCGATTCATCTCCGGCGAGAACACGCGGTAAGTGCGCTTGCCGTCGTCTTTCGCGACGTACATCGCGGTGTCGGCCGAGCGGATCAGCGATTCGAGACTGTCGCCGTGCTCAGGAAAGAGCGCAATGCCGATCGAGCAGCCGGTGTAGACCTCGACGAGCCCGAGGCTGAACGGTGTGCGCAGCCGTTCGAGAATGCGCTGCGCGGTTGCTTCAAGCGACGCGGCCGTGGCTGGCATCGACAGCACGATGAATTCGTCGCCGCCGAGGCGGGCCAGCGTATCGCCTTCATCCAGACAGTCGCGCACGGTCGCCGACACATCCTGAATCAGCCGATCGCCGAACACGTGCCCGTAGTGGTCGTTGACCTTCTTGAAGTTGTCGAGGTCGAGAAACAGGATGCCGACCGAAGTATCGGCAGGCGCACTTGCGATCGCGGTGCGAATCTTGTCCTGAATCGCGTTGCGATTCGGCAGGCCCGTCAGCGAGTCGGTATTCGCAAGCTCGGACAGACGCTCCTGCGCGCGACGCTCTTCGGTGATGTCGGTGCCCGAGCAAATCAGGAACTGTTCCTCCATGCCGCTGCCGCTTTGCACGAACTTGTTGCGAAACAGGAAGAGCCGCTCGCCGTGCACGGTACGCACGAGCCGCTCGACTTCGTAGGACACGCCGCGATTGAAAAACCCTGAGATATTCTGGCTCGACGCCGCACCGGCTTCCGACGACATGAAAAGCGCCCACACGCTGCGCCCGATCACGTCTTCCTCCTTCATGCCGGTCAGTTCTTCGGCGAGGCGGTTAAAGCGCTGGATACGGCCGTTGCGGTCGACGATCACGACCACCGAGTTCACTTCCGAAACGACCTGCTCGGCAAACGACAAACCATGCACCAGATCGCGCGCGACCGACTCCGTGTCGTCATACTCGGATGCGGTGCCGGCCCACGTGCTGCTGTTGAGCTTCTTGCCGACCAGATGCAGACGCAACGGTTCGCCAAGGAGGCGCACATCGAGCGTCAGATGCGATGTGACACCGGTGAGGCGCCGGATCTGCGCCGCTTGCTGCGCGTTGAGCGCGAGCGCGGCAGTGGCCGGGCCGCTACCGGTGACGGGCGACAACTCGAGCGCGTTACTGTCATTCGACAGACGCCAGCACGGGCTGTGCGTACCGAACCGTGCGTAAAGCGCCTGATGCACCTGATCGTATTGGTCGTCGTTCATGAATGAGGGTATCCGGGCAAAATTGCCACCTATCCTCGCGCCGGTGCAGCGGAACGTGCAAAAAACGGACTGAGGCGGGCGGATGGCAGACGGTCGGCTTGCGGAAGGTTGACCCCATTGTATCGAAGAGCATCCGGATTTCGGGCTCCGAACAGGTTAACGGTTTAGCGCAGAACATTCTTAATAGCAATCGGTAAGTCGCCTGCTGTGATCGTTTCGTGACAACGCAACGGTTTCACGTTGCGGCACGGCCTGAGCGGCGCCCGGCGCCGCGTTGCGTCGTCAGGCTTGCCGTGAAAAAAGACGCCCGCGCATGTCAGTGCGCAAATAGTGGTGTGTGCTTTCTTAGTGAATATGCGTTTTGAATACTATAAATGCAGCACGCCGGTGCGATACGTCAACGCCGTCGCGCAAGACTCGCGCGCATCTGTTCGCGCGCACTGCCGCTTGCGTGGTCGTCAAGGTAGTGGAACTCGCCGGCGACGAGCGTCGCAACCGGCAGGCCTGCGCGAAACAGTACGCGGTTGCCGGCGACGGCCGGCACCTTGTCGCCGGGCAGTAGCGTGCCGACGAGATTGAGCGGGTCGGTCGCTGCGATGCACACGAATCCGCTGTCGTGTTCGTCCTGCTCGCGCCGGCGCATTTCGCGCAGCACCGGGATCGCTTCCGGCAGTGCGAACTGCTCGCCCGCCAACCCGTTGACGAAGCGGCCGCCGCGCACATGGCCGCGCGCTTCGAGCCGCTGATAGACGCGCAGAAGGTCGCGCCATGGCGGCAGCCATTCGGCTTCGCGTTCGAGCAACCGCCAGAACACTACGCCATAGCGGCGCAGCAAGGTCAGCGCGATGTGCTCGATCACATCCGGCGCGCCCGGCGCATGGCGCGCGGCGGAGGCCGCCGTGGCGACCGGCGCGCAGGCTGCTCGCGTGGCGTCGGCTTCCGGTGTTTGCATCGTCGCCGCTTTGCGCCGCTGCACGAGCGCCCAGCGCCCCGCATCATCCATGCCGCCGATCAGCGGCACTGCGGCGCGGCGCCGGCCATGATGAAACGCGTTGCGCTTTGCGGCGGGCTTGAGCAGTGCGCGCAAGCCGGCAAAACTGTCCGAATGCACGAGCCCCGCGGCAACCAGTTCGCCGAGCGCGTTTTCGAGTTCCACGGGCAACAGACGTACGTCGGATACCAACTCGTCGAAGAACATCGCGCCGTGGTTCGTCAATGCATCGTGTACGAGCTGCGCGCGCGCCGACAGGTCGGGCTGCTTTTGCGGGCTGAACAACGCGCCCCATGCACCGAGATGGCGCCGCGGCAAAAGCACGATCGGCGTGCTGCGCACCGGTGCGCTCGATGCGCGCGAACGCTCGGTCAAGCGCGTCCAGACAATCTTGCCCGCCCGGCAGAGTTCGTCGAGCGACGTCGATGAATAATCATCGAGCCGCGCGGGCAGGATGTCTTCTTCCCACGCTGCGGCTGCCGCTTCGAAGCCCTCCATCTGATCAAGCACCGCCGCGAGCGCATCGCGGCCGGTGCCGCGCGTGTCCGGCGTGATGCGCTGCCACGCGAACAGGAAGCGCATGAAGTCACGGCGCTCGACCGGCTCGATTTCGCGCCGCAATTTGCGCACCGTATAGCGATGAATGCGGGCGAGCAGGTGGCGTTCGCACCATTCTTCGTCGGCGGCGCCCGGTGTGAAGCGGCCGCGCATCACATAGCCTTCCACTTCAAGACGAACGAGCGCCTTTGCGATCGTGGCAGCGGGCAGTGCGAGCGCACCGGCGAGCGCCGCCACCGGCATTGGACCGAAACCGGACAGGCGCGCACGCACGACCTCGACGAGCGCATCGTCTTCGTGCCACGCATCGGCGTAGGCTTGGGGCACGCGCAGCTTGGGTTCGAGCGGCGCATCGGGGTAGATCGCGCGCACACAGGTGAGCCGCTCGACGGGCACCCACAGCGCGTCCTGCTGCCCGATCTGCAAGCGTGTCGCGTGGCCTGACTGCGCAAGCGCCGCGAGCCATGCAGGCCAGCCGTCGTTTTGCCGCGCCTCGGTTTGCGTGATGCAGGCGAGCGTGCTCAACGCCTCGTGCATCTCGTCCGCGCTGCGCACGTGCGGCCACGCTTCTTCACGTACGCTTGCGATCGCGTCCGCATCGAGCGCGGCCAGATCGTCGGTAGAGGCGGGATCGGTCCAACGGCGATTCAGCACGGCTTGCGTGCGACGCTCCTCGATCGGCGCATCGTCGAGATACGCGTAGGGCTTCGCGGTCAGGATTTCCGCGGCGAGCGCGGACGGCGCAGGCAAGTCGCGCGCGACGAGCATCACCTGCTTCTGCTCGATACGGCGCAGCAGCGTCAGCCAGCCTTCGGTGTCCATCGCGTCGTGCAGGCAGTCATCGACGGTTTGATCGACGAGCGGATGGCTCGGCAAGTCCCGTTCGCCGACGATGTTCTCCGCGCACGCAACCTGATCCGGAAAGACGGCCGCGAGCAGGTCTTCACTACGCATGCGCTGCAATTGCGGCGCGGTTTTGCGCCCGCCGGTGTAGCGCGGCAGCGCCAGCGACGTGGTCGCATTCCAGCGCCAGCGCACGTTGAAAAGCGGGGCGTCGAGCAGCGCCTGGATCAGCAGATGCTCGGCGGTCTGCGAATTCAGATAGCGCCACACATCGGCGAGCGCAAAGCTGTGGCTGCCGGTCAGCGACAGGATGATCGCATCCTCGGTCGCGGCGGCTTGCAGTTCGAAATTGAAAGTGCGGCAAAAGCGCTTTCTGAGCGCGAGACCCCACGCGCGGTTCAACCGGCTGCCGAACGGCGCATGGATCACAAGCTGCGTGCCACCCGATTCATCGAAGAAGCGCTCCATCACGAGCCTGTCCTGGGTCGGCAAGGTGGAGAGTGCCTGACGTGCGCGGGCGAGATACTCGACGATCTGTCGCGCCGCCGGCTGTGCAAGACCTATCTCGGTGGTTAGCCAATCGATTGCGCGTTCGATCTCGCGTTCGATGCGTGGGCGTTCCGCAACCGCCGTTTGCGCGGACACTTCGTGAGCGACGACCGCGATGCGCGTGATGTCCGCGTCCCGCGGTTCAGGCTCGGTTGCACGTGCAACCATCGCAACGGAAAGGAGGCCGGCATGACCGTCGGCCTCACCGAGCATCTGGTCAATCTGTTCGCGCAGCCGCGCGACACCCATCGACAGCTCATCGCTGCGCCCCGGCGCTTCGCCGAGCCAGAACGGAATGTTCGGCGGCTGGCCTTGCGCATCCTCGACGCGCACGCGTCCGCTTTCGATGCGCAGAATCCGGTACGACGCGTTGCCGAGCTGAAAAATATCGCCGGCGAGGCTCTCGACTGCGAAGTCTTCGTTGACGGTGCCGACCTGGACTCCCTGCGGTTCGAGTATCACCGTATAGTCGGCGTTTTCCGGAATGGTGCCGCCAGACGTGACTGCGTACAGTCTGCCGCCGCGCCGGCCACGCAGCGTACCGCTCACCGCGTCGCGATGGAGATACGCGGCGCGCGTCCCATGACGCGTCGTAAACCCTTCGGCAAGCATCCTGAGCACGGCGTCATAGCGCTCACGCTCGAGTTCCGCATACGGCGCCGCACGGCGGAAACACGCGAAGAGCGCGTCTTCGCTCCATTCACGGCTGCATACTTCAGCGACGATCTGCTGGGCGAGCACATCGAGCGGCGCGCGCGGAATATGCAGCGCGTCGAGTTCGCCGCGCCGCACGCAATCGAGCAGCGCCGCGCATTCGATAAGGTCGTCGCGCGACACGGGGAACAGGCGTCCTTTTGGCATGCCGCCGACATGGTGGCCCGAGCGCCCGACCCGCTGCAAAAATGGCGCGATCGCGCGCGGCGAACCGATCTGGCACACCAGATCGACATCGCCGATATCGATACCGAGCTCGAGTGAAGCGGTCGCGATCAGCACACGCAACGCGCCGCGCTTCAGACGCTGCTCGGCATCGAATCGATGTTCTTTGGCGAGACTGCCGTGGTGCGCGGCGACCGCGTCCTTGCCGAGGCGCTCGGTCAAATGCCGCGCGGCACGCTCGGCCATGCGGCGCGTGTTGACGAACACCAGCGTCGTGCGATGCTGCGCGACCAGTTCGGCAAGCCGGTTATAGACCCGCTCCCATGCATCGTTCGACATCACCGCTTCGAGCGGCACCGGCGGAATCTCGAGCGCGAGGTCGCGGTCGCGCACATGTCCGACATCGACAATTTCGCAATCGGCGGCACAGTCGCCGTGCCCGGCGCCGCCGACGCTTGCACCGCCGACCAGAAAGCGCGCGACCGCGCCGATCGGCTTTTGCGTGGCCGATAGCCCGATGCGCGGCAAGCGCCGCCCGCACAACGCATCGAGCCGTTCCAGCGTGAGTGCGAGATGGCTGCCGCGCTTACTGCCCGCGATCGCGTGAATTTCATCGACGATCACCGTGCGCGTGGTCGAGAGCATCGCGCGGCCCGAATCGGAACCGAGCAGCACGTATAGCGATTCGGGCGTCGTGACGAGAATATGGGGCGCGCGTTTGCGCAGCGCGGCGCGCTCCTGTTGCGTCGTATCGCCGGTGCGCACCGCGGTGCGGATCTCGAGCGGCGGCAGACCGCGCGCGGCGAGTTCCTGCGCAATGCCGGCAAGCGGTGTTTGCAGATTGATGCGGATATCGTTCGACAGCGCTTTCAGCGGAGACACATAGACGACAAGCGTCGCATCGGGCAATGTGCCGCCATGGGCAAGCCCTTCGCGCACGAGTTCGTCGAGCGCGGACAGAAACGCGGTCAGTGTTTTACCCGAACCGGTCGGTGCGGCGACGAGCGTTGAGCGGCCGCTACGGATCAGCGGCCACGCGGCAGCCTGGGCGTCGGTCGGGGCGGGAAAGGTTTTTGCGAACCAGCCGGCGACAACCGGGTGGAAGCCGGCGAGCACATCGGTGGCGGAAGAGCCGGAAGTCATGCGGCCGTAGGTGGGGGCGCGACGAGCCATTTCCAGAGGGCGGCGGACCGCCTGGTTGCGTCTTCAGACCGAAAGTCTCGCAGGTTTTTGACGCTTGCGCTATCGCGGTGCGGACCGATCGTGCAACGAGCTGTGCTCATGATGCTTATGACGTTCAGCGCCCGCCCGCATAAGGTCACATGCAAGCTGGCGGAGCGCACTGGCGTGAACGTCGACACGCACGTCACGTCACGCGCTCGAAGATGAGCATCAAGGTTCGCGACCGAATGCCTCGCGAAGTTTGCGCTTTGCCTGCTGCAACGTCGCGCGGCGCGCTTTGGGCAGATTGCGCCCCGCACGGTTGATGTAGAAGTTGAGCATCGACATCGCGGATTGGAACGGTGTGCCTTTGCGCCGTTTGCTGTGCGTCGACGAGCGCTTCAGCGATTCGGCGATGGCCTGCGCGCTGCCGGTCTTGAAGATGTCGCGTTCGAGGTCCATCGCGTCACTATGCTCCATCACCTGGTGCGACCAGCGCCGCGACGTGCGGCTCGCGGTGGGCCCGGCTTGTTTCGCTGCATGCGTGTGCCGCTGGCGAGCTGGCCGGCCGCCCTTGCTGCGCGTCGAGGGATGCTGTGCACGGCTCTTCTTCGATGATGAGCGGGATCGAGTGGTCGTCATTTTGCCGCCCGCTCAAAGCTTGACGCCGCCTGCTTCCGGCGCGTTCGACGAGCCGGGCGCAATGTCGCCAGTCCCGAATCCGGGGGACGCGCGGTCCGTTCCCGTGGCGCTTCCTGCGCCGCTTCCCCAGTACGGTTCGCGCCCGTAGTACTGGTGAATCGACGTCGCCCATGTTGCGTCCGCCATCGACGGCCAATGGTTCTTGTCGAAGCCCGGCGCGTTCTTCACTCGATCGGCGCTCAGCGATAGAACGAAGCATGGATGATCCGTGTCGAGTGTGAGCGCGCTCCAGGGGATCGCAAGCAGCTTGTCGCCGATGCCGAGGAAGCCGCCGGTCGACAGCACCGCATACGCGATGCGACCCGAGCGGACGTCGAGCATGATGTCCTTGAGCTTGCCGATATCGTGGCCGTCCGAACTCAACACGCGGTCGCCGTCGAGCGTCGACGCGGCCATCACTTCAGGTCCTGGCCCGTTGGCCGTCTCGCGGCCGCCGCCGACGATGTTTGCGCCTGTACTCATCGCGGTTCTCCGAAGGGTTCAGATACCAGCGGACGAGCAACCCCCGTTCCTCGCGCGAAAACGCCCCGCGACCGGCACGATGCATGCCTCAAGGCCGTGCGGCGATTTCGTCGATATGCAGCAACAGGTCGGCGGGATCCTCGTAGACGCGCAGCGCGCCCGCGCGCTCGAGTTCCTCCTGGCCGTATCCGCCCGACAGCAGGCCGACGCCGAGCGCGCGGCAACGGCGCGCGGCGAGCATGTCCCAGATGCTGTCGCCGACCACGACGGTCTGTTCGATCGGCACCGCGAGGCGGTGCGCGGCGGCGACGAAAAGGTCGGGATCGGGTTTCGCGTATTTGACATCGTCGCGCGTCACGACGACGGATTTGGCCGGGTCCACGCCGAGCGCTTGCAGATTGACGGCTGCGGTTTCCATCCGTCCGCTTGTCGCGATCGCCCATTTCGTGCCGCTCGCGTCGAGCGCTTCGAGTAGCGCTCGCGCGCCGGGTAACGGGCACACCTGCGCGTGCAACTGCCGGTACGCGTCGGCATGTTTGCGGCGCAGACGTTCGACGCGCTCGCCGCTAATATCGCCGCCCGTTTCGCGCAGCAGCTGATGACTGAAAAGGCCGCCGCTCATGCCTATCTTTCGGTGGATTCGCCATACCGACAGCTCGATGCCCTCGCTATCAAGCGCTTCCTTCCACGCGAGCACGTGTTGATAAACGCTGTCGACCAGCGTGCCGTCGAGATCGAACAGAAACGACGTGGTGATGCGCATGGCTTCATCCTCGATAGTGAAACTGCGTTGAAGAGGCGCGCAGTGCGTGTTTCCGATGACAGAACCGCAACGGGGCCGGGGTGATGTGCCGCTGTGCGAAAGAGCTACGTTGCGCTTGTAAATTGCAGGCGGCGTTTGTACTTGCCGCGCTATCCAACCCGCGGATCACACCATGTTCAACGTGCTTTGCGGTGCATCGGCCGACGCCGGTGACATCGTGCAGGCGACATCGTATTTGACGGCACATTAGACAGTGTAACGGGCCAGGCCGCGAATGCGTATCCGATGCATGCTGTCCGTGCGCGCCGGGAGATCGGCACAGGGCTTGCTGAAACGCGAGTGCAGGTGACGTACGTAGGTAGCGCGGCCGCCGGCCGCACAATAAACCAAGGGAGAAATCGGATGAAACTCACGAAAACGTGCCTTCTGGCGGCATTCCTCGCACTGTCGGGTGCTGCGTTCGCGCAGGGCGCGGGCGGCGGATCGACGGGCGGCGGCGGCGCCGGCATGGCCACCGGTAACGATACAGGTGCTGAGAAGGCAGGCCAGAACGCGAACAGCTCGAGTCAGATGAGCCAATCGCAGATGAAACACCATTCAACGAAGGGCAAGAAGAAACCGGCGAACGATACGACCAACATGCCGGGCGCGAACGCAAGCAGCGACACGAAGGGTCAATAAGCCACCCGCCCACGCCGGCACGACCCGGGCATCGCCGGCAGGGAACTGGATGACAGCAGGCGCGTCACAACTGCGACCGCGTGACGATCCGTGGCAACGCCGGATACGCAAGACAACGACATATCCGGCCGAGCGGCGATCCACCGACGCCGGCCAGCCGGTAAACCGGCGGCACAGGCAAGCGGCATGCATTGCATTGTGGAGAGAAACCATGCCAACGACACATTTTCAGGCCAATATTTGTGGTGGCGACTTTCAGCACGTAAAGGATTGTTTCGAAACGTGGAAGACCCAGCCGCTTATCTATCGGCGCGATCAACGCATGTTCGAAGGCAAACGCGAAGTCCGGTGTCTCGCTGGCGGACGCGTGTTCGACAATGGCGAAGTAGCGCGCAACGTGCTCACGCAGACTTGCCAGCCACGCGATCCGTATGCGATTGCCGCCGAGATACATGACGGTGAGCGCGATATGTGGCTCGTGATGGCGGCATACGAAGGGTAACGACGGCGCATGCACACAGCGCGCACGCGAGCCCGAATTGCGCTCCGCGTAACAGCCGCGCCTTTGTTCCGGACTGCGGGCGGTCGCGTGCGCCCACGGTCACGCATTCATCTGGGCATTCGTCTTGCTCAACCGGGATGAAGGCCCGGACCGCGTCATAAGCCGCGTTCGACCCACTGCGGGTCTGCGCATTCTGTGATCAAGGAGATGAATTTCATGGCCAATACACTGAAGGGCCGCAAGGTCGCGGTGCTTGCCGTCGACGGATTCGAGCAGGCGGAACTTGTCGAACCGCGGCGCGCGCTTGCCGAAGCCGGTGCAACGGTTCACGTCATTTCTTCCCGGCCAGGCAAAATTCAAGGATTCAGGCACGTCGACAAAGGCGATGCGATCGACGTCGACACGACGTTCGACCAGGCTGCGCCTGACGACTACGACGCTGTGGTGTTGCCGGGTGGCGTCGTCAACGGCGACGCGATTCGCCTGCTGCCGCAAGCGCAGGCGTTCGTCAAGGCAGCGGATCAGGCGAACAAGCCGATCGCGGTGATTTGCCACGGCGCGTGGTTGCCCGTATCGGCAGGCATCATCAAAGGACGCACGGTGACCAGCTGGCCGAGCCTGCAGGACGATATTCGCAATGCGGGCGGCACATGGGTTGACAAGGAGGTGGTCGAAGACGGCAATCTGATTTCAAGCCGCAAACCCGCCGATATACCCGCTTTCAATAAAACGTTGATCGCGCAACTTTCGGGGAATGCAGCCTGAACGCGCGCGGCCCGACGGAAGGGCCACGGGCATACGGAGGTTCTCTGATGGAAATCACGTTTTCCGATGACACAACGAGCTTCGACGGCTCGAACCTGGTGCTGCGCTTTACCGCATATGTGGATCGCAGGCCCGTTGAGTGCGCGATTAGCGCGGAGGCACTCGAAGATCATTTCGGCGCGGCCTCGCCGCTGGAGGATGACTTGCAGCGCGCTTTCACGCGTGGGCGCGAGCGCATCCATTCGGTGTGCGCGACCGCGCTCGAACAGAACGATGGGGCGAGCGTCGAATTGCATAGCGGATTGTTTCGGGTCGAAGGGATGGAGCGCGATCGCAGGACGAACTCGTAGTTCACACTGTGCGCGTGAAAACTTGTAACCGGAGGTGTCGAATGTCTACGAACGTGATTGCGGTGATCAACGAGCTGATCGAAACGTCGAAGGACGGCGAGCGCGGTTTCCTCAAAGCCGCGCAAGACGCGCACGATGCGCAACTTAAGGAATGGCTGAGCGCGCGCGCCGATACGTGTACGCGTGCGGCGCGCGAACTGCAGGATATCGTGATGCAACTGGGCGGAAAACCGGAAAACGGCGGCTCGGTGTCGGGCGCGTTGCATCGCGGCTGGGTCGACCTGAAGTCCGCGGTCGGCAGCCGCAGCGACCACGCGATTCTTGCCGACTGCGAAAAGGGCGAGGACGTGGCGAAAAAGCGGTATCAGGAAGCGCTCGCCAAGGATCTGCCGGCGGATGTGCGCACGCTAATCGAGCGGCAGTTCCACGGTGTGATGCTGAACCACGACCAGATTCGCGATCTGCGCGATCGGCATGCGGCGGCGAGGTCCTGATCCCGCGCGCAGCCGCGGTTCAATGAATAGCAAGAGCGCCGGCGCTATGACAGCGCCGGCGCTCTTCGTTATACGTCGCAGCGAACGATGTTCGGGGTCCGGATTATTCAGCCGTCACCTTCAGATGGTTGCGCACGCCCTTCACGCCTTCGACGTTCTGTGTGACGTCTTGCGCGGAGACCTTTTCTTCGGCCGTCGGCACCGAGCCGGTCAGCCACACGATGCCCTGACGGGTCTTCACATGAATATGCGTCGACTTGACGTTCTTCGCGCCGAGCAGTTCCGTCTTGACCTTCGTCGTGACGGTGCCGTCGTCGAAGTGCTGCCCCAGGGTCTCGGACGACGCGGGCGGCGCTGATGTGCCGGTCTGCGCGGTCGCGTTGAGTGCAAATGCGACGCATGCAATGCTGCCTGCGGTCTTGAGGATCTGGATGGTTTTCATGGATTCTCCTTCTGCTTGAGTAATCGGAACGCGGTCGTGTTGCATGAAGCGTCAATGTCCGCATGTTCGTTTCCGCAAGCAGCATGCCTGGGCGTGCGGTATTTCCGGTGCGTTGGCCCGGGGCGGCCCTACACTGGGTCCTGGTGCCGCACGCGCGGGTTCGATGGCGCGGATCGGCTCGCCTTGCCGCCACGTAGCAAGCAAGGAACCTGAATTTTCAGAAAGGTTGTAAAAAGCACGCGACGAACAGGCCGGGCGGGCGTCATGCAGATTCGCAAAGTCGATTAAAAACAGGCGATTGGCGAAACTGGTACGACAGTTGCTCCAAGTGGCGGGCAACCGTTCTTTCGATGACCAACAGGACATGCCAACGATGCCGCCTTCAATTGAACTACGAGCGAGGCAGTCATTCGCGCTCACGCCGCGCCTGCAGCAATCCGTACGGCTACTGCAATTGTCGTCGCTGGAGTTTCAGCAGGAACTGCGCACGGCGCTCGATACGAATCCGTTTCTCGAATACGACTCATCGGTTTCCGAAGATGCCGGCGGGACTGGTGCGGCCGACGCGGACAACCCGGAGACGGCCGACACGCTGCCGGCTGCCGAACGCGACCCGGCCCTCGACAGCTCGAGCGCCGAGCCGCATGGCGAAGGCGCATCAGCGGACGATTCAGGCGGCGACTACACCAGCGCGTCGTTTAGCCATGGTTCGTCGCGCTACAACGGCGACAGCGAAGCGAGCGACCCCGCGGAATGGGCGCGCGTGCAGCCGACGCTGCACGAACAGCTGCATGACGCGCTGCGCCTGTATCGTCTCGACGAACGCGACCGTGAAGTGTCGCGCGTCGTGATCGAGGCGCTCGACGACGACGGTTACCTGCGCCAGGATCTGGCGGATCTGACCGACGTCGTCGAGTTCGATCCGCCGCTCACCGAGGACGAACTGAGTGTCGCGCTGCGGCTGGTACAAACGCTCGACCGCCCAGGTCTCGCGGCCCGTTCGCTATCCGAATGTCTCGTACTGCAAGTCGATGCGCTTCCAGCCGACACGCCAGGGCGCGACGTTGCGCGAAAAATCGTCGAGCACCATCTCGACCGCCTCGCGCGGCGCGAGCACGCGGAGTTGCAAAAGCAGATTGGCTGCGACGCGGAGGCGCTGCGCGTCGCGTGTGCGCTGGTGCGCAAGCTCGACCCGAAGCCGGGCAACTCGTACGGACGCAGCGACGAAAACTACGTCGTGCCGGACGTGCTGGTGCGCCAGGTGCGCAACAAGTGGGTCGTCACGATCAATCCCGCGGTACTGCCGCGCGCGAGAATCCATCGTATGTATGCCGAACTGTTTGCGCAGTCGGCGAGCACGAGCCGCTCCCCGCTCGCGCAGCAATTACAGGAGGCGCGCTGGCTGATCCGCAATGCGCAGCAGCGTTTCGACACGATCCAGCGCGTCGCCGAATGCATCGTTGCGCACCAGAAGGCATTCTTCCAGTACGGCGAAATTGCGTTGAAGCCGCTTGTGCTGCGCGACGTTGCCGACGAACTGGGGCTGCACGAATCGACCATTTCCCGCGCAACGGGCAACAAGTATATGGCCACGCCGCGCGGCATCTTCGAGTTCAAGCACTTCTTCCCCCGTGAGCTCGGCACCGAGAGCGGCGGCACCTGTTCGGCCGCGGCGGTGCGTGCGCTGCTCAAGGAGATGATTGCCGCGGAGAACGTGCGCGATCCGTTGTCCGACGTGACACTCGCGAAAATGCTGGCGGACCAGGGCGTGCTGGTCGCACGGCGCACGGTCGCGAAGTACCGGCGGCTAATGAAGGTGCCTCCCGCGGAGATGCGCAGACAGATCTGAGCGGATGCGCGGTGGCCTTATTTGTGTCGATGTCGACGTCGACATCGACCCGCACAGCGCCCGAGAGGGCGCTGTATTTTTTTGAGCGTCCGCGAGCCGATCTTCCTCACAGTAAGCGGGATGTTTCATGCGCTACAAGCCGCTGAAAGCGAGATCACACCGATGGCTGACCCATACGGTGTTTCCGAACCGATCGGACGCGGAGTGGCTCGCCAGCATGGCATTGAGCCGGCACCGGCATACACCCATGCAATCTCGCACCTGACGAACAGGTGTTGCCGACTGTCGCAGACAGGCAATCGACAAGCGTTCAGGGACCTGTCCGGTATCCTTCGTTTGCACAACATCTTCTGCGGCATCCCTAAGAATGGCGCACCGACCGATGCACGCCGGCGCCGCCGTGCGTGTCAGGCGGTGCAGCTCGCATGGAATAGCCTGGCGCAGCCAGGTGTTCTCGCAAATGACCAAGGGACGAAAGGTCAGACAGCGTTCAAAGCCCCGGCGGCTCTCTAACCTTTGCAGCGAGACTCCAATGTCTAAACCCTCGAAGATCCTGCTCTACTACGACGGCACGCGCGAAGCGAAAACCGCGCTGCACCACGCGGCCGAGCTAGCGCTTGCGCTCGATGCGCACACGGACGTACTGGCGGTCGTCGACACCACGTCGACTATGGCGGCGGCAGGATGGTATTTGTCCGACCTCGCCTGCGCGTGTATCCAGGACGCAGCGATGATCACGCTGCGCGAGGCACTCGACCATATGGAAGGCAACGGTGTGCCCGCGCGCGGCCATATGGCGTGCGGCGACGTGGTCGACAGCATTTCGACGCACGCCGGGCTGCTGAATTCCGACATTCTGGTGGTCGGACACCGCCCGCGCAGCGGCCTCGCTCGCTGGTGGAACCGGGGTCTTGCGCATGACGATCTGATGGCGCGCTGCAACGGCCGCCTGGTCGTGACGATCCCGTGCAACTGAGCAGGCCGCGCGTTCGGCCAGCGGCGGGCAGGATTGGCCGGCGGGACGGGCGGCGGGGGGCGCCCACCCGGTTATCGGCGCAAAAATGCGGTTCCTGACAGTGGAATAACGCCGTGTCGTCAGGTGTTGTGTCGTGTGCAGGTGACGGATTCGGCCGCTTTTCGGTGAAAGTGGGCGCGGTTCCCGGCGCATGGCGTGCGCGCAGGCTGCGATGAGATGACCGCTGGAGAGACTCGATGGCTGATAAAACGGTTACCGAAATGGCGCCGACTTGCCGCGTAGTGCGGCCGGGCCGGGACACGAACGCAAAGCAACAATTGCTGCACGCGGCGGGCATTTCGGCTGACACCGTCGGCGCGAAAGGCATTCATATGCAGCTCGTGACCATTCCGGCGCTCGCGCGCGCCAAGGCGCACAAGCACGAAGGACACGAAACCGCGATCTATATGCTGAGCGGCAAGTCCGGTGTCTGGTTCGGCGAGGAACTGGAGCAGCATCTGTTCGTCAGCGCAGGCGAATTTTTCTACATTCCCGCGAACATGCCGCACCTGCCGTACAACCCGAGCGAAGAGGGTGCCTGCGTCGCCGTGGTCGCGCGCACGGACCCACATGACGAGGAAAGCGTCGTGCTGCTGGAAGACCTCGACGCGCTGTTCCCGCAGCCGGTCGGAGCTTACAAATTGCCGCGGACCAGCCCCAAAGCCTCCGGCGAGCGGTGATGGAGACGGTTGCCGCGCGATATGCAACAGGAGGCGAAATGAAAGTTTTCTACGACAAGGACGCCGACCTCTCCCTGATCAAAGGCAGGCAGGTCACGATCATCGGCTACGGCTCGCAAGGCCATGCGCACGCACTGAACCTGAAGGAC
>NZ_CADIKH010000063.1 GCF_902859855.1 Paraburkholderia humisilvae
GCGGCTATCTGGCCCCCGCGCGGGCGATCCACCTCTAGGTAATACCGTTATGTGGCACGGCATGCGGCGCCACACCGACATTCAACTCGGATATGAACTCGCCCTCAACCGTAGTGGGTAATTGCAAGGGTCGTGCGGCGCTTACGCGATCGGCGCGGCTTCGTCGCCTGCAAGGTCGACCGCATCGGCATCCTCAGCATCGATGCTTGCAGGGCCGCAGCGTGCATCGGTTTCGGGGGTGCTGGATAACAGCGGGCTGTTGTGAAACAGTTTTGCGATCCAGTCGACGAACGCACGCACGGCCGCGGAGAGATGGCGGTTGTGTGGGTAGATGGCGGAAATGGGCAGCGGCCGCGGCTTCCATTGCGAAAGAATCTCGACCAATGCACCCGATTCGAGGTACGGCAGCGCCATGAAGCGGGGGCCCTGGACGATGCCGAGGTCATTCAGTGCGCCAACCAGATACGCCTCGGCATCGTTCACCGCGATCGAGCCGTGCATCCTGATTTCGACCACTTTGCCGTCCACTTCGAACGTGAATGACATGGTGCGGCCCGAGCGGCCGTAGTAATAGTTCAGCGTGCGGTGATTGGCGAGTTCAGCCAGCGTTCGCGGGGTGCCGGCGTTGCGCAGATACTGCGGGCTCGCGACGGTAACGCCCTGATAGACGCCGACACGCTTCGCCACGAGCGTCGAATCCTGCAAGGTGCCAATGCGTATCGCGCAGTCGATGCCCTCTTGCACGAGATCCAGAGACTTGTCCCCGAGGCCGAGCCGCAGGTCGATTTCGGGGTACTGCTTGTGAAAGTCGCGCAGCGCGGGCATCACAATGAGGCGCCCGAGCGCGCCGGGCATGTCGACGCGCAGCTTGCCACGCGGCGATCGCTTCTTGTCGAGGAACGAGCGCTCGATGTCGTCGATGTCGGCGAGCACGCGTGCGCACCGCTCATAATAGGCAGAGCCGTCCGGCGTGAGGTTGAGACTGCGTGTCGTGCGCTGCAGCAGACGCGTGTTCAGGTGTGCTTCGAGGCTCTGGATAATGACCGTCACACGTCCGCGCGGCATGTTCAAAGTCTCGGCCGTGCGTGTGAAGCTCTTCGTCTCCACCACGCGCGCGAATACTTTCATGGCCTGTACGATATCCATTGCGTCCACCTCTTCAGAATCGGGCTGTCACGCTTAGCGCGCAGTCTAAACCGCCGCTGCGCACGCCGCCACACGCCCGCGTGGTGCGTGGGAGGCGGCCCGGGTGTCGAGTCACGCCGGGCACGCACGTCCACCGTCGCCCGATCTATAGTGGTAGTCGACGTGCATACGTGTACAAGTGCATCTCGAATGGCGGTATCCCGTGACTTGAACCGGGCTTTCGTGGTGTCCGACGTGCTCCGCAGGAGATATCCCGATGCAACTGATCGGTCCGTGGCTGTCCGGCTATACGCGGCGTGTCGGCGTTACCCTGCATCTGCTGAATATTCCGTTCGAGCACGTGCCGTATCACGCATACCAGCAGAGGGACCGCGTGCGGGCGTTCAGCCCGATGATGCGCGTGCCCGCGCTACAACTGGACGACGGTCAACTGCTGATCGACAGCGGTGCGATCGTCGACTATCTGGATAGCTTTGTGCCGTCCGCGCAGCGATTGATGCCGGACGGCGGCGCAGCGCGCGTGCATGCGATGCAGCTCGTCGGCTATGCGACGGCCTGCTACGACAAGCTGGCCCGCTACTGCGACGAACTGATGCTGCGGCCCGAGGCTTATCGATTGCCGCATTTGCAGGCCGGCTACGAGGAACAGATGCTGATCGGGTTCGACGTGCTGAATGCGGCGCGCGCGGAACCATGGTTCCTCGGTTCAAGCATCTCGCAAGCCGATGTGATGACGGTTGTTGCGTTCCAGAGTGCGGCAGTGGCGATGCCGCGCACGGTCAACAGCGACGCTTTTCCGCGATTGGCAGCGCTCGCGCAGCGCGCAATGCAAATGCCGGCGTTTTCTTTGACGCTTCCCGATGTGAGGGACCTGCAAGCGTCAGGACTCGTCAGCGAGGACCATCGCGCGTAGCGACCGCCGCCGGCACCCGTCGGCGACGGCATTCACGTTCAAAGGATCGCGTTTCCGGCGCGCTGGCGATCTTGATTGGCCGGTTTTTATACCCGTCATGGGACGACTGATATATCATATATCAGCTTATCTGCCACCCCAGTCCACCATGCTCGATCCGTCGTTGCTCGGCCGCTTGTCGTTCACGCACGCTGAGCCGTCCAAAGCCCCGCTGCCCCCGGGGCGCCACCGCCTTGGTCTCGCCGACGACCGCGACGCAGTCCTGTTCGTGCCTGAAGGGGTGAGCGAAGCCACTGCTGTGCCGCTCTTCGTGATGTTTCATGGCGCAGGCGGCTTTCCGGAGAAAGTGCTGCCCTTCATCGAAGCCCACGCGCAGCAGCATCGTTTCCTCGTGCTCGCGCCGCATTCGACCTATCCGACATGGGACCTCGTCATCGGCGGCAACGGCCCGGACCTCGAACGCCTGCATCAGGCATTGACGGAAGTCACTTCGCGCTATCGCGTCGACCGTCGTCATCTGGCTTTCGGGGGCTTTTCGGACGGCGCAAGCTACGCGCTATCGATCGGTGTGACGAACGGCGATATCGCGAGTCATGTGATCGCGTTGTCAGGCGGATTCTTTTCAGTCTTCGTTCAGGAAGGGACACCGCAGATTTTCATCGCGCACGGCCTCGCGGACGAGCAACTGTCGATCGCCACCAGCGGCCGCGCGAACGCGGCCAAACTCAAAGCCGCGGGCTACGAGGTGCAATATGTCGAATTCAACGGCCCGCATGCGATTCAACCGCCGATCGTCGACCTCGCGGTCGAGTTCTTTCTAAAACAAGGTCAATGAGCCCGGCCTGAAAAAAAGCGCGCGAAAGGCCGATGATCAGCCGACGGGATGGCGATCAAGCCGCGATAAGTCACGATAACCCGCTTTAAGCCGCGGTCACCCGTGCTTAACTTCTGGAGACGAGTCAATGGATTTTGAAATACCGGAATCGCTGATCCATCCACTGCTCGGGATGATCGGAACCGGTTCGCCCCTCGCAAGACAACTGGAAGCACACGGTATCTGTCACGGCAACATGATCGTATCGAGCAAGCTGTTCGATGCGCAGTCGCTGAACTCGCTGTACATGCTGAGCAAGACCCAGGACGATCGCGGGCTGATGTTCCAGATGCTCGCGCTCGACGGCATCTATAACGCGCCGCAGGCACGCGTGATTCCTTCGCTGGACCAACTGGTGCCGGGTCTGATCGCCTATCTGTCGCGCGACGCGCTCGACGGCTGGCTGTACCGCCGCAACAAGGACGGCGCGCTGCTGCCGTGGCTCGTGAACCGGATGCGCTATGTCGAGCCTGAGCAGGGCATGCCGTACGTCGTCGTCGATATGATCGCGAACACGATGCAGTCGGCCAATTCGGAGCAGACCGACTACAGCAAGCGGCGCTCCGGTATGACGACCTCGCTGATGTTCAATCGTAGCGACATCGTCGATCGCACGATTCCCGAACTGCTCGCCGAGTTTGGCTTCTACAAGGAATGTGCGGAGTTCAGGAAAGAATACGACCAGCACGCACAGCGTTTTCTCAGATACCAGCGCCGCTTCGGCGCACAGTTTGTCGTCACGAAGGCGGCCTTCACGATCGATGCGAAGGGCGCGCCCGAACTCGCGCGCATTGTCGATGGCGTCGCCGCGAAGTGTGTCAACGACGAAGAGCGGCTCGAGCGCCGCTTCGAGATGACCAGCGACCCGAGCTTCTGGCGCAACGCCGGCATCGAAGCGGGCTTCGACAGAATTCCGTTGCATTGCTACGTGCATCTGTTCCATCTCGAATGGCACAAGAATATCTGGACGCACGTGCAGCATATGACCGAGTATCGCTACCAGCCTGAGCTGCGCGACAAGCTGGTGCTGCCCGGCGATCATCGCGACCTGATCGATATCCTGACGTCGAACATCGAAGTGTTCGTGCAGGACTTCGTGCAAGGCAAATCGGGCGGTACGACGATCCTCTGCCAGGGCGCACCGGGACTCGGCAAGACGCTGACCGCGGAGATCTATTCGGAAGTGGTCGGCAAGCCGCTCTACCGCGTGCATTCAGGGCAGCTCGGCACCACCGCCGCTTCAGTGGGCGCGGCGCTGACCGGCGTGCTGCGGCGCGCGATGCGCTGGGACGCGATTCTGCTGCTCGACGAAGCGGACGTCTATATCCGGCGGCGCGACAACGACCTCGAACACAACGCGATCGTCGCGGAATTCCTGCGGACGCTCGAATACTTCAACGGACTGATGTTCATGACCACCAACCGGATCGGCGACGTCGACGATGCGATTCTGTCGCGCTGCATTGCGACGATCCATTACGAGTTGCCGTCGAAAACCGACTCGACGCGGCTCTGGAAACTGCTGGCCGAGCAGTTCGGCGCGGACCTCGACGACGCGCTGATCGAAGCACTGACGGTCCGTTACCCGAAGGCAAGCGGACGCGACATCAAGGAGTTGCTGAAACTTGCGACCCGCTACTGCAAGGCGAAGCAGCTTCCATTGAGCGAAGACGTGTTCCGTCTGTGCGCGCTGTTCCGTGGGCACGCGTAACTGCCGCTGTTTACTGATATCCGCACCCACCCGCCTGCCCGCAAACCCCCCTCCATTACACGCACCGCACACTGCCCGCGAACCTGCACGCAACCGCATCGAATGGGACAATCCGCGAGGCCGTCGACACGACGGCTTTCGGTCATCTGACTTCGATGTCAATTAGCTCACAGGAACGGAGACCCGCACATGCGGTTTGTTGGTCAGTTATTCGCTATTGCAACCCTCGCGAGCGTCGTGGGCGTCTCGCATGCCCAGATACCGCAGCCGGCAGGCGGCCAGACCGGCAGCTTCGCCGAAGGCGATTTACCGCTTGAAAGCGGGCAGTCGATCAAGGACTTCTCGATCTCCTACGAAACCTACGGAACACTGAACGCCGACAAATCGAACGCGATCCTGATGGTGACCGCGATTGGCGGCACGCACCACCGTCTGGACTATCTGATCGGACCGGGCAAGGCGCTCGATACGAACCGCTACTTCATCATCACGACTGATGCGATCGGCAACGGCTTGACTACGTCGCCGTCGAACAGCACGAAGCAGCTGGGCATGGCGTTCCCGCGCTTCGTGATTCGCGACATGGTCGAATCGCAGTATCGGCTCGTCACCGGCAGGTTCGGCATAACGCATCTGTTCGCGGTGGTCGGCGCGTCGATGGGCGGCATGCAGACGCTGCAGTGGGGCGTGAGCCACCCGGACATGATGGACGCGCTGGTGCCGATCGTCCCGCTGGGCCGCACGCCCGCCTGGACGAAGACGGTGCTGGAGCTGACGCGGCAGGAGATCATGAGCGATCCGGCGTGGGACGACGGCCATTACACGCAGGGACAGGAGCCGGAACAAGGGATGCGGCTGTGGGCCGGCACGCTCGCATTGATTACCCGCACGCCGGAACTCATGAAAAACACGTTGCCCGATAACGCCAATGCGACCGGCAAAGGGACCGGCAAAGGGACCGGCAAAGCGACCAACGATGCGACCACCGACGCGGCCGCATGGCTGCGCAAGACGCAGGACAGCACGTGGAAGAATTTCGACGCGCGTAACTGGATCTACCAGACGTGGGCCTACGACGCACACAACCTTGGCACGACGCCTGGTTTCAACGGCGACTACCATCAGGCGCTGCGCTCGATCCGCGCGCGCGTGCTCGTGCTGGCGGGCGTCGGCGATCTGCTGAACCCGGAGCCGGAGGCACTCGAAGTCGCACGCTACGTGCACGGTGCGCAATTCGAGTCGATCGAGCCCCGCTGGCCGTCGGGACACTTTTCGGCAGCCGGCGTGACGCAGCCCGAGGTTGACTTTCAGAACCGCGAAATCGGTGCGTTCCTCACGAAGGTCGCGGCGCAACAGCATCCCGATTGAGCCGACCGCCCCCGGGAATCGGGGAATTAGAGGAACGACTCTTCAGGTTTCGCGAACGCTTGCCGTTATCCCGACTGTAGTGCGTCCGCATGGTTCGTGTGCCTGAACATCGATTCGCATGGTGGCGGGAGACCGTTCGCGCAAGCGGGATCTTCTAACTATCCGTCGCGAAGGAGACTCGATGACTGCGAACGCCAGCACGGCTGTCATTAACCGTCCACACAATTGCGGTATCTGACCGATTTCCCGCGCCGGAGGCCCAGTGATACGGCAAGTATTAGGTAGCCTGCTTCTGACGCTAGGCTGCATCGGCCATGCAAGCGCCGCTGCCGGCGGTCCCGACTGCTCGCGTCCGTTTACGCTCGCGCTGCACGACCATGGCTTGCTCTATTCGCTCGATACCGACAGTGGCATCGACAAGGATTTCGCCGACGAACTCGCCCGCCGCAGCGGCTGCGAGATCCGCGTCAGCCTGATGTCGCGCGCGCGCATCTGGAAGCTGATCGAATCCGGCGCGCTCGATTTCAGCCTGTCCGGCATTACCAACGAAGAGCGCGACCGGTACGCGTCGTTCGCGTGGTACTTCAGTGACAAGTATTATCTGCTAGTGCGCAAGGACGCGGGCATTCATGCGCTGTCCGACTTCGAACACGACGACCGCTTCCAGCTCGGCGTGATCCGCAGCTTCCGCTATAGTGAGTCGGCCAACCATCTGGTCGACACGCTGACCGCGGAGAACCGCGTGAGCCTCGCGGGCGGCCTTGAACCGCTGTACCAGGCACTGCTGCTCAAGCGTATCCAGGGGATGATCATCGAGCCGTTCGACTATCCGGCGATTGACGACAAAAGCATTCGCGACGTGACGACCATCATTGAGTTCAACGATCCCGCGGTGCCGCACGGCCTGATCATGTCGAAGAAGGCATTGTCCGCGGAGCAGCGGGACAAATGGCGCGCGCTGGTCGACGAAATGCGCGCGGACGGCACGGTGCGGCGGATATTCCGCAAATACTTCAAACCCGACCTGGCTGACTCCATGGTCGATTTCCAGCCGTCGCCGTGAACCGGGCGCGCCTTGTCCTGGTCCCGCTGCTGGTTCTATGCTCCGCGTTGATGCTGACGTGGACCGTATGGGATCACGAGCGCCATGCTTCGCAGCACGAACTGCGCTCGCAGTTCACGTACGCGCTGGGCGACGCGGTCAGCCGCATCGAGCAGCGCATGGCGTCTTACGAGCAGATGCTGCGCGGCGTGCAGGCGCTCTTCGTCGCGACCGGCACGCTCGACCGTGACCGCTTTCGCGATTACGTCAACGCGGTCAACGCCGACGCGAACCTGGCTGGCATCCAGGCAATCGGGCTGATCGAGTGGGTTCCGCAAGCGGGCATCGCGCAGCACGTCGACAAGATGCGCCGGCTCGTCGGCGCCGACTATGCGATCGAGCCCCAAGGTTCGCGCGACAGCTATGCGCCCGTCATCGAGCGGCTGCCGTTCGCCGACGGCAGGCGCGCGGTGTTGGGCTTCGATTCATGGTCGAGCCCGGTGCGCCGGGACGCGATGGAGAGGGCGCGCGACTCCGGACTCGCGACGATTTCCGGCAAGGCGCAGCTGGCGTCGGACTTCGGCAAGCTGGATCAGCCGGGCTTCCTGATGTACCTGCCGGTCTATCAGCAAGGCCAGCCGCTCGACACGGTGGCGCAACGCCGCGCACATCTGCTCGGCTGGGTCTATGCGGCGTTCCGGATGCACGATGTGATCGCCAGCCTGTACGGCGAGGATCCGCCTGGCCTGTCGCTCGCGATCTATGACGGTGTGGAACCGTCGGCCGCGGCGCTGCTGTACCGCTCGTCCGACCAGCCGGCGCATCACGTGCCATCGGACCTGTCGGCGCAAGAGTATCTGGTGGTCGACGGGCACGACTGGGTGTTGTCGATGTCCGCGCAGGACCGCTTCATGAAACGGTTCGGCCGCAACGCGGAATGGCTGATCGCGGGCACCGGCGGCGGCCTCTCGGTGCTGCTCGCGCTGCTCGCGTGGATCATGGTGACCGGCCGCAGCCGCGCGATGCGGCTCGCCTCGACGATGACGCGCGAGTTGCGCGAAAGCGAAGAGAAATTCCGCGCGATCGCGGACTGCACGGTCAACCTGGAAGTCTGGTGGGGACCGGACGGCAAGCCGCGCTGGATCAATCCGTCGGTCAGGGAATACACCGGGTACAGCGTCGACGAGTGCATGGCGATGCACGACTTCGCCGGCACGCTGATTCATCCGGAAGACATGCCGCGCGTGGCGCCCGAACTGCTGAAGGGACGCCAGGGGCTGCGCGGCGGCGACCTCGAATTTCGTTGCATCCGCAAGGATGGCGCGCTGATCTGGCTATCGGCATCGTGGGTGCCGATTTACGACGCGAAGGGCTTGCTGACCGGCTTCCGGATGAGCGGTCGCGATATCACCGAGCGTAAGCGCTTCGAAGAGGAACTGCGCATCGCGGCGGTCGCGTTCGAGTCGCTCGAAGGCATGATGGTGACCGATGCGGACGGCACGATCCTGCGCGTGAACTCCGCGTTTACCGTGTGTACCGGCTACACCGCGGTGGAAGCGGTGGGCCGTACGCCGCGCATCCTGCAGTCGGGCCGGCACGATAAGGCGTTCTATCGCGACATGTGGGAGACCATCCATCGCGAAGGCGGCTGGCAGGGCGAGATCTGGGACCGCCGCAAGAACGGCGACATCTATCCGAAGTGGCTGACCATCACCGCGGTAACCGGCGAGAACGGCGCGGTGACGCACTACGTCGGTACCCATCACGACATCACCGAACGGAAGATCGCCGAGGAGCGCATCAAGGAACTCGCCTTCTTCGACGCGTTGACAAGGCTGCCGAACCGCACGCTGCTTTGGGACCGGCTCAGACAGGCCATTGCGGTCAGCGCGCAGACAGGCACCTGCGGCGCGCTGCTGTTTATCGATCTCGACAACTTCAAGACGCTGAACGACACGCTCGGTCACGACAAGGGGGATCTGCTGCTCAAGCAGGTCGCGCAGCGCCTGTCGGGCTGCGTGCGCGAGGGCGATACGGTCGCGCGGGTGGGCGGCGACGAGTTCGTGGTCGTGCTCGGCAGCCTGAGCGGCACGCGCGACGAGGCGGCGAACGAGACCGAGGCGATCGGCGAAAAGATTCTCGCGGTGCTCGGCGACGCGTACCAGCTCAACAGCGTCGACTACCGGACGAGCGCGAGTGTCGGCGCGACGGTGTTTCAGGGACACGAAGCGTCGATCGACGAGTTGCTGAAACAGGCCGATCTGGCGATGTACAAGTGCAAGGAGCGTGGTCGCAATGCGATGTGCTTCTTCGATCCGACGATGCAGACCGTGGTGGTCGAGCGCGCGGCGCTCGAGGCCGCGTTGCGCCGCGCGATCGATGAAGACCAGTTCCTAGTGCATTACCAGGCGCAGGTCAGCGACGGCGACCGCGTGACCGGCGCCGAAGCGCTGGTGCGCTGGCAGCATCCGGAGCGCGGGGTCGTCGCGCCGGCTGATTTTATTCCGCTCGCGGAGGAGACCGGTCTGATTCTCGCGCTCGGCGACAAGGTGCTTGAAACCGCGTGCCTGCAGCTTGCGCAATGGGGGAAGCAGCCCGGCATGGCGCATCTGACGATTGCGGTGAACGTCAGCGCGCAGCAGTTCCGCGAACCTCGCTTTGTCGACAAAGTGCTCGCGGTGCTCGAACGGACCGGTGCGAACCCGTATCGGCTCAAGCTCGAACTGACCGAGAGCGTGCTGGTCGATAACGTCGAGGACATCATCGAGAAGATGGCCGCGTTAAAGGCCAAAGGCGTCGTATTCTCGCTCGACGATTTCGGTATCGGCTACTCGTCGCTGTCGTATCTGAAGCGTTTGCCGCTCGATCAGTTGAAGATCGACCGGTCGTTCGTGCGCGACATCCTGATCGACGCGAACGACGCGGTCATCGCGCGGACCATCGTCGCGCTTGCGCAAAGCCTCGGCCTGGGCGTGATCGCGGAAGGGGTGGAAACCGAGGCGCAGCGCGAGTTTCTCGCGGGCGCCGGGTGCCACGCGTATCAGGGGTATTACTTCTGCCGGCCGCTGCCGGTCGAAGGGTTCGAGGCATTCGCGGGCAGCTTCGACACACAGTCGCTCGCGTAGCCGGGAAGGGCGGCGGCCCGAGGGGCCGCCGTGCCGGTGAAGACCGGTTCTTCGTGGCTAGCCGAATCGAAGCAGAGCGGCACAGAGCTGCGCCGCTCGCCACCACCGGCGAACGTGCGTTATTTGACAGCGTTGACGAGCGACGGGTCGATATAAGCGCTCACGTCCTGCGGCTGCTTGTACACCGCGTTGCGTACGTTGAACTTGTCCGCGTTCGTGCTCGACCCGTAGATCGAATCGAGTCCGTCACCCTTGACGAACGCCTTCTTCGCCGCAGCCGCATCGAGCAGGTGGGTGCCCTTCAACAGCGGCAGATACTGCTCGGGCGACAGGCCAACCCGCGCGGACATGATCTTCACCGCATCGGCCTGCGTCTTCGGATCGTTCACGTAGGCGACGCAGCGATACCAGACCTTGATCACCTTGTCCCAGTCCGCCTTGCGCGATGCGAGGCTCGCCGGATTGACGATGATCGCGTCGTAGATCAGCCCCGGCGCGTCCGCCGACGTGAAGACCGGATGCGAGCCCGGCACACGCTTCAACGCTTCGCCGGCATTCGGCTGCCACGCGCCGACGGCCGCGATGTCCTGCGACGAAGCGAGCACTTGCGGCAACTCATTGGTCTTTGCATTGACGAGCGTCAGATCCGACTCCTTCATGCCATGCTTCGACAGCGCGGTATCGAGCAGCAGGTGATCGACGAGCCCGACCTCGACGCCGACTTTCTTGCCCTTCAACCCCTCGACGGATTTCGTCGACGGCTTGGCGACGATCATGTCGTTGCCGCTCGAGTAGTCGGTCAGCAGGATCATCACGTTTTTCGCGCCGCTCGCGCCGGTCACCAGCGCATCGCCGTTGGTCGCGCCGACGCCGTCGAGCTTGCCGGCCGAGAACGCGTCGAGCGACGCGGAGTAATCGAACCACTCGAAATCGACCGCGACGTTCTCCTGCTTGAACCAGCCCTTGTCGATGGCGACCTGGAACAGAACCCAACCCGGCCAGTCGCTATAGCCGATCTTCAGCGGTGCGGCCGCGTGTGCCGATGCCGATGTGAAGCCGACCGCGAGCGCGGCCGCCGCGCCGGCGAGGCCGCGGCGCAGCGTGCGGGACGCGACGAGTTGAGCGCGTGCGTATTCGAATGCTTTCATTGTGTGCTCCAGGAGACCGGGTGAAGTGTTATATGGATCGCCGTGGCGGCGCGCATCGCGTGCGCGCGCTGGCGTCATGACCGGTTTCCTGCCCTGCACGGGAGCCGGCCACGGAGAGGCACGACAGCGCTCGCTATCGCGGATCTCCCGGGCTTTTGTCCCGCCGTGTAGTGCGGCCGCGAAGCATGCACCGAAGGGTTCATGTTTCGCGGGCCGCACCGGGCTGCTCTCGGACCAGACGTTCGCGTTGAACCGGAACCCTAGCATCCCTAAGATGCGACGCTGCCGCACCTCTCGACGGATGCGCGAAGCCAGAAGCATGCCAGCCGACGCGCACGCGTGCGGGCGACAACGGACGCCGAAAGGACGCAGCTTACGAGCGGTCCAGCATCGCGAAGCGCTGATGGACAAATGCAAGGAATAGTTCGAGCCGGTCTTCAATCTCCGCACTCAGCCGCACAAGCTTGATGCGACGATCATGTTCCGCGCAGGTTTCGCTCACCCAGCCGGCATCGATCAGTTGCTGCACATAACGGACGGCTGTCCGGCGGCTTACGCCCGGCATGAACTCGTAAAGCGCGGTCTTCGCGTACTGCTCGTGCCCGCCGGACCACATCTGGCAGAACAGGTCGCTGTAGTTCAGGTCGGCGAGCCCCAGTTCGCCGAATTGCGCGGACCATTCGAAGTCCATGTCCAGGATCGCGCGCGCGACGGCCTGCGCCTTGGTCCGGGCGATTTTCTTCTTCATCGATTCACCAGCACGAGGAGGGATGCACATTTTATGTGCGAACAGGCTCGCAAAACGAGCGCGTTGCATGCGTACGCGCCGACGTTGGAAATATTATTGATGCATCGCGTTTAACATGTAGTATTGCATGCAATTTTGCATATAAAAAGGACGACGATGCGTTTCGAGCTGTTCAAGACGTTCTGGGGCTTTTCCGATGGCCCGCGCGAGGCGGCCTCTCTGGTCCGCGCGGCCGAGTTCGATGGCATCGAGGCGCAGGTGCCGGCGGGCGTTGCGGAGCGCGACCGCTTTGCGGCGGCCATTGCCGACGAGCGGCTTGAATTGATCGTCGAGATCACGACGGCGGGCAGCTACGTGCCCGAACGCAGCGCGACGCCTGACGATCATCTGCGCGATCTGGAGGCCAAGCTGATCTGGGCGAAGCCTTTGCAGCCGCGCTTTTGCAATGTGATCGCCGGCTGCGATGCGTGGCCCGCGGCCGTGCAAATCGATTTCTTCGCACGCGCGGTCGAACTCGAGACAACGCACGGCATCGTCTGCAGCTTCGAGACACACCGCGGCCGCTCGTTCTTCAATCCATGGATCACGCGCGATGTCGTGCGTGCGGTGCCTCAATTGAAGCTGACCTGCGACTTCAGCCACTGGGTGGTCGTCTGCGAAAGACTGCTCGACAGCGAATGGGAGACGCTGGTCGAGCTCGCACCGCATGCGCACCATGTACACGGACGCGTAGGCTATCCGCAAGGTCCTCAGGTGCCGCATCCGGCTGCGCCGGAGTACGCGGACTGCCTCGCGTCGCATCGGCGCATCTGGGAGTTGCTGTGGGACGCGCAACTCGCGAATGGCTACACGGCGACGACGATGACGCCGGAGTTCGGCCCGGACGGCTATCTGCATACGCTGCCATTCACGAACGCGCCGGTGGCCGACCTATGGGGCATCAATACATGGATCGGCCAACAGGAGCGTCGCCATTTCGCCGGATTTCTCGCGCAGCGTCACCCGAGCGCTGCAACGTCACGCAACCCATCCCTGTTCACAGGTGAACCCCGATGAACCGCACCCACACCGGTTTCGGCACATTGCCGATCGTCGACATTGGCGGTCTTTACCACGACGATCCGCACGAGCGGCTGATCACCGCCCGCGCGCTCGATCGCGCGGCACGCGATGCCGGCTTCTTCTATGTCACGAACCATCGCGTCGGCCGCGCGTTGCAAACGGCGCTGATCGAGCACGCGCAGCGTTTCTTCGCGGCGCCGGACGCATGGAAGATGCGCTACTACATCGGGCACTCCAGCGCGCACCGCGGTTATGTGCCCGAAGGCGAGGAGGTGTTCGCCGCAGGCAAGCGCGACCGGAAAGAGGCGTTCGACACCGGCCGCGACCTGCCGCTCGACGATCCGGATGTGAAGGCCGGCACGCCGATGCTCGGGCCGAACGTCTGGCCTGATCAACCGGGCTTTCGCGAAGCGGTCAGCGGCTATTACGATGCCGCGTTCGATCTGGGCCGGTGTCTTTTTCGCGGCTTCGCACTCGCGCTAGGCTTGCCGGAGATGCATTTCGACGCCTACCTGCACAAGCCGCCGAGCCAGTTGCGGCTCGTGCATTACCCATTCGATGCATCGGCCGAGGACGCGCCCGGCATCGGTGCGCATACCGACTACGAGTGCTTTACGATCCTGCTGCCGACCGCGCCGGGCCTCGAAGTGATGAACGGCGCCGGTGCCTGGATCGATGCGCCGCCTCTCGACGGTGCATTTATCGTCAACATCGGCGACATGCTGGAGATGTGGACCGGCGGCACCTATGTCGCGACATCGCATCGCGTGCGCAAGGTGACGCAGGAACGGTATTCGTTTCCGCTGTTTTTCGCATGCGACTATCGCACGGTGGTCGCGCCGTTGCCGCCGTTCGCGACGCCTGACGCGTGCGCAAAGTATCCGCCGCTTGCGGTCGGCGATCATCTGTTTGCGCAGACCGCGCAGAGCTTCACCTACCTGAAGCGGCGTCTCGAACGGGGCGAGTTGACATTGCCGGATGGCTCGAAGCAATTGTCGAGCTTCGGACAGGAAGCGCGCTATGCAGTGCCGCAGTCGCACCCTTGATGGGTGCGCGTGTGCTGTGCGCGGCGTGTGGCTAACGCGGCGTGACGCGCTGCTTTTGCAGTTCGATAAAGCGCGCTGAAAGCAATGCATAGAGCGCGCGGCGAGCGGTAGTCAGAAGAGGCATGGTTGGCGAAAGAGGGTGAACGCGGCTTCATTAGAGCAACGCCTATGCCATGCGTAAGCGCGATGAAAATCACGCCCATCGATTCCGTATGCACGCTATCCGCCCGAAGATGGCGCTCGTGCGCATTCGATTGGTGCGCGCTCGCCCCGCGCCAGGGCGGACAACAGGTTGTTGCGCACACGCTGCGTGAATGCGCGTTTAGCGCGACCGATACCGCAAACACGGCGTGAATCCGCACGCGTGCGATGCGCGGCGAAGCGCTGGCACAGTACTCGCTTTAACACGCGGCGAGAGGTGCGAAGCAATTTGCATCATCTTCAGGATCGCTAGGGTTCCGGTCGTGCGGCAAAGGCTGCGCGATGCCTGGTCCGAGAGCAATCCGGTCTTGCCGTCCACCTTGTACGAAGGCGCCGGCTTGGCTCCACGGAGGGATAAAAGCCCGGGAGGTCGCGATGTCGTTCATCGCCCCTCTCACGCTTATCCCTATCGATCAACAGGAGCCTCCATGCCGTCGAATCCCCCCGTCGACCTCGCGCCGGTCGCGCATCCGCTATGGGAAACGGTGATCCCAGCCGGTACGCACTGGTCCGGTGTCCTGCGCCGCGGCGTCGCGTTGCGTATCGTCGATCTCGAAGGCGGCGCGAATCTGGCGGCCGTGTTCTACCGCCAGGAAGACCCGCTCGAACGCTACAACATGGCCGACACGCTGAAGGCGCAACACACCGCGCATCTGACACGCGGCCACGTGCTGTACTCGGACATGGGTCGCGTGTTCGCGTCGATCACGGCCGATACGGTCGGCTGGCATGACCCGCTTGGCGGCATCGGCGATGCGCAGCTATTCGAGCAGAAATACGGCGTCGCACGGTATCAGGCGCATCGCAATGCGATGATCCGCAACGGCCGCGACAGCCTGCTGCTTGAACTCGCCAGGCACGGGCTCGGCACGCGCGACCTGGTCGCCAACGTCAACTTCTTCAGCAAGCTCGCGGCTGCCGATGACGGTTCGCTTAGCTTCGTCGCGAACCATTCACGCGCCGGCGATGCGTTCGATCTGCGCTTCGAAATGAACACGCTCGCCGCGTTTTCGACGGCGCCGCATCCGCTCGATCCGGCTGCGGGGTATCAGCCGAAGCCGGTCAAGCTGGTTGCCTATCGCGCTTACCCGAGCGACGGTGTCGTGCCGTCCGATGACCCGTGCCGCGCGCAATGCGCGGAAAACGAGCGGGGCTTCGTCAACACCGAACGTCTTTTCGTTTAAGGAGCGTCGCCATGACCATCATCGAAAGCACGCTGGACGCGCGCGACGCGGTTTACGATTTCACGCTGCCGTCGGGCGAGCCCTGGCTGCATGAAGTGAAGCGCGGCCAGATCTTCAGGATTCTCGATCTCGAAGGCAACCAGGCCGTCGATACGCTGTTCTATAACAGCGCCGATCCGCTCGAGCGCTACAGCGCGCAGGATACGATCCGCAAGCAACTGAACCTGTACCTCAGCGCGGGCAGCGTGCTGATGTCGAACCTTGGCAATCCGATGCTGACGATCGTCGCCGACACCTGCGGCCGGCACGATACGCTAGGCGGCGCCTGTGCGGCGGAAAGCAACACGGTCCGCTACTCGCTCGACAAGCGTCATATGCACAGCTGCCGCGATAGCTTTCTGCATGCGATCACGCACTGTACATGCGGCATCGGCACGCATCTGACCAAGCGGGACATTGTCAGCAACATCAACTTCTTCATGAACGTGCCGGTCACGCCGCTTGGGAAATTGACCTTTGAAGACGGTATTTCGGCGCCCGGCAAATATGTCGAGATGCGCGCCGAGATGGATGTCACGGTGCTGATCTCGAACTGCCCGCAATTGAACAACCCGTGCAACGGCTATAACCCGACGCCCGTGCGGCTCTCGATCTGGGAGGCGCAATGAGCGAGCCGCTGCGCTTCTCGAAGGTGCTTGTTGCGAATCGCGGCGAAATCGCGTGCCGTGTGATCCGGACGTTGAAGCGTTTGAACATCGCATCGGTCGCGGTCTACTCGGAAGCCGACCGGCATGCGATGCATGTGACGCTGGCCGACGAAGCCGTGTGCATCGGACCCGCGGCGGCCGCGTCGAGCTATCTGAACGTTGCCGCCATTCTCGAGGCGGCGCGCGCAACCGGCGCGCAGGCGGTGCACCCGGGCTATGGATTTTTGTCCGAGAACGCTGCGTTTGCGCAAGCGTGCGAGGACGCGGGCCTGCGCTTTATCGGTCCGCGCCCCGACCAGATGCGCGCGTTCGGCCTGAAACATACCGCGCGCGAGCTCGCGCAGGCGAATCATGTCGCGCTGCTGCCGGGCACGGGCCTGTTGCCGGATGTCGGCACGGCGCTGCGCGAAGCCGCGTCGATCGGTTACCCCGTGATGCTGAAGAGCACCGCCGGCGGCGGCGGGATCGGCATGTCGCTGTGCCGTAGCGCACAGGAGCTCGAAGCGGCGTTCGCGTCGGTCGTGCGCCTGGGCGTTGCGAACTTTGCCAACGCGGGCGTGTATGTCGAGAAGTTCGTCGAACACGCGCGCCACATCGAAGTGCAGATTTTCGGTGACGGCCGCGGCAAGGTGATCGCGTTGGGCGAGCGTGACTGCTCGGTGCAGCGGCGCAACCAGAAGGTGATTGAAGAGACGCCGGCGCCGGGGCTGACCGCCGACGAGCGCGCGACGCTGCATGCGAGCGCGGTCCGACTCGCGCAAGCCGTGCACTACGAATCGGCCGGTACGGTCGAGTTTGTGTTCGACGCGCATGCGCGCCGCTTCTATTTCCTCGAAGTGAACACGCGTCTGCAGGTCGAGCATTGCGTGACCGAGGAGGTCACGGGCATCGACCTGGTCGAGTGGATGATCCGCCAGGCCGAACGCGCGTTGGCGCCGCTCGAGTCGCTGGCGCCGCCCGCCAGCGGCGTCAGTATTCAGGTGCGCGTCTACGCGGAAGACCCGCACAAGCAGTTTCAGCCGAGCGCGGGGACGCTTACGCATGTCGCGTTCGCGAAACACGCGCGTGTCGATACATGGGTCGAAGCCGGTTCCGAAGTCAGCGCGTTCTATGACCCGCTGCTCGCGAAGCTGATCGTCAAGGGCGCCACACGAGAGGGCGCGCTTGCGGCGCTGTCCGGCGCGCTCGAACGGACTCAGCTGTATGGAATCGAGACGAATCTCGACTATCTGCGCGCGGTGGTCGGCTCCGACACGTTCATGCGCGGCGCGCAGACCACCGCGTTTCTATCGCGCTTCGTGTTCGCACCGCATACGATCGACGTGCTCGATGGCGGTGTGCAAACCACCGTTCAGCAATTGCCGGGGCGCCTCGGCTATTGGGACATTGGCGTGCCGCCGTCGGGGCCGATGGACGACCTGTCGTTCTCGCTCGCGAACCAGTTGCTCGGCAACGCGCCGGATGCGGCGGGCCTCGAATTCACGATGGTCGGTGCGACGCTGCGTTTCAATACGACAACACGGTTCGTGCTCGGCGGCGCGTCGCTCGCCGCGACCCTCGACGGCAAGCCTATGCCGTTCTGGCAGGTGCTGCGCGCGGTGCCCGGCGCAGTGCTGAAGCTCGGCGGCGTGACCGGGGCCGGCGTGCGCGCGTGCATGGCGATCAAAGGCGGGCTGCAGGTGCCGGACTATCTCGGCAGCAAGGCCACCTTCACGCTCGGGCAGTTCGGCGGACATGCGGGCCGCGCATTGCGCAAGGGCGATGTGCTGCATCTGGCGGCCGATGCGGACGCGGACGCGGGCGAACCGGGCGCCACGCTCGATACCGCGCGCCTGCCCGCGCTGACGCATGACTGGACGCTGCGCGTGCTGAACGGTCCGCACGGTGCGCCGGACTTCTTTACGCCCGACGATATCGCGATGCTGTACGGCACGAGCTGGACCGTGCACTACAACTCGAGCCGCACGGGCGTCAGACTGATGGGGCCCGCGCCGAAGTGGGCGCGTCCGGACGGTGGTGAAGCAGGACTGCATCCATCGAATATTCACGACAACGCATACGCAATTGGCGCGGTCGATTTCACCGGCGATATGCCGGTGATTCTTGGGCCCGACGGTCCGAGCCTGGGCGGCTTCGTATGTCCGGTGACGGTGGTCGCCGACGAACTGTGGAAGCTCGGGCAACTGCGGCCCGGCGATACGGTGCGGTTCACGCCTGCGCAACCGACGGAAGACTGCGCCGACGCGGACGCCGCGCGCATGCGCAGCGGCACGGATCATCCCGCGCCGCGCGTGGCGAGCGCCTGTGTGACGCCGATCGCCGGTCACGAAGACGCCTGCGTGCTGTACCGCGATCCATCGGCAGGCGACGGAATCGGTGTCGTCTACCGGCAGTCGGGCGATCGGAATGTGCTGATCGAGTATGGCCCGCTGGTGCTCGATCTGAATCTGCGTTTCCGTGTGCACGCGTTGATGAACTGGCTCGACGCGCATAGTCTGCCTGGCATCGTCGATCTGACGCCGGGCATCCGTTCGCTGCAGGTGCATTTCGATCCGCGCGTGCTGCCGCGCAACGCATTGCTCGATCATCTGCAGCGTGCGGAAGCGGAACTGCCCGCCATCGACGGGATGAGCGTGCCAAACCGGATCGTCCATTTGCCGCTGTCGTGGGATGACCCGTCGACCCGCATCGCGATCGAGCGCTACATGCAGTCCGTACGGCCCGACGCGCCGTGGTGCCCGAGCAATATCGAGTTCATTCGCCGCATCAACGGTCTGGCGAGCATCGACGACGTGAAGCGCATCGTGTTCGACGCGCGCTATCTGGTGATGGGTCTCGGCGATGTGTATCTTGGCGCGCCCGTCGCCACGCCGCTCGATCCGCGCCATCGGCTCGTCACGACCAAGTACAATCCGGCGCGCACCTGGACCCCGGAAAACGCGGTCGGCATCGGCGGCGCGTATCTGTGCGTGTATGGGATGGAAGGGCCGGGCGGCTATCAGTTTGTCGGCCGTACGGTACAGATGTGGAATCGCTATCGGACCACGCGCGAATTCGCCGCCGGCAAGCCGTGGCTGCTGCGTTTCTTCGATGAGATCCGTTTTCACGAAGTCAGCGAAGCGGAGCTCGCCGACTTGCGCGCGGATTTTGTGGCCGGGCGCGCGGGCCTGAAAATCGAAGCGTCGACGTTCGATCTCGGCACGTATAACCGCTTCCTGCGTGACGAAGCCGAATCGATCGCCGCGTTCAAGACGTCGCAGCAGGCGGCGTTCGAAGCCGAACGCGAACGGTGGCGTGCCGCGGGCACCGCGGAATACGTGGGCGAGCCAGCAGGCGATGCGCAGGGCGCAAACGGAGTGGGTGGCGCGGCGGGCGCGACGGGCACGGATGCGCTCGCGGACGGCGTGCGCGGCATCGTCGCCGATGTTTCGGGCAGCGTCTGGAAACTCCAGGTTCGCGCGGGCGAGCGCGTCGCGGCGGGACAGGTGGTTGCGATTGTCGAATCGATGAAGATGGAAGTGTCGATCGAAGCGGCCGATGACGGTGTGATCGAAACGATCGATTGCGCGGAAGGGGCGGCGGTCGTCGCCGGACAGCGGTTGATGACGGTGCGCAGTGCCGTTGCAGCCGATGCTACTGAGGAGTTCATGTACAAATGAAGCCAGACAACACTGCGCCACAACCGCTGACGATCGTGTCGCTTTCGGCGAGCTATCGTTCCCGCACGCTGACGCCGGCACAAGTCGTCGACACGATCGCCACCCGCACCGCGGGCGACGATCCGCATCGCGTGTGGATTCATGCGCTCACACGCGACGAGATGATGCGCTACGTTGACGCACTCGAGGGCAAGGACCCGCACGCGTTGCCGCTTTACGGCATACCGTTCGCGATCAAGGACAATATTGATCTGGCCGGTGTGCCGACCACGGCGGGCTGCCCGGCGTATGCATATACGCCGGAGAAAAGCGCGGCGGTGGTCGAGCGCCTGATCGCAGCGGGGGCGATTCCGGTCGGCAAGACCAATCTCGATCAGTTCGCGACCGGCCTGTCCGGTCAGCGTTCGCCGCACGGCGCATGCCGCAATGCGCTCGACCCGCGCTATGCATCGGGCGGTTCGAGCTCCGGCTCGGCGGTGGCGGTCGCACTCGGTCTCGCCGCGTTTTCGCTCGGCACCGATACGGCAGGGTCGGGCCGCGTGCCCGCGGCGTTTCATGGGCTCATCGGTCTGAAGCCGACCAAGGGGGTGCTGAGCACGCTCGGTGTCGTGCCTGCCTGCAAGTCGCTCGATTGTGTGTCGATCTTCGCGCACACCGCGCGGGACGCGCAGCAGGTATTCGACGTCGCGCGCGGGATCGCTGACGGTGACCCGTACGCGCGCGCCTGGACCCCGGCGCAACGCGGCGGCGCTGACGCGCCGACGTTGCGCGGCGTGCGCTTCGGTGTGCCGCGCGCGGTGCAACTCGAATTCTTCGGCGACACGTCGTATGCGCGGGCGTTCGACGCGGCGCAAGCGCGCCTGCGCGACGCCGGCGCGCAACTCGTGGAAATCGACTTCGAACCGTTTCTCGACGCCGCGCGCTTGCTCTACGAAGGACCGTTCGTCGCGGAACGGCTCGCCGCGATCCGGCCATTCTTCGAACAGCATCCGGACGCATTGCATCCGGTGATTCGCACGATCATCGGCGGCGCGGCGAAGTGGAGCGCCGCGGATCTGTTCGCCGCACAGGACAGACTCGCTGAATTGCGCATGCGGGCCGAAGCGGTATGGCAGCACATCGACGCGATCCTGATGCCGACGTCCGCGACGACCGCCACGGTCGATGAACTCGAAGCGGACCCGATTCGCGTGAACTCGCGCTTCGGCTACTACACGAACTTTGTCAATCTGCTCGATCTGTCCGCGCTGGCGGTGCCGGCGGGGGTTTGCAGCACCGGTGCGCACAGCGGGTTGCCGTTCGGCGTGACGTTCGTCGGACGCGCGCATCAGGACGCCGCGCTGCTGCAGTTCGCGTATGCGTGGCTCGGCGAAGCCGTTGAGCCGCAGACGCATGCGGGCGCGCAGGCGGTTTCGTCAAACGAGTCGATCCGCGTCGCCGTGGTCGGCGCGCATCTGCGCGGCGAGCCGCTCAACGGGCAATTGACCGAGCGCGGCGCGCGCCTGATCGAAGCGACCGCCACGGCGCCCGTGTACCGGCTCTACGCGTTGTCCGCCGCGGCGAGCGGCGGCGTTGCGAAGCCGGGTCTGGTGCGCGTGCCGGCTGACGGCGCGCCGATCGCGCTGGAGGTCTGGGAAATGCCCATTGCCGCATATGGCAGTTTCGTCGCGCAAGTGCCCGCGCCGCTTGGCATCGGCACGCTGACACTCGCCGACGGTAGCGCCGTGCAAGGTTTCCTGTGCGAGACGAGCGCACTGGACGGCGCAGCCGACATCACTTCGTTCGGAGGCTGGCGCGCGTATCGCGCAAGCCTCGCCGCGCGATGAACCCGAGTCACGCCACGCGCGCGGTTTGTGCTGGCTTAAACGTGCTGGTTCAAACCGGGCTCAGGCAGACTCGCTACGCCATGAACCGCGCAAGGAGAATTCAATGACCGCTCAAGCACGCGCAAGCCAGGCACGCGCAAGCAACCGCACCGACTGGTTCGCGGTGCGCCGCGAACTGTCGACGAAAAGCCGCTGGATGCTCGGGATCGGCTCGTTCGTCCTGCCCGTTCTCGTCTGGTGCGTGCTCAGCTACGTGCCGTTTGTCTGGCATCCGCAGATGCTGATCGAAAACCCCGGCAGCGTCGATTATTTCCAGCCGGGCATGCGGATCGACAAGGCGACCTTCAACGATGAACTGGCACAGGCGCGTGCGAAGCATGCGGCACTGCCGACCGGCATGTCGGCCAATCCGGTCTATCTGCCGGCGCCGCATGAAGTGCTGCGCGCGTTCTATACCGCGTTCACGACGCCGCCCGCGACGCGCGACGGCCCGTGGCTGCATCAGAGCCTGTGGCACAGCATCCAGGTGATCTTCTGGGGCTTCGTGATCTCGTCTGCGATCGGCGTGCCGCTTGGCATCGTGTGCGGCACATACAGCGCGCTTGCGCGGCTGCAGGAGCCGTTTATCGAGTTCTTCCGCTATCTGCCGGCGCCCGCGTTCGGTGCATTGATGGTCGCGGTTCTCGGCATCTACGATGGGCCGAAGATCGCGATTATCGTGATCGGTACGTTCTTCCAGCAGGTGCTGATCGTTGCGAATACGACGCGCAAGCTCGACTACGCGCTCTTCGAAGCCGCGATGACGCTGGGCACGAAGAAGCTGAAGCTGCTCACGCATGTGGTGATTCCCGGGATCCTGCCGGACCTGTATCGCGATCAGCGGATTCTGCTCGGCTGGGCGTGGACCTATCTGATCGTCGCCGAACTGGTCGGCACGAGCTCCGGCATCACGTGGTACATCACGCAGCAGGCACGCTATGAGCACTTCGATAACGTGTACGCGGCGATCATGATGATCGGCATCATCGGGCTGGGCACCGACCTCGTGCTCGCGTTTATCGGCCGCCGGCTTTTTCCGTGGGACCGTACTTTGAAAGCGTAGGCGCGCGAGACTCGACCTGCCTCGCGGCCCGTTTGTTCCAACGCCCATTCACAGGAATTCATCATGTTGAATCCGCAACCGGTACCGTCCTATTTGCTGCAGTCCGACGCGGTGCGCACGCGTTTTGACCGTCTGAAAGCGCGCAACGTGATTCTCGACGTGCGCGACCTCGGCAAGCGCTTCCCCACACCGCGCGGCGAACATGTCGCACTCGACGGCATCAGTTTCCAGACGCACCGGCGCGAGTTCGTCTGTGTGATCGGGCCGTCCGGCTGCGGCAAGTCCACGCTGATCCGCATCCTCGCCGGGCTCGAGCGGCAAACCAGCGGCGAGGTGCTGATCGACGGCAAGCCGGTCGACGGGCCGGGTGCCGATCGTGGGATGGTATTCCAGGGCTACACGCTGTTTCCGTGGCTCACGGTGAAGAAGAACGTGATGTTCGGCCTGAAGATGAACGGCATGGGCCGCACGCAGGCCGAACGCGAGGCGTTGCAATGGCTCGATCTGGTTGGTCTCGCGAAATTCACCGATGTCTATCCGCACCAGTTGTCGGGCGGCATGAAGCAGCGGGTTGCGATCGCGCGCGCGCTCGCGAACCGGCCGCGCATCCTGCTGATGGACGAACCGTTTGGCGCGCTCGATGCGCAAACTCGCGCGAAGATGCAGGCGCATCTGCTCGATATCTGGCGCAATATCGATGTGACGGTGCTGTTCATCACGCACGATCTGGACGAAGCGATTTTTCTCGCGGACCGCATTCTGGTGCTGAAGGCGAACCCCGGTGAAGTGCAGGAACTGATCGAAGTGCCGGTGCCGCGGCCGCGCGACTACGGACAGGCGACTTCCGCCGAATTCGTCGCGACCAAAGCGCGGCTCGAAGCGCTGATTCATCCGCCCACGGCCGCGGGCGACGATCAGGACGACGATGCTGTCAAGCCGCATATGATCCGGATGACCGACGTATCGGACAACGTGGAGTGATATTGCGCGTACGCCGGACCGGCGACGACGGGGCGCGGTTTTCAGGCGTTCCTGTCGAGATAATTCATCCGCCGTTCAATATCCGCGAGATCCTTCGCGTTCGAAAGATGCGCTTCGCGCCGTCGCTGCTCCGCACGTTCGAGCCATTCGCCCAGCTTGCCCAGCAGATAGGTGATCATCGTAGTCTCCAGTCAGAGTTCAAATCGGGCTCGGCCCGTGGATATCGAGTTCGCCGTCGCCGGCGATCCTGTGCGACGTTCGTGCAATCCGTTCATGCCTGAACTGCGGTACGTCGATAAAGCCCATCGTAAAGCCGGAAAATGAGCGGAATGTGAGGACGTGGCCGCTGCGGCGCTTGTACATCGAAAGCTCGTGTGCAAACCTCAAGCCGCGGCCTGAGGCGTCCGCGCTGCGACCGCCGTTACCTGTCCACGCCGCTCAACCCACACATCAAGGCCCAACGCGCCCGCCACAACCAATGTTCCGATCAACGTCACCGGCTGCCACGCATAAACCGGCGACAGCATCGATAGCGCGAACGACATCACCGGCTGCAGGGCCATACAGATCATCAGCGTCAACCCATCGGTCTTGCGTACGGCGAACTGCATCAACAGAAGCGGCAACATCACGCCGATCACCGCAACCGCGACAACGGGCAAAGCATCGTCCACCGCAGGAACCACCACGCCGCCTTCCATTGCGACCCAAACAAGGGCCACCGTAATCGTCAAATAAAACCGGTGCGCCAGAATCGCGGACGGCCCCCAGCCACGATGGGCGAGCTGTTGAAACGCGCCAACCATCAGCGTCGATGCAGCGCCTGCACTCGCGCTTGCCGCAATCGCAAACACCGTATTCCACGACACCGCCGCCGCCCGCTCCAGCTCAACCGGCACAAGCAACGCGCAGCCACCGACAATCCCCGCACAGACACACAACTTCGCTGCACGCGGCCGGCCTCGACTGCGCCACGACGCCACTACCACCGCGACGAGCACGGCAACGCCAATCTCAATCGCCCCAACCGCAGCGGGCGACAAATGTTTCAGCGCATAGAAGAAGCAAACAAACGCAACCGCTGTCCACACATTGACCGCCACGATCGCCCCGCGCGCGCCGGCGGGTAGCCGGCCACGCGCGGCGATCAGAAACACACCCGCGACCACGCAAAAGCTGATCAACAAAAACTGTGCGGGCGCGACTGCTTCGAGAAACGTGCCGTACATCACCTTGCCGGTCGATTGCATCAACACGGCGAGGAACGACAGCGCATGGGCGGAGTTCACGTTGAACCGCCGGGAATGGCAAGAAGCGCCGCATCCGCAACACACGGACGATCACCGGCACCCGCATGCGCACTCACAGCGATGGCGGCTCCAGCTCCAGCCCCAGCCCCGGCAGGCGCAGCAGCCTCAACCGCCTCAACCGCATACAATGCCCGCGCAGCTTCCCACGCACGAAATTGCGCGATATCCAGACGAATTTGCAGCGGATCGTCATGAACCAGATACACGACGCCACCGCAGAACAGCGAATCGGACGTGCGCCAAACTCTCGCGCCAGGGGCAAGCGGCCGATAGTGCGCGTGAAACGAAGGCAAGCTTGCGAGCTTGCGCAGCCCTTGCGTTGACGTCACCCGGCCGCTGTCGCCAAATACGAAGAACACTTTGGCCAGATGTCGCCGCCGTTCGTATGTGCCAGGCCCGACCGGGTCGCGTGGCGCGGCAAGCAGATCCGCAAAGCGACTGGCCTGCGTCGGCAGACCGGCCACCGCATACGACGGCGCGTCCATCATCCCGCCCATCAGCCGCGCTCCGGTCTCGATCAACGCCGGCCCCTGTTCCGTGATCCGCAACTCGCTGTGTGCCGGGCTGTTCTCGATGCCGAGCGCGCTGATCGCGCGGCGCGTGTAGTCGAATAGAGCGTGGCTTGGCGGTGCGTCGGGATCGAGCAGCGTCATCGATTCCATCGCCATCGAGCCGCCGCGCACGATGCGGTAGTCGACATGCCACGCATCGGTCACGTGATGGGTGCCGCGCTGGCTGACCGTGTTGACGATGAACTGCGGCCCTTCCAGATACGACTGGATCAGCAGGCTATCGTTGAACCCGCCGAGCAGATTGTCATGAAACAGCGCGGCATAGACGGCACGGTGAATGTCCGCGTGATCGTGGCAAATCACGACGCCGTCCGAGCCTGCGCTAAGCAGCGGCTTGACGACCACCGGCCAGTGGTCATGCCGTCGCGCCCATGCGTGCGCGTCGGCCGCGGACCTGATCTTCGCCTGCCGCGCGGCATGCAATCGATGCGCATGCAACTGTTGAATCATGTCGAACTTGTCGCGCCGTGCGCTCAATGTCTCGGGCCGGTTGGTCGGTAGGCCGAGCGCGAGCGCGAGCGATTCGGCAAACGTTACGCCCCACTCGGAGCCTGCGACCACCGCGTCGAGGCGCACGGACGGAATGCGCGTGAGCGCTTGTTGGACCGTGCCGAGATAGCCGAGGTCGACGGCGTATGGACCAGGATCGAAGCTCGCGGCCGCGAGCGTCGGGATCTCCGGCGTCGAGCGCAGGTGAATGCAGATCGCGCCGCGCCGGTTCAGTTCGCGAACCAGTTCGCGCCCGGTCGAATAACCATCGACGATAAGGATCAGTTTGCCGTTTGCGTTTGCCATGAGGTGATCTCCTGATTGGAGGGCCGCGCTGCCTGCGCGACGACCCATGACGGCAATGTAGGAGGCAAGCGGCGCTTCGAATATTCGAAAAAACCTGGCGATACGAAGGAAAAACCAACGCAGACAGCGCTTGCGATCGCGCTCGAGTCAAGCCAGCAAAAGGCTGGAAGGATCCGCAGCGAGTCTAATTTCCGACTCATTCTTTCTCGCTACGATGCGCGGCATTGACGCATCGAAACCTTGTTCAGCCGCCGTTTAAGCGTTTAGCGGCTTGTTATGCGATGCGTTTGCCACGAGGGGACGTGACCAATGGGGTCATGTCTGACGCACGTTGATCGCATTGCATCGAGAAGCGGTGAATCGTATGAACTACAAGCATTTGCATTACCTGTGGATGGCGGCGAAACACGGTGGTATCGCGGGGGCCGCGCAGCGGCTGCATCTGACGCCGCAGACCGTGAGCAGCCAGATCAAGACACTCGAAGAGCGGTTCGGCTGTGTGTTGCTGCGACGGCGCGGACGTCTTGTCGAATTGACCGACGCCGGTCGCGTGGCCGCGGAGTACGCGGGGAAGATTTTCGCGTTGGGCGCCGAACTCGAACGTGAGTTGCGCGCGCCGCGCCGAAGCGTCGATGTGCTGCGCGTCGGTATTGCGGACTCGATCCACAAGGCAATCGCATGCCGGTTGATCGAGCCCGCCGTGACGGCGCACGCGGGCTTGCGTGTCGTGTGTCGCGAGGGCCGGCAGATGGCGCTGGTCGGCGAGCTTGCTGAACATCGGCTCGATGTGGTGCTGTGCGATGCGCCATGGCTTGATTCAAGCCCGCCGCGCGCGCGTAGCGACAAACTGGGCTCGACGAGCATGGCGGTGTTCGCTACGGCCGCTTTGATGGAAATGCATCGCGAGACATTCCCCGCATGCCTCGCACACATGCCGATGCTGTTGCCGGGCTCGGACAGCGAGTTGAAGGCGCGCTTCGACGCGTGGCTCGTATCGAACGGTCTCGCGCCGCCCATCTTCGGCGAATTCGACGATGGCGCGTTGATGATTGCATTCGCGGGCGAGGGCAGGGGCGCGATTGTCGCGCCGTCCGTGCTCGAGGCGTCGTTGCGGGCACAACATGCGTTGTTGCCGCTAGGACAGGTCGACGAGGTGCGGCATGAGTTCTACGCGATTTCGCTCGATGGAAGAGCGAGGCATCCGGCGGTTGGGGAGATTACGCGGGCCGGTGGGCGGCTCGAGCTTTAACTGCGCGAACCATCGCGTCGTCTGCTTGCCGAGAACCCGGCTGGATCGCGGTCATTAGTCTTCAAGCGGCACTTCGAAGCGCGTCCGGCAACTCGGACATTCGACCGGTATGAACTCGCCCTGCGCGGCACGCAGCACAAGCGGCTGCTCCTCGCCCGACAGAAAGCAGACCGGGCAGGGAAACGCTTCGTGCGACCTCAGCCGATGCCAGCGGTCGACGTAGCGCTCGACGTCGTGCGGCGGCGTGCCGATCGCCTCGAGATGGTCGAGCAGCACGTGAAACAGAGCGGGGTTCTGCATCGATATCCTCCGGTCCCTTTCTGGCGATCGTCTGGCGGGTTGAATGCGGGGCGTCGGGTTTGAGCGCGGCGGCGCGATGCGGCCGCGTCGGTGGCGACACGCTCTACCTGCCGCTCTCACATGATAGGCAGACGCGCGCACGTTGTGACCGGCTATCGAGCCACACATGCAACTTGCGACGTATCGCAAGACTGAATAAAGCCCGCTTTTTGCTGCGCAAGCGAATTGTTGCGTTTTCCAGCATGAGTTGGTCGGCCTTAAGTTCCGATTAAGAGTTCCCTTCTACATTGGTACGGCCGCGCGAGCCGCGGGCCGTCGCGCCCGACTCGCCGTCCGCTTTCGTGAACTACCGGGGGGTGGTGAACGAAGACCATCGTCGACACCTTGTCGACTGCCGCAAGGCAAAGATGGCGGCGGTACCGGCTGCCATCCGGCTGCAACGGGCCGGCGGCGACCTTCAGGACCCGGCTCCCAGCCGGGTTTTTTCTTGCCTGCGCGCGTTGAGCACTGCTTGCGCATCCGATCCGCATCCGATCGTCGGACGTGGAAAAGTCGGGTAGCAGCGACACATTGCTGCGCCGCCGCCCCCTAAGAACCGTACAGGCGAGTTTCCCCGCATACGGCTCAAGCCTCATGTAAGGTTGATGTCGCACCAACCCGG
>NZ_CADIKH010000064.1 GCF_902859855.1 Paraburkholderia humisilvae
GCGCGGGCGATCCACCTCTAGGTAATACCGTTATGTGGCACGGCATGCGGCGCCACACCGACATTCAACTCGGATATGAACTCGCCCTCAACCGTAGTGGGTAATTGCAAGCGTTGTGAGGCGCTTACATTAATCCCAACCTCGCCACTTAACATGTTCCTTGCCGACCCACCGTCATCGCGAAACGTCGAGTATCGGCCTGCCGAACCTTTGACACCGTGCGGTCGAGATCCTGGCGCGCCTCTGGGAATCTGTCGTGGAAAGCGGATTACTAACGGTCCTTTCCTCTTCGCCAGCGAGAGCGATTGTCCACCTCACCTGAATACACTCGCCGCGTATCCCGGCCGACTTGACGTCATCGTCGCGCAGCAAGCTCGGGTACTTCACGTGCCCGGCAAAAAAATTGGTGATGCGATTCGCAGGTGGCAAACTCCCTGCCGAAGCGGGATCAAATTGCCTTCGGTCAGCCGCGCATGTTCCACAGTATTCTTTAGCGTCAAACGCAGTAGAGGTCTCGTGGCAGCCGACACGCTCCTGACGCGGATACCATGCATCGCCCCCCGGCCGATGCATGGCTTGCACGCGAAACGCACGCAACCAAACGTCCCGGCTTGCATGTCGTCCTGATCGGGCGTCGGGCAGGTCCGGAAACGGGACGTGCGTTTGATCTCCATGTCAAACGTTAAAAATGCGAACGCAATGCTGAAGGTTCTTAATTGTGTACTGCCAGTGCGCTTGACCGATTTAATCGCGAGAGCGGTTCACCGCTCCGTGTGCAAACCACAAACAAGACGCCACACCTCGCGCGTCTGACCATGTCGCCCTTCGTCAGTTCCCCATGCTACGACGCCGACCACATGCTTCCTAAACGGCGTCAAGAAAGCAGCCATTTAGTCAATCGGAATACACTCGTCGCAGCGACGTATAGCACGGTAACCGCGGCGGCACTCGCGCAATGCCCCATGCGGCAAGCAAAGCGTCAAAGGATGGACCGATCACGCCCCCACTAACGGGAGGCAGCGGCTGCCCTGTCAACCTGTACAGGAACCGCCGCTTTAGAGGCAACTCTTGCCCATCGATGCGCTCGATCACACCGAGCCGAATCCCATACTGGAGGGCATCCGAAGCGTCGCGCGAACTCAGTACACCAGCTCTGGCAATAAGAGCGACAGTCATCGGCCGCGGGCACTCGCCCAAATATTCAATCAACTTTAAAACGTTCCTGTAAAGCTTCATCTACCCCCCGCTTCTCCGAGCTTTAACCGGGACGAACTATCTGCGTCGAGTCAGGTTGGCGAGTTCTACACTTCGTCTTAACGACTCCGCGTATTCAGTCAATTCCTCCCGTCGGCCCTCGACTACCTCATCGACAGTCAACCGATAAGTGGCGTTTCGCATGAAGAAACCAGAGACCTGAACTTTACCCTCAGCGATGAGCTTATTGACGGCTGCGCGTATTTCAGCGTTGGGTGGCAAATCAGGCGACAGCTGTTTTGCCAAGTGCTGGATGGTGTAGATTCCGGCTGGCTTCATAATCTTGAGAATTGCATCAGGCAGCAAACCGTCCGCAGAGCGATGTTGTGACATTCGTTACCCTTATTCAAACCGAATCTAGAACCTTATCAGACGGTCAATCACTGAGCAACAGCGGTCGCGATCGTGCGCCGCCTATCAGACACGCCGATGTTTTCGCCCGAACATCAACCAATATCGAGCGAAGTAGAAACACACGCACCCCTTGTCTCATCGAGCGGTTAGCCAGGATGGCTCGTCACCGCATCCGCCCGCCAAATGATGGGTTCCGCATATGCACTTTCCGACGGACAGTCTCGGCTGACTAACGAGAAGGCCAGCTTGCGATCGCAAATAGTCAAATCCCAACCTGCACCTTCATCCATGCTGGCATTGGAGTTTTGCCTAACATGCCCCGGCATGAATCACTTATCGACGTATCGATTAAGAGCACACTTTATCGATAGAACCCGCACACAAGGGTGTACCTCCCAGACAGAACGCCAGCGCACAGCACAGCAAATCTGGCGACGAATCTCAGGTTGAACAACCACGTTCGCTCGCCCTTCAGACGAGCTAGGTCATCAGATAGTTCAACACAGCATCCCGTATCTTGATCTCACTCGCAATGACTTGCGTTCCTTATGATGCAGCAATGACGCGCCCCTAATAAAGCTTTCATCTGCCGGATCAACTATTCACTTCATTTAACCGAAATTCGGAATTACCAAATACTTAAAAATGCACCACGTACGAAGAGCTATTTTTGTGGATCCGTCATAACACATGGCTTGTCCCGAATTCGACTGAGCTCGATGTGCAGGAGAATCTCTGACGACTCACCACATCCTTATGCAGTCTTTGGCATCAATTTATCACTAGCTGTATAAAACCGCTTAAATGACGGAGCCGCATACCATGTCCCCAACGCAAACGCCCCGCATTGGGGCTCCTTCGCTCGTTGTCGCACGCTGGATACAGCTACTTTCCGAGGTTATATCTATCAGAAAAAATAAATAGTAGATTGTGGCAAGATCAAGTGACATCCCTTTGACCAAACGGTCTTGCCTGCCGAAAGAAATCGACCGGCCCGTTGTCGTTAGCGTAATCCGCAACTCACTCTTAACTCGCGTCAACTACAGTTGACTGGCGCGAGCGTCCAAGCCCGGTGTGAACAGGGCATGTTGAAGCAAACGAACCGCCAATCGATGCGACTTCCGAAACAACGGTATTGATGTTGCGCATCCAATCCTTCAGGCGCGCAGCCAATGATATGCACCCGACGCGATCCCTTCAAACATTTCATCGTTGGACTCCAAGATGTTCTGCCGCCAATATCGTCCGTGCCCGGCATAATGCACCAGTAGATCAGCGAGAGCATAGCCGTTAATCCCGGAGTCGAACGGAATGCGCAGCACGAGGACCATCCCACCGGTGTCACCATTGAGCCCCAGCTGAGCCTGATCCTGCGCATAAATTAGGAGATTCGCCTCCAGCATCAACCGGAAGATAACCAACGTACGACCGGCAGTCATCGTCCCGAAATCGAAGTTGGCGTAGATTGCATCAAGGTCATTTTCGAAGTAGTCAAGCTGTACGTCAAAACCGTCGACTTCAATCCGTCGAGTATCAAGCACGTGTCCAACGTCCGCTAGCCCGACCGCATCGCACAACTCCTCTACCAGCATGGTGTAGCGTTCTGCGCTCACGTATCAACTCGTCATTATTTATCCAGTCATCGGCGCCTCAGAGTGGCAAATTGGACCGGCCAACACAGAAGGTTGGCCAATCCGATAGTGTTTTTCGCACAAACCCTTTAAACTCGGCAATGCACGAAAAACCATACTAATTACTTCCCGTCCCCGAGCTGCGAAACCTGCCTTAGCAATGTTTGCATGTACTGCAGAGCAGTTGTAAATGTTGTCTGCTTCGTCTGTATCGCCGTCGCCGCCGCACTGTAAGCGACTTGATTATCAGAAGTCGTCTGCTGCAGTTTAAGCGCCGCGGCATAACTCGGATCTGTAACAGAAAGACCATTGCCGACGGGAATGCTGGCCGGGTTAGGGCTATTTGACACACCAGGTAAAGCCATTTTCAACTCCTTAAGGTTAGCCGAGCAACCAATGCTCGGGATAGAGTCTTCGCCAGACGTAGGGACCATCCCTCAGCCCAGCAAGACATTCATCATTCGGACGATCATCCACCTTCATCCGCCAGAAACTTTCAATACGATTTACAAGGAGCCCGCTTTTGCACTTTGGAGCCGCTCAAGAACCCGTGAAGCAGCGATGAATCCTCGATACAGCTTCGCCAGATTGTTGCGATCGACATCGGTCTCGGCTGTCGCATCATTGAATCGCTCCGCGGTTAGCTTGAGCGCCTTGACGATTTCGTCAACGCTCGCGCGTTTGGCGCCATCCGTCAACGTCCGCGAGATTTCGCTGAAATCAGGCTCAAATGGTTTGAGTGCATCGTACATTTTTTGTTCCCGTTCATTAAAGTTTGAATAACAATAACCGACGTATAATATCGTTAACGATTATTTAATTGCTCACTCCCTCCAAATTTTAAACACGTCGAAAATCCACCGGAAAATAGAATTCAGGGATGCGATGCATTTGTCTGGGGAGACTGATCGCTATTCGAGCTTTCATAGCTTGTGTCACCAAAGACGTGCTTGACACCATCCGGTGTCTGCGCAAAATTCACATTGTCCGATGCAAGCATCTCGGAGTAAGCTCGCGTCGGTGCTTTAGTTGCATTCGGTCCGCTCGTCCGCAGTTCGATAGCAACGATATTGGCACTCAGATCGTCACGCGCTCGAGCAATTGCTGTTTGAAGCGCCTTCTTCTCGAAAGTTGGACCGTTCACCGCAAATCGGCCATCTCCAAGGTATGTGACGTACGCACCGTCAACGTTCACCATGTCGCCGATACTGCGTGTGACTTGCTGAGCGACATCATAGTTGCGTTGTATTGCCTTGCCTGCCGGGAATTGAGCGAAGATCCGCCGTGCCGCCTGGTCGTCGGCATCGTTCAGGACCATACCTGAAACCACAATCGTTTTGCCAGCCGACGTCGCGCGCAAGCCATCAAGATGAGCTGTCACGAGTGCATTGGAAATCTGCTGCGCCTGAATCGCCGTGGAATTCGGGACCGAAGCTTGACTTGTTCCCGAAGTGTTCATCAACAAACCTGTCACCGCGACAGTCCCAAGCATTACACATGCAGCCGTGATGGACAGGAGCTGACGCGAGAACTGCATCCCGGAGCGTGACGGTTGCCGCGGTCGTGCAAGTACATCCGAAAGCAGCTCAACATCCGAAGGCCATTTCGCATTGAGCGAAGCGACGCAGAGCACCAGTTCCCCGAAGCGCACGGGCATAAGATCATTAAGCATGACATTGCGCAAGCCCGACGAGCTCGATGAACTAGCGCCCTCACCCTCAGTGCCCTCGCTGCCCTCAGTGCCCTCGCTGCCCTCGTGAGAACGCATCGTAGCATTCGTGTTGCCTTCATCGTCGACACGCAGGAGAAGGTCGGCGCCTTGCCAGTCGGAAAGCTGAATGTCTGCATCCTCGCCAGCGCTAATACGATATGTTCCCGGAGAAAGATTAATTTGCGCACCAGCATGAAAACCGGTCAGAACACGTAAGAGCTTCATAATTTCACCGCAAAAAGTCTGATTTGAGGAGCGTGGAGTATGCCGTCGATTGCCGCTAGGGTAGCCTGTAGCGGAATTGAGCGACCATGACCAACGAAACTACGCGGGTACGATGCGAAATCGAGTACGTCGCAATCCTCTCGAAGCACCCCAATCGCGTTATCCCGCAATCCGGTCAAGTCTAACAATCAAGGTTCCATGGTCTTTGAGGGAGCCTCGTTAAACTGCTTTCGATAGCTATCGAGTAACGTCGAACAACTACGCACCCCCCAACGCTTGGCTACTTCCAGCATGTCCCGTGTCGGCGAATTCAGTAGGTCTTCGCGAATCCGCTGCATGCGCAAAACACGAATCAACTCGCTCGGCGAGACACCGAGAAACTTCCTGAAAGCCCATTGGACCGCACGTTCCGTAACCCCGATCTCAGCTGCTATTTCGCAAACCGACAGGTCACTGCGTCCAAGGTTTTCAAGCATAAACCGGTAGGCGCGTCGATAACGGACCGGCAAACGGGCATCAATATCGTCCGCTGGCGCCTTGAGCTTGGTCGCCCTGTCAAGGAAGGGTTCCAGCCGCGAGTTCTCACGCAGGCATTGCATCGCAGTCAACGCATACTGAGCGTACAGTTGCCATGCTTTTTCGGAATGTCCTCGCGCCTGCTCCGTCTTCGACGCATAGTACAGGTAGTCAAGACGGCCGTGAGCGCTGTATTCCTTCTTGCTGTCACGATGCAGTGGCTCGAGCATCGTTTCGGCTGTCTGAGGTGTACCACCGATCAGCGCAGCAGCCGCGATCTCAAGTCGCACGGTGCGTTGATAGCCAATCAAACCCTCTCGCTGCGCCCAGGCTAAGTGGGCGTTCAACACGGCAGCAGCGTCTCGGGCACCGTGCGCCATTTCACGCATGTGCCGAACATATTCGACTCGGGAGCGCAACAGCGTCGAGGAAATACGTAGGTCCCTTCCCTCGCGATCGTCCAGGCTCCGAACGGCGTCAAGGCCCGATCGCCAATAAGCATGGTCACCGAGTGCGTTCGCTGAATGCATCTCCGTTTGCACCCCTATGTCGAATCGCATCGCCGCAATAAGATCAGGCCATGTAGTGTTTTCTTCGACAAGACCATTGGCGCTCTCTTCAAGCGAGCACAACATTTCGACCGATTCTTCCACGCGTCCCATCTCGTATAGCGCACAGGCCATGCCAAATCGAGCCTCGACAAGTCGGCTCGGCCCCAACTCTTCGCCAAGCGCCGACATGCGTGTGAAACATGCGAGCGCTGTGCAGAGGCGGTAGCGAAACAGGGCTCGCCATGCGGCATTGCGGCACGACGTGATGCTTAATTCCTGCTTCGTCGAAAATACTTTCGACGCGTGAAGCGTATGCAGCGATCGATGATACGTCTCCTCGGCCTCAGCATCGTGGCCAAGAACGATCTGCAAATCCGCAATCGACTGGAGCGCATATGGCATATACGCTCCGACTTTTCCGTCCTCAATCCATCCGCTCAATAGCTGACTCGCGGCGGATAGTTTACCTTCCTGGACGAGACTCACGACGCGCACCGTGGGCACCGGCCACGCGCGCATCGATTGAATCATGATGAGTGGCATATATAGAGCTGAAAACATCGTTCACCTATCTTAGTGTTTTTAGGTATCTGGCTTTAAGCGCAGCACGAGTTGATAAGGTAACCAACGTTTAATGGCTGTATGTCAAAGATTGCAAAAGCGAAGGCGAAATGAACGCGTAACTGATTGTCAAAGTTTGCAAAAACTCTGGTAAATGCGCGCACGTGGCCTTCCACTGAGCTATTCTTCGGAGGTGCCCGATTTCGTGTGTGTCCGCTTCGACTTCCGCTTATGGGCACACAGGAAAATGCTGACTGATACGGTTCGGGCACTCGTCGGCATTACATTTTGGATGTGCTTATTCAACACTTTTTTGGTTCTATCCTCATCATGACTATCGCTCACGAACCTGAATATCTTGACGTCCCTGCCGCCGTCGTCAGTGGACTGGTGGACCTCGCCTCAAATGCATTGCTATCAAACTTCCCGACGGTGTCGGCCGACGAGGGAGACGTCGAGTTATTACTCGATGCGCTGCATACCCTGCGACCACGCCAAACGGAAATCAGCACGCTAGACGGCGTTCTTTATATGACCCGCAACCAATGGGACGAGGCAATTCGCGTCATCCGCAACGTGTGCGAAAACGCGCCCCGATTCGGCCACGCAAGAGCCCTCCTTGCATATTGCCTGTCAATGAAGGAAGACCCGGAGTGGAGTCGTTACGCTAATGAGGCGTTGGAGATTTCGCCTGGCCCCGATACGGAATTTCTGATCGCCGCGTTAAGAGCGCGCGCCGAGCTGTCGGATGCCATGAAAGCTGCGCAGGCCGGCGGCCCGTTCATTGTCCCGGAATCGGTGACCGCGCTTTCGCAACTCGAAGCCAAAGCGGCTCAATTTGCGGGCGTGAACAAAGCCTCGGCATCAAGCGAAAATACGGCGCAACCAGTGCCCGATATGCTTATGTACGCGTTTCCGCGAGCCTGACGGGAGCTAACCTGAAATGACCCCAATGCCGCCATCAGCCATGAATGCCATTTTGCAAACGTCGACTCAAAGCGTCGCTCAGGAGCCGGCCGCTCAAACTAACGTAACGCCTGCAGCGTTAGGAGGAAAATTTCAGGCACTAATGCAGCAGGCGCCAATGGCCCCACCGCAAACAATTGGCGCAGAGGGCGGCTCGCTGGTATCGAAAATCGCGAACTCACTTGACGCTCAACTGAATGCGCCGGTTCGCGATCTCATGAACTGGGCACAAAATCCCCAAATGATGAATCAGGCGCAGGCAGCCGCTTATGCCACCAAGGTCATTGCGGAGACGACGACCGCGAACGCCACCATGTCTGTAACGGTGTCGATGGTAACGTCGTCCAAATCGGCGCTCGAGACCCTCATGCGCAATCAGTAGTGTGTCATACTCAGCGAGCTCGCTTTGGCAGAAAAGGATATGTCATGCGAAATACCATCTCCCGGCACGCCCGGCGCGGACTGTTGCTAGGCGTCCTGACACTCTCATTATTACTGGCCGGATGCAAAGAGGAGTTGTATAGCAGCCTTACAGAACAGGACGCCAACCAGATGGTCGCGGCCTTGCTGGAGTCGGGAGTCGACGCGTCGAAATCCGCGTCGGCCGACGGGAAAACGTGGACGCTTGATGTCGAGGGTTCCCAGTTCACCCGGGCTATGGAGGTATTACGCGAGCGTGGGTTGCCGCCGGCCAAGTATGACAACCTAGGGGAGCTTTTTCAAAAAAGCGGTCTAATATCGACGCCTACAGAAGAGCGTGTACGTTTCATTTACGGGACATCGCAAGAACTCGCCGAAACATTATCTAAAATTGACGGAGTCGTAGTCGCGCGCGTACAGATCGTGTTGCCAAATAACGATCCTCTCGCGCAAACGATAAAACCCTCATCGGCGGCGGTGTTCATCAAGTACAGACCCGGCGCGAACGTGCAGGCATGGGTTCCGCAGATCAAAACGCTCGTCATGCATAGTGTGGAAGGCCTCACTTACGATCAGGTGAGCGTAATCGCAATACCCGCAGCGCCGGCTGATATTCCACCTTTGAACGCGCAACCCCCGGATTGGAATCTGTGGCTGCGCCGCATCATTGAGGCCTTACTTGTAATCGGGTCGATCGTCCTATTTGTGATAGCGCAGCGGGGCCTGTCGGTCAATCTGAAGCTCGCAATCAACAACCATACGCTTGCCCAAGAGGTAATGACTGGTGGAGCGGAAGGAGAAAAGGGCACATCGCCCGTGAAGCCACGCACTAAAGGAATTGCATCAATCATCGATCGTTTCCGTAAAAAGCGATCGAAATGATGACCTTCGTTAGACCCTAACCAATGATTCCGTCGTCCTCCCCGCCGTTTGAACGGTTATCCGCGCGACACGAGGCATACGAAGCCAATCTGTCGCGCGCGGCATTGTGGGCCCATCCGTCCTGGTTTGAATGTATGCTTGGCGTTGATGCGCTCACCCTGACTCGCTGGCGTGTATTGCTTGCGCAGGCCCGAGAGTCTACGCTTGACAGCTGTTCGCGTGCATTCGTGGATGCCGCAGGCATCGAACCTCCACCGCCCGATTCATGGGGTCTGCCGGCCTTTGTCGACACAGCGAACGGGAGAAAGCTGAACCTGGCATTACTGGACATGGTGCCCACCGAATTAGGGATTCGGGTGTTATGCATGCGCGCGCTGGTGTTTCGACGCTTCGAGCTGCGTAGGCTGATTGACAAGCGTATAAGACAGCGACTATCCGCATTCGCTGGTATCAGCCTCGAACTGCTCTTTGCGAATGCGCCGTACGCCGTGAACCCTATCAACGTCAAGAGTATGCCGCCGCTCAACGGGGTGACGGCGGAGTCACTCGCCCTGGAAGGGCTCGTATTGTTCAGGCGAGATTCTCATGGCAGCGGCGCGAAGCACCCACCGCTATTGAGGCTGGCGCTCGCGCGCTCGACCGCGCAGGATCGATGGCTGAGCGCATTGCCCGACACAGCGGATTCGGACGGCGGTGCGTGGCTGTACTCTCAACTGCCCAATTGGCTCGGAACGTGGTCATGGTTATTTGGCTAAAACATAATCGGCGGGCTACGATGGATTCCAGTGTCGAAGTTGACGATGCGAACCTTGGTTTGCAGGGCGACGTCATTCCAGCCGCGGTGTTTGGTGAACTGCTTGAGCTTGAGCAAGCCAACGCCGCGCTTGCGCGGGAGCGGCTAACGCTTCTCGCCGATGCGCGAGCACAGGCAGAAGCGATCGTCGACGACGCGAGACAGGCTGCGGCGCGGTTGCTTGAGCAAGCGCGCGAGGAGTACGAGGACGCGTCGGAGCGAGGGTATGCCGACGGGCTCGACCATGCACGCACCGAATGGATGGAACAGGTCGCGTCGTCCGCCGAAACCCAGTCTCAGTTGCAGAGGGGAATGCGCACCCGGTTGGCGGAAATCGTTTCGTCCGCTGTGGAACAAATCGTCAGTGTCCAGAACCGCGATGCATTGTTTGAACGCGCCTTGACTACCGTTGAGCGAATCGTTGACGGCGCGACCTACCTGCGTGTCACGGTGCATCCGCAAGACGTCGAGAGCGCGCAAATGATGTTCGACCAACTCGTCTCGCGCTGGAGGGCGGCTGGCAGTCGGCTGTCCCTGTCAGTCACCGCCGACAAGCGACTCCCCGTCGGCAGCTGCATTTGCGAATCGGACTGTGGCACGATTGACGCCAGCTTGACTACGCAGTTGCGCGCAATGCGTAACGCGGTATCGAGGGCGCTCAACCGCGCGATTGACGTCGGCGGGCCCGAACAGGCCACCCACGGTCTTGCATCGACTGACGATACCGAGTCTGTCACTGATGCGCCGACTGACCCGACGGTGACCTCACAGCACGATGGCGTGGGGCACTATCCTTATCCGATCGACGATGAGGCCGATGAATGACGCAAGACGATTCCGAGAACATGATCGATCTCGCCGGGTTTGCCGCCGAAATCGAGAGAGAAATAAGCGTACAGCCAACCATTGCCCGAAAGGGAAAAGTACTTGAGGTTATCGGGACCTTGCTCAAGGTTACTGGCCTCGACCTAACGCACGGTGAACTGTGTGAGCTTCGTACGGCGAGTGGCGTGCTACTGCAGCAGGCAGAGGTCGTTGGTTTTACTCGCGACTATGCCCTGCTCTCACCGTTTGCATCGCTTCAAAGCATTTCCCGTTCCACTCAGGTTGTCGGTCTCGGGCGACCGTTATCCGCAAAAGTAGGGGACGCGCTGCTCGGACGGGTCATAGACAGCTTAGGTGAACCCGTCGATGGCGGCCCGCCAATTGATGCACAGACTTTCCGCCCTGTCTTCGCCGCACCGCCAACTCCAATGAGCCGTCGCATGATCGAAGAGCCCATGCCCACCGGCGTGCGCGCGGTTGACGCCCTTCTGACACTCTGCGAAGGGCAACGCATGGGGATCTTCGCACCAGCGGGCGTCGGCAAAAGTACCTTACTTGGCATGTTCGCGCGCGGCGCCTCATGTGACGTGAATGTCATCGCGTTAATCGGCGAGCGCGGGCGAGAAGTCCGCGAGTTCGTGGAGCTGATTCTGGGCCCCGAGGGCATGGCGCGCTCCATCGTCGTCTGCGCGACGTCGGACAGGTCCTCGATTGAGCGCGCGAAGGCCGCATATATCGCGACCACGATTGCGGAGTATTTTCGTGATCGCGGCCAACGAGTCCTGCTGATGATGGATTCCCTGACGCGTTTTGCCCGGGCAGGCCGGGAGATCGGACTCGCCGCTGGGGAGCCTCCCGCGCGGCGCGGCTTTCCGCCATCGGTTTTCGCCGAGTTGCCTCGCCTGCTTGAGCGAGCCGGCATGGGGGCGACCGGTTCGATAACCGCGCTATATACCGTACTCGCCGAAGACGAGAGCGGAAGCGACCCAGTCGCGGAGGAAGTGCGGGGCATTCTCGACGGACACATGATCCTTTCCCGAGACGTTGCGGCCAAGAATCTGTATCCTGCAATCGACGTGCTACATAGCTTGTCGCGTGTGATGTCCCAGGTCATGTCGCCCGAGTACATGCTCGCGTCGCGACGCCTCAGAGAATTGATAGCCAAGTACCGGGACGTTGAGATGCTGCTGCAGATCGGCGAGTACAAACCCGGCACCGACGCTCTCGCCGACGAAGCGATCGAGAAGCATGAGTTCATTAACGCGTTTCTCTCTCAGGCGACGACTGAATACGCCGCACCGGAAGATACCGAAAGGCAGCTATATTCGCTTGTAGGCATGCAATGACGGCGAAGGCGCGTGTAATCGCATTAAACCGCTCGATCACCAGAAGGATGAGACTGGATGAGCAACTGCGCTCGCGACATGCGGAGCAGCGTAACGAACGCGCACAGATCGATGGACAATGCGCGACTCAGCGCGCGCGCGTGCAGGCCGATCAAGTGGCGTTGAGCACGCATATAAACAAGGTCGACGCCCTGATGAGTGGAATCGGTGCATTTTCTTTGGGCGATCTGAATAACCAACGCCTCTATATTGGAGTCGCAACGGAACGGTTGAACCTCGAGCGCGATAAACTCGACCAGCTTGAGACTTCCCTCTTGACCATTGAGGATTCGATCGCACTCACGCAGCGCGAGATCGCTCAAAATAGCGGTCGCATCGATCGATGCAAAGAGCGTATCCGATCGATCGAGCGCGAGCTGGAAGTTGCCGCTGACAATGCAATCGATGACGATGCGGAAGAGCTCGCAGTGGCACGCCTGGTGCGCGCGAGGGCAACTCGATGAGTGAAGGCTTTCTCGACCTACCTTACCTTGGCGACATAGTGGTTAGGTATATAAGCATTACAATCCTGTGCTCCCTGCGTTTTATGGTCATATCGATCATGTTTCCTCCAATCGCCGAAAGCGGCCTTACCGGAATCGCCCGCAACGGGGTTGTGACGCTATTGAGCATATACGTTGCATACGGGCAACCGATGCATCTGCTCCAAGCCCTAGACGTAACGCAACTCGCTGCGGTAGCGGTGCGCGAGGCATTGCTCGGATTACTGCTCGGATTTGCGGCGTCATCGGTGTTTTGGGTCGCGGAGGGCGCTGGAACCTACCTCGATAATCTGACAGGGTACAACAATGTGCAATTGACGAACCCTCTTCAGGAACAGTCAACCCCCACTGGTACGCTATTCAAGCAGATCGCGATCGCCTTCTTCTGGTCTCTTGGCGGCATGACGTTTCTGCTCCAGGCGTTGTATGAGTCTTATAAATGGTGGCCGGTCTCTTCGTCAGGGCCGATCCCGACAAATATCATGCAATCGTTTTTGTTGACGCAAAGCGATTCAATCATGCAGGCTACCGCGAAGCTCGCCCTTCCAATGGTGTTCGTTTTGATACTCATTGATGTTGCTTTTGGCTTCATAGCAAAGTCCGGGGACAAACTTGAGTTTGGTGCTCTTAGCCAGCCGATCAAGGGTGCCACTATGGTACTCATGCTCGCGCTACTGGCTGGTCTTTTCGTCGACCAGACCCGACCGCAGTTAACTCTGATCGGCTTAGCTACCGAATTCAGACATCTAATGCATCGATAGGTTTCGGGCATGTATGCCACTGCTTCCGTGTTACACACCAGGCACGGTTTTCGCGTTTCGACAGAGCCTCATCGACGTGCGCCCTTGAACATCGCCCCTCTTCGAGCACCGGCATTCGAGCCGCAATTCCTGCTTACTCCATGAACTCCAAGATCGCGGCATAGCAAACGATCTCTGACTGGGCGCACATGAATGATGCACGCGCGTTACCAATGAGAACGAACATGGCGTCGCTGCTCCGCAGAGCCTTAAGCACGGCAATCAGTCTGGGGATGGTTGGCATGGTAATGTGACATGGGCCGCGACCAATCCACGCTGATCGTAGTCCTGTCGCCCAATGTGTCTTTGCTGAAAATTGTCAGTTTACGCTACGACCTCGATGCCATCGGATCGCCAACGACTTCGACGCTGACGATCTCCAAGCGTCGGATCGTTTTGATTTCGAGTACAACAGTTGGCATGAGACGCTCCGGCTAAAGCTACAAATGGCGGCCAGAAGACAGACCGCTCGACACGCAAGCCACTTCGAGCGGTTCTGGAAGGCAAGCAAGCCTCAGGGCAAGGTAAGTTACGGCCGCATCTTTCAGAATTCAGCAAACACCTGAAATTCACCCGCCGCGTCGAACTCGCCATGCCGTGGTGTGGTGCCTGTGAATCGCGAAATATACCGCGATGAAAAAATCTCTGTAACGCAAATCAAAGCGCGGCGGGAATTGGAACGATATGAGCCCGGCGCGCTCGCTCACCAATATCATCGTGGTCCGCGAACTCGTGGCTCCTGAAGCTACGCGATGTCAAACGACGCAGAATCAAAAAAACTCTGACCGATTCATTATATATCTTCGTATATTCCATGACATATAAACATCTATAATCCGATAAACATATTATTGAATACGAGCACGACAGCGCTGTATGGTATGAACCGTGGAAGATGACATTGCTGCCAGATGATCAGTTCAGCACGAAGTCGCACCACGACATGACGCGACGAAGTGGTCATGAGGAAAGTTCGTGCTGCATGCAGGGGGACGGAAATGTCTAAACATGTCCAATATTTCCATGCTCAATACAACATTGCGAACCCTCAATCGGCACGCATGTATCGCAACATATGGAATTGGCCTCTGATCATGATTGCCTGCATTGCGAGCCCCTTTACACTCGAGGAGCTGACGTGCCACATCATTATGCTCACGATCGGGCCGCTGTCGTTGAAGCGCTCGCTTCGTCGCACGTGCCCTGGAATCAACTTGTCAAGCGATGTTTCGGCGATTCGCGCGGCTTTATTGATACCTGCTCCACATCGCAACACCACGGGAAACATCATATTTCGCTCGCCCGCACGTTCGAAGCGACGGGCCTCGAATCGTCTGGAATCTAGGGTATTTCGTAAACATATAGTCTTAACCCATCCACCACAATCAGCATAACTCGTCAGCAATCACAGGCCAGGCGACAAACGCTACGGAAAGTCTCTCTTGAGGACCTGCAAACGAAGCCGGATCGAACATGGGAAAGTTCCGTGCATTGCGCATGTGCCTTTCGTACGAATCAGGTAGACGCACGAAGGCTCAATCGTCCATGTCGTTTACGTCAAGGAGCATCTCGTTGAAATGCCGTATCGGACCGCTTTCGGGGTGCGGAAGGCCCGTTTCGCTCCCGCTCCCTGATAACCCTGATCCCGCCGTTATGATTTAACCGTCAGCGCAACGTTCATCGATCACACGACTATGAAACGTCAAGGCGCGATTATTGTGTTGTACGGCCGACATGGCAGACTGGGCGCGCGAGACGAGGGCAGTCGGTCAAATTTCCGAAACCGGAAAGATGGTGCCGAATCTCGCTGCAATCTTTCATGTAGAAGCGAGCCACGAAACACTTCCGGCTTTTGAGACAGCGGGCAAAAACAGGACTGCCACGGACGTCGTCTGCGACCCGAGACAGGCTATAGAAGTAAGTGCCAAGGCACTCCACGGCCGCTGGACCAATATGTCGCCTTTGGTGCGACATATTATCTCCATATCATATTAAATCGGCACGCAAATGCATCGAGGCCCTCAATGAGCGGTGAAAAAACAGAAAAGCCGACAGAGAAGAAGCTAAGGGATAGCCGCAACGACGGGAAGGTGTCGCGCAGCCGCGACATTACTGAGGCGGTCTCCTTATATGCCCCGATCGGATTCATCATTGCGACGGGGAACACTCTGTTCGATCAGTTTCGGGCCATTGCCTACCTAGCTTTGCAATTCGTGTCCGGCGACCATTCGGTAACAAATACCCTCGCGCAGATCTATCGACTCGGGGGCCTTCTGATCCTCTCAGTAGCCCCCGTCCTTGGCGTCGCCGCACTCTCCGGATTTGTCGCCTCGATCGCTCAGGTCGGCTTTCAAGTATCGATGAAGTCTGTTACGCCAAAACTAGAGAATGTGAGCCCGGCCAGCGGACTCAAAAGGATAGTGTCAGTGCGCACGCTGCTCGATATGTTGAAAACGCTGCTTAAGGCTGCAGCAGTCGCCGCAGTAATGTGGACGGTCATCGAAGGGATGCTGCCGTTAATTGCCCAGTCTCAATACCTCCCACTATCGGAACTCGCAAAAGTCTTCGGCCACGTGTTAAGCCGAGTTTTCCTTTTCGCGCCCGTTGTATTCCTCGTATTCGGTGTGGTCGACATCAGGATACAACGCGCGCTGTTTATGAAGGAACTGAAGATGTCCAAGGACGAAGTCAAGCGCGAGTTCAAGGACAGCGAAGGTGATCCACTGATCAAAGGGGAGCGACGACGGATCGCTCGCGAGCTTGCGTTCTCCGCGCCTCCAGGCCAGCGTGTTGCCACCGCGAATATGCTCGTGGTGAACCCCACGCACTATGCGGTAGCGGTGCGCTTTCAGCCTCGGGAGCATCCATTGCCACGAGTCGTCGCAAAGGCTGTTGACGAAGGAGTGGAAGGTTTGCGCCGCATCGCGCGCGACGCTGGCATCCCCATCATCGGAAACCCGCCAGTGGCTCGCGCTTTATATAAGGTCAATGTTGACGAACCAATTCCCGAAGCGCTCTTTGAGGTCGTGGCAGCCATTCTCCGATGGCTCGAGGCGATCGGCCCTGAAGCCATCGCCGCCTTGCGGCAGGAAGCAACCTAAACCGCGGAGCATCAGACGATCATGCTAAAAACGCTAAAACTCCCTGCTGTCGGCGAAGTCGGCGTTGCATTGCTGATAATCGCGATCATCTCACTGATGATTTTGCCATTGCCGCCCACGATGATTGACATTCTGCTTGGGATCAATATCGCCATCAGCGTCACCTTACTGATGGTCAGCATGTACATCAAAGACATTGTATCGCTGTCGGCCTTTCCAACACTGCTTCTATTTACGACGCTCTATCGCCTGTCGCTCAATATTGCTTCGACGAAGTCAATTCTTTTGCACGCGGATGCAGGACATATCATCGAAAGTTTTGGGAAGCTCGTGGTTGGCGGCAACCTGGTTGTTGGGCTGGTGGTCTTCGTCATTATCGCCACCGTCCAGTTTATCGTCATCGCAAAAGGTTCCGAGCGCGTGGCCGAAGTGGGAGCGCGTTTCACCCTTGATGCCTTGCCGGGTAAACAGATGAGCATCGATGCGGACCTCCGCGCGAATTTGCTGAGCGCGGAAGAAGCGCGTCGCAAGCGCGCGACTCTCGCAGTCGAGAGCCAGGTGCACGGTGGCATGGATGGTGCGATGAAGTTCGTTAAGGGAGATGCCATTGCGGGGCTCGCCATCACCATGATAAATATTGTTGCCGGCATCGCCGTTGGAATCGCCTATCACGGAATGACCGCGGCAGAGGCGGCTAACCGATTCTCGGTCCTGTCAATTGGCGACGCAATGGTCTCCCAGATTCCGTCTCTACTGCTGTCAGTCGCCGCTGGCGTGATGATCACCCGCGTATCGGATGATCGACAGCAAAACACGGGCTCATTGGGCGAGGAAATCGGACGCCAGCTGACCTCCAACACTCGAGCATTGTATGTGACCGCGATTCTCCTGCTCGCATTTGCCCTTGTACCCGGATTTCCATGGGTGCTCTTTGTCACACTTGCCCTCACCCTCGCGCTCTCCGCGTACAGGTTGAGCGCAAGACAACCACGCGAGAAAGCTCAGCAGGGTGTGTCATTGGCATCAATGCGGCGCGCGAATGCGAAAAGCGACGCGCCAACCATTCTCGCTTCCGCCCCAGCCTTCGCCTGTCCGCTTGGCGTGCGCCTTGCGCCGGGCCTGATCGAGCGTATGAACATGTCAGCCCTTGAGCAGGCCTTCTCGTTTGAGCGCGCCCAGTTGCAAGAGGATCTCGGGCTGCCGTTTCCGGGCGTCGTGATGTGGCCACATTCGAGCCTCCCACCAGACAATTTCGAAATCCTCGTTCAGGACGTCCCTCAGTTGAAAGGCGAGCTGCCTGCCGGCAAAGCCATGCTGCCCCTTGATGCGAACGCCGTGAAAAGGGAGAGCGCCCAAACAGGCAGCGCCTCCCCCGCAAACGCTCCAGAGACCGCTACTTACCCACCGATCGACGCTTTCGGTACTCGGACACGCTGGGTAGATGAGCGAGAAATACCAGCAAATACTGTAGTTTGGCGCATCGAGCGCGTCATTGCCCACTCGGCGGTCGCTTTCATCCGGCACAACGCACCACAATTCCTTGGCATCCAGGAAGTTCACTGGATTCTGGATCAAGCTGGACAGGACTATCCCGGACTGGTTGCGGAGCTTCAGAAGGTGCTTCCACCGCAACGCAGCGCAGAGGTCTTTCGTCGGCTTCTCGAGGAACGCATACCGATTCGCAACCTGCGTGCGGTCCTGGAAAGTCTCATATCCTGGGGACCAAAGGAGAAGGACCTGCTCATGCTTACCGAGTACGTGCGAGGCGATCTGTCGCGTCTTCTCGTCCATCGTGCGACCCATGGTGAACTCGAACTTTCCGCTGTGCTCTTCGACATGCCTGTCGAACAACATATTCGCCAGTCTATCAAGCAGACCCCTACCGGAAATTACATGGCACTTGCCCCCGACGAGATCAATCAGTTGATCAGCAAGATCGAATCTCTCGTAGTCGATGTGCCTCACAACAAAGTTGCGCTTGTCGCCTCAATGGATATCCGCCGCTACGTCCGGCGGATGATCGAAAACCGCTTGCCATGGCTTGATGTCTACTCCTATCAGGAGCTCGGCGAGCACGTCCAGCTAAAGCCGCTCGGTCGCGTCACGATCTAAGTTGAGGAGCACAAATATGAGCAATTCCGTTGGCCGGGCCGAACGCCCTCGTACCCCCCCCCGGCCGGACCAGAACAACGAGAGTCAGGCCAGGCGTCAGCCGGCCAGTCGGCCTTCCAAAACCGGTGCGGCACCCTTTTCATTGCGTACCGCGAAGCATTTCGGGCACTCTCACAGATCCGAACCCGCTTCATGCGACGACGGCCATGACCGGGCCGATTCGGCCGATGCAGATTCAGAATCCTCCAGAGCGTTGCTGTCGGATCGTCTGGTTACCCGCGGAGGTTCCGGTGAGGATTCCAGACAAGAGGACAATGGAGAGACGGAGCCTTTGCCCGAAATTGTCGACAGGGCGCTGCCGTCGAGCGACGCATCGACGGCGGCGTTAGTGAGCAGTCGTGTGGATGCCGCAGCAGTTCTAGCAAACTTGGGGCAGCAGGTCGTCGCACTGTGCTCCGAGCCGGCCATACGTGGACTTGGCAATTGGGAAATTCAGATGCCCCTTAATCAGGAATATTTCCCTAAAACAACCCTTCATCTGTCGCTTTCGGATTCTCGCGTTAAGTTACGTTTCGACGCGCCTGATTCACATACAAAAGATGTACTACTAATGTATAGCGAGGCGCTTCAAGTCTTGCTTAAACAGACTTTGCTCGATTATGGGCAGCATCTCGACGTTGAGGTTTTCGCCTTTTAGATAATTTATCGTGGACACACTACCAGGATCGCTCCCGACTGAGCGTACACGCGTGGCCCAAGACGGCTCGAGAGTGCCGGCTAGGTCCGCCGCATTGCGCCCGCAAAAAAGCGCATCTACTGAATGTGACCCGCGCCCCGGTCATGAGCAGACCAGTAAGCCGGCGGCTTTACTGTATTTACCGCAAGTTGACCCTTTGGTCGCACGGGTTTCGCAAACTTTGTGCGATAAACGGCTCGCATTGCATCTGTCGACGCACGCCGATATCGAAGATCTGCTCGTCGAACCCTTTCAAATCCCTCCAACATGGGAAAACTGCCTGATCATTGAGCTGATGCTGAAAGTGAAGTTCAACAGTTTTACCGTGTTTGTGGGCTTTAATGCAGATGCGTATCCAATTCTGAATGCAGCGATTGCACCCTGCCAGCCACCAAGTGAGCACGAGACAGCTTCGCCAAGCAACGCTTCTGAAAATAGCGCTGAGCCAACGAAATGGCAGCTATTCAAGCTTCGCTCTGCACTCGCGCGCGCATTGATTGAACCTGCATTGACGTTGCTGCAACACTGCGGATTCACTGATTACGCAGTAATGGATGCGCGCCCCCGGACACAGGTCAACCTGCGCCCGGATTTTGCGCGACTTGTCGTGTCATGCCGCGCACAGGGAAACAAACTTGAGTTTGTTTTATATGCCGACGCCAAAGTTGAAACGCTTACAAGTTTATGGCGGCAAGCGCCAGCGCCCGCACCATGGCCGCTGTACCTGCCTGGTCGACTGGTCGTCGGCATCAAAAGGTTGTCCTTCAGCATACTGCGTTCGCTCGCGTCGGGCGACGTAATAATGCGTGCATTGGTCCCACTTTTCGATGCGAGGCTACTAGATTTAACGTATGAGACGTGCGAATCGAACGAGTTTCCACAAGCATGGGCGATATGGGGTACCCCCGGACTCACCCGAGTATGTGCAGCAGTGCGAGTTCGTCAACATTTGCTCGAAATCATTAAGGAACCTTACATGTCCGACGTAACCGGCCCCGAAGATTCGGACCACGATAACAGTGCAAGTCCGACTGACGATCCCGTTCGCATCGACGATCTGGAGATACCAGTCACAATTGAACTGGATATCGTTAAACTTTCGCTCGCGCAACTCTCGTCGTTGGGTAGTGGCTACGTGGTTGAGCTTGATGCGCCGGTCTCCAGTGCTCAACTACGTCTGGTTGCGCACGGCCAAACGGTCGGCTATGGAGAACTAGTCGCGATCGGCGAGCACCTTGGTGTTCGTATCTTACGGATGGCAGGGCGATATGGCTCAGATGAATGAGGTAGTCGGACTCATGCTGATCGTCGTTGCGATCAGCCTACTGCCCTTCGTTGCGATGGTGGTAACTTCGTACGTTAAGATCGTCGTCGTATTAGGTCTTCTACGCAACGCCCTTGGGGTACAGCAGGTCCCACCAAATATGGTTGTTAACAGTATCGCGATACTCGCATCAATCTATATTATGGCCCCGATCGGTATGACAGCCGCAAAAACGGTGCAAAGCCAACCCGCGACCGAGCAAACGCCAACGCAGACAGTGATACGGGCGTTTGAAGCGGCGCGTGACCCGTTTCGCGAGTTCCTGCAAAAACACGCGGATGAACGGGAAAAACGATTTTTCGTGCACTCAGCAACCGTCCTGTGGACAAAGGAGGCTGCAGAAAAGCTGCAGGAGAATGACCTCATAGTGCTTGCGCCAGCTTTCATGCTTACGGAGCTCACCGATGCATTTAAGATCGGTTTCTTGCTGTATCTCGCGTTCATTATCATCGATCTCATTGTCGCCAACATCCTGCTCGCCATGGGGCTTAATCAGGTCACGCCGACGAACGTCGCAATTCCATTCAAACTGCTGCTGTTCGTGATGATGGATGGCTGGTCAACGTTAATTCATGGTCTAGTCCTAACGTACCGCTGAAGGTACTTTTGACACCGCCAACAACTGGAGATGCGTTCGTGGAAACCGATTCTCTTATTCGCCTCACCACCGAGGGTATGCTTCTCGTTCTTATGGTGTCGCTGCCGCCCGTCATAGCGGCAGCAGTAGTCGGCCTGGGCATTTCGTTCCTGCAGGCAATCACATCCATACAAGATCAAACTTTGTCGCTTGTGGCCAAACTTGTCGCCGTGACTATCACGGTAATCTTAACCGCCCCGTTGGAAGGGGCTGCGATTCTTCGCTTTGCCGATGAGATCGTCCGCGTTTCTATTCCATCATGAACTCTCGCTCCCGACGTATCCCGGCCAAGAGCGCCAAGCAGATCTATCAAATGGCAGCTCAACCCGTACCAGAAGTCACGCGTGTCTTACTGGACCATCACCATTTCGCACAGCTTTACCGGGGAACGGCCAGTTTTTCCTATGGACGCACCTGCCCGTGCCATGGCTTGCCCCGAGCAAGCACCACAAAAAAAATGATGGCCAAATTGGCTCGAAAGTACACGAAGCGGGATTCCCCCGCGGCGGAGTTGTTCGACACGGACAATCTTTGGCAATTCCACCAGCAAAATCATTCATTTTGTGTTGAGAAGCGAGGAAATGACAGCGGTGGCAATAGCCAACAGCAAGGTCAACAACAAGATGACCACGCGCCAATCGAAACGACAAACTTCCGGAAAACCCGAAAGAGTGGGAAGAAAGTAAGGCCACCCAGTTTTGCCGATGGTATTTCATCGCAATCCATCGAGACAGCGGCCGAGGGCACTCGTGCAAATGTCGTAAGCGACAATTGGTGCAGTGCCATGCTGGCGTTGATTGGACGAATGCTCAACGGCGCTACACCTCCGACGGACGTTCAAGCCAAACTGAGCGACCTTATGCTCGGATGGCACGAGTCGGAACTACGTTATGGGCCCTTGCCACGTCCCCAACTGGCGCTGCTGCTGGATATCCCTCAGGCGACGGGTGATGTGAGCACTAAAGCATTGCCAGAGCAAATTCGCGGCACGCTATTGCTTGTTCCTCTTGTGCTTTTGCAGGTTGGAGCGCCATTAACACCTCGACAGCGCGAGCGGGCCATAAACTTTCTGTCGACGATGCCCCATCGCAGCGACGGCGGCACAGAAGAATCGGACACAGATTTGGCGAACACATAAGCGATTCGCGGCAGTGCCGGTTGCGATACCGTTGTCTGGCAAGGGACTCGGTAATTGCCCGAAGAGAGGTTGCGGTACGGGCGGCCCTTTTTGTAGAGTCGACGCTTTCGCAACATTCGTATCGCAAAACTGGCATTCCGAGATGCGGTCATAACTAGCCTCACGCCGCCGATATGCGCACAACATCGTTGTTCCCGGGCAGCGATGTGGGCATATTTCATTTGGCCAGCAGACAAGCCCCCCCGGGCTAAAGTCCAGATAAGGCCTGAAGGATCCCTGAGTACGCGGCACTTTGCAGGCCGGTTTCCGCTTTTCCGGGTAGTCTCTCCACGCCATCCCATCAGCGCCGGCTAGGTCCCTGAGGACGTATGCGTCGATCCACCAACAGCGGGCACCAAGCCGTCTCTCGTGAGCAGTTTACCGCTCTAAGTAGTCTGCACATCGCCGTGCAAACTTGGCTTTTTTTGCTTCGCAGAGGCCGGTTTCACGGTTGCCGAAGCATCCGCCAGAGCCCTCCTCTCCACGGACTGCCGCGCCAGAGCTCGACGCCGAATGTTAATGGCCGCGTTAGGGTCGCGGTCGATCTTTAGTCCGCAGCCGCATTCGTAACGCGGTCGCTCAACGTGTTAGCGTGAATCATGCCGCAGTCCGAACAGTTCGGACCATTCAAGCTTGTCCTGCGCCAGAAACCGGTAGGCTGCCGCCGTCCCGGCCCACCCGCCACAAGCCTCAGGGATGCTTGCCGACGGACTGCCCGACAGTTGTTCGGCCAACAGCACTGCCCGCCGGTTCAGGCGCTTGTCGCCCAGATCGATATCCTTGAATTCCATTGCCGCCCAACTCTCCGTCGCTTGTGCCATTCGCTCGTCACGCAAAAAGCAGGAGTAAACGGCAAAGCGCCGCTTGTGATTACCCACATTTCGATTGCGAAACCTGGTAACCTGGCGTGCGTCACGAAGAGTGCGCGAGAAGAATGGCTGGGAAACGACAGGTGGAAGATCGGGCGTGGTTTGAGCGGGAGCTTGAGGGAAGCGAATTTCGGGATGCGCGGCTGAGCAAGCGGTTTGGAACACTGCTGGAACAATTATGGAAGGGTATGGGGCAGACCAGCTTGCCTGCCAGGACTGGGCCAATACCAAGGCAGCCTATCGTTTCATGAACAATGATCGCATCAGCGAGCAAGACATTTTGAGCGGGCATTTCCAGGCAACCGGACAGCGTTTTTGCGCCACCGATGGGCCAATTCTTGTCCTGCAGGACACCACCACGTTTTCGTATGAAAGGGAGTGTCCCGAACTCATCGGTTACGCTGGCAGCGCGATAACTTCCGCCCAGCGGCGAGGCAGGCAGAAGCCGAGCTCGCAATGCGGCATCCTGATGCATTCCAGTCTCGCGGTGACAACGCAGGGTTTGCCGCTCCGGCTGGCCGCCATCAAATTCTGGAGCCGAAAGGAGTTCAAGGATACGGCGAGCCGGCGTAGCAAGGTCAACTTCACTCGCATACCGATCGAGCAGAAGGAAAGCTTTCGCTGGATTGAGAATCTGCGGCAATCAACGACGCGACTCGGCGAGCCGGATCGCTGCGTGCAGGTCGGTGATCGGGAAAGCGACATCTTTGAGCTGTTTGACGCTGCCTGCGAGCCTGGAACGCATTTTCTGGTTCGTACCTGCACGAACAGGCTGTCCGGTGACGGCAGACATACCGTTGCTGACGAAATGTCAGAAGTGCGGGTCAAGGGATTACACCGGATCGAATTTCGCGACGCCAAAGGGAGCCCTCACCAGGCGCTTCTGGAGATCCGATACCGGCGCCTCACGGTCTGGCCGCCCCTCGCAAAGCAGCGATACTATCCAGCACTTGAACTGACTGTTATCCATGCGACGGAGCGCGGCGAGCCAGTGGGTCGCAAACGTGTCGAATGGAAACTGCTCACGGATCTGCCGGTGAACTCTCGTGTGGAGGCAATCGAAAAGATCGACTGGTACGCGATGCGCTGGAAAATAGAGACCTTTCACAAGAGTCTGAAATCCGGCTGCAAGGCCGAAGAGTCACAGTTGCGCACAGCCAGCCGCCTGACCAACCTGATCGCCATCTTCTGCGTCCTGGCCTGGCGGGTATTCTGGCTCACCGAGATCAATCGATCCGCGCCTGAGTCCTTACCGGAGGTGGCACTCACCGCAACCGAGGTGACGCTGCCTGACCAGCTCGTCAAAGATTCGGCACGCGCCGTACAGGCGCCTCCGCTATCTCGCAGCCTTATCAAGCTTGCTCAACTGGGCGACTATCTTGCACGCGTCAATGATCCTCCGCCCGGAAATAAAGTCATCTGGCGCGGCATGCATCGGCTTGTCGACATCCAGATCGGATACCGGCTGGGGCGTGAAAATAGTGGGTAATCACAAGCAAAGCGCGGAGGTTTACAACCCACTCAGCTCAACTTGTGTGTAATGGAATGACTTACAATGGCCCAACAGTCAAAGCCGAATTACGCTGGTGCGAGGCTCACGGCGTAGGCAAGGTCGGAGTGAAGATCAAGACGTTTATATGAATCTACTGATCTGCGTGAACAACGAAGGCTATGAGGCGTCGCTGGAAGCCCGCAACGTACGAGCGCGTCGATGACGAGCGCGCCGACAAGCTAGGCATGGTGCGCGTGGTGGACGAGTCCGGAGAAGGACTACCTGTAGTCGATCGACCCTTTGAGCCAATCCACGTCACTAAAAGGCTTGAACACCACTATTTTCTCACGCAGCCTGAGCTAGAGCGCGTCCGTCCAGAGCTAGACATACCAGAATGAAAATAACGAAGCAGTGCGAAGTACGCACTGATCTGATTCAAGGATGGTTATAAGAGATTCCGCACCGCTCACCTCGCGAGCGGTGCGGAATCTCTTTCGCCTCTCTAATCTTACCATGTCACAAAATCATTCACGGAATCTGTTATCGTACCATCGCTGGGTGAGCCGCAGTCCAGGCAGGATACGCAACGTGGTAATGGAATCAGGAACGTGGCGTTGTGCGCGCTGGACTGCCCCGTGGGAAGTAACCCGGGGAAAGCGCAGGCAGCGTGCGTTCGATGAGGTTTTTTATCGCGCACATCTGATCGCATCCTGAGTCGCTGAGCCATCAGAAACCCATATGCAGCGATACTCAATGTGGCATGGTGATGAAAGCCACGCCAGCCTCGCCCTTCGTAGTGACCGAGTCCGAACTCCTGTTTCAGGTCCTGATAATCGCGCTCGATGCGTCAGCGCATCTTTGCCACGAACACAAGCTGCTCAATTGTCGCCTCCCCGGGAGCGGTGCTCAGAAAGTATTTGAGTGGCTCCGGATCAACATCGGGCCATTCAATGAGCAGCCATTCCTCGTCGCGAACGGTACTTCGCCAATAGTCACGATGCGCGGGACGAACCCGTACGGCGGCAAAACGTGAGCAGAGTGCTGCGTTGCTACCTTCGCGCCAGGTGACGCTCTGCCAAGCGTTCACGGGCAATCACATGGCCAGTTCCTTCACCGCAAGCGGTTCGTGGCCAGACGCACGGCGCAGCAATGTCGGTGGCTTTCCGCGCCCGCTCCAGGACCTGGGCGGAAGCGGCGCCGTCCCGTGTGCCCACACAGAGGTGCCAGGCCGGATACCAACCGCGTACAGCAAACCCAGTTCAGTTACGCCATCCCGGAAAGCGGTTTCGTCACCGTACCCGGCATCGGCCAGCACGATGCCCGGCGCAACGCCCGCTGCCATCGCCTCGCGAAGTTGGGCCAGCGCAATCTGGGGCTTGTTCTCGAAGGCCAGATCGTCAGGGATGCCCGCACGACGGGCACGTTGCCGATCGTCAGTCCATTCCCTAGGGACATATAGCTGCCAAGCAACCCGCAGGCTGCCGCGTTGCGTCGCGATCGACAGCCTCACGGCGACCTGACAGTTGTCCTGCTTCCCGAGTTGCCCACAGTACTGACGCGCCACCCCGACCGAATGACGCCTCTTCTTTCGGAAACCCGTCTCGTCGATAATCCAGTAGTAACCGGTCTCTTCAGCAGCGTGCGCGTCTAACGCGGGCATCACCCATTCGTGTACTCGCTGCAGGACTGCCCGGTCAGACCATTCTGCCCTGGCCACAAAGTGGTGGAGTAACTGGTGCTTCGCGCTCGCGTGAAGTGGGTCAATATGCGCGGCCATCGGCTCTATGCTCTTGCGCGACAGCGGCAATACCAGGCCCGAACAATAGCCCTTGAGGCCGGCATGGCGATCGGCGTGCCCTAACGCCTGCGCCAGATGGTTCAGATACGCGTCAAATTCGTCGACATCAGGCTTCCTTCGACATCCGTTAGTGCCTTTTGCCCTATGGTAGCAGGGTACTTTGCGCCAATATCACTGATCTTGGCCTGCATTTGATGGAAGAGGTTCCGATCTCTGGGGTCTCCCGAAAAAGCTGGGAATTTACCAAGCATGTCTGCGAGTTTTGTAGCTTCAGAAGCCGCGTCTCCCGGCGAGATTGTCCCGTTGCTGATGGCTTTATCAAGTTTACTCACCTTGTTAAAAAATTTATTAGCCTTTTTAGTATTATCGCCAATAATTTGCCAGAAATTCTCCTTCACCGGCTTTTCAAGTGCTTTTGGCTCAAGTCCATCATATGCAGGAGGCGCATCCATATTCGCAAAAAAGTTGCGCGACGATCTGCCCGGAACCATCGGAGTGTAGGGAGCCATCGGGGTATAAGCGGGAGGCGACGCTGATCCGCTAGCCTGAGCGGTCGGCAAAGGAAGGTTCGGTTGATTTCCGCCAAAGGCACCGCTAGACGTGGCGTCGTGACCATAGCGTGTAGTCGGTTGATAGCCACCATAGATCGGGTTAAGTTCGTTGGGCATAGCGTTCAAAAGAGAAGTAATGGAGACTCCAACATTATGCATTCTCTAGCGGGTCCTGCCGCCCTAACGCGTAATAGATTACGCCCCGACGCAAACCGCGGAGAGCTGGATCTACGTGGCCAACTTCATCTTGAGGACTGGTCGATGGTCGACCGGATCTGACATCAGAGCGCGCAGAGGGTATCCGTAATCCCCATTCTAACAAACTTCTGCATAGCTCACTTTAATAGGCGCAATGCGGAGTTGCACTCCGGTGAACTGGCTTTCGTCGGATATGGGTCGTCGTCCTGGTTACCTCGATTCTACCGTGCGTCAGAAGTGTTCCTGACGAATGCGGAGGAGAAGATGGAGAATTTCTTCCCTGGCCCAGGCTGATCGATTCACTAGATGCTATGTGGGAGGGCAGTGACAGAAGCCCGACTGGAGTAAAGCGGAGTTCCACACTCGTTTTCTCCGAAGGAGCACGGAAATGGATATGCCTGAAACAGCCCTCCCACATAGCATCTAGGCGATCAGGCGGCTGAAACGGTACGCGGCGACATAATGAGTTGCCTAGCTTGCAATTACCCACTTCTTTTTAGCGCGAAACCTGGTATCCTGGCATACGTCATGTTCCGTGTGCGAGCGAGATGGGCGGCAAGCGACAGGCAGATGATCGGTCATAGTGCGATCTGGAAGTCCAGGGAAGCAATTTTCAGGACACCAGGCTGCATCGGCGCTTCGCAATCCTGCTGGAGAAGCTTTGGGCCGGCATGGGGCAGACCATCTCCTTTGCCTGCCAGGACTGGGCGTCGACCAAGGCCGCTTACCGGTTTCTGTCCAACGACCGTGTCAGCGGACACGATATTTTGAGCGGACATTTCGCTGCGAGTGCGGCGCGTTTCGCGGCAGCCGCCGGCACGATACTGGTTCTGCAGGACACCACGACCTTCTCGTATCAGCGCGAGCA
>NZ_CADIKH010000065.1 GCF_902859855.1 Paraburkholderia humisilvae
GTATGCGGTGGCCAATGCGATCTTCGGCGGCTCGGCTGAATATGTCGCGCTGTGGCTCAAGCAGGCGGGCATCGAGTCGACGTTCTTCTGGTACGTCACTGCGATGTGCGCGATCGCGGGGCTCGTGTCGTTCAGGATGCGCGACCCGTCGAAGGTCGGCTATCTGCGCGACGCGCCATAAGGATCGTTCAAGGGCGCGGGACTATCGTGCGGGTTGCAGGGCGGGGAGGGCGGTCAGGTTCGTGTCGTGTGCGCGCCAGAGCCTTGCGACCCCGCCATCGGATATCGGCTCGACATCGAGAGCATCCGTTTACGCGGAACCGACGTCCGACTTGTAGACGTAGTTGACAGCCTCCGGGTGCTTCTTCAGATATTCGTCGACTGCTTCGTCACGCAATGCGTTGGCGGCTTCGCGTTGCCTCGATTCTGCGAGTTGATCGGCGAGGTTGCCGACGCAAATGCCCGTGATCGCCAACCCGATCGACACGAACGGCCCGACAATCGGAATAAATGAGGCCATGCCGCCGATCATTCCGATCGTGCTACCAGCAAGCCGCAATCGGTCCCCCTCGGTCAAGGATCCATCTTTGACCTTCCTGATGTAGTCGTCGATGCGGGCGCCGAAGTCGGCTGCGGCAAAGGCGGTGTTGAGCGCGGCCGGGCCGATCTGGGCCTTCAGTGCCGGCGAAATCTTCAACCATTCGGGCAAGTTGGCGGTCGGCTCCGAAATGACATTCTGATATTTCATGAACTGCGTGCGGTAGTCCGCTTTCAGTTTCTCCAGTGTCTTGACCTTCTCTTCCTGCGTCAGTGTTTCGAGATTGGCGACGCTTTTCGCCGCGTCGAACTGTTTGCCTAGTTCCGCGAGATCGGGAGGCGTGTCTTCGGCGAGTATCTCGAAGCTTTGTGCGTGTTCTTCTTCGCGACGGCGGTAGGACAGCAACCTCGCACCGAGCCTGTCGGCGGCGTCTTTCGCCGATAGGCTCGCGACGTCGGGGTCGGTGTATTTCCCGGATTTCAACTGCTCGCGAATGTCGTTCGACTCCTTCTCCATCTGCATGTAGTCCGACTCGTCTTGCGCCTTTCTCATCGCAAGGTCTTGTTTGGCGGCCGTGGCAAGTTGCTCGGCCGCATCGAGCCGAGCCTCCGCCTGAGCGGACAGCTCGACCAGTCGCGCGGGTTTGCGGCCATCCGGCGTTTTTTCGAGCTCGGCGATGATCTTCTGCTTTTCCTGTGCCCGCATGGTGTTGAGCTGTTCGTCGAGCGTCGCGTTGTACGTCTGCATCCCCTGTTTCATCAAGTCCTCGTGCTGCTGTGGCGACATCGGCGGAAGATGGGCAAGCCTCGCCTCGACATCCGACTGGAATGCACTCTGTGGAATGGGAGCGTCCGTTCCCGCTTCATGGATGACATCGCCTGTTGAAGTCGATGGCGTCGGCGGCTGCAGCGCACCCACGGAACGGCCCGTTTGGCTCAATGCCGTTTGCCATTGCTTCACGAGATAGTTGCCGAAGTCGGCGCCAAGGCCCGCGGTCGACTCGGTCAACCCCTGGCCGATCGCCGCGCTTGCCGACACGATATCGTCGGTTGCATCCTGGCCCGCGCGTTGTTTGGCTGCAGCGCTGGCGATCAGCGACGCCGCCTTTGAAAAATTTGCGATCGCCGAGTTCAGCCGCGTCAAGCCGAGTGTGCCCAAGCGAATGCCGGGCGGCACGAAGCCGCCGTCCACCTGCAGCTTCGAGAGTACCGTGTTGAACACAAGCTTCGAGTTGTTGAAGCGGCTTTCACCGAACAGGAGCTGTCTCACGATAGTGCTCGCGTACTTCCCGTACGCGTTGTATTGGGCAAGCGTGCTGGCCGCACTTTGCTTTGATGGATCGGGTTTAGGTACGCCGGACACAGCCGGCGTATCGGATGTCTGGCCCTTGAGCGGTCCGCCGCCCCGGGTTGCAAACGAGCGAGGCTGCGCTTCGCCGGAAGTTCGCGATGCTTCCGCCTCGTCGTTGAAGTCAGGTCTGACGTGTTGCGCGTTGTCGATCTTCATTGAGTCTCCCGTTTCTGTGGTACTCACAGGCATTGTCGAAAACCGTTATGCTGAATTGCTATTGATGATTCTCGGTCTTCGCACGGTCAGCAGGGACGTGACTATGCATTTCCGTGTTCTCGCGGTGGGTTTGATCGTCGTTCTGGTTTGTCCCAGGGCGGTACGCAACGCATGTGTCAACACATCGCGGACCGCGCCGGCGCATGCTGGCAACGCTTAACGCACACCGCTGCAGGAGGCAATCGGAGGGGCGGCCAGGGAAAGACGGGGCCGCCACGGTTCATTCCATCAGGCATGGCGATGAACCACGCGCAACGGCGCTCCCGCGCCGACAGCCCGGAGCGCGCGGTTCGCCAACGCAGTTCGCCACTACAGGAACGCAAGCCGCGCAATGGCTTGCGTCACACGCTCAGCCAACCGGGGTTTCGCCTTCTCCGGGCTTCTTGCCCGGCTTGTCCGATGGCGCCTGCTTACGGCCCTGATCGTGCCGCTCGGGCATCTTGCTCTTCTGGTTGTCGTTGTGCCTGGGCTGGCTCGGATGGTGAACATCGCCGCCCGGTTGCGTGGTCGCTTGAGTCATCTCACCGCTCCTTTGAAGACGTATCCGTTAGCGAATCAGCAAACGGCGGTCCCGCGCGATCGCCAATGCGCGGACCTGCGCGAGTCCGGCATCGCCTTTTGCTAGACTCGAATTCCGGCCAGCCCGAGCATGCGCCGTCCGACGTACGCAGTCGCACCGCCCACGAGGAGACAATCGATGACGACGAAAATCGCATTCGAAGATTTCGAGCGGCAGGTCGTGCAACGCCATCTGATCAAAGGGCACGTGTACGAGAACGCAGCGGCACTCGTCGAGCGCGCGAATGCGTGGATTGCAGAGAGGGGAGTCGACGTCATCAATGTGGAGAGCCTGTCGACGTTCGGTTCGGGCGATGACACCAGCGTGAGTCACTGGTACTCGGGCATTCGCGTCTGGTATCGCGCGCAGTGATGGCGCGCCGCAGTCGTCGGCCACCGGACCAACAGAATGGGCTGCCGAACCGCAGCCGAATGCAAACGCGCGGCTATTTTCCCGACACCACGAGCTTCAGTCTGGACGCACCGGCAGTCGTCGCGGTGATCTGTGTGCGCGCGTCGCGTGCGCCAATGTAGAAGTGCTGGGCCACCGGCGAGTTGATGTCGTGCGTCGCGTCCGGCAGGCACGACGCGATATCCGCGGCCACCGCCTGCAGCGCCGCCGCGCTTGAGCCGGCGTCGCTGTGCGGTGTCCACACACATTGGTAGCTCGCGTGTGTGGCGCTGCATTGTGCGTCATCCCCGTACGGCTGTGCGACACCCTGGCCGTCGGCCGGCGATAGCTGCGTGAAGGCGTCTGGCGCTGCCGCGATGATCCGCTTGAGCGCGGCGCACGGGCTGGGCGCGTCGTCGGCATGCGCCGCCGCCGGTAGCAGGGCAGCCAGCGACACGGCCACCGCAGCGGTGACGACATTCAAATAGCGCGAGCAGGGTGTTTTCATGGGCGCCTCCTCGGATCAAAGCGGCTCACGAACCGTTTCCAGCACACTTTGTTCCCGCGCTCAAACGGCGCCAGGACGATATACAAGCGCCGTTGCATCACGCGAAGACGGCGTGGGAACGCGCCGTCTTCAGCGGGCCGGACCGGCGCCGCGTTACTGCGCTTGCGATTCCATCTTCTGCGGCTTCTTCGGCTTGTCGACCTTGCTGTACTGGAACGCCGGCGTCGCCTTCAGCGCGTCTTTTGTCGCGCCGGACAGATAGAAGTTGCCGTCGTGGAAGTCGAGCGCCTGGATCGGCACCGCGACGTTATGCGACGCCACGCCGAGGAAGCCGCCCGTCGACACGACGGCTGCGGACACCGAGCCGTCCGGTGCGATCACGATGTCAAAAATCGAGCCGATTTTCTCGTTTGAATCGTTATAGACCGGCTTCCCGAGGATGCTCTTCTTTGCACTCCAGCCTTGCAGCAGCGCCTGCGACTGCGCAACGGTCACGCCGAGCGTTTGTGTGCCGGCCACCTGTGCGTGGGCGCTGGCTGCGGCAGCGAGCACCGCGGCGGCGGTAGCGGTGCGAATCAACGCGGCTGGGAAAAACGCTTTCATATCAACTCCTTTTAGTTAGCCCAAGTGGGCGAAAGCAACAGATAAATCGACCTAAGCGGTTACCCCTAGGTAAAAACCCTTATATAAGATAGAATGGCGCCGCTTGCCAAAATCTGAGAATCGTCATGCCGCATCAATATCAAGTATTTGAAAGGATTGCGTTTTCGCTGGTCGTGCTGTCCGCCGTCGTCTGTTCGTCGTTTATTGCGTACGAAAGCAGCCCTGGGCTGCAGAACGCAGTCAAGGTCACGAAGAGCCTCGATTGGACCGCCGACTATTCGGCTGTCTGCATTTCGCCTGCGACGAGTCCCTGCACCCAGTTTCCGGGCGACTGAGTCCGGCGAGCGCGACCACCCGCTACCGTACACGGTCGGGCGCGATTTTGCAGTGAGGGTCAGGTAAGCGCGGTCAGCGCGTATGCGTGAGCGCATCGCGCGCGAGTTCGCCGGCCTCGCGCAACGCTTTCACCATTGGTCACGTAGAGGTTCGTGCGGTCGAGGCGCGCGCCGGCGAGGGCGTCGTCGAGCAGTTGCCCGGCAGGGCCGACGAAAGGCTTGGCGGTGCTCTCCGCTGTCACCCGGCAGTTCGCCAACCGTCATGATGGGCGCATGCCGCGGCCCGGCGCCGGGCACCGCCTGGGTCGCGTCGCGCCATAGCGCGCAGCGGCGACACGCGTCGGGGCGTGCCGGCTACTGATGCGGGTCGGGTAGTTTAGCGGCGCAATTCACCGCGTCCGCCTTCGAGCGCGTCGCCCATTTCAGCGAGCGGGTCCGGGAATGGATCATGCAGCGCAGCGCGCGCACCCCAGTACGGCTCGCTGCCGTAATAATCGTGCAGCGACGCGGCCCATCCCCGATCCGCCATCGAAGGCCAGTGGTCCTGATCGAAGCCCGGTGCGTCCTTGATATGCTGTGCAGCGACGTTCAGCACGAAGCACGCGCGGCCGGTGTCGAGCGTGAGCGCATTCCAGGGAATCGCAAACAGCTTGTCGCCGATGCCGAGCAAGCCGCCGCTCGACATCACCACATACGCGATGCGTCCGGTACGCACGTCGAGCATGATGTCCTTCACCTTGCCGGCCGTTTCTCCGTCGGCGCACAGCACCTTGTTGCCATCGAGCGTCGCGGCCGCCATCACCTCGGGCCCGGGGCCCGCGGTAGTCGCAGCCCCTTTGCCGATGGCACGCGCGCCCGTGTCGCTGGCCGGCTGGTTGAGCATGGTCATGATGTTTCTCCCTGTTGATTCTGTCGGTAGCCACGCATGCCCGGTCGTCCATGTCCGGCTGGCGCCGGATGTCGAGCACCAGCTACGCCGTCGGAATGTGCAAGCGGTATGCCTAAAACCGTGAGCCGCGTAACCCGAAACGCAGTGACTGCGACTTGCTGAGACTCGCGCGCAGCACGCGAGTGATGCGAATCGGGTACATCCACGCACCGGCGAATTTGCGGAATTCTTCCACTAGAATTCCCAATGGTCTCGGACAAACACAATGGAATCCGCATCGTGGAACCCGCACTCCCTGCGAACGAACCCGCGCGGCTGGCAACACTGCATTCGCTGCATATTCTCGACACGCCCGCCGAAGAGCGTTTCGATCGCCTGACACGGTTGGCGAAACGGCTCTTCGGTGTGCCGATCGCGGCCGTTTCACTGGTCGACAGCGATCGGCAATGGTTCAAGTCGTCGGTCGGACTGTCGGTCCCTGAAATGCCGCGAAAAATCTCGTTTTGCGCGCACGCGATACTTGGCGACGGCATCATGCTGATCGACGATGCGCGCAACGATCCGCGTTTTCACGACAATCCGCTCGTGACGGGCGACCCGAATATCCGCTTCTACGCGGGCTATCCGCTCGAAGCGAACGATGGCAGCCGGCTCGGCACGTTCTGCGTGGTCGATATGAAGCCGCGGGTACTGAATCAGGAAGAGCTGGATCTGCTGCGCGATCTCGGCGAGATGGCCGAACAGGAACTCGTGTCGTTCCAGCTCGCGATGACCGACGAACTCACCGGTCTGTCGAACCGGCGCGGTTTTCAGGTGCTCGCGCAGCATGCGTTGAATATGTGCAAACGGATGGCACGGCCCGCAACGCTGCTCTTTTTCGACATGAAAGGCTTCAAGCAGATCAACGACACATACGGCCACGCGGAAGGCGACCGCGCATTGATCGGCTTTGCGCAGGTATTGCGCAACGCATTGCGGGAGAGCGATGTGATCGGGCGTCTCGGCGGCGACGAGTTCGCCGTGCTGCTGACCGACTGCGACGCCGCGGTGTACGCGCAGGTGGCCGAACGGGTGCGCGATCAGCTCGATACGTTCAATCGTGAAGCGCAGCGCGGCTATGACGTGCGGTGCAATGTCGGCCAGGCATCGTATGAGCCCGACAGCGGCAAATCGATCGACGACCTGCTATCGGTGGCCGACGCGGCGATGTACGTTCACAAACGCGCGTCGTAGCGTAATAAGGAACCGCGGCACGATGACGCTGCGGGTTCAGGACGCGAGCGCAGCGCAGCGCGTTTTGCGTGGTTACGCCACGGCCATCATCGGCATGCGCGCATGCGCGGCCGCATCGTCCGCGAGCTTGAAGACCGAAACCGCATCGCGCAGCGCGCGCGCCTGGTCTTCCAGCGACGCGGCAGCGGCGCTGGCCTGTTCGACGAGCGCGGCGTTTTGCTGCGTGACCTCATCCATCTGCGTGACCGCATGCGACACCTGGTCGATGCCGTTGGTCTGCTCGTGAGTGGCGGCGGCGATATCGCCCATGATGTCCGTGACGCGCTTCACCGAGCCGATAATCTCCGTCATCGTCTCGCCGGCTTCGCCGACCAGCGTCGTGCCGACCTTGACGCGCTCGACCGATTGCTCGATCAATTGCTTGATCTCCTTCGCGGCGCTCGACGAGCGCTGCGAGAAGCGGGCGGTGTCGACATCGAGTGGGCAACGGGTCGCTGGCAGCACGGGCGCTGGGCCGATTTCGACCCCACGCGCGCACCGGCGGAACTCGGTGGAAGCCGCACCGGAGCCGCACCGGAGCCGCGCGCGCGACGGCTACGCGCGCCGCGTCGTCGGCGACGCGCCGACCGCATGGTCCGCGAGAATCATGTCGGCCGCGCGCTCGCCGATCACGACGCACGGCGCCATCGTGTTGCCGCTCGTGATTTCCGGCATGACCGATGCGTCGGCAATGCGCAGGTTCTCGATGCCATACACGTTGAGCCGCGCGTCGACCACCGACAGCTCGTCGCGCCCCATCTTCGCGGTGCCGCACTGGTGCCAGTAGGTGATCGCCGCATTGCGCGCGAAGTCCCGCAGCGTGGCGGCGTTCATCCTGCCCGGCAGCCTTTCGCGGCTGACGAGACCACTGAACGCTTTGCTGTTTCCCAACTCGCGGCACAGTTCGATATTCGCGACGCCGGCAGCGAGGTCGTCCGGATGCGACAGCGTGTTCGCGTCGATCAGCACCGGGTCACTCACGTCGGCGCCCGACAGCCGGACTTGCCCGCGGCTTTTCGGATGGGCGAGGCCGGCGAACATCGACCAGCCATGCTCGGGCATGCCGAGCACCGCGGTCTCCGGGCTCGCGATCGGAAACTCGAGCTGGCAGTGGAACATATCGGGCACGGCGAGACGCGCGTCGCTCGACCAGTAGAGCGTCGCTTCGGACCCGCTATTGCTGATTCCGTGCGGCGTGCGGTATTCGAACACACAGCCGAACGCTACGTGATCCTGATGATTCTGTCCGACACCGGGCAGCGGATGAACCACACGGATGCCGTGACGTTCGAGTTCGTGTTGCGGGCCGAGACCCGACTGCATGAGCACCTTCGGCGTATGGATCGCGCCAAGCGACAGGATCACTTCCTGTTGCGCGAGAATGCGCCGGCGTCCGCCCTGCGCGACGACCTCGACGCCGACCGCCGCCGTGCCGCGCAGCAGTACCTTGCTGACGAGCGTGCCGGTCATGATCGTCAGGTTCGAACTGACGCTTTGCGGGTCGCCGATATACGAGCGGAAGATCGACTGGCGCCGGCCGTTGCGCACGATGAGTTCATTGATAGCCGCGCCGCCTCGGCCTTCCATCATGATGCCGTTCGGGCTGTCAAAGGTGGGCAGCCCAAGCTCGCGCGCCGCATCGAGCAGCGCATAGGCGGCCGGGACCGGGTTGCTCGACGGCTCGACGTGCACCGGGCCGCCGATGCCGCGCCGTAGCGGATCTTGCGCGCCTTGCCAGTCTTCAATGCGCCGGTAGATGCCGAGCACCGACGGATACCCCCATGCCGGGTCGCCGGCCTCGGCGGCGAAACGCTCCCAGTCGTTTTTGTGGCCGCGTGCCCAGAGGCCCACGTTGATACTCGAGCCGCCGCCGAGCACCTTGCCCATATTCAGCGGAATCGCGCGGCCGTTCAGATGCGCATTGGGCTGGGCGGTAAACGCCCAGTCGCGCTCGGAGCCGAGATTCAACGGCCACTGAGCGGGTGTCATCACTTCGGGTACGTCGTCGCTGCCACCCGCTTCGATCAGCAGCACGCGCACGCGCGGGTCGGCGGCAAGGCGCGCGGCGACGACCGAGCCGGCCGGCCCGGCGCCGCACACAATGAAATCGTAGTGGTCGGACGCGGGGCCCGCATTCCGATCGGGCAGGGACGGGTTCATGGCGGTCATGGATCAGGATCACGGGGTGGGGAATACCAGACTACCAAATGAGTATCAAATCTATCAAATAATCCAGTTATGTTTGATTTTTATTGAGAATATGGTGATAGTGAAAGCTTTTCGGGCAAGGGCCAGCGAATCCATCGCGATACCGGCACAATCGCCTGTTATGGAAAACGACGTTCTCACCACTTCCGAGGCGGCCCGGCTGATCGGCGTGTCGGTTCGCACCGCGCAACTGCTGATCGAGGGCGGCACACTGCGGTCATGGAAGACGCCGGGCGGGCATCGGCGCGTCTACCGCGCTGATGTGCTCGCGTTGATCGCGCAGCACGACGAGGCGCCGCCGTTCAGTTCGGCGCGCGTCGTGCTGGTCGCGTCGCAGGCGCGCATTGCGGAGTGTGTCGAGTGGCTGTCCGCGATCGATGGGTGCACTGTCGACGCGTATGGCAACGCGCAGGACGCGGCGTTCGCTATCGGTTTGCGGCTGCCGGCGCTGGTGGTCGTCGATCTGCGCGACGGCGGCGATGACATCGGCGGCGAGCGTGCCGCGCGAGTCGAATTCGTCGCGCGGTGCGCGGCGCAACCGGCGCTAGGCGCATCGCACATCGTCACGCTCGGCGGCGAGCCGGATGGTCAGACAGGCGATGGGCCAGGGGGCAGAGCGGATGCGGCGTCCGAAGAAGACGCGCGCTCGCCTGCCAGAATCACGGGTGTCGCGCATGTGCAAGCGTTGCCGGCGGTGGTGCGCGATCTGCTGCGCGATCGTGACGCGGCGGCTGGCCGGCCCGATCCAGCCGCGCCTTACCCGGTTGCCGCGAACGAAGCGCAACGCCTGATCGCACTTGAGCGTGCGGGGCTGGTCGACACGGCGCCGGAAGAGGCGTTCGACCGCCTGACCTGGCTTGCGAGCCGCACGCTGAACGCGCCGATCGCGCTGTTGACTGTGCTCACGTCGCAACGGCAGTGGTTCAAGTCGAGGCAGGGCTTGCCCAACTTCACTGAAACGCCGCGCAGCTGGGCATTTTGCAACCACACGATCCTGCAGCGGGACGTGCTCGTCGTTGCCAATCTGGAACACGATGCGCGCTTCGCGGATAATCCCGCGGTCGCCGGTGGCCCGCGTTTCCGTTTTTATGCGGGAGCGCCGGTGGTCGATCAGGACGGGTTCGCGCTCGGCTCGCTATGCGTGATCGACTACGAGCCGCGTACGCTCGATGAAGAAGGACGCGAGGCGCTCGCCGCGCTCGCGGCGCTCGCATCGGATGAACTGCGCTTGCGTGCGACAGACCGGCAGTTGCGCTGGGCGCTTGATGCGTTGAGCCGCCGGTCGAAGGGATGACCCGGGCGCTGCGCGCGCTTCGCCGGTGAGCCGGCGGCGTCTCGGCGCGGTCGCGTGGCTGCGCACACCTCCGCGGCTCCACCTGGCTGATCGCACCGGGCCGGCCCCACCTCCGCGGACTCACCCCTGCGGACTCACCCCCGCGGTCCCATCTCCCCGGACTCACCTCTGCGGACTCACCTGGCTGGCCTTACCTCGCGGTCGCACTTAGGCGGCCCCACCGATTTCCGTCGAAACGGTTAGTGATCGTGCGAACGCGGCTCGGCGACTGTGTGCTTCGCGTGCTGCGCATCGCGTTCGGCGCGGCCGCGGCGTGCAAGACGGCGCTCCGCGGCCTGCGCTTCGGCGCGCATCGCGAGCACCTGCGCATTGACCCGGTGCCGGTTCGCCAGCGCCCATCCGATGCCAGCGATCATCGTCCGTCCATCGCGCCACACCGTATGCTCGCGCGCAAACATCGCGAGCGCGCCGAAGGTGGTGCGGCAGACGTCGCGCCACGGCAGGCGCAGCCATGCGATCCACGCCGCGTTACGTGCGAGCAGGCGCCGTCGTAACGCGGTGTCGGGGTCGCGGTTCGCGCTTGGGTCGCGTACGCGGCGTGCGCGCTTGACGCCGCGTGCGCGGTTATCCCTGCGGCCATCCCCGCCGTCGTCGCCGCGGTCGTCCCCGCAGCGATCGCCAACGGCGGACGCCGCGCGATGCACCGTCAGGTCCCGGCAATACACGATCGCGTAGCCCGCGCTCAATACGTCGAGAGCAAGCAGCGCTTCCTCGCCGCCGGTGAAAAGCCGCCGCTCATACCCGCCGACCGCCCGAAACACCGCAGTACGAAACACGCAGGCACCCGCAAGGTAACCGGTCAGCGTCGGCCCCGGCGCGCCGGGCGTGGCGAGCGGGCTCGCGGCCATGCGCATGCAGGCTGCGTCGGTCGCGCCGTTTTCGCCGGCCACCATGCGTGCACTGAGCACCGCAACCTGCGGCGCGCCGTCGAGCAGCTTCACCGCCTGCGCAAGCGAGCCGGGTTCCCACCAGCTATCGTCGTCGCAGAACGCGACATAGTCCGTGCGCACGCACGCCACCGCGCGGTTGCGGCCCGCGGCGCCCAGGTCGGCGCCGCACTGGACCACGCGCACCTGCGGAAACAGCATATCGACGAGTTTGACGGTGTCGTCATGCGACGCGTTGTCCGCGACGAACAGCGGCGGCTGTTCGGGCAGAGACGTGAGCCGCGCGAGCGTGCCCACCAGTTGACCGGCGCGATCATGCGTCAGTACGACCACTGAAATGCGCGGCGGGGCGGGCGTGGGTCTCTGCATGATCGATCTGCCGAGGAGGAGACGATATCGATGCGCGATAGCTTGTCGCTGTGCGCTAACCACTCATTGCAAACGATATACCTGTCGGCCGCGATAGTGTGTGTTCTTTGTCGCGCTGGCCGGCGCATTTCGCCATCACAGGCGCGAAATGCACTGCAATCAGCGGGCGGCGGGCGCGTTCAGTGCCTGCGCCGCGGGAGGCGCGTCAACGGAGGCGGGCGCGTCAGGCGCCCGCGGCGACACCCCGGACCGGGCAGCCGGCGTGAGCGTCCAGCCACCGCCGAGCGCCTTGTACAGCGCGACGAGATCGGTGCTGACCTGGGTTGTGCTTTGCGTGTACTGCTGCCGGACTTGCGACAGCTGCCGCTCCGCATCGGGCACATTGATGAAGGTCGCCAGTCCTTTCCGATAGCTTTCGCGCGCAACGTCGAACGCGTCCTGCTGCGCGGCTGCGCTGCGCTCGAGCGACGTGCGCCGCGTCTGGTCAGTCCGGTAGACGGCCAGCGCGTTGTCGACGTCGCGCAGCGCGAGCAGCACTGTGTTCCGGTATTCGAGCGCGGCCTGCGCCTGCTGCGCCTTCGAGACGCGCAGGTTCGAAACCAGTGCGCCACCCTGAAAAATCGGCAGCGAAATCGATGGACCAAACGAATAGAACACACTCGACCAATGCGCGAGCGCGTCCTCGATCGGTTCGTCTGGTGTGGTGGGCACGGTCGCGCTCTGGTTGTTGCCGCGCTGTCGGGTATCCGACGTCAGGAGCCTCGCGACTGGCGCTTCGATCCGAAACACACGACGTTCTTCCTGTCGCGCGACGGGGTGACGCCCGCTTGCTCGCACGGCCAGATGTCACGCTGGCGCGAGCGGCTCTTCAGCGGGATAGCGTTCCTGCGAGCGCGGAGTACAGGGCTTACGCACCAATCAACCGTCGCGCCTCATCGCGCCCAAGCGGCTCGCGCATCGCTTCGGCCAGACGCGCGAGTTCAGTGTCGCGGCGCACCCCAGCGCGCCCGCGACAAAACCATGCTTGCACAGCAGCGCGACAAACTCATACGTATCCGGCGAGCCGGTCATCACCGTTTCGTCCCACGATTGCGGATGGCCGAGATAGTTGAAGTTTCTGTCGAAGTGATCGGTCCAGAAAAACGGCACAAGCGCTTCGCCATCGCCTGCGCCGGCCATCGCACGCGCCGCCGCACGTCCGAGCTGCTGCGCGACGCGCCAGTGCTCGATGCGCACGCGCCGGTTGTCGCCGTATGGGAATGCGGCCACGTCGCCCGCCGCGTACAGGTTGTCCGCGACACGCATCGTCGCATCGACGTTCAGTCCGCCGTCGTCGTTGTGCGCGACGCCGGTCACGAAATCGGTGGCGGGGGCGACGCCCGTTCCGGCGACGATAAAGTCGCAATCGAGCTTATCGCCGCCGGAGAGCCGCGCGCGCAGCGGTTTGCCGGCCTCGACGCCTTCGATCTGCGTGCGCATCCGGAACGTGGTGCCGTTCTCCTCATGCAGTTTCATAAAGATGCGGCCGAGTTCGGCGCCGAACTGCTTTTCGAACGGCACCTCAGTCGGCGACACGACCGTCACGCGCAACTTGCGCTTGCGCAGCGATGCGGCGACTTCGAGCCCGATAAACCCGCCGCCGAGCACGACCACGTGTTTAGCCTGCGCGGCGAGTTCGGCCAGACGCGCCGCATCGGCGCGATTGCGCAGCAACAGCAGCCGCTCGTTGAGCGCCGGGTCTTCGCTGCCGCGCAACGGCGGCATCTTGGGTGTGCCGCCGGTCGCGATCAGCGCGGCGTCGTAGCGTAGCAGCGGCTTGCCGTCGAACTCGATTTCACGGCGCTGCGCATCGAGCCGCGTCGCGTGCGCATGCACGCGCTCAATCTGATGCTGTTCGAAAAAGCCATCGGGCAACAGCGGCGGCACCGCGTCGATTTTCATTTCACCGGACGGCACGAATTTGCTCAGCACGGTACGGTCGTAGGGTGCGTGCGCGTCGTCGTCGATCAGCACGATGCGCTCGCGATAACCGAACTCGCGCAGCGCGGCGCACGCGGCGGTGCCGGCCGCCCCCGCGCCGACGATCGCGAAGATGCGGGGCGTGGCCGTTTTCGCCGGCCGTGCTGCATCGCTTCGCTGCGTGGCCGCATGCTGTGCTTCGATCACGCCGTCTGCGGCGTCGACCGCTGGTTCGGCCGACACGAACACGTCGCCACCGTCGATCTTCACCGGATAGCGTGTCAGCGGCAGCAGCGCCGGCGGTTCGACCAGCGCGCCGCTGTCGATTTCGAAAGTCGCCTTGTGCCACGGGCAGATCAGCCGTCCGTGGCAGACCGCGCCTTCTTCGAGCGGCGCGCCCGCATGCGGGCAATCGGCGCTGTATGCGTGAACTGTGTTGCCCGTGCGGATCAGCAGGATCGGCGTGTCGGCGAGCTTGACGCGGCGCGGGCGGGCTTCTTCGAGATCGGCGAGGGCGGCGACCTTTTGCATCGGCTCAGAAGTGGGCATCGGAAACCTCATGTCGGTCGTAGAGGGACGATCGCGAACGTGCGCGATCGGCAGCGGACGGCTGGATGCCAGCAGGCGTCGCAAACCGTGTGCCGCTGTTTCCCTTTCACGGTATCGCGCGATCTGTGCCGGCAGCGCGGCGTTTGTGCGCCACGCGACGGCCGTGTCGATAGCGGCGCGCGCGGCGGCGTCGGTGACACGCTCGCGGCGCTCGCAATCGTTTGGCGACGGTGACGCCCGATCGGCGCGCGATGCCGCGCGTTGCGCCGCTAAGATCCCGCGTCCTGCCGGACGTTTTGCACAGCCGAGGAATCGCGCGAGCGCGGCCGCCGATGATTGATCGCGAGAAACATCGCCATCAGCCCCAGAAACGCACAAACCAGCAGCGTTTCGTTGATCAGCACGCGCTCATAGCCGAGTTCGAGCACATCGATGAAAGGGTACGGATAGAAGTCCGACAGCCTGCCGCGCAGCATCGTGACCGCTATGTAGGTGAGCGGATAGACGAGCCACAGCAGGCTTTGCCTAATCGTCAGATGAAAGCGCGGCACGAACAGCAGCCAATAAAGCGCGGCAAAAATCGGCAGCACGGTATGCAGGCTTTCATTGACGAGCGACCGGTAGCCCGATGGTGTCCACAGATGCCGCAGCAGCAGGTTGTACGCGAGGCCGACAAATACCATGTATACGACGGTCGCCGTGACCACGGTCGGTGCGCGGAAGAACCGGCCGAGCGGCGTCGACGGGCGCAGCGCCACGCAGGTGAAGCTGAGCGCGCACAGCAGCGCCGTCAGGTTGGTCAGGTAGCTGCTCATCCGTTCGAGCGCGTCGAGCAGGCCATAGCCGCGTACCGCAAGCCGGCCGATCGTAATGTCGGCTTGCGCGGCGAGCGCGAGCCATGCGATCAACGCGATGAACGCGGCGGCGCTCAGCGACGCGCCGCTCGGCGTGTGCAGCGGCAATTCGGGTTCGTTGCGCGCGGGCAGGGTCGGCGGTTCAGTCATGCGAAGATTCTAAACGCGACATGATGCTCATGTTTTCAAGAAATGCCGCGTTTGTGCCGTAAACTGTCTGACACGTTCTCTATTGCGCGGCAGCGCCGGCCCCGGCGCGGCGCTGCAAGCTTCCTGCAACCTCCGCGGCGCTTTGCGCTGCATTGCACCGCCCATGCTAGACCCAGCCAGTATCCTGATCGTGACGGTGCTCTCGGGCATCATGAGCATGGCCGTGCTCGGCTCGCTCAGACCCGCGGCGATTCCCGGCATCGGCTACTGGATTCGCGGCAATGCGCTCGCGATCGTCGGGCTGATTCTGTTCGCACTGCAACGCAGCACGCCGCTGTATCTGTCGGTGATGGTCGCCAACGGCGTCTTTTCCATAGCAGTGCTGCAGATGCTGCAGGGCTGCCGGCAGTTTTTCGGGCGCAAACCCGTCGAATTCGCCGAATACGTGTGCTGGGCCGCGATGATGCTCGGCTTCCTGTGCTGGACGTATGTGGTGACGGACATCAACGCGCGCATCGCCAGCTCGTCGTTTTTCCACGCCTATGTGTACGCATCGGTCGCATGGATCACTTATAAGGGTCATATTCCTGGGCGACCGAAGTACAGCTATCACTTCGTGACCGCGGCCGCATCGATCGGCGCGCTCGGCCATATGTCGCGCGGGCTGATCTATGGGCTCGGGCTGGTGCACCAGACCACGCTGCTGCAGGCGAACGTGGTGAATATCGCGTTTCTCGGGCTGGGCATTCTCGCGCTCCCGTCGCTGTCGATCGGCATGGTGATGCTTGCGCACGACCGCATGGCCGAGCGTCTGGAGCGCTGGGCGAACATCGACGAGCTGACCGGCGCGCTGACACGCCGTGCGTTTCTCGCGCGCGCGGAGGCGCGCATCAGGCAGGTGCTCGCGAATGGCACGCGGCTGTCGATCGCGATTATCGACATCGACCACTTCAAGGCGATCAACGACGAGTACGGTCATGCGTGCGGAGATGAAGTGCTCGCGCATTTCGGTCGCGTCGTGGCGGCCAATATCCGTTCGTCGGACATCTTCGGGCGGCTGGGCGGCGAGGAGTTCGCGGTGCTGTACCCGTCGACCGGGCGCGGCGATGCGGTCGAACAGCTCGACCGGCTGCGCGCGACGATTGCGGCCGCCGGCTGCCGGCTCGCGGATGGCGAATTGCTTGTCTATACATTCAGCGCGGGCGCGGACGAGTACCGGCGCGATGAGACGCTCGCGCATCTGATGGCGCGCGCCGACGCGGCGTTGTATGCGGCGAAGGCGCGGGGGCGCAACAGGGTGATGGCGGGGTGATCAGGGCTCGCTGCGGTTGTACGGCCGCACGGCGCCGATGACGACTTCCTTGCAAGTCACGCGAATATCAAGCCCGATGTTCGGCATGAGGTCGAAGGCGACCAGATTATCGGCGGCATCGGATAACGAAATCTCCATGATGGAAGCCTCTTCGAGCATGGCGTTGACATCGATCTCCGCTGATCTGATGTCGAGCAATTCCACGATCACCAGATAGTCGGAGTGGCCGTCGGTACGGGGTTTCCCGTAACGGTTATGGAGCACTTCAAGCCTGATGTCGGTCAGATAGCGAGCGCGGCCATGCGGTAACGGCTTTGCGTCCGCTCCTTCGAATGAGCGCCGCTTTCTTTCCATGCAGAAGGTCGCCACGGCGGAATCGTGAAAGGATGGATATTCATCGAAGACTTTGAACAGCAAGTCGTTGTTTTTTGCCCGTTCCCAGCCAAAGGTCTTGTTCTGGTTTTGCATCTGTCCTTTGCGTGGTCGAAGTATCGCGACTCGCCTATGCCGGCAAGAATTGACGCGATGCTAGCGATACTCGTCAATCTCGACCGTGCCGCCGATCGATTCCATCATTGCCTTGATATCGTCGGGGACACAAGGCACACGGTCCCCCGTGTAGTTCTCCCAATAGCAGAAAAACCGCATGTGCGCGCCAACGCGCGCAACCGCTTCGCGAAGATCTTCACGCGGCAACCCAAGCCGCTCGATCAGATAACGAAGGTGGGGCTCGAGCAAATCGCTTTTGACCGCGGATTGACTTCGCACGCCCCATACGCCTGTACGCCCTGGCATACTGCTGGTTCGGCCGGATGACGTGACGAATGGCTCGCCCTTGACGATTGCTGTATCAGGTTCAACGCCGAAATACCGTGTCCAGAATTCGGGATTGACGTCATCGCCGGAGATTGTGAATGATGCGTGCGCGAGTTGATGTGAGTCCATATCGGCCTTATCGGTAGTCATGCATGTTACCTATGATCCGCCCATTGAATTCCACGTCGCCGTTGTCGTGCCAAATGACGTTGTTTGCGCCGCCCAGATTGAGGCTGTCCTTCATGGCGTGGATCATGTCACCGAAGGTCTGGCGACCGTATCCGAGCATCTTCGCCGCGTAGTTGGGATTGTTCGTGCTGGCTGCCGGTTGTTCGACGTCGTGGCTCAATGGATCCGGCGTGTACTCAAACGCGTGTGCATCGCCGAGCGGTGTTATTCCGGTGCCGTCCTCGTCGTCGCCATCTGCGACTGCGGATGCGCAGAGCGCTAAAGTGCCGGCCGCACCCACTGCAACGCCAGCGACGTCGAGCCATTTCGTGCGTCGCTAGCGCTTGTGCGCTCGACCGCAGTTGCCGTGCCGACAGCCGCTAGTCCACCACTTTCTGCCGCCGACAGCCGCCCAACATAGGGAGTGACCTGAACCGCAGGACTGCTGCCGCCTGACGGTGGCCATCGAAGTGGCGCGGGCGTCGGTCGATATGTGTGCGTCGGTGAGCGCCGTTCCCGATCGACGATGGGTACCACCCGCCCATCTCTTACAGACTGCTTGAGCATGCGTTCGATACGCGCGTTATCGGTCGGTAGATTCCAGTGCGCGACTTTCAGCAGGTCGCGCACGAAAGAACGGATAGCCTCAATCTCGCCGCGTATCAGTGACCGGAAATCGTAGTTTGGCCGGAAGTACAGGTCGAAGGCGCGGCGGTCCGCTTCAAGTTGCTGCAACTCGTCGCCTTTCACAAAGCACAGCCAATCGCCAGACGGGCTGCGGTATTCGTTCGCTGGCACAAGTATGCAATTCCAGGTGCCAATATCCAGTGGAACGTGGAGCCCGTTATAGGACATGGCCTGTCTCCACCCATGCAACTTTCAATGCCATCGACATGTGCCGCACCTCCGGATCGGTCTGAGGGGCGTATACGTATCGCAGGGCTAGGTGGCAGATTGCAAAGATTCGTCAAAGCGTTCAACTAGGTGCAATGCCTTGATGTGCTACCGGTGAGATTTAACGGACGGCTCGACGCGGGCGAAGTTTTCGTATCCTCTACAACGCCGCATCAACACCAATCGCATCCGCCGCATTCCGCCTATATCCCGCGGTAGCCACCAGCAGACTACGCGTATAGTCGTGCCGCACCTGTTGCGCGCGCACCGCCTCGATACCCAGTTCCTCGACAATCTCGCCATCACGCATCACCGCGACGCGCGAACACAGAAAGCCCACCACCGCGAGATTGTGACTGACGAGGATGATCGTCAGATCGCGCTCGCGCGCGAGACGCCGCAGCAAGTTCAGTATTTCCGCCTGCACCGACACGTCGAGCGCGGAAGTTGGCTCGTCGAGCAGCAGCACGCGCGGCTCGACGATCAGCGCGCGAGCAATCGCCACACGCTGCCGTTGCCCGCCCGAAAGCTGGTGCGGATAGCGGAATCGAAACCCCGGCCCGAGCCCGACTTCACGCAGCGCGGCCGCAATCCGTTCGTCCTCGCGATCGAGCCGGTTGATCGCGAGTGGCTCGCGCAGCGTCTGGTCGACAGTGAAGCGCGGATGCAGCGACCCGTACGGGTCCTGAAACACCATCTGCACGTGGCGCTGCAACGTGCGGTCTTTCGTGCCGCGCCGCTCGCCCACCGCGTGTCCACCGACCGAAAGCCGGCCGTTTGCCACGGGCACCAGCCCCGTCAACGCACGCAATAGTGTCGATTTGCCGGACCCCGATTCACCGACCAGACCGAACGCTTCACCCGCACCGACCTGAAAGCACGCGTCGCGCACCGCGTCGAACGAGCCGGTTTTCGTGCGAAAGCGAACGGTGACGGCATCGACGCTGATCATCGGTTCGTTCATGTCGCGGCTCCTCGTGCAGCCTCGCGCGGATCGATCAGCCAAGCCGGATCGCGCGCGAGCACCGGCAATTCATCCGGCGGGTTCGCCAGCGGCGGATTCGCGGCAAGCAGCCCGCGCGTATAAGGATGTTGCGCGTGCAACAGATCGCGCGCCGCGCAGGTTTCGACGACACGCCCCGCCACCATCACGACGACGCGGTCGCAAAACGACATCACGAGCGGCAGATCATGGCTGATAAAAATCAGCCCGGTATCGTGCTTCCCGATCATCTCATCGAGAATCGCAAGCACCTGCGCGGCGACCAGCACGTCGAGCGCGCTGGTCGGTTCATCGGCGACCAGCAAGCGCGGGCCGCTCGACACCATCATCGCGATCATCACGCGCTGCCCCATGCCGCCCGATAGCTCGTGCGGATACGCATCGGCGACGCGCTCCGGATTGCGAATGTGCACCGCGGCCAGTGCTTCAACGATCTTTTCACGCATTTCGCGGCGGCCGGTTTTCGGCGCATGCAGCGCGAACGCTTCGCGCATTTGCGCGGCCACCGTCATCACCGGGTTTAACGAATATTTCGGGTCCTGCAGGATCATTCCCATCTGTTGCCCGCACAACCGGCGGCGCTTGCGTGCGGACAGCGCGAGCAGATCGGTGCCGTCAAAGCGCAGCGTCTTGGCGCGCAGATGCGCGGCGGGCGGCAGCAGCCCGAGCAGCGCGCGGCCCGTCAGCGATTTTCCCGAGCCGGATTCGCCGACAATGCCCAGCCGCTCGCCCTTATTGAGCGTGAGCGACACACCGCGCACCGCGTCGGTGAGCACGCCGTCGTGGCCGCGAAACGCAATGCGCAGATCGTCGATTTCGGCGAGCGGCGCCGCAGCGGTGCGGGATGGCGATTGAGGTCCCATCGGTCAGTCTCCGTGGCGCGGATCGAAGACGTCGCGCAAGCCGTCGCCGAGCAGATTGAACGCGAGGCTCACCGCGAGAATCGCGCAGCCGGGAAGGGTCGCGACCCACCATGCATTGAGCAGCACGTTGCGCCCCGACGCGACCATATAGCCCCATTCAGGGCTCGGCGGCTGCGCGCCCAGCCCGAGAAAACCGAGGCCCGCGACGGTCAGGATGATGCCGGCCATATCGAGCGTCGCGCGCACGATCACCGACGACGAGCACAGTGGCACGATATAGCGCAGCAAAAGCCGCGTGCGCGACGCGCCTTGCAGCCGCGCGACGTGGATAAAGTCCGCATCGACGAGGCGCAGTGTTTCGGCGCGCGCGAGCCGCGCGTAAGCCGGCCACGCGGTGATCGAGATCGCGATCACCGCGTTGATCACGCCGGGCCCGACCGCCGCCGCGAAGGCGAGCGCGAGCACGATCTTCGGAAACGCGAGCGCGATATCGGTGACACGCATCAGCAGCGTGTCGATCCAGCCGCCGAAGAAGCCGGCGACCGTGCCGATCAGCAACCCGATCGGCACCACCACAACCACCACGAGTATCGCAATCGATAACGTAATACGCGCACCGTAGATCAGCCGGGACAGGATGTCGCGGCCGAGCTGGTCGGTGCCGAGCCAGTGCGACGCCGAGCCGGGCGGCAGCAGCCGGTCGGACAGCACCTGCTGCAGCGGATCGTGCGGCGCGACGAGCGGCCCGAATGCGGCGAACACGACAAGCAGCAACAGGATCGCGAGGCCGAACAGCGACAGCGGATTGCCGGCGAAACGCCGCCAGCGTCGATATGCGCGGCCGAGCGCGGCCTGGTGGCGCGACGCGGGAGTGTCGCTGGCCAGCCACGCGCGCCAACCCGCTGCGCGTGGCGGTGGCGCGGCGCTCATCGGGCCGTCCTGCGGCGCCGCAGCCGGCGATTCAGGCAACGTAGTGGGTTCGGATGAAGGGCGTACACGGCTCATGAAAGGGAACGGAAAGTCAGGCTGCGGTGCATCAGCGGGCTCGCGGATCGAATACGCGATACAACGCGTCGGTCAGCAGATTGAGCGCGATAAATGTCGCGCCGATCACGAGCGTGCTGCCCAGTACCGCATTCATATCGGCGTTCAGCAGCGCGCCGGTCAGATACGAACCGATGCCGGGCCATGCGAACACGATCTCGGTGAGCACCGACCCTTCGAGCAGAAAGCTGTACGACAGCGCGATTACGGTCAGCAGCGGCACCATGATGTTGCCGAATGCATGCCGCCAGATCACGCGCCGCTCCGGCAGGCCTTTCGCGCGCGCGGTCGTGATGTATTCCTGGCTTAACTGATCGAGCATGAACGAGCGTGTCATGCGGCTCAGATACGCGACCGAGTAGTAGCCGAGAATCGCCGCGGGCAGCGCGATATGCGACAGCGCATTGAAGAACACCTCCCACTCGCCGGCGATCAGCGCATCGATCAGCAGACTGCCGGTATGCGTGTCGACCATCCCGTCATAGACCGGGTCGATCCGGCCCGGGCCGGCCACCCAATGCAGCCGCGCATAAAAGAGCAGCAGCCCCATCAGCCCGAGCCAGAACACCGGCACCGAACTGCCGATCAGACCGATAAAGCGCGCGACGTGATCGACCCAGCGGTTGTGCCGCACGGCCGCGATCACGCCAAGCGGCGCGCCGACGAGCACGCCGATCAGCGTCGACAGCGTCGCGAGTTCGAGGGTCGCGGGAAACACGCGCTTGATGTCGTCGAGCACCGGGTTGGCGGTCAGCAGCGAGATGCCGAGGTTGCCGTGCAGCACGTCGCGCGCGTAGAGCCAGAATTGCACCGCGAGCGGGCGGTCGAGACCCAGCTGCGCACGCGCGGCCGCATACGCGGATGCCGATGCGCGGTCGCCGACCATCGCGAGCACCGGATCGATCGGCACCTTGCGGCCAATCACAAACGTGACCGCGAGCAGCCCGACAAACGTGATCGCGAGCGTGATCGCCCAGCGCAGCATGCGCAGCGTCCAGCGCATGCCCGCGTGCCGCGCGCGCAGCCGGTCGAGCGGGGTGCGTGGCGCGTGCGGGGCGCGCGGGCTAACGGGAGTCGACATCACGGCTTCCTTGCGTGGCGGCCGCACCGCGTAGGGCGGGCGGCCGTGTCGGCGTCAGTTTCGGGTTGCGTCGTCTACTCTTTCTTCAGATGCAGATACGACACGAGATCGTTGATCGGGCCGACTTCGATGCCACTCACACCCGGCCGCATCGCAACCTGCGACACCTGCTGGAACATGATCACGAACGGGGAGTGCGCGAGCATCTGCTTCTGCATCGTCTGGTACAACTGCGCGCGTTGGGCCGTCGACGATTCGGCAAGCGCTTCGTTCGTCTCTTTCGTCAGATCGGGAATATCCCACGAATTGCGCCACGCGAGCATCTTGTAGCTCGACTTGTCGGAGTTATCCGGGTTCCATGCAAAGCCCTGCGCATTGCTGTGCGGGTCGATATAGTCCGCCGACCATTCGCCGATATAGATATCGTGCTGACGTGCGCGGTATTTCGCGAGCGTCTGTTTGTTGTCGCCGGAATGATTTCGACCTTGATGCCGCCCTGCGCGAGATTCGCCTGCACCGCCTGCGCGATCTCGCTGTACGGGTAACTGCTGCGCACTTCCATGGTCACGCTGAAGCCGTTCGGCAGGCCGGCCTTCGCGAGCAGCGCTTTGGCCTTCGCGACATCCTGGTGATACGGGTTGTCGTTCAGCGCGCCGAGAAAGCCTTCCGGCAGAAAGGTCTGGTGCACCTTGTAGGTGGTCTTAGCGACGTTGGTCTGGATGCCGTTGTAGTCGATCAGCCACTTCATCGCCTCCTGCACGTCGGGCTTCGCGAGATTCGGGTTTTTCACGTTCAGGCCCAGATACAGCAGCGTCGCCTGGGGGACGGCCATCACATGGGCTTTGCCCGATTTTTCGAGCGCTGCGAGATCGTCGGGGCTCAGGTTGCGCGCGATATCGGCATCGCCGTTTTCGAGCAGCAGGCGCTGGCTCGCGGCTTCCGGCACGTGACGCAGCACGATGCGTTTCATCGCGAGCGGCATGCGGTAGCCGTCGTAGCGTTGCAGGATCAGGCTGTCGTTCGCGGTCCACCTGACGAGCTTGTACGCGCCCGAGCCCGCCTCGTTGGTGCGCAGCCACCCGTTGCCGTAGTCGTTGTTCTGCTGGTGCGAGAGCAGCAGTTGCCGGTCGACCACCGACGCGGGCCACGCACCGAGCACGTTCAGCACGAAGGTCGGCGCGTATTTCTGGTCGGTGGTCACGCTCACCGTCGTGTCGTCGATCTTCTTCACGCGTTGCAGCACGTTGTCCTTCGTGAGGCCGATGCCTTGCAGCACCGCGGCCGCGCCCTTGTCGAGCAGCACGGTGCGCTGGATCGACCACGCGACGTCGTCCGCGGTGAGCGGATTGCCCGAGTGGAACTTGAGCCCATTTCGGATCCTGAACGTAAAGGTCAGGCCGTCGGGGCCCACGCTCCACGATTGCGCGACGTCACCGTTGAATTTCGACGGATCTTTCAGGTCGACGCGCACGAGCCGGTCGTAGGTATTCGCGATGTACTCTTCCGGCACGAGCTCGTAGACTTCGCCAGGATCGAGTGTCGAGAACTCGTCGAGCATGGTCGCCATCACCAGCATGTCCTTCGGCGTCGCCGCGTGGGCGGGCGGCGTCGCCGTCAGCGAAAGTCCGAGCGCGCCGGCCAGTGCGGTCGCGGCGAGCGCGTTGCGCAAAACCTGTTTCATCCGTGTTCCCCTGAAAGGTCGTGACGTCCTTCTGGATTTTCGAACCTTGCGTGTTTGACGCCGCGGTGCCTACATGAGCCGCCATGGGCCGCTGTCCGCGTTGTCGATCAGCGGCAACGCGAGCGCCCCCGGCAATTCGTAGTGCCACCATTCGCTTTTGATGTGCGTGAAGCCCGCCGCATGCATCACGCCGAGCAGCATCAGCCGGTTGCGCTGCACGTGCGCCGGCAGACCCGGATGAAAGTGCTCGGATTCGACCGTCATCGCATCGAAGCCGGTGCCCATATCGAGCGGGGCGCCGTGCGAGTCGACCAGCGTCAGGTCGACGGCCGCGCCGCGGCTGTGGTTCGAGCCGCGCGTCAGATCGGCGATATAGGTCGGATCGGGCAGAAAGTCCCACAGCACCTGTTGCGCTTGCGGCGGACGGTACGCATCGAAGATGCGCAGCGTGAGGCCGCTTTCACGCGCGATCGCAATCGCGGCGCGCAGCGCGACCTCGGCCGGTTCGAGCAGCAGACAATGCGCGTACCGGTAGATCGGCTTGCCGGTGAGGTTGTGCCCGGTCGCGTAGACCAGATCGATGTCGACACCGTGTGTGTCGCGAGTGATCGGAATCAGGCGTGAACGGGGACTCAGCGGTTCGGTCATGAAGGGTGGCGGTTTGAATGACAGGAAGAGGGGAAGCGACTCGAGCGGGCTCGCACAGCCCTTCGCGGTGATGCGGATCGGCGGTTCGCGGTGACCGGCAACGCGCTAGCCAGGCCGGACGGTGCGACCATCGACTTGACAGGCAGAGTGACACGGGCGAATGCATCGACGCAATCGACCGTGTCCGACCCGACTGCGAGATCGGGCAGGCTCACAGGCGATGCGGGCGCGAACGGGTTCGGCATCGCGAAGCTGGGTTAGTTATCTGTCATTGGTCTTCGGAATGACATGCATCTAACTAGGCCAATAAAGTGTGCGCTAGCTTAAAAAATCAATTGGCGTTGCCAGGCTAATAGGCTTTAAGGGAAGACGTGACACGATGCGGCGGCGCGCCGCGACCGCTTGTGACGCGTTGCGCCGCACGCTTGCGGCCCGGCTTTCTGCCCGCTCACTGTTCGCTTCCCGCCTGTTTGCGGCGGCGCGCGGTCCGGTTCGGGCTCGGGTATGCCGACGTCAGGCACATCCTCCGGCGTGCCGGGGCCTGGGTCGGGCGGTATCGCGGGTTGATCGGGAATGGGCGGGTCCGACGCGGGATCGGAGGCGAGGTGCGTCATGGGCAGTCTCCTTGTTGCAGTGCACGCGACGTGATGGCCGCGCTGCATGGATGAGCTGGGTTCGTTGTACTCAGAGCATCTGGCGTTCCCACAGCCCGCGCGCATTGCACTGCCGCATTGCATGCGCATGTAGCAGCCATATTGGAGTCACATATTGCAGTCACGCATTGCAGCCGCACACGGCATCCGATCACGCGCGCTGCTTCTGATCCTTCAAGGTGTCGCGAATCTCGCGCAACAACAGCACGTCCTCGGGCGGCGCCGGCGGCTCGGCCGGTGTTCCGGTCTGCTCGAGCTCACGCAGTTTATTGATGAACTTGACCAGCAGAAACACGATAAACGCGAGGATCAGGAAGTTGAGTACGACCGTCGCGAACGATCCATAGCCCAGCACCGCGACGCCTGCCGTCTGCAAATCCTTGTACGAGTCGGGATTGCCCTTGAAGGTCGCCGGCAGATGGCCAATCCGGATGAACCGGTTCGAAAAGTCGAGATTGCCGGTCACGCTCCCGGCGATCGGCATGATCAGGTCCTTGACGATCGAGTTGACGATCGTCGAAAACGCACTGCCGATGATCACGCCGACCGCGAGATCCACCACGTTGCCTTTGATCGCAAACTGCTTGAACTCCTGAAGGACGCTAGCCATGGTGCTTTCTCCGTGTTTGCCGACGCTCATCGCTAGCGAATTGCATTCCCGGCGGCCGGTGTGTCGCGCGCCGACGCAGTGACCCACATCGCACGGCATGGGTGTAGTCCGTACGACAGCCCGCACGAACGTGCGCAAGTCGCGATTGCGCGGACTATTGACCTTTCCATAAATCATGACGTCACCACAAGGTTGCCTGAATCCAGCACGCGGCGATGATCGAAGGTCGGTGCTGAGCGCTTTTGAGCTTGTTGCGAGCGACGG
>NZ_CADIKH010000066.1 GCF_902859855.1 Paraburkholderia humisilvae
GTTCGCGCTGTACGACAGATCGTTCTGCGGATACACGAACGGCTGGCCGATGCTGTACTTGTACGCCATCGCAACCAGCGTCGGCAGCTTCGCGATCATGCGGATTGCCGATACCTCGCGATGGTCGGCGTTCGTGATGTCGAGCGAGTCATGATAGAACGCGGACAGCGCGCCGACTGCCGCCACCAGAATCGCCATCGGGTGCGCATCGCGACGGAAACCGCGGAAGAAGAAGTGCATCTGCTCGTGCACCATCGTGTGATTCGTCACAGCGTGCACGAACTCTTCCTTCTGCTGCGCGTTCGGCAGTTCGCCCTTCAGCAGCAGGTAACAGGTCTCGAGGAAGTCCGCATTCTGCGCGAGGCCGTCGATCGGAAAACCCCGGTACAGCAGTTCGCCCTTGTCCCCGTCGATGTACGTGATCGCCGAGTTGCACGACGCCGTCGACATGAAGCCCGGGTCGTACGTGAACTTGCCGGTCTGGCCGTATAGCTTGCGAATGTCGATTACGTCCGGGCCCATCGTCCCTTGATAAACCGGTAATTCAATTTTCTCGCCGCTGTCCGAAAACGTCAGCGTTGCGTGTGCGCCTGAGCTGTTCATTCAAAGTCCTCGTATCAATTCATTGAACGAGCTGCCGATAACAAGGCATGCGACGGCGCCCGCTTTAATGTTGCATTGCATTTTACGGCGCGGATTCGTCAACTTTGCGTCGATATCCACAACAATGAGTACCGCCGAATGAAACACTCATTGATACGAAGCCCGTGCGAAGCGAAGCACGAAGCCGACAAAATGAAAGAAAGTGCTATGAATGCAACAATCTTTTCCGCGGCGGAACGGGACAGAGCGCAAATCGGTCTGCGATACTGGTGGCAAGCGGTAGACCGTCTGCGCGGTGGCATCAGGACCTGGCCACACGTAACGCGCAGACGTCGATGAAACTCATTGAACAGGGATGTCAAGAATGACACTGAATATGGAAGCGCTTTTCCCGGATACCGGCGAACATGAAGAGGCGGTGGTCAGCGCGCTGAACCATCAGGATATCGTGCTGGCGATGTCGGCCGCGCTCGCCACCGAAAAGATCGCGGTGCTGCATATGCTTTACCCACGCACCGACGCGCGCACGCACGACAGCCTCGACTCACTGGTCGACCGTTTGCATGGCCACGGATTGCACCAGGTTGCGCGACTCATCTCGCAGCAGGCCCACTATCTGGTGTTCCGGAATCCGGCGAAAGCGTGGAAGGCATTTCATGAAATCCGCAACGACTCCCTCGCGATCGGCGTGCATCTTTACTACTGCGGCTTTGTCGGCGAGGCCGCGGAGCGCGCGCTCGACGAAGACGCGCATCAGCATCCCAAGGGCAAGGGCAAACACAAGCATTAAAGCCGCATCACGCTCGCCGCGGGCGTCGATGCAGACGTTCACGCCCGAGCGGCGGTCGCAGTGCTCCGCACGAATGCGTCGACGTAGCGATTGAATGCGGCAGGATGCGCGAGATTCATTCCGTGCGACGCGCCGTTGACCGTGTTGCGGCGCGCATGCGGGCACCATGACGCGAGCGCGGTAACGGTACGCCTGAACATGTCCGGGCTTTTCTCACCATCGATCAACAGCACCGGGCAGCGGACCTGTGAGGCATCGTCAGGCACATAGGCCGGCAGCGGATCGCGGAACTGGCGCGCAAGCGTATGCGCGTTGTCCGTCGCCATCGTGCGGAACGCGACCGTGCTCTTTGCCCAGAAACCGGGGCGGCTCACCGAATCGACGAAGAGCTGCAAGCCCGCCTCCACGTTCCCTTGTTCGATCAATTGCGCAGCCCGCGCGCGCAGCGCGTTGACCGTTTCCGGCAGGCGCGCGAGCGGACGGCCGGCGATCTGCAACGGGCCGCCGGGGTCGGCGAGCGTGAGGGTCCGAAGCTGCCGCACATGCCTGCGCGCGAAATGAAACGACACACACCCGCCGCGCGAATGACCAATCACATGCGCTGGCCCCGCGCCGAAACGCGCGATGAATTCGGCGAGTTCATCGGCGTGGCGGCTCCAGCTGAACGGCAATTGCGGTAGTGTATCGACGTTGGGCCAGTAGTGCGTGAGGCTGACCGCGACGCACCGGTAACGGTCCGACAGACCGTCGAGTTGCGGCTGCCAGTAGCGGTAATCGCACAGCGAGCCATGCACGAACAGCAGCAGTTCGCCCGCGCCTCGCTCGACGTACGGCATCCGCAAGCCGTTGCTGAGTTCGACGAATGAGGGTGTTGAAACCACCGGTAGGGGGATAGGTGTGGGTGCGTTCACCGCCGCAATTGTCCCACAGCGTTCGGGGGTACGCATGCCAGCGTGCGCATCGCGGAGCCCGCCCGCGCGCGCAGCGCGAACGCCCGGCTACTTGAGCCGTTCACTCGTACACGTATGCGTCGATCAGGCCCGCTTCGGCCACCGCACCGGCGCCGCGCACCGCACATGTCAGCGGCTCGTCGGCGACCCGGACGTCAAGACCGAGTTCACCCGCGAGATAGCGCGTCAGATTGCCGAGCAGCGCGCCGCCGCCCGTCAGCACGATGCCCGCGTGCGCGATGTCGGTGACGAGTTCGGGCGGTGCATTCTCGAGCGCTGCCTTCACCGCGACCAGTACCTGGCGCAACGGCACGACGATCGCATCGGCAACGTCCTGCGTGCTGATCTCGATCGTGCGCGGCAGTCCGTCGTCGACGCTGCGACCGGTCGCGAACATTTTCTGCTCGGGCGCGTCGCGCAGTGCCGAACCGATGGTTTTCTTCACGTGCTCTGCCGTTTGCTCGCCGAGCACCACGCCGTACATGCCGCGTACATAGTTGACGATTGCCTGGTCGAACTGATCGCCGCCGATGCGGATTGACCCACTATAGGCGATGCCTCCCAGCGCGATCACCCCGATCTCAGTCGTGCCGCCACCGATATCGACGACCATCGAGCCGGTCGCTTCCGACACCGGCAGCCCCGCGCCGACGGCCGACGCCAGCGATTCCTCGATCAGGTTGACCGTCCAGGCGCCCGCGGCCACTGCCGCCTCGCGGATCGCGCGCCGCTCGACCTGCGTCGCGCCGGCCGGCACGCATATCGTGAATGCCGCACGCCGCGCAAAGAACGGCCGCGGCTTCGCCATATCGACGAACTGGCGAATCATATGTTCGGCAGCCGGAAAATTCGCGATCACGCCGTGACGCATCGGCCGCACCGGCTCGAGGTTGCCGGGCGCCCGGCCGAGCATCTGCTTGGCCTCGACGCCGACCGCCGCGACGCGCCTGCGCCCTTCCGCCGACACCTGCTTCTGAAAGCACACGACCGAAGGCTGATTGACGACGATCCCGCCGTCGTCGGTGTAAATCAGCGTATTGGCCGTGCCGAGGTCGACGGCAACGGAGTAGCGGAACAGGCGTCCGAAAAACGAAGTGTGGTTCGGCGAAGCTTGTGGCATCGATCGCGCCATATGTCGGCTCTGTAGGTGTGTGGTTGGCCGCCTTGCGGGCGGCGCGAAACTCTCGAACGCGCGGGTGGGCGTTGTGCCGGTTCGTGCGTCGGGCACGTCTTTCAGGCTTATGACAGCCGTTAACGGCGGCCCGCGGACAATCTTTAGCGCAACGTAGCGAAGGCGCAGGTTGACGAAAACCTACAAAACGCCTTCATTTGCAGCGCTTTTCGGCCATGGCCCGGCCTGCAAGAGGGCTTCGCCGCGCGCGAATACGCGTATGCTGGCGCGATGGCGAACCAACCGACCACAACGCCCGCCGCTCCCTCACCCCCGCCCCCTCTGGAAGGCGGCCAGCTTGCGCTCGCGACTTTCGTGGTCGCGCTCGCCACCTTCATGAACGTGCTCGATACCTCGATCGCGAATGTCGCGATACCGACCATCTCGGGCAATCTCGGCGTATCCGTCGACGAAGGCACGTGGGTCATCACGGTATTCGCGGCAGCCAACGCGGTGTCGATTCCGCTCACCGGCTGGTTGACGCAACGCATCGGGCAGATCCGCCTCTTCGTCGGCTCGATCCTGATGTTTACGCTCGCGTCATGGCTCTGCGGAATCGCGCCAAGTCTGCCGGTGCTGCTGATGTCGCGGGTGCTGCAAGGCGCCGTCGCCGGTCCGCTGATTCCGCTGTCGCAAGCCATCCTGCTCAGCTCCTGGCCGAAGGCGAAAGCAGCGAGCGCACTTGCACTATGGGCAATGACGGCGACCGTCGGTCCGATCGCGGGCCCGTTGCTCGGCGGCTGGATCACCGATAGGTACAGCTGGTCGTGGATCTTCTACATCAACATTCCGGTCGGCATCTTCGCGGCCGGCGTCACCTGGATGATCTATCGCGAACGCGAAACCCCGACCAGAAACCCGCCGATCGACGTCGTCGGGCTCGCGCTCCTGATTACATGGGTTGCGTCGCTGCAGATCATGCTCGACAAGGGCAAGGATCTTGACTGGTTCGGCTCGCCGGTGATTGTCGCGCTGGCGATCGCCGCGGCGATCAGTTTTGCGTTTTTCCTGATCTGGGAGCTAACCGAAGAAAATCCGGTAGTCGATTTGCGGCTGTTCAAGCAGCGCAATTTCCTCGGCGGCACGATTGCGATCTCGGTCGCGTATGCGGTGTTTTTCGGTAACCTCGTGCTGCTGCCGCAGTGGATGCAGGAGTATCTGAACTACCGCTCGGTCGACGCGGGCATCGTCACCGCGCCGCTCGGCGTTTTCGCGGTCATTCTCGCGCCGGTGATGGCCCGCGTGCTGCCGCGCTCGGACGCGCGCATCATCGCGACGCTCGCGTTTGTCGGCTTTGCGTTCGTCTTCTGGCTGCGCTCGAAATATGTGATCGAGATCGATACGTGGCATCTCGTGCTGCCGACGCTGCTGCAAGGCGTTCCGATGGCGCTCTTCTTCGTGCCGCTGACCGCGATCATCCTGGCCGGCCAGCCGCCGCAACGCATTCCCGCGGCAGCCGGCCTGTCGAACTTCGCGCGGGTTTTTTGCGGTGCGGTGGGGACATCGATCGCGGGCAATGCGTGGAACAACCGGACGGTCCTGCATCACGTGCGGCTGACCGAGCACGCGAGCCTCGGCAATCCATTATTCGTGCAACAAATCGACGCGACCCGCTCGGTCCTCGGCATCGATACCCACGCCGCGCACGCGCTGTTCGACTTCACCGTGAACACGCAGGCTGCGATGATGGGGCTAAACGACATCTTCTTCGCGTCAGCGGTGATCTTCGTGTTGATCATTCCGCTGATCTGGATCACGCGGCCCGTAACAGGCGGCGGCGATGCGGCGGGCGCGCATTGACGCGCGACCCGGCCGCGCCAGCCTCACTTCAACGGAAATACCTGGCGGGCGTTTCGCCGAGCGAATCCTTGAACACCGCGATAAACGACGATACGTCGTTGTAACCGACGTCGAGCGCCACCCGCGTCACACTGGCGCCCGCGCCCAGCCGCTCGAGCGCAATGAGCAAACGCAGTTGCTGCCGCCACTGGCCGAACGTGAGCCCGGTTTCCTTCACGAACAGGCGCGCGGCGGTGCGCGCGGTTACGCCCGCGCCGGCCGCGAGTTCGTCGAGTACGCCGGACTGCGCCGGATGCGCGAGCAGCGCGTCGGCGATACGCAGGATTCGGCGGTCCCGCGGGTACTGCAATGACAGAGGCGCCTTCGCGAGCAGCGGCAGTCGGTCGACGATCACGTCGATGAGGCGCGATTCGGGGCCGTCAGCCGGATAGTCGGCGCCGAATTGCGCGGCCGCGAGCAGTAATTCGTCGACAAGCGGCTCCACCGATACCACGCGGTTTTCGGCCGGCACCGGCACGGCGTCGGTATCCGCGTACAGCGTCCGGGTCACAACCGGATTAAGCGATGTCGCGCGATGCAGCGCCCCCGGCAGCAGCCACACCGCATGATGCGGCGGCACCACCCATACCCCTCGATCGGTGCGCACCGTCAACACCCCCTCGCTGACGTGCACGAATTGCGCGCGCCGCTGCGCGTGCCACGGCTTGTCCAGCGCGTCGTGTCGCTCGGCGAGCACAAATACGGGACGCTGCACCGCATTCAGATCGATGAGGTCCATGGTGTCCGTTTTGCCCTGTCAGATATCGAAACGGTGCGAGATTAGCACGTTGGCCGCGACCTTGCCGCGACGGCGGCCGACCCGACTGACAAAACGGGTTTGACAAATTATCTTTAGATATATATCTTAAGATACATCTTTCGATATACCTCATCGGACAAAGGAGTCCGCAATGCGCGATCACCGCCATTTCCATGCTTCTCACGGGCGCGACCACGCCGCCCATCACCGCTTCGCCGACTCGTTCTCGCTGCACCGTTTGTGGCACGCATGGCATGCGATCGGCCGCCACCCTCACCCGCGCGGTGGACGCTTCCCGGGCGGCGGCCCAGGCGGCTTCAGCGACGAAGGCGACGGTTTTCCGCGCGGCCGCAAATTCACCTCCGACGACTTGCAACTGCTGCTGCTTGCATTGATCGACGAGCGGCCCAGCCACGGGTACGAACTGATCAAGGCGCTTGAGGCACGCTCGAACGGCTTTTACTCGCCAAGCCCTGGCATGGTGTACCCGGCGCTCACTTATCTCGAAGAACTCGGTTACGTGAGCGTGCAGACGGAAGGCAACCGCAAGCGTTACGAACTGGCCGATGCGGGCCGCGACTATCTTGCGGCCAATCGCGAACGCGCCGAGTTGATGCTTGCGAAGCTCAGCCATATCGCACGCAAGATGGATATGGTGCGACGTGCGTTCGCCGGCGACGCAGTGGGCAACCCCGGTGCTGACGCAGGCAGCGACGAATTCGGCCGCGCCGCGGGCTGGTTGCCCGAGTTCATCGAGGCGCGCCGAGCGCTGAAGCACGCATTGCTGATGCGCGACAACGCGTCGCCCGACGAACAACGTCGCATCGCCGCCATCCTCGCGCGCGCGACCGCCGAAATCGAACGCAAGCCCGAAAACAGCGACAAGGCCTGACGCGAGCCTGCGCGTCATTCACGAGAGAAATTCGCCCATGCACAACCGCTCCGATCTTGCGGTGACGCGCGTTCGTCATCCGCTGAAGTTCCGTCTGCTGCAAGTCAAGCAGGTCCGGCCTCTGACGCCGCACCTGACCCGTGTAACGCTGACCGGCGACGATCTGCACGACTTCGAATCGGCATCGTTTGACGATCATGTCAAAGTCTTCTTTCCCAGGCCCGGCGCGGACAAGCCTGTCATTCCCGAAGCCAGTCCCGACGGCCCGGTGTTCGCAGCCGACCAACCACGTTCGGTGGCGCGCGACTTCACCCCACGCCGCTACGACCGCGCGGCGCGCGAACTCGACCTCGAGTTCGCGCTGCACGAAGCGGGGCCCGCCGCCGAATGGGCCGCCCAGGCGCGCGTCGGGCACTACCTGGGCATCGGCGGCCCGCGCGGCTCGATGGTCATTCCAACCGGGTTCGACTGGCACCTGCTGATCGGCGACGACACCGCGCTGCCTGCCATCGGGCGGCGTCTCGAAGAATTGCCGGCAGGCACACGCGTGGCCGCCGTCATCGAAGTCGGCGACCCTTCCGCACGCATCGAGTTCGCGACGGCGGCGAATCTGTACAGCGTGTGGCGCTATCGCAGTGACGCCGCGTTCCGCGGCGGCGCCCTGCTGCAAGCGGTGCGCGAAACCTGGCTGCCCGACGGCGATGGCTATGTGTGGGCCGCCGGCGAAGCGGCAACGATGCGCGCAGTACGCTATCACCTCGTCAACGAGCGCGGTATCGACAAAACACGGATTCGTGCAGCGAGCTACTGGAAAGAGGGTGCGGTCGCTGTGCACGAAGCGCTCGACGACTGACCCGATTCCATCGCGGCAAAGCGTAGTTTTCCTACCAATCGTGACTCCACACCGCGCGCGCGGGTTTATGCTGACCGGATAGCACACATCGAAAAATTCCGGTATGGTTCGTGCCCACGCCGATGCGGCACGTCGGTGCAAAAGCTTTCAAAGCGAAGGCTCGCGCACCGACCGATGTCGCCTCTGAAACCGTGAGCAAGAGAGAGACGATGAACGGGAGACCCCCTGCTGCAAACGTATTGCAACCTGAACGACGCGATATCGTAAGCGCGCTCGTCTATCTGTTCGAGCGCGTGATGCCGGACCCGTTCGTGCTATCAATCGGGCTCACACTCGTTGTGATCGTGCTGTCGATGCTGTTCGCGCCAAAGGCCGACATCCCGCACATTCTCAGCGCGTGGTACGGCGGCGCATTTGGCATCCTCGGCTTTGCACTGCAGATGACTCTGATTCTCGCAACCGGCTACGCGATCGCCGATGCGCCCGTCGTGCAGCGCGCGCTACGCGCGCTCGCGTCGCGCGTGCAAACACCGACCAAGGCAGCGCTTGTCGTGTTCCCGATCGTGGCGGTCGCGGCCTGGCTGAACTGGGGTCTGGGGCTGGTGGTCGGCGCGTTGCTCGCGCGCGAGATCGCGAAACGGGTCAATGTCGATTTCGCGTGGCTCGTCGCAGGCAGCTACTCCGCGTGGTCAATCTGCAATAGCGGGCTGTCGAGCTCGATCGCGCTATCGCAGGCATCGCACGGCAATGCGCTGAATCTCGTCGAGAAAGCGACGGGCCAGGTCATACCGCTGACGCAAACGGTGTTCGCACCGTTCGTGTTCGTGCCGACGATTGCCGTGGTCGTGGTCATGACGTTCATCTTTATCAAAATGCATCCTCGCGCAGCGGCGATCACGCCGCTGCGCGAAGAAAGCGCCGCGCCGGCTGACGACCCGCACGCGCGCAGCGCGGGCGACGGTTCGCTCGCCGCGCGCCTCGAACAATCGATGCTCGGCACGCTGCTGCTGCTCGCAATGGGTATCGGCTATCTCGCGATCCAATGGCATCAGAAAGGGTTCGAGCTCGATATCAATACGACCATCCTGATCTTCCTGCTCGCCGGGCTCGCATTGCAGCGCACGCCGATCGCCTATGCGGATGCGATTCGCCGCGCCGCACGGCAAACCGGTTCGATGCTGCTGCAATACCCGATGTACGGCGGCGTGATGGGGATCATGAGCGGCACCGGGCTCGCATCGGTCATCGCGAAGGCATTCGTGGTCGTATCGACACCCGCGACGCTCGCGCTGTGGAGCTATCTGAGCTCGCTGATCATTACGCTGCTGATTCCGAGCGCGGGCGGACACTGGGCGGTGCAAGGGCCGTTCGTGCTGCCCGCCGCGCTAAGCCTGCATGCGCCGGTCGCGCGCACCGCCATGGGTGTCGCGATGGCGGAGAACGTTTCGAACATGCTGCAGCCGTTCTGGGCAGTGCCGGTCGTCGCGATTGCCGGCATCCGGATTCAACGTGTCATGGGATACACCGCGGTGACCTTTGTCGTATCGCTGGTGATCTACGCGGCGGCGCTGTGGCTCATACCGTGACGCGTTGAGCGAGCGCGCGGTCAATCCTCTATCTCCGATTCTGTCGATCGTGCTGCGTCCGGATCGCGGCGATACAGCCTGATCACCGCCGAAAAGTCGAGTTTGCCTGCGCCGTTCGTGCTCATTGCCTGATACAGCTGTTGCGCGAGCGCACCCAGAAAGACCGGCTGCCGCGCGAGCCTGGCGGCGTCGGTCGCGAGGCCGAGATCCTTCAGCATCAGATCGGTGCCGAAGCCTCCGGTATAGCCGCGCGACGATGGCGCGGTATCGATCACGCCCGGAAACGGGTTATAGGTATCGGAGCTCCAGCAGCGTCCAGTCGACGCATTCATGATGCTCGCCAGCACCTTCGGGTCGATGCCGAGCGCCTCGCCAAGCGCCATCCCTTCCGCAACGCCCGCCATCGTGATGCCAAGCACGAGGTTATTGCAAATTTTCGCGATCTGACCGCTGCCGGTGTTGCCGCAATGCACGATATTGCGTCCCATCGCGGACAGCACCGGTTTCACGTGTTCGTATGCATCGGTGCTGCCGCCGACCATGAAGGTCAACGTGCCCGCCGCCGCGCCGCCTGTCCCGCCCGATACCGGCGCATCGACGAATGCATTGCCTTGCCGCTGTGCGAGCGCCGCGAAGGCGGTCACGCTGGCCGGGTCGATCGTGCTTGAATCGACGATCGCCACGCCTTGCGCGATGCCGGCGAGCACACCGTCGTCGCCGGTCAGCACACTGCGCACGTGCGCGGCGGCAGGCAGCATCGTGATGACGCATTCGACAGCGGTGGCCGCTGCTTTCGGCGACACGGCCGGCAGCGCGCCCGCGTCCGCGAGCGCCTGCACGGCCGGTGCGCTGACGTCGAACAGTTGCAGCGTGTGCCCCGCCTTGAGCAGATTGCGCGCCATCGGCGCGCCCATATTGCCAAGCCCTACGAAACCGATTTTCATTGCGTTGCCTCCGTATCTGTGTGTCGGTATGTCATGCGTGCGGTCGGGGGTTAGCGTGCACGTCCCGCGTCGCGTGGCCCATCAGCGCAGGTCCGGGAAGTCTTCTTCCCAATACTCGCCAGGCAGACGCGCAGGCTCGTCCGTGCGATCGAATTCGCGGCGCCGTAGTTCGACGCGGCGGATCTTCCCGGAGATCGTCTTCGGTAGTTCGCTGAACTGCAGACGGCGAATCCGCTTATAGGGCGCCAGCTTTTCGCGCGCGAAGCGGAATACGTCGCGCGCAACGTCAGGGCTCGCGTCGAAGCCCTGACGCACGGTGACAAACGCCTTCGGCACCGAGAAGCGCAACGGATCCGGGCTCGGCACCACCGCCGCTTCCGCGATCGCCTCGTGCTCGATCAGCACGCTTTCGATCTCGAACGGACTCAACCGGTAATCCGATGACTTGAACACGTCGTCGGAGCGGCCAACGTAGACGAGGTAGCCATCGTCACGCCACAGCGCGACGTCGGACGTGTGGTAGTAGCCGTTGCGCATTGCGTTCGCAGTCGCCGTCCCGTTGTTCGCGTAGCTCGTCATCAGGCCGAGTGGACGCTGCGCGAGCGGCAGCGCGATTTCGCCTTCAGCGGCGGGCCGGTCGTCCGCATCGACGAGTTCGACCCGGTAGCCCGGCAACGGCCGCCCCATCGACCCGGGCACGACCGGCTGCCCCGGCGAATTGCCGACCTGGCAGGTCGTCTCGGTCTGGCCGTAGCCGTCGCGGATCGTGATGTTCCATGCGTGGCGCACGCGCTCGATGATCTCCGGGTTGAGCGGCTCGCCTGCGCCGACAATCTCGCGCAGCTTCACCGGATACGATGCCAACGGCTCCTGGACCAGCATCCGCCAGACCGTGGGCGGCGCGCACAGCGTCGTGACGTTGCAGCGCACCAGCATGCCGAGCGTGTCTTTTGGCGCGAAACGCGCGAAGTTGTAGACGAACGCGCATGCCTGCGCATTCCACGGCGCGAAGAAACAGCTCCACGCATGCTTCGCCCAGCCTGGCGAACTGATGTTCCAATGGATGTCGCCGGGTTGCAGGCCGATCCAGTACATCGTCGACAGATGGCCGACCGGATAGCTCTCGTGCGTATGCTCGACGAGCTTGGGCCTCGACGTCGTACCGGAGGTGAAATAAAGCAGCATCGGGTCGGTCGCACGCGTCGGGCCGTCGGGTGTAAATGATGGCGATGAGTCGTAGGCCGCCGCGATATCGGTCCAGCCGTCGCGCGGCGTGCCGACCGAAATGCGCGTGAGCCGCGCGTCGAGTGCATCGAATTTCGCGAGCTCCGCGCTGTCGACGATCGCCACGTTCGCGCCGCCCAGTTGCACGCGATCACGCACGTCATCGGCGGAAAGCTGTGTGGTCGCGGGCAATACGATCGCGCCGAGCTTGATTGCGGCCAGCATCACGTCCCACAGCTCCACGCGATTCGGCAGCATCAATAGCAGCCGGTCGCCGCGGCCCACACGCAGCCCGCGCAGGAAATTCGCCAGCCGGTTCGAGCGCTCGGCCATCTGCGCATACGAAAGCCTGAGACCGTCGCCGTTCGTGTCGTCGACGATCCACAGCGCCGGGCTGTCGTTGTTTCGCGCGATCACGTCGAAGTAATCGAGCGCCCAGTTGAACTCACCGAGCACGGGCCACTTGAACTCGCGATACGCACGCTCGTAGTCGGTGCGGTAGCGCAATAACAGATCGCGTGCTTCGATAAAGCTGGCGGCTGCCGTCATCGTTGTCTCCACGGTCGGCGCGGATGCGCTCTATTGGCGGATTATTCTGCCTTGAAACCTTGTGCACGATAACCGCTGTTTGACCTTAGGCGGCAACCAGGCGCAGCCGATGCCGACGATGCTTGCGCGTGCAACCGACTTTACGCCGCCCTGCATAGCGGCGAGGCTGCCGGGACGTACGGTCGCGATCCGAGACGGCCGGCCGCGTGACGTCACGACCGAGGAGCTCGATCGCAGGTCTCGCCATCGCAGGTCTCACGCATTCGCCGGAATCCGACTAAGCTTAATAACAGGCCTCCTTTTGAGGCTGGTCGCCGCCGGCGCCGAGATCCGTCCTGCGGCGCACTGGCCGTCGACGATGAGAATCTACCCGCTTCTCCCGTACCGGCAACCCCGGCCGCCATCGAGGCGCCACGCCGCATGCTGCGTGGCAACGACGGCGAGCGCGACAATACACCGGGCCCTGCGCAACCTGTGTCTGCGTGGGGTGCGCATAGCGCTGCTGATGGCTGCGTGCGCGGCGTTGGCAAGCGGCGGCTGGTCCGGCTTCGACCCGCTTTTCGGCGCACTTCCCGCGCTAGCCGCGGATACGCGGGCCGTCCCCGCGCCCGGCACGCCAGCCCGAGTCATCGTCATCCCTGTCAATGGCGCAATCGGGCCCGCCAGCGCCGACTTCATCGTGCGCGGCCTCGCGCGAGCCGCGCACGACCGTGCCGCGCTGGCCATACTGGAACTCGACACGCCAGGCGGCCTCGATACATCGATGCGGCAAATCATCAAGGCGGTGCTGGGCTCGCCGATACCCGTTGCCGCGTATATCGCACCGGGCGGAGCGCGCGCCGCAAGCGCGGGCACGTATATCGTCTATGCGAGCCACATCGCCGCGATGGCGCCGGGCACGAATCTCGGCGCCGCGACGCCGGTGCAGATTGGCATCGGCGGCTCGGACAATCCGCGACCTGGTGCGGCCCCGGCACTGCCTGGCCCCACGGCAGATAACAAAACCGGCGGCAAGCCGGATAGCACAGCCTCCGGCGCCTCCGCGCCCGTTGCGTCTTCAGATACCGCGGCGCCTGCGCTCGACACGCAGTCGACCGAGACCCGCAAGCAGGTGCAGGACGCGTCCGCCTACATCCGCGGCCTCGCGCAACTGCGCGGCCGCAATGCGAACTGGGCGGAGCACGCCGTGCGCGAAGCGGTCAGCCTGTCGGCGAGCGAGGCGCGCGAGCAGAAAGTGGTTGACCTCGTGGCCCGCGATACCCCCGATCTGCTGCGGCAACTGGACGGCCACACGGTCATCACCGCGGACGGCGAGCATCGGCTTGCCCTGTCACACGCGAGCGTGGTGACGCTCGAGCCGGACTGGCGTAGCCGCTTCCTGTCGGTGATCACCGATCCGAACGTGGCGTTGATCTTGCTGATGATCGGCATGTACGGCCTTTTCTTTGAGTTCGCGAACCCAGGTTTCGTGCTGCCGGGCGTGGCCGGCACGATCAGTCTGCTGGTCGGGCTGTTCGCGCTGCAGTTGCTGCCGATCAACTATGTGGGACTTGGCCTGATTTTCCTCGGCCTTGCGTTCCTGATCGCCGAAGCGTTCCTGCCGACTTTCGGGTCGCTCGGCTTCGGCGGCGTGGTTGCGTTCGCGATCGGCGCATTGATGCTGATGGATACCGACGTCCCCGGCTTCGGCATTCCGTTGCCGATGATCGCGGGCGTCACGCTGTTCGGCGCTCTGTTCGTGTTCACGGTATCGAGCGTCGCGCTGCGCGCGCGGCGGCGGCCGATCGTGACAGGCTCGGAAGCGCTGATCGGCAGTATCGGCGTGATCCTCGATGACGGCCTCACGCCGGTTGACGCCGGCGGCATCGGCACCGGCTGGGCGCGCGTGCACGGCGAACGCTGGCGTGTCGAGAGCGGCGAGCCGTTGCCGGCGGGCCACAAGGTCCGTGTCACCGGCCGCCACGGACTCACGCTGACGGTCGTGCAGGCCGGTGCGGCGTCACTACAAGGAGAACGCAGATGATCGGTTTCACATTCGGTTTCGGCAGCATTCTGATTGTGGTCATTGCGTTGCTGATCGCATCGTCGATCCGCGTTTTTCGCGAGTACGAACGCGGCGTCGTGTTTATGCTCGGACGCTTCTGGAAAGTGAAAGGACCGGGGCTGGTACTGATCATTCCGGTCGTCCAGCAAGTGGTGCGGATGGACCTGCGCACTGTCGTATTCGATGTCCCGCCGCAGGACGTGATTACGCGCGACAACGTCTCGGTGAAAGTGAACGCGGTGGTCTATTTTCGCGTCGTCGATCCTGAGCGTGCGGTGATCCAGGTCGCGCGCTACCTCGAAGCGACCAGCCAGCTCGCGCAGACGACGCTGCGTGCGGTGCTCGGCAAGCATGAGCTCGACGAACTGCTGTCGGAACGCGAGCAACTGAACGCGGATATCCAGAAGGTGCTCGATACGCAAACCGACGCGTGGGGCATCAAGGTATCGACGGTCGAAATCAAGCACGTGGACATCAATGAGACGATGATCCGCGCCATTGCGCGACAAGCGGAAGCGGAACGCGAGCGGCGCGCGAAGGTGATTCATGCGGAAGGCGAACTGCAGGCTTCGGAGAAGCTGTTGAGCGCGGCGCGCATGCTCGCGCAGCAGCCGCAGGCGATGCAATTGCGCTATCTGCAAACGTTGACGACTATCGCCGCCGACAAGAACTCGACGATTGTGTTTCCGCTGCCTATCGACCTGCTGAACGCGGTCTTGGACCGAATGGGGAAGACCACGCAACCGTGAGCATGCTATTTGAGCACAAGCGTTCGCCCGTGCCTCACGCGCGCGAGCGACACGATCTAGAATAGGAAGGCCACACGACTTATTGAGGACGCAACCATGAAACGCCTTCCTCGGATGCTTCTCTGCGCAATTGCCGGTGCCGCGTGTGTCACGTATGCGTTTGCAGACGCGCCCGGGCGTTCGTATGACCCGTCGACGCCGAAGACGCGTGCAGAAGTGATAGCCGATTTTGCTGCGTGGCGCGCGGCCGGGTATGACCCGAATGACTGGATCGACTATCCCGAGAATGCCATTGCGGCAGGCAGGATCGTCGCGGCGCGACGTGCCGCGGCAGCGGCGGGCCAGGCTGAACAGTAGGCGGTTTAGTCGAGGGGCGCCGCGGCCCTTTCGCTGCAGGCGCTAGCACCCTACCGGCGGCCACCGTCGACACTTTCAACCGGTACCACGCACACTCGCAATGGCACTCGCCTCGCGGCATGCGTCGTGTTCGACAGACGAAGTATCCCAGCCAAAGCACGCCACCGACAAACACGGCGCAGGTCACCAAAGTCCATAACAATTCAAGCGTTTCAATTCCTGATACTGGCAAGTCAGGCTGGCGCGAGCGCAAGTATCTTTCTACCCAGGTAAATCAGCCCCGTGCTGGTCCTTGAGCCAAAGATGCAACGGAATTGCCACGATATGCCCCTTCCCAATTTGTTCATATAAACTCCGCAGCAATATCGGGTGGGCAGCCGTTTGTCTACGAAAGCAACAAAATTTGATACGCCCGCCCTTCATTGCCACCCAGGAAGTCCCTGCTGCCCGGGCAGACGATTCATGTTTACAATCCGCCCCGTGGCTGTTCGGACCACGGCCGCTTTGCTGGCAGTCTTCTTTGACAACAATGACTTAACCCGACGAGAGAATCGGCACATGGACTCCGTAAAACGGTATTTCGGCTTCGACGAAGCGGGCACCAACCTGCGCACCGAAGTGCTCGCAGGCGTCACCACCTTCCTGACGATGGCCTACATCATCTTCGTCAACCCCGCGATCCTCGGCGACGCGGGCATGCCGAAAGACTCGGTGTTCGTCGCGACCTGTATCGTCGCGGCGCTTGCGTCGGTGATCATGGGCCTCTACGCGAACTATCCGATTGCGCTCGCGCCCGGCATGGGGCTCAACGCATACTTCGCGTATACGGTCGTCAAAGGGATGCACTTCCCGTGGCAAGCGGCGCTCGGCGCCGTGTTCATCTCGGGCTGTCTGTTTATGATCGTCACGCTGTTTCGCGTGCGCGAGGTGATCGTCAACGGCATTCCGCATTCAATCCGCATTGCGATTACCGGCGGCATCGGGCTCTTTCTCGCAATCATCTCGTTGAAGTCCGCCGGCATCGTGACCGGCAACCCGGCCACGCTGGTGACGCTCGGCAATCTGCATGACGCGCACGTGGTGCTCGCGGTCGTCGGTTTCTTTGCCATCGTCACGCTCGACTATCTGCAGGTGCGCGGCGCGATCCTGATCGGCATCGTCGGCGTGACCGTCCTGAGCTTCTTCTTCGGTGGCAACGAGTTCCACGGCATCGTATCCGCGCCGCCGTCGATCGAGCCGACGCTCTTCAAACTCGATATCCATGGCGCGCTGTCAACTGGCGTGCTCAACGTGGTCCTCGTGTTCTTCCTTGTCGAACTGTTCGACGCCACCGGCACGCTGATGGGCGTCGCCAATCGCGCGGGCCTGCTCGTCGAGGGCAAGATGCACCGCCTGAACCGCGCCCTGCTCGCGGATAGCACCGCGATTCTCGCGGGCTCGGTGCTCGGCACGTCGTCGACCACCGCATACATCGAAAGCGCGTCGGGGGTGCAGGCCGGCGGCCGGACCGGCGTCACGGCACTCACCGTCGCAGTCCTGTTTCTGCTGAGCCTGTTCTTCGCGCCGCTCGCCGGCGTGGTGCCGCCTTACGCGACCGCGCCAGCCCTGCTGTATGTGTCGTGTCTGATGCTGCGCGAAATGGCCGACCTGCCGTGGGACGACGCAACCGAAGTCGTACCGGCCGCGCTCACCGCCCTTCTGATGCCGTTCACGTATTCGATTGCGAACGGGGTCGCGTTCGGCTTCATCTCGTATGCAGGCCTTAAGCTGCTGACCGGACAAGCGCGACGGGTCAAGCTGGTGGTGTGGATCATTGCAGTGGTTTTCCTGCTGCGCTTTTTCTATCTCGGCGCGGAATAACCGCAACCGCGCGCGCGATTTGTCGTGTGACGCAGGAATCCGCTACAGGAGCATGCATGTCTTCTTATTCAACGCAGGAACGCTACTCGCGACCTGCGATCTTCTTCCACTGGGCCATCTTCGTGCTGGTCGCGATTGCGTACTTCGCGATTGAAATACGTGGTCCGAAAGGCAGCGACAGCCGCATCCTGTGGACCGGCGTCCATATGTGGGCCGGCACGCTGGTGGTGTCGCTCGCGGTACTACGGCTTCTATGGCGGCTCTGGCGCGGCGCACCTGCCGAAGTGGAAACCAACGCTCTATTGACCTTTCTCGCAAGGCTGGTTCATCTCGCGCTCTATGTATTCATTTTCGCGCAGCCGCTGCTTGGCATTCTGATGGTCAACACCGGCGGTCATCCGGTCACGCTTGCCGGGACCGACTGGCAGATCGTGCTTGTGGGCGCCGACGCCGGCGCGAGGCATATGCTCCACGCGGCCCACATCTGGCTCGGCAATGCGTTTTATTGGGTGATCGGCGTGCACGCGCTCGCGGCAATCGGCCATCAGCTGGTGTTCAGGCATCGCACTCTACAGCGCATGCTGTAGCGACGGGCCGCGCGAATGAACGCCAACGCGCACGCTCCTAAGGGTTTTCGCCAGGCAGTGGGCAACAGCGCCATCGCGAATGGCGCAGTGACGAACTGTTTATGCGCGGACGTTCGCCTCGTAGAACCGCACATACCCGCTGCGCAGCACCAGACACTGCGCGCGCGTCTCGGACAGCAACCGGCGCGCCGCGGCTTCGATGCGTGTGCGGTGGGCGTCGAACGCGCCCAGCATGTCTTCAATGCGTGGCGACGCCGCGCCGAAATGGTCTTCGAGCGCCTCGGCGGTGATCATGCATTCCACCCTTTCACCATCGACCATCGCCGGAAACGCCAGGGTGAGCTCTCGCCCCGAATATTCGGGGACCTCGTTCGGGAAAATGATCTGCATGGGAATCGCCTGCCGGGTTGAACGCTATCACAGGGCCGCGCCTGCCCTTTGAGTGCCTCCATCGCGGAACGCAAGCGCGGATCGAACCGCCGCGGACAGTGTGCGCAAGCGCACCGCCGAAACGATTTCATTCACTTTAGACGACCTGCGCCGCACCGCAAAGTTTACGTTGCCGCACACCATCGCGGTGCAGGAACAGCACAAAACCCGCGCTGCGGCGGTGCAAAAAGGACATGTCGCGCACCGCTGCCGACTGGGCTCGAACCGGCATCGCACGCGCCCGCCTGGTACTCGTTCGCTTAGCCGCTCCTGGTTACGAGGGCCATGTATCGGCGGAACGCACGCGATGCGAACAAACGTGTAACAGTTCTAATGATTGCGTTTGTCGTCAGCCGGCCGTGTCGAATCGCCGCAGCGTCCTGTAAGATAAACGTTCACCTGAAGCCGAATGCTGCAGTGCCAGATAAATGGCACGACGACATGACGAAACCAGCCGCTCGCGCGCGGCCCATGTTTCGCATTCCAACGGAGACAAGCCTGTGAATCCTCGTCCCGCTATCGGTCAGCCAGCCGCGCAAATCGAGGTCATCGCGCAAGCCCACGCGCGCTCGCGCGAGTTCGGTCTACACGCGCATGAGGCACCCGACTTCCATCCGCTTCCGCAAAACCAGTTGCTGGATCTCGTCGAGCGCAGTCAGTCGCTGTACTCACATGCGCTGCCGGTGATGGAAACCCTGCATGCGCAGATCGTCGACACACAAAGCATGGTGCTGCTCACCGACAGCAATGGCGTGATCCTGCACAGCCTCGGCGACAGCGACTTCGTTGAAAAGGCGCGGCGCGTCGCGCTGTGTGCCGGCGTATCGTGGGCCGAAGCCGACCGCGGCACGAACGCAATCGGCACAGCGCTAGCCGATGGGCGGCCGACGGTCGTGCACGGCGGCGAGCACTTTCTGCATGCGAACCGTATCCTCACCTGCTCGTGCGCGCCGATTGCCGACCCGTACGGCAATACGATCGGTGCACTCGACGTCAGCGGCAACACGCGCGGCTTTCACAAGCACACGCTGGCGCTGGTGCGGATGTCCGCGCAAATCATCGAAAATCACCTGTTTGTGAATCAGTTTGCCGACGCCGTGCGGGTGCGCTTTCACGCGCGCGCCGAATTTGTCGGAACGCTATTTGAGGGCCTCGCCGCATTTGCAGCCGACGGCCGCTTTCTGTCCGCGAACCGCAGCGCGCTGTTCCAGTTCGGCCGGCCGCTTGCGGTACTCAACGGGCAGCCGTTCGATGCGCTGTTCAGCGTGCCATTCGCGGCCCTCGTGCAGCAGGCGGAACGCGCACCGGGCGAATGCGTGACGCTAACGCTGCCAAGCGGCGTACGGGTCGTCGGGCGAGCCGAATGCCGCGTGCGACCCGCGTTCGTGGAGACCGGTTCGCGCAGCCAGGCGCAGCAAAAAGCGACAGGACACGCGCCTGACGGCCTCACAACGGGCACCGCCGTTGCGGCGCCCGCCCAGCCCGCGGTCACCTTCGCGGACCTCGATACGGGCGACGCCAAGGTCGCCGACGTCCTGCGCCGTGTCGAGAAAATAGGCGGTCGCGACATTCCGCTGCTCGTGCTCGGCAAAACGGGGACCGGCAAGGAATGGCTCGCCCGCGCGTTTCATCATGAGTCGCCGCGGCGCGCGGCGCCATTCGTCGCGGTGAATTGCGCATCGCTGCCGGATACCCTGATCGAAGCCGAACTGTTCGGCTACGAAGACGGCGCATTCACCGGCGCACGCAAACGCGGCAACGTCGGCAAGATCCTCCAGGCCAATGGAGGCACGCTCTTTCTCGACGAAATCGGCGATATGCCGCTCGCGCAGCAAGTGCGGCTGATGCGTGTGCTGCAGGAGCGTTCGGTCGTACCGCTCGGCGGCGCGCGCGCGATTCCGGTCGATGTGCGGATCGTCTGCGCGACACACCGGGACCTGCGCGAGATGATCGACGCCGGCACTTTCCGCGAAGACCTGTATTACCGCATCAATGGGCTCGCTGTCACGCTGCCCGCGTTGTGCGAGCGGACCGACTTCGCGGTGCTTGTCGACCGGATGCTGGCCGGGCAGCGACGCGAAGAGTTCGGCACGCCGTCACACGTCAGCCCCGAGGTGCTCGAGTTATTCACGGGCTGCCGGTGGCCCGGCAATCTGCGGCAACTGTCGAACGTGCTGCGCACGGCGGGGATTATGGCGGAGGGCGCCGACGCGATCCATGTCGAGCATCTTCCTGAAGATTTCCTCGCCGAGCATGCAGCGTCACGAAGGCAAACTGGCAGAAAAGCGGACGAAGCAATATCCGTCGGCGCTGAGACAAATGGCGCACCGCTCACGCCGATCGGCTCTTCTGCGCGCTGCCCACCGCGCCCGCTCGTACGCATGACCGAATGGCAGGCCGCGCTGATCGAACAGACGCTCGCGCGGCATGGCGGCAATATCTCCGCGGCCTCGCGTGAACTGGGACTCGCGCGCAACACCGTCTATCGTTATCTGCGCTTGCGCGGCGTGCACTGACCGCGCTGGCCAGCCGACGCTACCGCCATGGCGGGTGACGTTAGCGCCGCGCACTGATTCACTAGCCCGTTTGCGGCCGAGGCGAGCGGCGTTCCCAGGCTATGCTTGCTGAACCATTTCCCACGCACGCGCTCAGCGATGGCAACGCGTCACGAAATCAAACGATTCCGCATGAACCTCGCCGACGAACTCGACAGCGCCGCGCTATACGACACGCTCGCGCGCGTCGAAAAGGACCCGGCGCGGCGCACTGTTTTCACGCAACTGGCCAATTCTGAACGCGAGCACGCGAACATCTGGCTCGACAAGCTGCGGGCGGGCGGCGTGCATGTGCGAACGCACCGCCTCAGCGCGAAAACCCACCTGATGCGCGCGCTGATCCATACGCTCGGGCCGTCGTTCGTGCTGCCGGCATTGGCGGCCGCCGAAACCGCGGATCGCGACAAGTACGCGCATCAGCCCGACGCCGCACAGCTTTCCGCTGACGAGCAACGTCACGCGGCAGTGATGGAGGCAGTCGTCGCGCAGGACATGCAGCGCGCCACCAGCCTGATGAGCACACGCGTGCGGCGGCACCGCGCGCCGTCTGCGTCGCGGCCCGCCGTTCACGCGGAGGCATGGCACAAGGGCGTCGCGTCGGGCAACGATCTGCGCGCCGCGGTGCTGGGCGCCAACGACGGGCTCGTGTCGAACTTCTGTCTGATCATGGGCGTCGCAGGCGCGGGCGCGAGCAACAAGGCAATCATGCTGACCGGCCTCGCCGGCCTGATTGCGGGCGCGTGCTCGATGGCGCTGGGCGAATGGCTGTCGGTGACGAACGCACGCGAACTTGCGCGCACGCAGATCGCCAAGGAAGCAGACGAACTCGAACACGCACCGGATGCGGAGCGCCGCGAGCTCGCGCTGATCTACGAGGCGAAAGGCATCGACGCCGCCGAGGCGCGGCGCGTCGCCGCGCAGATCATGCGCGACAAGCAGAAAGCGCTCGATACGCTGACGCGCGAGGAACTGGGCATCGATCCCGCGGAACTCGGCGGCAATCCGTGGTCGGCGGCCGGCGTATCGTTCTGCCTGTTTTCACTGGGCGCGATCTTCCCGGTGTTGCCGTTTCTATGGACGCACGGCATGACAGCCATCGCGCAATGCATTGCACTGAGCGCGTTCGGACTCGCGGCGGTCGGCGTGTTCACGTCGCTTTTCAATGGGCGTAGCGCCGCCTTTTCCGCGTCGCGGCAGATCATCATCGGTTTGATCGCGGCCGCGTTTACTTTCGGGGCCGGCCATCTGCTTGGTGTGTCCATTTCCTGATTACACGGGATACGCATCTGCGTGTGCGACGTGCCTGCGCGGCCGACGCGCGTGCTATGCGGCTTCTCGGGTAAACTCCGCTACGTTCGGCTGGTGTGCCGCTGGTGCTCCGCTGATGCTCCGCTGATGCTCATTACGCGGCCCTTTAGCCTACGCTGCTCTGTTTGCCGACTGTGTCGATTGCAATGCTCGAGCCTGACGCAACGTTTACCGTGCTCATTCAACCACTCGGACGTTCGTTCGAGGCACCCGATTCGCTGACCGTGCTTGAGGCCGCGGGCTTCGCCGGTTTGCGGCTGCCACGCTCATGCCGCAACGGCACGTGCCGCACCTGCTTGTGCAAGATGACCTCAGGCCACGTGCGTTATCAGATTGAATGGCCCGGCGTCAGTGCGGAGGAAAAGGCGGAAGGCTATATCCTGCCCTGCGTCGCGATCGCCGAAAGCGACCTCGTCATCGAGGTCACGGGTGTGCAAGAGATGTGATCGGCTGCTCGCGGCGCGCGGCGCGTACCGCGAGCAGCCGATCAACGCATCAGAAGTCGAGTTGATCCGTGGTGATCTCCAGCGCGGCCGCAATCTTGTCGCGTGACGATTTGCGCAGACGTTCACTGCTCTCCTGCTGCGCATAAGCCGATTGGCTAATGCCCAGACGCTGCGCCACCTCAGCCTGCGTCAGCCCCAGATGCTCGCGCCATGCGCGCAACGGCGTTGCGCCATCGACGGTGCGGCTTACTACATCGTGAGGGATCAGCCCGCCTTCGCCGCTACGCTCCGCGAGGTACTGCATGTACGGAATAACCACGAAGGCCGGTGCACCGTCATCACCGTTGATAAGTTGAATATTAGTACGTGCGTTCATCCCGTTTCCTCACCTCTTCGATCTCGACAACCTTGATCGCGCCGTCCCAGTTGAACAGAACGCGGAAGTCGCCGATGCGCAACCGGTAACCGTGCGCATGGTTCGTCAAATGCACTACATTGTGGCAAAACGGCATGGCAGCGAGCGTCGCCACGCCATCACGAATGGTGACCTGATGCTGGCGGTCCAGCTTGCGTAGCTGCCGGACCGCCTTCGTGGTCCAGTCGATTAAGTTCAATGGCTTCATTATAAGCAAAAAATAAGTCAAAGGTAAAGTCCATTTCATTCCTTGTTTTCTGGTGGAGCGGATCTGCCGACATTTCTGTCGTCGTCCAGTTTTTCGAAGAATTATCTTGTTAGTTATCCTGAACACCTAAGACATCATGACCCGGCGGTCGGAGCCCGGTTGCCGATGCGCGGCGTGTTCACTCACAGCGATCCGCATACTCGCACGTCACACGTGTATGTTGGCCATACGAAAACTCTGAAATGCAGTCGTCGCGCGGTCCCGATCCTGCTACCCGTTAGTCCGCCCAACCGCTCCCCCTATAATCGGTGGGCAATCCGCATCACCACGGGCCGGACTCTGCGCTATCCAACAACACGCAAACCCGCATGGACTTCGACGTTATCGTTCTAGGCGCCGGCATTGTCGGTGTCTCCTCTGCTGTGCATCTGCAGGATCGCGGGCGGCGCGTCGCCCTTGTCGACCGGCGCGCCCCCGGCGAAGAAACGAGCTTCGGCAACGCCGGGCTCATAGAGCGTTCGTCGATCGTTCCGTACGGTTTTCCACGCAGTCTTGCCACATTGCTGCGTTACGCGCGCAACCGGTCGACCGATCTTTACTGGGACTACAAGGCGCTGCCTTCCTACGCCGGATGGCTGATGCGCTACTGGTGGGAATCCGCGCCGCGGCGGCATGCAGGCGCCGCGCACGACATGTTGCCGCTGATCAGCGCGTGCATCGCCGAACACGATGCGCTGATCGCCCGCGCCGGCGCCGCTCATCTGGTGCACGACGGCGGCTGGATCGAGGCGTACCGCACGCAAGCGGCACTCGACAAAAAATGCGCGGCTGCCGAAGCCGCCGCGCGTGAACATGGCCTGCGCGTCGAGCCGCTCGACGCGGCCGCGTTGCGTGCGCGTGAACCCGGCATCGGCGAAAGCCTGTGCGGCGGGGTTCATTGGCGCGATCCGAAAAGCGTGCGCAGTCCGGGTGCGCTGGTGAAAAGTTACGCGCGACTGTTCGAAAGCATCGGCGGCGTGTTTGTCACCGGCGATGCGACGACGCTGCGCGCCGAACACGGCGCATGGACCGTCGAGACCGCATCCGGACGCCTGAGCGCGCGAGACGTCGTGATCGCGCTCGGCCCATGGTCCGATATCGTGTTCGCGCCGCTGGGCTATCGCATCCCATTGCGTGTGAAACGCGGCTATCACATGCACTACCGGCCGACGCGCGTGCCGCTGTCGGTCCCCGTCGTCGATATCGAACGCGGTTATGTGGTCGCACCGATGGAAGACAACCGTTTGCGCGTCACCACTGGCGCCGAGCTTGCGATGCGCGAGACGCCGCCCACCGGCATCCAGCTTGCGCGTGTCGAACCGCTCGCACGCGCGGCGTTCGGGATCGGCGAACGACTCGATGCGCAGCCATGGCTTGGCATGCGGCCGTGCACGCCCGACATGCGACCCGTGATCGGGCCCGCGCCGTGGCACAGCGGCTTGTGGTTCGCATTCGGCCACAACCATCATGGGCTCACGCTTGGGCCGGTCACCGGCCGCCTGCTGGCCGAGATGATCACCGGCGTCACGCCGTTCACAGACCCGCGGCCGTATCGCGCCGAACGATTCGGCTAGCACGCCGCCGCGCGGCCGACGACGTCGCCGGAAAAATCAGATGCCGTGCCGCTGCATGATCAGCAATAACAACGACAGCGTCACGAGCGACGCCAGCGTCGAAAAGAGAATGGTCTGTGACGTGACCTGTGCCTCGCGCTGATAAAACTCGGCGAGCATGTAAGGTCCGGTGCCGGTCGGCAGCGCGGCCAGTAACACGGCCATATCCACGACGTCGGCAGGCAGCGCGAACACGCGAGCCGCCATCCACCAGGTGAACGCCGGCTGCACAACGAGCTTGATCGCGGTAAACACGAACGACGTCTTGCGTCCGTCATCCGCCGGCCGCTTCGCGGCAAGGAAAAGGCCGAGGCTCACCAGCGCGCACGGACTCGCCGCGCCGCCCAACAGCTTCAGGAAGGTCTCGACGCTGTGCGGCAACGTCCAATGCGCGCTCGCAACGAGCGCACCCGCGATCGGCGAGACGATCAGCGGATTTCTC
>NZ_CADIKH010000067.1 GCF_902859855.1 Paraburkholderia humisilvae
CCCGAGCGTCAGCCCAACCGAAGCTCAACGAAGTGTTGCGACTGATCGCGCGCCTGGGAGGCTTCCCTGGCCGCAAGGGCGACGGCGAACCCGGCGCAAAGACCATCTGGCCCGGCCTCAGAGAAGTTCATGTCGCTGCAAAAACATTGCGCCTCTTACGCGACAACGATGGTGACGACACTTCTGTATAACGGAATGCGTCCAAGGTCCTCGGAACGAACCGACATACAACGTCTCCGTCTCGCACCCTGTTTCGGCTAACTTGACGAATTTCGATAATCTGTTCCACAACAGCATCGAAACGTCAAATCTAACGCTACCTTCGCCGGCATTCTTAACTTCCGGTGTACTTCGAGAGCACAAAACATTAACTCTTTGCAATAACAAATATTCAATAATCTTAATTTGACATATTTTATTCCGCCTATATAGCATGACTCCTATCGCGAGACAGCATTGATTGGCTCGCGAGAGACAACTTTAACAACATCCCTTTAAGCTTCCCTCAAGCCGTTGCATGAACAGCTCGGCATTTTTTTCAAGACGCTGACGCAGGCTGTCATGGCAACGCAAGCAAGGGGAGGGAGACCAAGATCATGAGCTCACTTCATCGGGCGGATCATTATTGCACTAGTAATTCTGGTGATTCCGGAATTACTAATGTAGACATTGCGCTGTTCAACGGCTTCGCGTTGCCAGGCATTGCCGCCATTACCGAAATTTTTCAGAAGGCGAACGCGCTCATCTCGTCCAGAGAACTCGGATGCTCCCGTTACCATGTCTCGCTATTGTCGGCTGCCGGGGGGCGCATTGCGAGCTCATCTTCCGTGTTCGTCTGGACAGACAGTATTGACACGCATCGAAGCACGACTGGCGCTCACTTGCTTTTCATTGCTGGTGGCTCGGGAGCCGAGCAAGCCTGCAAAGACGAGCGTCTGAGAGCCTGGCTACGTCTCAGACACCCGTTCAGCGAAATGGTGTATCCAGTTGCAGAAGGTCGATTACTGCTTGAGGCGACCGGCCTGCCGAGCCGCAATTGCCAGCCGCTACAAGCTGTCCAGGAAAGAGGTCACATGCGTTCCCAACAAAGGACTGATGAAGTGCCTGGATCGGTCGTCGCGGCCTTGCGAATTGTCGAAGTTGACCTGGGATCGGACCTTGCTCAACTGGTAGCCGAATCGGTTGCCCCAGAGGACCAGACTCCGTTCAGCATGTCCATCACGGGGCGGATGACGCTACACGTCAGTGAAAAAATCATGGCCTCGGCGCGGTGGCTTGAAGCAAACTTCGGTCAATCGATCTCAATTGACGATGCCGCACAAATCGCGGCAATGAGCGAGCGCACGTTTCTGCGACGCTTCAAAAGCGAAATTGGCATGACCCCTTCAGACTACTTGCTGCGCGCGCGTCTGCATATGAGCTGCCGGATGCTCGTCGAGTCACGCTTGCCGATTGATAAGGTCGCCCGCCGTTGCGGGATTGGCAGCGGCGGCCAGTTGGCCAAGTTGTTCCGAAAATATCTTGCGACAACGCCCACGGATTACCGGATGGGAAAAAACGCATCCAACATCTCAATCCAGATAGGCACGGTTGTCCGTTAAGATTCACATACTTGGCACAACGTCGCGCCCCTTGTCAGTGGCAAGATGCCATAGCTTGCTGCAGCGCGAAACATCCAGTGCCTGGCCGACGCGGTGTCAGTGTATAAGCCGGAACGCCGGAGCCGATACCGATGGCCAACGCCTGGTCGGTTCTAGGCGCGATTCCGGGCAGGGGCATCTCGCCGTCCAAGTCACCCGTCCCGCCGACAGACCGGGAACCCGCGACACGCGCTTGCAAAGCACCGCTAACACCACCGTTCACGCCGGTTTTGCCCACCGCCAGCATCGACTGCGAGGATCGACCGAGCGGATCCATACCTGACGCCAGCTCGTGAAGGTAGTTATCCGGCTCGCTTTGCGCGATAAGCGCCATGTAGGGGTCGCTCGACACATGCCGTCGAGCGTGTCGTTTTCGCGTCGTTTGAAGAAGCGGCGAAGCCAACCGGTCAGCGGTCTCGGTATCGCTGAGCATTTGAGCATGTGTACTCGGAGCACCAACCATTAATATACCGGCGATAATATACAATCCGTATTGCCGAGGTGACAAGGAAATGCGCATCCAAATCTCCGTACAAGGCTCTAACACTGCGAACGCTGACGTTTCCCCAGAGCGTGCTAAAACCGCACATTTCACGATCCCTTAGTGCTTGTCAGCGCGAGATCGACGTCCCGATTGAAACTGACTGCCGGTCGTGAGCTGCTGCAATTATGTCGCACAGTAACTGCCATCATTCGATTTGCCAAAATAGTTGCACCGCGCGCCTGATTTCAACGCCTGCCTCCGAGCTGACATAGTGGCAGCTCTCACGCATCAACTTCGATACCTTTCCGGTAACGAGCCACGCGACGTGATCTCACTCTAGCGTGTCTTCCTGTCGGTGATCCACGCGGTATGCCGTGGGCGTCTTCCCAATGTGCTTGCGGAACAGCTTTGCGAGCTGGCCACCACTACCAGCGCCACAGCGAAGCGCGACCGCGCCGACGGGTAACGTCGTCTCGGCAAGCATCCGGCACGCCATGTCCAAGCGTACATAAAGAAGATAATCCGAAGGAGTCAGTCCAAGCTCAGCCTTGAAACGTCGTAGGAAGTTGCGCTCACTCATCACGGCAATTCTGGCCGCCTCATCAATGCCGACCTGCCGATGACCATTCATTCCGAGCCAACGCGCAGATGCCTGAATCTTCTCACTCACACTATACGCCTCCCTGCGGCGGATTATGTCGCCGAAAGGATTTGATGCACGCCGTTTGAGAGGCTCGGTCACCCAACGCCTTGCGCTCGCGTCAACTTCTTCGTCGATCGTCCCCAATGCACCATTGAGCGACCTGATCGGCTTACTCCGCATGATTTTCCTCCCCACCGCGAATTCCGCAGCGCGAGATAACATGACTTCCGCACCACGCGTATTCGATAAATGCCGTTTTTCGCTCACCGCTTCGAGCAGGTGGCGTCCTTCACCCACCCGGAACACGTTCCTGGTTAGCCTGCATGTACGGCGTAGCCACGCAAGTAGTATTTCGTCATGCAACGCTTGCCCAACGACCGGACCACCGGCGACGAACAACCCATACAAGCGATCCAGATGCAGTGCCGTCTCGATCTTTTCCGTCCAGATGAAGGCGAATGAAGAGCTCGCAATGAGGCCACCGAATGTCGATAGAAAACGCACTGAAAAGCATCCAAAATTGCGCGCCGTTGAGTCACTGAATTCGTTCGCTTACCGAAATGATTCTAGAAGTTTTGCTATATCCGGGAATGCGAACAACGTCGAATAGCGTGATATCTATGGTCTTCACTTTCTTTGCGCCACGTAAGAAACTTGTGTGGTAATCGCCACCCTGGCCCCTTAAATCGAAGTACCGATCAAGTCGGCGCATGCAAAGCACACCGATAAAAAGACATCCGATGTTTCTTCAGATAGACCAATGTTACGGAACGCCGGTTTCGTGTCGATCAACGTGACCGAAAGACGCCAGATCTTGGCGGATCAAGGTAAAGTCCTCGCTATCCGTTAGCCTCCTCACCGCCTTCTGGTACATGCACTGAGCCGTCACCTGTGACACGGTACAAATGTCCATTCAAGTCTCGTTCTGATACCGATATCCATAGTCAAGGCCATACCTCGTCGCGTGAAAGCCGTTAAAGATCTGCCCCTTCACCTTCACACCTGACTGGTTCAGACGGTTTATCGTCTCAACCAGTTGACGCCGGTTCGTGACCTCCGCCCTGGAGACTACGAAGATCGCGTTACAACTCTGCGCGATCGTTAGGGCATCACTGACGGGTAGCACGGGAGGTGAGTCAATGACGACATAGTCGTAGCGCGCCTCCGCCTCCCGAAGCGTCTCGGCAAACTCATGTCGCTCAAGCAACTCGCCCGGATTCGGTGGCAGCTCGCTACCGGCAGGCAACAGATCGAGGCCATCAAATCCTGAGCCGACAATAGCTCCGGCAAGCGTCGTCTCGCCCGCCAGCACGTGCGCGAGACCCTTATGTCTCGGCGGAAGGGAAAAATACCTTTTCGCCCCCGAACGACGCATGTCCGCGTCTATCACCAGGACCCTCAATCCTTTCATGGCCAAAACATAAGCGAAGTTCACCGCCACGAATGTCTTACCGACGCCCTGTGTAGGGCCGGTGAACAGTATCGATCCACCCTCCTTGCCAAGAAGCGCGAACTTGAGGGATGTTCTCAGCGACCGAAGCGCTTCCACGCCCGGGTCGGACGGGTCACTATCGGCGAGCAGACCAACCGCCTGCAGCCTGTCAAGGCTTCCCGCCGGCCGGCGCTTTCTCACCATCTGCCGCTCCGCCGTACTGGCCGGTACCACAGCGAAGATAGGCACCTGAACGATGCGCTCGACTTCGAGTGGATCTTGCAAAACGTCCTTCATCGTAGCCACTACTTGTACCGTCGTAAACGCGATCACCACACCGCCCAGCACACCAGCAACGATAACGAGCAGAGGCTTGGGCCAATCCATTGAATCGGCGGGTACAGCAAAATCAATCACGGATACATTACCCGTCGTTCCGGCCTCGGCCACCTCGAGTTGCTGCGCATTGGCAACCAGTGCTGTATAGAGCTGCGTGTCGACGGCCACATCACGTGCAAGACGCAGATAGTCCTGCTGTGTCGACGGCAGGGCCTGTACCTGCTTCTCAACATCGCGCAGTTCCGCTTCAAGCGCGGCGTCCTGCGCCTGGAGTGTTTGCACGGCTGGATGCCCTGGACGGAACTGCTCGCGCGTGGCCTGCAGATTCAAATCCACAAGGGTTTTCTGCTTGATCAAATCGACCGCTCGTGTCAGTAACGCCTCGGTCTGCTCCTCAACATCAATTGTCTTTGTGCGGATACGATAGGCGTTCAATCGGTCCTCTGAGCGCTCCAGTTCTTCCCGGAAAGCCGGAAGCTTGCGGTTGAGAAACTGTAGACTGAGCCTGGATTGCTCAGCGCGATGCCGGATATTCAGTGCGACATATGCGCGCGCGAGATCATTGGCGAAGCGGGCTGCCATCTCCGGATCCCTGTTTTTTACGACCAACTGAATCATCGAAGAATCTTTCGTCGTCTCCTCGACCTTCAGATGCTTACGCATTTCCTCCACGGTATCCTGCATGGACTGTTCGACCAGCTTGAACGAAGTGCCCGGACGTCCGCGCAACGTCCGAATTTCGATGATGCCCCGCCCGGGTCCGAAGGCGGTTTGGACCGTGAAGGCTACGGATTGGTGGACGGCGCCGCGTGCTACCGTTAGCCCATCAGGGTCTTCGAGCGTCCACCGATCGCCGGGTTGCACGCGTACATGAAACTTGTCCCCGTAGAGTGCCTTCGGCACATCAAATTCGGCCAACTGGAGCCGCTCTCCCCCCCAGGCAAATCCACTCAGATCAAATGGCGGGTCCGCAAGTCCATCGGGTGGCGTCGCGTAGTACCCGTAAAGACGCCCCAACACCGGTATCCGGTTATCTACCACGACGGTAGTGCGCGCCTGTGTCGATCGAATCGCCGACTCAAGTACTGCACGCGAATTTAGTATGTCAAGCTCGCCATCGATCGGCTTGTTCAGGCTCAGCGCGCTTGCAACGTCGGAGAGCGCACCAAGCGCGGAGCCTTGCTGCTCATCGACCTGGATCAACACGTCAGCCCTATAGACAGGCCTGGCGACCACCAGATAGAGCAACGCCAACACAACAACTCCCAGCATGACGCCGATAAATTGACGCGAATAGCTTTGAACGTTGCGCCAGAGCGTGAGGAGATTGACGTCATCGTCGTCCTGGTGTGCCACATGAACTAGAGGCACGCTAGGCAATGTCGATTCGGACTTCATATTCGCGTCGCTATTTTTTCAGGTTGAAATTATTGCGGGACAAGCACCGGCAACCAACTGCGCGCGCTACGCTCGATCAGCGTCAACGTTGCGTCGAACCTCGCCTTGTCGCCACACACAGGATCATGGATTTCGCAGTCAAGCCAATGACCCAGTGTCCACACTTTCCCCGCCATCGTGGGATGACGCCGGACTATCTCGCGACGTTGGGCCGTCTCCATGACAAGTACAAGATCGGCCCAGGCTAACATCGGTGCAATAAGGCGCACGGAAGACAACTCCGACGGTATCGTGTACCCGCGCTCGAGCAGGACGGTTTTAACGAGTTCATGTACGGGCTTGCCACTGACCGCCGCCAGGCCAGCTGACAGAACGCGCTCCCCCTCCGCATTGAAAAGAACCTGCCGAAACACACATTCGGCCATTCGGCTTCGACACACGTTCGCGTGGCAAATCAGTAAGAGGTTCAAGACCGGTCGTATCCGTGGTTTATGGAAGTGCATTACTTGAACGCTTGCGCGCCTAGAAAGATTGAGCTGGCGAACGGCACAACCTGCGCGACGACACGATAAAAGCGTGTGACTTGCGCGGCGTCAACGAACACAAGGTCACGTGGTCGCAACAGGAACTGATCCGCCAGCACGAGCATGCCAGGAGAGTTGGCATTGAGCTGAAAGACGTCAACGGTGCGGCCTGGTCCCTGGCGGAAAACGTAGACTTGCGATGCATTGGCCGAGACCTGATTCAGGCCGCCTGCGTCCGATATAGCCTCCGAAAGGGAAAATGGACCGACTGGCATAATCTGCGAGACAGGCTTTGCCACCTCGCCGAGCACGAACACCTTCTTCAGGCGGCGCTCGGGCACGTGAATAATGTCGCCGTCTTCGAGCAGAACGTTTTGCGCAAGGTCGCCCTTGTAGAAAAACGCGTACAGGTCGAGCGGATATAGGTGCCCGTCGCGCTCAAGCGTAGCCGACGCAAGATCCGCGTCCTGATCGTAGCCGCCAGCTCCTGATATTGCATCGGCAACAGCTTCCGGGGTGTCCGTTAGCGCAATCGCCCCGGGCGCCTTAACCGCGCCTGACACATAGATCTTCTGGCTGCGGTAAGACGCGACTGAGACGTCGAGCTGCGGATTTTTGACATACTTATCCAGTCGCGCGGTGAGATCGCGGCGAATCGCCTCGACGGTTTCTCCTGCAACCATCACTTTACCGACATACGGGAAATAGATCGAACCGTCGGCCTGCACAACACGCCCAAGCGGATCCAGGTTGCCGGCCGCTGCTGCCGTGGGCTGACCGGTGTTCGCTGCAGGCCCGACCGAGACGATCGACGTGGTGAGAGATGAAAAGCCGGGGTTGTTCAGTTCCGGACGATCCCAGACGATCACGCGCAGTGAATCTCCGCTGCGCACGCGGTAGGTCGACGACCGAAGACGTGGAGGCGGCAATGAGGTCCCCGCACTCTGTTCGGTCATTGCTGCAAGTTGCGCGATGAGTGCGCCATTAAGTGGATACAAGCGAAACGTGATGCCGTCACGCACCAACTCGGTAGGCTGTGTTTCACCTGCTTGTTGCGCAGTTATCTCGCCAGGCGCATCCACACCCATATAGGAACCCGGAGCGACCGCGCATCCGCCAAGCGTCGTGAGCAGCGCCCACGACAGAAAAAGCGTCCTAAGCGCTTCGCCTCTCTTCACCGTCCCAACAGGATTACCGGTCACTTTTCGCATGTTCAATTGTTGATCCTTGACTTCCGAAGCTACCGTGCCGGAGCATAAACATGCTCAGCGAGCCGCGATGAAGCGCCCTCGCAACCATACGAGCGCCCTGCTTTTTAGAGCCGCCCCTCAGATTCGAAGGTGACCTGCGCGGCATACTTCCGTGCGCCCGCCGACGTGCCATCAAAGACACGGTCGATGCTGATATCCGGATCACTCCGCAGTAGCGCTCCCGTATCATGCGAGCGGCAAAAGTCAATCTGCGACGCTGAACGGACCGGCGAATCAGCGCAGGAAACGCCAGGACGGACGGCAACTGGTCGTCCAATCGCCGCTCGGTGAGCATGTGATGAATTGTGTCTACCCGTGCATTCATTGTTGTCAAATAACAGAGGTGAGAATGGAGTCCAGATAACGTCCGTAATCGGTCTTGCGCAACGGCTGGGCAAGCCTGTCAAGTTGCACGGAATCAATCCAACCCTGTCTGAAGGCAATTTCTTCAGGGCTCGCGACGAGCAGCGCTTGGCGCTGCTGCACCATGGCAATGAACATCCCCGCGTCTATCAACGATTGATGCGTGCCGGTGTCGAACCATGCGAAGCCTCGCCCCAGCATCTTTACGTGCAGGTCGCCACGCTCCAGATAGCAACGATTAACGTCGGTGATTTCCAGCTCGCCGCGAGCCGATGGCTTAATGCTCGCCGCAATTTCACACACGTCACGATCGTAGAAATAAAGACCTGTAATCGCATAGTTCGAGCGCGGTCGTTCAGGCTTCTCCTCGATCGACAGTACCCTGCTATCTGCGTCGAATTCAACGACGCCGTAGCGATGCGGATCATGCACGTGATAGCCAAATACGGTCGCCCCCGGATCACGCGCCTCGGCGGCGCGTAGATGCGCGCCAAGGTCCGCCCCGTAAAAAATGTTGTCGCCAAGGACGAGCGCGGATGCGCAATTTCCTATGAACTCGCGCCCAATCAGGAATGCCTGCGCCAAGCCATCCGGAGAAGCTTGAACCGCATAGCGGATACTCATTCCCCAACGGGCGCCATCACCAAGCATCGCCGAAAAACGCGGAGTATCGCTGGGCGTTGAGATCAGCAGGATGTCATCGATACCAGCCATCATTAGCGTCGAGAGCGCGTAGTAGACCATCGGCTTGTCGTACACCGGTAGCAGGTGTTTGGAGACAGCCAGCGTAATAGGATAGAGACGGGAGCCCGATCCACCCGCCAGAATAATGCCCTTGCGTTTCGATCTCATCGTTCAGACCGGTACCGGTTCGTTTAAACGACAGGCACGGCGGCTGTTCGCACCTTGGCGCGAATCATCCCGCACCTCACGCAAGACGTTACGACTCTCCACGCAGCTCTGCATGCTTGCGTTCACTATGCGCCCTGCGGCACGCCTGGGACAGTGCGTGACGACTCTTGCGCGGGCGCATACGACGCCGTCGATGACAAAGAACATGCTGCCCCTCTCTTGCGTTGTTGGAAATGACGCGGACGCTGATGAGAATCGAATACGGATATCACTTGCGTGCAGCCGCTTTGCACAGCATCGGCATTGCGTATCATCTAGTCGCTATGTTAGGGATGCAGATGTAGCCAATTCGGCCAATTCGTTGGCGCATTCCGACATCGTTTCGCGCCAGCATTGCATGCCTGTTGTCCCAGAGCGTTACCGGAGCAAAGACAACGCATGTTTTGGCGGATAGGACGAAAACAGTGACCGAATTTGCCACAGCCGTTGCCCTACTCTCTTGATTCAGCGGCTATTGTTCGCGGCAGCTTCCGCCATTCACAGATACGGGACCCGACCACATGCCAGTCAGGCAGCTTTTTATTCTAGGCACACGGGGTATCCCGTCATGCCATGGTGGATTCGAAACCTTTGCCGAGCGGCTTGCACTCTATCTAACGCAGCGCGATTGGCAGGTTACTGTCTATTGCCAGGGCGCCACTGGCAAAAACGAAACGACCGAGGACACATGGCATGGCGTGCACAGGGTCACCATACCAGTCACGCGCGAGGGTGCTATCGGCACGATGGAGTTCGACTGGAAATCAATCCGCGACACTGCAACGAGGAATCCTGCCCTGGTCCTAACACTGGGCTACAACACTGCCGCGTTCTGCTTATATCTGCGCTGGCGTGGCATTACTAATATTATCAATATGGATGGCCTTGAGTGGCAGCGGAAAAAATGGAAATTTCATGAGCGTGCGTGGCTGTGGCTTAACGAACGCATTGGCTGCTGGACCGGCAACCATCTCGTCGCGGATCATCCTGCGATCGAGACCCACCTGGCAACACGCGTCAATCGCAGAAAAATCACAATGATTCCCTACGGGGCCGACCCTATCGGCGCAGTTAGCAGGGCTCCGCTTGAGCAGTTTGGTGTCGATAAGCTCCGCTACGCTCTCGTGGTCGCTCGTCCCGAGCCGGAGAATTCCGTGCTCGAAATAGTCACGGCGTTTTCGCGCCGCCCACGCAGTGCGCGACTCGTCGTCCTCGGCAGTTACAATCCGACGAATTCGTACCATCGCGAAGTGCTCGATGCAGCAAGCGGCGAGGTGCTGTTTCTCGGAGCGATATACGATCAGAGCGTGCTGCGTGCGTTGCGGCGCCACGCTTATTTCTATTTGCATGGACACTGCGTAGGCGGCACCAATCCGTCGCTGGTCGAGGCTCTCGGCGCCGCCAACGCGGTAATCGCACGTGACAATCCATTCAACCGATGGGTGGCTGGCCCACAGGCGAGATTCTTCAAAACTGAAATCGACTGCGACATGCACATTTCCGCATTATTCGCGGACCCGACCACCGCCAGGGCCATGGGCAAAGCAAGCAATCAGCGCTTCGAAAGCGCGTTTCGATGGAATAGCGTGCTGGCACAATATGAGGCACTATTGGATCGACATCTTTGCGAGACCAGACGACATCTGAAAACAAAGGCCAGTGCCGCTCCTGCGAGCACAGACCACAAGACAGCGTTCGATCTGCATGCGCCAGCCAGAAGCGCCATTCACACGATCGCAAACGAAGGCGTGGAGGCACTCGAGACGAAGATCGAGTGATTCCCATTATCGAATGTCATCCGCTCAATCACCCACAGTATGCACACGTCATGAGACACCTTCTTCCCAGCATCCTCAAGGGTATAGCGATCACTTTCGTTGGCTTCGCGCTCGTTGATTTGGCATCGATCGCATCGGCCTCCAGCCTGAATGAATTAGCCGATGTCGACGGCTTTCGCCCGGGGTTGACGTTCAATACCGCGTCGGGCGCATCTCCTCTACGCGCGCAGGACCGCGTTGTAATCCGTAACGGACACTTCTATACCGTCGGAGAGCGTGCAGCCGGAGACAGCGGCAAGCGGATTCGGTTTTTCGGCGTTTCACTCGCCTTGTCAGCAAACTTCCCGTCAAATGAAGATGGCGAAAAACTGGCCCAACACCTGGCCGCGCTAGGAGTGAACATCGTGCGTATCCATGCGATCGATCAACCTGCACAGCATGATCCCGCCGGACCCGATGGCGTGTTGGTTGATGCCGCCCGGCCTACACTCGATCCGGCGGCGATTCAGACGCTGTCCCGCTTTATTGCGCAACTGGGGCGTCACGGCATCTATGTGGATCTGAACCTGTTCGTCAACCACACTTTTCCGGCGACGCGCTCGGGCGATCAAATCCCCCCGCAGAGCAAACCACTCCCGATTTTCGACGTTGACATGATGGCGTGGCAGGAAACCTACGCAAAATCCCTGCTTTCAGCGCTTCGTTTGAAAGACCAGCCTTATCTGGCACTCGTGGAAATCAATAATGAATCGACTTTGATTGACGCCTGGCAGGAAGACACATTGCCACAGCTCGTGAAGGGACGGTTCCGCGCGGAATTGAACGATCAGTGGGTAGCCTATCGGGCGAGCCATCATATCGACGCCATGGAATTTCCGCTGTCGAGGTCGGGATTGACGGCCAGAGATGCAAGCGTCGCAGCTCGATTTTTCATCGAGCTCGACGAACGTTATATCGATCGTATGGTCTCGCTCGTCAAAGACGTGCTGGGTGACGACGTTCCGGTATCCGGCACACAGATCATTCATTCCGGACGTTGGAATCATGGCGGCTTTGCGAATTTCGATGTTAATCGCTCGGCCACCTTTACGGATGCGCACTTCTACGTGGATCACTATTTTTTCCCACACCGACAATGGGACTGGACGGACTGGCGCATTTCGAACAGCTGGCTGGGCGACTCACCAACGGACACGCTGTTCAATACCGCGTTCGCAAGGGCCGCGCAGAAGCCCTTCATCGTCAGCGAGTTCAATCAAGCCTGGCCGAACGAACAGGGCTCCGATCTGCTACCAACGCTCACGCAATTCGCAATCTCACAGGACTGGGACGGGCTGATCCTTTACGACTATGCGCACGACCGTGCCTGGTCCTCTGCGACGCCGTCCGATTTCAGCCTGCGAGGCGACGTGACCAAGCTCGTCCAATTCGCACAATGCGCCGGCTATTTCCGTCTCTTACAACCTGACACGTCGCTCGCACAATATACGATCACCCTGTCCCCTAACGATCGTGTCGTCGCAGCCGCGAATGGGATAACAGGCAATCTCGCTCGCTATCTACTTAAGCATTTCGACATAGAGCCAACAGTCGCAATGCGTCGCCAGATCGCCATCGGGAGTGGACCTACCTTTGACGTAAGAGAGGCAACCGGGCATGCATCGTCGTATTTCAATTACGATGCCCCCTCCCGGCAATTCACATTTGGATCAGCCTATGCCGCAGGCATTTCCGGTTACCTTCCAGCCGATCACCCAGTGAAGTCCTCAATCCTCGATGTTACCCTTGCTCCGAGTCCGCATGGCTTTTCAACCGTGCTCCTCACCAGCCTCGACCATAAACCGCTCGTGGCGTCTAGTCGTCTGTTGCTGACCATTCCGGGCGCCACGATGGGTACTGACCAAACCGGTCCGCAGCGTCTGCAGACTGTGGGCCTGCGTGGTCAATGGAAGACAATCGTACCCAAGGACGGCGATACCCCATCGGAAAGTCTCTACCATGTACCGGGCCCCGCACAGATGGAGCGGATCGCCGCCACCATCGATATTCAGACAACCGCCGACCAGGCAAGCGTCACCCCCCTCGACCTAAACGGCGCGCCGCTTCACCCATTCGACGTCAGGATGGTAGGCGGGCATCTAAAGTTCAACGTCAACCACGCGGAGCAACCCTTTGCCGTGGCATATGAAATCACCCTCCAACGTTAGTGACGCCGCCTACGGCAGGTTGCGACGCCGTTGCAGAATCCCATGATTTCGGCTGAAGAAGGGCAGTTTCACGCAAAATAGTTAAAGCTCAGTTATATCCACATTCGTGAAGATGGCGCGGCATCGGACAGTGCCGCCAACCACCTTGCCCTCGCCCGCCTCGGACGAACCCGATGCGCTGTATCCGCACGCCGGCGTCCCGCGCGTCAAATAATTGCTGCGCATCCAATGTCCCCATTTCCGATCGGTTCGACCGTCACCCGAGTCTCGATTTCGAGGTCGTAGTCAACGCGATTCAAGTATCTATCAACCTTGGCAAAATCGCGTCGCATCGTGCCCGACAACGTTAATGACGAGATGCGCATGCGTTCTGCGCCCACTTGCTGCGCAAGCCCGAGGGTACATGGCCGTCCTATCCCCACTGCCAGGCCGGCCTTGCTCCTGAGCCTGTCGGCATCCAGTAGTGGCGAAGAAGTCACCCGGGCTGCGCTAACCTATGCCAATGCCCCCGGCCATTTCAAGCTGGGTGACAGCAACGAGGGCACCTAGCTGAACGCTATCAGGACGAGCAACCAGTTGTGAAATACCACGATTGACCGCCCCACGTGACACGCCGCGAAAGCACCCGCCCGGCGTCACTTCATCAGCTCGCTCCCTTGCGCTGGACAAGTCGCGGTAACGGAGCCCCCAGGTACACGGTCAGGCGGCTGCCGGCCTGAGTGCCCATGGTGGATGCAAGCACCGCCACGAACGCTGTGATGGGGCTCGCCAGGAACCAGAAATGCGTCTCCGTCACACCGAACAGCAGGCCGCTGACAAGCGCAACGTCAAAGAATGCACGACAACGCCGATCGAACGACGCCATGCGACGGAACGCGAGCATCGCGATGGCGAAGATGACAAGACCCACGTATCCTTCCGCATATACCAAATTGGTATAAAGTCCGTCAATTCCCGCACCACGCGTGGAATTGTCAGCGACCAGATTCGAACCCGGCGGGAGTAACCCCACGCCTAGCACCAAGTCGTTTGCGGAAAGCAGCACCTGCATGGCAAACGACAGACGACCACTCAATTTCTCGTCCAAGGCCTGCGTGCCCAGCGACAGGAACGCAAAATACGCACCGCTTCCGATCACAAGCAGCGCGCAAAGCTTCAGTAGCGCACTCAGCGCCCTTACGTTGCCGCGGGGTTTTTTCTTGATATAGGCAAGCACGATTGCGTTGATTAGCGAAAGCGCGGTTGCGACAATTGCCACCACTAGCGCGGTACGTGAACGCGTCATGATGAGTGTCACCACGCTAAACGTCACGCAGAATACATCGAACCATCGAAGCCTGCGCTTCACTCCGGTGCCAAACATGATGATCGTTGCCAGATAGATCACAAGCGGATACATCGCGGCGATGTTTGGATGAGCGAAAGACCAGCTTGCACCCTTGTCCCATCCTGCCATGTCCGTGCGGGCTGGAATGAAAGGATGTGCGACGATTGACAGTACAAGCGTGAACAGGTTGACCCAGCGAAATTCGACGAGCCATGTTTTCACCGAGAAGATCCGTGGTGCGATCAGAAGGCAGCAGGTGTAAGTAATGAGAAAATCGAAGAAGAACAGTAGTGCGGTGTCGAGCTGTCGGGGCTCGCGAACCAGTTCGACGAACTTCCATGCAAACACAAGCGCAAACGGAATGCACAAGCCGCGCGAAGGCAGTACAAATCGCCTGCGCAGCAGATCGCGTATCGTCAGGCGAAAGATCAGCAGTGCGGCGATGCCCCAGAATCCGACGCGCGAATCTCGTACATGCAGGTCTGAATACTGGTACGCCGGCACCATTAACCAGAGATAGAAAAGTAGTCTATCAAACAGATAGACAGGTTCCAGAGTTGCGCTCAACAATCTTTGCCTGCTGTTCATCGTACTCACTTGATCGTCTGTGTCTGTGCACGGTGGTTAGCGTGTAGCAAAACCGCCACCGCCAGTCCCGGACCAAACATCGCGCCAAAAGCCGAAGTCACAGCCACCAACATGAGCAAATTCCCCTCAAGATGCCATGACGTTGAGAGAAGATTGACGGCAATCGAGGCGCCTGCAGCCAGCCCTGTCACCACCGCCAGCAGATCCAGTTGAATCCGCCACCTCACTATCTGTCTCCCGCGCCAAGCGCAAAGAGCACAGTATGATGAGCCTGATAGCAACGCCGCCACACCCGCGCCAATTGCGCCGAGCCTCGGCGTGAACACCGAACTCAACAGCCCATTGAGCAACAGAACAGCCGCCGCGAAAACACACATCGTCACCTTCTTTTCCTTAAACTCAAGCGGCTTATGAAACAATGTCCCGAGGGAGAAGCTAAAAGCGGATGCCGTAAGCAACGGCAGTAGCGGCGCTGCAGCAGCGAACTTCTCCCCTAGAAACAGTCGCGTTGCCGGCACCGCAACGGCGTTGACGATTGCGACCAGCGTGACACCCGCACAGAGAAGGACGGTCAGCATATTCCCAAGCAGACGCGACGCAGCCTGCTCGTTGCGCCCGTTCCAGGCCGCCATCAGGTTCGGCCACGTAACGGCCAGAATCGGCGCCATCACAAGGCTAACCGAGCCAACCACTAGCGTTGATGCTGCACCGTAAAGTCCAGCGCTCGCCGATCCCGCGAACGCACGCACAAGGAGTCGGTCACAATACATGGCCAGATTCATAAAAATGAACCAGACCGTCATCGCACCACCGTAGGCGCGCAGCTTGCACAGCAGAACCCTTGTCCGGCGGGACTTGAGTTTCTGCGATATCGCTTTGCTGAACAACCCTGCGCGCGATGCGCCGAACGCAACACCTACGCACTGCGCCGCAGCGCACGCATATAGAATCCCACCGACGTCCTGCTGTGCTACCCGGCACACTAGTAGTGAGAGGCCGATCTTCAGGCTGCCCGAACAAGTTTGCAGCAGCGCATAAGACCATGCACGCTGTTCCGATTGCAGCATGGTGCCGACCAGCGTGAAAGGCACCTGGGCCGCAACGGATACCACAGCTGCCAGCCAAAGCTCGCTATCGGTCGTGCGATGTAGGAGATCAAGAAGCGCGGCGAACAGGCAGATAGCACTCAGCGCGAGCAGTACTCCACCTAGGCCCAGCAATACCGCCGCCTTCGTGTAATCAGACGCAGGCGCCGTGCAGCCAGCAAGATACCGCCCCGTCGCCTGTTGTAGCCACTGCCCGACAACAGCGCTCGCCAGCACGATTACGGTCACAAAAACGGTGTAATCTCCGTACACTGCCGGCACCAACTGATGCGTCAAAAGCGAGATGAGCGCGATGTTGAACGCGGCGTTACCAGTAATGCCGAGCGCGTATGGCAGGTACGTGTTCCACATCTTTGGCAAACGGTAGGCTGCGATCATCGACCACGCTCCATGATCATGGCTTTGCCGATTTCGGCTCGCCCATGAACGCGGCCAGTAGCTTCTCCACCGAAATACCCAAGGTGAACTGCCGAGCAATCTCCACTGATTGCTCGGCGAAAGCGGTGCGCCGCTCCTTGTCGCCAAGCAGCGATACCAACGCTGTGCCGAGCCTGCGTGGTGCCTTCGGCGGCACGACGAATCCGTTTTGGCCAGAGATTACGAAATCCCGTATCCCCCCGTTGTCCGCAGTCACAATCGCACAGCCGCAGGCCATTGCCTCCAGCGCTGGAAGTCCCCATCCCTCACTCCAGCTTGGGCACAGGTAGATCGACGACGCATTGTAGATCACGTCGCGCAACACTCGACGCTTCGGATTCTTCATGTACTTGATCCAGTGAGGCAAAGAGTCAGGACGCTCGGACGTTCCGAACACAATCGCACGCAGTTCCGGAAATACGGCCCTTGCATGCTCCAACGCGCTGATTCCATCTGCCGAACCCTTCCACGCGTGCGCCGAATAAAGCATGCTTACCACACGGGAACGCGCTGCAATCGAAGTGGTGACGAAGAACTCATCATGGTCCACAGGATTAGGCACCTGGTGAGCATCGTCACCGGACAATTCCTTTACCAACTGCCCGAGCCATGACGAGATCACAATCTTGCACATCGTCGACTTCAAGGTCCCGTCGACCCGATAGGCAGGCCCAGACCAGGTCTCATAATGCTGCACGAGGTAAAACTTCCGGCCTTTGCTAGCCGGATAACCCCTCACGTATTCCGCTGTACGCCACAACGAAGCAACTACCACATCGGCATCAGGAACGAAGCACGCAAAGAGAGCGGGGACTACGCGGATTCTGACAGCCGGATGCATTGTCATCCAGGGCACCACCGCTTCGCGTCGCGCGAAACAACCGCCCAGCAGGCGAACGCAGTCGACGCACAGCGCGAGCAGCCTCAACACCAGCCCTTTTCTGAGGCTCCACAGAAAAAGCGTGCGCGGATGTAACACCTCCACGCTGTGGCCGACGGACGCGAGCGCATTCGCGTACTGATAAATGATCTTCCCTCCGCCCGTGGGTATGGCGGTTAGGCGGGGAAGGATAAAGGTGATCTTCATTGTGCAAACATCAGCTGGTTTCGCGCCGCTCGGCAACCGCCCCAGAAGATCCTTGCGGGGTATTTTCAAACGGACGTACGGTTTCCGAGATGGCGCGCATATAGCTGTTGATCGTGAATGAGCCAACATATCTGCGCCGCGCAGCCACCGCCATGCGTTCATAGTCGCCATTTGTCATGGCCAATGCGCGCTCAATCGATCGGAGCAGGTCCTCGGGATCATTCGGCTCGAACAGCAAACCTGTCTCGCCGTCGGTCACAATCTCCGTCAAGCCGCCTGTGGCTGACGCAATCACGGGCCTTCCCGCAGCGAAGCTCTCTATCGCGACCCTCCCAAATGGCTCGGGCAGAATAGAAGGCACAAGAACAAAGTCTGCCCATGCATAATGAGGAGTGGGATCAACAGTAAAACTTTTGATGGAGACATGTTGTACACACTCGTAAGTCGTCTCCCAAAGCTTGACCAGCAACTCCTCATTCCCTCTAAAGACGTCACCAACGATGCGCACCTCAACCGCCAACCCACGCCCCAGTAGTCGTAGCGTGTCCAGCACGAACTGCTGGCCCTTCCACGGACTGATCCGGCCAATGATCGCCAGCCGCAGTGCGCGCGAACCTCGTGGTTCAATGGGAGCGCTCGCCCGGAACGCATCGACCCCGTTGTGAATCACCTGGCCGGGCAGACCGAACGTGGCGGCGGTCGCGTTGGAGTTATATATCAATGAGGCATGCGAGAACGTCAGCAGCGCCCTGAACACTCTGGTTACAGCCGCCGACGGAATCTCCCTTACATGAACGTATGCACCACCATGCCGTCCGTGCAAAGCAGCGATCGCAGCCACACATACGATGGTATTCACATAACAGATATCGTAATTCGGAAGCATCCGCTTATAGCGCGACCAGGCGCTCACCATCTCGCGCAGCGTTTTCAACGGATGTGAGATCAGTTTCCTTCGACGTAGTACACCGCCCTCGTCGTACAGGATCCGGTTTGCGTAACGTTCTACGTGCTCAACAAGTTCCCCTGGACTGGGCAACACCACGTCGATGGTCGCGTCTGGGTAATTCGAACGCAGCGCACACAGCGCAGCGATAAAACTGCGGTCGGACCCGTACAGCTCCGTGCCTTGATGGACCATTACAATTGCGGGCGACGTGTTCAACGAAACACCTCGTTCATCACGTCAAGGAAACGTCCTGGCGCACGTGGTCCCACGGATACACGTAAAATCTTCCACAAAACGTAACAGCGAATAGCCAGTGCCTCTAGCAGATTTCGATCGAAGACGTACAGCCACGACTGCCATAGCCAGATCTTGCGCTGCAGCACCGCTTGCGGATCGACCGTGCTGCGTAGAGCGGAATCGTGTCCCAGCACCGCGCCGGTCACCAACGCTTTCCCATCGAGATTCGAAACATCACGACAAAACCGTGTGTCTACGCCATACAGATGTAGGCGTTCGTCAAACGGTCGCGGCGCCAAGCGGACAAGAAACGCGCGACGTATGCAAAGGCCGCTCATCATCGCGGTAAACCCAACCGGTAGCAACGTATTGGGGCTAACGCCGCGCAGTGCAGCGCCTTTGATCCATTGCAGCCGCCCAGGGCTAATTATTTCCCCCTCATGCCAGATCACTGGTACGAACAGGTCGGCGTGAACGACATTGATGCTATCCACCAGCTTCCTGAAGAAAGTGTCATCGACACTCGAATCCTGATCAAAGATAACCACGTGCTCGCCGCGGGACAGGCGTAAAAGCGTGTTGTAGATCTTCGAAAGTGGTTCGTTTTCCCGCGACCACCTATAGCGGCACATAAACGGCAGGAGGCCCATATCGGGCGACGTGAGCGCTTCACGTGCGTTGTCCCAAACATAAACTTCAACGTCAATGTGCAGCGCCTGAAAATCGATACGACTGAGCGTCAGAAGCGTCTCTGACGCACTCGGGTCGCGGCGGTAGAGGACGACGAAAATATCAAGCGCGACCATCGGCGCGCCCCTTGCGGCTACCCACGACGCGTGCAGGAATACCCGCCACGATCGAGTACGGCGGCACGTCGTGCGTGACAACCGTGCCCGCCGCAATGACACTACCTCCACCAATCGTCACTCCACCAACCACAGTGACGCGTGCCCCCAACCAGCAATCCTCCCCGACTTTGATTGGCTTGCGTGTCGTCCCTTGGTCACGAATCGGCCGCGCGAGATCGTCAAAGTTGTGATTCTCGGGGTGAGCGCTGAAATATTGGCCAATAATCGTGTTCTCTCCAATAGACACGCCGCCCGATCCGCCCACGCTCGAGTACTCGCCAATTCCACAGCCAGCACCGATGTGGATGTAACTTCCGGGACGGGTTATATCAGTGCCCACTACGAGACGCGAATAGGCGCCGACGTTGGTGCGCTCGCCAATATACAATCCGCTGCGCCCAAGTCCGCTGAGTATGGTCCCGTCCCCGATCGTTGCATAGCGCCCGATCTCGACATGCCGCCCAAATCGCAATCGCACATGCCGCCCAACAAAGCATGGCGCAGCGCATTTGCAGCGCAACGACAGTGCAAGACCTCGTAAAAGATTCACGCCGTGTTCGAGGACATAGAGCATCAGATCGAAGCCCCCCACCTCATCCGCAATCTGCTTGCCCGGGCGCGCGTGTGACAGTGTCCAATTGACCAGCGTTCGCAGCATATGCTCGCCGTTTCTGTATGCACAGGCAACGCGATTCCGATGCGCATTCGTTACGCCTGGCTCGCGCGTCGGCCTGTATAAGGCCCGTCGATAACGACCACCAAAAACCAACATTTCGTTCAGCGCGGCCTCCAACTGATCGAACTCCTTGAATTTTCATATTCGTTCTGTTTGGGCAAGTAATCTCGTGGCTTCGTCGAGTACTCGGAAAATTCCCTTCTGACGGCGCCCCAGTACGCGTCGCCGTTCAGTCCGGTATGGTGGACACCGCCGATTACGGCCTAGACTTGCTCGTTTGCGTCACGGTCCAGGCGTGCCGTCGCAAGCTCCTCCCTCGCAAATCATTCTTCACGAATCTTGTCGCGTGGAAACGTCGTTGGCGGATTTCACCAAGGTTTTTTCCTTATCTCGCCAAGCCACCACAGAGAATCAGCGCGTGCGCGCATTTCTTGGCCCGGACACTTCCATTGCGACTGAGACACCATGGCGGCTGACAGACCTGTCCTGTCATTACCTGGGGACTGTGTCCACGAGCGGCCTTGTGTCGCCGTCAATGCGGAGCCACCTGAAATGCGTGGTGCACTAACGCAATTGTCCCCATCATCGGTAATCAATATGCGTTGCGATGGATAAAACCCTTCAGCAAGGTTGTCGCGATGATTTTTATGTCGAACGCCATCGACCAGTTACATAAGTAATAAAAATCATGCTCGACGCGCTTTTGCATCTTTTCTACCTGTTCGGTTTCGCCGCGATATCCGTTCACCTGCGCCCAGCCGGTGATCCCGGGTTTGATCCTGTAGCGATGGATATAACGGTCGATCACTTTTCCATATAACTCGTCGTGTTCAATCGCGTGCGGCCGCGGACCAACCACGGACATCTCACCGCGCAGGACATTGATGAACTGCGGTAGTTCGTCCAGGCTCGTGCGACGCAAGAAAGCACCGACACGGGTAATCCGCGGATCGGCCCGCGTCGCCTGTTGCAGCCCACCATCGGCCTGCTGGTGAACGTGCATCGATCTGAATTTATAGATCGAGAATATCCGGCCGTTGGCACCTCTACGCCTTTGCCTGAAAAATACGGGCCCTGGCGATGAAAGTTTTATTGCCACCGCGATAGCCATAAAAATCGGGGCCCCCGCGACGAGCACGAAGATGGCGAACACCCGATCAAACGCCGCCTTTTGCGCGAGCGCCGCTGGCGAGAGGGGCGACGCCGCAAGATTGATTGCCGGCGAGCCAAGCAGTTCGACTAGTCCACCGTCAAACAGCGCTAAGCCACCCACATCAGGTACCAGGCGGATGTTGATCAAATCCTCGCGAAAGGTGCCAAGGAAACGCACGATCGTCGACTGATCGGATAGTGGGAGCGCAAGCCATAGCTCATGGACATTAGCTTCGCGAACATGGCTGACGAACGCCTCGAAATCCATGAAAACGCGCAGTCCGATCTCTGCACCGCTCACGTCGTCCCGTGGGCAGAATACCGCTTCAGGCCGAAAGCCGCTGCCGGGCGCCGCCTCAATGTTGAGCAACAGTCTCCGCAAATGCCCGATGTCTCCGACGAGTGCCACACACCGTTGATTCAGGCCAGCATGACGCAGTCGCCCCAACACCGCGTAAGTTACGATTCGTACGCCGGCCAACGCCACGGAACCCGCCCCAGCCCAGTAGGCGAACCATAGGCGCGCCGCATCGTTCGTAGAGTGCAGGCACAGCATTAAAACCCAGACGCACGTCTGTACCGAAATCCATGCGATCAAAACGCGCCGGACAAGGAGCATCATCGAACGTCCTCGCCAGGACTGGTAAACGCCAAAAACCGGCATCAATGTGAGCCAGCATGCCATCGAAAAAGGCGCGAAGATGGCGTCAAACCTGCAGATCGCAAGCGACGCCTCGCAGCGGTATCTTGAAGCTATGTGAGCAGACGCGCCAATAGCAATTATGTCAACAAGCCGTCTGACAAGCCCATGCAGGTCATAATCCACGCTAGCACGACGTTCGAGAGTATTGACCTGCATCGCTTGCACCTATGGCGTCACGTGAATATCGCGAAGCATTGGATAACATCGAAATCGAATTCTTAAATCCATCCGAAGCACTGTGTCTTGCAACAGCACACGAGAGCACACTTTACGGACCTTCATCCCGAACCAATCATATCTGGCAACGCCGTTATCGATTTTGAGGTGACCGATAAGAACCACATGTTGGCGGTTCGAACATCAATCGCGGAAATGCAAATTAAATATTTAAGCATCAGCGGTCTTCTCGGCATATTATTGATGTGTCATGGGCGTTTAATCCGTTACTCGAAGCATTAAATTAGAGTCAATGCTGTCGATATGAGTCACGTGATCGCACAAATGAGCGCGCACAAAAAATGCGCGAGAATCAAGATGGGTGGCAGGCACGTATAGCAGCATCACTTTCCCGAATATGCCGACTGCGACTGAAGCCTCTTTTTCTGTAGGAATTGCTCATATCTGGTTCGTGCGATCTTACTGCGGGACAAACCCCCTCTGCGACGCGGACTCACGGGCGCTCAAGCACCTCTCAGTGAACAACCTGTTGACTTCTTTCGGTTATGGTGCCCGCTGGCCGATTCTTTCTGTTCGGTTGAATGGAAATGCATGCAACTCGTTAGGCTCTCTCGGGACAGCGCTTCGTCCGGCATTAAAGTCAGTGGCCTCCATCATTCTATGCATCACATCATTCTGCGCAGCGATGCACCTTTGAGCACGATATGATGGCCGATTGCTGCAAGCGCATGCAAGCCGATGACCCAATAGAAGGCATTTCCAATGAACTCATGTACTTCCTTAATCACCTTGCTCGCTTCTTGTGACGGACCTGTAAGAGTAATATGGTAGTTGAGTCCGGCAAGCGTCAAAGGGTGTCCCGCAGTGTTAATCATGAGAATACCCAATATTGGCTGCAAAAAGATAAAAATATAAAGTAACAGGTGCATGAGTCGCGACAGAAATGTGACGACGCGCGAAGAACTCAAATCATCGGGGGGGCGGCGCCACAGACGCCACAGCAGGCGCGGCAATGCGAGTGCCAGTACCAAGGTGCCAGCCCAAAAATGCACCGAGGTCCATAGAACCCGACTCTCACTGCCCTTAGGTCCACGCATCTCTATCGCAAAGTATGCCGTCGCGACAAGCAGGAAAATTACCCAATGAAATAGGACAGCAGGGCGTGAATAACGTTGCAGATCAGGCGAAGTGACCATAAAATCTCCAAAAAATAATTAACAACGTTTTAAAGAAAAATACTTGCATTCTTGTCACCGACATCTCTTTCCCGCCAACGAATATATTTCATGCTATTTTTAATTATATACACTTCATAAAAATCAGTTTCCAAAGCGGATTGGCATTATCCAGAAAAATCTTAGCCATACAACCATACCCTGCAAGTTATCGATGATCATGTAAAAACTGAAGTGGGAGCATCTCTAAAGGTGCGAGGGAACGACACACACTCCGTCATCCTGGCGGCGGCACAACGTTCTTAGAAGGTTTTATGAATTTTCGGCCGGACCTGGTAACCTGGCGGGATGAAAAGACGCTGATCCTACCCAACGGATGTATCGGATGAAGCGCGGTACTTCGCCGCTCCGTACCTGGCATTGTTGAACAAGGACGCACCACAGCGTCGCTACGAACTGCGCGAGATGTTCAACGCGTTGCGCTGGATTCAGGCAGGCTGCGTCGACATCATGGTCAATGACCTGCGTTCGATTATGCGGGTCGCGCAGAGGCGCCGTGGTCAACCCAGCGCGGTCATTCTCGACGGACGCACGCTGCAGTCGACCTGCGAGAGTGGGCCTCGCGCTGGTTACGACGGCTACAAACGCAAACGCGGCAGCGAGGTACATATGACGCTTGGTACCTTGGGGCAGTTGCTTGCCGTGAATGTGAGGCCGGCCAACGAGCAGGAGCGCGCACAGGTCGGGGAACTGGCGCGTCAGGTTCAGAAGGCCACTGGCCCGGTCAAGGTGGCGTTCGCCGATCAGGGATACACCGGCGAGGAACCTGCGCAGGATGTACTCGACGAAGGCATCGAGCTTCAGGTCATCAGACTGCCGGAGATGAAAAAGGGCTTCGTTTTGTTGCCGCGCCGCTGGGTGGTTGAACGCAGCTTTGGATAACTCAACCGCTTCCGCCGGTTGGCGAGAGACTACGAACGATTGCCCGAAACCTTGGCTGGTTTGCATGTCGTCGCCTTCTCCGTGCTTATACTCGCTCATTTTCCAGTTCTTAACAAAAATACATAACATCTAGTCAGCTCACAATTGTAAAAAAGAGAAGCACATCTCGCCTGCATATGCCGGAGTGCTTCTCTTTGCCGACATCTTGTGCCGCCCAAGCACTTCAGTTCAGCGTATAAGAAACCCCTAGCCCAACGCCAAAGTCCGTATGGCTAAGCGTAGGTGTAACGGTTAGACCACCGCCGAAACGCCACAAGCCACTTTCCGAAGTCCCACCAAAACCCGCGGCAATGCCGGACTGACCGTGGTAATAGCCTGTGGCGGCGGCTACCGAGTACTTGCCCGGCCGGTCGTCGTAGCGCAGATTCGCCATGGCAATAGCGTTCGCCGCGCCAGCATACGCAGCTTTTGCAGTATCGTTGATCGCGCTATTTACCTGGGCAAAGCGCTGGTCGGTGTAGCTGTTGGCCTGCCCGACGCCCTGCGCGACAGTCTGGTTGAGCTGCTGCACGTTCACCGCGTCAGTGGCCTGCGTGCCCGCCGCCACGTTCGTGACCTGCCGCTCCGCGCCTGGCGCGCCCACGCTCACCACGTTGCTGCGGCCCCCGTCGCTCGAGTTCGCCCCGATCGCCGCCGAGTTGC
>NZ_CADIKH010000068.1 GCF_902859855.1 Paraburkholderia humisilvae
CACCGCATCGGCTTCGTTCGACAGGATCTGCGGCGCGACCAGGTCGACGACGCGCTCGCGCCGGTCAAGCGCGGGCTTGTGGCGTGCGAGCCAGCTCGCGAATACCGGCAGGATGCGCGACGGCCGCAATTCGCCGAGCGCGGACAGCAGCGGTGCGCCGTCCGCCGCCTGTTTGCCGGTCACGAGCGGGCGCGCGCTGCTTGGCCGGTTGTACAAGTATTGCTTGATCTGCTGCTCGACGACCGGGCCTTTCTCTTCGATCACCAGCACTTCGGTCAGGCCGCCGACGAATGCATCGATGCGAGTCATTTCGAGCGGGAACGACAATCCGACCTTATAGATCCGCACGCCGGCTGCGTCCAGGTCGGCGGCCGTCAGATCGAGGCGGCGCAGCGCTTCCATCAGATCGAGGTGCGCCTTGCCGCATGTGATGACGCCGACGTTCGCATGCGGGCTCGGCGCAATCCACTTGTCGATGCTGTTCACGCGCGCGAAGTGTCGCGCCGCGTCGAGCTTGGCGGCGAGACGCGCTTCGATCGCGAGGCTCGGCAGATCGGGCCAGCGGATGTGCAGGTCGCCTTCGGGCAGCGTGAAGTTGGAATTGATGCCCCAGTCGGTGCGCGATGCGTCGAGGTCGATTCTCGAGCCGGACTCGACCGTCTCCTAGATCGCCTTGAAGCCGACCCATGTGCCCGAAAAGCGCGACAACGCCCAGCCGTAGAGTCCGAACTGGAGCATATCGGCAACGTTCGACGGGTTCACGATCGGCATATGCCACGCCATCATCGCGAAGTCGCTCTGATGCGGCATCGACGACGACACGCAACCGTGATCGTCACCCGCGACCACCAGCACGCCGCCGTGCGGCGACGAGCCGTATGCGTTGCCGTGCTTTAACGCGTCGCCGGCGCGGTCGACGCCGGGGCCTTTGCCGTACCACATCGCGAATACGCCATCGACCGTTGCGGGTCCGCCTCGACGCGCTGCGTGCCGAGCACGGCGGTGCCGCCCAGTTCTTCATTGATCGCGGGCAGAAAGCGGATGTCGCTGGCGGCGAGCAGCTTGCCGGCTTTCCACAATTGCTGATCGACCATGCCGAGCGGTGAGCCGCGATAGCCGCTGACAAAGCCGGCGGTATTCAACCCGCGCGCGTGATCAAGCGCGCGTTGCATCAGCACGAGACGCACCAGCGCCTGGGTGCCGGTCAGGAAGATGCGGCCGCGCGTCGCGGTGAGGTTGTCGGCAAGCCGATAGTCGGCGAGTACAGGGGTGTCGTCAATGGGCGCACATGCGGTCAATTTCAACTCCGTGCTTGGTCGAAGCGGACATTGCTCAGTACCTCGCGCAATGACCATCTATTTTTCTATGTGATAGGTATCCTAAGGGTTTAGAATATGTTACAGAAGGAAAAGATAAAAATAACCCCTCGTAACTTACCTTAGCCTAGAAAAACCAGAAACGTACTGCCGGAGAGTCTTAAACGTCAACTCGCCTCAGCGAAGAGTTGCAGTCGCGCGCAAGCTTCTGGTAGATCTCGGTGCCACGTCGCTTGTCAGCAATCTCATTCTGCGTGAGCGCGCGTGCGACGCGCGCAGGCACTCCAATTACGAGCATGCCGGGCGGAATACGTTGCCCCCCCCGCCAGAAACGCACACGCCCCTACGATGGCGGTATCTCCCACTTCGACTCCGTCCATCACAACGGCATTCATCCCGATCATTGCATCACGTCCAATATGCGCCCCGTGCACGATTGCGCCATGCCCGATGTGGCTGTTAATCTCTAATCGACAGAATTCTCCATGAGCTACGTGTAATACGCAGCAATCCTGGATGTTGCTGCCCGCGCCAACTTCGATTCGGCCAAAATCGCCACGTAAGCTGGCGCACGGACCGATGTAGCAACCAGGGCCAATGTGCACATCCCCAATAAGCACGGCGCTCTCATGTACAAACGAGGAGGCATCGATGCAAGGGCGCTTTCCTGACAGTTCATAACACGTCATCGCGCGTATTCTCCTAACGATCCAGCGTGGCCTTCTGTGAAACAGCATCACACTCACGAAAGACTTCCTTCGCCGCGAAGAGCACATTCAGAGCAACCGGCACACCAGCGTAAAAGGCAAGTTGCATGAAAATCTCCACGATTTCCTCTCTGGTGCATCCAACGCTCAGTGCGCCGTGGAGGTGTACCTTGAGTTGAGGCGTCGCGCTGCCAAGCGTTGCGAGTGCGGTCACGACTGAAAGCTCTCTCGCCCTTAGATCCAGTCCCTCCCTCAAATAGACGTCTCCAAACGATTCGGCGACATATTTTGCGAAGTCCGGTGCAATTTCTTCCAAGTTTGCGATGACGTTTTCGCCGACCACACCATAGATTTCACGTAATCTGCTTATTCCGGCATGGTAGCGATCACTTTTCATCATAAATCTCCTTCAAGATATGAGCCGGTTGATGAATTGGCATATGCACGCGCGCCGAAGACGTATCACATGTCAAGGCAAGTGGCGTCTCGCTAGAGAGAGCCCTGAAAACGCATCACGGACTCCTTGAAATCTTCGGATAGTTGGATAGGTGCATTCGCCGCGTAGTCGAACATCACGTGTGAGGAACTACCCGTTGCAATCCGTTTATCCATTCCTTCTGAATCCATCAAATACTCTACATCGAGGCTCTTCGCTCCGAAACGCGTGACGCTACTGCGCACCAAGACGATATCTCCATATCGAACCGGCGCGACGTACACGCACGAAGTTTTTCCCATGATTTGGGGAATCTTTTCATCACTCGGAATGTCCAGGAGGTCGTGCATAAATGCAAGGTACACTTGCAGCATATATTCGTAGTAAACCGGTGCGGCGACGTGTCCTAACGAATCGGTGTCGCGATACCGCACTTCAATTGATGTTTCGAAATATCTTTTTTGCATGACGAACCTCCTTAGTCTTCCGAAAAAAAGCCCTGTTGAGACGTTCTGTAATGACCGGGTATGTAGGAAGCGTGCATGTCACGAATGAGCGGTTCCCAAAGGGAACGAAGTAGTTGATGACGACACACGTCCCAGTAAGCAAAACGGCATCACATGAGTGTGCACCTTGTCATCGGAAGCAACTTCCCGACGCCGGTGCAGCCCGGCCCCGCCCCTTCATTTTCAATCGCGTAAAGCACGACGCTTGCAGCTGGTTGCCATTTGAAGGGGTAATCGTATTTGATTTTCCATTGGAGGGGACTTATGTCTGTATTCCCTGCACGCTAACATCTACATTCGCTTAGAGACCGTTTCAAAAAGACTGCTCAGTACGTTTGAAGATGTTCCAGCAGACGAGCGCGCAACCAAGTTTAGGAATGCCTCGTGAATGTCGGCGCGACGCTCAAAGCGAATGCGAAGACGACGAAAATTGTGCAGCCATGCGTGAGTACGCTCGACCACCCAGCGGAATTTGCCGAGTCCGCTGTCGTGTTCCGTACGGCGCCTGGCGATCACCGGTTCGATACCGCGAGCACGAAGCCGCTGACGATGCGGCTCGGAGTCGTAACCACGATCTGCGTAGATGACTTTGGGCTTGCAAAGCGGTCGGCCGCGTATGCCGCGAATTGGCGGGATCGCGTCGATGAGCGGCACCAACTGGGTAACGTCGTTGCGATTCGCGCCAGTCAGGATGGCACTGATGGGGACGCCATTGGCGTCGACGAGGATGTGATGCTTCGAACCTAGTCGCGAGCGATCGGTGGGGTTCGGGCCAGTTTTTCGCCCGCCCCAACGGCTCGCACCGAGGATGAATCGACCGCTGCCCGTGAGAAATCGAGTTCGCCGGCTTCGCGTAACTTCGCCAGCAGCAGTTCGTGCAAGGCGCTCCACACGCCGGCCCTTTGCCAGTCGCGCAAACGCCTCCAGCAGGTCGGCCCCGAGCCGAATCCCAGCTTGCTCGAGAGGTCGCACCAGCGTATCCCGGTCTTGAATACGAACAGGATGCCGTTCAGTGCAGCCCGGTTGCAAACCGGAAGCCGTCCTGGGTATTTCTTGCGGCGGGGCCTTGGCTGTGGCAGCAAAGGCTCTATCAATGCCCACAGTTCGTCATCAATGATCGGTGCGCCCATCCCCTTGGTTCCGGTTGTTCAGATGTCCAAGGTTAACAGCTTGCCGATAAGGTTAACAGTCCCCTCGGGGTCTTTTTGAAACGGTCTCTAAGCCTGCCGAGGCAACACGCGCCGGGCTTTTTCCATTTTGTCGCACGCTCACGGGTGATGCATCACCTTGACCGTTTCAATCTCAGAACGACGTGCCGACCTGGAATTGAAATTTCTGGTACTGGTCGCCTGAATGTCTTGTGATCGGGAAACCCACATCCAGCTTGAGCGGGCCAATCGGCGAAATCCATTCAAGGCCCACACCATAGCTGTAGCGTAAGCCATTCCCGCCGACAATCGAGCCCTCCGCTCCCCAAACGTTACCGAAGTCGAAGTACGAAAACACCCGCAGGGTGCGGTCGTAGTCCCCGCGTGGCAGCGGGAACGTAAGTTCGAGATTGCCGACGACAAGTTTCGAACCGCCGACCGGGTCGTTCGTCGACTTATCGCGCGGACCAAGCGAGTTTGGCTCGTAGCCCCGCACCGAACCGATACCACCCGCCCGAAAGTTCGTGAAGATTGGGAACGGGCGGCCCGAGAGACCGCTCCCATAGCCCGCCCGGAAATTCAGACCGAGCACGAAACCGCGCATGAACGAATAGTAGTATTGCGCGCCCAAGTCCAGCTTGTAGTACGTCGTATTCGTGATCGGCGTACCGTATTCGCCGTTTGCCGATGCCCAGTATCCATGGCTCGGCACAAGCACACTGTCGCGCGTGTCGCGTGCCCAGCCGAGAATGAGCGGCGCGTCATTCGACACGCGGCCGAAGGAGTTCACGTAATCGATATAGCTTTGCGGCGTCGTTGCGTCGACGTCGATGCGGTGCTGCTCGATGCCAGCGCCGAGGTACAAGGTATCTCTTTCCGAAAACGGAATACCGAACTTCGTATCGAAGCCATAGTTGATGATACGGAAACTCGTGTCGTTCGTATTCGAATAGTAGAGTGGCTCGGCCGTGCGATAGTAGATGTCCGTGACGCGCTTGACGCCTTCCGCGGTGAAGTATGGGTCGACCTGCGTGACCGTCCCCGCGCGGAAAGTCCGGGCTATACTCGCGTTGACCGCGAGACTGGTGCCCGAACCGAACACGTTGTCTTGCGAGATGCCAGCCGAGACAATCGAACCTACGTCGGAAGTGTAACCGACGCCGAGCGTTATCGGGCTGGGTGGCTTTTCCGTGACATTCACGTTGATGTCGTACTGGTCCTGGGTGCCCGGTACTGGCGATGTCGAAACGTCAACACTAGTGAAGTACCCGACACGGCTGATGCGTTCCTTCGACGCGGCAAGGCGGTTCGTATCTAGCCAAGCGTTTTCCATCTGGCGCATCTCACGGCGGATCACTTCGTCGTGCGTGCGCGTGTTGCCCGTGATCTTGATGTAGCGCACGTGGGCCCGGCGGCCCGGGTCCACCACGAGCGCGATGCCAATCCGGTGATCAATATGATCGACATCAGGCTGCAGGCTGACTGTCGCGGATGCAAAGCCATATTCGGCGAGCTTGCTAATCAACGCCTTGGCGGTGTCCTGCAGCTCCTGAGCCGAGAAGCGGTCCCCGGTCTTCATCTTGATGAGTTTCTGCAGCTCCGCCTCGCGCCCGATCAGATTACCCACGAGCTTGACGCTCGCGATCGTATACGGCTCGCCCTCGTGCACCGCAACCGTCAGATCGACGGCCTTTTTGTCGGGCAAGAAAGCAATGTGGATCGAGGTGATGTTGAACTCGAGGTAGCCGCGATTCAGGCAATACTGGCGAATGTGGCCCAGGTCGACCAACAGTTTGCCCTTCGCGTACAAATCGTTCTTTGTGTACCAGGAGAACCAGCTCTTCCTCGACAACTGCATCTCCTCGAGCAATTGGCTGCTGGGGAACGCATTGTTGCCGATGAAGTCGATCTGCCCGATTACCGTCTCATCGAGAGGTGCGCTCGACCTCGAAACCTCGTGCACGCAATAACCGTAGTCGCACGCCATATATTGACGCATGAATTCCTGCTCGGCCTTGTCAACCAGCGACTTGTCGTGGTCGTGACTCTCGGACAGGGACATGGGCTTGAGTGCGCTGTAGACATTGTCCAGGTACAACTCATGGATGCCGGCGAAATCGGTCGAAGCGACGGCCGGGGGTTCCCGCACGAGCGCCATTTGGTCGCCTTTAGTAACGGTGCGTATGGCTCTGGAGGAGTCCGTCGCGTCCGGCATGCCGACGGCCGCCGAGGCGAATTCCCCGGTAAGCGTGCCCGCCGACTTGCGCGGCAGGTAGGTGAATACCGGGCAGGGCTGGACGCGCCGAAGGCATTCGATTTTGATGTCCGGAGTGGCGAACGAATCGGCCACAGATGCCGAGGCCGCCGTCATGCTCAAACTAACGAAAGCCAGCGCCCAAGCGTGGCCGGGCGACATTATCGTTGACATCATGCGTGATCGTCGAAAGAATTACAGACAGCGAGCACTGAAACCGTTTGCCAGCGTGTGTCTTTCGCGCACGAGGGAGCACGGGCGCGAGGCGTGAGAACCCGCCGTCAAGACTTCAGCGGTTTTTCATGAGCGCCGAAACACCTCGAGAGGACTGAATCCATTCGGCGGCAAGTCGAGCGCGAGCCGAACGTCGAGACATCTCGTCGCGTACGGCGAGGGCGAGCCGGTGGGCCGTTGATGGGGCATAGAGCCGACGCTGGCATTGCGCCTCTCGGCTCCCATCCGCCGCATGTTCAACGACGCGCGGCCACTCCATGTCTATCAGCACGCTGAAGCTGTCCAACGCGAGGGACAGGCCGCGGCCTACAGCCTTCACCCAGGCTTCCTTCAACGTCCACAGTTCGATGAATCGTTCCGCGCGCCTGTCCTCAGGCGTGGCTTCCAGCATCGCGCGCTCCTGCGCAGAAGAACAGTGCGAGGCAACGCGGAGGACATCGATGTCACGATCAATCGCTTCGACATCGACACCCACCTCTGCTTCATGGCATGCAACCAATGCCATAAGCCCTCGCGTATGGCATTGGTTGAAATGCAGTGATGCATCCGTCTCCCCGCGCAAGGCTGGCTTGCCCCAAGGATTGACGGTGAATTCGAGCCTGTCCGGTCGCAGGCCCGTGCGATCGGCAAGAACACCGCGCACAAGTCCGCGTGCCAACAGGTATCGGCGGCCATCCTCCTCGCGCCGGAATCGTCTCCACTGCAGTGCCTCATCGTCACTGAGCCAAGTGCGGTAGGTTTCGAGCAGTGCCGGCGTCGCTCCGGCTTCGGAGCTCAACCAAAGATCGACGCGTAGCGCGCAGCCAGATAGCGGACTCATGATCGTTGCAGCACCCATGCATCCAGGGTCGCGGCCAGCCCAGTTGCATGGAAGGAATTGAGCATCGTCATGTGGTTGCCATCTGCTTCGCCAAGTTCAAGGCGCGAACAGTATGCGTGCCAGCCAAGGTCTGCCGGGGCATCAGCCGAATTCGCGGCGGAATACCCCAATGGTGCCCGCTCTCGCGCCCGCAGCAGCAAGGTCGGGCCTGAGTACTGCCGGGGACGAAACGCGCTGATGATCGCGTTGTCATGGACGAGCACGTCTATAAATGCACGGAACGCGGCGACGCTTGTATCGAGTGGCAGCAGATCCAGCCTCTGGAAGGCTTGCAAGACACGTTCAAAGTCAATTTCGCCCCCCGGCCCATAGTGTTCGCCGATAGCGCGCCCAGTGAAGACCTCCACTTTCTCCAAATACTGCTTCACGCGTACCTCGTACGACAACGCCTCGGCGGCTGCATCGGGGACGGGTTGATCGAGTAGTACCAACGGCACGACGTGCCCGGCCTGCGCGGCGAGCACGGCCATTTCATGCGCGATCAGCGCACCCATCGACCAGCCCACCAGGACGACTCGGCGAGTGGCATAGCAGGATTTCAACTCGCGATCATAGTCGCGCGCCAGCGCAGGAATATCCGCGCCGGCATGTCGACCAAACGCATTGAATGCCACACTTGCGCGAGCCGGCGCGAGCTGGCGCGCCATTGGCAGATAACACATCGCGTTGCCGCCGGCGGGATGTACCCACACAAACAATTCGTCCTGGCCTGCGTCAGAGAGTGTCACCAGCGGCGACTTGCTCGCGCCATCTCCCAGGCGACGGACTATTTCGGCCAAGCCTTGCACCGAGCTGCCCTCAAACAGCGCCGAGACAGGCACGTTCAGCCCAAACACCTCACTGATGCGCGCAATCAACGAGATGGCCTGCAGCGAAGTGCCGCCGAGTTCGAAAAATCCTGCGTCAAGTGCCACAGTGGATTGTCCGAGCGTTCTCTGAAAAAGGCCAAGCAGCTCCAGTTCCACCGGATCCCGCGGCAAGCTCGCGCCGACGGGAGATCCCTGCTGCTCCCAAGCTCGGCGCAGCGCATGCACATCGACCTTGCCATTCGCGTTCAGCGGCAGCGATGGCAGCGCGACCAGCGCTGGGCACTGCGCTGGCTTGTAGCTGCGCAACAGATATGCTCGCAGAGCGTTCAGTTCTACAGGCTCGCGTAACACCACCGCAGCCATCAGCCGCGCATTGCCGTCGACGCCATTCTGCGCCCACGCATGCGCGGCCGTCACGGCCGGATGCTGCATCAGTGAGGCAGTCACTTCTTCGGGCTGCACCATAACGCCGCCGATTTTCACGCGGTTGTCCCCGCGCCCAAGGAAGATCACCGCGCCATTCGCATCGAGCATGGCAAGGTCCCCGCTACGATAGAGGCGCGCGCCATTCTCGAGCGCGGTGGCGATGAAGCGTCGCCCAGTCAACTCAGGATGCTCAAGATATCCGGTAGCTAGTCCCATCCCCGCGATGCCAAGCTCGCCGACAACGCCACGCGGCACTGTCCTGCCGTGTCTGTCCAGCAGATAGATGCGCGTGTTCGCAATCGGAATGCCAAGCGGAATAGGCGTGTGCGTTTGCACAGTCATTTCATGCGTCAGCACGCCAATTGTCGTCTCGGCGGGCCCATAGTGATTGACAATCTGCAACGCCGGCGAGGCGGCGCGCACAGCATCCACGAGCTCCGAATCGAGCGTGTCGCCGCCGCAGATCAACACACGCCGGGGCAGTATGCCCGGAAGACTCGTCCGCATTGCGCGCAAGTGCGACGGCACCATCTTGGCCGCATCGGCCGGATATCGCGCGAAGAAAGCGGCGAGCCTAGTAGCGTCAAGTAGGGCCGCAGAATCGGGCAACAGCAAAGCTGCGCCGCTGGCCAACGCTGGAAAGATCGCGGTGTTACCCAGATCGGCGTCCAACGCGGAAAGATGCGCGAACGAGGCGAGCGACGGATTATCGAGCCGCTCCAGCAACGAGAGCGTGTAGTTGACAAGCCCACCGTGCGTGACGACGACGCCTTTCGGCGTGCCGGTCGAACCGGACGTATAGACTATGTAGGCTGCGTCGTTGTCGTTGACGCTCGCGGATGGCAAAGCGCAGTCGGACGTCACCGCAAGCGCATCGGCGAATGTCAATTGGGAAAGCGTTCCAACGCGCGGCGCGCCCAACACAAGGCGTGCGCCAGCTTCGCGCTCGACCTGCTCGAGCAATGCCTGAGGCGCATCTTCCGGGATTGGCAGATAGACAGCGCCCAGACGCAGGCAAGCCAGAAGACCGATGGCATAGTAGCGGCCACGAGCCGCGCGCAGCAATACGCGGTCCCCACTCCGCACGCCACATGCTGCGAGCGCCCCGGCCGCGCGGGTGACGAGTGTCTCGAGTTCACCGTAGGTCAAGCTGCCGTCCGCGTCAGCACAAGCTTGTCGCATTGGCCACTTGCGTGCCGCATCCCCGAAAAGCATGTACCAATTGCCGCGCGGACGCGCCACGACAGGCCCTACCAGCCGGGACAAGCTGGCAGGCGGGAGGAATTCAACATCACGCAGGGCGCCGGTCGGCGCCCTAAGGCCTAATGCAAGCACATGCAGAAAATCATCGGCAAGACGTTTGATATCGGCGTCATCGAACGCGCGGCGGCGATAGGTCAACGATAGACGATTGCCCGCGCCGGAAATTTCCACGAAGCAGTTCAGATCAAATTTTCCGATACCGTGGTCGAACGCCAGCAGGCGAAAATCGCTCGAGGATTTCAGGTGCGGAAAATACTGGAACGCGAAGTGAAGATTGAACAGCGGGTTTTCGTTCAGCGCGCGCTTCACCTGAACGTGCTTGACGAGCTCGGCATAGGGCAGCTCCTGGCAAGCAAGGCACGCCTCGACACGGGCCGCGCAATCACCCAGGGCCTGGGCGAATGAGCGAGTTGCGTCAATCTGGAATCGCAAAGGCAGCGTGTTAATGAACAAGCCGCAGGTTTCCAGGAATTGCGTTTGGTTGCGATTCGCGACCGGCGTGCCGATGACGAGATCGTCGACATTGGCATAGCGCGTCATCAGCAACGCAAAACAGCCTATGTAGTACTGGAATTGCGTGCACCCCACCGCGCTGCAATGTTGTGCGATGCGGTCGCACAGCGTTGAGGGCAACTCCACCGCGACGAAGCCGCCGGCGTTAACCGCTGCATGACGATCGCGTTGCACGAAAACCGGCGGCTGCGGCAGATCGCGCAGCAGATCCTTCCAGAACGAAAGTTGGGTTTGGCATTCCGCGCTTTTCAGCCAGGCTTGCTCGAGTGCCACGAAATCGCGGTACTGGCGCGGGGGCGGCTCGGGCGCAGGCGCGCTAGCCGGCGTGGAGAGCAACTGCGATAGGAGCGAATTGCTCCAGCCATCGGAAATTAGATGATGTAGGTTCAGTAGAACCAGATGGCACGTGGGCGCAAGCCGAACCAGCTTCACCGAAAACAATGGAAGATGGTCCATCTGGAAGCGGATGGCGCCGTGTTCGACCGCGAGAGACTCCACGAACGCGCCGCCTTTGGCAGCGTAGTCCGCGGCGCGATCCTCGTATTCAACGTCAAGATGTAGTGACGCGTGTACGACCTGCACTACGCCACCATCGCGTTCATGGAAGGTCGTGCGGAAAATTTCTTGCCCCGCTACCACCGCGTCGAGATTGCGCTGCAGCGTAACGCGATCGACGCCAGGGCCGTCTATCATCACCGCTAGCGGTATGTTGTAGTCCGGCGTGTCCGGGTACAACCGGCTCAGGAACCAAAAGCGTTCCTGGCCTAGCGACACCGGCATGCTACCGTCGCCAGCCATGGTCAACGGCGCCACGGTCGCCTCAGTTCCAGCCTTCTTCGCCATCAGCCGCCTTATCTGCTCAGGCGTCAGTGTTTTAAGGAGTGCTTGTGCGTTGCTCATTGTGCGCTATCGTACTCAATGACCAGTTTTCCGAGATGGGTGCCGCGTGACATTTCGGTAATCGCCTGCTTAACCTCCGCCGCCCTGTAACTTCGATACCGGATCGGACGAATGCTACCGGCCTCGAACAGGGAAGCCAGCTCAGCAAAAGAACTTTCCAGATGACGTGGATTGCGCAGCAGAAGCGAGATGTCCAGAAAATGAAAGGACAATCCCTTGATTAAATAACCTAATGGAAGCGGTGCGTTGGTGGCTACGTCCTTCTTGTCAATGTGCACGAAATGGCCGAAAGGCCCAAGAAGCTTTAGGCTCTCCAGCATTAGATCGCCCGCGAGCGTGTTAAGAATAGTATCCGGCACGATCCCGGCCGACCTCATCTCAGCAGCAAATCTAGAGGAACGTGAGTCAAACACGTGCTCAATGCCCCGCTCGACGAGATAAGCGCGTTTTTCCGGCGTGCCTGCGGTAGCGACGATCTTCGCGCCAATGTGTCTAGCGATCTCGATGGCGGCCAACCCGACGCCGCCGGTTGCTGTGTGAATAAGCACCGTTCCGCCGCGCTCAAGTCGCGCACAGTTCACTAGCGCATACCAAGCGGTCAGATAAACGGTCGGAATCAACGCTGCTTCGACGAACGCGAGCTGTTTTGGTTTATGGAAGACGCACATCTCGTAAATGTTGAGGCACTTGGCGAAATGCGAGTTTTCGCGGACGTGGCCCTGCTCCACATGGCCGATATTCATCGCGACGACATGATCACCAGGCTTGAAACGCGTGACTCGGCTTCCGACCTTCGTTACCACGCCCGCATAATCGGAAGCCATGTTGCTGGGAACGTCGGGCGCCATCGGGTAAATGCGCAGCGCGATCATCACGTCACGGAAATTGACCCCGGCGGCGCGCGCATCTATCTGCACGCAATCTGGGTCGGGATCGCCGGCCTCGAACGACACCGCGGCAAGATCAAATGGCATATCGGAACGAAAGCGCCACTCGTGGTTGCGCGAAAAGTCGATCTCCGCGCCCCGAGGGACGTTAGCCTTGCCCGCCTTCAAATGCGCGATCAACTCGGCCTTTTCGTCTGGTGTCAGATTCGCTATGGTCCGGATCAAATCACTCATGTTGTCACGCCCCTTGCTCCGTGAGCAATTTCTGCAGCGTGTCTTCATCGTGGTTTTGGAGAATTTTGGCCAGAATCAAGTCCGCGAACTCACGCACGGTCACCGAGCCCTTGAACTCGCTGGCCTTGATCTCGACGCCAAACTCCGAACCAATACCCGAGATGACCTGGATGGCAAGGAGCGAGTTGCCGCCGAGCTCGTTAAACGCGTCGTTCGCACCTATCTTCCCGACGCCAAGTATTGCCGACCAGACCGCTGCGATTCCGCGCTCGATGTCATTCTCAGGTTCGACGAAGTCCGTGCCTATCTCGGGGCGGTCGTCGGCCTTCGCCATACGTTGATCGGCGAGCAGTTTCTCCTCGCGCTTACGGCGAAGGATCGAGGGGCGCGTCTCTTCGAATTCGATCTGGAAATCGCTCGGATATACGATCACCTGTGGCAAACCCTGAGCAAGCAAGCGTGACATCGCCTGCTTCGCCTCGTCAGGACTGATCACATCGTTCTTCTTCAGAGTTTCCAGCACTTTCGCCTTGTTTGCACTGCTCTCGTTCTGGCCTACGACTCCGATACGCGTGAACGTATAGCCGTTCAACAGCAGCACTGGCTTAAGGTTGTCGTCGTAAAGCACGAAGTCAAAGCGTAAATATTGGCCGCTCCCATCCTGTACGGCGCTTGGCCGGCCCCACACGTACAACTTTTGCGTGAACGGGGCAAGAAAATGCATCTCGTCGTATCCGAAAGGCAGATAGGCGCTCCGGTATTTCGCAACGTGCGCAAAATGGCAAGATGTAGCCACGTCGAACAGGGACGGATGCAACGCATACGAGTCAAGATCGGCGACAAGGCGGTCGGGAAGTTCAAGCCTCGCCACCCATTCGTCGTCGCCGAGATGCAATGCTTCGAGACAATCCCAGCGTTCGCTGTAGCGCAGCACCACATTACCATTTGGATCGGACAGTGATGTGAAGTGACGGACTCGCAACGGCTCGTCCGAGCATAACGCGAGACAATCGGTGAGCGCGGGCAGTTCAGCTTCCATTCCCGCAGCGCCGACATCAACTACGCCGACGAAGTGCGCCTTGTTTTCGCCGTCGCCATCGTGACTCAAAAACTCGAAATTCCATCTGGCTCCATCGAGACGCGAGCAATGTAGCTCCAACTGGGGCGACGCGCTGCCCATCGCAATGAGCGGCGACACAAAACGCGCCTCCCGTATTGCCAGTTGCGTATGACCGCAGGCCAGTGCCCAGCGGCACAGCACGTCAACAAACGACGCGCCCACCATCGCGGGCGCGCCAGAGAGCAAGTGTTCGGACAAAATCCAATGCCGCCGCGGATCGATCTCCACACGGTAGAAACTTTCGTCAGCGCTCTGCCTGAGCATGACAAGCTCAGGCGCCTCCTCAGGCGCAGCGGCAGGTAGTGCTCCGACTTGCTGGGGTCTGGCCACACCGAGCTTACGGCGCTGCTTTTCCTTTTCCCAGGCGGCACCCATACCGACCATGCTCCATTCGCACCAGTTGATCGAAGTCACGCGCGAAGCGTTCGCCCACATACCACTCTGGCTCATCGCATCCATGAAGGCATTAGCGCTCGTATAGTCCACACGCCCTGCCTCGCCAAACAACGCAGTGACCGACGAGCAGAAGTGCACAAAGTCCAGCGGACGATCGCCGAACAGCGTGTGCAACACAAGCGCCCCATGAACCTTGGGCCGCAGGGCGGCGTCGTACTGTTCATCGTCGGTTAGTGCGATCACGCCGCCGCCGGCCGTACCGGCGGCATGCACGATGCCGGTAACGGGGCCGAGATCCTTTTCGATCTCGTCACGCAGGAGACGCATGGCGTCAAAATCACTTACCTCGACGGCGTAATGGCGCACGCTGGAACCGAGCGCCTCGATTTCGCGAATGGCTAGCAATCGCTCGATGAGCTCTTCGTCGTTGCGCGCAGCGATGATCGCGTCCCAATGGGTACGCTCTGGCAGTGGCGAGCGACCTGTCCAAACGAAGTGCGCGTCAACCCGTTCGGCTATGAACTGCGAACATGTCCGGCCAACGCCACCGGCGCCCCCGGTAATCAGGTACACGCCGCCCGGCTTCAGCGCGAGGGAATTTGCCCCATGCGTCGGCTCGAGCGTGATCGGATCGAAGCATTCGGTCCAACGTGCGAGGCCCGCATAGCTCACCACGGCCTCGTCGGTTTCGAGCAGTGCTTCCTTGATCAACTCCTCGACGAAGCGGGTGCAATTCGCGATGTTCAAGTGGCGAGATTCGACGTTGATGAACTTGCTCGTGAATTCAGTGTGCTCCTTGAACAGCAGACGCCCAGGACCGAGAGCCAGCGCGCGATCGATGCGTACTGTTCCGCCGCCGCTCACATCAAAGGCATCGTCGGCCAGGATCAGCACGCTTGCTGGAGAGCCGGCGCGCTCAATCAGGCTGCGCTCGAGCCGCACGAGGCCATAGAACGCCGTATCGAGCGCTGTCGTGTCGTCGATGCTCAAGTTGCCGCCGGCACCGGGCTTGTGCGTCCACGCATAGAAGATCTTTAGTCCGCAACGCTCGGTAGCCAACTCACCGAACAAGGCACCGAAGTGTTCACTGCGGCCAGGATCGAGCATCATTTCTTCGCCGTCGCGGTAGAAATCTTTGCCCCGGCGTATCGAGAAACACCGCTCGCCGCGTTCTCGGAGTGCGGCCACGATGGCATCGCCCAGCCCATCGTCAGTGAAGACAAGCCACAAAGAATCGCCGTCGCCTTGCGCTCGCTCGACGCGCGGCACGTGTGCCACGGCGGCCGTCTTGCGCCACGCCGGTTGCGAGTACCAGTCAGTAGAGCTCGACTTGCGAGGATTCTTTTCGCCCTCATCCGGTTTGGCATTGGCTGAAAAATCGATACAGTACGGCGTGCGCGCAAAGGGCAACAGCGGGAATTCAACCTTTCGGCAACCCTGCGTGCCAAAATAGCGCGCGAAATCCACCTTTTTTTCCTCGACCCACAGGCGCGCCAGTGCCATGTCGAACGCAGCCAGCGCATCGATATCCTCACGCAGGGTGCTAATGACCGCATGCTGCGATTGTGCGGGAAGCTGGCGGCGCATCGCCGACTCGAGCGAATGACCGGGTCCGCATTCAAGAAAGATCAGCGAGTCCCGCGTCATGGCTTCACGCGTGGCGGCATCAAAACGCACCGCATCAACGACGTGCTGCACCCAATATTCATGGTCGGTAGCCTGCTCGGCTGTCATCGTCTTGCCGGTGACGGTGCTGATAATCGGTATTGTCGGCGCACGCAAAGTGACGAGGCGCAAATGTTGGCGGTAGGCGTCTAGGCACGGCGCCATCATGCGCGAGTGAAAGGCGTGCGAGGTCGGTAGCAGCTTTGTGTAAACCTGCTGCCGCGCCATCTGCTCGGCAAATCCGTTAATTGCCTCGTCGGGACCGGAAACGACCACCAGCTCGGGGCTGTTGACAACGGCGATGTCCAGCGTATCGGGCAGGACCTCGGCAAGTTCGGCCTCGCTCTTTAACACCGCCAGCATCGAGCCTTTCGGCAACTCGTAAACCAGACGTCCGCGTAAGGCGATCATGCGCAGTGCTTCCTCCAGCTTCATCACGCCAGCGACGGTAGCGGCGACATACTCGCCGACGCTATGGCCGATCAGAAGCTCAGGCTCAAGACCCAGGTCGAGGAAAACACACGCGGTGGCATAACTCACCATGAATATCGCGGGCTGCGTGATGTAGGTACGCGCCAGCAATTGAGCTGCCTCGTCGCGTTTGTCCGGATCGGGATATAACACTGTACGGATGTCGAGACCAAGCTCTGACAGTAGCAGCGTCGCACACTCGTCGATCACGTCGCGAAAGACCGCTTTGGACTCGTATAGAGCGCGGCCCATATCGGGAAACTGATTGCCCTGCCCCGGAAACATAAAGACGAGACCGGCGCCAAGCGCCGTCGTACGCGCGAGCGGTGTTAATTTTTGCTCAAGCTGTACGGAAAGATCAGCTGCGCCGGCGAAGGAAACGTACGCCTTATATTTGTGGGCACGACGCCGGCTGCGCGAAGTGTGCGTGAAAGCGCTCATGTCAAGGAGCGGGTCCCGCGACTGCGTCGCCACCGCCTCGCACAGACGCTCGAATGCCGGCTTGTCGTGCGCCGACAGCAGTAGCAGGTCACGTGGACGTGGCGCCGACCTAGCTAACGGCAACGCAGGCGGCTCTTCCAGGATCATGCAGGCGTTAGTGCCACCGACACCGAACGAGTTGACCAGTGCACGACGAGGCGCTCCGCTCGCGCCGACGAACGGGCTAGTCTTCGTGTTGACATAGAACGGGCTTGCCTGAAAATCGATCTCCGGATTCGATTCGTGAAAGTTCAGTGAGGCTGGAACGATGCCGTGCTGAAGGCTTAAGGCGACCTTGATCAGGCTCGCGCCACCAGACGCTACATCGGTATGACCGATGTTTGTCTTCACCGACCCAATGCGGCAATAGCCACGCTCATCGGTATATTGGCGAAAGGCTTCGGTCAGCGAGGCGACCTCGATTGGGTCACCACTCGGAGTCGCGGTGCCATGTGCCTCGACGAAATTGATGGTGTCCGGGTGCACACCAGCGAGTTCAAGCGCCTCGGTGATCACCTCCACCTGACCAGTCACGCTCGGCGCGGTAAAGCTAATCTTGCTGTAACCGTCGTTGTTGATGGCGCCACCGAGTATCACCGAATAGATCTGATCTCCGTCAGCAATGGCATCGGCCAGACGCTTGATTGCTACGATGGCACACCCTCGGCTGAAGACCGTGCCACCTGCGTCCTTGTCGAACGTACGACAACGGCCGTCCGGCGACTGCAGCCCGCCAGCTTGATAGATATAACCGCGGTGCGCAGGCACCTCTAGCGACACGCCGCCGGCAAGCACAAGGTCGCTCTGGTGAGAGAGCAGCGAATCGATGCCCAGCGCCACGGATACCAAACCAGTGGAGCAGGCAGTCTGCACGTTCATGCTTGGTCCCTTGAGATTGAGCTTGAACGAGGCACGTGTGGTGAGATAGTCACGGTCGGAGCTCGTAACGATCTGGGCGCCACTGGCATATTTCTTCACGGCCTTGTTACCAAGCGCATCCACCAAGTAGTAAGGCGTTCCTGCTCCGCCGAACACGGAAATTCTCAGTTGAGTATCGTAGGGATCGACACCCGCGTCCTCGAGCGCATGCCAGGCGCACTCCAGGAAGACGCGCTGTTGTGGATCCAGTAACTCGGCCTCACGCGGCGTTACGTTGAAGAAGCCAGCGTCGAAACTATCAATGTCGTCGATGATGCCGCGCGTGCGTACGTAGTGTGGATGGCTAAAGTCCTTCGGACTAACGCCCGCCGCGAGCAACTGCTCATCGGTAAAGGTCGTAAGCGTCTCCTTCTCGTCGACCAGATTGCGCCAGAATTCGGTGATGGTGTTAGCGCCAGGAAGGCGACAAGCCATGCCGACGATGGCAATACGAGTGTCGACGCCGGTGGCCGGATCTTGTCGAAACGTTTTCATTTTCGGTCATCCTTCATTGGTTGATGTGGTTTTCTCTTGGCGACACGCGCGCGGACTTCCGCCACGACGGGTTTGGCAACCGTCTGGCCGGATTTCCGGCGAAAGGCCAAGGCTTGTTCCGAGACATTTGGTGCCTTGTACAGCTCAGCGATGGTGAAATCGACTCCCATACGATCGCGTAGTAGTTCGCGTAGCTTGAGTAGCAGCATGGAATGCCCGCCCGCATCGAAAAAGCTGTCATGCAGGCCAAAGTTAGAATGACCGAGTAAGGATCGCCAGACTCCGGCGACGGACTGCTCGACGCTACCGCGCGGGACGGAGGAAAGCGATGGCGACTGTTGCGTGAGATCCTGAGTGACCAGGTTGCGTAGGCTATGGAAGTCCGTCTTGCCGTTGGGCAAACGAGGCAAGGAGGACAAGCATGACAACGTGGACGGAAGCATCCACGCCGGCAGCCTCGCCTTGAACCAGGCGGAAAGCTCGGCGGCGTCGAAGGCCGCACCATCACGCATCACGACAGCGGCATGCAAGCGCAAGTCGTTCTCCCCCCAGTGCCGAGCAAAAGCCACCGCGTCAAAAATTTTGGGGTTGGCTCGCAAATGCTGCTCGATCTCGACGAGTTCCACGCGGTAGCCGCGAATCTTTAGCTGCTGATCGTCGCGGCCGAGATACTCGAAGCTGCCATCGGACAGCAAGCGCCCTTTGTCGCCCGTACGATAGAGCCTCGTCTCGGGCAAGCCGGGCGGGGCATCAATAAAAGCATCACGTGTTTTCTCCCGGTCACGCCAGTAGCCATCGGCAAGCACAGCACCGCCGATATGAAGATCGCCCGCTACGTTCGGCGGCAGGAGTCGCCCTTGATTGTCAAGTACGTATAACGAAGCATTTTGAATAGGCTGACCGATCGGCACGCTGGCATAGGGAGAAGCCGAATCACAAGCGTGGTACGCCATAAAGATGCTCGCCTCGGTTGGACCGTAAAGGTTGTATAGTTCGCCACGCCAGCCAGTCTCAAAAACTCGTGTCACAAGCGTAGGCGGCAAAGCCTCGCCTCCGCAGAACATCCGGCGAACCTGCGGCACCTCAGCGAGCATGCCGGCCTCGACAAACAGGCTCAATCCGGACGGCACGAATTGCAGCACGTTGGCGCCACCGGCAGCGGCGACTCGCGCAACCCCTTCCGGCGACTCAGCGTCGTCGCGACTTGCCAGCACGACGCAGCCGCCGCTGATGAGCGGCAGCAGGAGCTCCCAGGTCGAGACGTCGAAACTGATCGAGGTTTTGGCAAGAATGCGGGCATTGGAGTCAATGCTGAAACGCCTTTGCATCCAGGACAGATAATTAGTCACGCCTCGCTGCGAAACCATCACACCCTTGGGCATACCGGTCGACCCTGATGTATAAATGATGTAGAGCAAACTGTCTGGGGTCGCAAAGGATGGCTTGACACCGTCGCACACGGGTTGCACGACCTCCCGCGTCAAATCAAACCGGGTAACGTCTGGCGGCAACGCAAAGTCCGGGCTGCCCTCGCCCGCAAGCAAAAGGCGCGCGCCGGCCTGCTCAAGGAGCGTAACAATGCGCTGCGGCGGGAAAGACGGATCAAGCGGCACATAGGGAAAGCCACACTCAGCGCATGCTAGCAACGCTACGAGCAGTGCCGGTTGGTGCGGCATACATATGCCGATCGGCCCAGTTGCCGCGGACACATCAGCACGCAGCCGCATGACCAACGAGGCCACGCGCGCGGCAAGTTCTGCATAGCTGATTTGCTCGCCCTTGTGCCACACGGCTGGAGATTGCGCATAACGCCTTTTAGCTTCGGCGAATAAGTCCGGAAGCGTTCGCGTCAACGCATCAGGCACACTGTCGCCCCGGCAATAACGAAGGACGCTTGTGGTTTGGCTGTCGGTTAGAGCGGGTCTTTGTTCAGGAACGAGGTCAAGCCAACGCTCGAAGTCCATCAGCACGGACTGGTAACCATCGAACCAATCCTGCGCTGCCGCCACGTCGAGCGCGGCGAAGCGGTGCGAGAGGACAAGCTCCAGCGTACTCCCGTCGTCGAAGCATTCAAGGTGCTGATCGCACTTGACTTGCCCCCCAAAATACTCGACGGCCTGCATGCCTGGCGAGCGCCATGCGCTGGTGTCGTGATAGCCGAACATGAGGCGAAACGTGCTGGATGGCAGTGTGCCTAGGCGTTCTCGGAGCAGCGCAGCCAGTTCGGGAAAAGGCAGGCGTTGGTGGTCGAGCAACGCGATCGTATCCTCTCGCAAGCTCGCGGCAAGAGAGCGCAACGGCATACCGGCCTGCCATCGTAAGCGATAAAACAAAAGCGACGTGAAATATCCGACCGCGTGGCGGTCATCGGCGCTGAGGCGGTTCGCGAACGGCACAGCGACGAGGAAGTGCTCCCCCGGACCATAGCGGTCGAGCACGGCCGCAAAGGCCGTTAGGAGGAGCACATGCAGTGACACATTCTCTCGGGACGCCAGATCCGCAAGCCTCCCGCGTTCAGCGGACGGCAGCTTGAAACTCAGGCGCGCGCCGGCCGATTCCGCCACTTCGCGCGGTTTGTAGCGCACTGGGAAATGAGGTTGCGACGCCACCCCATCGAGCTGACGCGACCAGAAATCGAGATCCTTCGCGTGCATAGGCGTATCGAGGTAACGCGCTTGTCGCGTCACGAAATCAAAATAATCGCCTGGATTCGGTGGAAGTTCCCTACCTTCGAGAATGGTGTAAAGCTCCCCGAACAACAACGATGCGGAGACGCCGTCGAAAATAAGATGGTGCACGACGAACACCAACACCTGCCGGGTGGACGACATGCGGATAAGTTGCCAGCGGTGCAGTAGCGCACCGTCACTCGCGAATGCCTCATTCGCGAACGCATGTAGTGCGTGCTCCAGCGCGGCATCGCGCTCCGACTCGGGCAGTGAGGCGAGATCGAGGGAGCTGAATGCGGTTGCGGTATCCACTTGTTCGCGAAACACAGGCTCGCCATTCAGAATTTCAATCTCGCAGCGGAGCAATGCGTGGCGCGCGCAGAGCCGCGCGACCGAATCGCGCAAATTCGCCTCTTCAATATCGCCAGAAAAAGCAAGGCGATAACACAAGTTATAAGACGTATCCTGCGGGTAGGCTTGTTGCTGCAACCAAAGGCCGCGCTGTGCCTGTGACAACCGTCGTTGCGCCGCGATGGCGCTCGAGTCCGCGCTGAGCGCAGTCGTTGGCAAAAGCCGGGCCAGGCCCTCGACGGTCGGCTCCGAATAAACGGCTGCGAACGAAAGCCGCCCTCCGAAGGTTTCCTCGATCTCCGCGAGCAAGGCGTAGACCTTAAGCGAATTGCCACCGAGCGCGAAAAAGTCGTCTCGCAGCCCGATATGCTCCACACCAAGCGCCCTTGCAAACAAGGCGGCCAGCGCGCGCGCTCTACCCTCGAGCGCGAACGAAGCCGAATCAGGTATGGAATTCGTGACGGAGGCGGCCGCGACGACGGAAGGCAGGCGCGCGCGCAGCGCAGCCCGGTCGATCTTGCCATTTGGGAGCTGCGGCAAAGTTTGTAGCGACCAACGCTCCGGCAACATACCCGCGGGCACTTGCAGACGTAAGAAGCGCTGCAACTCGTTCGCGTTCAATGCGTGATTGACCCTCACCTGCACGAAGGCGACGAGATGCGGTTCGGGTTCGAGTGCCAGCAGCACAGCGGCCTGCGCCACATCTGGATGGCGCAACAGGTTGGTCTCGATCTCAGCAAGCTCGATACGCACCCCACGCAGTTTAATCTGTCCGTCGCGTCGCCCAAGGAGCTGAATGTCAGCTCCGAGCCGCCGCGCGCGATCGCCTGTGTCGTAGACAGCCGTGCGAATGCCTCCAGCAGTAGTAAGATCAAAGAACTGCTCATTCACGACGTCGCCAAGATAACCCGGACAGACACCCGGTCCGGAGATCAACAGCCGCCCTTCTTCACCATCATTGAGTTCTCGACCATCGTCGTCGACCACGAACAGGCGTGAGCCCGGCAGCGCCTGACCGATCACGACCGGACTGCCCGCCTTGAGACGTCCCGCACTGATGTTGGCCACGGCTTCAGTCGGACCGTAGAGATTCCACATCCGCAGCGTCGGATCAAACGCGAAGGTACGCTCTACAAGTTCCTGCGGCAGATGTTCTCCCGAAAGAAACAGGGCGGCAGGCCGTCCAGCGCAGCCGCGTTCAAGGCGATCGAGCAGCGCCCGCCATACCGTCGGAACGGTGTGCAATGCGCATTCGGGACGCGTGACGAAGAATTTGAGAAGCCGCGCCGGCTGTCCGAGAACCTCGTCGAGGATGTCGAGGGTGCCGCCAGCGCAAAGGCACGCGTAGATTTGGGAAGTCGCTGCCGCATAGCTAGGCGCCGCAGTCAACGGTACGCGGCTGGCCGCAGTTTTGGCGAAGAATTGCGAACTCCAATCCGCGTAACTGGCAAGGTTGCCGTGCAACGTTCGCACGCCTTTCGGATCGCCCGTCGAACCTGACGTGAACAAGATGCACGCTAATTGCGACGCCGATGGATACGCGAGCGGCAAATTGCCGACGTCAACGTCGACGTCGACGTCGTCCAGCGTGAGGCACACGATTCGTTCGTGCACTGTACCGACTGCAAGGGCGCCATCCATGTCGACGAGCGCCAGCGTACAGCTGGCCAGTTCCAGCATGCGCGAGATGCGCGCAGCGGGCAACGCAGGAGCAAGGGGGATGTACGCACCGCCAGCGCGCAGAACGGCCAGCATGGCCGTGATGTAGTCGATCCCCGTTGCCATTACCAGCGCCACCGGCTCTTGCGGCGCAAGACCTCGTCGCAGCAAAGCCCCGGCGCGCGTATTAACTATGAGATCGAGTTCGCGATAACTGAGCGAGCGTCCTCCATGGCGCAACGCGACGGAGTCGGGACAACGACGCACAGCGGCATCAAGCATCGCCAATACGCTGTTTGCGCCATCGCCTTGCAAGACCTCGTCATGCAAAATCGGCTCGTGTCCGTGTTCCAATATCGTTGTCATTTGTGTCTCTTCGGCTCCCTGTTGCCCCGCTGTACGATCGAATGGAATGGCCTTCCGGCTTGCATGCGATCACCCAATTTCAAGCAACCCTCTCGAGACCCCTAGGGGAAATCGCATGGCCGGAGAGGTTCAACGCATTGCGGAGAAATCCATAAACGAATGAGCCCCATGCCTAGCCGGCAAACCACCGATGACCTGGTTGCTCGAGACCAGCGGGTACCTTCTCGAACTCATTTGGCTGCGTCGCCAGCGACACCCGAGGCATGAACGCGTTCATCTTGGTGTAAAAGTGCTTACTAATCTTCCTGCGGATAATCGTCCACTTGCGCCACTGTGGCCGGGCGAGCGGTACCTCCCGTTATCCCGATCTTTGTTTATGAAATGCTTATTGAGTTTCCCATAAAACATGACAACCGATTCGATGCTGGCGCGTTATATCTCTAACGGATTGAATGGAGATACGCGCCATGGCAAAGAAGCCGTTGGACGAGGCAA
>NZ_CADIKH010000069.1 GCF_902859855.1 Paraburkholderia humisilvae
GGATGGCCGGTCGGTCAGACGTTCGTATTCGGCACGCGCGGCCAGCACACCCGGCGAGGCTTGCGCGGCGCGCTGCTGGTCGGACGTGAGGCTCGCCAGCAACGCGGCAACCCGGTCGTAGGCCTGCGCATTGGTGTAATAGACGATCGCATCCTGCAGCGCGCGCGGCGCGGAATCGCGCCGGTAGCGCAGCTCGGCAACGCGTCCCGCGTCGATCGGATAGGGATCGTAGAAGTACGTCATCTCGCCGAGTTCTTCGGGTGTTGCCGCGCCGCTGGCGAGCAGGTGCCGATACGCGTCATTGGCGTCGTCGTCCCGTTGCAGCAGCCGCGCGAGCTCTGCGTAGTTGCGCCAGAAATCCTCGTCGGCGTCGCGCGCGCCGGCACGCGCGCGCTTCAATGCCGCAAACGACGCACTATAGTCGCCCGCCCGATACAGCACGCTCGCGGTGCGCAGCGCCGCGTTCGCGTCGTTCGGGCGACGCGCCTGCACCGCGCGATAGGCGGCCAGCGCCTGCTCGTCATGGCCCGCGCGCTCGGCCAGCGCGCCGATGCGCTGATCGAGCGCATCCGCATTCGCACCGCGCGGCAGCGAACGCAGGAACGCAAGACCGTCGTCGGGACGGCCGAGGCGCTCAAAGGTCGCGGTCACGTTGTCGACGAGCTTCAGATCGCCGGGCGTCGCGCGCGCCTGATGGATCAGCGCGGTCAGATACGCTTCGTCGTCATCGAGCATAGGGGCAATGCGCAGCACGTTTTGCCAGCCGACCGGGTCGTCCGACAGTTGTGCGTAGTCGAGCCACGACTTTAGCGCGCGCGACGGGTCGCGATTCCATTCGGCGGTCTGCGCGAGGCGTTTAACCCACAGCACCGAATGCGGGTCGCGCTGCACCTGCTGCGCGGCGATCTTTTCGGCGCTCGCCAGATCGCCGGATTCAATGAATGCGTTGAAGACGACATCGGCCACATCGGGTTTCGATTCGACTGGCGACGCCGCTGACGATGCGAGTTGCGCCGCCAGCGCGACGCGCATCAGACGCGCACCGCCGCGGGCGCTCAACGCTGCGCGCGCCGCCGCCGGCCACACGACCGGACCATCCCGATACGCGAAGCGCGTGCGCGGCATGGACCGTGCGTATTGCGCATACGCAGCCGTCAGCTCGACACCCGATCCGGCGTACGCAAACGCACGCGCGTCGTGCCGTTCGACGGGCTGCGCCTGCGCATAGGGCGCCAGCATCCGCGCATAGCGGTCGACGGCATCCCGACGGTTCGCCGCGCGCGCGAGGTTCAGCAGCACGACGAGGGTGGCAGGATCATTGGCGAGCGTGCCCAGATGCGCGTCGGCTGCCGCCAGCGCGTCGTCGGGCAGATTGCCCGACTGCAGCGCGTGGATGCCCTCGAGAAAGCACCGGCGCTGTTCGTCGCGCGTTTGCGCAGCCGCCTGCCGGCGAAACCACGCGTTAGCTGCCGCCCGGTAGTCGCCGACCTGCAGCGCGTAGCGTGCGATCTGCGTGTCCCACTCGTTGCGCCCTTTCGGATCGTGCTCGGACAAGCGCGTGTAGAGATCTATCGCGAGCCGCGGCAGGCCAGCCGCTGCCGCGCGCCGCGCAAGCGCTTCGAGGTCGCGCGGCGCCCATTCGTCGCGCGCTGCCATGGTCAATCGCTCGCGCAAATCGGCAAGCGCAGCGGCACGGCGCGGGTCGGTCTCCGCCAGCGCGAACGTGCGCTGCTCGGCCACCGCAAGGCGCAGCATCGTCGCGGCGCGCCGCATATCATCGGTATGAAGCGCGTCCATCCTGCCGGCGATGCGCTGCGCGTCATCTGTGCGGCCCAGATACATATACTGCGCGCCGAGCAGCGACAGGAACTCCTCGTTGTCTGGTCGCACGCGCGACCATGCTTCGAGATACGCGACGGAGAGCTCGCTCGGCGCGCCCACCGACGCAATGCGCTCGCGCATCCCGCCGCGCGGCGAGATCGCGACCATCGCCGCGAGCAGGACCCCAACCAGCGTCAGCACCAATCCTGTCGAAGCGATGCGGGGGCGCTTGCTCCCCACGTCAGCCGCCACAGTCGACCTCGACGGGCTGATAGGGAATGTCCAGACCGGCGGCCGGCGACGTATCGAAGCGCAACTGCGCCCCGTCGCGCCGGGCGGCCACCGGACGGCCGGCCACGCTCACGCTGCAACGCTGCGCGTTCGCGAGCTCGACAAACGGCTGGTAGTAGCCGCCGAACTCGAACGACATGCGATGCGCGTCACGCGTGAAGCGGCGCACGAAACCGTTCGCCTGCGCGATATAAGGCATGGCGCCAGCCGACGCGTTGCTCGTCGCATCGAACACGACGCGTGCGTCACCGTCCACGATGTGGATATACGTGCCGTCCGGCCCCGCCGCATAACCGGTCACGCCGCGCGATGCGCGCAGGTCCGGCGCGTTCGCGCCTGGCCAATGCAGCTCGCGCACCTCGCCATTGCCGCGCACGATCCATGCGCCTCCTGTAACGGCTGCCGGGTCTGCCGGGCTCACGGCGGCATCCGCGGGCGCGTTTGCCCCGCGCACTTCGCGCGCGACCGCGAAGCCGCGCCAGTCGAGCACCTTGTGCGCGTAATCGGTGATCTGCACCGGCAAGACCGGCTGCTTGAGCACCGTCGAAAACACCTGGTCGAGCGCGCGCAGCGACGCGACCTTGGTGCCGCTGTACATGTGGTAGTAGATATCGATCGGCTTGAAGCGCAGCGGCCGCTCGGTCATGTCGAACGTCTCGAGCACGCGCGTGAAGCCGTAAAACGGTCCGCGCCAGTCGTTCGTATAAACGTTCTCGTCCTGGTCCGGCGCGTACACCTGATACGCGCCCGGCCCTTTCGCGACGCCGATCGGCGCGATGCTCGTCCAGCTGTTCGCGCTCTTCGTGATCATCGTGTCGCCGCCGTTGATGTTGTCGACGCCCGCCGCGTACACCTTGCGCACGATGAGCGCCGGCGGTTCGCAGTCGCCGGGCCATTGCAGGACCGTCGTCTTTTTGCCCGGCGGCGCGAGGCGTGTATTGATGTAGTCGATCGAACCCGTGATCTCGCGGTCGACGTTGAACTTGTAGTTCGGAATATTCAGCGAGAACGCAGCGTCGCCGCCGCCGCGGTCGACGCGTTCGCCCGTCTGCGCGTCGACATCGGCCCATTGGAACGGATGCGAATAGGTGTGCGTACCGATCGCGACATACGGCAACGCAAACATCTTGCGCGCGATGGTCTCAAGGCGCGGCGAGATCTGCGGATAGAGGCCTTGCGGGCCGACCTCGCCTTCGATCACCGACAGCGTCATCGGCACCTTGTAGCGCGTGAAGATCTGCTCGTACAGTGCTTCGCCCGAATAGTCGGGGCCGGGAAATTCCGCGCGCGACGCGAAGCCGTCACCGTCGACGTGCGTCATCAGAAGACGGCGGCCATTCTCGGTGGTCACGCTCGGTGCGGGCATCGGCGTCAGGCGCAGCGCGTCGGCAAAGAAGCGGATCGGCTGGATCGCCCAGCGCTGCTGGCCGATGCCGTTCAGCGACACGACCGTATAAGGACTGAGCGCGTAGCCGCCCCACGGCGTGATCGCGACCGGATCGAGCGTCGCGTCACCGGACTTCACCCGCAACAGCGTCCGGCTTGCCGCGCCCACTCGCACGCCGGTCAGGTCGCGCGGCCCGAGCCTGGGTTGCGCCTCGAAGCCGATGATCGGGTCACGCGACACGATGCTGACCGGACCGGAAAACGGCCCCGCGACGGGCTGCAGATCGAGCGCCGGTCCCTCATCCCCGGCCGCGTCAAAACCGAACTGTCCGATGAACGCGACCGGCACGTGCGCGGCGATGCGCGCGTCGATCCACCCGCGCCATGCGGCGCCGTCGCGCGGGTCGTCGCCCTCGAGCCAGACGACGACGCCGGCATAGCGGTCTGGCGTCACATCGTCAGGTAACGTGTCGTTCACGTCCGCGTATTCGACGTCATAGCCGAGATAGTTGAGCGGCGTTGCCGCATCGCGCACGCCCAGCGTCTCGTCAAGGGGAACATCGGGGGCGCGGTCCTGCACGATCAGGATGCGCCGCGGCAAGACCTCGATCGCGCCGATGCCGACCACATTGCGCGCGGCGTTCGTCACGTAAGGCGTGACGCCGCTCGCGACGACCTGCGCCGCGGTCGTGCGCGCGCACGCGCGGTCGTCGCCGGGACACAGCTCGATGGATATCACCGGCACGCCGGTGCGCTGCATGAACGAACGCGCCGCGTCGATGCGCGCCGCGCGCTCGGCGGCGGCCACCTCGAACGGTCGCGCGCCGTCCGGCGCAACGCCCCGCACGAGCGACGGTCCGACCACGGCGTACAGCGCTGCCGCGTGCGGCAGCGCTGTACGCAATGCATCATCGCCGCCGACCATCAGGCGCGCGTCGGGATGGGCCAAGTGAATCGCATCGAGCGCAGCGATCGCCCCGGGTGTATCGAGTAAAAAGCCGCGATAGCCGCGCTGCCATAGCGCCTCGATCTGCTGCGAAACGAACGACGAGATTTCGCCGCTCCCTGGATGCGTGCGTGCGATCCACACGGTATGCGCAAGCGGATGCGCGCTGGGCTCGAATCCGCTCGCGGGATCGGTGACGACGGCATCGAACGCCTGCAGCAGGTCGACCGGAGGATGCGGGCCGTCGAAGAATGCGATGTTGACCGAAGCCTTTGGCTGAAGCGAACCGGCATCGCGCGGGTCGGTCGTCTGCTGTTGGGGCGTCGCCGCCGGCGTCCGCGCTTGCGCATGGGCCGCGCACGGCGCCACGCTTGCGCCCAGCAGCGCCAGTGCAAACGTCCACCGTGCGGCGCGCCGCGACACCGAAGCCAGCCGACGCTCGACCGCGCAAAGCAGCGTCGCCGCCTCCGTATGAATCTCCGTTGACATGAAGGGTATCCGTTCGCTTATTGCTTTTAACCGGACCGTCTAATTACCTGCTTATCGACGGTTTATGCGACTTCTTGAATCGGATTCCACCGCACCGGTTTTCTTTACGACGCGCATTTTCCGCATCGAACCACAGACCAGCAACGAACGGACGTCACGAAGCGCTATTCCCTGAATCGGCGCGCATTTTAACGCGTTTCGGGCAAAAGAAGAGCGTCTCCCGTGCAAGTAAACCCGCACAAAAGGTTCGAAATGAAACGGGCGGAGCTTATTAAGTCTTATCAATAAAGACGCGCAAACGTTAAACCTGAATTTGCATCCAGAACGATAATCGATGCGCTGTGACTTTTTACCGGTTGGTAATCCGGTAAAAAGTATCCGGAAAAAATGACTAAAATAGTCGGGACGATAGGCACAACAGTTGCTCGGCTGGAGGCGGCGACGTGCCGCGCAAGCGCGGCGACGGCTGCCGTGACTCCAACCATTCAGACCTTCAGCCACTCATCGATGGGAGGACCCCATGCTTCGATACGCTGCCATCTTCTTCGTGATCGCCATCATCGCGGCCGTGTTTGGCTTCGGCGGCATAGCGGCTGGCGCCGCGGAGATCGCCAAGGTGCTGTTCTTTATCTTTATCGTGATCTTCCTCGTGACGCTGCTGATGGGCGTCGTCCGACGCTGACCATCGGCGCGTTGCACTGCACTATCCGGCGCGGGCGGCCGCACACTTTGCAAGCCTTGCGAAGGTAATTGAAATAGTTGCGTGATCGCCCGCGCCGGGCTTCTCACGATTCGGGCTACGACGATTCGGACAACCGAAAGGTGCGCGCGACCGCAGAAAAAAGCACCGCGCGCTCAGGCTTGCGCACGCTCCTCAAGCGCACGCAATGCTGCGTTAAGCTTTTGTACCCGGCTGCGTTGGGACGGCACGGACGCGACGGACGTCAGGCTGTCCACACGCTTGCGCCAGTAAGAAAGCGGAATTCGATCATTCAGAGAAATACGCGCGAGCACCTGCTCGAGATGCTGAAGATCCGTTTCTAGTTGGTAGTGGTTCATGGCCTTCCCCGTAACGGCCAAGCGTTTTGTGACAGCTATACGATCGCCAGGCGCGTCCGACAAGCTTTCTTATATGAGGTGGAAAGAATAGGCAGGCATGCTGTGCTGCCCTCGGACCGACAATATGACACCGGCGCAAAAGGTCGAGCAAGAGCCTTGCGCCGTATGCGAGAAATCCTCAGAACTTATCGCCGGGCGCAAGCGGTTACTTCATACCCGCGGCGAATAGCCGTCAGCGCTGTCGCCGGCCACGGCGATTTCTCCTTCCGCGATGCGTGACGGCAGATCGTGGCTGACAAACCCAAGGATGAGCCGCACCATCTCGTCTTCAAAGCTGCGCGTGCTGAGATATTCGGGCCGCTCGAGCGCGGTCGCAAGCAGTACGCCGGAGATCGCACGGAACAGCACGAAGCGGGCTTCGTCGCCGGCAATCCGTTTGCCGAGCTCGGGGCTTTCGTTATGCAACGTGTTCGAGATCAGATTGAAGTAACGCCGCATGCCTTCGCCGATCGGCGAGTCGGCCGGCGCGTCGCTCCATTCGGCGCGCAGGATGCCATAGAGGCGCGGCCGGTCGCCAATAAACGCGGCGACCGCACGGATCATCCGGCGCGCGTTGATGCCCATGCCGAACGGCGCCGGGTCTGCGAGCGCATTCGTCATCAGGTCGATGAGCCGGTCCAGCTCACGCCGCGCCAGCGCCTCGATCAGGCCTTCCTTGTTTGGGAAATACTGATAGAGCGCACCGATGCTGAAGCCTGCCGTGTCGGCCACGCGCTGGGTCGTCAGTCCTGATTTGCCCTGTACTTCGAGAGTGCGAGCGGCGGCCTCGAGAATGCTATCGAGTGCGAATGACGCTCTGGCCTGCTTCGGCCGTCGACGTTCCGAAGACGAATTGGACAAAGGGACTCCTATGAAGGAACACGGTTATCTTAGTTGAGTTGGCAACGGGTTTCAGCAAGGACTGTGTAATATCCGCCACGCATCGGCCGATTGCCTGCCTGAACATGAGCCTCCATTCACATCAATGATCGATCGACGCTCAAGCCGCATTGAGCCGCGCGGCCTACAAGCGAAAGCAATTTGCAAACTTCACTGCGCAAGGAAGCCGACGGCGGATGGGTCGTCGCACGACACGCGAACCTGCTGGCTGCGCAGCGCTGAGCCGGCTTCACGCGTCCTGTCGCGCAGCGCCCGCGCGCCAGCCAACGGTGAGGCATCGAACTTCGTGTGGCACCGTATGCCTATTGCCTTATAACGTTTTGTTTTGGACTTGCAGCATTCCGCGAACCTGAGTAATAATCAAATCTCGATTTTCTGGGGGTTTCGTGGTTCTATCGCCTAAATTCACCAGCCCAAAACTGGCGGCGAAGATACTTGGCGCTCGTTCGGAACAACGTGTAGTCGACATCCTGAATACGGCTCAAGTCGTATTTGGAGAACAGGGCTTCGACCGCGGCACGACTGCTGAGATTGCGCGCCGCCTGAACATCTCCGAGGCAACGATCTTCACGTACTTCGGCAGCAAGCGTGAGCTTTGCCAGGAATTGCTGTACACGTGGTACACCACGATTACCGCGCAAATGGAAGAGGGCTTTCCTCGCGCAGAAGGCTTGCGCAGCAAGATCGAATACGTGGTGACGCGGCACCTGAGCTATCTGCTGCAGGACACCAAAGGCTTTTGCGCGCTGGTTCTCAGTGAAGGACGCGCGGTGCACGGCGAATTCTCCGAAGATCTTGCCGGCCTGAAACGACGTTATCTGGCGAGCTTCATGATCGCGCTGCACGACGCGCAGGCTGCCGGCGAGCTCGATCCGGATATCCGTCTGTCGATGGTGCGCGACATGCTGTTCGGCATGATGGAACACATCCTATGGCGCAATATTGAGAGTGATAGCGCGCCGGACATCCCCGCGATTGCCGCCGACGTGACCCAGTTCATCATGAAGGCGATCGCGCCGAACGGCGACGAGTTACGGCGCCTTCGACAATTCCGCAACGAGGTCGCCGCGTCGCTTAAACGTGTCGATCAATAGCATGTGGCCTTGCAGGCGCTCGCACACAACACGGGTCGTGCACCGATCCGCGCGTTGCACGCTCACACGCACGGGCTCGGGCCCCGTTCAAGATAGGTAGTCAACGCAATGTAACTGCGCGTGCCAGCAAAGCCTTCAATGGAATGAATGCGTTCGAGCAGACGTTCGAGACTCTGCGTATCGCGCGTGCGCACTTTCAGCAGCATTGCGCTTTCGCCGGTGACGGTATGAATTTCCTCGATGTCCGGCAGCTCTTCGAGTTGCAGCAGTTGGCGGGTCACCATCCAGCTGGTCGTATCGACATGCACGAATGCAAGAAGGGGCCGTCCGAGTTTTGCGGCATCCATCGTGACGACGGTTGCCTTGACGACGCCGTCCTGCCGCAAACGCTTTGCTCGTTCATGCACCGCGGGCGCGGACAGATGCAGGCGTTTGCCGAGTTCGGCGTACGTGAGGCGTGCGTCTTCCGATAACAACGCCAATAGTTTGCGGTCAGTAGCGTCCAGTATCGTTGCCGCACACGATTTTTTGCGATCCTTATCGGTCCCTGAAGTCATCTAGCCTCACCCGAACAAATCAGAGGCTGGTTGAGCTATAGTCAAGTTAAAAATGCAAACATCTACATCTTCTTAACGAACTCCGCCCAACAAGCCGAATTTACAAGCTGCGCGGGGTTGAGTATAGCTCAAGTGAAAAAATGATGCCCACAATATGTCGACACTTTGTATGGCTTCAATCAAGTATCCGCACTTCACGGAACAGCATTGTCCGGCGGTGTTGCGAACGCCATACGCGCCGCGTATTCACGCAGTTCGCGCCTGATCATCTTGCCTGTCGCGGTAAGCGGCAGATCGTCGACAAAATGAATGATGCGCGGATATTCGTGCGCGGCGAGCCGGGTCTTCACATGCTGCTGCAAGTCAGCACGCAGCGTATCGTCCGGCGCGTAGCCGCTGTTCAACACGATGAATGCGGTGACCGTCTGCGTACGTTCAGGGTCTGGCGTGCCGACCACCGCTGCCATGCGCACGGCCGGATGACGCAGCAGACAATCCTCGATCGGCGCAGGCCCGATCCGGTATGAAGCGCTCGTGATCACGTCGTCATCGCGGCCGACGAAACGAATGAACCCTTCGTCGTCCGCAACACCGGTATCACCGGTCACGAGCCACTCGCCGCGGTATTTGTCGCGGGTCGCCGCGTCATTGCACCAATAGCCGATGAACATCACGGGGTCCGGCACGCGCACCGCGATATCGCCTTGCGTGCCCGCGGGCACCGGCCGGCCCGTTTCGTCGACGATGGCCACCTGGTGGCCAGGCGCCGCCTTGCCGATCCAACCGGCGCGTGGTGCAAAGAGCGTCGCGCAGGACGATAGCACGACGTTGCACTCGGTCTGCCCGTAAAACTCATTGATCGTCACGCCAAACACGCGCTCGCCCCATTCGATCAGTTCCGCGCCAAGCGACTCGCCGCCGCTTGCAACCGCACGCAACGCGAAGCGCCAACGCTGCGGATGCTCGACCGTACGCATCATTTTCAACGCGGTCGGCGGTAAGAACGCATGCGTGACTTCGTGTCGCTGCATCAGGTCGAACGCGGCCTGCGGGTCGAATTTTTCGAAGCGCCGCGCGAGCACCGCGATGCCGTGATGCAATGACGGCAACAGCACGTCGAACAGGCCGCCGATCCACGCCCAGTCCGCGGGCGTCCACATCAGCTTCGCGCCGACCGGAAAGAATCCTTGCGACATCTCCACGCCAGGCAGATGCCCGAGCAGTACCCGATGCGCGTGCAGTGCGCCCTTCGGCTTGCCCGTCGTGCCCGATGTATAGATGATCACGGCCGGGTCATCCGCCGACGTGGCCGGCACATCAAAAGGTTCGGATTCCGAACTCATCGTTGTCCAGAATGGGCGCACGTCACCGGTGGCAGCGACGACCGGGGCCATGGTTGCAGCGCTCTTTTCCTGTTCCGCCGCGTCGACATGCGCGTCGCGTTGCGCGGTTCGCTGGTGCGCGTGCGCATGCGCCATCCGGTCGGGTTCGTTATCGACGCAGTAGACGACGCGCAAATCAGGCAACGTATCGCGCAATGGCCCGATCTTTTGCAAGCCAGCTGGATCAGTGACCAGCGCGACCGCGCCGCTATCGGCAAGACGGTACTGCAACGCATCGGGCCCGAACAATGCAAACAGCGGCACCGCGATTGCACCGCACTTATAGACAGCGAGATGTGCGATCGCCGTCTCGACCGATTGCGACATGAAGATGCCAATGCGGTCTGCCTTTTGCACACCGTCGCGTCGCAGCGCGTGCGCAAAGCCGTCCGACCAGCGCTTTAACTCGTCGAATGTATAGCGCGCGATGCGCCCATCCTGCGATTCGCATACGAGCGCAACACGGCCACTCCCGTCGGCCCACTTGTCGCACGCATCGACGCCGATGTTGTATTCCTCCGGAATTCGCCACTCGAAGCGGGACGTTGTTTGCTCATAGGTCTCGAAACAGGCCAGCATGATCTCCCCCAATGGTGTGCGCCTGAAGTTTGATCGCGGATGGTGAGCCCGATCTTACGCCGGGAATGCCTACGACAGGGTCACTTCGCCCGCAACGCTTTCGACCCCGCGTTGCCCGATCGAGACGGTATAACGCGCGCTGTGCAATGTGCCACGCTTGACGCGCCTAGCCATTCATATGGTTCTCCTGACGATCCAAAAAAGATACGCGCAGTAGTCGCGCGACCGCGCACTGACGCCGTGCGACGCTCGCCGCGGCATCACCGACCCGGGGCACGACCATGTGCCAGTATGATGATGGCCAACGGCGCGTCGCAACACCTCGCCGTTGCACGTCGCGCATGGGCCGTTTCGCCGTTGTGAAGGTTTGTGCTTGGGCCTTTGTCCCTATTGCCGCCGATCCGCCGCGCCCTCACAATGCGCGAACCTTGGGGGGGATATGAAGAAACGCCTGCTGCTCGCTGGTGTGAGCGTGCTGACTGCCTGCACGGCGGTGTCGAATGTGGAGGTACGGTCGAACGGCTCGTTGATGATCACAAGCCGTGCGCGCAACAGCTTCGCATCGTGGAACAGCATCCGCAACGCAGGGTTGAAGCACGCGACCGCTTACTGCCGTGACCAGAACAAGCGCATGCACGCTATTTCGGTGCATACGAACGGTGTGCGAGGCGTCGACAACGAATCGGTCGAAATCACGTTCGAATGCTTCTGACGTGTCCCGACGTCAGCCGGCGCGCAAGCAGCCCTCTCTGCTCACGCGGCGCGCGTCAGCGCTTCGACGCCCATATTCCACTGCCGGCCGGGCGGATCCGCTCGCGCAGCGCAGCGTCGGACGGTCCGGACGCGGGTATCCCTTTCGACGGGTCCGATTCACCACCGCCCGGATGGGCGGCGTCGCGCGGGGACTGATCGTCCTTCGCGGGCGGTTGGCCCTTTTCGGGCAGCGGCTGATCGAGACCGGGCTCAACCGGCGTCGGAATCGCGGCGCCAATCGGCTTCGACGTTTCGGTGGGGGACATTTCGGATGGGTCATGCGGCGTGTCGTCGTCGCCACTACCCGGTTTGGTCGGGGACATCGTGCGCTCCAGGAAAACTGGCAGGAGCGGATCAAGCAGCAATGGATGTACCCGGCAGCCGCTGCGCGCCCTCCGCGCATGCGTCCGCATGGCCGCAAGCAAGCCACGCGAAGCGTGTCGTGCGTCGCCAGACAACCGCTACAAAGGCGCGCGCTGCGCACGAGCGGCCGGCTGAGACTTGCCCGCAAGCGTCTTGCACAGCCGGTTCGCGGTGATCGACCCCGCGACCGCAAGCACAATCGGCACGAGCATGCCGTAGCCGATATGCGTGAACTCCGCGATCAGCACGACCGCGGTAATCGGCATATTCATCGACGACGCGAGAAACGCTGCCCCGCCGACCAGTGCGAACGCGCCGCTCGGAAGGCCGACGCCAAACAGACTGCACAGACCACCGAGCACGATGCCGGCCAGCGCGCCAATTGCGAGGCTCGGCGTGAGCACGCCACCGTACGCGCCGACCCGCAGGCTGCTCGTCGTGATCACCACTTTCAGCACCAGCAGCGCGGCGGCAAGACCGATGGTCAGATGGCTATCGAAGCCAAGCTGCGCGGCGCTCTTACCGTTGCCGAGCAATTGTGGAAAGCCGATCGCGAGCAAGCCGATCAGCGTGAAGTTCAGCATGCTGAACACCGGCAATTGCCAACCGCCGCGCGGCGCCGCCGCGGAAGCCTTCTTCGTGATCCATCTGAAGCCGTACGCCGCGACGCCCAGAATCGGGCCGATGATGACGGCCCAGACGATAAGGCTTGTGCTGTCGGCCAGCGCAGGCACGACGTACTGCGTCTCGTTGCCCAGGCCGATGCGCGCAGTCAACGCGGCAATAACCGAGGCAGCAAGCGCCATCGCCACCACGGTTACATTTAACGTGCCGAGCAGCACTTCGAGCACGAACACCGCGCCGCCGAGCGGCACGTTGTACACGGCCGCGAGACCCGCGCCGGCGCCGCATGCGACCAGCAGACGGAGTTCGCCGGGCGTCAGCCCCGCGACCTTCGCGAGCCAGCCGGCGATCACGGCGCCGACCTCGCGTGGCGCGACTTCACGCCCAAGCGGCGAGCCCAGCGCAACCGTGACGATTTGCAGCAACGCATGCACGAGCGTGGTGCGAGCAGGCATCGGCGCGTCCGGCGACGCCAATGTCTTCGAGATACTGACGAGCGGCCGCCCGAAGCGCTTGAGCGCCCACCAGCCGAAGCCCGCGATCACGCCGCAGACCACCATCACGATGACACGGCGCAACGACGACGCTTCGCTCACGCCTTGCAGGAAGCTTTGTGTATCGACGAGCTTGTCGAGGCTGTAGCCGTACGCGACGTGCTGGATCGCATGCAGCAGCAACGCGAGCAGCATGCCGCCCAATCCTGCGCCGACACCCGTCGCAACCGTGACCACGCCAAGGCGCACCACCGACCTGACAGGGCGCGGCGACGGCGAAGGCTCGTGGACGATTTCGAAAGACATGGCGGAAAGTGTCGGAAAGGCCGATGCCTTCTACTATAGGGTTTATACCTAAATGAAACAAATCACTTTATTTGATTCATTGATGCATGGTAAGCATAGATCGATGAGGCGTGCTTCATCCGCGCGAGTCAACGTAATCCGAAGCAAAACTACCTGAACTCGCCGCTTGGCCATTTCGTAACCGCACGCCCCCGTTAAAGCCCGCACCGAAACGGTCCTGTGCCTTTAAGGCCCACGCGCACGCACCGTACGAGCTCGTCAACGCACGGCCAGCACGTCGCGCAGCTTCTCGAGAAACCGCAAATAAGCGGTAGCGCCCGGGTCGGGATGGCCGATACTGCGCGCCTGCACCCACGCGGCGCGACCCTTCTGTGACTGCAACGCAGCCGTCGCGTCGACCTGCTCCTTGGCCTTGCCGATCATCGCGCTGAGCAATGCATCGGCGTCCCCCTGCGACGCTTCGAGCACGTCGAGGCTCGGCACCAGCGCATCGAGCACGGTCTTGTCGCCGACTTTGCTCTTGCCGCGTTCGACAATGCGCGCCGCCACCGCGCGGCCGATCGCGAGCGCCTCATCGCGGCCGACGGTCTCTTTGCCCGCCGCGGTCTTCGCGGCGGCAAGCAAACCGCCGCCGATCAGCGCGGCAAACGTCGACGGATTCGCAGTGGAAAACGCCTTGCCCGCGGCAAGCAGCAGATCGGCGACCGACGCGTTCGCAGGCAACGCCGCCCATGCGGCCACGACCGCCTTCGAACCCGACTGCACCGTAATGCCGAGATCGCCGTCACCGAGCGCCGCGTCGAGATCCCGCAACTCGTCGGTATGCGCGGGCAGCGCGTCGAGCGCGCGGCTGACCACGTCGCGCAGTTCGTTGCTGGAAACACTCATGAAGACCTCCTCAATCAGGCCAGCCGCCAGTCGCGAAAGAATGGCGAACGCGCGGGCGCGGCAAGCAACGCTTCGAGTTCCGCATCGAGCTGCATCACCGTGATCGACGCGCCCGCCATTTCGAGGCTCGTCACATATTCGCCGACGTACGAGCGCGCGATCGTGAGGCCATGGTCGCCGATCACCTTCGCGGTACGCCGATACAGCAGATACAGCTCTTCGAGCGGTGTCGCGCCAAGCCCGTTGATCAGCACCGCGACGCGCGCGCCTTTCGGCGCGGCGAGGTCGCGCAGGATCGCCCCCGTCAAACGGTCCGCGATCGCATCGGCGCTTTCCAGCGCGCCCCGATGCGTGCCCGGCTCGCCGTGAATGCCGATGCCGATTTCCATCTGACCTTCGGGCAGCATGAACGTCGGCTTGCCGGCCGCCGGCAGGATGGTCGGCGATAGACCGACGCCCATCGTCCGGCATGCGCCGTTCGCCTGTGCGGTAATGCGTGCGACTTCTGCGAGCGAATCGCCGCGTTCGGCCGCGGCGCCCGCGCATTTGAAGGCGAACACCATCCCCGCGACGCCGCGCCGGTCGCTCGCGCGCTCAGGCGGCGCCGACGCGACATCGTCGGTCAGCACGACGGTCTTGACATCGATGCCTTCGGCCTCGGCGAGGTCCGCCGCGAGATCGAAGTTGAGCACATCGCCACCATAGTTGCCGTACACGTACAGCACGCCCGGGCCGCCGTTCACCGCCTTCGTCGCTTCGAAAATCTGTTCGGCCGACGGCGACGAAAACACGTTGCCGACCGCGACGCCGCTGCATAACCCCTGTCCGACGTAGCCGAGAAACCCGGGCAGATGGCCTGAGCCGCCGCCCGTGACGATGCCGACCTGGCCCGCCCTCGGCGCGTCGGCGCGCACCAGTGCGCGGTGGTCGGCGGTGACGGGCTTGATCCAGCCGGGATGCGCGACGAACAACGATTCGATGATTTCGTCGACGAATTGGTCCGGCTGATTGATGATCTTCTTCACGCGTTTCTCCTGGGATGATCTGCCTTGAAAAAATGGCTCAGTTCTTGCGCCGTTGGCTCAACGCATCGAGCATGACCGCGGCGAAAATCACGCCGCCTTGAATGAATTGCGTCCAGAACGGGTTCACGCCGAGCAGCGACAGCCCGACGTTGATCACGCCGATCAGCACGACGCCGATAAAGGTGCCGACGATCGAGCCGCGCCCGCCCGCGAGCGACGTGCCGCCAATCACGATGCCCGCGATCACTTGCAGTTCGAGGCCGTTCGCGGCGGACGGCAACGCCGAGTTCAGGCGCCCGGCGAGTACGATGCCGGCGATCGCCGCCGTCACGCCCGCGAGCGTGTAGGTGATGAACATCACGCGCTGCACAGGAATGCCGGCTAGACGCGCTGCTTCGCGATTGCCGCCGACCGCGAACACCTGATGGCCGAACGTCGTCTTGCGTAACAGCACGTGGCCGATCACGAACACGACGAGCATGACGAGCATCGGCATCGGCAATCCGGCGATCGATTTCGCCCCGAACGCAGTGAATGCATTCGGAAAATCGAACTTGGTGCGGCCATCGGAGATCGCGAGCGTGAGACCGCGCGCCATGGCCATCATCGCGAGCGTGACGATAAACGGCACGAGGCGCAGCCACGCGACCGCGAAACCGTTCAACGCGCCGACGCCCGCGCCGACCGCCAGCGCGATCGCGAGGCCTGCCAGCCCAAGCCCCACGTTGTCCGGCGTCGAACCGGCCATCAGCGTCGCCGCCACCATGCCGGTCAACGCAACGAGCGAACCGACCGACAGGTCGATGCCGGAGGTGATGATCACGAACGTGCCGCCGACCGCCGCAATGCCGACTACCGATACCTGCACCATGATGTTGGTGAGCGTGCTGGTCGTCAGAAACTCCGGCGACGCAAACGACAACACAATGCAGATCATCACGAGTGCCGCGAACAGCGGCCCGATGCCGCTGCGCAATTGCCGGATCACGCGGCTCGACCACGCTTGTGCATCCGTCTCTTTGGCTGCCGTCGAATTCATGCGCCTACTCCTGTCGTCGCCCACTGAATCACCGTCTCCGAATCCGCCCTATCACGCGGCAGTTCGGTGACGATCCGGCCGCGGTACATCACGAGCACGCGGTCGGACATGCCAAGCAGTTCCGGCAGCTCGGAACTCACCATCACAACCGCGGCGCCCGCACGCGCCATCGCGATCATGTGCGCGTAGATCTCGGTTTTCGCGCCGACGTCGATGCCGCGCGTCGGCTCATCGAGCATGATCACCGCAGGGCTGGTCGCGGTCGCGCGGCCAAGAATCACCTTCTGCTGGTTGCCGCCCGACAGATTGCCGGTGATCGATGCGACCGACGGCGCGCGTACCGCGAAACGCGCGCTGGCCTGTTGCGCAAGCTTCCGTTTGCGCGCGCTGCGTACGAAGCCGCCGGTGGCGAGCGCCTTCAGGCTCGATAGCGCGACGTTTTCTTCGATGCTCGCATCCAGCACGAGTCCTTCGAGCTTGCGGTCCTCCGCTGTATAGACGAGGCCCGCGCGTACGCCGGCCGCGGGCGAGCGGAGATCGACCTGGCGGCCGCGCACCTGGATTTCGCCTTGCGTGACCTTCCGCGCGCCGAAAATCGCCTTCAGCAATTCGGTGCGCCCGGCCCCGGCGATGCCCGCGATCCCGACGATCTCGCCCGCGCGCACGCTGAAACTCGCATGCCGCACAATCGGCGGGCTCGCGAGATCGCGCACATCGAGCACAACCGGGCCGTAGTCGCGCGGCTGCCACGGATAGAACGAATCGAGATTGCGCGCGACCATCGCCTGCACCAGGTCCTGTTCGGTCCATTGCGCGATCGGCCGGGCATCGACGGTTGCACCGTCACGCATCACGACCGCCGAGTCCGCGAGTTCGAAAACCTCTTCCAGATGGTGCGAGATAAAGATGATCCCCATGCCGGCCTCGCGCAAGCGCCGCACCACCCGATAGAGGTTCGCAATATCGTCATGCTGAAGCGCCGCGGTCGGCTCATCCATCACGAGGATGCGTGCGTTGCGCGCAAGCGCCTTCGCGACTTCGACGAGTTGTCGTTGATTAAGCGGCAGATCGCCTAGACGCATCGAAGGCGACACAGCGTCGAGCCCGACTTGCGCAAGCGCCTCACGCGCGCGACGATCCGCGGCGCGCCGGTTCACAAAACCGCCGCTTGCCGGCATCCGGCCAAGGAACAGGTTTTCGGCCACCGTCATATCGTTGACGAGCGACAGTTCCTGATAAATCACCGCGACGCCCGCATCGATTGCCGCATGCGTTCCACGTGCAAGCGGCACGCCGTTGATTTCGATCGTGCCTTCGTCCGGCTCGTAGGCGCCGGACAGCGTTTTGATCAATGACGACTTGCCCGCGCCGTTTTCGCCGACGATCGCCATCACACGCGCCGCATGCAGCGTTAGACTCACGCCGCGCAGCGCCTTCACACCGGGAAAGCTCTTGACGATGCCTTCCATATGCAGCAACGGCGGCACGCCGCCCGCACGCTGTTGAGCGCGGGCAGCGGCCTGATGCTGCGAACTCGTTGCGCCGTTCATGAATGATTTCGTCCTGCGTTAAAGCACGTGCGCGCGCTGCGTCGGCACACGTGCCGTCGTGACACTGCCGCTTACTGGCTGACTTGCAGCGACCACAGCCCGTACTTCTTCACCTCGTCGGAGTCGATATTCGACTTGTCGATCAACAGCGTCGGCCATGCGTAGTTTTCCGGCACCGGCTTCTTCGCGACGTAGTCCGAAATGAAGCTCAGCGACTTCGCCGCCATCTGGATCGGATTCTGCGAGATCGTCGCGTCCTGCTTGCCGTTGCGAATCGCGGAGAGCGCCTGCGCGGTGCCGTCCGCGCCGATTACCAGAATGCGCTCCTTGTCGCCGAGCGGCTTGTAGCGGCCCGCGTTGTCGATCGCCTTTTCGGCGCCGACTGTGTTGTCGTCGTTCGCACCGAACACCGCGTCGATTTGCGGGAATTTCTGCAGGATGTTGGTCATCGCGTTCAACGACTTCTCCTGATCGAACCCGCCTTCCTGACGCGCGACGACCTTGATGTCCGGGTACTTCGCGATTTCGTCGCTAAAGCCCTTTTCGCGATCGGCGGCGGCGGTCGTGCCGACGAGGCCGATCAGATCGACCACATTGCCCTTCGGCGAGCCGTAGCGTGTCTTCATCTGCTCGACGATCCACTTCGCCCCGGTTGCACCGAGCGCGACGTTATCCGACGCAACAAACGACGTCACCTTGCCGCCGTCAGCGCCGCGATCGAGCGTAAAGACCGGCACACCCATCTGATTCGCCTTCTGCACGGCCGGAATAATGGCCTTCGAATCGATCGGGTTCAGCACGAGCGCGCTGACGCCCTGGCTCAGCAGATTGATCGCATCGTTGACCTGTTGCTGTGCATCGCCATTCGCATTGGTTTGCACAAGTTCAAAGCCTTCGGTCTTCGAGCCCTTTTCGACACCGAGCTTCAGGCCGACGAAGAACGCATTGTTCAGCGTCGATACGGAGAAGCCGATCTTCTTCATGCCGCCGCTGCCGCCGCCGCTTTCGCCGCCCGACGCGGCAGGTGCGGCGTTCGCCAGCGCGGCGCCGCTCGCGCTCGTGTCGCTGGCAGCCGTGCTGCCCGACGACGGCGACTCGCTTTTCGAGCAGCCGCCCAACACGGCGGCGACGCACAGCAGCGCGGCGCCCATCGGCGCGCCCAACGAAGTCCAGCGATCGAATCTTGCTGCGTTCCAGGCCATGAATGTCTCCATTGTTGAAGTTGTATGCGCTGTGCCAGGACGGCCGGTCCGGCGTTCTGAACTACGCAAAAGCCGCTCGAAATCCGCACGAACGCTGCGGTAAAAGAAACGGTGCTTAAGACACGGGTTCGACGCGCGCAATGCGCTACGCGTCAGGACCCGTCGCTGCCGCTGCCGCGACGCAAACCATAGTTGCTGAACTTCTTCACCACTTCGGCGATTTCGTCGTCGGACAGTAGCGGTGGCGGGCCAAGCTGACTCGCCATCAGATACTGCTTCGCCAGCACTTCGACTTCGTTTGCGAGCCACAGCGCGCGGGCCAGATCGTGTCCGACTGCGATCACGCCGTGATGCGCGAGCAGGCACGCGGTGCGGTCCTTGAGCGCTTCGAGCGCATAGTCGGACAGCGCCTGGCTGCCGAACGTCGCGTACGGGGCGCAGCGGATCGAATTGCCGCCGGCCGCGGCCACCATGTAGTGGTGCGCCGGAATGTCCCTGCCATGAATCGCAATCGCAGTCGCCGCGCTCGAATGCGTGTGCACGACCGCACCTATTTCGCTACGCGCGCGCAGAATGTCGCGGTGACAACGCCACTCGGTCGACGGGCGGTGCTGCGCGAAGACCGACGCATCCGCTTCGACGTCCATCGGCAGCCACACAATCGCATCCGCGCTCAGCGCATGAGCAGGCACGCCGCTTGGCGTAATCAGGAAACCTTCGCCGCAACGTGTACTGACATTGCCCGAGGTGCCCTGATTGATACCGAGGCGCTCCATTTCGCAAGCGGTATGCACGATTCCGGCGCGCAGTTCGGCTTCGCGCGCGACGGACGTGCCGGATGCGTTAGGACTCGCGCCGCTCACGCCGCCGCTCCGAACAGGGCGGCGAGATTGGCATCGAACGGTGTGCGGACAATGCCGCGCTCGGTGATATAGCCCGTGACCAGATCGTGCGGCGTCACGTCGAACGCCGGATTACGGACCTTGACGCCAGCCGGCGCAATGGCCTTGCCGCCGAGATGCGTGACTTCGTCATCGCGACGCTCTTCGATGACGATGCCGCGGCCGTTTGGCGTCTGGAAATCGAGCGTCGACGACGGGCATGCGACATAGAACGGCACATCGAAATAGCGCGCCGCGATCGCGACGCTCAACGTGCCGATCTTGTTCGCGAAGTCGCCATTTGCCGCCACCCGGTCGGCGCCGACGATCACGACATCGATCAATCGTTGCGCCATCAACGACGCGGCCATGCTGTCGGTAATCAACGTGACGTCGACGCCCGCCTCGCGCAGCTCGTACGTGGTGAGCCGCGCGCCTTGCAACAGTGGTCGCGTTTCGTCCGCATAAACCCGAAACGCAATGCCTGCGCGCTGCGCGGCGTAAATCGGCGCGGTGGCGGTGCCCAGACCGGTCGTCGCCAGCGCGCCGGCGTTGCAATGGGTGAGTACGCCGCAACCGGCGGTGATAAGCGGCCGGCCCTGCTGGCCGATGCCTTCGCATAGCGCTTCGTCTTCGCGATGAATCCGCGTCGCTTCGTCGACCAATGCGCGGTAGAGCGCGGGCGTGTCGATGACGGGCGCATGGTCCGCGGCGCGCAGCATGCGCTTCAGGCTCCAACTGAGGTTGACCGCCGTCGGACGCGCACTGTCGAGATAGGTGGCCTGCTCTTTCACGACGCTGCGAAACGCGTCGAGCGGTAGATGCCGTGCGCGCTGCGCCGCGACACACAAGCCGTATGCGGCGGCGACACCGATCGCCGGTGCGCCGCGCACGCGCAATTCGTGAATCGCGCGCCAGACGTCCTGTGCGGTGCTCAATGTTTCGATCACCGTCTCGTGAGGCAAACGGGTCTGATCGAGAATCCGCAGACAGTCGTCGTTCCACGTGAGCGTGGCCGGCAGATTCATAAAAGGCGACGGGGAAACCATGCGTGCTCCGATGCCGGTTGACTGCGTGAACTAAAAAACGTCGGTTTTGCTTTCGCGACGTCACGACGCTCTATGCGTAACGTGTCGCCTGAATCTCGCGCGCAACCGCTACAACCTCGCCGATGTCCGCAATCGCATGCCGTTCGACGAGCAATCGTTGCGCGCACCGCAGCGCCCGCACTTCGACCGTTGCGCGCAGCGCCTCGTCGGCAATGCTCGTGACGTCCACCACTTTCGCCATGCCGACAATGCGCCGGATCATCTTGCAGCCCGCAAAGCCGAGCGAGTCCGCGAAAAGGCGCTGCATAAAGCGCGCTCGAAACGCGTCCACACACGCGCCACCGCGGTCGTCGCCGATAAAGTAGCTTTTGCGGCGGCTCTCATGCTCACGCCACAGCGCGATGAACTGATCGGCAAATCCATTCCAGATTTGCGTCGCCTGTTCAAGCAGCCAGTCGCGATACGGCAGTCCGCCGTTCGCGCGCGCCTCGCGGTCATGCCAGTCGCGCGAAAAATACGCGAGCAGCAGATTGGCGAGCACCGCGCCGATATCGAAACCCATCGGACCGTAGAACGCGAATTCCGGGTCGATCACATAGGTCTCGTCCTGGTTGACCATGATCGAACCGGTATGCAAATCGCCGTGCAGTAGCGTTTGCGCATCGCTCATGAACGACCACTTCATCTCACCGACCGCGACACGCAGCGCGGGCGACTTCCATATCCGCTCGATCTCCGCGCGCGGAAACGCGGCACTGTACACATTCGATGGGTGATCCTCGAACGGATAGGTAAACACGAGGTCTTCGGTGATCTTGCATAGCTCGCTGTTAATCGCGGCGCTGACCGCCTGCTTCTTGACGTCTGGCGCGAGATACAGGTCGGAGCCGAAAAACAGCGTATGCGCGAGATAAGTGGACAGATGGCCGGCAAGCTTCGGATAGACGATGCCATCCATGAGCCCTTGCCGAAGAATTCGATGTGACGACAGTCGCTGCATCACCATCAGAAAAAGTTCGTTGTCGGCGTGATAGACGCGTGGTACGTGTTGCGGACAAAGCGCGCCGAACCGGCGCAATGCCGCGACTTCCCGCTCCATCCGATGGCGCGTGAGCGGCCAGGTCTTGCCGACCAGACGCAGAAAGGGCGGCGCCTGCTTGACGACGACGCTTTTCTCCGGCGCCTTCGTGTTGCTTGCGAAGTAGACGAAGTTCAGGTTGCCATCGCCGACTTCGGCGATGTCGAGTTCGACGGGTTCGTTCAACAGTGCATAGACGCCTGGCACACTGCGCAGATAAGCCGATAGCTCGTCACAACTCATTGCTTCAAATTCCATGGACTGTCTCCTCCACGGTTGAACTGCAATGCCTGATTTGCCGGCGCTTTCGCCCGATGGGGTTAGCCGGGGTTTATCGCTTCTTGCGAACCAGGTCGAACTTGAAGATGCTCGTGTTGTAGTAGTCGTTGCTATAGCAAAGCGGCTCGCCGCTTTGATCGAAATCCACTTCATCCAGCAGCAGGAACAGGCCAAAGCCGTCGCCCAGTTCCGGCAGATCGCGCGGCGTCAGGATAGTCGGCTGGATCGACGTATGCGTGTGCGACAGGCGGCGGCCCGTGCGCGCGAACATCGCAAACAACGATTCGCCGAGGTCGCCGCCGGCAGCGTCGAAGACGGCCTTCGGCACCGTGTCGATGCAATACGCGGCGATCGCGTCGTCGGCACATCGCACGCGTTCGATACGCACGCATGCGTCGCCGACCTTCAAACGCAGTTTACCGGCCAGACTCTCGGACGCCTGGATGTGCTCGATCTGGATCCGGCATGTGGAAGGTATCGCGCCGACGCTGCGGATCATGTCGGTGACAGACATCAGATCATCGAGGCCGCCTTGCAGTTTCAACGAAATTTGTCTGATGAAGGTGCCGCGACCCTGGATCCGTGACAGCAAGCCATGCGAGATCATCTGTGCAACGGCTTCCCGGAGGCTCGACCGGCCCACCCCCAACAGCTCGCAAAGCTCGATTTCAGTGGGGATCTGGTCACCCGGCTTCAGGGAGCGCTCGCGGATCATCGCCATTAGCGATTCCTGGATTTTCTCGCTCATCGAGTGTTCGACGGACAGGCGCATGGACGTGTCGGGGAGTCGGCTAACGGACCGAATATACATCAGATGTCTGATGTTTCAGCGGGTGTTTACCCGTGGTTCAATGATTGTCTGGCTGACCCGCCGCGCGCGTTGCGATTGCTGCCTGTGCGCATCGCCCCCTATGCTGTAAAGGTCAAGCCGCGCGAAGCGGCGCGACATTTCAGTGGAGGTTTTGATGCAACAGGCGCTTCATCATCTGCACGTGCGTGCGCGCACGCGCGGACTCGTCGATATCACGAAGCAGGTGCGGGAGTTTGTTGCACAGCAGGCGATCGAAGTCGGGCTGCTGACGATCTTCTGCCGGCATACGTCGGCTTCGCTGCTGATCCAGGAGAACGCGGACCCGTCAGTGCGCAGAGATATCGAACGCTACTTCGCGACGATCGCGCCGGAGGATGCGCATCGCTATGACCACGATACCGAGGGCCTCGACGATATGCCTGCGCATTTGCGCACGGCGCTGACCCAAGTGCAGTTGTCGATTCCGGTTGAAGAAGGCGCGTTAGCGCTTGGCACGTGGCAAGGGATCTACCTATTCGAACATCGCCGTGAACCGTCGACGCGCGATATCGTGCTGCATCTGATTGGGACTTATTGAGTTTCCCATAAAACATGACAACCGATTCGATGCTGGCGCGTTATATCTCTAACGGATTGAATGGAGATACGCGCCATGGCAAAGAAGCCGTTGGACGAGGCAAC
>NZ_CADIKH010000070.1 GCF_902859855.1 Paraburkholderia humisilvae
GTTGCCTCGTCCAACGGCTTCTTTGCCATGGCGCGTATCTCCATTCAATCCGTTAGAGATATAACGCGCCAGCATCGAATCGGTTGTCATGTTTTATGGGAAACTCAATAGGTGGCTCCCGGAGTCGATATGCGAGACCAATCCTGGTTTTGGCCACGTTATCAACTCCAGCAGTAAGACCCGATGTGCAGTTGCTGCAACGAACGCGCAATACGCCTCGTCGGAAAATCCTGACGGTTGCGCATCGGCTCCTGATGAAAACGTCGGTGGAAGGCTCATATGTCGCGGCCGTGCCCATGTAACCGCCTGTACGGCAGCACGCGAATACAATCCATCCTCTTCGCGACGGGAAGCTTTATTGTTCCATCTGTATTCGTTGGTTCGCGACAACAAAAAGCACAATTTTCGAGAACGTTTTTTTCGTTTGATTCTGGAACGATCCACGCATCAACCGCAGCTGTTCGAAAAAAAAGTGAATGCGATGTCTCGCATTGGTCACGCGTTACATCCCACAACAATTCCATATCCGGGCCGTCACTCATATTATTTCGTGTCGTTAAGCGCCGCAACGTCGTTAACCCACCGTTTGTGAGACTGACGACCCTACATGTCTGTCGAAACGGAAAACGTCCAAAGTCCGCTGCAGCAACGGCTCGCCTTGCTCCTTCTTTTCGCGGAACGCTGCTCAATTCCACAAGCAATCTCAGATCTGCGACGCACCTATCACTGCATGCGAAGGACGCACAGTAACCCGACCAGTGCTGTCCACGCTGGGAGACTATGGCGGAATTACTCCCTCAAATCTCGATTCGGCCCAAGGAAAAAGGAAACCACCTCTGCGGTCAATTCTTCCAGCAAGACGCATGCGAGCGCTCCGCGCCGACTAACGCTATGTGCCGACCCTCAGGCATTTCGTAGCGCCTCGTCTCGCACGCGTCGTGCAATACGCTCAGCCGTAAGACGGCCGTGTCGCCTGACACCGAGCTCGTCACGGCTATCAACGTTTGGCTGTCCTACGGCCAGCAGCCCTTGTAGGCGCGCGGCGAACTCGTCTGGTGTATGCCACTCCTCAGCAATGGCACCCATGTTCAGCAATGGCTCGACGCCTGGAGCGAAAATCGGAGTACCTTGCGACATTTTCTCGAGTCGCTCAAGTGGCAACTTCGTCACCCTCGATATCGAGGGTAAGTCCATTACGCTGGGCGCCGCACCGGCGACAGCGATCAAGGCGTCTGTGGCCATCGCCGTCGCAATCATTGCGCCTGCTGCGGCCGTTCCGTAAAGAATCGAAACGGTATAACTTCCGGTGGTCGACGCCATGTACATGGATTTCGCAAGATGCGCAAGGTACTCGTTGAGTCCCAGCAATTCTTCACGCCTTGACATCAACTGACTCCCCGCGTTGATTATTGAAACCAGCGGGCGACCGGCATGCATGTTGATATGGCGCAGCACGCACGCCGCCAGATGAATTGCCTGCTCCGCACCAACAGGATCGCCATTAACCAGGCCAATTACGCTGACCGTCGCTCCGTCCATCAGCTTCTGCTCACCCTCTATTATTCCCATGTCATCCGGCTGCAAAGCAACGCCATCGGGAAAAAGTGCGCTTAACAATTCATCGTGCGACATGGGATTCCTCACCAATTTTCTTTAATTCGCACAGGAACTGCTCGTCGTCGATCTCGAACATTCGTTCAGGGTGGTTCCAACCCCGCTTGCGCAAGATGTCCAGAGCGTCCTCACAATCCCGGAAGTCGTCCAGTCTGTTTTTCAGGCGCCGTTGTTCCCCCTTTAACAGCTCAAGATCCAACGACGCCGGATGCGTCAAGAGTTCGATGGCAACACGACGAAAGGCTTCCATGTCGTCTTTAACATATCGATCCGCTCCACCCGTCAATACGCGCGTTCGAGCGCCCGTGATACGCCAAACCAGCGCACGATCCTTTGAGTCGAACTCCTCGACGCCCTTGTTAATTTCAATCACTTCGGGCCCGGTGACCCCTATGCGCGCATGTTCCGACACGACGATATCTGAACAGCACGCGGTCACAATACCGCCCCCGCCAAACGCTCCAGCCGTACCGCCGATCAACGCGATCACGCGAAGTCCCGTGCTGCGCGCCTGAAGCAACGCCCTTATTACCTCCGAGACGGCCAGCTCTCCGGCATTCGCTTCCTGCAAACGAACTCCACCGCTGTCAAGAAGCAACAACACCGCACGTGGCTTGCCCTGTTGCGCAAACGCACGAGCCACCCGCAGCAAACCTACCAGCTTTGCCCCAGCGACTTCGGAAAAAGTCCCTCCCATGAACCGCCCCTCCTGCGCGGCAATCCAGATCGGCTGTCCATTCAGCGACGCACTGCCAACCACGATGCCGTCATCAAATGACGCCGGCAGGTTGAACCGGGCAAGATGAGGGCTCGCCTCACGCTCCCACGGGCCCACAAATTCATTGAAGCTGTCTGGATCCAGCAAGCCTGTCAAACGTTCTCTCGCGGTTGATTCCAGCCAGCTTGCGCCTACGCTCATCGACGAGGATATAGTACTCATGGTTACTCCATCAAAGCATGGCACACCTGAGCAAGGCGCAACAATACGGCGTCTGGACGCGCGCCAGCATCGTTGATCGAAAAACGTACTCCGCCAGGAGAGTACTGTTCGATAAAGTCCGCCACGACTGCTGTCCAGATTTCGCCATACCCAGCCACGGCCGTTGACACATGAACCTCGCAAACGCCATCTTCCAAAACGCGTTCGGCCAGTACTTCGAGATTTCCCGAAGCGACCACCCCAAGAATCACTCTTGCCTTTTCTCCGGGCAATCTGTGCAGGGTCGCGTGAACCCGCCTTAACGATTCCATATGCCTATCCTTTACCAATTCCGGAACTTGCCCGTTGGCTCGTAAAGGCCTCCGGACCATCTCACGAGATCCTTGATCGAACGCGCGGCCAACAATCGACGATTGGCATCCAGCGGATTAATGGCCAGGTCCCGGGCTCGACGGATCACACCGCGCTCGCGCAACGCTTCAACCATTTTCCTGTCGCGTGCCCTGCCCACTTCCGTGTACCCGGCAACCCCCCGGACGGCCTGTTCACGCTCTTCAGGGCCTCGACACAACAGAAGATTCGCAATACCGTCCTCCGTGACGATATGCGTAACGTCCTCTCCATAAATCATGACTGGAGGCAACGCAAGTCCGGTTTTCTCCGCTAGCGTAATGCTGTCCAGCCTTTCGACGAAGGTGGGCGCGAGTCCCTCACCGAACGTTTCAACGATCTGGACCACCAGCTTGCGACCCCGAGGCAAGCGCCTGGGCTTTGAAGTCGCCTCTTCTTGACCCGCCTTATGCCAGGCCGGTGATGTGTGTCTTCGGCCGCGCGCGTCGGCCCCAAGATTTGGCGCACCGCCAAAGCCTGCGATGCGATCAACGCGCACTGTTGATGAATTTCCCTCCAGATCGATCTGCAGCGTGGAGCCAATAAACATGTCACAGGCATAGTGCCCTGCGTTATGGGCAAGCATCCGGTTGGTGCGCAACTCACCATCGTGACCAACAAAATAGATATCCGGCCGAGCGGCAACGTAAGCATCCATCCCAAGTTCAGCACCAGGAGAATACACCTGTCTGACCCAGCCACTTTCGATCGCGGGGATCAGCGTCGGATGTGGATTTAGCATCCAGTGTGTCGCAATGCTGCCCTTTAGACCCAGACTCCCAGCATAAGTAGGAAGGAGCAGTTCAATAGCGGCCGTAGGAAAGCCAACACCATGATTGAGACTCTGGACGCCATATTCGGCATAGATACCCTTGATAGCCATCATGCCCATAAGAATCTGCGTCTCAGTGATACTGGCCGGATCGCGCGTAAAGAGCGGTTCAATGTAGAAAGGGTTCGGGGATTTGATGATGAAATCCACCTGATCGGATACCAGATCGACGCGTGGTACGGTGTCGACAATCTCATTCACCTGCGCAATAACGATCCCGTCCTTGAACGCGGTCGCCTCGACGATTGTCGGAGTGTCCTCCGAATTGGGCCCCATATACAGGTTGCCGTCGCGATCAGCCTGACGCGCCACAATTAATGCGACTTTCGGTGTCAAATCCATGAAGTATCGTGCGAAGAGCTCAGGATACGTATGGATCGCCCCGAGCTCGATCCGGCCTTTCTCCAACGCACGTGCGATCCGGCGTCCCTGCGGACCGGAGTAACAAAAATCTAGCTTGCGAGCAATCCCGTTGTCGAATAGGTCGAGGTGTTCCGGTAGCGTGACCCCCGATTGCACGATATGGAGGTCATGAACACGCGTCGGATCGACTTGCGTTAGGGCTCGGGCGAGAAAATCGGCCTGCTTCTGATTGTCGCCCTCCAGACACAGTCGATCTCCGGGACGAAGCACCGCCTCCAGCAATGCTGTCGCGTCACGAGCGTCAACGTACTTTCCCCTGGCAAAGGAGGAGGCTGCCTGCAACCGGATCTGACGCTCGCTCGCCTGTTTATTCCATTGCACCATAACAAACGTCCTGTAGGGATTCCCAAACCACTGGCATCAGACACTCTGTTTTTTCGCGAAAATCAGCAACCCCATTTCACTCGGCAAAAGCCGCCATGATTCATCGGGCCGCCATTTCCACCTCGCCGACTCAAAAATCCACAATCAGCACACGATATAGCGCATTATTGGAAATAGTACTGCAGCCCGACGGTTAAGCTATTGTTGTTTCTCTTCGTACCGTTTGTATGCGACGTATCAGCCGCCCATTCGAGTCCGACATGGACGTCCTCGGAAACTGCATATTCAACGCCGAGGCCGCCGTGAAACCGGGTGTCGGGTGATATTCCTGTGAATCCGATGCGCGCGTACGGCATAATCCGGTTGATCGGCAGTCCGATGCGGGCATCGACGCCTGCGTCGCGCCCAGTGGTAGAGCCGTTATGAAGATCGGCGAACACTTCGGGACCCAACACGAAAGGTCCCACATCGAAACCATATCCGGCCATCGCGCCGAAAAATGTCCTGGCGCGCGTAGCGGTGTTCACCACACCTTTCGCATTTGACCAGTTTTCGCCGAGCTTGATACCAACGTAAGGCCCGGCAAATTCCGAGTGCACTTGCGTCGGTACCGGCATTTCCTGAGCGCCAGCCACGCCAGCGGTGGCAAGTGTAGAGATTGCCATTACGCTTACCCAGAATTTTATTGAATTCATGTTCGAGGACCAGTCGTTCTATGGTTGTATAGCCCATGGGCCGCAATACGGCGTGTCGGCCAGAACGGGACTCATGTTTCGCTGATTTGCACACACCGAGAACTCGCACACCTGAGAGCCTGTATCGCGCAAAACGAACGCGCTTGTCACGCTTGAACACGAAACACTCTGGGCAACGCTGTTCATGCGTCGCACTGACGCAGCAGAACTATCCTTGCGCCTCTCTGGATCGCTCGTCCTACCGGAGCTTCATCGCTGCGACCCATCATCGCCCGCGCGGCTCTTATGATCCCTCGCGGGGACACCCGAAACCGCCCTTGGGGCCCCGCGGGCCACACAATCCGCCATTCCGGTTCGAATCTGACGCTACGTTTAAAGAACTCAAAACCGCGCCAATCGCAACCTCTCTCCTGTTTTTCAAAATAACCGGCGCCCCTGACAACGCGCAGCCAATCAATTCGAGATCGCACCCTTGAACTAAGGATGCCACAAATCCGAAATCGCAATCAATAAAAACAGAATATCGAGAACAAAATGCCTGAATATCGCACGCTCGACGATCTCCAATATATATATAGGACCCGACTAAAATCACGAGTAAATCCGATTTAATTGTAAAATTAGAATTGAAAAGCAACGTACGCTCCCCGCTCGCGTGATGACAGTCTGCTAAACCCGCGCCACATAGATGATGGGGTGCGTCTGCCTTAACTCGAATATGAGTACGGCGGCGCGTGGGTGTGTGGGCGTTCCCCTGGTGAATCCCGCAGGCAGTCATTCCAGAACGGAGTTCGATAGCGTGAGACGGAGCTTCATGACGATTGCGCCGAGCCCGCCCATCGGGCCCGCTTCCGACCAATCCGGGTATCGGTGCTGCCATCAGGAGTGCGCGTGCGAATTTGCCTCGCGTTCCTTCCCGCATCGGAATTGCACTGCCTCAAATCGTGAATATTCGATTATTGCGCGTGATATTCGCACGCCATAGCATCGACGGCGTGGAAGGAGCACGGCGCCCCTACTCCTCGCCCTTTGCCGTTTGATCGCGCTTGAGTGAAAGACTTCCCATTGTGGCCTCGTTTGATGACCCGAAAATCAAGGTGATGAGTGGTTGAAATTCGGACCGTTTCATCATACCGAGCGAAGCAGAGAAGCACATCATGAGGAATTCACTATGAACAGTAACGTTCCGCAGTCCAAGGGTATCCATCCGTTGATTGCTGCGGCCGCCTGCGCCGTCATTCTGGTCAGCGTGGTTGCTGTTGCGGTAATGACGGGGGTCTTTCCCAGATCCAAAGGGGATGGCGCAACCGCGGTGGCGCAAGCTGCGTCCGCGGCCCCCATTGCGTCAGCGCCGCAATCAGTTGCGCCCGCCCCACAACAGAGCGCCCCTGCCGCAGAGCGCTCACGCACTGAACCCGCGCATTCCCGGACCGAGCCGAGGTACTCACACCGACCACAAAACTCCGAGCCTAAGTACACGCAGCAACCACAACAGTACGAGCCGAAGTACAACCAGCAACCACAGCAGTACCTTCCGCCGCAACCACCTTATCCGGAAGTCACTGACCGCAATGTGGGCGTCGTCGAATCCATTACGCCGATCAAGAAGGAAGGCGGAGACTCAGGGTTGGGCGCCGTAGGTGGCGCTGTCGCTGGAGGCCTGCTCGGCGACCAGATCGGCAATGGCCGAGGCCGCACCGCCGCGACCATAGCGGGGGCATTAGGGGGCGTGCTGGTCGGCAACCAGGTCGAACAGCATCTACGAAGCGAAACTCTCTACCAGGTTCGGGTACGCATGCCGGACGGGTCGAACCGGGTGATAACGTATAAACAGCAACCGAACGTCGCCGTCGGCCAACGTGTGAGGGTCGACAACAATTCGATCATCGGTCCAGGCTAGATTGCGTTTTACCCGCGCCACTTCGACAGCACAGAAGCCACTCCAATGGAACCTCTTCAACGGACGAGCACGGCGCGCGGCTATTTGGGTATCCGGAGATATCCACGTACCGCGCGCGCAACGGGGTTGATGCACCCGTCACGCGCGCTCGCAAACGCCCCCCATACGGAGGCATGTGGCGGAGCTTGCAGCCAATGCGACGCGATCGTCCACCAACCTCAAGCGGCCCCGCCTAACATTGATTGTGTAGGGACCCAGTCGCCGCTGCAGAAACGCGAAACAACATGCCGCTCATGCTTCGCGTCGGGATCGATTTATCAACCGTTCGAGCCGCGACAAGACGCTACAGGACCCGCTGGATTATGGATGAACCGATCTTTTATTGCGTAATACGCCTGCGAAGACTGCCTCGTCTACTTTCACGCGGCAGTGAAGGAACCGGGATGAAATTATTACAGCAACCTTCCGTCGTCTGAGCATTTTCATGTGAGTCCATCAGGAATACTTACTGTAAATAGAGCGCGCCCAAGACGCCCCCGAGCTGCCTTTTCATTGGCGGATCCTACTCGTCAAGACGACCGCTCACGAATCGAGTCACCCCTTTCATGAAAACATTTGATGTCGACCTGTTTGTCATCGGTGCAGGCTCTGGTGGCGTGCGCGCCGCGCGGGTTGCGGCCAGCCACGGCGCGCGCGTCGCGATAGCCGAACGAAGCCGGGTCGGTGGGACCTGTGTCGTGCGCGGATGTGTTCCGAAAAAGCTCTTCGTTTATGCGAGCCGCGTCAACCAGGTACTCAGCGACGCGGCCGCCTTCGGCTGGCAATTGGGTGAATCCCGCTTCGACTGGCCGACCTTGCTCGGAAACAAGAACGTCGAGATCGCCAGACTGGAAGGGCTCTACCGATCAGGACTCGCGCAAGCCGGCGTAGCTCTCGTTGAGGGGCACGCTACCATAGATGGCCCGAACACAATACTAATTCGCGGCACCCTGGAGCGCATCCGGGCAAAGCGCATACTGGTCGCGACAGGTGGTTCCCCGAACCGCGACCTTGATATTCCCGGAATCGGGTATGCCATCGACTCGAACGACGTCTTCGAACTTGGGAATCTCCCACCACGTGCGCTCATTATTGGAGGTGGTTATATTGCCATCGAATTCGCCGGGCTTTTGCACGGACTGGGCGTGAAAACGAGCCTGGTTCACAGAGGAGCGAAACTCCTTCGCGGCTTTGACAGCGATATTCAGATTGAACTGGAGCGTGCGTATCGTAGACGCGGCATTGACCTGCGGCTCGCGGAAACAGTTAGCCGCATTGACCGCGCGGACGATGTGCTCCGGGTAGCCCTGTCTTCCGGTCTCTGCGTGGACGTTGAGGCCGTAATACTTGCGGCAGGCCGCCGCCCCAACACACGTGACCTGGGCCTGGAGGCGATTGGTGTCAAGCTGGGTTCCACCGGTGCAATTATTGTCGACGCCACCGGTCAATCGTCTGTCCCCTGGCTCTATGCCGTCGGCGACGTTACAAATCGAGTCAATCTCACTCCCGTGGCAATCCGCGAGGGACAGGCGTTTGCCGATCGAGTTTTCGGCAAAGAGCATTCCCGATTTAATTACAGGAACATTCCCACAGCCATCTTTTCCACACCGGAAGTTGCAGTCGTGGGTATGAGCGAGTCGGAGGCGCGCCTTCTTTGTCCGGAGCTGGAAATATTCCGAAGCAGTTTCACATCCTTGACTTCGGCGATGAATCCAGGCACTCCGCGTGTGAATATCAAACTTCTGGTTGACCGCACCAATGATAGGGTCCTCGGCGCTCAGGCCATCGGAGAGGGCGCTGCGGAGATGATCCAGCTGATCGCCGTTGCGCTAAGTGCCGGCGTAACGAAGCATGATTTTGACCGCACCGTCGCTCTTCATCCGACAATTGCTGAAGAATGGACGACCATGCATGTCAGTGAGAAATATTCTTCAACATCCGTATAGAATTCGGAACCGTCTATCTGGCGTCAATTCGTTTAACGATTCGCGCGCTCTCACGCACGTGGCGTGAAAGAACCCATCCGACGTACAGCGTGCTCGCAAGCAATTACCTCTTCTTCGCTTGCCACGCGGACACCAGTGAAGCGACGAAAGCGAGCACCGACTCCTTTCATGACGTTCCGTGCATTGCCTCTTAATTGACCCGGAATCTGGTAATTCTAATGGTTTCCTGAGGGAAAAAAAGCGTCCCCTGAAACGGACAGATCAAGAACGCTTCGCAGATTTCTTGCGCGTGCAAATTCCTTTCGCGCGACCGCGCTACGTTTCGCCTAGTGATTTGTGAGTAATCGCAATACAGCGCACTATCAAGCGCGTCGCATAACGAAGACATTTTTCAACTGCCATCGAGTGCCCATGCCTCCTCCAACGAACGGCCAAACGGCTTCGTTCGGCTCATCCGCGGGCTGGCGCTCCGGAACATTGGCAATGGAGCAACGTGGTAACGTCGCAGATCTCTCAGCACCGGTAATTATTGGAAATCCAATGAACCCCTCAGCAAAGCAAGTCAAGTTCAGACTCAATTTTGATATTTCTCCCGAGGCAAAGGAACAGATCGAAGGTCTTAAGGACCGTATTCATGCTGACAGCCTTTCTGACGTAGTCCGACGAGCCCTTGCCGTCTATGACTTCTTGTGGACGCAAAGAGAGGGGGGGGCGACAACGGTTCTTCGATTCACCGACGGGTCTGAAACGTTGTTACCACTCTTCTAAGGTTCGAACGCGACTTCTCGAATCAAAACCGTCCATTGCTCTACATTAACCGGGATCACTGCGGTGTCCCATACCACAGCCCGGTTTCATCCGATTAAGCGAACCACTCTTGATCTCGATCGTAATGCCATCAAAATCTTAAAAAAATGATAAACCAAGCATATCAAAAATACGCACATAAACAATTTAATGGCTTTTAGCATGGAATTATTCAACTCACGACCGCAATGTGTATGATTTGAACGTGCCGCTCACGATGTTGCCAATGGTCCCTTTGCTCATTTGATATTCGTCGCGACGATGGATCGGCATGAACGGGAGTCGTTCTTCGTGCAATGAAAGACCGGGTGCCAAGAGGCAGCGGCAATTCCGGGCGCCCGGCGCATGTACGTATCTGCAAGCTAACACTGCCACTGTTCGTGTCCCCCCCCAACCGGGTACTGATCCTGGGCCTTTGAGCGAACGTCACCTGGAGTGTCCAACCATGAAAACAATGAGTCATTTAACGCACCGCCCGTTGATCGGGGCGCTCTCTTCAATCGCGATCGCCGCGATGGTCAGTGCGCTCGCGCTGGCGGGCTGTGCCTATAACAGTAGCTCGCCCGATGTCTATACAGCATCGCAAGCCCAACGCGAGGAAACCGTGCAAATGGGCACCGTCGATAGCGTACGTCAGGTGATAATCAGTTCAAACAACGGAGACCCGTCAGGCCTTGGCCTGGTCGGCGGTGGCGTGATCGGTGGGTTGGCCGGTAGCCGGATCGGCGGCGGCACAGGCTCAATTATTACCGGTATCGTTGGTGGTCTCGCAGGCGCGGCGGTCGGAAACGCTCTCGAGAACGAGGCGGCCAAGAAAAACGGCGTAGAGATCACTGTGCGCCTCGATAATGGCGAGTTACGCGCAGTCACACAAGCCGATACGGGTGACTTGTTCAATCCGGGCGACAGGGTCCGTCTGTTATCGGAAGACGGTATCACCCGCGTTACTCACTAGTGCGCCTAGTACACCGCATCATCCGGCATCCCGAAGGGGCGGCGGATAGATCGAACTTGAGGTTCTATCGAGTCGAGCGCTCGTCCGCACATGCAAGGCCGCCGCTGCGCAAACGGGCAGCTACGCGAGCCCGTACATTCACTCGCTCGCCGTGACTAGCCCGTGACTGTGCCCCTCGCGGTTTTTCAGTTTGGCGGTACACCACCGAAGCGATCGGGCTTCTCGCGAGGTCGGTGTTGAAGTCCTCCCCTGCCTGTGAAGGGCAGGGTTTTTCTGAGCAAATCTGATGAAAGCCGACGCCACAGGCTCCAGTAACCCGCCGACTGCGCGGGTCAGCCGCCGCCTGCCTTCGTAATACCGCGCGGGCCTGCATCACCATCGCCGCCATGTGATCTGATGGATTGGACAGACGCTCGCGTCACGAAGCTATCTGCCATGGCATATAATCGCAGCCACTTTCACAACGGCTCCGAAACGCTCCAATGCCCGGGCTTAGCGCCCGACTTGCGGGGGGAACAATCGAGCACTTCAGCGCGGCCGTGGTGGCAAATTCCGTGGCTCATTCCAGCTCTGCGAAATAACGCGCTGGGGGTTTGCCGAATGCCTTCTTGAACATTGTAATGAAAGCACTCACCGACTCGTAGCCGAGATGATCCGCTACGCGTTGCACCGATCGGCCCGCCGCGAGTTCTCGCATCGCAACGATCAGGTGCAGTTGCTGTCGCCAACGCCCGAACGTCAGACCGGTCTCCTGCTGGAAAAGCCGTGCAAGCGAACGTTCGCTCATCGCTACCAGTTCGCCCCATTGCGCCAACGTTCGCCGGTCCGCCGGGTGATCCGACAACATCGCGACAATTTTGCGCATCCTGAGATCGCCGGAGGTCGGCAAATAAAGTCGCTCGATTGGCATGTCTGCCAGCTCTTCGAGTAGTACAGCAGCTTTGCGCCCAGCTGGGCTATCAGGATCGTATTGCGCAGGCTCATTGGTCATATGGAGAACGAGCTCACGAACGAGGGGTGAGATAGAAAGTGTGCAACACTCGTTCGGCAATTGTGCCGTATCAGGTTGTACGAACAAGTAACAGAACTGCGCGTTTGCGGTAGCCCTCACGCTGTGAAGCATCTGCCCAGGAATCCATACAACGCATCGCGGCGGAACCACCCAGATGGAGCGAGGTGCCTCACACGTGACGCTGCCCTTGAGCGTGAGAATCAACTGGGCCTGGCGGTGCTGATGGAAGGGAACCTCGCTGCGATGGTCCGCTACGGTCACCCGCATGCCAACTGCGGGACTGCGGATTTTGTTCTCGTCGAAATTCCTCAGAGAAGACTCAAGTGGTGACGCCATGAGGTCTGGTAGGACTGGTTCAGTTATCTAGTCAGTCTAGCCAAGTTCCCGTTTCAATCCAAGCAATAAGCTTGTCGCCGTTCTGACATTTTGCGCTGTTCAAGAATGAGTTATCGCAACGCGACTGTCCTCGCAGCACGCCCAGCGTTTTCGATCGCCGGTCTGCTTACGCTCGCGGCGCATCAATGACGGACATCGCTCTCGTTCCGGAACGCTCGTGTGGATCTTCGCGCGCTCTCCAATCCAAGCCGGGTTTCTTACAACGCTACGGTCGTATTCGGGATCATCTCACCGTTTGCAACTGGCTTTCCCAGAGCATAGTCCCAATCACTCGGCGCTCTTCTGGCTATTGCGCCCGGAACCATTCTTCGCTCCGCCGCTTCACGTAGAGCCTATATCAGGGCATCACACTGATCGGTGTCGCATTCGCTGTGGGAAACGTGTAATTGCCAAGTCGGGTTACGCGCGATGTTCCATCGAGACTGGCAACCATGACCGGGGCATGTCCGATCACCACAGGTACGGCGGTCGCGCTTGCCTCCGCCCACGCTGTACCGCTGAAAAAAATCCGTTTCGAGGGAAAATGACAGTCGCTGCGACCACGGTCTTTCCAATGATCGCTGCGTGGATCTCGAGCAGCCAGCAGGATGCTGGACATCGGATCAGACAAAGAACCCCCTGTATGGCGACGGCATTCCCAATCATAGGCACTACATCGGAGCACAGCGCAAGCCACATCCGCGCTCGGCGAAGAAAGTCGTCCGCGATGTTCAGCCTCGGCCCCCTACCGCCGTGAATCCAGTCAAAGGCGGGCTACCACTGGTAACTGACACCCCCACCCCAAGCCGTACCCGCACTGCTTGTGCTTGCGCCGCCACGAACTTTAATGTTATTGCCAACACGGGCAGTGACACCAAGCGCAACAGCGGCATAGCCCTGAAAATCACCGGACCCGATGCCAACGGCGACGGTCCTGCCTGGATCGACGTCCGGAATCATCGAAAGCGCGACGGCACCAGCTACGCCTGAATAGGCTCTGCGGGCAATCGAATTGATACTTTGCTGAACACCTTGCAGTTGTGACATGTTCACCGCGTCGGTCGGATTTATGCCATTCGCCACGTTGGTAATACGTCGCTCACTACCGCCCGCGCCCACCGACACGGTATTCGCCTCGCTCGCCACAGACCCCGCACCCAAGGCCACGGAATTATTGCCGGTCGCGCGTGAATTCGCACCAAGCGCCGTGCTGTTTGTCCCGGATGCGATCGAATTCGCACCTATTGCCGTACTACCGTTACCCGATGCCATCGCCTTTGCGCCCATCGCTGTGCTCTCGTTGCCGGTTGCAGCGGCATTCGATCCAATCGCGGAACTATCGCTACCCGAGGCAAGCGCGCTCGAGCCAAATGCTGAACTGTCCGTGCCCGACGCCGTGGCATCTGCACCGCCGGCCGCACTCCCATTGCCAGTAGGATTTCCGGAGATCGCCTTGAGCTCGATGTACAGGTTGTCGACTGCCTGGGTCGTCGCAAATAGCTGCGAGCCATTAATCGCGTCCGTGCTATCCGCGGTGATACGCCCGGCCGCCACATTCTGGACCTGTCGTTCTTTGCCCACCGAGCCGACGCTCACAACCCCGACGGGCACTTGTGCCGCGAAGTTAAACGTGTTACTTCCGATTCTGATACTGGACACAGCAGTTGCGGCAGTCGTCACTGAGCTAGTGCCCAGCGCGACGGAATTAGCGATGTTGGCCGTGGCACCCACGCCGAAAGCAGTCGCGTCAGAAGCCGTCGCAATGCTACTGCGACCGACCGCTGTCGCGTTTGACGCCTGCGCTTGCGCGCCATCCCCCAATGCTGTCGTATTGAGTCCGTTCGCAACTGACCGTGCGCCGAAGGCTGCTGATCCATCGCCGGTGGCATTCGCTACGCGACCAATGGCTGTCGCACCTGCCCCGTTCGCATTCGCACCGTCGCCCATCGATGTTGCCTCGCCACCGTTGGCTGTCGAATTCAGGCCGAACGCCTCGTTGAATGCAGTACCGTCCGAGCCAGCAACGGCGGGGTAGGCACCGCCCGTGTTGGCTTCTCCCGGTGAATCCACATTCGTGCCATTGCTACCGCCAGAAGAGTAGTTATCCGCATAAGCCCGCCCAAATGGCAGCAGCAACGCCAGCGCCACCAATACAGCTCCCAATGTCGACGACTTCGGCAAACTACTCATGACTCTCGTCTCCTTCAATATTTATCCGACGCATTTGTATAATTTCCAACAACCACCATGCAAAACCCATTTATCAATTGCGCACCCACGCAAGGCGAATCTGATATCCGTTTTCATTAATAAAATGACGCAGTAAAATGCCGCATCGTGACCACTCTCAGAAACAAGGGTTGGTCAATTCGGTTGGTCTCCCGCACCCGGAATACACCGCATCGGACGACAACGATCGGCACCGCGGGGACCAAGCACGCCCATGAGGCCGCACTGGATACCCACCCGAAGAGTTATCTGTTTCGTCCTATCCGCCTTTTCCACGGAATTAGCGCCCGAGTAAGGCGCTCGTGTTCTTGAACGTTTCGTTGACTATTTTTTGCAGACGTGGGTCAATTAACCCAATGAATTGGCGATCGCATCTTTGCATTGGCAACGCGGGTAGGTGGCTGCACATCTAACTGACCTAGCGCCGCCCGACCGCCGCCCCTTATCCACGAAAGTCCACACCGCGTTAGTATTGGCATGCACAAAAGATCGTGAGCCTGCCTGCCTCCCACAACAAGTTCAGATTCCCTGCACGGTTGAGCTCGCGTCGCGACGAACACCGCCTCTTCGTCGCCCTCATCCGATTATCGAGATGACCCAGCTTCTCTTTCCTTTACTAAGGCACCCTTACCGTGAAGAGACATGGGAGCGACGGGCACGCCATCATCGACGCCTCTTGCGTCACGAGCACCTCATTTGATGAACCACGCGCATCTCGCGGACGTTAATTAAAGTTCGTAGAACCTACGCATCCCTTATTTTTCTCGCGAGTCGACGAATAGCGAACACTCTAACGAATAAATCTGCGTCAAAACCAGATCGATTTTGACATTAGAGATAAAGGTCACTGATCGAAGGTAACGGCCCCAGAACATCCCCGAAGAAAACGCAAACGGCACAGAGCCGAATCGATCACGATTTCGGTGAGGTGACTGTGGGACGCTTTTGCGGACGCACATCTCTGGCCGAGTTTATCGGATTTGCACGGGAAATCTTTGCTTCCAGAGGCTGTCGCAAAACGCATCATCAGGCAGCCCGAGTGACAGCGGTTGAAGCTCTAAAGCCGGGCGAGAAATCGAGCGCGTAAAGTTGACCCCGACTTGCACGGGGCGAATAAGTCGCCCATAGAAACGAAAATAGAGCCCTTTGCAGGGCCACCGCTCGCGACAGGTTGTACGCCATGACATGCAGCGTAAATTCGCGTCTGACGGCTGCAAGCCCGCGGCGCCGAAACCGGTTCAATCCCTGTTGACCGCGCAGGCTACTGAATACCGGCGCAACGATTGCCTTGCGCTGGCTGAAGATGCGTCCGGCCTGCGGATGCTGCATCACCTGGCGAAGCGCCTCGCGTTGTCCATCCCCCGGATAGCGCTTGATGCGCCGCCCCTGCCCGGCCTTTGTGCATTTCGCGCGCAGATCGTAATCGCCACAGGTGCTGGTTCCGTACACCCGATGCTCCCGCGTATTCAGGGTCTTTCTGGTCTTCGCCTCTGGCAGAAGAATCTGCCCGGCAGGGCAACGATACGAGTCGGTTTGCTCATCGTAGTTAAACGCGCGCTTGTGCGTCCCTGGACCCGGCAGGCCATTGGCCGTCAGGGCACAGCAGCCCTACATCGCTGGGCAGGTGTCGCTTCGATCACCTCGTCGTCGAAATATCCTGCATCGGGCAGCACTCCCTCAGCCTGTGCGCCCGTGATCCGTGCACTTTGATCGGGCATCGATGCGATGACGCACGTTTCGCTTCACGCGTCCAGTGCAAGCGCCGTGACGATCCGGTTTTCATTGGCCAGAACGGACGGCTTGTACGATGCCCCATATCCTTGTCTATGCTTGAGCCGCTGGACCAGCGCTACAGGCTCCGTGCCCCTGACACGGCGAAAATTTGCCGACGGGAGATGCGTTGGTGGAGGTGTCGATGGAGAGGTGCGTCAAGATCCTGACGGCGAGCGATTCGTCGTGAAGGAATTCGGATCGCGCGGTATGGAGGGAAACGCGGAAGAGCAAGCCAAACTTTTCAACCAGTTCTATGGGAAAGGCAACGCTGGCGCATCCCGAAGAGGGTAATTGATCGACATCAGCGTAACGACACACTTCATCCACGACCCGGCATCAGCTACAATGCCAAGTTAGCCAAAATCAAACATTTTTACTATGAACACTTATCTCACGCATGGAGCGTCTTGCGCTGGCATCGCCTGAACTTCGATGCGCTCACCATTAACCCGTATGTCGTGTAGCCGCGGCTCAACGAGCTGAAAATTCCCCTTCGCCAAGGCATCACGAACCGCGGCGCAGTTCGGTGCGACAGAAAACCTACCCACCAATTGCCAGTCGCCATCGCGGACCTCATCAAAAATGAACCCAGCACCTTCGCCGTTTGGGAAGAGAACGACATTGGCTTTGTGATTACCGGTCAGGTCCACAAGATATGCCTCGCACTGCACAGAGGCGCCGGTCAGGCAACCTGGCAGGTCCCACCTTTGCGTGACTTGCTTCCAGTCCTCTGAAAGAAACGATGCGGGAACCGGCCGTCCAGGACTACGCGACACGATGTTACTCGCTAGCGTCGCAACGTTCGGGCGAGCGGCGCTCGAAAGGCCAGGGCCGGCCCGATGCGCAGCCTGGATGCTTAGCTCGCGGATGGCCGCTGCGTTTGGTCCCTCTATCTCGCCCTGCAGGCGCGCGAGCGCCTGTAACCCATATCTCGCGGAGCCGTACCGCAGGAAGTTGTAGTCGAACCTCCCGGGCGAGACTGACCCGGCAAGGAGACGGGCCACCTGGCTGGTGACTGACAGACGCGCGGGGTCGGCCAGTGGCGTAAGCAAGGCAACGAGAACGGCAAGTGCGATCCACGCCGTCACCACGTTCACTGGCGCGATTCTCGCAAACATATCCGTGCAGGCGAGCGCGGCCCACGCGTAGCCAATAGCGTAGACGCAAATGACCGACGTTGCGGCACAAGCCAGCACTCGGCGCGGCGTGAGCCCATACTGTCCGATGCGAAGCGCAAGTGCATAAGTCCCAAGAATCACCAGCACCGGAAGCAATAAGCACAAAACTCTCGTGCACACACGCAGTATTCCGGACATCTGGTCAGATCGAGCTCCGCCTTTGAACACGGCGTTCACAAAGAGTATTTTTAGTGCCGCAAAACTCAGCATAATCCACGTGGCAATCCGCGTGCTCCATAGCAATCCAAGCCCAGTGAATGGCAGGGATGCGAGAAACCCGCCGGCAATGACAACGAGAACCGGAAGGAGCCACGACATTAGCGACAGGACAAGCGTCCTTGCGCCTTGGCTGATGTCGGGTCTCACATCGGTTATCTGCAGCGCCCAAGCGAACGATACCGCGCCGATAGGAAGGTTGAACCATGATCGACGCAAAAGCTGCTCGAGAAAATGCAGCTTCACCAGCAGGAAGAGCTCGGCACCAAGCCACAGGACCAGAAAAACCGCACATACAAACATCGCGGAGAGGCATACCTGAAGCCCCAGTTTCCAGCTGACTTCGAAGTACGACTCATAGCGCGCAAACCAGGACCTTTCGGCTTCGCCAGCGAGAACAAGGCAAAACGCTATAAATACGATCAGGCCCGTGTGGAAGACCGCCGCCACGGACGGAAAAGCCGCATCGTTACGGACCGGCGACATGTCGGCACTTCCGGTGCCCGCTAATCGCCATGCGACGTGGTAACCAAGGACCGCCACGCCTACTGCAAGCACAGTGGCCCACATCAGTAAACGGGCAGCCCTCATTTGGCTTAGGCCGACAACAATCGTCGGCGGAACAAACAGAGCGACAAGAATCAACGGAAAGAAAAGAACCGGAATCTTGGCGATCCCGCTGCGGTCGTGCATAGCACTGACCAGCACATAGAGCGCCAATCCCTGGCATAGACCAACGACCATTCGCGACGCGACGAGAGTACTCTCCGAAGCGACTCGCGGGGTGCCCTGCTGATTGCTCTGCATTTCCAATATCGACTCCCCACTGTGCCTTACCGCCGCGCGGCTTAGTACCGTTGCGTAATATCGCGCCCAAACACTGAGCCAAGCTCCATTCGACCACTTACGGTATGTGCAACCACCGAGCCGCCATCTTCAAAGGATCATGGGCGCAAAGGGGTTTGTGCGACAACACCGCAATTCGCGAGCAAACCCAACGATGCACTCTTCCCGAGATCAGGCCTTTAGGCACAGACGACGCTGCCTGCTTGCACGCCTGCACTCAGAGCAGTCCCGCCCATCCGACCAGAAGCTTCTGGGACAGCCGGAGGAATGCGGACGCCGCAACCACATGGTTGGATGTTCTGGAATTCCCAATCGTTTGCCAATTTGGCACCAAATTATTTACCGATCCAGCTCGATAGAAAACCAGTAGCTCTTGCCGGACGCAAGAGCGACTTATCGGGAACTTCGTCGGTCACAGACTGATAATGGGGTACACGCACACCACAGTCGCAACATCGCGAATCGTAAGCTGAGCGTTGCCGTGGTCACAGGCCGCCGCATAGGTATTACATGCGCAATCACCATTTCGATTGCCCCAATTCCCAGCTGCCTAAATCAACACTTCCTTAAGCGAGTCGGCTCGTCAATGACAGCGCACTGGGCTTCCTTCGATAGCAAGCAATAGCTCTGAGTATGCTAGTCCGTTTTTCGAGCTAGGCCAACGCTCGTGCAACGAGGCAATGTAGACCCATGTTTTGGCGGCAGGCGACTCTAGCCCTATGCTATAAGGCATCGCCTGTATTGGAAAAAGTATGATTCTGATGCGACGCAGGACAACCTGTACTTGATCCGGTGCGTGGCAAACCTCTTCCTTCGGGGCGCGGATGGATGGCGTGGATGACGTGGGCGTCCGGAGGGGCGTCTTGCCCAGCAGCTCGCGTCCTTGCGCAAGCAACGCGAGGAAGTTGCCAGCGAAGTTGAACGCCTGGTGCACGCCCCCCCTCTTTGGCCGGTCCTGACTGGCATGCCCGGAGTCGGCTTCAGGACCGCCGCCAGACTCCTCACTGAAGTCGCTCACAAAGCCTTCGCATCGGCTGCGCATCTAGCCGCCTACGCCGGCCTCGCCCCGGTGACCCGACGCCCGGGCTCGTCCATCCGTGGCGAACACCCGTCCAGACGGGGCAACAAGGTACTCGGGAGAGCACTCTTCCTCTCGGCTTTCGCTGCCCTGCGAGACCCGATCTCGAGGCACTATTACGCGCGCAAGGTCCAGCAGGGCAAGCGTCACAATCAGGCGCTCATCGCTCTCGCCCGACGACGCTGCGACGTACTGTTCGCCATGCTGCGCGACGGCACCCTCTACCAACCAAAATCCGCCCCTACCGCTTGACGAATCACATAGGGGCACGTTACCTCAAAGCGCGTCCCACCTCGCCGCATCGTGCGCACACGTACGCCGTTCGCGGGCGCCGTCCGTCCCACCCCACGAGGTGAGAGCCGGACACGCCCGCATAGAAAGAGTTTGAAGAGGTTGAGGCAACCGGAAATCAGCCAGCCCCGCCGCCCACCATCTCGTTGACCAAGCCGCCAGTCAGGCCGCCGACCGCGGTACCCAGCAATCCACCCAGCGGCCCACCAACGGCCGCACCTACTAGCCCACCGGCCGGCGCGCCAAGACTATCCGCCAGCTTCCCAAGCGTTCGTTCCAGACCACTAGAAAGCGAATCACCGTTACTCGCGCGTTGCGAATCGTCCACATTCGTTTGCCTCAGCAATCCTAAATTCATCATTTTTTTCCATCAAAGGTTTCGAGGATTTCAATTTATTCGAAATACACGCCACGGGAACAACCCAATCCGAAACCTGGCCGCGTGATGCCGCAACGCTAGACCGTTGCGCTACCGACGTCGTTGAGTTGCCGCCGCCGAGCCGCATTCCGACATCGAACATGCTAGGGTGTGCCCCTTCGGAGAACACGAGTGTGGAACTCTGCTTTACTCCCAGTCGGGCTTATGTCACTGCCCTCCCACATAGCATCCAGCAAGTAGCTCCGCACCCACCTCCGTTTCTGAAAGGCTGTCGCACAGCTTGTCATCTCGCTGGCGCCAGGCCCTAGCTAGGGCACAAATGTCCGTATCAATTGAATCAGCCGAGAAGCAGCGAAAGGCTTGCGAAGAAACTCGGCGTATCGCAATCCAAGTGGAGGCATCGCGAGAGCGGAACAGAAAATTACTGGAACGCCCGACAACCGGGCGTCACTCGCGAGAGCACGAACGAGCCCTACGCCATCCATAACAGGCATCATCCAGTCGGTTATGACAAGGTCCGGGCGCTCAGCGCGCGCATAGCGCAGCGCCTCGACACCATTAACCGCCCGTATGACAAGGTAACCTTCTGAACTCACCAACGCCTCCATGGCGTCAAGCAATCCCGTATCATCCTCCGCCAGCAATACAGTTGCCACCGAATCTCCCTTTTTCGCGCAACGTTAAATCGACAAGGCAAATTTCTTTGCCCGCCGCCCAAAAGACGTAGCAGTAGCCTGCACGACGTACATAAGGCAGAACCGTACACTGCCGGCGCATCCGGTACAGGATCTCCGCGCTGCGAAACTTCAACTGGAATCCAAGTAACCACCACCAGACGGCATAACAGATCGCTGCCGATACTCAAATCGTTGGGGCTGGCTGATCGAAAGTCACCGTGGCGAGGCGCTCACAGTAATAAGCAATCCACGCATATGCAGTCTCCACGCGTCAAACGGAGCTCTCGAACGAAGAAGGTCCCGGGACTTCCGACCGCATGAATGAGGTGCCGGTCCGACCCATATCAGACTTTCCCGTGATCGATGACTCCGACGCCCCGATATGCCCCGTCACGCGCATCAAATCGCCTACGCCGCGTATTCTCGCAATCTTCGGGCACGGATGGTCAATCCACGACACCAAATGAGATCCAAGTTTCGCTTGGCCCCACGTTCATTTCGCATTTCGCGTGGATTTTTATGCAATCGAGTCGAGCCATTCAGACTACTCACAACATGCGCATCGAGGTGAGCAATGGGTACACGGCATTCGGCGCCACAAGGTGTACGCGGCGGCGGATCTTCTCGCCTTCGTGCCCGGTAGGCTTAAAATTCCCACGCATCATAACTTCGATGACCCGATGATATGATAATCGTTTGCATTTTCGTTTAACTGTATATATCGTTTTCCTAATCAATTGGCTGACCTATAAGTTGACAGAGGCTGGTTGGGGATCAACTGTATCACTCAAGGACCCGAAACCCCGGCAACGCAAAATCATATACTCGAGGCGTCGCAGAATCACTGAATCACTCGATAGGCCATCGCTTTGATACATGCCCTGTTAGGTCCGCTTCCCTCGGTTACAAAATGAATTTGACGACGCCACCGCGGGAAGCGAGTCGCTTAACACTTGTGATCAGAACTTCGTGCGTCCCGCGTGGCTGCGCCGCTGTCTGCACGTCGCACGCGATCACACGTCAGACGCCACAAAGCCTCACCTAGTGACTTGAGGTATCCATCGCTGGCCCGCAACGACACGTATGCTCCGAGCCGTGCAAACAGATTGGCGAGCGTGGTCATCGTTAATTGCGCAGCATGTAGGTTTCGTATTCGAGTTTGCCGAGCTTGCGATCGAGCATCCGCACCGCCGCGACCACCAGAATAAGCAGCGTCAACGCGAAACCGTAGCCGTACGTATCGGGCGAAAGCCTCAACGTCATCCCGGTGAGCACCCCGTTCAGCACGACAAACGCGACACACAGTTTCAGCACCGTTCGCCGCGCGTCGAGATAAAAGAACACGTTCATCAGCCCAAGCAGCAACACCTGCAAACTTGCCGCGATCACGTCGACGATCAGCAGCGGCATATACAGCGTTGAAATATGCAGCGCATCGAGCACCCACCTGCCGAACGCGAGGATCAGCAACAACACCACGGCCTGGATCTTCACGATCTCATAGAGGCCAGCGCGGATGCTGATGACCATCATGTCGCGCATGTCGTTGATATGACGCAGCGTCGCGCCGGTGCGCACCGCGTTGTAGAAAGCGTCGTAGTATTCGACGAAGTCTGCTTCGATACGCACGAGAAAGGTGGCCATACCCGGCATCACGCACAGGTAAGCAATAAACACCGGAATGTCGTAGATCACCGACGCATGCAACGGTCCGATCACCTTCGACCCGGTACCCGGCGCATACCAGAACATGAACTTGTCGAGCCACACCCCGAGGTTGAACAGCAAGCCGGCCAGCGCGAGGCTCGGATACGCAAAGCGTCTTTGCAGCACTTC
>NZ_CADIKH010000071.1 GCF_902859855.1 Paraburkholderia humisilvae
CCGTCGCTCGCAACAAGCTCAAAAGCGCTCAGCACCGACCTTCGATCATCGCCGCGTGCTGGATTCAGGCAACCTTGTGGTGACGTCATGATTTATGGAAAGGTCAATAAGTTGTTCCGATACGCACCCCGCCTGATCGCGATTGACATCGTATGCATGGCGTTGATAGATCGCACGGGTAGTCGATTCATGCCGCTTCTTGCGCCATCGTTAGAGTCGGCATTTCGCAATATCACCAATGGGCGCACCGTCGAATGGGCGTCTTCGACGCCCTGCTCGGCAATAATTTCTTCCGGACCTCGCTGACACAGTGAACACGCGAAATATCTGCGTCCGCACACCAGGATCGGCAATGAGCTTCGCTCCACAAAACGGCTACTGCTCTCGCGGATTTGCTGATCCGTATACCAGATCTCGCATGCCCACCGTTTGCATCCCTGTTTATTCGCATCGCCTGAGACCGTGAACCATTGAGCCACCTCCGCACCCTCAAATTCAATCTAAGCACCAGCAATATTAAAGAACCAGCACCCGCATCGGACACAACAGCCATTCCTGTTCAATCATCTTAATCGTATCGAAGCAGGTCATACAATTATATATTTTTACAAATTAATTAAAATATTTTTTATCGCTTAAAACGAGTTATGTTTTTCAAATTAAAACAGTCAATTTTATCGAATGACCGCTTTAGCACATCTTCTATTGCGCCCCTAAAAATCACTTGAGAAGCTAGTTGATTTTTACGCTCGTCGTCTTGGGCACCACCAGCTCGGACCACGGTCGGCTCCTACTTCTGGCAGGCTTCAAACAGTTGGCGTTTACCTTTGGGTTCTTAGCGACACATCCGCCGCCCTATCGGCGCGCGCCAAATGTTAGGGATGTTAACTCTGATTAAATTAGGTTATATTGCGCCTGCAAGTTAAATGGTTGCGGATGCAAGCCTCGCACCTACAAAATGATCTCACTCAAGTCGCGAGAATGCCACCGATCACGAGAAGTCAGCTACCAATTTTCCGAATTACGAAAATGCAAAATAGCGATCAAAGGTGAATTTCGTAGCACCCGGAATCATCCGCTATGCCATATTTACGCTTCCGACATATTTCCCCCACGGTCCGAAGGTGAGCCGACCCTTGACGATCACCCAAATAGCCAACTGGAATAGATTGAACGGTGTGACGGTAGTGCAGATTCGTAAGCAAGTTGGTGACCTCGCAATTGCCACTTTCTTTAGCGCAACGTCATAGCAGAGCTCCAGAATGGCGACTCTGCTGTCCGATAGACGCGGAACGGTCATTCGCTGATAGCGAAGTTCGAGTGTCGCGGTCATCGGACGGCCCGTCGCGTCTCGAAACTCGACACGATCGGGTCCGTCGACCTGAACCCAGCTGGATGGCTTTATAGATCGTGCGCTAACCATCTCCGCAAGCCGGTCGACGCAGGTAAGCAAGGGGAATGGGTAGGATCGTTTGTGATGCGAAGCCCCTCGTATGTTCGCTTTCCCGATCGCGGATGTGACCGCAACGCACAGGATCGTCGAATAATTTAATTGACTGCCCCCCATATTTGCCAACCAGCTTCCTTCTCCTCGATCGGTACGCGCGTGGGATTGATATGGCACTGAGTTCGAAAGTGCCCTTTTATGGACCGCCGTTGGTCGGCGGCAGTCCATCGGCAGTGGCAACGAGACTTGAATACATCAGGATGCCACGTTGCCTAAGCGGCCTTCGCGGTACTTTCGCGGACCACTCCATTCTTTTCCGTTTCGCGGGGTAGTCTTGCCGGCGTAGCCGATGAGTTCGGCACGGGCCTTGCTTGTACGAGAATGTGGTCGTTTCCTGCAGAATGAGCACCTGCCCGTCGGTGGCCTTCGCACGTTCAACGCTCGCCCGGAAATAGCCGCTCGGGGTATTGTGTTCGCTGACTTGGTCGTTCGACTGGACCCGGTATACAGCCCCTGGTCGAAGCCCAGTCTGATACACGAACGGAGTCGTCTGACCGTGCCGTCCCGCAGCTTTACCGTATGCCAGGCTTCGCAGCAAAGAGGTGGGCGATTGCAAGAACCACGCTGTGCCCGACTTTAGTGAATCGTTAAGATATCCAATGGACAATCTCGTGCTTGACGTCAACGGGGCCATACCAGTTTTCGTAGCTCAACCCTGTTGCGGTTCCAGTTCCGTCGCTCAGATCGTCCCCGCCTTGCCCGGCGCATCGAGTGCGTCTGCACATGTTGTTAGTGCGAGCTCGTGTTCTTTTCCTTTTCATCGGGCGCGCGATTTGGCGACACTCACATGTAGCGTTTGGTCATCGCTGCTTCACATGGCCATGTCGTCGTTAGGCAGACCACCAAAATCTGCACGCATCGTACGTGCTATCGATCGTTCAGCGGCGCTCGTCAGGACCTTTTCCAGACGCACACGCATGAAATACGCCTGTTTCTGTGTAGACTTGCCGAGCTTCCCGTCCAGGTATTCGAGGGTATGCATAGTAAAGCGTGAATCGAACCAGCCGAAGTACCAGAACCAGTCAGAATAGTAACTCCAGGAGTTCTCATTGAACGCTCGAACATGCGTGGGGTCCTGCCAAGCGCTACTAGCGTGCTCATAGGGTACATCGATCAACATCTGTCCTCCCTGCTTGAGCAATCGCAGGCAGTTTGTCATTAGCCGTGGTAGGTCACGAACGTGCTCAAGAACGTTGTTTGCGTAAATAAACTGAACCGATTCGGGTAAAAGCTCAACGGGACCGACTGTCATGCAACTTATGCGCACAGGCAATTCGAGTGGCCCGGACAGGTCGAGCAAGGCATCCGGCTCGGCTGATTCGGCAATGTCCACATTGAACCACCCGGGCATATAGTCTTTGCCAGATCCGATATGCAAACGCTCGGGTCGCCATACCGTTGTAGCTTCGCCCGTCCGGGCCATGAAATACTGTCTCGCATGCTTCAATGCAGCCGCGTACTGATCCAGTACATCGTATGCCGCAAAATTGATCAGCTTCCTGCGCGCCATCTCGCCGAACGTTGACGCGCGGAATTCGTTCTCGAAAAACGCTCTGACTCCACTGGACGGCACCCAGAAGACGCTGTCTTCGAATTGAGGCGGCGACGACGTTGTAGCTGTCCGCTCACTGATAAGAGGGACACCAAGCGACAGGCACTGGAATGCGCGCGCTTGTTCGAAACGGGCAGTATCATAGAAATGGCAGTTGAAAACCGCCTTCGCCCGGCGGATTTCCTGATCGCGCTCTGGCCCATAAATCCCAAACTGCAATATGCCGACGTTACAATTCGCCGCCTGAATTTCCTGCAAAATACTCTGTCGGCGTTCATTAACGCTTCCAAAGAAGAGCACATCGATCGACCTGTCGTCGAAGGAAATATCCCGGCCGCCCCCGAGATACGGCGCGTAGCCAAACGTGACGATTGGCACCTCCCCGTCCTTGCGATACACCTCGACGTTTGATTTGTCGTAGTCGACCACTAACGATGTCGATAGCAGTTGCAGATAGGCCGGGGCCACCTTGGCGCCCGCCTCGCCCAATTGCTCGAGATTGACGAACACACAATTGAAACGCCTGGCCAGCTCCGGTTCGAACTGCAAATGAGCACCAAAGACGAAGTTGATGGCGCCATGACGCAAACGGTTCTTGCCCATACTGACCTGGGCGCCCAGTCTGCGAAACTGGTACCGGAAGTAGCGTGCCTGATCAATGAAGCCTAGGGAGGGAACATAGCCGGTTGGCTGGACAATGCAGAGGTGAATCGAAGGTAGGGACATTGACGTGGCTGAATGGTGACCCGGCGTTTGAGAGCGTATTTTTTCGAGAACCGGCTGATTTTCAGTAGCGCAAGGGAATTTTGTAAAGTGCAAACGGACATGTATTTCTTGAAAATCCTGCCCAAGTCGCGAACTGGCTCCATGCCGCGCATTCTGTTCGCTTTCGCGAAATGTCGCTGCCGCCCCCTCACATATCGGGTCATCACCCGACACCATGCGGAAATTTTGCTGGCTTCGACGCGAGCAAAGTCCTGATTGCCGCCAGTGATTGCTCTGCAACCGGTGTTGGTGTTGGCGTTGGCGTGAGCGGCTCTGGCAATAATACTCTTGGAATCCTGACTCCTAGCTCCTTGCAAAGCGCCGAGAGATAAGGTTTGCCAGTCGGACCTCCTATTCGGTTCAAAGCGGCCTCCACCGCCGCGTCGCCGAGCTGCTTGCGCAGCCACACTAACGTCTGTCGGTCCCGATCATTCAAAACCCGCACCAGATGTTCCATAGTCGGTTCGCATCCGCGCTGTATCGATTCTGCTTTTAGTGAACGAAAGCATCGGGCGTTTCGGTAATACGACGTTGGGTCACGTGGCGGGCCCATTCCGTTGGGTCCACGGGCGGTGCGGACGCGTGCCGCACGCCAGGACTATGCTCGTCAGACGTCGCTCCCGTGAGCGTTCGATAGTCCTCAAGCGCAGAAGGACCATCCGACAGCCAGCCCGGCAGGGCCTGGTCATGCTGCGGCATATCCGCTGTCGCGTGAGCGGGCCGACCGGGCATGTCCGCCGTAGCCATGCGCACCGGGCTGTGCCTTGCCTGTTGCGCCGTGTGCGTCGGCATGCGCGTGTGCACACGCGCATGCGAATGAGCCGTCGCGCGCCCGGAAGGAGTCGCTGCGAGTTGCGCGGCGGCGCGCGTAACCGGCTTGATCGTGGTGTGCACGTCCAGTAGCCTGTCCATTTCACTTGATACGGACGTAGGCGCGCTCACCGGACGTTGCGGCGCCGGGACTCGCACCAGCGCCACGGCGCGCATCGGCACAACGGCCTTGTCGGGTAGATCCCCGTCATGCGACATGACCCATGCCAGGCACCCCAACGCCCCCAATGTGCAGGCCGCCATTCCCAGTCCCACCCGCCGCATACCCGTCCGTGCGGGAGCGATCGAGGCCGGCGCGAACAGCGGTGCACGTGTGTCTTCAAACGTGCGCTGCAGGTTCGGAAAATCCCGACCATTCATCCGGAGCCGCCAGTCATGCAAGCCCCTCACCCCGAACGGCAGCGCAACAGTCTGGATCGCCCCCGGGAAATCCGACATCATCGAGATAAGTCGCATGATGCGCACGCCCTGCACGCCTGTAATGCGCGCCGGGCGCCCTCCAGTCCTCGCCTCGAGGCCCCTCAGCAACACATACAGACGCAGCTGCGCGGGGGTTGGGGGAACTACCCATTGGTACCCGGCACTCGGGAGGTACCAGTCCCCAAGGCGCCTCACGCCGAAGGGCAGCACTACGGCGTAGGCTGCCTCCGGCGCCGTCGACAACAGCGCCACGACGCGCATGATGCGTACACCCCGAACGCCGGTGATGCGTGCCGGACTACTGTCTGCTCTAGCCTCGAGTGCTCGTAGCATCGCATACAGTCGGATCTGGGCCACACTCATGGGCAGCGCTATCTCACGCTCGGGCCCCCCGACCTTCCAGCCGCGTAGCCCCTTTACGCCGAAGGGCATCATCCCGGGGAAGCCGCCATCCGCGATCTCTGGCATGGGAGGCATTGAGCTGCGCACATCGGCGACTCGGGGCAGGAGATATGCTGCCTCATCCTCTTCGGGTGGAAGGTCCAGCGGTAATTGATTCGCGCTCATGAGAATTGCACTCCTGTGTACGACGTTGACCACAAACTTACACGGGTATTAACCGAGTCGTTGTTCATGAAGACTCCACAGGTAGATCAGGACCAAAGCGAAGCAGCCGCTCACAAAGTACCAGGCCAGGCGAGCACCGTTGCCCTGCCAAGGCATGAATCTGACGCGCCGACCCCTTGAGCGAGCCGGTTTGAAGGGGCGGCTCGCGCAATTGGCCATGCGCTGCACGATGGCTTCGGGTGTCGTGAAACAGCGAATCTGCCGGTCCCAGTAGAGCGGATAGCGTAGCAGCGCCCCAGCCACCAACATATCGATTGACAATCTTCGGTTGCGCCACGAGATCGGGCTGACATAGTCGTGCGTGAGACCCCATCCGGCATAGAACGGCACGCCATAGGTAAACACCGTCTTGTCGCGAAGCAGTGCATCGAAGCCCGCCAAGGAAGAGATCGTGTGAATCTCATCAGCCGCCTCGATGAGTGAGACAATGTCCGCGTGCGTGTCCACGACGTCCGCGAAATACAGTGCCTCACGCAGGGCGGCGCGCCTCATGCGAGGCATTTCCTGGTGAGGACGGTAGACGAGCCATGCATCGGGGCGAGCTTTGCGCACCTGGGCAAGTAACGCCTGCATGGTAAAGATTCCAACACTGCCAAAGTGCAGCGATGGGTCGTCGCTGGGCTGGCCCGGCACAAGCACGACCTTCGCGTCACGCGGCGCGCGCCATCGTGGCACGCGACGTCCGAAGTTGTCCTTCGTCAGGCCGGCAGCGACGATCTGTTCACGCAGTGCTTTGGACCTTGAGAGTTCAGCCTGCGTATAGAAACCGTAGTTGAGCATTGAGCTCAAGTCGGATGGCCGTCTCGCATCAAAGTAGATACCGCTGTAATCGATCACCTCGCTGCATGGCGCACATAACTCCGGACTGCGCGCGCATGAACTCAGAAAGCCCTCTTCGAGCCGCACATGGGGAAGGTAAGGCGGCAGGCCGGCGCCGCTGCGCGCACTCCATAGCGCGGCGCATTCACCCATCCTGGCATTCCACGGATCGGTAACCCAGCGTACAGGGCCGCCACCGGCGTTCAGGAACGGCTCAGTCGTACGTCGCTTGTCCTTGGGAAAACCGACAGCCGCCACTGCATGTAAACCTGAAAAGCGGCTTGCGACATCGCGCTGCAGTTCCAGACTCGCCAGCACCGCCTCCAGGTCCCCCAGTTCGTGGGTGAAAGGGTCTAGGTAGCGCGGCAAGCCCACGAACAGGGCGTGAAACAGAGCCTCCCGTGTGGGACGTGCGTGGCGTCCGCCCAAGGGGAAGTAATCGTCGGTAAGCCCCCATCCTGCATAGTAAGGCGACCCAAAGATGTGCACCGTAATGTTAGCCAGCACCGCGAAGAATCCTTCCGAGGCGGTTAGTGTATAGACGTGGTCAACAGTCTTGAGAACCGAGGCGAAGGCAACATGCGCCTCGATCAGGCGTATCCGGCTCGAGGCAACGCCGACGGCTTCCGAGAGCCACTCCCCGCGCCCAGGGTCGCTTGAGCGAACGAGCCACACTTCGCCCCGAGGATGCTGTGTAAGTACGGCCGTGAGCATGCGCGTGAAACGCACTCTTCTGGTACGAGCGGAATGACCAAAGGGATGCGCGGCAGACAGACGCTCGTCGATGATCACCACGTGTGCATCCGTATACCGGGGCGTTCCCGCGCCGGTCTCTGGGACCGCACGCGCATCATTTCCGGCACAGACTTTCAGCACACGGTGAATAAGTGTCGCGACCCTCTTGCTGTCAGGACGTGGGGTCTCATTGAGCGCGTCACTCAAGGCCGCCATAAACGCATCGCGCACAGTCGCCGCCCCGCGGACTTCAAACCATGAAAGCGCGGGCGTTCGCGGGTGCGCATCGGCATACAGCAGAGGGCCTGGCCATGCTATGACCGGACGAAACCCCAGAAAGAGTACAACGCGCATGACAAACCGTCCTATGCCAGAATCAATCCACAACAAACGCGAGCGACCAGTGAGCCATCTGAGCAGCCGTGCGCCACGCCTGATAGTGCGCAGATCGAAAGGGCGGCGCGTCCCAGGCTCTTCGACCGGGCCACGCGGGTAAGAGAAGGTATGCATTGTCATGAGTTCAGTGCGATATACGCGGCCGTTTGCGGAACGCAAGCAGCGAGAGCAGCCCCCAGATAGCCATTGATATCCCGAAGATCGCGAAAATCGAGCAGAAACGCCTAGGCTTTTGCGGTGCGTCCGGTAATCCCGGCTGTACGATACGAACCAAGTAAAGCCGCTCGATGGCGGCTCGTGTCTCGGCCTGCGCCTGGAGGGCAAGAGCGCTGCCCAGTTGCCGTTCGGCAAACGCCCTGTCGATCTCAAGCTCTTCGAACTCCCGGCCTTGCTCAGCCAGGCTTGCACCGTCCTTTCCGGTCATGCGCCGGGAGATTCCCTCAATTTGCGCACCCAACACGTCCATGCGCGTGTTGAGTCTCTCGACCTGTGCGCTATGCGGCGACTCGGACTGCACCTCCGCAAGCCTACCCTGTGTGCCGAGCCAAGCCTCCTGCAACCGGCCAATCTGGTGCATCAGGAGCAGCGACTGGCGCTGCGGGTCGAATACACCATGGTTCATCCGATATTCACTTAGGGCGCGTGTCGAGGCCTCAAGCCGATGCCGCGCCCGTTGTACCAAGGCGCTCGCGTAACGGATTTCATCCTGTCTGGCTTGCTGATTAAGCCTGTTGAGCAGTACTTCGCTCATGGCGAGAAGCCTTTCATTAATCTGCTGGGCCATGCGTGCATTAAACGCCGAAGTCCGCAGCGTTGTAATGCCCGTTGTACTGTCCCGCGTCACATCAACCACATGGTCGCGGTAGTAGCGCAGCAGATGCCCGTCGCTCGAATCGGTGCCCCCCCATGCAGGAAAGCGGCTCACAGTATCCCCATAGGGAGCACCAAACTGCTTGCGCAAATGAAGGCTTGCCTCGAGTCCCGTGAGAGCGTCCATGGAGCGCATGTAGTCGCAGACAATTGAAGCATCGTCTTGTTCTTGCCGAGCACTCAAACCAGGCATTGGGTCGGTCACCGGCGCCGCTACCTGTCGCTGGCTGCGCACGACGAAATGACTCTCTGAAATATACTTGCCGGCGGCAACGAAACCATAGTAGGGGACTGTCACCATGTTAGGTATAGCCACGGAAGTGACGAAGAACAGCCGCGCGGGCTTGCGCGATAGCCAGTCCAGCAGCTTGCCTGGCGAGCGCTTGAGCCTCGACATGACCGTTTCCCGCCCTGAAACGCGTAATGGAGGCTGTGCCGGGTGACGCACCCGACCCACGGGATTGTGGAAAGTAGGGTCGCGCATATGGGCACTAGAACTGGCAGTCCGGGTCGCCCGGCCGATCCGTGCACATGGCCACCCAACAATTCAGAAGGCCCACATTCTTCGAGTAATCAATGTCCACTCGACGCCGGACTCTGCTGGAGAGCCTGTCGCTGTTCATGAAATCACGATGCATTTGCGCCATGTCGCGCGCCGCCTGCTCAAACCCACCTTGCCGGCGCGCCTCTTCCACGAGCGCGACCAGTTTGCGCGACGTAATATACTGTCCGTCGCTGCTGACCTGATCAACGACGCCGAGCAGCCCGCAGGCAACCGACGCATGCGTGACTCCCAGAAACATCCAGGCTAGCTTTTGTGTTTTCATTTTCTTATCTCCTTTGCTAACTGCGTCAGCCGTACAGCCCACGGTAACGTGAACTTTGCACCGATGACCTGACGCGTGTGGTCGTCCTCGTACTCTGAAACAAACTATCAATGTGAACGCGAAGCCGTGCTGTTCACCGTGACAGCGGTGGTATTCATTGCCCCCTCAGGCGACGCCGGCGCCCGGCAACCGTTCGTTCGACATGAAAAACGTCCTGACCTGCAAGTAGAATTCCTCCTTGCCCATCCGAATGCGCTGCCGATAGAAGCGCTGTCTGGACCAGTACGATTCATGCTGAGCCAAGACCGCCTTGATCCTGGAGAGCAGCACACCGTTATCGATATCGGCATGACTGAAGAGAAAATATGGATCCAGCGGATGATCGGCGAAGTTCACTGCTGGCCCATGCTCATGAAGGAACACGATCGCGCCGCAGGCGGCCGCAAGGCGCGCCAGTCGATCCTTGCCTAGCGTTTGCTCGAAATCGACATACACCGCGCATTGACGCAACACGCTCACAGCTTGCGTACGCGTGAGCTCGTCAAGAAGCGCGAACCGAAGGCCGCGAGCGGCACCGAGAAACCTGCGTGCCAATACCGCGCCCTTGCGCGGGAACATGGCGACGTGCGCGCGTGACGCGGTCTTTCTCGCACCGTGGGCGTGTTCTTGCTCATACGAGGCTTGCGCGTTGATATAGCTGAACAAGGGAAGCATCTGCCGCGCACCCTGCTCTACAAGAAAGCGCCGGACATGTTCGGATTGGTAGAAGTGCGTAAGCGTCGGATCGCCCATGAGCTGCACCATGTAACGACGCTCCATAAGTTGCGGATTGGCACGTATTGCGCTATCCAGCGACAGCCACCAGATGCCACGCGGCAGCGATGTGAGTTTGAGCGCCAAAGCCGTATCGGTTTCCGGAACCAAGATAAACGTGCGCGTGCCGAGCACGATCTCATCTAGCACCACAGGTGCATAACCGGCGTACGCTTGCCAGACCGGCACCTCTGGCACATGATGACAAGTCAGGGACCGCCCGCGGAACTCCAGTCGCGAGCGCCCGTAGTAGGCCAGTTTTGCCCGACCACCCAATGCGTTGATCGCGTAGGCCAACTGATGCAGGGCTTCAGCGCCCCCTGTCACCAACTGTGGACATAGCAGCACGACCTCGTCATGCACGGGCCATGACGCGTACTCTGATACGTCCGGGTCGGTCGCATGCGGGCGGGCTTCAAAATCCAATCGTCTCATGGCGGTCTCTGGTTCCAATGTTGTCAACCCTGCGCGAACGGTGGCAATTTTCCTGCAAGCCCCACCCAATGTCCCGAAGTGGCGGCACCAACGTGGGAGACGTACACAGTGGTCTTGATGCTTGACCAGTGACAACTAAAAAATGGCGCTACCACCCTAGCCACGATCTCATCGAAATCGACATACTCCGAATGCAGTGGCAGTTGTTCGGCCAGCATCACGGCGAATGATCGGTTAAAAGCGATAGACGAACTCATTCCTTTCGGAGCGTGGAACTCGAATCGCACTCCGTCGTAATACTCATACGAACGCCGCCCAGAGTCGCTCGGTACGATAAGGACTCCGCAGTGATTTGATATCCTGAAGTCTCGCCCGGCAAGCAATTCGCCGAGCGACACTTCGATGTGATTGCGCAGGTACAGGTCGTCATGGTCGACGCGAAAGAAATGCGTGCAACCCTCGCCGATAAGGAACAGTAAGGGCCTGAGATAAAACTCATAGTTCGGCTCCCGGTGCGGCGTATGCAGCCAGATAATCGGGAACTCGATATCCTCCACGCACCAGCGATAGTTTCCCGGCAGGCCGTTCTCGTACACGCAGATGACATCGGGCCGACGCGTCTGCGCAAGCATCTGCAAGACGCAATGGCGAAGCATGTCTGGGCGATTGTAGGTGGGAATCATCACTCCCACCTTGCACTGGCGGTACGGATTCATTCTGCCGGCGTGTTTCCGAACGAAGGGTATGCCCCGTTTGCACCGGCGGGCGGCGCGCCATTCGCCGCAGGGCCGCGCGGCGCCAACTGCGGTACATACCCCGTCAGATACCATCGGCCGTTCTCGAGATGGAAAGACAGATGCTCGGGGACAACGCGCCCGCTAGCCAGACTCGTCACGTAATCCACGTTCGCGTAGAGACCATCCGGTACGCCTTGTGTATTGCGGATCACCACACGATTCACGCCGGTCCAGCCCCGCTGTGCCACCGGCCCCATCGTCTGCCGCGCCTGCCGAACTCTGCTGACGAAGTCTGACTGTGTCTCCTGCGCACGCACGAATGGCGCCATCCCTTTCCACACTTCGGCGTAGTTGCCAGCATCGATCTCCTTAATGACCGTATCAGCGTCACTAATAAGTTCCTCCGCCGAGGTACCTGGCTGCTGCACCTTTTGTGCGAGCGCCACACTCGCGTTCGTGGCCAGTAAACAGGCCATCGTCCATGCTGCGAATTTTTGCTTCAAGGAGCCTCCCAGTAAAAATGATTACCAATGGTCCACTTTGGCGGACTTCTCGCCCAACCACATCAAAAAATCAAGGACGCTGCGCTCGCAGTGTCCGAGCATGTAACCGCGCCCGAGCACGGCGTGGCGCGCGCCGATGCCACCCTCGAGCGGGCAGGATTCCAGTGGGTACGCCAGTACGGTGCATAGCGGCCCGAGCAACATGAGCAACCCGGACGCATTGGGGCTGACCCATCTTCCCAAGCTCAGCGAAGGCCTGATTGCGGCGGGCCCCGCAATGCGACATCGGACGCGCAAGTCCGACGCGCTCGCCATCGACCTGCGCGCCGGCCAGCGTCATGTGCATTCGCCTATGCTTTGCTACGCCATAGCGCCATCGGCGGTATCGGGCGCGCCCCCTCCGGGGGCGCATCGAAGTACCTGCGACGTTGCCGCTCTTTAATTCGAAGGCGTAACCTTCACTCTCCACATAGGGCTTCGACCCTGCTGGCAGTTCAGTCCTTCCCCGTCCTGGGCTCATCCGGAATCTCCTTGTGTCCCTCTATGAGTACAACGCCGCGACGGCATCGTTATACGCACGGATATTCGCCTCCCGTTCGGGATCCAGGGTGCGCAGGAAGTCGCGCGCCCGTTGCCGGTAGGCGTCGAGCTGCTGATCGTGAATGTCGAACGCTTGCAACAACATTTGCCCGCCTTCTGTCATATCGAAGTCGTGATAGCGGTACCCGCACGCACCGACCATGGCAGAGTTGTGAATAAGGGGGTACCCACCGTACAACGCCTCGTAGTACAGATAGTTCTGGGCGTTTTCCCATTGATGACAAACGATCGCATCAACATGAGCTGCCGCTACCTGATAGAACGGATAGCGTCCCTCAAACGAGGCGAGCCCGTGTCGCACGATGTCCAATGCCCGCGTGAACTCCGGCCACCCCACACGCGTCGTGAGATGGGCCGTGTTAAACACGCGCACCGCCTCGAGGCGGTCGCGGTGCATGCGGTGCGCCGTTTCGCAGCACATCATCGGCACAAAGCTGGTCTTGACCATGCACATGTTCGGCTCGAAGATTCCGACACGCCACCGCCGGCGGCCGCACCGGTAGCCAAAGCCCGGGCCGGCGAGGGTTACGGCGGCACGATCAAGCAAGATTGGGCTCCAGAGGTGCGGCACGATCGTCACTGGCGCCCGGAAGGTGCTTCTGAAGTACTGTGCGCAGTTGTATGCATACTCGGGCAGCGTCCACACGGCGTCATAGGGCGATCCCGTGATGAGCAAACCTGGATCGAGATTGAACATCATGCGCTCGATGTCTATGACGTAATCATTGCCCACACGCATCGACACGACCCGACCACCCTTTTCGCGAAATCTCACGATCCATTCGCGATCCAGTTGCGCGCTCATCTCGACCATCAGGTCCAGTTGCTGCGCGGCGCTCGCCATGTCGATCACCGGCACTGGCGAGTCGACGAGAAAGCGTCGTGCGTCGTCGAGATTGCCGTCACCGCCGCCGGCTACCAAGAAAACAAGCTCGACGCCTGGCATGCGCTCAAAGAGCATTGCGAGAAACAGGCAGTTCTGGAAGATGCCGTTTTCCCACAACGACTGTGGTCCCTTGCGCACGTATATCGAAATGCCTACACGCCGAGGGCCGCGAGCTAGCTGCGTGTATGTCATACCCCCACGCCCCCACTCACACGCCCCCGCACCAGCCGCCAAAGACGGCGGGCATAAGCTTCGCGGTTTACACGCGCCGCGGGCGAAACTTTCGCGTACACATCCCTTGTACGGCCGCGGTAGCTCTCAAGCCCCTTGTGGTGCTCGCCTACCGCCCGAACAAGGGCCTGCCCGCCCGCTGCAATATCGAAATCCGGATAGTAGTAACCCGCATCGCGCAACCATCGCGCGTTATGTATGAGGGGATAGTCTCCGTGCAGCACGTCAAGGTGGTTATAGTTCTGTTCATTCGCCCACTGGTGCGATACGACCGCATCGCCATGCTGTGCCATGAAGCCTACGACATCGTGGCGACCGTGAAACGTCGCGCGTTGTTGCCTCACAATGTCCAGCGAATTGGCCAGATGCAGCAGCGTTTGGTGCTCGGTCATATGCAGCGTGTTCAGCACATGCATAGCCGGCACGGTGCGTGAGTCTGTGCGATAGGCCTCCTCGCAGATGAGCATGGGAATACTCGATGCCTTTACCACAGACACGTTGGGCTCAAATATCGCCACACGCAGGCCAGCTCCATGCGGTGCCTGAAAGCCGAATTTGAAACCAAGCGGGGCAATCTCCTGCGCACGAGTAGTCACAAATCGGGCATCCCACAGAAACGGGACCTCGAAAGCGTCGCAGCGAAACAGCATCCTGAGCAAAGGCGCATGCTGGGTGTCCTTGGACAGATACCATACCTCGTCACATCGCTCATAGCGCGCCGCATAGGGTGCGCGATTGAATATGATCGGCTCGATCAGATTCACATACGGCTGCCCGCAGCAGTTGAAAATCACCCTCTTGCCCCGCGCTCGCATGAGGTCGAGCCACGCCACGTCAAGACCTCCCGACATCTCGATAATGACGTCCACAAGATCGCCGGCCTCACACGGTTTCACGAGCGGTAGCGCTCGAGCACGCGCATCCACTTGTGGCGGCAGTTGTTCCTGATCCCCGCAGTTAATAAGGATCACCGATTGCACGAACTCAACATCCGTCAGCAGGTCAGCCAGGAACAGCACGTTCTGGCCCAAGCCGTTCTCCCAGATGTTTTGTCCAGCGTGCGTGAGCACGGAAATACCAATACGCATCTCTCTAACCCCGGTTGTAATTTGTCTCAGCACGGTGCTGGATCATCATTTTGTCCTCCGGATTGTTCCAACCCCGAATCCATGAGAAATCTTCATGCCCGATCCATAGAGGGCACGGGTAAGTTCATCGTGAGGTGCCGGCGGCGCAGGTTCCGACTCGCCTGTTCGTATGCGGAACTCCTCCGGGTTTCGCCCTGCCATCCAGCGCGGGCGCTTTCCTCGTCCTGACCACGTTGCGCCCGTCTTTGGATCCAGATAACGCGGCGGGACCCGACCACGACGCCGGTCGCCCTCCTGTCGCCCATGCCACTCCTCAATCTCACTCACATTTATTTCGTATTCCTGCATTAATCGCCCTATCTGCGCGATCACATCAGGGCGCTTTGCGGCACGCATCGCCATAATCTCTGCATCCAGTTGCTCGCGTTTGGCGAGCAGCTCCTCGTAGGGGTCCATGTGAACCTTCCCTCCCCAAATAGGGGCGTATATCCTGTTTTCCATCAAAAGCGCATGCCTGCGGTGCAACTGCCGCCGGCCGCACCGTTGGTGGCACTCGCGCCACATCCAAAAATGCTGCAGCCAGCAAGCGCAAGCAGTGCGCCGAGCGCAGCGCACATCGCCACCCGTCGCCCGTAACCAATAATGTGTGTGCGTGCCAGGTGAGCTCGTCTCATCGGCTCAACATCCGGCTTGACGCGGGCACAGTGCACGGCTCCTCCTGATGATGCTGTGTTTTGCCCGCATGGGCCGATCGGCCCTGTGTGATTGAAATCTCCTGAATCATGACCGCCACGCGAATGCGATGTAGACGACAACACCAATCAGCGTCGCGACAAGGAGCGGTACGACGATGGATACCAAGCCTGCACCACCGTCGTACCGAGCGCTCCTTACATGTTTCACGTCGGGCAGACCGGCCCGGGGGGATCGATCATCTTTCATCCTGAGACCTCCTGGCTCGCTTTCCCGCGTGCACGCATCGGGCGCATCAGTGCGATGAGATCGCCCGCGATCTGTCCAAGCACGGGATCCCACTGCCTGAACGATGTCTGCCGATATAGCCGCGCCGAGTGATACCACGGGCTATCCCGGCGACCATCCATCCACATCCAATGCGGGTTGACGTCGAGCAGCAGCCACGCCGGCACTCCGAGCGCCCCCGCCACGTGCGCCACCGACGTGCAAACTGTGATCACCAGGTCCAGCTGCTGTACGCACGCGGCTGTGTCGTCAAATGTCACAAGGCGGGCTTTGTGATCGCTTAGCCGCAGACCACCCTCGCGCAATACCGCGAGCTCGTCGTCCCGGGCGTCGACCTGCAGATTGAAAAAATGCACGCCAGGCACGATGCCAAGCGCCCGGGCGAGCGCATAGGGCGGCACCGAGCGGTACGGATTGCGATGGTGAAAACGCGAGCCACTCCAGACCAGGCCCACCTTCAGGCCCGCGCCCGCGCAGCGCTCACGCCAGGCCCTGACCTGCGCCGCATCGGGTATCAGGTAAGGCGCACCATAGTTAGGAAGATCTTTGACTGTCACGCCCAGCGTGAGCGGCAGGCTACCCAGCGGCAACTGGTAGTCATACGCCAGCGTTTCCTGAGCATGCATGGGCACGACCTGCTTCACCCGGGAGGCAACGCGGCGTTCCAGCAGCGCGAGCAGCGGCTCCGGAGTCGAGAACACGATATCGCCCCCCTGCTGACGTACCCAACGGGCAAAGGCCGGCAAAAAACGTATAAACCGCAACACGTCGCCGTAGCCCTGATCGCTCCACACCAACAGCGTTTTTCCCGACAGCGGCTGGCCGTTCCAGCGCGGCGTCTTCCGGTTCAAGGGCGCCGCACGCAACTCGGGCTCACCCTGCCAGCGCGCTTCGTGACCAGGCCAGCCGCGCTCATAGTCACCCAGCATCAGTTGCAGCGTGCCCAGCGACCAACGCATCGAATCATCATGCACATCGAGTTCGCAGGCGCGCCGGATAGCGGACAGTGCGGCGTCCCACTCCCGAAGCTCCCTGAGGACGTTCGAATAGTTCTGCCACGCGACAGCGGAGTTCGGCATGTGCGAAAGTGCACTCTCGGCCGCCGCTCGCGCTGCGGCAGGGTAGTCATTTCTGAGCCACCAGAGCGCCAGCTTCGTCCATGCCAGACCATTAAGGGAGTTCACTTCGGCACCTCGTCAGGGTGTGTTTACACGGTTTATGAATACGTAAAGGATTCCTCACGTATTTTCTCGTCCAGCCTTTTCGTACTTTCCAAGGTCACGTTTTATCCTGTTGCCGTCACTCGTAGGTCCCGGCCGCGCTGGACCTGCACGACATGCGCGCGCAGATCGCGGGCAACTCGCGCGAGCACGGGAGCCCATTGCCCGAACTCCGACTGGCGGTACAGCTGCAGCGACGGATACCATGGACTATCTTGGCGTTCGGTCATCCACACCCAATGTGGATTGACATCAAGCAACAGCCAGCCGGGCACCCCAAGCCCGCCAGTCAGATGCGCCACCGACGTGCACACCGTGATCACCAGGTCAAGGCTACTCACATATGCGGCTGTTTCATCGAACGACTGCAGCTCGTGCGTGTCGTCCAGCATGTCCAACCCAGCCTGCCTGAAAACCTCAAGCTCCTCGGCCGGTGCCTGCATCTGCAGGCTACAGAAGGTCACCCCCTCGATGCCCGCAAGCACCTGCGCGAGCGCGCGCGGAACAACGGAACGGTAGGGATTGCGCTGATGAGTACGGCTGCCACTCCATACAAGTCCGACCTTAAGCGTTTTCCCTCGCGAGCTTGCGTCGCGCGACTCCCAACGCCCCTGCCACTGCGATACGCGCTGCGTATCCGGCCTCAGGTATGGTCGCGCGTAACGCGGCAGGTCCTCGAGCAGCACACCGAGGATAAGCGGCAGACTCCCAAGGGGAATCTGGAAATCATGCGCCGGTATAGCACTTAGTACGGACGGAACAATTGTCCCTACCTCGTCGCCCAGATCTCTCGAAACCAGCGACAGGAGTGGTGGGAACGCGCAGTACACGACCTCGCCACCAGCGTCACGGATGCGTTGCGCGAAAGCCGGCAAAAATCGTACAAACTGCAGCACATCGCCATAGCCCTGCTCGCTCCAGACGAGTACCCTGCGCCCACCAACGGGCTGGCCATTCCATCGCGGCATACGCCAAGGAAGGGACACGTCCCGCAGTTCTCTCGAACCCTGCCAGCGAGCCTCATGGCTGATCCAGCCCTCGCGGTAATTGCCTTGCACGAGCTGTAACATGCCGAGCGCCCAAAGGTACAAGGGCTCGGAAGGTGCAAGCTGGTATGCCCGGGCGGCCGCCTGGCACGCGGCGTCCCATTCCTGCAGCTCCTTGAGCGCGTTTGAGTATCCTTGCCACGCACAGGCCAGCTGCGGACCGAGTACTATTGCTCGCTCGGCGGCCACACGCGCAGCCGTGGGGTCCCCCTCCTTCAACAACAGCAACGACAGGTTGCTCCAGGCAAGGTCATTGCTCGGGTCATCGATCAGCGCCTGCTCAAGCTCAACTCGCGCTGCGGCGTAGTCATGCAGCTCCAGGTAAATCGCACCGAGGTTGCTGCGTAGCGGCCGCCTGTGCGGATTGATCCTCTGGCAACGGCGATAGGCTTTACGTGCCGCGTCAAAGTTTCGCCCAAGATGATGTACATAGCCCAGCCAGAACCATGCTTCAGCATCGCGCCTGTCGCGCGCCGCATGTACGCGGGCAACGCGCAGTGCTTCATCGCGCAGCCCGATTGCAAGCATCACATCGATCCATTCCGGAACCCAGGTGGCAACGCCCTTCACCTGCTTCCACGCCCGCGCAAAGTATCCGTGCGCCTGCTGCGCGTCCTTGAAGTCGCGTGCCAGCCGAGCACGCGCGAGGAGCAGCTCAACGTTTTCAGGATGGCGCTCGAGAGCCTGCCCAAGCGCGCCGGACGCATCCGCATGACGTCCGCGCATACGCATCACTTTGCTAAACAGAACCACTACTTCGGGCTGCGTCGAGTGCACGGCATCATGTGCGTCGAGCAGCCAAGAGGCGCTCACGAGGTCGCCCTGCGCAAGCGCGCTGTGCGCGGCGCCCTGCCAGGCTTCGTCCGGTGCATTCATGGTCGTATCGGTATGCTGTCAAAGGGCAGATGGCAGACGGTGGCCACGACGGCCACCGCACCGGCCGATTCTTAAGGCTGCAGTTCTATGTCCACACGACGGTTTTCCAAACGCCCGTGGGTTGTTAAGTTGGATTCGACAGGGTCGGCGGGACCGTGGCCCCTTATATCGAATTGCTGCGCTGTCACGCCGTGCGTCTGCAAGTAGTCCCACACTGCGCGCGCCCGGTTGACTGCCAGCGGGGCATTGATCGCTTCGGTGCCTGTCGAGTCGGTGTAGCCGTCCACAGTCGCCTGTTTCATCGTGCCGCTCGGCTGAGCTTTCATGGCTCTACTGATGATGTTATCCAGCTCGATACGCGCATAGCGCGTGAGCGTGGCCTTTCCGAGGTCGAAATGCACGGTACCGGAGATTTTCGGCGCCAGCGCCGGCGGCGGCGGCGGCGGGGGCGGCTGCACCGGCGGCGGCGGCGGCAGTACCGGCGGTTTGGCGGCCGGCGGCACGCCGCACTGGAAGTTCATGACGCGCCAATCGCCTTGGCCTTTGGCCGATTTCTCTAGCGGAGAGATTCGCTCAAGGGGGCGAACCGGCATCTGGCCGCAAACTTCCTGCGCTCGCTTCATGCACTCCGCCTGCCCTTCGAACACCCCATGGCAAGTCACCTGGAACGCCTGTTGGCCGTCGTAGGCACGCAGCGCATACCTGTTGTACGTCAGGCCCGAGCCTGCCGTGCACGCGCCTAGCACCAAGACTGCCGCGACGGCAAGCCCCAAGGCACGGATGGATGTAAAAAACATATAAGGTTCCTCCAGCAAGTCGCCGGTCCGCCCCGCAGTGGCGGGACCGGCCTGTTTTTGGCCGCACTCGGTGCGGCCCCGCTTTACCACTGGTACGACAGGCCACCACCGTAGGTCCGACTCGCGGCACTGACACCCACGCCGGCTTTCATCTTGAGGTTCTCGGTCAGACGCACGTTGATACCGATAGCCCCAGCGCTGTAGCCCTCATAGGAGCCTCCACCGATACCCACCGCGATGGTCTTGTCCTTGTCAACCTCCGGAATCATCGTGAGAGCAGTAGCCGCTGCGATACCCGAGTAGGCTTTGCGCGCAAGATCATTGATGCCCGACTGCACATTCATGAGCTGGCTCATGTTGACCGCATCGGTGCCGCTCAGGCCTGGTGCCACGTTCGTGATGCGACGCTCGTTCCCCGGCGAGCCCACAGAGACCGTGTTGGCCTCGTTCGCCACCGAGTTCATGCCCAGCGCGACAGATCCCTTACCGCCCGCTGTCGCGTTCGCGCCTATCGCCGTGGCACCCGACCCACTTGCCGTCGTGTTCGCCCCCAAGGCCGAGCTGTTATCGCCAGTGGCCATCGCGTGGTAACCGTCGGCTTTGCTAAAGTTGCCCGAGGCAACCGAACCGGAACCAACGGCGGTGCTGCCAGTGCCCGAAGACGTTGAGCCGTCACCGAGCGCCACGGAGTTGTTGCCAGCAGAGCGCGCATTCGGGCCGATCGCGATCGACTGATTGCCAGTCGCGCCTTCATTGTTGTAGTTGCCCGCGTGCGTGCCACCGTCATTGATGCTCACGTAGTGCCCGTTACCTCCATTTCCGTTGGTTCCGTTGCCACCGTTACTGCCAATCGACGTTGACAGCGAGGCCACTTCGCTGGCCACCCAATAGAGCTGGCTTCCGTTGATCGCGTCGGTGCTGTTTGCCGTCACCTGGCCCGCCGCCACGTTGACGATCTGGCGCTCGCCACCGTTGCCATAGCCCACGCTTACGACGCCGATCGGGGCGCTGCCCGCGAACGGGCCAAAGGTAAGGCCTCCGACTGTTGCACTGTCCACCGGCGTAGCCGGTGTCGTGGCCTGCGAACCTGCACCTAGCGCTACCGAGTTCGCCAGGTTGGCTGCCGCATGCGCGCCCAGCGCCACAGAACTGTCCGCGGTCACCGCCGCGAACGCTCCCAGCGCCGTGCTGTCATTCGCTATCGCGGCTGTGTTCGCGCCTAGCGCTACCGTTTCGTTAGCACGCGCTGCCGCGCCCGGACCAATAGCAATCGCGTTCACGCCCGAGGCACCGTCGTTGTTATAGTTTGCCTGCTGGTTTTGACCGTCATTGATACTCAGATAATGGACATTGCCGGTCGTCCCACCACCACCGTGATCCAGTGCATTGACCGCTGAGTACAGCTGGCTGCCGTTGATCGCGTCCGTGCTGCTCGAGGTAATCGCGCCCGGCGCCACGTTGGTGATCTGCCGCTCCGCCCCAATTGTCCCTACGCTCACGGCGCCGGTGGCGGTGCCCGCAAAGTTGCCGAAAGTAATCGTATTGGGACTCACGCCAACCGTGGCACTGGTGACTTGTGTGAAATTGTTCGCCACCGAGCCCTCGCCAACCGCCACAGAGTTCGCCACAGTGACCAATGCGTTCTGGCCAATCGCCACTGAGTTCGCCACATTAGTCAACGCGTTCTGGCCGATCGCGATTGCACCATCGAGCGTCGCTCGCGCCTGCGAGCCAAGCGCGACCGAGCCATTTCCGCCCGACACGGCACCAGGGCCAACCGCGATCGAGTTGATGCCGGTCGCACCGTCGTCGTTAAAGTTCGACTGCTGCTTGCCACCGTCGTTGATACTCACGTAGTGGGTTTTCGACTCCGCCACTTCATTAGCCACCGCGTACAGTTGGCTGCCGTTGATCGCATCCGTGCTGGTCACGTCGATCGCACCCGGCGCCACGTTTGTGATCTGCCGCTCAGCACCCGGAGCACCCACACTCACTACGCCTGTCGCGCTTCCCGCGAAGCCGCCATAAGTGATGGTTCCGACCGTCGCAGTCGTCACCTGCGTCGGTGGAGCCGTGACCGAACCGGCGCCCAGTGCCACAGAGTTGTCGACGCTAGCCACTGCGTCCGCACCCAGTGCCAGTGACAGCGCCCCGCTAGCCGTTGCGTTGTTGCCCATGGCCGCAGCCAGACCGCCAGTGCCCTGGGCGGCATCGCCCAGGGCGGTGGCTCCAATACCCGAAGCGGTCGCACCGTGCCCCAATGCAGTCGCCGTATCAGCGCTGGCCACGGTATCCGGGCCAATCGCGATCGCATACTTGCCCGTTGCGCCGTTGTTGTTGTAGTTACCCGCCTGCGAGCCGCCGTCCGTGATGCTCACGTAATGGGTTTTCGAGTCCGCCGCTTCGTTGGCCACCGCATACAGCTGGCTGCCGTTGATCGCATCCGTGCTGCTCGAGGTGATCGAGCCCGGTGCCACGTTGATGATCTGACGCTCAGCACCCGGCGCACCGACACTTACCACGCCCGTGGCACTGCCAGCGAAGCCGCTATAGGTCGTGCCACCGATCGTCGCACTGGTTACCTGAACGGCTTGTGTAGTAGCCTGCGAGTTCGCTCCAAGCGCCACCGAATTGTTCACGGTCGCTGTCGCGCCCGGTCCGATGGCAATCGAGTTCGCGGCCGTTGCGCCATTGTTGTTGTAGTTCCCCTGTTGCGTGCCGCCATCGTTGATACTCACGTAGTGCGTCTTCGACCGCTCAACCTCACTGGCCACCGAGTACAGCTCGCTGCCGTTGATCGCATCCGTACTCGAGGACGTGACCTGTCCAGGCGCCACGTTCGTGATCTGCCGCTCAGCACCCGGCGCACCGACGCTCACGACGCCTGTAGCGCTGCCTGCGAAGCCACCATACGTGGTCGTCCCGATCGTGGCACTGGTCACCTGCGTGGCGGGAGTAATAGCCTGCGAGTTCGCCCCCAGCGCCACCGAATTTGTCACGGTCGCTGTCGCGCCCGGTCCGATGGCAATCGAGTTCGCGGCCGTTGCGCCATTGTTGTTGTAGTTCCCCTGTTGCGTGCCGCCATCGTTGATACTCACGTAGTGCG
>NZ_CADIKH010000072.1 GCF_902859855.1 Paraburkholderia humisilvae
AGCGCCTGCGGCGCAACAGCCTGTGTGGGCACCTTCTTCAGCATGAAAAGCTCCTTTTCTGGACAGCTGTTTTACAGCAAATCTGTGTCCAGAAAAATCCGGGCCGCGGCAGCCTCGCCGGGCAGCGACTGATCGTCTACGTCGACGAATCGGATCTGTCCCACTGACGCGCCACGCAGTTACTTACTCCGGCACCGGAACGCCACGTGTCGATTATGCTGTATCACTTCTATGGCCACCTGTTTGGGCAGTCGGTGGACTTATCCGTACAGGCTTCAAGTTGCGCGCGCCCACAGGGCGCGATCAGAAGTGCGCGGCTCAGAGTGACCAGATGCGCAAATCGGTTAGAGTGCTTATGGCCCGGTTCCGGAAGAAGATTGCGGTATGACGTGATTATTCGGATAACGAAATGGCGATAGAATGTTTTAATTTTCAGGTAACAACTTTTAAGTAGTAATGCCGAAACATATTTGATCAGAAAAATGCATGCCAGGCGATATGTGATGGTCCCGTTTCGGGCTCCATCGATCGATGGCGAACTGACATCCTTGACGGGTTCCCCTGCCGATGCTTGCGCTCCACTCTTGATTATGGTTTAACGTGTATCCGAAATCGGGTCTGTGTATTCGCCAGTTTAGATTGTTCTTTGTGGAGCGAACTGGGGGCGGCAGTTTTGCTTTTTGTCCATATCAGACTATGCCTTAACAGATATTAATTAACTGAGCGCATCTTTATCAGGTGGGGGCGTGGCTATGACAGGCTCATTCCCGGAAGCGGTTTTGCGATACAGGGCAGTGAATGCGAGTCTCTGTCAATTAACAAATATTGACAGTATGCAGTTTCAGTTGTTTTATGATCACCTTCATGACGGAACTTGTAGGTGCGTCAATTCATGTAGGCACCATCTCATGTAGGCACCATCCAGGCTTCGCATGGATATCTGACGAGAATTGCAGGCGCGAAGATCTTGCACGCGCGTTGTTGAGTGGTCGTTAATCAACTCACCGTGACACCGGCGCTAATGTGGATTTTCACGTGTCAACTCAAACCTTGAGTCGACGTATTCAGTCATGGTAGTTCGATAGTTATATAGAATAGGAACCCGAAATGAAAGTATTGCTAGTCATTTAGATTTCGCTTGATTGCCGCGGCAACACTTGGCATTGCAACAAGAGCATCAGCTGCGCTGCCGGAATGACCCGAGCCGAAGTTTGTCAGGAACTGAACATCACCAATGGTACGTTCCGCGCGAGCCAGCCGGAGAAGTGTGAGAAAGCTCGCCCTGGCAAAAGAGTGCGTCCGGTCCGCGCGGCTTCTGCGATACGTACATCGGTAGTTAAGTCAACCTATCTGTGCCGCGCGGAGCCGCGTGCTGCAGAAAATACCCCAATCATTTAATACAGAGGATTTAATCATGAAAAAGATCGCCATACTTGCTGCCACTGTTGCATTGTTGGCCCCGGGGCTGAGCTTTGCGCAAGGCGCTAGCAGTGGGCTTACGCGCGCGCAGGTGCGCGCTGAACTGAAGCAGTTTCGCGATGTGGGTTATCAGGCGAGCGGTGAGAACGTGAACTATCCCGACGATGTTCAGCAAGCTTTGGCCAGGATCGCCCAGAAGGAAGCGACTCGGAAAGCGAACGCAAACGGCGAGGTATCCCAGCGCGGCACCGATGATACAGCTAGGCCGATGACTGTGCCCACGCCAGAATGCGTTGGCCCCGTCAGCTACTGCAACGTCTATTTTGGTGGCTAGACAGCGCGTATTGTCGTCCTACAACACAGGCTCGCAAAGAACGGCTTTTCAAACGGCTACATCGCGCGCGTCGTTGCCCAGAGTCAAGCTGAAAATCCCGTCCTTGCTCGATGGTCCGTGAGTTCCAATGCTTTCCGGTCCGAACGACACATCGGGCGGCGTCGCCTTGGGCTCGTGCGCTGCAAAAGGCCACCTCGGGCGCGTACTGGCCGCGCGCTAGCGCGAGGGAATTGAGGACGGTGCGCATGGGTGTCTTGCCATAACACGGCACGTGAAAAACTCAGCCCTCGTGGAGACGTCTTTATGCCCGCTCTGCCGTGCCGACCCCCTGTCAGGTCCGACCCAAGCCAATACAGTTCAGGATCGCTTTGGCGTACCCCCGATGCGCCTACGTCGCACCGGCGAGCTACGCTGAGCGTTGCCCACGGCGCTTACCTTCGTCCGGAAGCTCCACAATCTTCTTTCATGATTGAAAGTCTTGAACTTGACATCCTCCCGGCCCTAAAGGCCGGACGGGGATTGCTAAGGGGTGCGCAAGCACCTTCGGCGGGTTCCTGCTTCGCCGGGCGGCGTGACTGCGCCATCCCTCCACAGGCAATCGTGGCATGTCCTGCCGCTAGAACATTGAGTGTGCCGACATGATCGGCATCAGCTTCGTGGCCGCACGAGACGCAAGCGAACCGTGCCTGCGCCTTGTGATTGTCCTTCGACACATGGCCGCAACACGGGCACGTACCGCTCGTGTTTTTTGGGTCTCCCGCGACGAAGATACCGCCGCGCCATGCTGTCCTGTATTCCAGTTGGCGGCGAAACTCGCCCCAGCCCTGATCGAGAATCGACCTGTTGAGGCCGGACTTCGCGCGGACATTGCGCCCTGGTGCGTCTGCCGTACCTTTCCCCAGGGTACCTGAGCGGCCGACACGGCCGCGCTGCGGTGCCTTCCTTGGTCTCTGGCTGCCCACGCACAGACGCCGTTGTCATACGGAGAAGTCCTCGATTTCACCGCCAGGGTGGCGCCGATGCGCGCGATCAGGAGCTTTGAGGCCCACGTCGATCAGACGAGTAGCATTCATGAATCCGTTGTACACGTGTGGACTGAACTGATTTTGGTGATTTGCGAGCACATCGCTAGCCTTCTCAAGATTCTCACGGATCACCTTGTCAGGCTTTCGCCTGTTTTCGTAGTCGGTGCCCAGCCTGCTCAGCGCCTTCGTGCCACGCTTGTCCATGGATCGTTGCGAGTGGCCTCCTTCTTCGGCTGCCTGGGCAAGCCTGCCGATTTCTTTACCTGTGCGTCCGCCGCGCCTGTTGGCGACGCTGGAAGTCTCTGGCAGCTCTGACCGGGACGCTGAATAGGGCGGGGGCGCAGGGGGAAGAGAAGACCGAGCCAACGCCTGAAGCTGTTGCGGGACGGCGGACTGTGGACGGTTACTGAAGCTGGGGGGGGACGGCGTGAGCGCGGCCGGAGCTGCGCTATGCGAGGCATTGCTACTGCCTTGATAATAGGCGTTGGGATTGACGCGATTGGTATCCAGTCCGGTTATCTGTCGTGGCATGGTGGGTCACTGTAAAAGTGGAGGGGATGGCCCAATCTTACGTGGTCGCAAAATCGGATACCCTCTCGACTGCGCAACACTGCCGCATCTTCCCGCAATCCCTCTTATCTGTGATAACGCACATTGAACTAACCCGCTGACGCGGGACAAGTCGTGTCGACCACCGGCATCGGGTTAGTTCAATGTGCGTTATCGGTCCATCTCTCACCGAGCGCCGACGGCGTTGCCGAGTCCGCTGTCCTAGAGGTCCGATGGAACCCTATGTCGATGAAAGCTGTCTGATTTTGATTGCAAACTCCGTCGAGGAAACAATGGCGATAGTCGAAACGACACAGGCGAAACTAGAGGCTGACGTAAAAGATGTGAAGCCAGTTCTGCTGCTTTTCACGGCACCATGGTGTGGCCCGTGCCGTACCTTATATCCTCATCTGGAACGATTTGCTTGCGAATTCGATGGCCGTATCAAGGTAATGAAAATCAATGCCGACAGGGCCATCGAAGCACGAGAACGCTTCCGCATACGCGGAATTCCCCAGATGGTGTTTTTTGTGAACGGCAACGAATATGCTCGATTGAACGAAGTGACGGTGACGCGTATGAGCCTGACGGCAAATCAGTGGCTCGACGATCTCGGCCTGAATGTGCGCACGAACTATTCCACCGCTCAACGAGTGACGGAGAGTGATCGGATATGGCTGAGCTTTGCCGGTGATCCGGCCGTCAAGGAAGTCTGCATCGCACGTCTGAGAACAAAAACTGAAAAGGAAGTCTCTCCCCCATCGGATTGTCTGGCGGGCGGCCCAGACCAATTTGAAATTGTGATAGGCGCCCCAACGGCACTGGGGAGTCTGCTAGACGCAGTGCCTCGCACGCGCCTGATGGAAATCGTTGAAGCAATGCCGGTTGGTGCGGATCTTCGGCAAGTTACCCCTGACGTGCTATACGAGTTCGTTTACGCATCCGAGTGGGCGGTCATGCCAGGCCTTACAGGGCCGGGGGCAGAACTTGCAACGGAAATAATGATGCTGCATAAACGGGAGCGGGAAGGCTTAACCATTCCTGCTGACGCATGGGACGCAATACGGCGCAGCGCGGTCCACCTAAGGCAAGCCGAGACGCAATCGATTCCTAAGGCGGACATGCTGGAGGCGTTAGCATGGCCACAATACGACTGGCCGGTCAATGATGTCCTGCACGGAATGAGAATCCTATGTGGTGTTCGGTCGTTTCCGGAACTCACTGAGGCATTAGGCGAGGAGATCCGTCGTGCGCACATTGAGGACAGCGAGCGGCTTGATAGCGAGTTGGGCGAGCCTCCATCCGGCGGTGGAGAGGCGCGTGAAATCTGGAGCGAACGATATAGAGAACGGCAAGCAACATTGGAACGTCAACGGCGCGCAGCAAACCCGAAGCTATGGAGCCTGTATGACAGATACGTAGAACATTTCAACGCAACAACGGTACGTCTTGGGTCAGAAGTCGCCTGCTTGCTCTTGAAAAGGCTGGGCGAAAACAGTCTTGCGGACAATGTAGGCGGTAGAAATTCCGTCCGAGGTTGACGGCTTGTGCCTGCGGTCCGATTTGTAACTGTCGGCGATGGCGCATCAGATGGCATGACGAGTCGTCGGGCAGCCGCCTGCGTTTACTCAATGCATGTGCCGCCGACTTGTCGTGGTAGGCGTCGTACAGCGACATCTTTGAATTTTTGCCCGAAGTTCTCTGAACGTTCGGAAACGAAAAGGAATCCGGCAAGATGCCTGGGTGGATGCGAAAAAGGCTTCGACCGCAACCACGTCACGCCTCGCCCCGAGCATGAAGTCCACCGTCTGGCCAGCCCCGATCCACCGCCCGGTACAGGTAGACCCACTTGTCGCGAATCTTCAGATAGGTCTCGTCGACACGCCACGAGCGACCCGCAGGTATAGCAACGCAGTTCCTGCGTTTGACGAACTCGAGTGTATAACGCCTCACCCAGCGAAGGATGGTCGTGTGCGCGAGCGACAAACCCCGTTCAGCCATCATCTCGACCAGATCACGCAGGCTGAGCTTGTAGCGCGGGTACCAAGGCACACACAGAATGATGATCTCCCGATCAAAATGCCGCCTTCCAACGAACAACTCCTCCAGAGTCTTCCGCTTGCTCACCCAGGGTTGACAGTTCGTTTTGCTCCTTCAACTCTACCCGATCCGCCGGCCCTATTTGCACCATGAGAGCTCGAGCTGAGCGGGTCAATGTAGTACTAACTCGACCTTTCCATCCACCGCACAGGTTGCCGCCTTAATGGTACGGCCGGCGAGTAGTCGGTGGCGCGTGTTGTAATCGACACGCCGCGGGTACAGCTTCTAGTAGATGCGCTCGATCAGCGGCCGGCCGATGACTGAATAGTTGGTGTAGCGATAGCGTTCGAGCAGCGCGTGGCGCGCGTGCTCGGTCTGCCCGTAGAAAATGTCGGTGAATTGGGGGCTGAAAATTTCATTGACGAAAGGGCTGTCGTCGGCCGGCTTCAACGCGCCGGCGCGCATTACGAGGCTGACGTTGACGTGCGGAAAGCATCGCACCAGATCTGCGAATACCTTATCCGCGCTCTGGCCCCCGCCGATCACCGCGATCCGGTGATGCTCGCCACTGGGGAGCAGCCACGAGCCGGTCGATCTCTGTCAGATACGATGACGAATGGATGATGCGCTCGCGGCCAAGCGTTGAGAACGCCGGGAATCGCTGGCGTACCGCCGAGGCCAATCGAAACGGCACAGGTGGTGCGCTGACACTCACGGCCGCTGCGTCAGGCGACAGACCGCGTATAGCGTCAATTCGCGCACTGTCAGGATTCACCGGTTCGATTCCGAACACCGTTTCGCCATAGCGGACCCGACTATCGAACGCTTGGGAAGCACAAACGCAGGTAGTCGTGAAACTCGATACGCGTAGGGTGAAAGTTCTTCAGGTTGACGAATTCGTTTAGACGACCATGTTCGAACGGGTAGTTGATAAACGTGCATCGGCTGGTCAGGTCGCGCTGCGTGACGAGATCTTTGAGGAATGAAATCTGCATTCGGCAATCGTCGAGAAGCATGCCACGATGCCATCCAAACGACGCCTGCTGCTCAACAAATCAGTACGGTGGCCGACTCGTGCCGTCGCGCTCCACGAGTCGCGTGGCAAACGCAAAATTCGATGGCCAGATTCCGATCAGATCAAATACAACATTGTTCTGCACGTCTTATCTCCATTGCAAGATAACATGTCAAATATATCGGACTGGTGGAAAAGTATGTTTCGCTCGGCGGCGTCTCCGAAACGTGTCACCGTGCCTCGGTAGTCGCATTTCACGCGATGCGCCCACGAGACGATCAGCTACGAAACCTGATAAGCTACGCACGCGTTGTTAAACATTGAAGGATTCCTTATTAGTTAAGATACGACAGTCGACAAACGGCAGTCGTTCCGGGCTTTGAGGTGGCGAGCTCCGCGATGATCCGGTTCAGTGGGAAGGGGACTCCGTGACGCTGCTCTAGGGTGTGGACAAGTGCAGCCAGGACAGGCGTTCCGAACAGATCGCGCACAGACAGCGCAGGCCGTGGCGCCCCAGCTGTCCGATCATCTGCACAGCATTCAGTGAGCGGAGTGTCCACCGATGGTGAAGAACGAATCGTGACGGCTTACCTTTTCATACCCCGAGCAACGCGCGCCAGACGCCGGCGAGAATCTGCTCCACGGGCCCGATGGGCGCTTCATAGGCAGCCGGAACGAGCGCAGTGTCGTCAGGCTCCGGCAGGGCCAGGTGGTCGAGCTTGCCATTGGGCATCAGGGGGGGGGCGGCGTCGAGCTGCACGAAGGCGCCCCGGCGCCATGTAGTCGGGCAGGCAGGGAGCGAGCCAGTCGCGCAGCGCGCCGGGCTGCACGGCATCATTGACGGTATAGGCGACCAGACGCGAGTCGATCTGGCCTAGGGCGATGACCACCACCTCACGCACGTCGGGATGCGCGAGCAGGCGGGCCTCGATCTCGCTGCTGAAGCCGCGGATCTTGAATTGATGGTCATTGCGCCCGAGGAACACAACGCTACCGTCGGGCAAGTAACGCACGAGGTCGCCGGTGCGCTACATGCGGGCTTCGGGATCCGGGAAGAACGGATCGGCGACGATGCGCCCGGCGGTGGGCTCGGGGCGGTTCAGGTAGCCACGGGCCACACCGGCCCCGCCAATGTACAGTTCAACCACACCCCAGCGGTACCGGCTGGCCGTGCGCGTCGATCGCTGCTTCGGTCGGGCCGTACAGGTTGAGCAACTCGGCATGGGGCAGCGTGGTATGGCACTGCTGGGCGCTGGCAGAGGGGAGCGCTTCGCCGCTACTGTGAACGCGCAGATCGATAATCCTAGCAATCTGCCGAAGCGACAGTATGAACAATTGTCACCATTGCACTGTGCGTAGGTTGCCATATCGCCCTTTATGCTCCACGGATTTAGCAGGACGCACGCCGCAGGGAAATTGATGACATCTCGCGGCAGCACAACCTCGGCGCCTATCCCCCGGTAGAACAGCCTTGCCGCGGCCCCGCGCAGGACAGTCTGCATCGAGCACGTACGCTGCTTGCCCTGGACCGCGTGTTTTGTTCAAAGGCATGATTGCGCGCTTTTCCCATGCAGTTGCGCATTCTGAATCGCGCAAGGTACATGTTTGTCTTATGGTTTGGGCATTGAATCCAGAGTGCTTATCATGAACAGACTTGACGATGATCCCATCTCCTCCATCTCGCCGCCGCAGGCGTCCCAGTTCGTAAGCTCCTACCTCAAGGACCCCGCAGTCGCGTCGCTGATAGCGTGGGTGAACGAGGCGCCCAAAGTGGTGCCCGAACCTCACGTCCGATGCTGGTGGTGCTCTAGGAAGATGGATGGGCGTGAGCGGTGCTGCGATCCTCTCACGGTCGGGTATTGACCATGTCGAAGGTGTCATGCTAACCACCATCAGCTCGAGCTGGCACTTGCACTCGTCAATGATGCTCCGTGATACTCTCTCCATGACCACTGGTCAGCATCACACACATCGATCATCGCGCTGATAGCCTCGGACAGAAGGCAGGATATGCCTTCATCTGCTTCTTCGCCCGAACGAAGCTCTCCTCGGAAACGAGAATCGCCTTCATGCCAGGTATCGGCTCCTTTGGCTTCGGTACCAGCTTCGTAACACCTCCTATGCCGATTTCTCTGAAAACTTTCCTCTTGCAACATTACCCATTCCATAAAATTTCTATGGGATGAAACATCGGCACGTCGATTGCGGCGCAACAGGGGATATTGCGGGCTTCGGTGTGTGCGCCTCGGCCAGGACTCTATAGTCAAATCGTCAAAGCCCTTGTCCATTTTCGACATGTTCGGAACCAAAGGTAATCATAGTCAGCCTTTGTCCCTCGTCGTCCAGCAGACGGCACCCACTTTCGTCTCGATGAGTCACGTACTCACGGCCCCACTGCGGTCTTCGCAGCTGGAGGTCGGGGCATATCGACATTCCGATGCCAGGCAGAAGGACCTCTATAAAAATGCCGCGCAGGAAATCAGGCTCTTCCATGCAACATAATTGTTCAGGATACCAGATTGAACCATGACTGAGATTAAATCCCCTTCAGACCGGCAGTTGGCGTCAACTACCCGGGCAGCCAATCCTGTAGTGTGTTGCAAGTTAATCAATTCTTCCGCTTGCAGTGCCACGTTCTCGATAGCCCGCGATCAAACCGTGATTGAAATTGGGTTCTCTTCGGCGCCGGTACCGGATATGCCGGCAATCAATCCACGCGGCGGCACGGTACGGTTGTCAAGAGGGTGCCGGCAGACCAGATGGGTGTTCCTGATAGATCTGCTGATGTTTGAAGCCGGATTAGACAAGCAGAAAAAAAGAAATCCCCGACGATCTCGCCAGAATTCTGCAAGCCGTTCGGTTTCATCCTATCGAACCGGCAGCTCACCAACAACATTTCGAATGCGCAGTTCAAGGACTGCTACCACGAGCTCTGCATAACCGATGCCCAGATCGCCGGAATGGAAAGCGCAGACAAGGCCGGCTTGTGGATACCGACGAGCGGCACGGTATTTAATTCGGTTAGCTATTTCGTGATTCATTTTGCGACGCAGATCGCGGTGCCATGGAGCGCGGCCTTCGCTGGCCATGACGTGGTAGTCGCCCGACCGTTCATTATCGCGCAGATACAATCGCTGGTCATCAGCGCGATCGATCATTTCGGACGCGTAGACAACATTGTTGTGAAGGTGGGCAGAGAGGCGTACGCCGAATATCTTTGATTAGGATACCATATTAATAGAATCGCTCGGAGCTGCACAATCGCCCTCACAAGGCTAACATAATCTTTCTTATTTCACATCATGAACAACGGTATCAGTAATCTCTTTTCTGGTGGCTCACATTCCGATTCGGTCGGATTAGTCAGTTATGTTAACGTTCGGTCACAGACAAACCATCCTATTCAAAATATAAAGCGCTCAAATGAGATGCGAAAAATTCTAGCAGGACTTGCTAGTGATCGCCCCCCTAAAAGAGCGACTACGCAAGTTGAAGAGGAAATTTCAGCGGCCACAGCACAGATGACCGAGCTCTTCGGTTTGCCTTCGAAGTGTTCTAGTGTTCCAAAGCGTTCGATTGGCCGGTACTACGTGGGAAGCAACCATGTCCGCTGCACGGAAACCGAGGGAGAATTGAATCTTTACGCAAAAAACATGGAAATTTCTTGCGTAAAAACAACGAATGCAGCTCCGAAACCGGAGTCATCCCATGCTTTTAGATTGACTGGATCCCGTGGTCAGCCTTCGGGGAGCATGAGCATAAATCTGATTTCCACTAGTAGAAAATCGAGGGAGTTGCCTGCAGGGAAAATTCCCTGCGGCCTGAAAGGAGCCGAACGTGAGGAGGCGAAAAAGCTTCAGGCGGAAAAACGTAAGGAACTGCTCTGCGCATTAGAGCCCGATGTCCGCGTCAAGGCGAAAAATATCGGTGGACTCTTCCCTCAATATGAGGCCACGGTGTATGGGCAGAAAAGGCAGTGCGAATTCACCTCAAGATTCGGCGAAGCAGAGCGAAAAATAATCAATAGAGCAAAATATGTGCGCGGATACGACATGGACGTTTCCTACGCGGGAAGACGGACCGATAGTGAGCCTCTTGTGCAAGTCAAAGGGCATCAGTACAACCCCAATGTCTAACGTTGGTTTTAAAGGTCGATAAGCGGATGGCACAGCCGCCCGAGCATGCTGGCGCAGCGCAATTGCGTCGTGGTGCCTGGCGCGCATCGCGTATCCATGTCGGCGAAAAACGTTTCGACGAGGGCCGCGCCGATGATGCTCAGCGTCACGCCCTTCGGCGTGAGAGGCGCAGAAAGCGGTCGAACATGGCCGCATGCTGCATTTGTGACCGTGGGTAAAAGGGTCGGCGATCGGCGCTGACCGCGTCAGTTTCCTGCCATAGCCGGTACGCGTGCGCCGCCGTGATCAATGAGAAGAGTCGATCCATATCGACCTTATATACTGACTTTGCCTCTTCGACACCCAATGGCGAATCGCAGATTCGCCATTGGGTGTCTAGGGAGAAGGGGTTATTATCAATTCACGTTAGCCGCCATACGACGAGGTCAGTCTGGGACAGACCGCGCGTCGATGTGGCGACGGTTGGCCCATGCGCCTGGTCTTCGGAGCGGCGGGCTGTGCCTGTCCCGTCGCTCGCGCCGCTGTCCGTTTTTTCGGCGCCGATACGCGAACACCCGGCAAGGCGCATACGACCACCAGGAGCATGGTGCGGTGATTCTTATGTCACGGCAACGCGTGGATTCCCCACAGGTCCTGGCACTACACACGCGATGCTCCCGTGCGTGTAGCGCTGACGCGCTTCCGTACAAAAGAATGACAGGTGTCGGTTTGCTTGCTGCTCCCGCGCTACGGCTGGATGACCGTGCGCTCATTCACCGCTTTGCTCCTGGCTTTCGCGCGTCCGTTGACGGCCTCTTCCACGAGATCTTAGCGGGGGCAAGCCGCTTCGATAACCGTATCGTCACCGGCCAGAGGCGTGCAGCCAGAGTAGCAGTCTCTCAAGATTGCATGCGTTACAAATGCAAAGGAGCTCGGTCGGCGGAACATCGTGCGCAGGACGAAGCAACCGATATTGGCATGATCCGATACAAATCCTTCTTTCTCAGGATGCGCACCGGATCCAATCGCATCCAACGGTGTCAGTCGTTTCAATTCACGCAAAGAGCGAAAACGGGGATCTTTTGAAGCCGGATCCCATCCGTGGCTAAAAATAGCTGAGGCCGAGGGCCGCCTTCACGTCGCATAACGTTGCGCCCGCAGTCTCCCGCGCGAGCACTGTACCGCGCGAAAGGATGGCAAGCACCCCAGCCGGGTCGCGTGCCAGTTCGAGACGACGCTCGCGGATCGGCGCAAGCAGGGCCTGGAGGCGCTCGTTTAGCTCGCGCTTGACGACGCTATCGCCAAGGCCTCCCCGGCGGTACTGCGCCTTCAGTTCGGTAACCAGTTCGATGTCCGGCTCGAACGCATCAAGGAACGCAAACACTACATTGCCCTCGACCCGGCCGGGATCGCTCACGCGTAGATGATTGGGGTCGGTGTACATGTCATTCACCGCTTTCACAATTTCGTCGGGACTTGCAGCAAGCTGGATGGCATTGCCCAGAGACTTGCTCATCTTCGCCTTGCCGTCGATGCCGGGTAGCCGAGGGACGCGGGCGAGCACCGCTTCACATTCCACAAGCACCGCCCGTTCGACGGAGTTGTTAAAGCGACGCACCAGTTCGTTGGTCTGCTCAATCATCGGAAGCTGATCGTCACCAACTGGCACAAGGGTCGCCTTGAACGCCGTGATGTCCGCCGCCTGACTTACAGGATATGTGAGAAATCCAGCCGGGATATCACGTTCGAATCCGCGCAACCGGATTTCTTCCTTGATGGTCGGATTTCGCTCAAGCCGCGCGAGCGTGACCAGATTCAGCAGGTACTGTGACAGTTCGGCGAGTTCCGGTACCTGCGACTGGATGAATATGGTTGATCTTGTTGGATCGATGCCGACAGCAAGATAGTCAAGCGCTACCTCGAGAACATTGCGGCTGATCCTGTGCGGGCTTCCCATGTTGTCGGTCAGCGCCTGTGTATCGGCAAGCAACAGGAACTGCTTTGCTTCGTATTGAAGTTGCACACGGGCGCGTAGAGAGCCGACATAGTGGCCAAGATGCAGCGGCCCTGTTGTGCGGTCGCCCGTGAGTACGACGGGCTGCTTCAAGTCAGTCAAAATTTGCTATCCCATGTTTGTTGTGAGTCGAACACCGACGGGCGCATACGAGAAAATACAGTCCCAGAATGGCAGCGAGATCGCGAGTAGCGTGGATAGTGGAGCCCGCATGATCTGGGCGAGACCGATAATACAGTTTCTGAAATATCGGTATCCTATCCATCTTAGGTGAGGCATCCACAAGCGATTTTGTAACCTTGGGAAGAAAGGATCTTGCCCCATTTAACAAATGAATTGCGCGTCCGAGCCACTCATCTCAGCATAACATTGGCCGCGACCTTTGCGAAATGTCTTCGATAACTATTATTGACGGGTTATTTTCGCGAAGCGTACCATTTTTGACAGGATCGGATGGTGTGGGTGATTCAGTAATTGAGCAATACTAGAAATTGCATATTGAGTCGGCGCGTTGTTTGACTCATCATATATGGTTGCGTCCGAGAGCTGTTGGAGGTTGGAAAATTGATCCTCTCAACTTAGGTTTGATTTCCGGATTCTCGTATTATTTGTCGGTGGTATTTATTTATAAATGGGTGAATTCGGACGATCTATCGCCCGTTTTGAGCTGGTTTTACGAGACACGCACGTGCAACAACAGAGGCCCACGGGTTGTAACGAATGCGCAAAAAACAGGCGGAGCAAGGGATGGGGGCGGTCGCAATCGGATCATGCCAGTGTATATAATTTCAGTGGGGGCTGATTCCGCAAGGCGTTCGCTGAAGTGTCTCCATTGCATGGGTGCGCGCTCGATCAAATGGCAGGTGTGCGTCAGGGTTGAGGCCAAACGCTTGATAGCTCCCAATTCTCACCCGATTACATCGCTTAACAAAATGTTCGGGAAAATTTTCATAATCGTTAAGGCATCCTGTATGATTCGTTCACGGCCTGCTCAGACGTGTCGATATAACCCCATGACATGGACAAAATTGTCGTGTCGATGACGAGGGAAGGGATCTTCTCTGGTTAGTTCGTCGACAATTTGGCGATCTAGTCGTGTGTGTTCCGGTGGTTACGACGTCGTAACGCATTCGCAAGTGCGAGGCAAACAGATCAGACCCCCCAGTGTGCCGCCGTTGGTAATCTGACCACTACTGCGCAGGATTCAAGGTGGATGACGATGCGCTATAGCCCTGTGGCTCGCGAGATCAGCCTCGCGAAACGATGGATGTCGAAATAATCATGATCGTCAGCGCCAAATTGTTCAGGACCGGATGAAGAAAATCAAGTGCACTGTGGATGAGCACATACGCATGACTGAGGGATAAGCCTGCTGGTTTGAGCCAATCGGGTATTCGGGGAATCGTCATGAAGCTAATGCGCGCGGCTTTATTTGCGGCGTTGATATACGGTGGCATGATCCAGGTGCTGGACGCTGCGCCTGTAAAGTGGTCTGGTCAGTCGGTGCACATTCTGGTTCAGGGAAAGGATCTGAAAGACGTGCTGCGCGATTTCACGGCAAGTCAAGGCGTTACGGCACAGATATCACCAAATGTGCAGGGCACTGTGACAGGCCAGTTTGACATGCCGCCTCAGCGCTTCTTTGATACTTTGGCTGCAACGTTTGGTTTCGTATGGTTCTACGATGGCTCGGTGTTAACAATCGCTAGCCCAAACGAGCTAACGCGGCAGGTTGTCACACTCAGGTACGCGACCACCAGCCAGCTGGAAGCCACCCTTTCCAAGATGGGGCTAACAAACAACAGGTATCCGCTTAACTCTTCCGCCGATGCGCATGCCGCCGTTGTAACAGGACCGCCGCAATATGTGCAGCTGGTAAGCGACGTGGCCAGACAATTGGACCAGAGCGTTGCAAGCCAGACCAGTTCAGTTATGCGCATTTTCAAGCTATCGCACGCCTGGGCAGCTGACCATAGTGTTCAGATTGACGGTAAGGCTGTGACCGTGCCTGGCGTTGCCACTGTACTGTCGAAGCTCTTCCAACAGAAAGGTCAGTCGGATGCACCTTCGGTTGCAGGTGTTGTGGCGTCTGGCGGTCGACGTCTAAAACAACTGACCGACGTCGGGGGAAATTCGAATGGTGGTACGTACCCACCGCTGCCGCAAAATCCGGGCTCGCAGGGTGGAATACTTGGCAGCCTGTTCAACGGGAAACCGCCCTTACCCCCTGGCAACGCGGACATGGGATTTGGAAAGGATTCAGGGGATCCTCTCTCGGGGGGCGATGGCGATGCCGTTGCTGGCGACACAGGTCTGCCCATAATCGAAGCGGATCCGGCAACCAATTCAATACTGATCCGCGACACGCCGCAGCATATGGATCAATACGAGCCCGTCATTGAGGAATTGGACAAACGTCGCAAGGTGATCGAAATCGAGGCACAGATCATTGAGATTGACGACAATGCTCTAAAGCAGCTTGGAGTTGACTGGAGGGCGCACAATTCCCACGTAGATTTTCAGACGGGAACCGGGACGACACAGGCTAACGGGTATAACGGGTTCCTTGACCCAAGTTTCGGAACGACGCAGCTTGCTGGAAGTTTTGTTGCCAACGCTACGCCCGTTGGTGCGTCAATTTCCGCTGTGTTGGGCGATGCGGGGCGTTATCTGCTAGCACGCATTGACGCGTTACAGCAGAGCTCTGAGGCGAAAATTGAAGCCACACCAAAAGTCGCGACGCTGGACAACGTTGAAGCGGTAATGGCAAACAAAACCAGCTTCTATGTACGAGTTTCCGGATATGCGTCCGCAGATCTGTATAACGTGGTGTTTGGTACTTCTTTACGCGTATTGCCTATGGTTGTTCAGGAAAATGGTAAAACCATGATCAAGCTGAATGTACATATAGAAGACGGTAATTTTGCAACCGGTCAGGAAGTTGACACTATTCCTATTGTGACAACCACAGAAATCAATACGCAGGCATATGTGGGGGAAAATCAAAGTCTTCTTATCGGTGGATATAGCGTTAATAATAGGAAAAAATCGGTGACAGGGATCCCGGGGCTTTCGGAAATACCAATCATCGGTGAGTTGTTCCGTTACCATGATGATACTAATTCGCATATGGAACGCCTCTTCCTGATTACCCCTCGGATAATATCCCTTTAGCCGTGTCGAAGGCCCTGTCTCCCGAGTTTGACATTTTGGTCCGAAATTCGGGGCAATTTCGGGCCTGAAGAGTTTTACTGAGCGCGAGCGGTCTGTACCGGGGACGGTGCATTGGCCGCTTCATCTTGGACGGTTGTCGCACCGGTTGCGAGCACCCGGAAGTTGAGCGCATGTCGTGCCGTTGGACCGTGTCGGTCGCTCGTTCGGTGTGACTGACCCGGGGAGGCGGGCGGGCCATGATCATCTGACCTATGGGCGGCGAAGAATGGCGATCGATACCGTGATATGACGTGAACGTTATCCGGTAGAACTCATGCTTCACGCGTTCCGGATCTCTTCGGTGAGTTTCAGCAGTTCTTTTCCGGTGATGAATTTGCCGCCCTCCCCAAGGTCTAAGGTTCCGTCGGGGTAGGCGATCACCTGGTTGGATTTCGCAAATCGAAAAGGATACTTCTGTGATTCGAACAAAGGGAGCAGTCGATTGTTTTCCTGGGTCATGAACACTGTCTGGCCAGCAGGTCCGTTGTTCTCACCAAATATCACTGTGAATCGCGCGTCGCGATTGTTCCTCGCGATTGCTATCAGATCGTCCATTTTTTGGAGCCCGCGCCCCTCGCCTGCGGCGAGGTTACTACCCATGACGTGAAAAAGACCGCTCACCGCATCTCCATGCTCGCTTTTTGCCTGTACCAGAACTGTGGTGCAATCGAACATTCCGCTTGTTTGTATCGCCTCGTTGCGCACTGTGCCTACGCTGCCCGCAGCGACTACTCTGGGTGGCTTCGGAATTGCTCTTCCGCTGTATAGGGGCATTTTCTCGGGTTTGCCTACAATCCGTCCGCCAGACATCTTCACTTCAAAGTGCTCTTTTCTCTTCATGCGCAGGGCGATCCGATACCGCCGGCGCCCGATCTTCGTCGCCGAAAATCCCTTGCTGATCACAGATGTGATCCTTGACCCTTTGACGATGGTGTAGCCGTGTGAGGCAAGCTTCGGCGCGAGCCTGCCGAGCTTGCCGACTCCTCCTGTGACCATGTCTACTACCGGCATGGAAACCGCCGAAACCAGTTCATCGTGGAACTGGTCGACATATTTCTCGGTGTCTGTCGCCGCCCATGCCGCTTCCCATTGTTCCTGTCTAGTCGCGGCGACGAGTGGCGTTGCCACATGTGGTGCCGCACTACGCACACTCCGAAAATCCGCCAAAGTGTTTCTGTAAAAAACACGTTGCATCTTGTATCCGAAGAATTTCTCAGCGTTGGCGTGAATCCATGCTTGCGATCGCCAGTTAGAGTCATCTGTCTCGATGATGACTGGATTTTTCTGCCAGTTCGCCGTTGAGACGATAAACGACCTCTCCTGGCCGCCCGCGCGAGTCTGGACTACGAGGCCATATTGCCCCTGAGTCAGAGTGGCGAAGAGCGGATCGTTCGGAAAGGGTGTCGCGGCAAAGATTGTCGCCGGGGTTGACGTAGTGTCCACACCCAATGACTCAAGCAGTGAAGTAATTCTTAACGTCAATTCTATAACCTGAGCTTGCATTGACTTGTCGAACTGTGCCTTATGCTTCTCGTCGGCCTTCTTCGCCGAGATCACTACTTCTTTCGCGATTTGCTTGTCTTTGTCGTGGACTATGCGAGTGATCGCGAGCGAGTTTTGAACCTTATGGTGTTCCAGACCGTACTTCAACAATGAGATTGACCATTCGTGGCGGGAATCTCCTGGCACCTCCGAACCGGTGGGATAACCGTCGGTCACATCGATCTCCTGATGCGGGTTCAGTCCATCTTCACGGTATTGCAGTTCGTGAGCTTTCGCCCGGCTCATTGCGCGATTGGACAGCGGTATTTCTACAGGGCGATACGTGGTGCCCATCACTCGTTTGACTCTTGAGTGCGGGTTGTCATAGATCAAACCAGGTGCGAAGAGCGGCGGACTGGTGGCCGGTCTCGCCTTTTCTAACGCGGTTGCAAGGCTGTTACCGTCAGCATATTGTGCGAGTGTGTCCAGTGAGGGGCTTGCCTTCCATGAGAACGGTGCGAGAGCCAACTCTCCGGTTGATGCCCGATTCCCGTGGGAAGTGAACGGTAACGCCTCCGGGGCCCCGGGGCGGGTGGAGCTTACTAGCGACAAGGTTTGAAGAAGGACCGTTGCGAGCAGTCTTTGCGGTGGCTGGGTGGGCTCGGAAACCGTGAAGCTGGTCGCGGGTTTTGGTGCGGGGCACGTGTCGAGCAGTGTTGATTGGAGCGCTTCGATCTGTGCGTTGAATGGTGGTGGTCGCCGGGAAGGGCTGCGCGCGGTGGCGGCGTCACGCGTGCGCGCGTCCTGCTGTCGGGCATGAAAAATCTGTGGCTTCGAGGTCAGTTCTGACTTGTACCGAACGTTGATGTCTGGCATATGCGAAACCGATGGCAAGGAGCGGGAAACGTTGTTAGCGATGTTTGACACTTACCGGCCGTGCCGGACTATGCTTCGGACTACATGCACGCTGCAGGTTCTAACCACGAGCCCGGCGGAAGTTAGCAGTTCAGGATCTGGACACGAAGTGCGAGGCGAAATATACCGCTGCCCAGCGCAAAATGTATAAGCGTCTCAAATGTTCCGTTATCGATGGCGTGGCAAAGAGCGCGGCAAGGTGAGCGTTTTGGGCGGGCCTTACGCGGTATCGAGGTCAGAGCATTACTGCGTAGAGCTCGCAAGAGGTGAAGCGACGCTGCAAGAGCAGCTGTGCAACGGTAGCAACAAAGATGCCGTGGTGAGTCGCGCACGCCTGTCCTCGATTCGGGCGCGGAAGCGCGAAGCTTGATCGCTAACTAGCCATCACGCGTCGGAAAGGCGGCGGTTCGCGTCGGTAGCGCTTCGCGTATCACAGAAGACGTCTGCGCACGCGTGGCGCACGGCGGATCCACAGCGTCAGTGGGAAGCGTGACTCAATACGGCACATGCGCGTCAGCGCGCAAGTGGTACAGCTGCAAGGTCGCATGGCGACACAGGATGCGCCGCAACCTGCTTCACAAGGTCGCGTTCATTCGTGGCAAACACGCGCCAGTTAAACCAATCGCGGCGCCGAGCCGCGTGCTCGCAAATGGTACTGCGAACGCTCGCGCGGCGCCGGTCTACTACCTCAAGGATGACTTCGCCACGTACGCAGCAGAAATTGTCGGCTACCGATATATTCGTGGCACTCTCGCCTCGGTAGCACGGCTACTGATGTCCGCGTCTAATTTGACCTCCGGCATAGACAGCTAGAAATGTGTGCCGACTACTACAGCGCCCACCGAAAGCGATTCATCTAGGCAAACGTCGCGGGACGGTTTTACGAGGAACCAAAAGCCGATCCGAGAGAACACCAGGAGCGGCCCCAAGACCAGTTCCCACACGGGACCCGCGGAACGAGGCTGCAATGCATGAGACCCTTTCATGAGACTTGCTCCGAGAAACCCCGCCCTTCAGGGACCTTCAGGCAGGGGAGCGTGTCAAATCTCACTCGATGGGACGATTACCCTTCGCGTGAGCATTGCGATGCGTACGATCCACGGCTCGAGAGGCGGCATCGATCCTGCTCTTCAGCAACAAGAGACTGTCGACAAATTTTAAAACTTCCGCGGACACAGCAGACAACGTTACGATTTGAAGTGACAGACTGGATACCAGCTTCACGTGCGTACATTTTGGATGATCGTGGAATGTGAAACTATAATTGGCGAAATTGGCACCAGTCAATATCGACTCCACCGAAATCGGAAGCAACGATGGGGCGTTCATGAAACACTTGAAACCTCAGTGTCTACTTTGGGTTTGTTGTATTGCCGTTACATCCGCGCCGGTTCGATTTGAAGTCGCTTCATGCGACGCAGGTTCGAAATGATAAGTTCCTGGGTTGCATAAGATGCGTCTGCCCGGAGTTTGCCTGCTCGCGTCAGCCGGAATGAGTTCCTTTCCGTCTCGTCATGTCGAAATCTGTCAATGCGTCGGCTCAAGTTCAAGTCGATAGTGCTCATGTGCATATTGCTTTTGTAACTGATTGGCGGTGGTATGTGGATAATCAATTTCACTTATACATTATAAAAATATAATTGACCATAGACGCTGACGGGGCGGTGCTGGTAGCGTTGGCATGCTCGGCGCACGTGGGCCTTGTTCTCTGCCGCGCATGGGCTGGGTGACAGCACTCTGCTCCCCTGGTGGGTACCTGTCACCCTCTTTTCGCCTCATCTCCCACTTTGCTGAAAGTTGGTCTAGCGCAGGATACTCCGTTGGCGCCGCAGCCTGTTCGGAATCCTCCGGACACCGGCTTTTATCCTTGCCTCGAACCCGATCCGCCTCTCACTTTAGCCATGGAAAAACTCGAACAGCTGTTGACCCGCGCCGAATCCGTGCTGGGCCGTCTTGAAGCGATGTTGCCGCCCGCCGCCCCTGACGTCGACTGGGCCGGCGCGGTCGCGTTCCGCTGGCGCAAGCGCCAGGGACGCGGTTTTTTGCAGCCGGTGCCATCGATCTCGGCAATCTCATTTACCGACTTGCAGAACATCGACCGTCAAAAAGAACTGATCGAGCAGAACACGCGCCAGTTTGTTCAGAAGCAGCCGGCGAACAATGTGCTGCTGACCGGCGCACGCGGTACCGGCAAGTCTTCGCTGATCAAGGCGTGCCTGAACGCGCATTCGAAGGACGGCCTGCGGCTGATCGAAGTCGATAAGGACGATCTGCACGATCTCGGCGATATCGTCGACCTGATCTCGACGAGGCCTGAGCGGTTTATCGTGTTCTGCGACGATCTGTCGTTCGAAGAAGGCGAATCCGGTTACAAGGCGCTGAAGGTCGCGCTCGACGGGTCGGTGGCCGCGCAGTCCGACAATGTGCTGATCTACGCGACGTCGAACCGCCGCCATCTGTTGCCTGAGTACATGAGCGACAACGAGACATACAAGCACACGGCGGACGGTGAGATTCATCCGGGCGAAGTGGTCGAGGAAAAGATTTCGCTGTCGGAGCGGTTTGGGTTGTGGGTCAGCTTCTATCCGTTCAAGCAGGACGACTACCTGGCGATCGTTGCGCACTGGCTGCGCCATTTCGGTTGTGACGAGGCGGGGGGCGAGGCTGCGCGCGGCGATGCGCTCATGTGGGCGCTCGAGCGCGGCTCGCGTTCCGGACGCGTCGCGTGGCAGTTTGCGCGCGACTGGTCGGGCCGCCGGGCGCAGGCATGAACAGTGCCGCCGACAATCGGGCGCAGCCTGCTGCACGGCCGGTGACCGAGGTCGCGGTCGGCGTGCTGGTCCAGCCCGACGGACGCTATCTGCTCGCGCAGCGGCCGGCCGGCAAGCCGTACGAAGGTTACTGGGAATTTCCCGGCGGCGAGCTCGAAGCCGGTGAGACTGTCGAGGCGGCGCGCTTGCCCGCGAACTGCACGAGGAACTGGGTATCGACATCAAGGCGTGCCATTAATGGCATACGCTTGAACACGATTATGCGCACGCGTATGTACGGCTTTATTTTTGCAAGGTGACCGCGTGGACGGGCAAGCCCCACGGTCGTTAGGGCCAGGCGTTCGTCTGGTAGACGCTGCCCGCCGATGTGACGCCATTGCTTTCCGCGACGATACCCGTGCTCGAGTGGTTCGCGGCTGAGTGAACGCGGGCGCCGGCGCTGTGCGGGGCCGCCCATTAACTCCGCAGGCGCGATTACGCGATGTAACGAACGTGAACTTCAGCGCGCGAACTTCAATGATGCGCGGTTTGGCCGGACGTATCGGCGGTCCGCGGCTCTTCATCGTTGCTGCCGATCCGGTACTTTTCGGCGGCCCAGGCGCCGAGATCGAACTGTTGTCGGGCATTTGACGACGGTGGTCATTCTGTCTGTGGCGGTGTCGATCGAAACGTAACGAGTCGGACCTGAAAAACACTACCGAGGCAGATAAGTCAAGAGATTGCTCGGGATTTGGGCGTTGCTGAACTCCCGGAACGAATATAGATCTGCATCGAAACCTGGGAGTTTGAGGACGCCACAATGACCGACGATTTCTTTCGTAGCCGCCTGAGGCGATGATCGATCTACGTCAGCCGCTCGCGGTGCTCGCGAGGCGACTGCCGTGGGCGCAGCTCGAGGGTAAGCGCGGCGGGCCGCCCGCGCCTGTCGGTCCGGTTGATGGCGGGGTTGCTCTACCTGAAGCACGCGTACAACGAGAGCGACGAGTCGGTGTGCGAGCGTTGGGCGCAGGCCGTGTATTTTCAGTTCTTCTGCGGCGAAGAATACTTCCAGCCGCGTCTGCCGTGCGACCCGACCAGTCTAGTTCGCTTCCGGCAAGCCTTGGGCGAAGCGGGTGTCGAGGAATTGCTGGCGACGACGATCGCCGCCGCAGTGCAGATGAAGACGGTCACGCCGGGCGAATTCGAGCGGGTGATTGTCGACACCACCGTGCAGGAGAAGGCGGTCGCCTATCCGACCGACAGTCGTCTGCTGGGCGTGGCGCGCGCCCGGCTTGTGCAACTGGCACGACGCACCGGCCTGAACCTGAAGCAGACCGACGAACGCGAGGGCAAACTTCTGAGTCGTCGCGCGGGCGGCTATGCGCACGCGAAGCAGTTCAAGCGTCTGCGTCGTGTAGTCAAGCGTCAGCGTACGGTATTGGGACGGCTGCTGCGTGACATCGAACGCAAGCTGTCCGGCGCGCCGGCCGAACGGCAGATACAACTGCGCGTGTGGCTCGGGCGGGCATGGCGTATTTGCCGCCAACGACCAAAGGACAAAAACAGGCTTTACGCCCTGCACGCGCCTGAAGTTGAGTGCATCGGTAAAGTGCGACGTGAAGTCGCAAACATCATTGTCTCGCCCGCCCACAAGGCTGGTGACGAGACCGGCCGTTCCGTCGGCGTAGCCTACCTGTGCATGCGTTGCCGGAAACAGCGACGTGTGAAGCCACGGGGACAACGTGTCGGGCCTTCGGGCCGCGTCAGCTTCCGCGAGGAGGAGACGTCACCTGC
>NZ_CADIKH010000073.1 GCF_902859855.1 Paraburkholderia humisilvae
GTCCTTCAGGTTCAGTGCGTGCGCATGGCCTTGCGAGCCGTAGCCGATGATCGTGACCTGCCTGCCTTTGATCAGGGAGAGGTCGGCGTCCTTGTCGTAGAAAACTTTCATGTCTGTTCCTTGGCGATATACGGTGAATTCAAATACTGCGTCTTGTTGCCAGGCCGGACTCGCGGATCGCGCGCCCGGCCCCGATCGGCTTGCGCCGGGTCAAACCTTCAGGATGCGCTCGCCGCGCCCGATGCCCGAACCGCCCGTGCGGACCGTTTCGAGAATCGCGGTTGCGTCGAGCCCCTCGATAAACGCGTCGAGCTTGTTGCTCGCCCCCGTCAGTTCGATCGTATAGGTCTTCTCGGTGACGTCGATGATGCGGCCGCGGAAAATATCCGACATCCGCTTCATCTCTTCACGCTCCTTGCCGACCGCGCGCACCTTGATCAGCATCAGCTCGCGCTCGATGTGGGCGCCCTCGGTCAGGTCGACCACTTTCACCACCTCGATCAGGCGGTTCAGATGCTTCGTGATCTGCTCGATCACGTCGTCCGAGCCAATGGAAACGATGGTCATGCGCGACAGCGAACGGTCTTCGGTCGGCGCCACCGTCAAGGTTTCGATGTTGTAGCCGCGTGCCGAAAACAGACCGACAACGCGCGATAACGCGCCCGGTTCGTTTTCCAGCAGCACAGAAATAATGTGTCTCATGATCGCTTCTTCCAGATTTCGATATACAGATTTATGCGCACCGGCCGCGCCGCTTCGCTCGCATTGCGCCTTTCGTGAAGGCGCACGCCGCAAAGCCGGCGGTGGCTGGCGTCGTTATAGATCTTCCGAACCGAGCAGCATCTCGGTGATGCCCTTGCCGGCCTGAACCATCGGCCAGACGTTTTCGGTCGGATCGGTCTGGAAGTCGAGAAACACCGTGCGATCTTTCAGGCGCAGCGCTTCCTTCAACGCGCCTTCGACATCCGCGGTCTTCTCGATACGCATCCCGACATGGCCATAAGCTTCGGCGAGCTTCACGAAATCGGGCAGCGCATCCATGTACGAATGCGAATAGCGCTTGCTGTATTCGATCTGCTGCCACTGGCGCACCATGCCCAGATAGCGGTTGTTAAGCGAAATGATCTTCACCGGCGTGTCGTACTGCTTGCACGTCGACAGTTCCTGGATGCACATCTGGATCGAGCCTTCGCCGGTGATGCACACCACTTCGTCGTCCGGATGCGCGATCTTCACGCCCATCGCGGCCGGCAGGCCAAAGCCCATCGTGCCGAGGCCGCCCGAGTTGATCCAGCGGCGCGGCTTGTTGAAGCGATAGAACTGCGCGGCCCACATCTGATGCTGGCCGACGTCCGAGCAGACGAACGCGTTGCCGTCGGTCAGTTCCCACAGTTTTTCGACCACGTACTGCGGCTTGATGATGCTGCTCTTGCGGTCGAACTTCAGGCAATCCTTCGCGCGCCAGCCTTCGATGTCCTTCCACCACGCGGCCAGCGCGTCGGTGTCGGGGCCATGCTCGGCCGTTTGCAGCTGCTCGATCAGTTCCTTCAGCACTTCCTTCACGTCGCCGACGATCGGAATATCGACCTTCACGCGCTTCGAAATGGACGACGGGTCAATGTCGATATGGATGATCTTGCGCGGCCGCGACGCGAAGTGCGCCGGGTCGCCGATCACGCGGTCGTCGAAGCGCGCGCCGATCGCGATCAGCACATCGCAGTGCTGCATCGCCATGTTGGCTTCGTAGGTGCCGTGCATGCCGAGCATGCCGAGGAATTTCTTGTCGCTTGCGCGGTATCCGCCCAGACCCATCAACGTATTGGTGACCGGGTAGCCGAGCAGATCGGCGAACTGGTTCAGTTCGCGCGCCGCATCCGCGAGGATGATGCCGCCGCCGGTGTAGATATACGGGCGCTTCGCCGTCAGCAGCAACGACACCGCCTTGCGGATCTGGCCGGAGTGGCCCTTCGTGACCGGGTTATACGAGCGCAGCGAGACCGACTTCAGCGGTTCGTAATGGCACGGCGCTTTCGACACGTCTTTCGGGATGTCGATCAGCACCGGACCGGGCCGGCCGGTGCGCGCGATATAGAACGCCTTCTTGACGGTGGCGGCCAGGTCGCGCACGTCCTTCACGAGGAAGTTGTGCTTCACGCAGGGCCGCGTGATGCCGACGGTGTCGCACTCCTGGAATGCGTCCTGACCGATCGCGGCGGTGGGCACCTGACCGGTGATGATCACCATCGGGATCGAATCCATGTACGCGGTCGCGATACCGGTTACCGCGTTGGTCACGCCGGGGCCGGAGGTCACGAGGCTGACGCCGACCTTGCCGGTCGAGCGCGCATACGCATCAGCCGCGTGGACCGCGGCCTGCTCGTGGCGCACGAGTACGTGCTGAAACTTGTCCTGCTTGTAAAGCTCGTCGTAGATGTAAAGTACCGAGCCGCCGGGATAGCCCCAGACAAATTCGACATCTTCGTCCGCCAGCGCGCGCATGAGCACGGTGGCGCCGATCGAATCAGCTTCGGGATGGGGAGTGGTTTCCGACGTGGAGAATTCCGCGCTGGGCATGTTCATCATTCACCTTTCGAATTTTCGGCAAAAAATTGATCGGGTGCTCTCTGCCGGGCTTGTGGCTCGGGTTCAAGCGGCGCGTCCAGTTTGACCGGCGGACTTCATGGGCCCGCCTCAAATGAGACTAGTCACTTATGTTGCGAACCGGTGAAGATAGCGGCAAGCGACGTTTCGGTCAAGAAAATATTTCCGCGCCGGGGTGGGATCGGGCATCTATGGGTTATTTTTCAATGCCGGGGTTATTTCCGGCACAGCGCGGGTTTTTTCCGGCACCGCGCGGGTTTTCAGGCGCCTGCATCGCGGGTAGGCGGACTCATATAGGCCAAACGTTCGCCGACGGCGTTGCCCGATTTCCCCCGGTCGCCGCCAATTTTTGTTAGCATCCGCGAGTTTTACGACATTTTTCGGCCGCTATCTGTAGCGCATTTTGTAGCGCATTTGCCGGCCGCCTTTTTCCACCGACCCAGCACACGCCCGCTTCGCCCACTCAGCACGGATGGCATCAGACAAGGAACTCGCCGATTTTCTGGCGGGCGTCGAAAGGCGCGCGTTCAAGCAGACGGTTTACGCCGTCCGGGATGACGACGCCGCGCTCGACATCGTGCAGGACGCCATGATCAAGCTCGCCGAAAAATACGGCGATCGTCCCCCGGCTGAGCTCCCGCTTTTGTTTCAGCGTATTCTTCAGAATGCGACGCACGACTATTTCCGCCGTCAGAAAGTGCGCAATACGTGGGTGAGTCTGTTCTCATCGCTCGCGGGCGCGGATGACGACGAGTTCGACCCGCTCGAGACAATCGAGGCGCAGGAAAGCACGACCGGCGCCGAAAGCGGTGAGGAGCGGCTCGCGCGCGAACAGATTCTGCAGTTGATCGACGAAGAAATCCAACGATTGCCGGCACGTCAACGGGAGGCGTTTCTGATGCGTTACTGGGAAGATATGGATGTCGCCGAGACTGCCGCCGCGATGGGTTGCTCCGAAGGCAGTGTGAAGACCCACTGCTCCCGAGCCACCCATACGCTGGCCCAGGCGCTCAAGGCCAAAGGAATCACGCTATGAGCTCCACTCACGATAAAGACAACGAGTTCGCGTGGCAGGTGCGCCGGGCACTCGACGAAAGCGCCGCGCGCATCCCCCCCGCCACAGCCGACCGGCTCGCCGCCGCGCGCCGCGCCGCGCTCGCTCGCAAGAAACCGGAAGCGGTACGTGCGCCCGCCTTCGTGCCGGTCCTCGTCTCCGGCCCGGCGGGCCTGCCGACCGCCCCCGGCGACGCCCAGCCGCGGCGCGGCTCGAAGCTGCGCCGGTTTGCGCTCGCGTGGCCGATTGCCGCGCTGGTCGTGGGCCTCGTGGCAATCGCGTACTGGGAAGACCAGCAGCGCACCGCGGAACTTGCCGATATCGACGCCGCCATGCTGAGCGACGATCTGCCGCTGTCGGCCTACCTCGATCACGGTTTCAACGCGTATCTTTCACGCGCACGGTAGGGCGAGGAGAGTCCACGGGTGAGTTACAAGCGCGGCCTTGCCGTTGTCAGCGGATGCGTGATCGCGGCAGTGGTCGCGTTCGCCGCGACCTATCCGCGCTTTCATCCGTCGGCGCCCGCCCCCGCCGCCGCCTCGGCCAATGCGCCGCAGGCCGCATCGAAGCCGGCTGCGCCGGCGCTCGCCGTCGAGATTCCCGGCTTGCAGAAAGATGGCCCGCTCGCGTGGTCGCGGCTCAGTAATGCCGAACACATCGCGCTCGCGCCGTTCGCGTCGCAATGGGATACGTTCAGCGACGCGCGCAAGCGAAAATGGCTGAAGATTGCGGCGCGTTACCCGAAGATGTCGCCGGACGCGCAAAAGCGCCTGCACGAGCAAATGACCGAATGGGTCAGGATGACGCCCGAGCAGCGCCGCATCGCGCGCGAGAACTATCAGGTCTCGAAAGAGCTGTCGCGCGAGACAAGGCAGAACGCGTGGAAGGCCTATCAGCAGCTGCCCGAAGAGCAAAAGGAACGGCTCGCCGCCAGCGAGCACAAGCGGCGTCCGACGGTCGTCAGCGCGCCGCCGTCCGGCAAGACCGAGCTCAAGGACATCAACCGGCTTGTCAACGGCAAGGACCACGCGGCAAGCGGGCCGGCCGGCAAGCCGGCGTCGGGCGCGTCCGGTGTGTCGGGCGGAAGCGGTGGCGTGCCGGCCGTGCTGGCGTCCGCGGCCGTCGCGGCATCGATGCCAGCCGTGCCGGCGATTCCGTCTGGCGCGAGCTTCGTGCCACCCACGCCGACTCCCGTGTCACCCGCTGAAGCGCCGGCGGCGTTCAACGGTTCGTAACCGGGCCGCGTGCGGAGCCACCGACCGGCGCCCCTGGTATTTTCCTGAGTCTTTTCCCTGATTTCCGCAGCGGGGCTTTTCCGTAATCCTCGCGGCTGGTGTTGGTCGGCCTCGATGGTGGTCCTTAGTGCCGACCAATGAGGGGGACCAATGAAATTCGCCAATGAACCCGGGCACTGATCCTCCCCGCTCGCGCGCACAACGACCCGACTCGATGAAACAACCCGCTTCCGCCCCGAACGCCACCATGGCTCCCACTGACGCACCGCCGGCACTGGCGCCGGCGCCGATACCCGCGCCGACACCGTCCGTGCGCCGCCGGCTCGCGACGCTCGTCTACGAAGCGGTGATCCTGTTTGGCGTTGTGTTTCTCGCCGGCTACCTGTTCAGCACGCTGACGCAGCAGCGCAACGGGCTCGAGCATCGCGACTGGCTCGCGGCGTGGATCGGCATCGTGGTCGGCGCGTACTTCGTCTGGTGCTGGACGCATGGCGGACAGACACTGCCGATGAAGACCTGGCGGCTGCGTGTCGTACGCGCGAGGGACGGCGCGCCGCTCTCCTGGACGCGCGCGGTCGCGCGCTATCTGCTCGCGTGGCTATGGTTTCTGCCGCCGCTCGCGCTGCATCCGCTGATCGGGCTGAGCGTGCCGCGTACGCTGGCCGCCGCGGCGGTCTGGTTCTTCGCGTGGGCGGCCTCCGCGCGCCTCTTCGCCAACCGCCAGTTCCTGCACGACCGGCTCGCGGGCACGTGCGTCGTCGCGGTCACGCGCTAGCCATATCGGGTCGATCGCAGGGGCCGCGGCACGCGGTGACGCTCATACCGGCCACCCGACGCGACACCGCGAAGCGCACGCGCTCCCGTTCACGCGGAGTATTCGGCCGCGCGCCACGCAGCGACCCGAACTCCGCGCTCGCCACGCCTGGCGATTTCAGCAGCAACCGATGTATCGCGCGCACAACACCCGATGCCCCGTAATAAGAAGTTCTCGTGACTGTCACGGCTTCGTCATCCCGTAATGGCGCAATGCAGGTACTGCAACTCGACGGCTGAGCCATGGACCCAAAAACGTCCGCGACTTCCCTGTTCCGCCAGACTGGCCCGAGTGTCGACCCCGTCGGCTTCGGCCCCAACGCCCCCTCCGCTTCGATTCCCCTGCCGCCCCTCCCCGTCATTCCGCCCATCACCGGCGAAGCGCAACACGACGACAACCCCGATGAAGTGCATCGCTACCGGACGATCTGGCTGTCGGACATCCACCTCGGTTCAAGCGGCTGTCAGGCGAATTACCTGCTCGACTTCCTGCGCCATAACGAATCGGAGTACATGTACCTCGTCGGCGACATCATCGACGGCTGGCAACTGAAAAAAGGCTGGTACTGGCCGCAGGCGCACAACGACGTGGTGCAGAAAATCCTGCGCAAGGCACGCAAGGGCACGCAGGTTATCTATATCCCCGGCAATCACGACGAAGCCGCGCGGCAGTTCTGCGATCTCGCGTTCGGCGACATCCACGTGCGCGGCGAAGCGTTCCACACGACGCTGGCGGGCCAGCGCCTGTGGATCGTACACGGCGATCTGTTCGACGGCGTGATCCAGCATGCGAAGTGGCTCGCGTATCTCGGCGACACGCTCTACACGCTCATTCTCGTGCTGAACCGCTGGTTCAACCGGATCCGCAGCAAGCTCGGCTTCCAGTACTGGTCACTGTCGCAATACCTGAAGCATCAGGTGAAAAATGCGGTCAATTTCATCTCGTCGTTCGAGCGCGTGATGACCGACGAAGCACGCCGCCGCGGCTGCGACGGCGTGGTCTGCGGGCATATCCACAAGGCGGAGATTCGCGATATCGACGGCGTGCTGTATTGCAACGACGGCGACTGGGTCGAGAGTCTTTCGGCGCTCGTCGAGACGTTCGAAGGCGAATTGAAGGTGATCTATTGGACCGTGATGCGCGCCCCGCCGGTGCGTGCGCAAAAGGCCCGCGCGACCGCGTAGTACGCGGAAGCACAGCTCTCGCGCCGTGACACGACGGATGCAGCGCGAGAGCCGTGCTCCCACGTTTTCCCCCACCTCTTTGGACAAAAGGGCATACCGATGAAGATCATGATCGTCACCGACGCATGGGAGCCGCAGGTCAATGGCGTCGTCCGCACGCTGAAGAACACGACGCGCGAACTGAGCGCGCTCGGCCACCAGATCGAACTGCTGACGCCACTCGAGTTCAAGACGATTCCGTGCCCGACGTACCCGGAGATTCGCCTGTCGCTATTGCCGAAACGCCATCTGCACCGGCGCATCAACGAGTTCGCTCCCGATGCGCTGCATATCGCGACCGAAGGCCCGCTCGGCCTGGCCGCACGCAAGTATGCGATCAGACACAAGCTGCCGTTTACGACCGCCTATCACACCCGCTTTCCCGAGTATGTGCAGGCCCGTTTCGGCATTCCGCTGGTGTGGACGTATCGCTTCCTGCACTGGTTCCACAAGGCGTCGCTCGCGGTGATGGCGCCCACGCCGGTCGTCAAGACGGACCTCGAACAATATGGCTTCACGAACGTTGTGCTGTGGACACGCGGCGTCGATCTCGACATCTTTCACCAGATGGACTCGAAGGTGCTCAATACCGCGCGGCCGATCTTTCTGTACGTCGGGCGCGTCGCGGTGGAAAAGAACGTCGAGGCTTTCCTGAAACTCGATTTGCCCGGTTCGAAATGGGTGGCCGGTGAAGGCCCGGCGCTGGGCGAACTGAAGTCGCGCTATCCGGAAGTCAACTATCTGGGCGTGCTGTCGCAACCCGAGCTTGCGAAGGTGTATGCGGCCGCCGACGTGTTCGTGTTCCCGAGCCGCACCGACACGTTCGGTCTCGTGCTGCTCGAGGCGCTCGCATGCGGGACGCCGGTTGCCGCGTACCCGGTCACCGGCCCGATCGATGTGCTCGGCGACGGCGGCGCGGGCGCGATGGACGAGGACCTGCGCGAAGCTTGCCTCGAGGCGCTGAAGATCGACCGCAACCACGCGCGCGCATGGGCCGAACGCTTCTCGTGGAAAGCGGCGTCCGAGCAATTCGCCGCGCATCTGAAGCCATTGTCGCGCAACGCCTACCCGCGCGAAGAAAGCGCTGCCGCGTAACGCACCGCTCACGCGGGCCATCAGGCACCCCTTTATGCGAGCCAGACACTCGGACATGCTGCGCGCTTCCCCACGCGCGCAGCATGATGACGAAGCCCATCGCGCCGGCGACGATCCATTCGCCGATATTCACGACGATGCAACTGGACATGCGCGCCCGGACCACATCGACGATGCGCATGCGGCCGATTCCGCGGACCCCGCGAATCATGCGGAACGATTGGACCGCGAAGGCCGCGCCGCGCGTGGCGCCGATCATGAGCGATCGCTGAACGGCAACGCCGCGCACGCAATCGACCATGCCGACGGCATTGCGGCCACCCCGGCAAGCATGCGCTATGCTGGACAACCGACCACGCCCAGGATGCACGCAATGCGCTCCCCGTTGTCCACGCGCCATGAACCGGCCGACGCTCACGAACCGCTCGGGCCTGACGATCCACTGGCACCGTTGCCCTTCAATCCGTACAAGGGCAATCGCGGCATCACGCGCGCATGGCACGCGATGAAAAACTCGTTCGCCGGCTTTCGCGTCGCCATCCGCGAAGAAAGCGCGTTTCGCCAGGAACTGACGCTCGCGGCGATTCTGGTCCCCTGCGGTCTCGTGGTGCCGGTCGAACCGGTGTCGCGCGTCCTGCTGCTCGGCTCGGTGCTGCTGGTGCTGATCGTCGAGTTGCTGAACTCGAGCGTCGAGGCCGCGATCGACCGGATCTCGCTCGAGCGTCACGAACTGTCGCGGCGCGCGAAGGACCTCGGCAGCGCCGCCGTGATGGTCGCCCTCTTCATGTGCGTAATGACGTGGGCGCTGATCGTCGGCCCGCTTGTGGTGCACTGGATCGGCATGCTGACACGCTGACCGCGCATCGGACTCCACGTCCGTCGATAAAACCCTGAATAAACCCTGAACGGCCGGTCGAGGATTCGAACGGTCGGTTTATAATCCTCAAATATTCTCATCAATACCCATCGCACCGGGCGGACCTGCCGCAGCGTCATGCGGTTCTCGTGTCAGCCCGGCCGCTATTTGAGGGCAGGACGACATGGAAGCCAAACCTCCCCGCCGTACCCGCGAACGGATACTCGAACTCTCGTTGAAGCTCTTCAACGAGATCGGCGAGCCGAACGTCACGACGACGACCATCGCCGAGGAAATGGAGATCAGCCCCGGCAATCTCTACTACCACTTCCGCAACAAAGACGACATCATCAACAGCATCTTCAGCCAGTTCGAGCAGGAGATCGAAAAGCGGCTGCGCCTGCCGGACGACCACCGCGCGACGATCGACGAGATGTGGTCGTACCTGCAATACATGGTCGAGTTCACGTGGCGCTACCGCTTCCTGTACCGCGACCTGAATGACCTGCTCGCGCGCAACCGGATGCTCGAGATGCATTTCAAGCAGATCATCAGCCACAAGGTGCGCTTTGCCGGGCAGTTCTGCGAACAGCTCGTCGCAGACGGCGAGATGGTCGCCACGCCGGACGAACTGCGCGTGATCGCGACCAACATCGGCGTGATCGGCACGTACTGGCTGTCGTATCAGTTCGTGATGAACCCGCGCAAATACAACGATCAGGAATCGATCCGCGCGGAGTTGCACCAGGTGAGCGTGCAGATCGTGTCGCTGATGGCGCCGTATCTGCGCGGCCGCTCGCGCGAGCTGTTCGACGACCTGGTATCCGGCAAGCTGCCGCAGCGCGAGTTCTACGACTATCTGCCGCCGCGCGAAGGCGCCGCGGCAACCGCTGGCGCGGCACCGGAACCACGCGGCGCGATCAAGCCTTGAGGTGTGGCGCGACGGCATTTACCCGATTCATCGCAATCGGGTCCGCCATCGCACCGCGCGGCGTAGTCGCCGAACCGCGCCACGCGGCTTACGCGAGCTTCGATGATGCGCGCTCACGCCATTCCCCCATTAAGCAGTGACGACCCGTAGCAAGGATTTCGAGTGATGAAAGCAGTCTGTGTCTATTGCGGCTCATCGAATGGAGCCAAACCGGTCTATGGTGAAACGGTAGAAGCGTTCGGCCGCGCGTTGGTCAAAGCGAATCTCGCGCTCGTCTATGGCGGCGGCAAGGTCGGCCTGATGGGCCGGATCGCCGACTCGGTGATGGCGGCCGGCGGCCGCGCGATCGGCGTGATTCCGGAGTTGCTGGTCGACAAGGAAGTCGGCCATCACGGGCTGACCGAACTGCACGTCGTGCCCGACATGCATCAGCGCAAAAAGATGATGGCGGATCTGTCCGATGCGTTCGTTGCGCTGCCGGGCGGCGCGGGCACGCTCGAAGAACTGTTCGAGGTCTTCACGTGGTCGCAGCTCGGTTATCACCGTAAGCCGGTCGCCGTGCTCAACATCGCGGGCTTCTACGACCCGCTGATCGCGATGCTCGAGCACACGGTGCGCGAAGGCTTCACGCAACGCGCCTACTTCGACACGCTGCAGATCGACAGCGATCCGGACGCGCTGATCGGCAAGCTGCAGCGTTATCGGCCGCTTATCAAGGACAAGTGGTCGCAGCACCGTGACGCGGTGTAATGCGGCCGACGCCCGGCCACCCCATTGCGTTGCATTGACGACGAGGCACGCATGACCAAAACCGTTCTGATCACCGGCGCGAGCCGTGGGATCGGCCGTGCGACCGCGCGTCTGGCCGCCGCGCGCGGCTGGTCGATCGGTATCAACTATGCGAGCAACGAAACGGCCGCGCGCGAAACCGCGGCGCTCGTCGCAGACGCGGGTGGCCGTGCGCATCTGCTGCACGGCAACGTCGCCGACGAAGCCGCCGTGGTCGCGATGTTCGATGAATTCATGCACACGTTCGGCCGTCTCGACGGCTTCGTCAATAACGCGGGCATCGTCGCGCCAGGCATGCCCCTCGCCGATATGGACGCCGCGCGTCTGAAGCGCATCTTCGATATCAACGTCTATGGCGCGTACCTGTGCGCGCGCGAGGCGGTGCGGCGCATGTCGACGCAACGCGGCGGCCATGGCGGTGCGATTGTCAATGTGTCGTCCGCGGCGGCGCGACTGGGTTCGCCGAACGAGTATGTCGACTACGCGGGCTCGAAGGCCGCGATCGATACGCTGACCATTGGTCTATCAAAGGAAGTCGGTCCGCACGGCGTGCGGGCCAACGCAGTGCGTCCGGGCCTGATCGACACCGAGATTCATGCGAGCGGCGGCCGCCCCGACCGCGCCGCGGTGCTCGGCGCGCAAACGCCGCTTGGCCGTGCGGGCAGCGCGGACGAAGTCGCGGAATTGATCGTGTGGTTGTTAAGCGATGCGTCGTCCTATGTGACCGGCGCCGTCATCGACGTGACCGGCGGGCGCTGACTGATCAGGCGTGCTACACGCGGTCGTTCAGAACGACGACCCCGGCTCACGCAGGAATGCGACTTCTTCATCCGTCGACTGACGGCCAAGCAGCGCGTTGCGATGCGGAAAGCGCCCGAAGCGTTCGATTACTTTCGCGTGCCGTATCGCTGAACGCGCGTACGACGGATCGAGCCCTTGTGCCTCAAGCAGCGTGTAAAGACGCACGCCTTCGCGCTGGCCCTCGAGGGTCTCGTCGTGCTCGAACGGGATGTACGCGAACGCGCGGTGGTAGACCGTCGGCAGCAACCCATCGCTGCCGTCTTCGATCATGCGGCGTGCAATGCGCACGGCCTGCGCGTCGCCGTCGTACATGCGCGCCGAGTGTCGAGCGCAGTTGCGCGTGAACTGGTCGAGTACGATCACGAGCGTGAGCGACCCAAGCGGCGTCTTGAGCCATCCATCGAGGTCATGCGCGAGCGCTGCTGCGATCAACGCACCGAACCGGTCGCGCAGCATCGCGTCGAACGCGTTGTTGCGTTTGAACCAGCACTTGCGGTCCGTACCGTATTCGCTCGAACCGGGCGTGCCGAACCAGCAGTCGAGCACTTCGCGCGCCCGCACATCGAGCGACGCATAGTCGCGTTCCGACGCGTACGTGTGCGCGTCGAAGCGCACGCTCACGCCAGCTCCAGCACCAGGCGCCGCGTGCGTGCGCTCTTCTTCTCGAGCTTCGCGACACGCAGCGCGCCGATCTCCTGCGTATTGCGTACATGCGTGCCGCCGCATGGCTGCAAATCGACACCTTCGATGCGCAGCAGCCGCACGCGGCCAAGACCCATCGGCGGCTTCACGCTCATCGTGCGCACCAGTTCCGGCCGGGCAGCCATTTCGTCATCCGTGATCCATTCGGTCGCGACCGCGTGTGCGCCGCCCACCAGCTCCGCGAGCCGCGCTTCAACCGGCTCGCGTTCGATCGGCTCGACCGTCGCGAAGTCGAGGCGCGCGTACTCTGACGTGATGCTGCAGCCGTCGACCGGATAGGGCAGCACCGCGCACATCAGATGACTCGCCGTATGCAGCCGCATATGCCGATAGCGGCGCGCCCAGTCGATCTCCGCGCGCACGCGCTCGCCGGCGGCGATGCGTGCGAGCAGCGCATGCTGGTCGGGTGCGGGCACGTGCACCGCATCGTCGGGCGTCGCGCCGTCGAACTTCGCCTTGCGCGTGTCGCCAATCGCGAGGCGCGCGCCGTCCGCGAGCACCAGCACGCCGGCATCGCCCGCCTGGCCGCCGCCGAGCGGATAAAACACCGTCTGGTCCAGATGAATGCCTTGCTCGTCGACGGCGGTAATCGTGGCGTCGCAGCTGGTCAGGTAAGCGTCTTCGCGAAAGAGTGCGCGCGTCGCCATCAGGGAGATCTCCTTGTATCGTTGCCGGGTTTGTCTGAGGACACTTCGGTTACCGAAACATGTGGGTGGAAGCGGCCGGTATCACAACGGAACCTTTAGCCCGGACGATTGCGCATCCAGTCCGCCGTATCGAAGAACGAATGCAGCAGACGTTCGCGCAGCGCTTCGGATAACCCAACCTCTTCCATCGCCCACGCCATGCAGCGCAGCCACTGGTCGCGCTCGCTCGATCCAATCGCGAACGGCAAATGCCGCGCGCGCAGCCGTGGATGGCCGAAGCGGTCTTCGTAATGGCTCGGGCCGCCGAGCCAGCCGCACAGGAACCAGAAAAACTTGTCGCGCGAGCCGTCGAGTGTCGGCGGATGCAGCGCGCGAATACCCGCGAAATCGGGCTCGAGATCCATCAGATCGTAAAAGCGGTCGACGAGCTCGCGCACGCGCGTTTCGCCGCCCACCAATTCAAACGCAGTCGGTTGCGCCAGCGTTGCGTCGTTAGAGTCGGTCATACGAGGAAAAACAGGTTCGTTGCGAAATGGGAGCGCACCATGGGGCGCGCAGATCCTTTACGGCGCGCGTCGTGTACGTTCAACCCCGCGTTCAACCCCGCGCTCAACCTCGCGTTAAACGTCGCCTTCACACGTCACGCATCGCGCAGCGATTGCAGCGCCGGGCGCATTAGCACGTGCCGCAAGCTCAGCCAGCCGCCGAGGCCCGCACAGGCGATCCCCGCCACGATACCGGCCGGCAGCAGCCACGGGTTGAACGCGAGATAGAAGTCGAACACGCGCGTCGCGAGCACCGAGCCGATCAGTTGCGCGCCGAACGCGGCCATCAGCCCGGACAGCGCACCGACCGCGACGAATTCCGCGGTCTGCACCGCCCGCACCTGCCGGTGCGACGCACCAAGTGCGCGCAGCAACGCGGATTCTCGCATGCGCTCATCGCGCGTGCCGGCCAGCGCCGCGTACAGCACGAGCACGCCCGCGACCAGCGTGAACAGAAACAGGAACTGCACCGCATCGATCACCTGCTCCATCACCGCCTGCACCTGCGCGAGGATCGGCGCGGTGTCGATCGCGGTGAGGCTCGGATAAACGCCGATCAGGCCATCGATCACCGCGCGCTGTTCAGGCGGCACATGAAAACTGGTAATGAACGTCGCCGGGAAATCCTTCAGCGCAGCCGGCGGCATCAGCACGAAGAAATTCACCTTGAACGAGCCCCAGTCGAGCTTGCGCACGCTCGTCACCGGCGCGTCGATCGACAGGCCCGTCACGTCGAAACGCAGTGTATCGCCGGGCTTCACGCCGATGAGCTTCGCGAGCCCCTGCTCGATCGAGATCTGCGGCTTGTCGGTGTTGCCGTACCAGTGGCCGGCTTCGATCCGGTTGTCGTCCGGCAGTTGCGTCGTATACGAAAGATTGAACTCGCGGTCGACCAGACGCCGCGCGTCCTCGCTTTTGTACGAATCCGGATTGACCGGCTTGCCGTTGATCGCGGTGAGCCGGCCGCGCACCATCGGCGACATCTCGACGTCGGGGAAGCCGTGCTTCGCGAGGTACTGCGTGACCGCATCGCGCTGGTCGGGCTGGATATCGATGATGAACTCGTTTGGCGCATCGGGCGGGGTCGATTGACGCCAGCCCGCGACCAGGTCGTTGCGCGTCATTGCGATCAGCAGCAGACACATCAGACCGATCGCCAGCGCGGTCATCTGCAATGCGCTCGCATTCGCGCGCCGCTCGAGCGACGCGAGCGCATAGCGCCAGCCGATGCCGGCCGCGACGCGCTCGCTGCGCACGATGCGCGCGGCGCCCCATAGCGCCGCGCGCGCGACGCAGGTGAACACCAGCAGTCCGCCCGCAAAGCCGCCCGCGACGATTCCGCCCAGCTTCAGTTCGCCGGCCGCGAGCACCAGCAAGCCCGCGAACAGCACGACGCCGAGCGCATACGCGGCCCATGCGGTGCGGCCCGCTTCGCCCCACTCGCGACGCAGCACGCGCACCGGCGGCACGCGCGTCAAGGGCAACAGCGGTGGCAGCGCGAAGCCGAGCAGCAGCACAAGGCCTGCCGCAATGCCTTCCAGTGCGGGCCACGCGCTCGGATACGGCAGCGCGACGCCGATCAGGCTGCCAAGCCAACGCAACAGCACGAAATGCCCGACAAAACCTGCAGCAATGCCGATCAGGCCACCGATCACGCCAAGCCCGACGAATTCGAGCACGAACAGCGCGCGCAGCGTGCGCTGACTGACGCCGAGGCAGCGCATCGCCGCACAGCTATCCAGATGCCGGCGCATATAGCGATGCGCGGCCATCGCAATCGCGACCGCCGCGAGCAGCGCGGTCAGCAGCGAAACCAGCGTGAGGAAGTGGCGCGCGCGATCGAGCGTCTGACGCACCTGCGGCTGGCCGTCCTGCAGCGATTCGAGGCCGACGCCCCGCATCTTGCCGTCGTCGACGCGCTCGTGCGCCCACTTCGCGTAAGCCTCGACCGCCGCATCGCTGCCCGCGACGAGCAGCCGGTAGGTGACGCGACTGCCGTAGGTGAGGAGCCCGGTCGACGCAACGTCAGCCTCATTGAGCATCAACCGCGGCGAAAAATTGACGAATGCGAAGCCGCGATCGAGTTCCTTCGTAATCACGGCGCCGATCATGAAATCGCGGCCGCCGACTTTCACGGTATCACCGACATGCACTTTCAGCGAATCGAGCAGTTGCGGGTCGACCCACACGGTGCCGGGCGGTGGAATCGAGCGCGCCGCGTAGTCCGGCGCACCCGGTTGCGGCGCAATGCGCAGCGCGCCGCGCAGCGGATAACCCGGCGACACCGCCTTGACCGCGGCAAGCCGCGACAATGGCTGCGCGGCCGTGGAGTTGATCATGCTGGGGAAAATCGCGGTCGTCGCGGTCTCGAGACCGAGCGACTTCGCCTGCGCGGCGAACTGCGGGTCGACCGGGTGGTCGGCACGGACGATAAAGTCGGCGGCAATCATCCGCCGCGCATCGCGCTCGAGCCCCTGATGCAGCCGGTCAGCCAGGAAGCCGACGCTGGTGAGCGCCGCGACCGCGAGCACCAGCGCGAGTAGCAGCATCGTCAACTCGCCGGCGCGCCAGTCGCGCGCCGTCATCAGTGCCGCTTGCCGCAGCAGGTCGCCGACGCTGAGCCGGCGTTGCTGCATGGGCAGCGCGCGCTCGCGCGCCGCCGCTGCGCTCTTGATTTCGCTGACCGGCGCGCTCAATCGTGCCGGCTCCGTGCAAGACGCGACACCATGTGCGTCGCCATACCGCGGAAGCCGCCCTGCACACCGCGCCAAAGCCGCGGCAACACCCAGCTCACCACCACGAGGAAGCCGACCAGCAACACCAGAAACACGACCGGCGCAAACAGAGCGAGCAGCAGGCCGCCGAACACCATGCCTTCCTCGGCGGTCGACGTAACGACATTCGACACCGGCTCCGGCGATAGATTGATCAGCGCGCGGGTGCCGGCCTTCGTCAGATGCGCGGTGCCGGCCAGCGTGCCGCCCGCGAGCGCGGCCACGGTCAACAGCGCCGGATCGGCGTGGCCGAGCGCGCCGGCGGCCAGTACCGCGCCCGCCGGAATCCGGATAAACGTGTGCACGGCGTCCCACAGCGAATCGAACGCGGGAATCTTGTCAGCGAGGAATTCCGCGACCGTCAGCACCGCGGCCGCGCCGATCACCCACGACGAGCTGAGCGCCGACAGGGTTTGAGGCAGATGGATCATGCCGAAGCGCGCCAGCAGCCCGGCGATCAGGACCGTCAGATAGAGGCGCAGCCCGCTGCCCCATGAGAGACCGGCTGCAAGCGAAAGGGGTTCAAGCATGGCCGCCTCCTGAGACGCGCCGTGCACGCCTCATGCTCCACGCGGCCGCAACGCGAAGCACGCCTGTGCGCCCCGCCCCGCCGAAGCCGCCGAGTCCGAGCGGCGTACGGCCGCACAGAACGAGTTCAGGTTGGAATGGGCTTCATTATAGCCACGTCATTTCGGAATCCGCCGATTGAAGGGCGGAAATGGTGTGGCGAAAAGCGGACTTTATCCATTTCGGCTGAAAGCGTCGGATGCCATCCGGTGGGTTTGCCTGCTCGCAGCGCGGTTGAAACGTGGCCGCGGGACGTGCCGGAACGCGCGATAAGTACGATGTGAACAGCGGCACGATGAACAGCGGCACGACCACCAGCGGCGCGCCCGGCAACACGCGCCGCCGGACCGAACGGTCAGTGCCCGGACGACAGCTTCAGGCCGATCAGTCCTACGACGATCAGCAGCGCGCTTGCGATGCGCGGCAGCGTGACCGCCTCGCCCAACATCACGATACCGAACACAAACGCGCCGACCGCGCCGATGCCCGTCCATACCGCGTAGGCAGTGCCGAGCGGCAACTGGCGCATCGCCAGCGCCAGCAGCACGAAGCTGCCGAGCGCGGTGACGACGGTGAACACCGACGGTCCCAGCCGCGTAAAACCTTCAGAGGATTTGAGACCCGCCGCCCACGCCACTTCGAGCAAGCCGGCAATAAACAGAAGAACCCAGGACACGGGGCGCTCCCATAAGTTGATGGGGTCGTCCCCGTTGAATTCGAACGCGTAAGGACGTCCTTACGGTTTCGTAATGATATCAAACGGCAACTACTGGATCCGGTTCACATCTGGAAATCGATATATTCGTTCGCCTAAACCACCCCAACCAGCCGGTATCCCACCCCCGTCTCGGTGACGATATGCTCCGGCTGCGCCGGATCGCGCTCGAGCTTCTGCCGCAGATGCGCCATGTAGATGCGCAGGTAGTGATGGCTCTCGACATGCGACGGCCCCCACACGTCGCGCAGCAACTGCCGGTGCGTCAGCACCCGGCCCGCATGCCGTACCAGCGTCGCGAGCAGCCGGTACTCGATCGGCGTCAGGTGCACGAGCTCGCCGTCGCGCCACACCTGGCGCAGCGCGAGATCGACGGTCACCGCGCCGAAATGCGCCTGCGGCGAATCGCTCGCCGCCGCCTGGTTGCGCCGGCGCAGGTGCGCGCGAATCCGCGCCAGCAACTCGGAGACGCCGAACGGCTTGGTCAGGTAGTCGTCGGCGCCCGCGTCGAGCGCGGCCACCTTTTCGCTTTCCTGGGTCCGCGCGGACAGCACGATCACCGGCAGGTCGCTCCAGCCGCGCAGCTCGCGGATCACATCGAGGCCATCGGTATCCGGCAGGCCGAGGTCGACGATCACGAGATCCGGCTTGCGCGTCGCCGCTTCGACAAGCCCCTGCTTGCCGGTCTGCGCGTCGTGCACGACGATGCCCTCGCCTTCCAGCGAGGCACGCACGAAGCGGCGAATCTGTTTTTCGTCTTCGATCAGTACGACCGTGATGCTCGGGTCACTCATGGGTAGGTTTCGCTAGTGTTGTCGGGTCGACCGGGAGGTCGCCACTTTCATTCTGAGCCGCGCCGCCCGACGGAGCGCCGCTCGCCGTCCCGTCAGCCTCATCGGTCCCGTCCGTTTCGTCTTCGAGCGCGTCGAGCACCGGCGGCGGCGTCTCGACCGGCAGCGTGAACCAGAAGCGCGCGCCTTCAATATGGCCATCTGCCGCCAGACGATTGGCCGCGCCGATCGTGCCGCCGTGTGCATCGACAATCGCGCGGCAAATCGCGAGGCCAAGGCCGATGCCGGGCTTCGCCGATTCCTTCTCTCCGCGCGTGAATTTCTCAAAGATACGCGACTCCATGCCAACCGGCAGTCCTGGGCCGGAATCGTCGATGGTGACGCGAACGAGCGGCTTGCCGTCTTCGTCGATGCGCTGCGCGCCGATCACCAGCGGCGTATCGGTCGGCGTGTATTTCGCGGCATTTTCGAACAGGTTCGAAAAGAGTCGCTCCATCAACACCGCGTCGAGCTGCAGCAGTGGCAGATCGGCCGGCAACTGCACCTGCACCGGATGCCGCTCGAGCACGCGCCGGCAGGTGCGCAGCGCCGCGCCGACGGTTTCTTCTAGCAACGACCATTGCCGGTTCAGTTGCAACCCGCCCGCCTGCAGCCGCGCCATATCAAGCAGATTCGTGACGATGCCGGCCATGCGCATCGATTCTTCGTGGATCGCCTCGACGAGATCGTCGATGGCCTGCGCCTGCGCGTGCGTCGCTTCTTCGAGCGCATCTTCGGACGACGCATGCGCGGCCGCGCCCTCGGCCGCATTCTGCGCAGCGCGCGCCTGCGCAAGCATCGACGAAAAACCGACGATGGTCGTGAGCGGCGTGCGCAAATCGTGCGAAATGGCCGACAGAAGCGAGTTGCGCAACCGCTCCGACTCCATGTTGACCAGCGCGTCGCGCGCAATCTCGACGTAATGCACGCGCTCGAGCGCCAGCGCGATCTGCGCGGCGAACGCATCGAGCATCCGCTGCTGTTCGGGTACGTCAAGTTCGCGCTCGTCCTGCATCTTCACCGCCAACACACCGCGCGTGCGCATCGGCGCCTTGAGCGGCAGATACAGCGCAGCCGCGGCCGGCAGCGTGTCGGTGCCGTGCCCTGCCGGCTTCTGCTGGTCGTACACCCACTGGCCGACATCGATATCGAGCGTCGCGGCGTCGAGCATGATCTGCGCGTCGGGATCGTCGACTTTCTGCTTGACCTGGTCCGCGCTGTCCGGCAGCAGGATCGCGACGCGCGCACGGAACACCTCGCTCACATGGCGGCTGCCGATGCCGATAATCTGCTCGGTGGTCAACGCGGCCGCCAGCTCGCGCGCCATCGCGTACATCGCTCCTGTACGCTGCTCGCGCCTTTGCGCGACGCTCGCTTCGCGGCGCAGGCTCGACGTCAGATGGCTGATCACGAGCGACGTCAGCAGCATGCCGAGAAAGGTCAGTAGATACTGCGTGTCGGTCACCGACAGCGACATGCGCGGCGGCACGAAGAAAAAGTCGAAGGCGGCGACGCTCAGGAACGACAGCACCACGCCCGGTCCGCGCCCGAGCCGCACCGCGGCGAAGATCACGCCGAGCAGGTAGAGCATGACCAGGTTGGCCAGATCGATATGGCCGATCAGCAGGCTCGCGACGAACGTCACCCCTGCGCAGATCGCGACGGCCCAGCCGTACGCGGAGGGCGGCGAGCGGCGCGCGCGCGCGGAGCGCAGCGCGTCGCGCCATGCGCTTGCGTCAGCGTTCTGCAGCAGCTCGCGGGCGCTGCCGCGGTCGGTCATCGCGCGAATCAGCGTAAGGTCGAGATCGTCCGCGCGTTCCGCAAGGCGTTCGCCGAACGGCCGCCGCAGCCAGCGCGCGAGGCCGAGACGCGACGAGCCGCCGGCGACGAGTTTCGACACGTTGCGCACGCGCGCATAGCCGACCAGCGTCGCGATCGCGTCGGCGCCTGCGAGCGTCGCGGTCTCGGCGCCGAGCTCGGCGGCCAGACGCAGCGCATTCAACGTGCGTTCGCGCAGCGGGTCCGGCTGCCGCTGCAGCCTCGGCGTTTCGACATAGACCGCGATCCAGTCCGCCTTCAGCGCGGCGGCAAGACGGGCCGCCGCGCGCACCAGCATCGGCGCCTCCGGTCCGGGACCGACGCAGACCAGCAGACGTTCGCGCGCCTGCCAGATGTGCTGGATCGAACGGTCCGCGCGGTACTCGCGCATCTGCGCGTCGACACGGTCGGCGGTGCGGCGCAGCGCCAGTTCGCGCAGCGCGATCAGATTGCCTTTGCGAAAGAAGTTGCGTACCGCGCGCTCGGCCTGCTGCGGCAGATAAACCTTGCCGTCGCGCATCCGGTCGAGCAGCTCCTCGGCGGGCAGATCGACGAGCGTCACCTCGTCCGCGCGATCGAACACGCGGTCGGGAACCGTCTCCCATACGCGGATGCCGGTGATCTGTCCGACCACGTCATTGAGGCTTTCGAGGTGCTGGACGTTGACCGTCGTGTAAACGTCGATCCCCGCGTCGAGCAGTTCGTAGACATCCTGCCAGCGCTTCGCATGCCGCGCACCGGTCACGTTCGAGTGCGCAAGCTCATCGACAAGAATGAGCTGCGGCTTGCGCTCGAGCGCCGCGTCGAGGTCGAACTCGCCCAGCAGCCGGCCGCGATACGTGATGCGCGCAAGCGGCAATACATCGAGCCCGTCCAGCAGCTCCGCCGTCTCGGTGCGGCCGTGCGTTTCCGCAATGCCGACCACCACGTCGACGCCTTCTTCCTTGCGCCGTCGTGCGGCCTGCAACATCGCATAGGTTTTGCCGACGCCGGCGGACGCGCCGAAGAATACCTTCAGCCTGCCGCGCTGGCGTCGTTCTTCTTCACGCTGCAGTTTGCCCAGTAACTCGTCGGGATCAGGTCGATTCATGCTTGGAGTGGCTTCAATCGGTAGCGGGACTTCCTGCAGGCTTCGTGCGCCGCTTTGATGTCACCCTGTCAACACAATTCGCTCATGGTGACACGTCCCGAACAAAGCAGGCAAATCGCCGCCGTCGATCTACACAAAAGCGGTCTAAAAAGCAGATGGAACAGCGGTGCAAAACCGCGCTCCGAAAATAGGCAAAGGGGCAGCGCTCGGATGAGCGCCGCCCCGGCCCGAAACAGTTGCGTGGATCAGCTGTGCTGCATCGCGTCGAGCGCGAGGTTCAGCTCCAGCACGTTCACGTGCGGCTCGCCGAAGATGCCGAACTGGCGGCCGGTCGTGTAGCGCTCGACCAGTGCCTGCACGTCGGCCGGCTGCAGGTTGCGCACCTTCGCGACACGCGCCACCTGGTAGTCAGCCGCGGCCGGCGAGATGTCCGGGTCCAGACCGCTACCCGACGACGTCACCAGATCAACCGGCACCGGCTGCGACATATCGGTGCCGGCGGCCTTCAGTGCATCAAGGCGCGCCTTCACGTTATCGGTCAGCGACGAGTTCAACGGGCCGAGGTTCGATGCGCTCGAACCGCTTGCGTTGTACGGGTTCGGGCCGGTTGCCGACAGACGTCCCCAGAAGTACTTCGGCGCATCGAACTGCTGGCCGATCAGCGCGGAGCCGACCACCTTGCCGTTCTGTTCGATCAGGCTGCCGTTCGCCTTCTGGTTGAACACGGCCTGGCCGAACCCGGTCATCACCGCGGGATACGCGATGCCGGTGATCGCGGTGAGCACGACGAACAGCACGATCAGTGGGCGAAACATGGATTTCATGATGGTTTCCTCAATTCAACTTGCGCGGCATCAGGCCCAGCCCAACGCGGCGATCACCATGTCGATCAGCTTGATACACGGGAACGGCAGGATGATGCCGCCGAGGCCGTAAATCAGCAGGTTGCGGCGCAACAGCGACGCCGCGCCGATCGGACGGTACTTGACGCCTTTGAGCGCCAGCGGAATCAGCATCACGATGATCAGCGCGTTG
>NZ_CADIKH010000074.1 GCF_902859855.1 Paraburkholderia humisilvae
GATCACGCCGCACTCTTTCGATGACGGGAATTGTCATGCCCGACCAACGGCAAAATCTGCTGCATCTGCTACAGGAAGCCTATGCGCTGGCGCTGGATGTTGAACGCGCGCCAAGGCGGCTGGGCGGGCCGCAGTACGCCAGTCGTGTACCATTCGTCAACCCGATGGAAATCTCCGTCAAGGAAACGCTCGGCCAGCAACGATTGCTGATCGAGCGCCTGCGCAGAATCGATGGCGGCGGCGAAACGGTCCGAGCGATCAACGAGGATCTTCCCATAGGTGACCAGCATGCATTGGCAAGCGAACCGGACGGCGACGCGCCAGGCGAAATGGCACACGTCCATGCGCTGACACTCCAGGAAATCGACGTCTACTCGGCATGTATCGCAACGGCGGAATCCAACGGCTTTTTTGAAACCAGGTTCATCTGCGAGGCGATCCTGTTGCAAAAGTCCGCAATGGCAGCATGTCTCTCGCGGGACAATCCTCCGACCGCGCAAACGTGATCGGTTAGGCGAAGAAAGGGCTCTGTCAGATTGATCGGGAGGCGGCGGTAGAACGAAATCATGAAGAAGACGAAATCGCTTTATCGTGGCCACCGCGTTAGGCTGCAAAGGATTTGGCAAATTTTGCCAAAGGGTGATAGAGTGATTCCCATGGGCACGATGAACATTTCCCTCCCCGATTCGCTGAAGGAATACGTCGACGAGCAGGTCGACGAGTGCGGATACGGCACAAGCAGCGAGTACGTCCGCGAACTGATCCGCAAGGACCAGGACCGCAAGCGCCTGCGCGCGATTCTCCTACAAGGTGCGACGTCCGGCCTTACGGCCCCGGTCGACGCCGGCTACTTCGAAGCGTTGCGCGCACGTGTACGTACTTCGCGCAAATGAGCGGCAAGCCAGTCATCCCGACCCGGATGGCCGAGCAGGACGTAGAAAGCGAGGTAATTCATTACATCGTGGACGAAGGCTCGGAACAGGCCGCACTTGGGTTAGTTGCGGAGATCGAGAAAGCGTACAAACGACTCGCGAAGCATCCTACCGTCGGGTCACCGCGCTATGCGTATGAGCTGGACATACCGGGCCTTCGGTCGTGGCCGCTCGATCGCTATCCGCATCTGATCTTCTACATTGAGCGCGAAACGCACGTCGAAATCTGGCGCGTGCTAAACGGCAAGCGTGATATCCCTGCGTGGCTGACGAGCGACGATGAGCCGCATTGAAGGGCACCGCTCCCGAAACGCGAAAGCCCGCGACGCACACACTTCGCCGCGCTCGAGAGATGTTGGCGCATGAGTTGAGCAGTATTGCGGAGGTTGCGTATGCTGTCGGATTTTCGAGTCAGGCCCATATGACGAGCATCTTCACTCGACGACTTGGCGTCACCCCCGCGCAGATCCGGAAATCTGCTGCCCGCCTGAGCGTGTGACGCCACGATGCTCGCTAAGGAATCAGCTCAAAGACGTCAAGGTGGAGATAGCAGTTCGTTGTGTGCCCTCGCGAACCTCCAGGTTTTTTGATTACGGGCGCTATTTGCCACGAGCGAGGCGCACGGAGAACACTGTTTCCGTCTCGTCGGATCGCGCGCCAATCTCACCCCCATGGGCCCTGGCAATCTCGCGCGAGATATATAGCCCGAGCCCGAGACTACCGTCGGCATTTTCGCCTTGGTGGTTCGGGCCACGTTGTAGTGGTTGACATCCTCCGCGCCCTTAGGACGGGGATTCCTACGGGTTCGACAGCACCTTCGGTGGGTTCCTGCTTCGCCGGGTGGCCTGACCGCGCCATCCCTCCACAGGCAATCGCGGCATGCCCTGCCGCTAGCACATTGAGGGCGCCGACATGATCGGCATTCGCCTGGTGGCCACACGAGACGCAGGCGAACAGTGCCTGCGTCCTGCGATTGTCCTTCGACACATGGCCGCAACATGGACACGTACGGCTCGTGTTCTTCGGGTCTACCGCGACGAAGAAACCGCCGCGCCATGCCGTCTTGTATTCGAGCTGGCGGCGAAATTCGCCCCAGCCCTGATCGAGAATCGACCGGTTGAGGCCGGACTTCGCGCGGACATTGCGCCCCGGTGCCTCTGCCGTACCCTTCGCCGATCTGCTCATGTTGCTGATTTTCAGGTCTTCGACCGCAACCATTGCGTGGTTTTTGCTGATCGTGGTCGAAGCCTTGTGCAAAAAATCAGACCGCGCGTTTGCGATGCGCGCGTGAATCCGCTGGATACCCTTCGCCTTTTTCCAGTTGCTGCTGCCCCTGACCTTGCGAGCCATCCGGCGCTGATACTTCGCAAGCCGCTGCTCGTGCTTCCTGAAACTTGCGAGCGGCGCGATGAAACTGCCGTCGCTCATGGTCGCGAAGCGCGCCACGCCCACGTCGATACCGATTGCCGGGCCGCGTGGAACCGGCTGCCCGGCCTCGCGCTTCGTCAGGATTGACACGTGCCACTTGCCCGCGCGCAGCGACACGGTAGCGCTACGTACTTCGCCTGGAACGTCCCGGCTCTTGCGGTAGCGTAGCCAACCGAGCTTCGGGACCTTGATACGCCCGTTTCCGGCATCGACCGAAATCTGATTCTTATCGGGGAACAGGAAGCTGTCGCCCGCGCCCTTGCGCTTGAACTGCGGGAACGACGCGCGGCCTTCGAAGAAGTTTCTGAATGCCACTTCGAGGTGCTTCGGCGCATGCTGCTGCGTATGGACCGGGCCATCCTTCAGCCACGGTGTATCAGTGCTGTTGCGCCATTGCGTGAGGTGCTTCGCCATGCCGACATACCCGACGAACTTCTGCCCCGCGGCGTGATTCTCTTTCTGGAACGCCAGCGCCCTGTTATAGACGAACCGGCACGCGCCCGCGAACTGGCGCATCCTGCGCACCTGCTCGCCGGTCGGCATGAGTTCGAATCTGAAGGCTTGAAGGATTTCCACGGTGGATCGCACGATAGCGTGAAATCGTTTGGTTTGAAACCGGTTCTGCGGGTGTCATTTACACGCGACATGCCCAGGAAGGAAGGCTACGCCGTCCGCGCTATCCTTCCCGCCCCTCAAGGGCTGAGCTTTACCCACAACTTATGGACCTGAGTTAAAGATGCGGAACATCTCGGTGATTTCGTGCAAGACGAGGAAGCCTCGCCAGATGACGGTAGCGCCGGGTGGTGGATCATGACGGCGATTCAGGTAGCCGCCCAAGGTGGCAATCCATCGTATCGCCTGGTGCAGAGACGGCACCGTGTCCGGCGGCCAGGTGGTTCGATGTACGCGGCAATACAGGGCTTGCAATTCGACGGGTTGAAGGACCACTTCACAAGGCGGGTCACCGACGCGGGCCCGGCAAAGGTATCGGAACCGCGCGTGGTGCGGATGTTCGAGGTCTTCGCCAGCCTGATCGCGATGCAGCTGGACAACGAGATGCGTCAATGGTCGACTGAAGACCAACTGACCACCGAACGGGAAAACGCGGCGCTGCGGGAGCAGTTCATCGCGGTCCTCGGGCATGACCTGCGCAATCCGCTGTCTGCCGTCAACGCGACTGCGGAGTTGCTGGTCAGGCGGCAGTCGGATCCTGACCTGGTGATTGCGGGACAACGTCTGAAGCGCACGGTTGCCAGGATGACGGGGCTGATTGACGATGTGATGGATTTTGCAAGGGGCAGACTTGGCGGTGGTATTGCCCTGTCTCTTCAACCGATTACCGACCTCAGTACTCGTTGGCAGGCAGTCATCGACGAGCTCAGAGATGCCAATCCCGGGCGGCGAATTGTTTGCGATATCGCGAACGTCTCCCCCGTGCGCGGCGATCCCGGCTGGCTGCAACAGCTGCTCTCCAATCTCCTCGGGAATGCGCTCGTACACGGAGCGGAAGATACCGCGGTTATCGTGTACGTCATCAACGACGCTGCACAGGTAGTCCTGACGGTCTCGAATGACGGGAATCCGATTCCAGAGCATCTGCAGCGCAGGGTGTTCGAGCCTTACTGGAGACCACCATCGAGCGCCCCGGGCGGCGGACTTGGACTTGGTTTGTTCATCTGCAAGCAGATCGTCGAAGCTCATTCCGGCACGCTGGATGTCTGCTCAACCGCTGAGCGGGGGACATGTTTCACCGTCCGGATTCCGTTCATGTTGCACTCGGCGAACCCAATCTGACATTGCGTGCCGGTAAGGAGTGGTCTTGATGGCAAAGCCCAGGGCGCCCGGCGGTGCATAGCATCGAAGCTACCCGCTTCACCGTGCCGGGAATTCTGCCATCACGTCCGGGCATTCATCAGCCGGGCCAGTTCTTCGGGACTCACCGGCTTCGTCAGGTGATGATCGAAACCTGCTTCAGCGGAGCGGATGCGATCAGCTGGCAGACCATATCCGGTGACCGCTACGAGTGTCACATGGTGACCGTCTGCAGATGCGCGCAGTTGCCGTGCGACCTCATAACCATTCACGTCGGGCAAACCAATGTCCAGCAGGACGACATTTGGCTTGAAGTGCGCAACCGCAGCGATGCCTGAAATCCCGTCGGTACGTGTTTCGACTTCGTGCCCCCTGATTGTCAGGAGCGTCGCGAGCGCTTCTGATGCGTCAGCGTTGTCATCGATGATAAGAATCCGTGCGGGAGCGCAGGCGGTCGTCAACGCGTCTGCATCGCTGCCGTTCGCGGCACGGGGGGCGAGCCAACCGGCAGGTCGACGATGAACTCGCTGCCTGTCGTGCCGTCGCTGATCGCCCTGACCGAGCCGCCATGCAACTCCACCAGGCGCTTGACCACGGACAGTCCCACTCCTAGTCCGCTGTTCCGCTGGCCGCCGGATGTCGGCCCCTGAACGAACATGTCAAACAGGCTCCCGAGCATCGCGGGCGGGATACCGCGCCCGTTATCCTTGATGCTGAGCGACAGCCGATCCGCCGCGACGGACGCACGCACCGTGATCGATCCACCAGGCGCAGTGAACTTCGCCGCATTGATGACGATGTTCTCGATAACCTGCGACAGGCGGGTTGGATCCGCATACAGGAATACGGGCTCGCCCGGAAGCAGGAGAGACAGGCTGTGCTTCCGTTCATCGACAATGGGCTGGCAGACCTCGATCGCGCTCTGGAGAACCGTCTGTAGCGTGACGGCCTGCCGGTTCAGTTCGATACTGCCGCTCGTGATGCGCGCGATATCAAGCATGTCATTCACAAGCTGCATCATGGCTTTGCCCTGTCGCTTCACGACACCGGCAGCCCATGTTTTTTTCGACTCTCCGACCGCTTTCGACGTGAGCAGGTCTGCGGCCGACACGAGCGCGGCAAGCGGATTGCGCAGCTCGTGGCCAAGCATCGCGAGAAACTCGTTCTTTCGTCGGTCGGCCAGTGCAAGTTGCTCTGCCCGCTCACGAAGATAGGCATTGCTCATGCTGCGCTCGGTGAGGTCGCGCTCTGTCGACGCCACTCCCACAACGTTTCCACCGTCATCCCTCAGGATCGACATCGTGAGCCAGATGTCTACCACGCGCCCATCTTTGGCGACTCGCCGTGTCTCGTACGAATGCAAGGCTTCCTTGTGTAACGCCTGCTGGATGAAGTCGAGATGGTCCTGTCTGGCGCCAGGCGGCACCAGGTCGGAGACTGACATCCGGAGGGCCTCCGCCTCGCTGTATCCGTATATCGTGGTGGCGGACCTGTTCCACGCGAGGAAACGACCGGTCCGGTCGAATACCGTGACGGCATCGTTCGAATCCTGAACGACTGCTGCAAGATGTCGGGCGCGCTCGTCCGAACGTTTAACGTGAGTGATGTCCGTCCATGTGAGGACAGCGCCGGCGGACGGTTTGCCACGAACCGCTACGTAGGGAGTGATGCGACGGATATACCATTGCCCGGTAGCGGTTTCGATTTCCCTCTCTGCATGGGCGGTCTCGCCGGAAAGCACCTGCTCCATGTCTGGCATCAGCGCATCGCCCAGCGGCGCGCCGAGCACATTCGCAATGGCGCGCCCCGTATCGGCAGGCGCGAGGCCGAAGATCCTGCCGGCGCTGGGCGTAAATCGCTTGATGAAGCCCTGCTGGTCGAGAAGCAGGGTTGCGATTTCGGTGCTGGCGAGAAGATTCGTTACGTCCTCGCTCAGCGCCCCCAGCTCGTCAATTTTCTGTTCGAGTTGCGAATTTACCTGGTTTAACTGCTCGTTGACTGCCTGCAGCTCTTCTTTCGACGTCTCAAGCTCTTCGTTGGCCGAGCGCAACTCCTCGTTCATCGACAGGATCTCTTCATTCGAAACCCGTAATTCGCTGTTACTTTCCTCCAGTTCCTCAATTGTGCTACCGAGAGCTGCCTGCGTTGTGCGAAGCTCGCCTTCGAGGTGCCAGAGGTCGGAGTCAACACCCACGGGGACGGACACGATAGGGCGGTCGACGGCGGGCAGGCGCGCAAAGATAACAAGCAACGACTTGCCGAAGTGCGTCGTATCGAAAGGCCGCGTCACGGTGATCCTGATGGCAGGCGCATCTGCGTTCGACACAATTTCGCTGACGGGTGCGGCTGAGTCGCTGCCGGTCGCCCGACGCAATGCGATTCTGAGCTTCAGGCGCAGTCCTTCGCGCGCCATGTCGAGAATATTACCGGTCGGCTCGCCCGCAGGCTGCCGGAGATACTCATCGGGGGAGCCGCTCACGTACAGGACCTGGTGGGCCGGATTGACCAGCACGGACGCGGCGTGATGCTCGGCGAGCAAGGTCGCGTTGACCAGTTCCGCGTATCCTTTGTTTCTGGCGCCCGCGCGGCTGGCCGGCTGGAATTCCTCGCGGCGAACCGCGCGCGCCGGGAAGTTGTGACCGGAGATGCCGCGGGCGGCGACCGGACTGCGCTGGTATATGCGCCACGCCTTGGATATCTCCTCGAACTGGACGGAATCCGGATCGGTGCTCTCCGAACGGCCGAGAAACAAATACCGCTTCGGGTTCAGCGAAAAGTGGAACAGCTCGAACACGCGTTGCTGCGCTTCGGGCTCGAGGTAAATCAGCAGGTTCCGGCAACTGATGAGGTCGACCCGGGAGAATGGCGGATCCGCAATCAGGTTCTGTGGCGTGAAGAGAATCGTCTCGCGCAGGTCCTGCCGGATCTGGTATCCGTCGTCGTGCGCCTGGAAAAACCGCCGGAGACGTGTTTCGCCAAGCGGCAGTGCAACGCCCGCAGCATAGACACCCGTGCGGGCCCGTGCCAGCGCTGCGCGATTGACGTCGGACGCAAGGATCATGAACTTGCGCGATGCCTTGCGCCTCTCGATCTCTTCGCTGAGCAATATGGCCATCGAGTACGCTTCCTCGCCAGTTGCGCACCCCGGCACCCACACGCGCAGCGGCTGGTCACCTTCGGGCTCCGCAAGCAGGCTGGCAAGGACACGCTCGGAGAGCACCTGCCAGGCTTCCGGGTCACGGAAAAATTCCGTCACGCCGATCATCATGTCGAGGCTTAGCGCCTCTGCTTCTTCAGCCTGATTTCTGAGTATGTTGCAATAGGCGTCGAGACTGCTTACCCGATTCACGGCCATACGGCGGGCAATGCGACGTTCCAGTGTGCCCCGCTTGTAGCCCCTGAATTCTGAACCCGCGGCGGCCAGCGCTCTGAGCACCGGTTCGAGATCGGGCGAATGCCCGTCAGCATCGGATTCGGGCAAGTTCGCGTTCTTCGAACCGTCGATGTAGTCGATCAGCGCCGCCGCCATCTGCTCGACAGGCAGCACATAGTCGACCAGTCCTGTGGCTATGGCCAGCCTCGGCATCGTGCTGTGCTCTGCCGTTTCAGGATCCTGAGCCATCACCATGCCGCCCTCGGCCTTGATCGCGCGCAAACCCGCCGAACCATCGGCATTGGCCCCGGTGAGCACGATCCCGATTGCGCGTTCGCGCTGGTCGGCTGCCAGTGACGCGAACAGCCGGTCTATCGGCATCGGGATGTCGGGCCGCCCCACAGCGGGCGCCAATCGGAATACGCCCCGGGAAACCGTTACTGAGACTCTGGGCGGAATGACATAGACGTGCGCGCCGACGATCGGTGCATTGTCTTCGATGGCCGATACCGCAAACGACGTGGCTCCCGCGAGCAATTCGGCCAGGTGGCTTTCGGAGTCCGGCGACAGATGAACCACGACCACAAAAGCGGTGTCGTGCGGCACCCCGGACGCTGCCGCGAAGAACCTGGAGAGCGCATGCACTGCGCCGGCAGACCCGCCAATGGCAACGATACGCGCGGCCACAGGTTGTGTTCGTGCGAATGTGGGGCTGCTTGAATCATTCATGTGGAGGCGTGGTGTGCGTTGTTCATATCAGTGTAACGGTTGCGGAAAACGTTGCCCGCGGATTTGTTATCACAATGGGTGCGGCCTGCGTCCAAGGCCCGGCTTTAGGTGAATGCACGACAGCGTTTGCGGACCACTCATCCCGTCGACCGCCCGCCGGATCCTGTGGCGACCGGCGGTCAATCGCCGCTGGTATGACCTTCGCGCCCGCGAATCGCCGTCCGGTATGTCTCCCGCAGGCGCAGCGCGGCTTGCAATCCGCATAATTTGTGCGTAAGCGCGCCTGATCGTGAACTCGACACGCGGCTTCATACACCTCATTTCAGCCTGCCAGAACGCGTTGCGATTCCGGGTTGACGGACATGGGTGGATCGGCAGGATACCGGGCACGAGCACATCGCCGACGTGTAAGGAACGCGCATTCAGCATGAGCAGCATGCGCGCAGGCTGGTTGCACCAGGATGAGTTCGAATCCGACGGGCAGCATCATGACATCCTCTTTACACGACAGCCACAGCGTTCAAGGTGCGGTGCTCGTGTCCTGTCATGTGCTCCGGCCCCAACGAGCGCCCACATGCCGGGCACGATGGCGTGGTCTCGGAAAAGAGGACGTCGAGCCCGTCGTACCGTCCGTTGTGCAACAGTCCTCGCAGCGTCGCCAGATACCAGTGCGATCGGGAATCGTGGTATGTACTTTCGACGATCGAGCCCTGATGTCCGCGCGGACAGGTGACATGGGTAAACGTCCGCAATGCCATGATTCTCTCCATCGGCGCCCCGTCCGCCGCTAATCTGCGCGAATTCCCCATGCATTCTTCGTGATCTGGTGTCCTTGCGGACAGCAGTGCCATCCTCGCCAGGACAAACATGGCAGGCACGGCATGTTCCGACGTTTCGTGCACCCCACGACCGATACGCCGTCAGCGTTAACTGCTGCCGGAACGGCAGACGGCCGAGAAAGCATTTCAAGGAACGGTGCGGCCTGGAATCGCCCCGCGACTTGCATCGCGCCGAAGCGCGGCGTTATCTGTCGACACGCCAGCGGCTTCCTCGAACGGGGGCTGGTGGCGAAAACCCGCATGTCCTGAAACGATAGCGATGATCGCGCCGACGATGAGCGCCGCAAACGAGAACCAGGAGGCACGCGCTACATTGCGTGCCCCGGTATCAGCTGCCTGACGTGCGTCGGCCTGCGCTTGCGGACTTGATGCTTCGGCAGTGGCAGACGCAATTGCGCCCTGGACCCGTTGTGTCAATGTGCTTGCCGTCGTATCTGCCGCTCCCGACCGATCCATCGTCGCGCCGACGACGGTTGCCCCGCTCGATGCCAGGCCTCCGGCGACACTCACAGCGCTGCCAATAAGAGATGTGGCTCCATAGATGACCATCAGAACCATGACCGCCCAGGCCAGCAGCCCGTGCAACCATCCCAGCATGGGCGCGCATCGGCCCGCGAAGTAGGAGCCAACAAACACCGCGATAACCGTCATCACGATCAGATATGCGCCTGAGCTAAAGCCGAATCCCTGCAAGGGATTGGGCCGCGACAGAGGCGCGAGCGCGGACATGCCAATCGCCGCCCCGAGCACGCTCAGGATGAGGTAAGTGACGAGCGAGAGAATGACGCCCGTGATCACGGAGCCCCACGACACACGAGGGAGTCCGCTTTGGGTAGCCAGGAGCTTCATGATTAGGTCCTCATTCGTTTGAAGTCCATAAGATTGAGCACAAGTATTCTTGCGTTCAACACACGCGAGCGCAACCGCTGTACCCGACACCAGAGGCGAAACCAGCTGTTAGACGCGGATTCTGCCCCGGACGTCGGGGTTGCATGTTGTCGACAACGCAACAGGATCTGCGCAAAACGCAGATGGCGATTGCAACGCGGGGCTCAGCGACGCGCGAGTACGCGTATACGGCAGTTGGGAACGTCGCGGTTCGCCGGTCCCAACGGAGAGATAATCTCCTCCGGGAGGGCCGCTTTTCCGGCTTGCGTTCCACCACCGTTCATCTCCAGCCGCTGATTGAGAGCAGAACTGCACCTGGCCAGACCAGCACCTGATAGGTGACCATCCACTCTTTCAAAGCGGATCCGCAAAATGGGCACGCGCTGCACAGCCGTACGTGGCGCGCGCCTGCATCGAGCCGGTTCATTTGCCTAGCGCTTCGGCTGCAACCTCCTCCTCGGCGAGGAGCGACAGCTTCTCGTCCGTGGCTTTCTCTTCGTTCAGTGTCTGCAGCAGAAGGGTGACCGCATGCGTTTCTCCCAGCTGCTTCGCAAGAGCGATGATCGATCCATATGCGGCGATTTCATAATGCTCGACCTTTTGTGCCGCCCCAATCAGCCCTGCGTCCAGAACGGGCCCGCGCTCGATCTCATCGATCAGCTCCTGGCCCTCCTCGACAAGGCCTTCCATGGCGACGCATTTGATCCGCTTGAGACGGATCCCGCATGATTCGACAACCTGGTCGATCCGTTCAATCTGGCCCCGCGTTTCCTCGAGATGTGTCATGAAGGCAGCGCTCAGATCGGAATTGGTTGCTGCGCGGGCAAGCTTCGGCAGCGACTTTGTCATCTGCTTCTCGGCGCTGTATATGTCGGATAGCGAATGGATAAACAGATCGCTGATGGTTCTGGTGGTCATGGCTAACTCCGTGAATAAATGAAATCCGTGAGAATGATGTTCGTGAATGTCGCGCCGGAGACGCTAGTGCTTTACACCGTTCGTCGCCGACCTCGCGCCGGTCGACAAACGCCTCCGTTTTCAAGGAAAACGGCGGAAATTCCGGTCACCGTACGTCGTCGGAAAGCGCCTCTGCACTGCCGAGTTCCGCGCCCGTCATCGGATCGCTTTGCGGATCCGACTGAAGGCGCGCGGTCATCGCGGACAGCGACGTTTTCTCGGCAGAATCGAGGTTGACCCAGGCGTTGCCGTCCCCGCCATCGACCGCCGGCTCGCCGTCCTTCATCGTGAGCCCGGTACCGCTGTTCCAGGGCGCGCCAACCATCTCTCCGCCGTGCGACATCTTGAAATAGGTACTCGCGAATTCGGGCATCGGTGCCAGCTTGCCCGAGGGGAAATTCGGCGAGATCGCATACAGCGCTTTTTCGAACGATTTCTGGTGGGCCACTTCGCGGGTCATCAGAAAGCCCAGCGCATCGCGGATACCCGGATCGTCTGTGACGTTGATCAACCGCTCGTAGAGGATTTTCGCGCGTGCCTCCGCCGCGATGTTCGAGCGCAGATCAGCCGTCGGCTCGCCGATCGTGTCAATGTACGCGGCCGTCCACGGGACGCCTCCTGAATTGGTCAACGCGGGGCCACCGCCGTGAAGGAGCTGGGTGACGTGGCTATCATTGCCTGCAGCGTTAAGCTTGCGGTACAACTCCGCCTGCTCATCCACTGCTTCAGCAAGTTCGCCTTTCGCGCCGCGATTCAACATCGCCACGATCGAGCCGATGATCTCGAGGTGGCTGAGTTCCTCGGTCGCAATGTCGTACAGCATGTCCTTGCGGCCCGGATCTTCCTCGGCGACCGCCTGGGTGAAATAGCGCATCGCAGCGGCAAGCTCGCCCTGCGGACCGCCGAACTGCTCGAGCATCAGGTTTGCAAGACCGGGATTGGTCGCGCCTACGCGCACCGTGTACTGCAGCAGCCTGTTGTGCATGAACATGAGAATCTCCGTTTCAGTGAATGCCCGCAACACAGCGCATGGGATATGCCTGAGCGGACGCTTTTCTACCTTCGAAATAGCCACGCTGCGCGCAATCAGACGACCTCGCGAAGCGCCCGGACCTCCACGTCCTCGCAACAGGCAAGACAGTCATGGCGCGAGACGAATCAAGCGAGCGGGGGGAAGCGCGTCTATCAGGCGACCGCGTCCATGAAATTTTTCCACCCAAATCGCGCCGCGCGCGACAGCGACGCAGCACGTAGGGCCGGTTCGAACGCAGTGACGCCTGTGCGCATGCTCTGCATGACTGTCGAATACAGCATTCAAGCTCGCTCTTTTGAAGGTGCATTGCGCGATCGGAAACACCGGGTCTGCCGTTTTCTACATCGCTTGCCGGCAATACTGTCGCCAAGGCAGCAGTTATCCTTGCCTGCGCTTCTCGCCTTCATGCGCCGTGAACGCGCAGTCTGCGAAGGTGTGCGCTCGTCGCTCGGCGAAGCCCAGGGCTTCTTCCGGCGACACGAAGTCCAGTGGCTCGGAAAAGCTGGCAATGACATTCGCGGGAACAAAATGACCTTCCTCATGAAGGAACCAGGTAACGTTATAGCGTCGGTCCACTCTATTAAGGGTAACGGCCTTAATCTCAGTGATGCGCACGAGGACCCCCGAGCCCGCGGTATGGCTGACAATTGTGGTCTTGCATGTCTCCTCCTCGAAGTCCGGCGGCGGACCCCACGCTTTCGCAATAGAAGCTAGCTCCACAGGGAACCGTGGACGAGTGGTCCGTTGACGGCCGTCCGGTCAGCTTCAGGTTCAGGTGCACTCGGCTCGATTTCGCCAGTGCGCAATCAGCGACGCGTTCTACGTTTTCTTGGTCTCGGCGGCGTCAGCGCCGCTGTCCAGAAATTCGCTGCTTCCCGTTTCGCGGCTGATGCGACTCGCGCTCGTGCAGAGCCAATCGCGGCATGAGTACCGCTCAGCCATATGCTCAAAAAAGGATTTATCTTCGTCCATGGATTTTTCATGACGGGTCACCTTCTGGAAACCAAAAATTCGTTGAATTGATCGAATCCCGTACCCGCCGACACTTGACGAAGTGAGACTGTGCTTCTTGTTGCGCAATACGTGTTCCAGAAGGGACAGAAGCGCGTAGGAGTACGTGCCGAATGTATGTCCGTGAACCCCATGTGTTCCCTGGAATCCCCGGCCGCGAATTCGGAATAACCGTGAGCGCGATCATCCTGGTCAACACAGAGGTGACGCGCAAAGAGAGCGGCTACCCACAGCCACTGAAGGAGGCGAAAGGCGGTAGCATTCCCGAAACGCCCGTCAAGCCGGAGGTAGTGGAGCGCTCGCGCAGAAAACACCACCCGGCGTTCCGTGGATCGACCCCAGCGATATGGCGCCAACTTACGTGTATCTTGCATCGGACGACGCGCGCATGATGACTGGCGCGGAGTTGATGTCGCCGGCGGCGACAGCGCGCGAACGCGGCATGAAAGTCACTCCGACGCGTGAGGCCGTGCCGATGCTTATCGAAGTAGTCGGCCCAGCCCCAGTCTGTCTTTCACCGACCGTTAATAAACACAATGAGGGCTCATCACAACGCTAACGCGCAGTCGCATTCTGCGCGTTCACCTTTACCGGTGATCCGTCGTCGTCAAAGGGCGAAGCAGGAATAAAGCTGCGAATTGCACCGGGTGGAGCGGCCTTTTACCGGCGACCCTTCGCAAAGGCGGGCGAAAAGCCAAGCTGCAGGCCTACAAGGGCCACAGCAGGCAACGCGCCACCGGAGCGCGGGCGCGGGTCACACGACAACTGCGGCAAGCAGTCGGGCACGCTGGTTGCGGTACTTCGTGCGCGGGCACGGCACGCGGAGGCAACCAGGGATTGGGTCGAGGGCACTGCGGAGACCGCAAAAGGGCAAAGTGAATGAGGCTGTCGGCCGCTCAACTCGCGAGAGGAACCCGGAAGCCAGGGCGATGTCACAGACGCACGTCGAAGGACGGAGGAAGGCAAGCGACGTCAGGAACGCCGCCAAGACTACGAACCAAAGCCCGTCTGACGAAAAGATACGGGCAATCAAGACTAGGGACGTGACGACATCATAGGATGCGTGGCACGACATGAACGAACGAGGACGAATGCCATCTCATTGCCTTCAAGGCCCGGGACCTGTCGCCCCCTTACCCGCGCAATCTGCGCGAAGCGTTTGAACGGGGGCGAAGCATGCGTATTGCGCAGGTCGCGCCTTTGCACGAAGCAGTTCCGCCCAAGCTCTATGGCGGCACGGAACGCGTGGTGTCGTACCTTACCGAGGCGCTGGTTAATATGGGGCACGACGTCACCCTTTTTGCAAGCGGCGACTCGCGAACAAGCGCGCGTCTTGAGGCCGCGTGGCCACGCTCCCTGCGACTCGATACGGGGACTGGGGATATCCTTGCGCCGCATCTACTCATGCTCGAGAAGGTCCGACGCGTAGCGCACCTGTTTGACGTCCTGCACTTCCACCTGAGTTATCTTCCGTTCCCGACTTTCTCGCTGGTCGATACTCGCTGGTCGATACTCGCTGGTCGATATCCCTTTCCTGACAACGCTACACGGGCGCCTCGACCTGCCGGAGCTTCAGCCGGTGTTCAGCATGTTCCCGCAGGCTCCCGTCGTCTCGATTTCCAGTTCGCAACGGATTCCATTACCGAACGCGAATTGGCTCGGTACCGTCTATCACGGCCTGTCGGAAAAACTGCTGACACCTCGGCCGCAAACGCAGCCGACCTATCTGGCGTTCCTCGGCCGGATCTCTGCTGAAAAGCGTGTCGACCTCGCCATCGAGATCGCTGCCCGGGCCGGCCTGCCCCTGAAAATTGCCGCGAAGGTGGACAAGGCCGACGAAGCGTACTTTCTGGATGTGATCCAGCCGCTGCTGTCGAGGGCGGACGTCGAATTCGTCGGCGAGATCGATGATGCGCAAAAATCCGAATTTCTCGCGGGCGCGCGAGCATTACTGTTCCCGATTGACTGGTCCGAGCCGTTTGGCCTGGTGATGATCGAAGCGATGCCATGCGGCACGCCCGTCATTGCGTTCAACCGGGGCTCGGTGCCGGAGATAATTTCCCACGGCGTGACCGGCTATATCGTCGATGACGTGCCCGCCGCTGTCGACGCCGTGACGCGACTCGACACGCTTGCCCGTGCCGAAATTCGTGCGGCGTTCGTGCGGGGCTTCACGTCGATGATCATGGCGCAGCATTACGTGAACATCTATGCAGCGCTCGCCCACGAAGCGAAGCCTTCGGCATTACGGCAGGTCGCCGTCAGCTGACCGTAACGGACGTTCCAGAAGAAAGTTGCCTACGGCGCCGTCGATACTCGGTCTCGGGAACGGCTACTTGGCACTGTAAATACCGGATTGGGGTTCACAATTGCGCTTCTATGGTCATCTTGTCCGTGACTGACCATATTTGCTGAATCTTTTCGCCATTGAACAGGTAGAAAGCATTTTCCGAAAAAGAGATCCTCGTCCCGCGTACGACGGGTAGCCGGAGGAACGTATCGCGAGGCGTGCAGTTGAAGACGAGCCGCGTTGCGACGAGCGGTGGCGAGGCGATCAGCGTGCCGATCTCAACGTAGAGGTCGGGTATTTCATCGCAACACGCCTTCAGCATGCGGTGGTAACCCTCCAGGTGAAGCGGCCGAGGCCCAGCTGGGGCAGCTGGAGAAAATGCGCGGTCATCGCGGAAGCTCTGTCGCCTTCTCTGTGCCACAACGTCAGCTTCGAAATCGCGTAATAAAATATAAAACGGCCTTTCCGCAGGTGGGTCCAATGGGATCGGTCTTCGAATGCGAAGCGCCAGCTTCGGATAGCTGCGTGACGACATGCTTTGTCCGATGAGCGTCAATTGCAGATGCAGACTGTCCCTCGTGGGCACGATCAGGCATGCCGAAGCTTGCCCGGCGGCCCGGGCATTGGCTCGTCATCTACGAAGGCGGCACCGCAACGGACGGCAAAAGCGAAGGCCGACTGCCGGTTCGCAAAATAACCGAGATCGCCCAGGGAAGTGGCTTCCCCATCCTTCTCGAGAATGGAAACACGCGCGACAAAGGCATGGCCAGTTTTTGTAACCGATGGCTGGATCGCAACTCCGTGGTGGTAAAAGAGCACGTCCTCTCCGATTTATCTGCCCGTACTTACGCTGGTCATGGCGTTACATGCATAGCATGTTGCCTTCAGCGCGTGCGTCGCCATTGTGAGCGGGTGCCACTGTGCGGTCAGTACGGTATTTCCGCAGCACTCCGCAGCGGCTCATCGAAACACCGGTTTGCGATGAACTGGCCAAAGGTCCCGCGCCCATAACGATATGCTGGCCGAGCATCTTCACAATTGGTTATCGGTTGCCGGCATCAAAAACCGACACCGATGCCGACACCGCCTCCGACGCTACCTCCACCGAAACTGCCGCCGCCGCCGCCGATCCCTATGCTTGTGCGTGGCGCGTTATAGCCGGGATCATCTCCGTGTGTCCGGTATCCGTAATCGTTCGGCTGGACAGCAACACAGCCGGCAACACCAGCCGCCCAAGCCAAGGTGCCAAATAACCTTGAGCCACGCACGCATCTACCGGGCTGGAGGCTTCCGTCGCCGTCTCACCGGCGACGTCCATAGCCGCGTCCCGCTAGCCCGCGTATATCGACGTCGCGAGAGTGTCAGCAACCCGTCTCGAGACGCAGCCTAGCTACCGTACCAGTTTGCTCTGTTGCTTACCCAGCATAACGGGGAGACCGCGAAGCCTCGCATGCTGACGCGCTACGATCAATCGGTTTTTTCGTTGTGCCAGTATCAGACGCGGGAGCGCCCGTCCCTCCCTTCTTCATCTGTTTATGTGACGTGCTACCCGACTTGTTCATGGTTAACGCACTGGACGCCCGAGACACCGACCCGGTGTCGCCGCCGGCATTGGGCGTACCCATACCGGTGCCACCCTGGCCGCCCGCGGCGCCTGACACGGCAGCGCAGGTCGGGGGCTCCCGCATACATGTTGCCCAGATGCCGATTTGTCGACACCGCCGAGCGTGCCAGGATATCTTTGTCACTCCTTAACTCAGGCATGACTTGTGCGCAAACGCCTGCTATGGCACGCCGCACAACCGGCAACGGAGTCTGCAAGACCCCGAATCGCCCTCTTAATGCCGAAAAGCCAGTAAGCAAAAGGCACCGAAAAGTGCGACGTACTCTGCGACGCGTCAGCCGCTGTCCGGCGCGTCAGGCGGCGAGCCTAAGAGCGCACCGCGTTATTGAAGGCAGTTGGCGACGAAGAAAGGGTATCTTACTGGGAGATGGTTCCGAATGAAAAACGTGCGAAAAATCAGCCCGTCTGAGCGGCGCCTGGCGGAAACGGTCTACCACGTTGAACTCAGTCGCGGTGCGTCGATAATTGCGAGCACCTTATCGCGGGTAACCGCGGAAACGGCTTTGAATGAAGTCGTGTCGGAATTTGTAGCACTGCACGGCACCGGAAATATCGACCTATTTAGTGAACTGCTACGAGAAAGGCTTACCCAGAAGGGAAGAACTGACCTCGCGACCGAACTGTTTCGAACGCGTGAGGTCACCGTCAGTACGTCACTCGGCAAGCGTCGCGTTAGCCAATAAGAACTCCGAGCTGCCTTCAGCCAACGACGTTGCCGGCGAAATGGATTCCCCATTAAAGGACGCGGTCCACGAATGCGCCAGATGCCTCGCACGATAACGATCGCAGCCAACCCTCCGACCTTGACCCGTCGGCGCCGCTCACCGGCAACGCACCAGTTGCAGGGCTGCAAATTTGCTATCCCGACGGGGGCGCCGCCGCGATACCCTACGGGTCGTCGGCCGCAAGAGTGGGTCGCGTCTTGACCGATCTTCATCGCGTCGATGTGCGGTCGATTTCACCGGACATCGACTACCCATTCGGGCGCGTGTCATCAGCCGTTCCGCAAGAATTGCGCTCCGGTTGACAAGAAGACCGAGGAGACCGCAGCCGCCTATCTGCGCGCGATGCTCCTGCCACACGTCGTACGCCACTCGGAAGAAAGCTTGGGCGGTGAAAGACAAAACGTCGAGGGGACTACAGCGCGGGCTGATGAAGAATGGGCAAAAGCAGCCAGTTAGTCCTCGCAGTAAGTAACTATCGCAGAGCCAATCTTCAGATAAAAAGTGCTCTATCAACGATGTGTCCCGCATGCATTATTTTCATCGTGTGACTTCCCACATTTCGGGTAGCATTTGGGCTCTCGCTGCGGAGCGGGACAATTTAAAAGTTCGCATAACTACTGAATATGGCGATCGCTTCAGGCGACGTTTAAATCAGACTTATACGGAAGTTCATACGATGCTAACGCCTCACGAATGCGCAGTCCTGATGCTGATCCGGTCTGCGCCCGAACAGATCGACCTTGACCGCACAGAACTTGACACCCTAATGGAGCGCCAGCTCGTCACACTAGAACGGCTGGCCTCCGGAGCCCAGCGCCCCCGCCTGACCGAGGGTGGCGATTCACTGCTGTGGGCCATTGCCCGAAAGCAGTAAAACCATCTGGAATGACCGCTTGCACGACAGGCAATGCGCGAAAGCGATTGCCGCCGGCACTCTGCGTCTCTCGCAGGTCTGTCATTGTGCGACAACCGCCCAAACGAGGTGACAATGGAAGCAAGCCTGGCAGCCGTGGTGACTGGTTCAACGGTCCTCCTGTTCGCGACCGTCTTCGTGGCCGCATACTACCGGCGTGAATATCGACGGGCGCGGATGCTGCGACAGATGGCTGGTTGGGGCTGGCACCGATACTGACAGCATTGGCGGAGTCGCTAGTCCTCGCGTTCCAAGAACCCGTTCAGGAACGAAATTGGCGCCGCGAGCGCGTCCAGAGCCGCTACTGATTCAGCGGATGGGGCGTACATCGACGATTATCGTGCGGACGCGCTCGGCTTCGTTCCAGTGCCTGGCGAACGGCGCGATTGATGGTACCGTACTCTTCGGGCGTTGCCCTGGTCGCCAATCACGATGCGGCTCCCTGGCGACACCCTACCCGTGGCCTTACAGACTTCACCGCGCCGCGCATTCTGCCGAAGCGCCGTCTGCGTGTTGCTGTGAAGCAAATCCTTTTCCGCAAGGCGCGCTGCGAGGATAGGACGGGAGCAGGCCACGGATGGCTAAATAGCACTGCGCGCTGCGAGGCCGCGACGCTTCACTAGCCAGCAGAGAGGGGGCCTCGTCTATCTCGTGCGGACCACGCGGCTGCCTAGGGGCAACACATGCCGTCGAGAACGATGGGTGGCCGATCTGGCTCAAGGCCGAGGGCACAATTAAGCATTGCCCACGGTCGTCCGCGTCGAAATGGGTTCACAGCTGCGCTTCTATGGCCATCTTGTCCATGACTGACCATATTTGCTGGATCTTTTCTCCATTGAACAAGTAAAAAGCATTTTCGGAGAATGAGATCCTCTTCCCACGTACGGGCAGCCCGAGGAATACATCGTTAGGCGCGCAGTTGAAGACGACCCGGCTTGCGACGAACGGTGGCGAGGCAATCAGTGTGTTGACCTCAAAATAGAGGTCGGGTATTTCATCACAGTACGCCTTCAGCATGCTGAGGTAGCCCGCAAGGCGAAGCGGTTTGTCGTTGTACTGCACTGCACGTCATGGGCCACAAAGTGATGAAGGCTCGACCAGTCCTGCCGGTTAAGACAGGCGATAAAGCCCAAGTATATTTCCGACAGGTTTGGCGCAGCTGTCGCAACCGCGCCCGAAGCTCTCTTAGGAAGAAACGCGCGCATAGTACGTCCCCCTGTCTCCCAGGCGCCGTTGATGATAGATACCAAGACGGAACAGCGTTGCTGGCAGCGTTAACGCAGACCGCCCCGGACCAATAAAAGCCGGCGGAATGTCGGCACGAAGCCTTCTGGCCAACCCAGGTAAAGCTCATTGTGACCGGTTGCCATCCGGTGCTACCCATTTTGCTACTCGCCCATATCAGCGGGCGCGGCTTGCCATTGAACGCAACCTCGGGCCGCAGAAGGGCTTCTGCGAGAACGCTGCCATTCGCCGAGAGGTAATCTGACAGCATCAGTTTTCCTGTACTCGACTCGGGCGAGCCGCGCTGTCTAACATAGCTCTATTTTATATACTCAATGAGTATAGTCAAACACTTTCTTTGTGGTGCTGCAAAATCTCCCGAATGAACTTCCATGCCATTTCAGGCATCGCGCGAAACTCCCTGGAGTCGCTGGGCAGAAGCCAGTTATCCAACCCACGCTTCTTTGCGCCTATGCGTTCTGCAAACTGCTCGCGCGTCATGCCCATCGTGTCCATTGCCTGACGCAGAAAGTCCTGCTGCGTCATCGGTGTGCTCTTTCTCACCGCGCCATCCTCTTTCGACGTATCAACGTATTCATTCAGTTTTACGGGCGAGGCCGTCGCGGGCTTTTGTCAGCCGGTTCCGGCGCATCAATCTGGAACCCGGCCCGTATCGCCTGAATGAACATGCGCGACTGCTCAACGACCCACGCTGCCAACTCCATGTCCACGCCGTCGCCGGTATAGTCGGCCACCTGGCGGATTTCCTGAGCACGGTTCAGTGCGCGGCCCCATTCAGGCTGCACCCGACCGGTCTTGACCAGGTGCAGGCCGAACGCCGCAATCACACCGTTGTGTGTTCGCACGACATTTGGATCGACCGGTGCTCCGGACGCGAGTAACGCCGCGCGGGCAGCATCGAACATGGCGTAATAGGCACGGTTGCATGCTCCGTTAATGTCACCATCATCGAGCAGCAAAGCCGCCGAGGATGATGCGCGACGGGCCTTAGTCAACAGGTCGTGAACGCTTACCACAGGCGAACTCCGTCACTTTCGATATTGCGCAATAGCGCGGGATTGGAATACGACTCAGGGTGCGCCCATTCGTCTTCCCATACGGGAAGGGGCTGCACCCTGATTCCCGTTTCCAGCAACACATCGAACGCCATGTCGGCCATCATCAACTTGGCCGCCATGAACTGGCCGCGTGGCCCCGGCAGGACAACCGCAATATCGGCGTCACTGTCCGGGCGAAATTCCCCTTTCGCGCGACTACCAAAAAGGATCGCCCCTTTAACGGGAAAGGCCTTGGCGGCTCTGTCCAGAAAGGCAAATGCCGTCTGCTTTGTACCGGCGTCGATAGGGTGTTCGGTCAGGGTGTGCATGCGCGGTGGCCTCACGGCTAATCTACTCAATGAGTATTCTATATCACGATGACCATCGGCGCGCAACGGCAACCATCTGTATATCGGCCACGGACACGAAATCTTCACTCCCAATCCAAGCGATCGAACGTCGCCAACGCCTCAAGCTGCTCTCGTACCGTGACGTCCAGATAGGGTGAGACGTGATCGAGGATGAGAATGCCCGAGCAATAACTGAACGGTGTCCAGCGAGTGTCCTTGCGCGACCAAGCGGCTTGCGAAGGTTCGGCGGCCACTATGCCCGATCTACCATTCGCGATGCCTGGAGTGGACTCGGATAACGACAGTGCGTTCATGAACCAGAGCGTCCTCGACTACTGCAAGGGCCGCGGTCTTGTGCAGACACGCTCGAGGGCCTACAAGAAGAACGATCAGGCTTGGGTGGAACAGAAGAACGGCGCCGTCGTGCGGCGGCTGGTCGGTTATGGCCGGCTGAGCGGTGTCGATGCCAGGAACGCGCTGGCGCAGCTGTACGCGTCATCGCGGCTATACATTAACTTCTTCCAGCCTTCGTTCAAGCTGAAGTCCAGGACGCGTGACGGCGCTCGCGTACACAAGGTCTACTTAGCACCGGCGACGCCGTGCGATCGGCTTCTGGCACACGACAGCGTCGAACCTGCTATCAAAGAGAAACTGAAGGTACAGTTCAAAGGCCTCGACCCTGTGCGGCTGCTCCAGGAGATGCGAATGGCTCAGCAGACATTGAGCGAGTTCGCGGCCCACGGCGTGCGTGCTGAAGCAGCGCCGGCGGGCGAATCAGACGTTGCCGTCTTCCTCGCCAGCCTT
>NZ_CADIKH010000075.1 GCF_902859855.1 Paraburkholderia humisilvae
ATTCCATGCGCCCGCCGCCTTGCCGATCGCATTCCATGTCCACACGGTGCCGGGTTCGACCGCTTCGCTATAGCGCGCCATGCAGCGGACCTTGCCCCATTGCGATTCAACATAGATCCAGCCGCCGTCTTCGATGCCCTGCTCGCCCGCCATGCGCGGATTCATGAACAGGTAGTTTTCGCCGTGAATTTGCCGCAGCCACGCGTTTTGCGAGTCCCATGAGTGATACATCGCCATCGGCCGTTGTGTGACCGCCGCAAGCGGATAGCGCCCGAGATCCGTCGTGTCGCGTTCGAGCGGCTCGTACCAGAACGGCAGCGGGTCGAAGTAGCGTGCGACGCGCTCGCGAAGATGTTCGGGCGGCTGACGCCCCTGGGTCTTGCCCTGCGCCGCCAGGCGGAATTTCTGCATCACGTCCGAGTAGAGCGCAATCACAATTGGCTCGGGAAACTTGCGAAAACCCTTGTCGACCGCGAATTGCAGATACGGACCGTTCTGGCCGCGCATGTACTGCAGCGTCTCGGGCAGCGTGTAGTGGAACACGCAGTTGTGTTTCGCGTACTCATCCCATTGTCGCGGGTTCGGCTTGCCGACCAGCGCATCGGTGCCGTCTTCGCCGCGCCAGCCGATCAGGAAACCGACGCCTGAGCCCGGCGCGGTTTCGTGATGGATGATGAACTCCGGGTAGTCGCGATACTTGCGCGTGCCGTCCGGTTTCGTGAAGGCCGGCAATTTAAGCCGGCTGCCGAGTTCGATCAACACCTCCTGGAACGGCCGGCACTCGCCGGTCGGCGGCACGACGGGCACGCGCACCGAGTCGACCGGTCCGTCGAATTCGGAGATCGGCCGGTCGAGCATCGACATCGCGTCGTGGCGCTCGAGGTAAGTCGTATCCGGCAAGATCAGATCCGCGAACGCGGTCATCTCCGACTGGAACGCATCGCACACGACGATAAACGGAATCTTGTATTCGCCGTTCTCGTGCCGGTCGGCGAGCATCTTGCGCACTTCGACGGTATTCATCGACGAGTTCCATGCCATGTTCGCCATGAAGATCATCAATGTGTCGATCGGATACGGGTCGCCGCGCCATGCATTCGTAATCACGCTATGCATCAGCCCGTGCACCGCGAGCGGGTATTCCCACGAGAACGCCTTGTCGATGCGCACCGGGCCGCCGCTTGCGTCGACGAACAGGTCTTCAGGCGCGGCCGGCCAACCGAGCGGTCCCGTCGCGAGCGGCGTATTCGGCTTGATCGCGTCCGGGCTGTTCGGCGGTTTCGCCGACGGCGGCACCGCGCGCGGGAACGGCGATTTGTGGCGAAAGCCGCCGGGCCGATCGATCGTACCAAGCAGCGACATCAGCACCGCGAGTGCACGAATCGATTGAAAGCCGTTCGAATGCGCAGCGAGGCCACGCATCGCGTGAAACGCGATCGGATTGCCGGTCACCGTTTCATGGGTTTCGCCCCACGCATCGGTCCAGCGAATCGGCAGCGTAATCTTGTGATCGCGCGCCGTGTCGGCCATCTCGCGCGCGAGACGCCGGATCGTGTCGGCGGAAATGCCAGTGATTTGCGCAGCCCATTCGGGCGTGCACTGTGCAGCGCGTTCGCGCAACAGCGCGAACGATGGCGTGACCGGCGTACCGTCATCGAGCACGTAATAGCCTTCAGGCGGGCCCTCGAGCGACGGCTTCACCCCCGGCGTGTGGTGCAGCACGGCGCGCTGGCTTTCGCTATCCCACCACAGATGGTTTTGCGGAAACAGCGGATTGCTTTCCCGCGCATCGGGGTCGCGCACGAACAGGCCGAATTCGTCGCTTTGCTCATTCATGTTCAGCAGGTCGGCCGCGTTCGTAAAGCGCGTGACGAACTCGTGATCGAAACTGTCGGAGGCGAGCAGTTCGTGAATCAACGCCATGAACAGCGCACCATCGGTGCCGGGACGGATCGGCACCCATTCATCGGCAATCGCCGCATAGCCGGTACGCACCGGATTGATCGCGATGAAACGGCCTCCCGCGCGCTTGAATTTCGAAATCGCAATCTTGAGTGGATTCGAATGGTGGTCTTCGGCGGTGCCGATCATCAAAAACAGCTTTGCGCGGTCGAGATCCGGGCCGCCGAATTCCCAGAACGACCCGCCGATGGTATAGATCATGCCGGCCGCCATGTTGGCCGAGCAGAAGCCGCCGTGCGCCGCGTAGTTCGGCGTGCCGTACTGCTTCGCGAACAGGCCGGTCAGCGCCTGCATCTGGTCACGCCCGGTGAAGAGCGCGAACTGCTTCGGGTCGGTCGCGCGCAAATGCGCAAGACGCTTTTCGAGCGTCTCTAACGCGACGTCCCATGACACCGGTTCGAACTGCGCGGTGCCGCGTTCCGCATCCGCCTTGCGCATCAGCGGCTGCGTGAGACGTGCCGGCGAATACTGCTTCATGATGCCCGATGACCCCTTCGCGCAGATCACACCCTGATTCAGCGGATGCTCGGGGTTGCCGTCGATATAGCGGACCTCGCCGTCGCGCAGATGCACACGAATGCCGCACCGGCACGCGCACATGTAGCACGTCGTGGTCTTGACTTCGAGTTTCTCGTTTTGCGTACGCGCGTGATGTTCCATGCTTGCCTCATTCCCTCGCGATATCCATCCGATATAACAGATGAGCGTTGCTTTTCATCGTAGAGGCGATATAAGCAAATGAAAAATCGTTATTTTGAATCGGTTCTATCGAACCGACTGATAGTTCCGGACAGAACCCTGAGAGGCTTATCCAGCAAGGCGATACGGCCGATTGTGCGGCTGCGGAATCGCACCTCTGCGGCGACTGGAAGCGAAGCACGGAAAGGAATTTGAATGGCGACGGCGGCGGCTGCGCCGCTTGCTGAAGGTCAAGCGGCTGGCGCCCGGTGACCACGCGTCACGCGCTGAGCAACATGCCGGTGCGCATCGGCTGTGTGCCCGTCACGCGGCCAAGCGGCGCTCCGGCCGTCACGAAACGGATGGCGCGGCGCATATAGAGCACGCCGTCGTTACGGCTGACGATGGTGACCGTCGCATCGGTCAGCGGATCGACGATGTCGAACAGCGCGTCCCCCGCACGCACCGTCGCGCCGACTTCGACTCGATGCACAAGTATCCCGCTCACCGGCGCATACAACTGCTCGCTGCCCGCAAGCGGCGTCGCGGGCATCGGAAGCTCGGGCAACGGTTTCGGGTCGCCGCGCAATGCGCCGCGCCGGGTCAGATAGTCGATCAGCGCGTCGGCGTCCTGCTGCGCGATTTCATACGACACATCGCGCTGTCCGCGGCATTCGACCGTCACGGCGAGCGTGCCGGTGTGGACCGGCTTGCTCGCCGGCAACGCCTGCTGCAATTGCCACCAGAAAAGGCTGTGCGCTTCGTCGAACGACTGGCCGCCGGAATCGTTCGCGAGCATCGACGCCTGTGAGCCCAGGTAGCGCGCCAGCGGCTCGAATTCCGGCCAGCCGGTTTCATTCGTATAGATGTGCATCGCGGCTTCCTGCGAGCAATGCAGGTCGATCACGATGTCCGCGTCGAATGACAGCTTCAGCAGTTCGTACTGCAGCGATTCGAACTCGTTTAGCGGTGTGTGGTGCTCGAGCTGGTCGTGCATCAGTTGGCGGACAATCCGGCGGTTTTCGAGCGGGTCGGCGCCGAGCGTATCTTTCGCGCGGTCGATCACTGCGTCGAACGGCAGGAAATGGCGATTGAAGTTCTTGCCGCTATTCAGTTCGAAGCGGCCGACGAACTGACCGAGCACGTATTGCGAAAGTCCAATCGGATTGGCAACCGGCACGAGCACGATATGCGCGGCGAGTGCGCCTTGCGCTTCGAGCGCGAGCAGACGCCGTTTCAGCAACACTGCGGTTAGCATCGCGGGTGTTTCATCTGCGTGCAGCGACGCCTGGATATAGATTTTCTGGTCACTACGCGTCGGCCCGAAGCGGAAAACCGTCACGTCGCGGCGCGTGCCGATAGCGGATGACAGAAGCGGGATCGATTGCTGGTTCATGTAGCGCTGCCAATGGTATGAAACGTCGGCGTCATGCTACGGCGGTTCAGCGATTTAGTCACGATGCCTCCCGAAAAGCCTCACCGTTCGCGACTATGCCCCAGCTATATCTACACTTTCAATTCGAACACGCTGTCGATCTCGACGGGAATGCCCATCGGCAGCGTATGGACACCCAAGGCACTGCGCGCGGGGAGCTTGTCTGCGCCGAACAGTTCGCGCAACAGATCGCTTGCGCCATTGGCCACTTGCGGATGCTGCGTGAACGACGCGTCGGCACGCACGTAGACCGTAAGCCGGCTGCACCGATCGACCTTGTCCAGACCGTATTCGTCTTCGATGCACGACAGGATCATCAACATCGTCAGGCGCGCCGCGCGCTGCGCGGCTTCGAGCGACAGGTCCGCGCCCACCGTGCCCACGATCGGCTTGCCGTTCTCGAACGGTCCGAGCCCCGACACATACATCTGACTGCCGGAGATTGACACGGTGCGATACGAACCGAGCGGGCGGATGGGAGCGGGCAGTTCAAGGCCGAGTTGCGACAGGCGGGAGGAAAAGTTCATGGCCGGGCTCCAGGTGGGTTGTGAATAGACTGCCCCACATGATGCACGAAGCGCAATGCCGCGCTGCTGCGTACCGGCGTGATCGACGCGTTCCCACTCGACGATATCGACCCGATGCCCGCGATCAAGATTCGCGACCCGCACGTCCTCGTTCTCACTGACGCGCGCCGCGCATCGCAAAACCCGCCAGCGCACCCACCACACACAGCACGGCAACGTACAACTGCGGCGCATCCGGATTCGACTTCAGCATTAAGGACACCGCAACAGGCGTCAACCCGCCGAACACCGCGTAGGCAATGTTGTAAGAGAAGGAAATGCCTGAAAAGCGCACCGTCGGCGGAAATGCTTTGACCATCGCGACTGGAATCGCGGCGACTGCGCCCACCAGAAACCCGGTCACCCCATAGTAGGGCACCAGCGACGACGGGTCGGCCGCGACGTGCTGGATCATCAGGTAGTAGGACACCGCCAGCAACAGGCAGCCGACAAAAATCGTCCGTGCCGCACCGACGCGCCCCGCAATCGACCCGAAGACGACGCAACCGATCGTCAGGCACAAGGTCGCGACCGAGTTCGCCGCGAGCGTGGTCCCCGCATCGAGATGAAAGCGCTTTTGCAGCAGCGTCGGCGTCATCAGGATCACGACGACGATCGCCGCGGTCAGCGTCCATGTGAGGATCATCGAAACCAGCACCGCGCCGCCGTGGTCGCGCACGACCGCCTTCAACGGGAATCCCGCTGCGAGCGACTTGCGCTTCTGCATGTCGATGAACACCGGCGTCTCCTGCAGCCAGCGACGCATGAACGCCGCCAGCAGCCCGAACAGGCCGCCGATCAGAAACGGAATGCGCCACGCGAACGCGATGATCTCGTCGTGATCGTAGCGGTGCGTGACCGCCGAAGCGATCAGCGAACCGAGCAGAATGCCCGCGGTCAATCCGGCCGTGAGCGTGCCGCACGCGTACCCGACATAACGCTGCGGCACGTGTTCCGACACGAACACCCACGCACCCGGCACCTCGCCGCCGACCGCCGCGCCTTGCAGCACGCGGCAAACGAGCAGCAGCACCGGTGCGACCAGGCCCGCGACCTCGTAAGTCGGCAGCAGCCCCATCAGCAGCGTGGGCAAGGCCATCAGCAGCACACTCAGCATGAACATCCGCTTCCGGCCGATCAGGTCGCCGAAGTGCGCCATGATGATGCCGCCCAGCGGACGCGCGATGTAGCCCGCTGCAAAAATGCCGAAGGTCTGTACCTGACGCAACCAGTCCGGAATCGATTGGGGGAAGAAAAGCTGTCCAATCACCACCGCGAAAAATACGTAGATCACGAAATCGTAGAACTCGAGCGCGCCGCCGAGCGCGGCAAGCACGAGTGTCCGATGATCGCTGCCCATCAGCGGGCGGTGAGGAATGAAAGGGACTTGTGATTCAGAGGTATTCATCGTTTAAGGTCTTATCCGCGGCACGATACGATGGGTTGTCCAAATGTGTGCGAGCCGTACGGCCGCAAACAGGGTCATCAACTTTCACAACACCTTGCAGTGCAGCATTATTCCCGGAGAGGCCGATTATTTGACTGTACGTGCTGGCTGACAGCCATCCGACGTCGAAAGGACCACGAAAGAAAAACGGCGGCACAGTCTTTCAGCTGGCCGCCGTTCTGATCTTCGTTGCCTCGGGTCGGACCGCGCGCTCGCGCGACCGATGAAGCGATTTGTGGTGACAAATGCCTACGCGCGCCGCGTCGCCAGCTCCGTGCCCTGGCGCAGCGCTTCGAGCAGACTGCGTTCGTCCGCAATGCCTTTGCCCGCGATATCGAATGCGGTGCCGTGATCGACCGACGTGCGCACCACCTCGAGCCCGACCGTCACGTTGACGCCCGCTTCGAGGCCAAGCACCTTGACCGGCCCATGGCCCTGGTCGTGATACATCGCGACGACCAGATCGAAATCGCCGCGTCCCGCGCGGAAAAACAGCGTATCCGCCGGCAACGGTCCTTCGATATTCCAGCCACGCTCGCGCAGCTCGCGCACCGCCGGCACAATCTTCTCTTCTTCCTCACCGTAGCCGAACAGACCGTTTTCGCCCGCGTGCGGATTGATCCCGCACACGGCAATGCGCGGATTCGCGATGCCCGCTTTCACGAGCGTCGCGTGGCCGCGCTCGATCGTGCGCTTCACGAGACCAGGCTCGATCTTGCGAATCGCGTCGATGATGCCAATGTGCGTCGTCACGTGAATCACGCGCAGTTGCGGCGCGACCAGCATCATCGATACTTCGTCGATGCCGGTCAGGTACGCGAGCATCTCGGTGTGGCCGGGGAACTTGTGACCGCCCGCGTGCAGTGCTTCCTTGTTGAGCGGCGCCGTGCAGATCGCGTCGATCTCGTTCGCCTTCGCGAGATCGACTGCGCGGGCGATGTACTGATACGCGGCGTCGCCGGCGATCGGCGACAGCTTGCCGAACGGCAGGTCGGCGGGAATCAGACCCAAGTCGATACAGTCGATCGCGCCAGGTTCGTAGCGCGCATCGGACGCACGCACGATGCGGCGCACCAACGCCGGGCTGCCGACGATTTGCGCGGCGCGCTCGAGTCGTTTCGCGTCGCCGATCACGAGCGGGCGACATTGCTGATAAACCGATTCATGCGCAAGGCTCTTGACGATGATTTCGGGACCCACGCCGGCGGCGTCGCCCATCGTGATGCCGATTACGGGGAGATAGTGGCTCATGGCTTCCTGATGCTTCAGTTCAGAGGGGGGTTCGTTCGTGCGCGCGGTCTGCTTGCGAGGCTCGCTGTGATTCTGGTTGTGACCCGGCCTGCGACCCGGGCCGCGCCGCCTCCTGCATGCCGCGCAGATGCAGCCATGCGCCATACAGCGCATGCTCGCTGCCGAAGGCGCCGGCCTTGGTGACGATCGTCAGCCGCCGCGTATCGTCCGAGGGTTGCGCGACCGCGACGCCCGGCTCGATTTCGGACAGCAGTTCGAGACTGCCGATGCCCGCTGCGCCCAGCATCGCGCGCGCGGTTTCGCCGCCGGTCACGATCAGGCCCGCGATGTGACCGACGTGCGGTTTGACCAGCGCGGCAAGCGCCGTCGACAATTGCGCGCCTTCGGCCGGATCGAATGCGTCGTCGCGGCCGATGCGCACCAGCAGATCGGCGCCGGCCGCGAGCGGCGCACCGATCCTCGCCTGCCAGGCCGCGCTATCCGGATGCAACGCCTGGTCGCGCAGCACCGAGGGCGGCACGGTCAGCTCGGCCATGCCGGTGCGCTCGCGCAGCAGCGCGCATTGCGCGCCGGAGACGGCCGACAGGCTGCCGACCAACGTCAGAATCGGACCTTCGCGGCGCATCGGCGACACCGGTGCCGGCGCGCCGGTGTCGAACAACGCAGGCAACGCGGCGAGTTCGCGCGCGAGGCCGCCGGAGCCGACCCAGAAAAACGCGTCCTGTAGCGCCAACGTCGCGCGCGCCAGCAGGTTCAGATCCGCTTCGTTTTCCGTGTCGACGATCAATGCCTGCGCGCCGCTACGAATGTGTTCGGCGATCGCCTGGGCGAGCGTGTCAGGCTGCATGCCGCGCAGCCGGTCGACGGCGAGCCGCACGCTGCGCAAGCCGGCCGCTTCGAGCATCGACGGCAAGTCGGCGGGCTGGCCCGCGTGCTCGAGCTGCCACGTCTCGGTTTCGTCGAGCGGCACGCCGCGCACATAGACGCCGCCGGCGCGCACCGTGCGGCCGGTGGCCGGGAACGCCGGCGCGACGATCGCAAGACCCGCCGACGGTTGCAGCGCCGCGACTTCGGCCACCCAGTTGCCACGCAGTGTCGAATCGATCTTCTTGTAGAGGCGGCGCGTCGACACACGCGTGCTCGCGCCTTGCGTGCCGCCGAGCACTTGCCATGCGTGCGCAGCGCGGCGCGCCGCATCGCCGGGCGCGAGACGGCGCGAATCCGTATCGAGCGCGATCACGGCTGCGCGGCCAGCCGCCGCATCATGCGCGGCCTGCACCGCTTCGTCCGCGCCGAGCGCAACGACCGTGCGACGCCCGGCGTTGGCAAAGCCAATCGCGCAATCGGCGGCACCGGACAGGTCGTCGGCAACGATCAACAGGCTCACTGCACAGCCTCCCGGTTGCTTTCAACGCGCTGCCCGACCACACGTTTTGCGACTGTCGCAGTCAGGATCGGACACACGATCGCGGTCACCACCACGCATGCGGCGACGAGCAGCGTCGCGCTCTTCGCGGCGTCCGCGTACACCGGGTTGGCCGCGGCGATCAGCGCGGGCACCGCCGCCGCGTTACCCGCGGTATTGGCCGCCGACACGCCCGCAACGCCGGTGCCGCTCGTCAGACGATCGATCAGGTAAAGCGGAATGCCCGTCACGATCACCACCGCGAAACCGAGGCCGATGCCGAGCAGGCCTGCTTGCCACACCTTGTGCAAATCGAGACCGGCGCCCAGCGCGAGCGCGAAGAACGGGATCATCACCGGCACCGCGCGGCCGAGGAATTCGCGCATTTCGCGGTCGAGGTTGCCGAGCAGCATGCCGAACGCGAGCGGCAGGATGCTGCCGACCAGCGTCTGCCACGGAAACGCGGACAACCCCGCGACGCCGAGCGTGACCATCGTCAGAAACGGACCGGATTCGAGCGACATGATCGAGTACGCGCCAACGTCTTCCGAGCGGCCATACTGGCCCATCAGCGCCATATACAGACCGCCGTTCGTATCGTTCATCGCGGCGACCACCGCGAGCGTGGACAGCCCCGCGAAGAGACCCGACGTGATCGGCTTCTCACCGAGGAAGTGGCCCAGCACGACGCCCACCAGGATCGCCGTGCCGACCTTCGCGGCAAACAGCGCACCGCCCTTCTTCACGATGTACGGCGTCGCTTTCACGTCGATGCTCGCGCCCATGCAGACGTAAAACACCGCGAGAATCGGCAGTGCGCCGGTGAAAAGCGCATTGGTGAATGAGCCAAAGAACTTCGGCATGTTCGGCACGAACGTCGCGACCAGCGCGCCGAGCAGCAGCGGGACGATCATCATCCCGCCGGGCACGCGCTCGATTGCGCGCTTGATACGAATTTGAGCCATTTAAGGTGTCTCCCGATTGACTGAAGCTTACCGATTCGATCATTATTTTGATTGATTCGATCAAAACGAAGTTTAAGGCGTGCTGATCGAACGTGCAACCCGAAGCACACCGAGGGTTTACGCTTAAGTCGATCCATCGGGCTTCGGCAGCCAAGCCTGAGGGGCCGCCAAAGGGCCCGGAAGCGACCGCGATATATGCGCAACCGAATCCAAGAATGATCGATTCGCGCAAAATTAGCGACAGCATGGCGCGGCGCGTCGAAGTGCGGGTGCGGGTGCGGGTGCGGGTGCGGGTGCGGGTGCGGGTGCGGGTGCGGGTGCGGGTGCGGGTGCGGGTGCGGGTGCGGGTGCGGGTGCGGGTGCGGGTGCGGGTGCGGGTCGCGGTCCCAGCCCTGCGATGCAGCCGCGCGGCTTCGCTAAACTATGCGGCTTCGCGCAATGGCCGTGCCGCGGCCGTCTTTTTACTACAGGGCACCATGAAAGTAGCGAACCGTCGTGAGGCAATGCTCAAAGCCGTCCTGTCCGGCATGACCGATGTCGGCGCGCTGTGCGAGCACTTCCGCATGTCGGAGGCGACGGTGCGGCGCGACCTGCGCGCGCTCGCCGAAGACCACCGCATCGTGCGCACCTATGGCGGCGCCGCCGCGCCGGTCGGCATGCACGAACCGGAAGAATCGCTGGAAACGCGCCGCCAGAGCTTTCGCGAGCAGAAAGAAGCGATCGCGCGCGTGGCGGCGGCTCAGGTACAGGACGGCGACACCATTTTTCTCGACGGCGGCACGACCACCGCCGCAATGGCGCGCCTGCTGGCCGGCCGGCACGACTTGCGCGTCGTCACGAACAATCTGCTCGTGATCGGCGTGCTCGCGTCGAGCGATATCGCGGTCACGCTGATCGGCGGCGATGTGCGGCCCTCGAGCATGAGCACGCTCGGCCCGATAGCGCAGCTCGCGCTAAGCCGGCTCTCGGTGGACAAGGCGTTCCTTGGCGCCGACGGCGTGGTGGCTGGGCGCGGCCTCTGCGAGGCGAGCACCGAACAGGCCTATCTGAAAGAGTGCGTGATCCGGCAGGCGGCAAGCGTGTTCGTGCTGGTCACATCGAACAAGCTCGATCACGCCAGCCAGCAGCATTGGACGCCGCTTGAGCGCGCGTGGACACTCGTCACCGACGCGGCGCGCGATACGCCGTCGCTCGCGAGTTTCATCCGTCATAGCGAGGTGACGGTGTTGAGCGCCGACGCGGCTTGATATTCGGACAACGCAAGTCCCGTACAAGGCCCACGCCGCCCCCCCCCGCAGCACCACTATCAGCACTACTCCGCGCCGACCCGCTCGCTGAGTTCCGCAACGTTCGCCTCGGTGCCGGTCGCGCTGAGACGCGAGATCGCCACGATGCCGAGTATCGCGAGCACGGCGCCGAACCAGAAGTCGCGCGAAATACCCGCGCGGTCGACGATCGTGCCGCCGACCAACGACCCTACCGCAATCGCGACCTGAATAATCGCGACAAACATCGCCGACCCCGCTTCAGGCAGATCGGGCGTCGCGCGCTGTATCCACACGCTCATGCACAACGGAATCGCGCCGAACGCGACACCCCATGCCATCACCATCGCCGTCACCGCGAACGCGGAGTGTTTGAGCAGCGGCATCGTCACTAGCGCGGTCAGCAGCAGCACGACCATCGTGAGCAGTGCGCCCTTCAGATTGCGCCCGACGACCGTCGACACCGCGAAATTAGACGCAAACCCGATAATGCCGAAGCCGAGCAGCACCCACGTAATGCTCGGCGCACCGAAGCCCGCGTCGCGCAACAGGAACGGTGCGATATACGTATACGACGAAAAGTGCGCGCCAAATACGAGCGCGACCATCAATAGACTGCGGCGCGGATGCGCGCGCCGCACGAGTTCGACCAGATCCGAGAAACGCAACGCCACGCTCGACGGCAGCGAAGGCACAAGCGCCGTTTGCGCGATCAGCGCGGCGGCGACCAGCACGCCAGTCGCGATAAACGATGCGCGCCATGACGCAAGCTCCGAAATCAGCGTGCCGAGCGGCACGCCGATCACCGTCGCGCAGGTGACACCCGCGAGGATCGCCGCGGTCGCGCGCGCCGACTCGTGCGGTTTCACGAGCCGCCCGGCCGCCGCGAGGGCAAGCGTCCAGAAGCCGCCGAGGCTCGCGCCGAGCAACGCGCGGCCCAGCAACATCCATACGAAGGTCGGTGCGAACGCGGAAATCAGATTCGACGCGAGCAGCATCACTGTCAGCGCAATCAGAATGTAGCGGCGGTCGATGCGGCCCGCGCCGAGCATCATGCCCGGCGCCGAGATCGCCGCGATCACGCCGGGCGTCGTCACCATCAGCCCGGCCGTGCCGGGCGTCACGCCGAGATCGTGCGCGATCTGAGGTAACAGCCCGACGGGCAGGAATTCGGTGGTCACAAATGCGAATGCACCGATCGTCACCGAACTGACCGCAAGCCACGCGCGCAGCGGGGATGAGTCCTCGTTGTCCGGCGAGCCATTGCTTGCCGGATTATTGCTTTCGATCATCATGTTAAAGCTGGTCTCAATTTGAACGAACATCCGGGCGTGCCGGTCCGGGCGCTGCTTTATCGTTATCGCTACATGACGGTGCGTTTCCTTTATCGCTGCGTAGTCGCCGCTTTGACGCGCGCAACGCCTCCTATGACGCCACACGCGTCAAGGAAATAAACCCTGTCTCCGGAATAGCCTTTTGAATGGGGCGCGCCGCGCGCAGCGGTGTGCCGCAGCGCCGCACCTATAGGAATTGAGTGACAACAAGAGAAACACGTGTGTGCGAACGGGAACTGCGTGACGTTACTGCGCGTTCACGTGTCGCCGCGCGCGATAGTTATCGATGCCGCGCGCGAGCAAGGCGACAACATACCACCGCGTCAGAAGTTTTGCTGACGGCCGACCGACGCGTTGCGGCATGCGAAATCGCGCAAGCGCCCCAAAAAAAGGCCGACACCGGCAGTGGCACGGCTGCCGTGTGTCGACCCATTGGAAGGCGTGTGAAAAAGGCGGATGCCGCGATCTGAATCAGCCTGCCAGCTTCGGCGCTGCCGGGAAGTCCACCGGCACGTGCGTCGTGCCGTGCAAATAGTTCGTCACCGTCTTGTCACCGATCACGACGATCGCATCAACCAGATTCCCCTTGGTCCAGCCGGCTGCGAAAAACGCTTCGACGACCGCGTCGTCCGCATGCCCGCGTTTGACCGCGATATTGCGCGTGAGGCGCGCAAGCGCGTCGAGCTTCGCATCGAAACTGGCCTTGCCGCTGCGGATCTCGAGAATCTGCTCATCGGTAAAGCCAACCGATTTGCCGATCATCGTGTGCGCGGCCAGGCAGTACTCACAGCTATTCACTTCGCTGACCACGAGGTTCACCACTTCGCGCGCCTTGCCCGTGATACTGCTCTTGCTGTTCTGCAACGCGAGGTAGCTGCCGAGCGCGTGTTCCGAATGGGCCAACGTCGCATACAGGTTCGGCACGGTGCCGAGGCCGCTCTTGAGCTTGTCGAAGATCGCCTGGTTGGCCGGGGACACTTCGTCGCGAGTCGGAACATTGATCGTAGTCATGCTGGTCTCTCCTTGAGATGAACAAAAGTCGTGGACAAAACGTGGGGCGCAGCGCGTCACTGCGCCGAATAACCACCATCGACTGAAACGATTTTCCCGGTCAGATAGCGCGCCTTATCGCTACCGAGAAACATGATGGTTTGCGCGATCTCGTCGGGGTGGTTCATGGGAGTGCTCCGGGTGAGTACGCGATTGCGTTTTCGTTGGAGCTAATGTGATCGATCTCAGCCCGCGGGACTAGCCGGGCGCCGGTCATAACTCTCATTCCCGCCAGGCATGAAGCGACATACGGCCAATGGCAACGCGCGCGCGGCCCGGATACCGGTCACGGAACGCAAATTTTTTTGAAGTGCGACACTGCCCGCGGGCGCCCGCTTGCGGGCGTCAGCCTGGGTCCGCACGCGTTCGCGACAGCGGACACCGGCATTCGATCCTGTTGCGCAAACGCTCTTTCGCAACCGCTGCACGCCTTTCGCGGAGTGATGTCATATGTCTGAAACAACGCAGTTCTGGATGGTCCCCGACGCGCCGACGCCCGTGGCGCCTTTCTCGCATGCCGCCGAATCCGGCGGCTGGGTATTCGTCACCGGCCAGATGCCGACCTCGCCCGAAGACGATGCCGCGCCGTTGCCCGAAGGCGTCGCCGCGCAGACCAGGCGCGTGATGGACAATCTGGTCATCGTGCTGAAAGGGATCGGCCTTGGCCTTGAGCACGTGGTCAGCGCGCGCGCGTTTCTCACCGAGTTCAAGCGCGACTACGCGACGCTGAATGCAGTCTATGCCGCGTATTTCCCACCGGGCAAGCTGCCTGCGCGCACCTGCATCGGTGTGACCGGGCTCGCGCGCGATGCGCTCGTCGAGATCGATTTCATCGCGCGGCGGCCGGGTTGACCTTGACACGTGCTCCGACGAAATGACGTATCGTGCGGTAACCCGTTTGCGATGCAGGAGCACCGCTCATGCAGCCCTCTTCCCAGTCCGGCGGCCGGCGCCGCTTTCTGCGTGCCGCCAGCGGCGTCACGCTCGGCTTGCCGCTTTCAATGTCGTTGCAGCGTCTGGCGCGCGCGCAAGACGCCGCGGCGCCTCTGCCGCGCATGACGCGCCGCCCGATTCCGTCGACCGGTGAGCCGCTGCCGGTGGTCGGCTGCGGCACGTGGCGCACATTCGACGTCGGCGACGATGCGAACGCGCAGGCGCGGCTTGCACGCGTGCTGCAGGTGCTATTCGACGCGGGCGGCTCGGTCATCGATTCATCGCCGATGTACGGCACATCCGAAGCGGTCGCGGGCACGCTGCTGACAAAGCTCGACGCGCACGGCAACGCGTTTGTCGCGACCAAGGTGTGGACCGAAGGCCGCGCGGCCGGCATCGCTCAAATGGAGGAATCGATGCACCGGCTCCAGCAGCCACGCATCGATCTGATGCAGGTGCATAACCTGCTCGACTGGCGCACGCAGATCGCGACGCTGCGCGAGTGGAAAGCGCTTGGCAAGGTTCACTATATCGGCATCACGCACTACACGTCGAGCGCGTTTCCCGAGGTCGAAGCGGTGATGCGTAGCGAGAAGCCGGACTTCGTGCAAATCAACTACGCGGCGGATGACCGCGACGCCGAGCAACGCATCCTGCCGCTCGCGGCGGATCTGGGCATTGGCGTCGTGATCAACCAGCCGTTCGGCGGCGGCGGTCTGATTGCGCGCGTCAGCAAGCGGCCGCTGCCCGCGTGGGCCACGCAAATCGGCTGCACGAGCTGGGCGCAGATACTACTGAAATTCGTGCTCGCACAGCCCGCCGTGACCGTCGTGATTCCCGGCACCGGGCGCCCGGAATACATGATCGACAATGTGCACGCAGGTGTCGGCCCGTATCCGGACAAGGCGCTTTGCAAGCAGATTGCCGACGCGGTCAATGCGTAAAGACGCGCTCGCCATTGCGCTTTTTGCATCGGTCTTCACGGCAGGTTGCGCGACCACGCCCATCCCCTCGCCGGCGCCCTTCGCCGAGTCGACTCCGCCGGTCACGACCATCGCCGTCGTCAGACGCGACTGGCATACGGACGTGTGCATTCACCGCGAAGATGCCGCACCGGTCATCGGCGCACTCGCCGTGGACTTCGACGGCGCGCGCTTTCTTTGCTTTGGCTTCGGCGAGCGACGCTTCGTGTTTGAACGGGACCACGGCGTATTCGCCGCACTGGGTGCCCTCTTTCCAAGCCACGCGGCATTGCTGATGACGGTGCTGCGCGCGACACCGCAAGAGGCGTTTGGCGCGTCGAGTGTGATCGATCTTCGAATCGGGGAAAAAGGCCGCGCGGGATTGAACGCGTTCCTGCAGGCGTCGGTGCAGACGCGCGACGATGGCGCACCCGTCAAACTGGGCGACGGGCCGTATCAAGGCAGTGTGTTTTTCGCCGCTACGTTCACCTACGATGCGTTTCACACCTGCAATACGTGGACTGCGCGGGCGTTACGTGCGGCCGGTTTGCCGGTCAGCGACGCGCTGTTTGCCGGCGGCGTGATGCATGACGCAGCCCACGTCGCCGCGTCGCAAGCCGGCCGTGCGCAATAGCGCCGTTGCGGGCGCCGCGTGTGCGGCGCCGCCATGTTCGTCAGCAAGGTGTTTGATAGCTGCAGCCCATGCCCGCCGGTGGCGGTGACTGGGCCTGATCGCGCGGAACCACGACGGTCGTGTGGTCCGGTGGCCGCGGGTCGCTGCTGCTGAATGAAAGACAGCCTCCCAAGACGAGCGGCAATAGTAATGCAATGATCCGGGATCGTCGCATGAATCCTCCCTATGAATTGCTGGTCTGATGCTGTATTGCCAGCAAGGAGGGTGCCTGATCGTTTCAATCGCCGTCTTCACGCGCGGCCCGCTCAGGCCATCAGCGCGTCGCGTTCCCGCCCCGGTGCTTCGAGCGGTTCAAGCGGTTCGGGGAATCCGATTCCATAACCCTGCACAAAGTCGACGCCGATTTCGGCGAGGCACTCGATCGTCGCGGAGCTATCGGCAAACTCGGCGATCGTGCGTTTGCCCGTTGCATGCGCAACCTGATTGATCGATTGCACGATGGCGCGGTCCGGCGCGCTGTGCAGGATGTCCTGAATAAAGCTGCCGTCGATCTTCAGGTAGTCGACATGCAAATGCTTCAGATACTCGAATGACGACATGCCCGTGCCGAAATCGTCGAGCGCGAAACGGCAGCCGAGCGCGCGCAGCCGGCCGATCAGCGCGGTCGCCTTCTGCAGGTTGACGATCGCCGCGGTTTCCGTGATCTCGAAGCACACGCGGTCGAATGAAATGCCGTGGCACCGCTGCTGCGCAACGATGTAGTCGAACAGATGCTCGTCGACCAGCGATGCGCCCGACAGATTGATTGACCATGTCCGTGCCGCGTGCCAACCGTTCGCGAGTGCGGCGAACGCGTGCGCGATCACCCAGCGATCAACCGCCGGCATCAGGTTGAACCGCTCCGCCGCTTCGACGAATCCGGCGGGCGGCACGAGCGCGCCGGACGCGTCCTTCATGCGCAACAGGACTTCGATATGGGTGTCGTGCGTGCGTTGCGCGTCACCGTCTGTACCGCTCAGCACCGGGTCGATACGCTGCGCATACAGGCACAGCAATTCTTCGTCGAGGGCCGCTTTCACACGCGAGACCCACTCCATCTGCGTATTGGTCGCGGACAGCGCCTGATCGTCGAGACTGAACAGATGCACGCGGTTGCGGCCGTTCTCCTTCGCCATATAGCAGGCGACGTCCGCGGCCTTCATCACTTCCTTCAGCGAACCGAGCCGCGCGCACGAGTTGACAAGCCCGATGCTCACGCCGCTCGTCAGGGTTCGCTCGGCCCACGGCATACGGATCGCGGCAATCGCTTCGCACAGCCGGCCTGCAATCCGCAGCGCGTCCGCGGTCGCGCAGCGGGGCAGCACGACACCGAACTCGTCGCCGCCAAGACGCGCGAGCACATCCTGCTCGGACAGACATGCGCGCAGCGTCGCGCCGACATGGCGAATCAGTTCATCGCCGGCCGCGTGCCCGCATGTGTCGTTGACGATCTTGAACTGATCGAGGTCGAGAAACATCACTGCATAGCCAGCCACACCATCGGCACCGTGCGCGAGCACACTCGTAAGCCGGCGCTCGAACTCGCGGCGGTTGAGCAGATCGGTCAACTCGTCGTGCGTCGCCTGATAGAGGAGTTGCGCCGCATAGTTGCGTTCGGCGCTGACGTCATACAGCACGGTGACCATGCCGATCGCGTTCCCGTCCGCATCGCGCAACGTGGTCGCCGCATAGTCGACCTCGACCCGGCTGCCGTCCGGCCGCACGATGTAATACGCGGGCTGGGAGCCGTCCTGCGCCGGCATGCGTTGCATGCGCGTGCACTCGTTGCCGTGCGCGATGCGCGTGCCCGTCGCTTCATCGCGCAGTTCGCATATCGCGTCGAATGGCTGCCGTTGCATCTGCGCCAGCTGACGCCCAAGCATGCGTTCGGCAATCTCGTTGCAATACGTCACCTGCCCTGCTTCGTCCGTGCGAATCACCGCGTCGCCGATCGACGCAAGTGTCACCTCGGCAAGCTTCTCGCTCTTGCGCAATTCGTGTTCGAGACGCTCGCCGCGCGTGAACGAGCGCCGCATGAACAACGTGACGACACTCAGCAACAACAGCGCCGATGAGGTCAACGCGAAGATCAGCACGTTGCGCGTGACATGCGACGCTTTGTTCAACGAGCGAGAAAAGCCGTCCTCGGCAAGCGTCACCTGCTGATCGACTGCTTCGATCTCACCGATCAGCGTCGCCACCGCGGCATCAGGAGAACTGTTTGAACGGGCCAACGCATGCAGCCGTGAGCCGATCTCGCGCAACTGCAGAATGGACTGGTCGCCGCTGTTCCAAAAGGCGATCCCATCGCTAAAGAGCGGCACGTGTCTGAAGTTGTGATACATCCATACCATGCCGTCGATGTCGTCGCGCTCGATCCGCCCTTTCAGCAATGCGTCGACCACTTTGTGGTGATCCGGCATGGGCGTGTTCATTTCGAGCTTGCCGACCCGATCCGCGAGCGGCACGGCGATATCGCCGAGAAACGCCTGGTAGTCGCTTTCGGCGCGCGTGTGCGCGAAGCGCTCGAGCGCACGCACCGCATCCTTTTGCGCTCTCGCCCATTGACCTTGGCCGGCGATATACGCGAGCAACACCGACATCACCGTGATGCTCACCCACGCGAATACCGTCACCACGGCCGCAACAAGCCACACGGAAAGCAACGCAGCGGCCGTGCGATCGCCGCGCCGCGCGCGAGTTCGTTCGTTTCGGGTGACCGGCATCATCAAACCGACGAGCTCATCACATCGCGCGTCGCCGCATACGGCGCGTTATTCCGTCGCGCTACAACGCGCGGCGGGTAGCGTGTGCGGCTCGCGCCGCCGCTATCGTGCGGATATGGGTGCAACCCCGTGTCGCGCGCCAGACGTCGGCGGCGCAACTTCCGATCCGGCCCAGGATCGATTGCGCTGACTGGCAGCTTCATTGTTATGCGATTTTCGAGTTGTAATAGTCGTCTCAGACTCTATGGGGTCGGCCGCCACGCGGCAATCCGGGGTATTCCCGAACGGCGAATTCGTTAGGCATCTCAACGATGCCCAGCGAATGCCCGATTGCGCGAGCGCGCATATCGCCAGTTGGCGCCGTGCCACGGGACCGACCGGCCAAAGCCCCGTCAGTCAGGCGTTAGCCGCATTGGCTATAATCGCCACGCTCTATTCAGGATGCACGTGCAAGGAAGGTCGCCGATGTCGATGTCAGCCAATAGTCCGCTCCCTCTAAACGACGACGCAGGCCATCTGTCGCGCGGCATCTTCCTGCATACGGGCTGGCGCAGCGCCGGCACCTGGGTATGGTCGAGATTTCGTGCGCTCGATCCGGTCACGGCGTTTTACGAGCCGCTCAGCAATGTGATCGGCGACCTGAAGCTGGCCGACCTTGCGGCGCTCAAACCCACCTTCAACTCTGGCCATCCCGCCCTCAACACGCCTTACTTCGCCGAGTACCGTTCCTTCATGCGCGAAGGTACACGCGGCGTGCCAGGCTATCGCAGGCGCTTTAGCACCGATCGTTTCGGTGATGCGCCGGATGCCGAGTTTCCGGCACTGCATGCGTATCTGCAGGATCTCACTGCGCGCACGCTTGCCGCGGGCAAGATGCCGGTATTCAAGTTCTGCCGGTCGTCCGGAAGATTGCCGTGGCTCAAGCGCGTATTTCCGGCGGCGCTGCATGTGGCCGTGGTGCGCAATCCCGCTTCGCAATTCGCGTCGGGCTGGCTGCTGCAGCAGGAATGGCGCAATGCGTTTTTCGTCGCCGCACCGTTGCGCGTGCTGGGCCTGAACCGGCACGAACCGATCGTGAAGGCCGTGCTCGAAGCATGCGAAGTGAGACTGCCGGAGGACGCCCCCCCGTCGGACGATGCGTATGCAACTATTTGCGAGCAATACGCACGCACGATAGAAGGGACGCAGGCGTACCGCGCATTTATCGCGTTGTGGGCGCTGTGCGCGCTGCGCATGGCGAACGCGGCCGACATCGTGCTCGACATCGATCGGCTCGGCAACGAGCCCGCGTATGCGGCCGAAAGCGCCGCGCAGTTTGCCGCACGCAGTGGTGTCGCACCTCGTTTCGACGATGCACGCGATCTCGTCGACGAACTCAAGCGCACGCCATCGCGTATCGCGGGCATCGACGGATGGTCGGTGCGCGCGGTACATGGCGCCGTGCAGAAGTTCATCGATACGCACGTCGCTTCGTCACAAACTGCGCAAACGCCTGATGTCGCCGCGCTGGTGCGCGAAAAGCTCGCGCTCGCCGCAATGATTTCAGAGCCTTGGCGTTAGGCGCCGTTGACATCTCCCCGGGCTAAAGCCGTTTAACGTCGAGGTCACCTTGCGTGGGCCTCCGGCCCTCCGCCGGGCAATACCATGTGGCGTGGGATGGGGTTCGGAGCACTCAGGCACCAGGTGAACCTGACCTGGCTGACTCAAATTGTGCAAGGAGCCAATCGCGCATCTTCTGGCTTGCTTCAGACCGGGCGCTAGCCTGCGGGAGCACAACGTGGTAGCCCAGAGACAGCGGAAGCGAGAGGTTGAACAATCGTCGCAACCTTCCTGCCGCGATATCGCGCTCAACGACAGCTTCGCTTATCAGTGCAACGCCTTGACCGGCTATCGCGGCATCGATGGCGAGCGACGTTTGACTGAATCGCGGTCCTCTCAACGTATCGAATCTATCCATGTGGTCTAGAGCACTAAAAAATTCTGGCCATAGGTCGTGATGGTCGTGAAGCAGGACACACTTGCTCAGGTCAGACAGCGTATTGATCGATTGCCCGGATTCCAAAAGGTATGGGCTGGCGACAGGGAACACATGGACGGGGAACAACAGGTCGCTCACCAAGCCCTTCGCGAAGGGTGCTTTGCCGAGCCGGATCGCTATATCCACGCCTTCGGATCTGAAGTTGCATATCGCGATGTCCGCGATAACACGGACATCGATGTGCGGGTGCATCTCGGTGAATTCAGCCAGCCTGGGGATCAGCCACCGCGAGGCGAACGACGGCGTCGTGCTGATCGTCACCGAGGTTGAGCGCCGATTCAGTGCCTCGGTCGCCTCCAGCACAATCGTCAGAGCCCGTTGAACGGCCGTGAAGTACCCGTGGCCTTCGGCAGTGAAAGCAAGCCCGCGTGGCAGCCTGTTAAACAGGGAAACCTGCAACACGTCTTCCAGAAGCCGCACCTGTTGTGCAACTGCCCCCTGTGTCACGCCGAGCTCTTCGGATGCGAGCCGGAAATTAAGGTGCCGGCCGGAAGCTTCAAACGCTCGGAGCGCATTAAGCGGCGGGAGCCGACGCGATGGAAACGAGTTCATAAGACTGTAGATTTACTACTGTTTTCCTGTAAAAAGCATCGTTCGACGGGGTAACCGTGACGCACTATAGTTTGAGCGTATTCAACGAAACGGACAACATGCCAGTAGGAAAGGTGGTGCTGCCGCGGCAACCAATGCGACAGCGAACCGCTAGCGCCTCGCGCTGACACCTACTTTGCCGGTTTGCATTACCGATGTTATCCACGCTCAAAATTCTGATCCCCGTCTTCGCGCTGATCTTCGTCGGCTTCGCTTGCCGACGGCGCCATCTGCTCGGCGCGACCGCCGCTTCCGAACTGAACCGTTTCGTCGTGTGGCTCGCGTTACCCGCGCTGCTGTTCGACACGATGGCGCACTCCACCTGGCATCAGCTTGATCAGCCGGGTTTCG
>NZ_CADIKH010000076.1 GCF_902859855.1 Paraburkholderia humisilvae
ATCCACGCCCACCGCTGTGCGATTCATGCTGGATCTCCGGTATGCCTATGCGGACCTCAATAATGTTCCATTTTGGCCCTTGCATACGGTCAGTTCGCAAGGGTCGATCTTGGTTTGCTGACGTTTCACTGGGCGGGACGCGTTCATTTCATTCCTGCCTTGGGTCGTGACGATCAGACGCTGACTCGGGTAGGGGGGCATATATGGACCAGGGGTAACCAGTGCGCTGCGAGCCGATTCATACGCTGACTCGTCAGACGATGCTTCTGACTTCGACGGCGAATGCGTGAAGCCCAGGAAGTCGAATGTCTGCGGCTTGCTCCCGTCCCGACGTCGGCAGTTTTCGCGGGCGAAACGCCCGAATTCAATCAGCCGCGTCTTGCTCTCGTGCAGCTTCAAGCCGAAGCGGCCCAGCCTGTCGGTTACCGCACGCTGGAAGCGCCCGGCATCCCTCAGGTGTCGATGGCGGTCTAAATCCGCGTAAATCTGGCGACATCAGGTAGTGACGACATTGCGCGAACGCGCGGCTAAGGCGCAATGAAGGCATTCAGTGGATTTCGTTCAAATGCAGGGTAACGCGGTGTGTGTCGTAAGGAGCCCGAAGGGCGACTGGAGACGTGCGCCGCGCGCGTTATCGCGCGAGCGGTCGGCCACATGTCAGAAACGCGGTTCGCCGAAGAAACAACAGGCGCGGCACCGTCCTAAACCGCCAAGTTCAATCCGGTGTCGCGCCCCACCCAGCCCTGAGCAGCCTGCCTGCTGGCAGCCAACGGGACGTGTGAGGCTGCAGTATCGCATCCCTCTCGCGGTCCCGTCGATCTTCTCTCCCGCAACTTCTTCTTCGGCGTTCCATGAGGACCGCCGATGCCCGAAGGAAATCTCTGTGGGATGCAGCCCACGGGCCGCCTGTTGCTGTGCGCCCGCTGCCGGGCGCAGGTATTCATCTGTCGTCGTTGCGATCGCGGCCAGCGCTATTGCACGGCTGCGTGCTCGCGCGCGACGCGCCGCGAGAGACAGCGTGAAGCCGGGCAGCGCTATCAGCTCACACGTCGCGGACGTCATATGCATGCTATGCGTGCGAGGCGTTACCGCGCCCAACGCCAATTAGTGACGCATCACGGTTCACCCGCTGCCGGTGCAGATGATGTACTGCCTGCGGCCCCGGACGATGTCGCTGTCGCACTGGCAAACGTCGTCGCCAACACGACGACATCGGGCTCGCCCCGATGCCGCCGCTGCAACTGCCTGCTCTCACCGTTTGTGCGCACAGGCTTCATACGTCGCCGGGGTCGTCGCTGTGTTCATCCACCCGACTACGGAGACTGTTTGTGACCATCACCGCCGAACTGGAGGCGCAGATCCTGCGCCTCTACCACGTCGAGAAGTGGCGTTGCGGCACCATCGCCACGCAACTGCATGTGCATCACACCACCGTGCAGCGCGTGCTCGCGCAGGCCGGGTTACCCCGGCATGGCGCACCGCTACGCACCTCGATGATTGACCCCTATCTGCCGTTCATCCGCCAGACACTGGAGAAGTTCCCGACGCTCACGGCCAGCCGGCTGTATGCGATGGTGCGCGAGCGCGGCTACAAGGGCGCGCCGCACCACTTCCGCCACCTGGTCAGCCTGCATCGGCCGAGACCCCCAGCTGAAGCGTTCCTGCGTCTGCGCACGCTGCCCGGCGAACAGGGGCAGGTCGACTGGGCGCACTTCGGGCACCTCGAGATTGGCCGCGCGCGACGACCGCTCATGGCGTTCGTGATGGTGCTCTCGTATTCGCGCGATCTCTACCTGCGCTTCTTCCTCGACGCCCGGATGGAGAGCTTCCTTCGCGGCCACGTTGGCGCGTTCAACGCCTGGTGTGGTTTGCCCAGAGTCCTGCTTTACGACAATCTCAAGAGCGCGGTGCTGGAGCGCCAGGGTGATGCGATCCGTTTCCATCCGACGCTGCTCGCGTTCGCCGGTCATTACCGTTTCGAGCCTCGTCCGGTGGCAGTGGCACGGGGTAACGAGAAGGGGCGTGTGGAGCGCGCGATTCGCCACGTTCGTGAAGCGTTCTTCGTGGCGCGCAAGTTCGCCGATCTCGCCGATCTGAACGCGCAGGCCGAGCACTGGTGTCGTACCCAGGCGGCTGACCGGCCCTGTCCCGAAGACCGGACCATCACCGTGCGTCAGGCGCTTGCACAGGAACAGCCTCTGCTACTGCCACTGCCCGGGAATCCGTATCCGGTGGAAGAGCAGCTCGCCGTGAAGGTCGGCAAGACGCCGTATGTGCGCTTCGATCTGAACGACTACACGATCCCGCATACACACGTGCGCCGCACGCTCTCCGTACGCGCCGATCCCGATCAGGTCCGGGTGTTCGACGGTGCCGACATGATCGCCAGTCATCGTCGCAGCTACGACCGTGCCGCCCAGATCGAGAACCCGCTACACCTGAAGACACTCGAGCAGTTCAAGCGCCAGGCCAGACAGCACCGCGGCGTGAACAGCCTGACGAAGGCCGTGCCGGCCTGTCAACTGCTGCTCACACGCGCGGCCGAACGCGGGGCGAACCTCGGTGCGCTTACCACTGCGCTGCTGCGCCTGCTCGATCGCTATGGCGCGGCCGATCTGCAAACGGCCGTCGAGGATGCGCTACGCGCGGGCTCCGCACACACGAACACGGTGCGTGCAGCACTGGAGCGTCAACGCGCCGCACGTGGTGCACCGCCGCCCGTAGCAATGAAACTGCCCGAGCATGTGCGGCGCAAGGACACACCTGTACAGCCGCATCGTCCCGACACCTATGACCAACTGGGCGCTGAAGAGCATGACAACACCGAACCCGAACAACAATGAAGCCCTGCGCTCGCGCGCGAAAGCGCTGCGCCTGAACGGACTGGTTGAACACTGGCCTGACGTCGAGGGTGCCCAATGGGTTGCGCCGCTGCTGCAGTGGGAGGAAGACGAGCGCGCGCACCGCTCACTGCAGCGGCGTATCCGCGATGCGAAGCTCGGCCACTTCAAGGCGCTGCCTGACTTCGACTGGGCGTGGCCCAAACGCATCGATCGTGGCGCCGTCGAGGAACTGATGTCACTCTCGTTCCTTGCTGACGCGACCAACGTTGTGTTTGTCGGTCCGAACGGCGTCGGCAAGTCGACGCTTGCGCAGAACGTGGCGCATCAGGCGCTCATCGCGGGGCATACGGTGCTGTTCAAGTCCGCCAGCGAGATGCTCGGCGAGCTCGCCGCGCTTGACAGCGATTCGGCGCTGCGCCGGCGATTGCGCCACTACGCCGCGCCGGACATCCTGGTGATCGATGAGGTCGGCTATCTCTCGTACTCCAACCGTCACGCCGACCTGCTGTTCGAGTTGATCAGCCGCCGGTACGAGGCCCGTTCGACTATCGTCACAACCAACAAGCCGTTCAAGGAATGGTCGGACGTGTTCCCGAACGCGGCCTGTGTGGTGTCGCTGGTCGATCGGCTCGTGCATCGCGCCGAGGTGATCCCGGTCGAAGGCGAATCGTACCGGCTCAAGGAGGCGCGTGAACGCACCGAAGCCCGTGCCCGGCAACGCAGTAAAAGGAAAGGCGACCCGACGAAGGGGGCATCTGTATGAACGGGAAACCGCTGCTTCCCTCAGGTCGCCGGCGTGGCCTGCCGTTCGTCATGCCCGACGACTGGACACCCGAGCAGGCGCTCGCCGCATTCGAATTGCTCGAAGATCTGCTCGCCGTGATCTCGGACTTCTACGCAACCCGGCTTCATGAGCTGCTACGCGAGCAGCGCTCGCACACAAAGGCCCCGCCTGCGACAAAGCGCGATCCACCGTTCTAACGGCTTCGCCCTCTCATTGCACAATCAAGGGGCCCGCGTGGCCCCTTCGTCGTTGAGCGTTTCGCTCAACATCTCGTCGTCATCTATCCGCGCTTTTACATCGCCATCAACATCAGGTGCTGAAACCCCGCGACCCAATCATCGGCGTAACGCACAACGATCATGTCGCCCTCGGCGTGCCGCGCACGCCACTGCTTCACCCACAGGTCGAACGCGTAATGGAGATAAATGTTCGACCACAGCGGCGAGATGCTGCCGCCCTGAACTGTACCGACCTCACTCTGCCTCAACCTGCCGTCTTCCAGCACGCCAGCGTGCAGCCATTTCTTGATGAGCCGCACCACTCGCACGTCCGCCACCCGGTGCTCGATGAATCTCATCAGCCAGTCGTGTTCGATTGTGTCGTAGAACTGCTGATGTCCGCATCGAGTATCCAGCTCACTTTCCTGCGCTCAATACCCACGCTCACGGCGTCGAGCGCGTTGTGCGCGCCCTTGCCGGGACGGAAGCCGTAACTGAACCCGACGAAGTCCTGTTCGTAGATCGCATTGAGTACCTCGACCGTGGCAGGCTGGACCAGCTTGTCCTCCAGCGCCGGCACACCCAGCGGGCGCTTCCTGCCGTCGGCCTTGTCGATGTACACGCGTCTGACAGGCTGGGGCCGGTAAGCCCCTCGGGCCAGCCGGGCGCAGAGGTCCAGAAGCCGCGCTTCGAGGTCCAGTCCGTACGACTGCCATGTCTCGCCGTCCACCCCGGCAGCAGCCCTGCGCTTAAGCGCATGGTAGGCTGCCCGCAGGCGGTCGACCGCGTAGATGTGATGCATCAGGGTGGTGAACTTCGCACCCGGTCGGCCTTTGGCCGTCTGTCGTATGCCGTCGAGCGCCGTTCCCATGTCATATTCCCGCCTCGAACTGCGGGACATGCGCGCCGCGACTGCATTTCCCTTGGCCTGCCGCCTTCCCTCCACTGCCTCCGCCGCCGCAGGAGTTTCACCCGCAGCCTTGTTCGGCAGCTTCCCAGGTATTACGCAGCAGTCCGACTTCCCGCGCCCATGACTCATCGTCGTACGCCCTCAGGCTTCACGATGCGCACTGCACCCAACGCTTCCCGGCGGGGCCCAGTAGAGCGCGGGATCTCCCGGTTCCCGAGCAAAGTGTTTCCGCGCGTGCACGGGGTCTCTGACCGCGCGGGGTCCACTACTGCCTCGCCAATACGGCAGCAACGGTGTGGCCTTCGATACCTGCCTGGCATCTCAGCACCCCGAACATCTCGCGGATTTCGCCACGACGCTCTATTACGCGGCTCAATACCCGGCCCGACGCGTACCCCTGTCATTCGCTTCGCTTCGCCTGCACCCTCGCGGATACACACGCATGACTCGGGGCCGCCGTGGCTGGCCAGGCCTTCAACGTATGACTCTTTCATTCACAACACCTTGCCGGTTTTGACCGGCGCACGGACGCGTTTATTTCATTCTTATTTCCTGGTCGCTGCTACATCCGTATCGCTCACCCCCAAGCCTGCCGAGCAAATCGATCCCGCAACGGGTCATTGAAAGATATGATGACGACCAGATGTCATGGGCATTGACTGACATATGCTTCGGGGTAGCCCGGTGAAGCCGTCATGGAGGTGCCTGCCGCCTGCGCTGTTGTGCGCGCTTCTGGCAGTTCAGGTCATGACGACTACTGCCTGCAGATGCCTTAGGATCGTCTCATAGTCCGCGTCGGTCAGGAGTTTGCGGATAAGAGCTTCGTCATTGGCCCGATCTTCCAGCGCGCGGGCCTGCGCCCTGATAGCGTGGGCATCCCCATCGCCCAAGGCCTCTTCGAGACCCTTGAGTTCATCGTTGTACTCGAGCGCGCGCGCCTTCTGCTCCCCGATACCAGCCCTGCCAAGCGTTTGCCGCGTCACGGCCAACGCGGCCTTCACGCGGCTGACCTCTGCCTGGAATGCCGCCTCCGCGCCATCCAAGCGCGCCAGCACACGTTCATGCGTGTCCAGCCCTGTCATTCGGAGTTCAGGGTGAGCGAGCGCATCGAGGGCCACAGAGCCAGCCGGGCGGGGATCGCCGCCACCGCGGAGTTTTGCTCCGCCGAGCTCAAGGGTTTGTGGCACACGAACGGCCTGCACTATGTCCAGTGCCGCAGACAGGACCGCACCGGCCTTTGCGCCGAGTGCAAGGGCTGCGCGCAGGACGGCGTGCGGCTCCGCGTCCATCTCCGCCAGATGTGCTTGCGCGCGCAGGGCTGCCCGTTGGTCGGTATCTTCAGCACGCGATGCTTCCATTTCCAAGGCTGCGCCCAGCGCCGCGCCTGCTTCACGGACCGCACAGAGTGCTGCGCGCGGATCGACACCTTCAATTCGGGCCAGCCGCAGCGCGTCGTCCGCGGAACCGCCCAAAGCGACTGCGGCAGCCAAGGCCTGAAGGACCGTCGCGAAGGCATCTCGTGAAACCGCCATAATGACGTGCTCATCGATGCGTCGCTCACGGGCCGCTTCCACAACCGCGACTGGATCTGCACCGGCGACAAGGGCAGCGCGCAAGGCTGTGCTCGGCTCCGCGTTGGCCTCAAGCGCCGCCCGCACTGCCTCGCGAGCGCCTTGCCATGCTACGGGTAACCGACGCGTCGCTGTATCTGCCGCTTGCTGCACTGCCGCCGGCACTGAATACGCTCGACGCGCCGCGGCGACAGCTTCACGCACTGCCTGTCCGGTGCGATCCGCGCGGTTCCCGCCTTGGGCTCCCTGACGCGCCAGCCGTGCTGAAGTGACGTCCACGTCGACCTGAGCAAGAGGCCGTGTTCGTGCACGCTCCATGACGATTTGATGGTCAGTTAGGGCCTCTAAGCCGAAGCCGCGCCATTCGGGCGTGGTCGGTACCTGAATCGCCTCACGGTGCAGCATGGTGCGCTGTGGAAGCCAACGCGCACCGCTGGAGGATGCCGCATGCACTGCCGCACTATGAGCGCGTGCCGCATCCGAGAGAAATGCAGCTTCCCACCGCCTTGCAGATAATTCGATGCGCATGTGTGCTGCCTCGAATGCATCGCGGTTTAACGGCGCCGCGTGTATCGAGGTTCCGCGTGTTCGGGCCAAGCTGCCAACCCGAGTGGACAGCCCCTCCGCCAGCGCAAGGTAGGAAGCGTCGCGGGGCCGAGGCGCGCGCGCAGCGAGGGGTTCGGCTGACCTGACGCTCGCGAGGCCGTCAAACGGGCCAGCGTGTGGGCTTGCGGCACCTTGGCCGCGCAGCGGGTAGTCGCGCATGTATGTGTCGGGCTGCTGGAATAACGTTCCGGTCCGACACTGTACGGGCACCGGGGCTGACTGCGTCCAAGGGTTTGCGCAATCGTCCGCACCATGGCGAAATTCGGTAAGGTCGAGGTTTTCCACGTATGGCGCGCCGTCGGGAGTTCCGCATTTTTCGGAGATCAGAAAATAGCGGATACGACAGCGATTAAGCGTGCGACACGAATGCCCGCGCCGCATTCCGCTCGAATACGGTTGCGCCTTTTGCGCATGGGTCGGTCGTTGATGGAGAAATCAAGTACCTCGCGTGCTCGCATATCGCAGCACAGTCTGCGGCGGGTCGAGGAGACTCATCAGGGTGCTGCAGCCTGAGCATCGACAGAGGCGACGCCTCGCGCGCCTTGCGGCAACTCCACATCACCGTCGGCAATACTGTCGACGTATTGGTTTCGAAGGCTTTGGCCTTACCGATTGCGGTCGCGATCGCTTGAGTCTTCGTCTTGCGCCCGGCAATAATCCGGCCGAAACGCCCCATTATCTGTGTGATAGGGATGTGCGTCGAACCCTATCGTTCGCGGCCCGTTCAGAAAACGAGAGGGAGCGCTGACGGCGTCAACAATGCAAGCGATGCTTTTCGACGACTGAGGTGCGAGTCCGACGGACGATCGGCACCCAGCAAAACAGCACCGCGTACCGCACGACCTCGCTTTCGTTTTCCCTCCGGCTTGCGCAGGATGCCATGGTGGTTCGCTACCTTGAGGCAGGCAAGCCTGCGTGACACGGGCAAACTGACCCACGGGACTCCGGCGCAGTTCGATCCTGTCGAGCGACACCGTGGTCCTTTACTAGGCGATTCCCCAGGTCCAATTAAGCCTCCTCGGATTCTCATTCGGCTATCTGCCTTTTGAGGTCATCGCGGGATCGAACTGTATCAACGTGCGCCGCCTTTCGTTCCTGGCTGGACACTATCTGTGCCTCCAACGCGGGAGGTGACGGCAAGTAGTCGGACATCATTTCGCGCATCACATAGTCAAACTTATCTTCTTCGTACTGGTTAAAGATTGCCAGAATTTCTTTGTCCATCGTGTGGTATTCGTCATAGGCGTTACTGATGTCAATTGGCCAGAACCTTTCCGCTTTTTCGTCATAGAGGATGTTTCCTTGATGAAAATCACTGTGCATTATCTTGTGGTCGCCCAGATCCATAATCAACCTCATGTAAAGTTCTTTGCTATTGGCGGGAAGGTCGCCTTTTCTCAAGCTATCGAGCGGAATCCCTGGGACTTTTAGCATTCTCAAGTACGTATTTCCCGATGTCACCCCATACCCTTTGGGGCCCTTGAACACTTCGGCGCTACCTTCTCCATAGAATCGGTTGAATAACCGGGCTTGCTCTTCGGCCTCATGCTCCATGCCGCGTGATGCGAATTCCTTAACGACAAACCCTTCATTTTGCGTATCTTCGCGAACTTCTCCCTCCACACCTCGGCCAAGGCGTTTCCCATCCTTAAATTTTATGACGCTGTTTAATTTGTTTTCGTTTCCCGAACTCCGAACTGTCGAAAATTTGCTTTCAACCGCTTCCGTAGGTGCTCTTGAGTTGAGGGCCGCGAGCTTGGTAATAGGCGCCATGCGGCCGGACAATGACGCGCTCAAGCGAACATCCGCGTCAGGGAGGTGGTGTGTTTCGGAGTTTACCGAGCGGGTGTCGGAAAATTTTTGGACTTTCATGGGCTCGTCAAAAAAGTGATAGATTGCCACCACTCTCGCCGAGTGTATGTGTCCCAGCGCAACGCTCGATGCCCCGCCGCAATCCAGCTTTCTACGTCAGTTCTCAGTGGAGGACAGATCCCAAGCGATTACAGATGCAGGAGCCTGGAAGACAGAAAGAGCCGCAACCCTTCCATGACATCCTCGGGTGGGAAGTCAGTCAGGCTTAGGGCTCTCAGCTGGCTACCTGCCTCCTGGTGCTCGTAAACACAGAGAGATATCCCGGCACGCAACTGGCTACAAATATCGTGCAGGACATTTTCGCGCGTTTTGCTGGAAATGCACTCCAGATTTCGTAGGGTCGTTTGCAGGTCATGGATTTCATTTGTGTACGACCATGAAAATTGACGCTTGAGAAAGTCCGTCAGTTGGGACCCGGCAATACCTTCGCGTTCCATCGCAAGAGCCATCGCGGTCATTTCAAGATTGAATTCCACTAGGGTTGCAACGGCCACTGCGCCGTTCTTCCCAACTTCGAGCGCACGTGCATCCCATAATTCGAGCTTCGTGCAATATTCGTTATGTCTAAGGGGCTGGCCAGGACGGCTCATCTGCAGCCGGCGCATATGTTGGGCGAGCTCCATCAACGAATGGCAGAATTCGTGAGCGTACCTATCCGGCTCCTCCTTCATATACACCTTTGCCTTTTTCTCCAGCATGTCAAGTCTCTGCGCATGGCTCAGCCAATTCGCCGCTTGTTCGTATTCCGCATCAAATGCCTGGCTGGAAGCAAACGAATGCACGTCGCCAAAGCCGTTGCGCCGTTCAACCGTGGAGGAAACAGAACCCGCCAGTGGGTTCGGCACAAAAAAAATGACTGACGGCAAACCTTTCCATTTCGGACGGTGGGGTTTCTCCATCAGGGAAATTGTGTTAACCTTCGCGTCGCACGCAATGACTGATGAAGGCGTCATTACAATTCGCCTGCCGAAGATATTGTTCGCCAGAGTGTCAACCTCGCGTCTCGCGGGGGTCTTTCCTGATCCACCAAAATGGCATACGGCTTCATCGTCGCTGGAAAAGCGCAGCGTTCGGATGGCCATTGGTTCCCCTGCACAAAACTTCTTCTCCACAATGGCATCTTCGCTAAATGGTGCCGTTACAGCCGACACTATCGGGTAAATGTCCTTCCCATTCGACTGCGCCTTGCGCGCCTGCTCGTAAACACGAGCGATGTGTTGCACCTGAATTTTCTTTTCCTGGACACACTGCAGTAGTTGCCGCAGACGCGGCGCGAGGGACGAAACGGTCCTACCAGAACTGAGCGTTGTACCTGTACTGGTGGACGACGAGGAACCTTGCGGCTGTGCCGACCGTTTGGAAGAGTTAGGAGCGAGTGTTACTTCAGTCATGGCTGCTTTGCCTTGGTCGAACTGACTTAAACCGAAAAGGGACTTCTGGAGGATATGGCACGACATGCGTGTTCCGCAAAGCGAGCATGCGTTCCATGCGCCGGGCCATGATGCCGCTACAGAGAGCACTGCGAACAGCGACGGTACTGGTAAGCGCTTTTACTCCGTCTTCCTCTAGGTAATCGAAACCTGTTTCGGCGCTTGCGCATCGAACCGTTCGTGAGCATGAAGCGATGATCGTTCTGAGCGGTGAACCAGCCAGTCGAAACTGCAGGCGCTCGCGTGGCCCGTCGCGCTAACAGAAGCGATCGGGTGCGGACAAAAGCTCGCCGATCTGCGGTTGTCGGTGCGCAAGTGGAGCCGCCTCGCCTGTGGCACGAGCCACGAGCGCGACGCAAACGCCGCGATGAATCTGGAGAACATGGCCGTGACTTCTACAGTGTTAGGAGACGAAGGCTTTGGTGGCCGTCAGAAGACAGCCACACCGCAGACCTGGGTGAAGCAGAAATTTAGCTTTGAACGTGTTTACGCAGGTTTCACACATTCCCCTGAAGTCTCCAAAGGACTACAGCTCATTCGGGTTTGCTTCCCTACAGGGCGACCTGCTTTGGGACAAACCGTAATTGCTCCTTCGCCGGTGTGGAAAGATCCGCATCGAGATGCCTGCGACCTTAAGCGTTTTTCGGCGCGCCATGGCATCCAAAATAATCCTGATCGGACCAACAGCATGCTCGACAGCCCCCGAAAAAGACTATCACACAACCACCAGCGCAACGCAGATGAACAGGCCCACTACCTTGCCAAACAACGTCGGTGGGTAGAGACACAGCAATAGAAAGCAAATGATCCAGATGATTTCGGCAATGCTTTTTGGGGGCAGGCTTCTCATTTTTTTCCAAGACATCTGGTAATTTTAGAAGAATCACGACACCACTCCTACCTGGGGACAATCCGCACATAGTTTACGGATGCCCGAGAAAGCGTCAAGGACTGGACGACAAAAGCTCGAAGACCGACTGCGACGTCAGCCTGAACCGACATCGCGATGCCTTTGCAATTCCCCGTTGACGCATGAACCCTCAACCCGGCGAATTTGTCGCCGAGCATGTCTATCGAATTGCAGCATAACGCCTTAAACCGTGAACATCCCGAGCGGATGTAATTCCGGGACACGGAGCGAAGCGAAAGAAATCGCAAATGCACGAGACGGGTCGCCAGTACTATCAGGCGCATCCCGCTTTCGAACCTACGTCAGAGAGCCAATTTCTAATTGCAAGTTTCCTAATGATCAGAAACCACCAAGCGAGGAGGATTCGCCTTCGTTTCGGATTACCGGGATCCGATTTCGCAAACTGCGCCCCCCCCTCAAGGCCCAATAGTATGGCACTCAGTAGAGTGTCCACATTATCGGAAACCGCATCGTGGATTTCCAAGCCGGCCTTAAATAGCGACAGTTTATGTCGCTAAACATTGAAAATCATCGCGCAGCGCACAAACCGTTTCCAATAACCCGTGACTCGGTGGTTCGGATGATGGTGCCTGATCTGTCGCTCATGCGAATGCCCACAGTCAGAAGGCGTTGCGGGCTTCAGGTACCCTGTCCGCTGGACTGCTCCAGGGCATGAATCCCTGCGGCGACACGGTGTGTACCTGCTCGTCGCAGGCGAGTGGCAACGCTACCCGAGCGGCGGCATCTCTGCCGGATCAACAGATAAACAACACTCCGGTCGCACTGCAGGGGTACATCTTGAGCGTTGTCGGCATAGCTAATTAGGAGACCGCAGCGCGTATGCGAGCTAACTGGCCGCGAAAGACGTGTCCACGTTAGCCGCACGGCGCGTATTCCTCGGCCCGACCGCGTTGCTGTTTGCTGCGAGCGCACGACATAGTCGGTCACCAGTACCACGAGATCGGTGTGCGACACTTTTTCGTTGCTGATTCCGCAGTGATCCACATTGCCGCGAAAGCCGAAGTCAAGCGTCGGAAACGCTCTCGAGAGGCTACCATGCTATTCGCGCAACAACTCAACTACACGAGACCTTCGCTTTGTGCGCACGCCGTTCGGGGCGAAACATGTCCAAGGTCATAGCGCTGCTCTGCCGGGTTCAACGTGTGCTTCACGTCGCGCAACGTATCGTTCAGTTTTTCCAGGACCTGCGCGACAACAGCCGAGACGAGGCGGCGGCCCGCGACCGCGCTCATCAGATCCTTGAGCGGTGCATTCGCCTGGAATTTGGCCACGGCCTGTTCGCGCACAATTTCCAACTTCTGCTCATGTGTTACCTGTTCGTCCCGCTCGCCCTGCTCACGTATGTGTTCGGTGTAAAGCTGTGTGCGTTCCTCAATATCGCGTTCGGCGCGCTCACACGCCCGCAACGCATTCGAGGGCGATCTCGCGCTCAACCTCCGGAACCAGATTGTCGAGCCACGGACGCCCAATCCGATTACCAAGCTCATTAGATTTAGCCGAGGGATGTAAGGAAGCAGCCCACCCATTAGCTACGGCGGTCCCTACGTCTACTTGTCGATAGCTCGATAAATACCCTATCACGTAGCGGCAGCAGTCCCACTCCACCACTACATCGCGCGCTCGTCGCGGCTTGATTGGCAGGCAACTTGGCACTCAGTTCCGTTCGCACAATGCTATGCATCACCGCTCAGGCCAATCCCATCGATGGACATGGCTCGCCGGTCTAGAATTGGTGACGGATACCGACACGCGCGGTGACCTGATTGCCCGTCGACGACGCGGTCAGGCCGTTGATCGCCGCGCGTGCCGGCGCAATCGTCGCTCCGTTCGCTGACACCTGTTCACCGGAAGCGTGTTGATACACGCCGATGGCGTAGACATCCGTGCGCCGCGAAATGAAGTAGTCCACACCGAGCATGCCTTGATGATACTTCGAGCCATCTCCCGGCCCGACGTCGTTGCCCTTGGTATAGTTGTACGCGGCGCCAACCAGCAAGGTTGGTGTAATCTGATACTTGAAGTTCACCTCCGCGTCGTTGAAGGTGGCTGTTTCGCCATTCAACGCGGACGGGCTTGTGCTGCCGATGCCGTAGAACTTCACGTTCGAGTAAGTCACGCCAAATGTTGCGGCGCCGAATGTGTAAGCACCACCCGCACCGACTACCTGATAGGTCCTCGCGGAAGCGAAACCCGCATAGACCGGCGTCGTCACAGCCGAAGCCGTTGTCGTGGTTGTATTGTTGCCGAATAGGCCGCCGCTCGTTGCCGGCGTGCGAGCGTTCAAATAACCGACGCCCAGTACAAACGGACCATTCGTGTAGCCTGCGCCCAACGACCATGTCTGGTTGCGAGAGTAATCGCCGGCGACACCGCCCACGCTGTACATGCCGCCGAACGTCAGGCCGGCGTAGTTGGTGCTGGTGAACTTGATTGCGTTGTTGGTGACAGATGTGTTATTGAAGTTGTCGACATCACCCGGATGAGCGGCGATATACCCACCCCACTGATCGCCCACTTCCAGTAGACCAACATAGTCAACGACGGAGTCATACTGGCGGCCGAGCGTGACGGTGCCGAACTGGCTACTGCCGAGGCTCACGTACGCCTGGCGACCGAAAATGAGTCCGCCCTGCCCAAGCGAACCGTTACTCCCATCGAAGCCATTTTCCAGCAGGAAGGTCACCTTCAGGCCCCCGCCCAGGTCTTCAGTCCCGCGAAACCCCCAGCGGCTGCCCGCGAGTACGCCACTAGTAAGGTCGTAGAGATGGCTGCCGCCGGAATTTGTGTTGATATTAAAGCCTTCGTCAACGATACCGTATAGGGCCACACTAGTCTGCGCGTGAGCGGTACACGCGAATGCGACGCCCAACACTACCGCCATTGCGGCCGGCAACCTTTTCATATTGAGACCTCTTAAGGGCATGGCGTCCGTGGCAACAAGGCACCAAGGGCGTCGAGGAAGATCTTTTACCTTTTCGGCAACTGTCAACTGAGCAGTTAATCGAGCGTCTGACGCCCGCCTGCGGGTTCGCTGGCTCTTGTGTTAAACAAGGAAATCTTGTTATAACGTCACAAAAAGATCTTTTTAACATCCTTTCTTCAATTATTTTTTAACATAATTTTATATATAAGTAGTACTTATTTTTTCAGAAAAATGAGACTTAACTAAAGATAAACACATTATTACCTACTGGACACATTTCCGCCCATCGGCAGCGACCCACCATACCGAAGCATCTCGATCACCAAGTCCGCACTTCAATATTTATTTATTTGTTTTTCTAACTATAAATTAACATACATCTCATAATTTAATAAACACCTCTCCGACCATCACACGCATTCGAGCTGCACCAAATGCAATACCGATCCAAATACAAGCACAATTCTTCTCCCAACACGGATGCATCCCACCGGATAATCAACCCACCCCAACAGCATTCCCGCTCTTTTTGGAAAGAATTTTGCAGCTTCCCCAATAGCCAGTCAAGAAAGATGATCCGATAACACTCAAAAAATCCATCTATCAGCTCTCTTAAAATTATTTTCAACCCCTATTTAATCAAACTCGATTAGCCTCCAATTTTCACAAAAAACACGGGATTTTCCTTCTGGCACGGGCACCTCGTCGTCATGCATGCACATCGAAAGCAGTCGCTGCGGACGCCAAAATCAATGCGATCATGATCGACGCAGTTATTCGGAGCACGTTACGAGAGAAACAGATATATCCCAACTGCAGACCCGCTACATCCAAGTCCTCGTCTTTGTACATGCCCACTATCACCAACGCCACCACCGAACGTCAACGCAGTGAGACGCGCGATTAGGCCGAGGGTGCACGATGTGGTGCCGCGGGGGCGCAGTTAATGACGGTGGCTGGATCAGAGCCGGTATATGGCGATCCAATGTTGAGTGCTCGGCGCATGACGATGACTCACGATCTGCACATTGCAGCCGCGGTCGATACACGGTCACCACGACTGGCAACGATGGCTTCGTGAACAGTTCCGGGAGAGGGTGCGCCGTCACGCAGGCTCAACGGATGCGCTTGCTCAATTAACGGATCTCCAGTCACGGGCAACCCGAAGCGTGGCGGTTAGACGGGCTGGGATGTCTGGCGTGGCGCCGCGCGGTCATGCGCCGCTGCGGCGTTGAGCCGCCGCGAGAAACCCCTGGCGGAACGGATCAAACACCGGACCGATCCGCTCAGCCGTTTCGGCTACGGGAATCCGCAAGCGGCTCGCTATGATGTGCGTGAGTATGAGCGGTGACGGCTCGTCCGGCGTGAGAACCGCGAGTATCTGCTCGCTGACTTCGCATGTAACAAGATGTGCCACGTCTCGATCGAGGAGCGCTGTGCATGCGGTGTCGGGGTCGTGGTCATGCTGTTTAATCAGATCAAGTCATAGTTGGTTTACAGCCTTTCGAGGCTTCCTGCTTCGCCGTACCACGCAAGCAGAAAAGCGGTGTGCGCGTCCTTGCGATCGACTCCGTGAACGATCCCGCTAAGTAATAACCTTGGGCGTCCTTGAGCTGGGAGTGAAGCGGCGGACACGACGAGGTTGGCATCCATGCGCACCGGCACCGCCGCGCGCAACGCTTCTTCAAAGCCAGCCTCGTTCATGCGGATCGCTTGCGCCCGTGACCACGCGATCTCGCCGCCGTCGTCCGGGCCCGAGTCGGACGACATCGAGCCATCTCCTAGCCCTGTGGCCGGTACCCGGTAGTGCAGGCGGCGCGCCGCATCCCCCGCCGCTCGAACTGACACGACGCAAGCAATTCCGCTCTGAGGCCATCATGCCCGGCCCGGCTTTCGATGGAAATACCGATATCGAAGTCTGCCGTGGCCCATGTCCGTTCAATGTCCTGAACATGCGTGAGCAGTATGTCACGCGCAGTGCACCGCCGACGAACCACGGGATGCCCTGGCAGTGGCCGCAACTGCCAGATCCCGCACAGAAGGGCGATCATTTGCGGTGGAGAGGCGCGATGGCGACGCGCATCAAGCAGGGAAATATTGTTCACGCAGCACTCTGGCCGTTTCGAGATTGCGCGAGTCCGCCGCTCGCGACGCAGTCGGCATAGGCCAGCAGGGGATGGCGCGACATTTTGCGGGTACGCGACCGAAGCGATGAACGTGATCGGGGACTTCAGCAACTTGATGTTGCCAGCTCGGTCAGGGCGCGAGCAAGCCTTGGCGATGCACTCCCTCGGCACCTCGTTCTCGCAGCATAAAGTAAATGCGAATGGTTTCAGGTAGCCAGTTAACACTGCAGCCACCGACTCCCCACCAAACTGGCACCGGCCGGGCATTTCGGGAACGTCTCGCCACCAGTCCACCATGTCAGTGCGGAATCGCCCCGGATCGAGTGATCCGCGGAGGCGCGACGGGTACAGCGTGGTCCATTCGTCGATCATCCGCCTTTGTTGGTGAACCGAAAGCCAGACTCACCGCGCCGTCCAATGCGATCGCGATGCTCCCGCATGCCGCGAGTTTCTGGGCCACGGGCCGTTGCATCTCATACGTTGCCGCCGAACTGCAGTTTGCGGAGACAGCGCGTTCATCGCATTCTTCAAGAGCCAGACCATCACCCTCTGGGCGTTTTCCGGCGCGACATCTGCACGCCTGGGGAGAGATGACGGGCACGTGACCAAGCGAAGACGCACAAAACGCCAGGTTGCATCGAACTGCCTAAGAAACCGGAACTTTGGCCTCGTTGGCCTCTTTGGCAAGCGTGGAATGCGATCGCGCGTAGACGAAATACACCAGCAGGCCAATCATTATCCAGATCGCGAACGCCGCCCATGTGCGCCAGCCTAGATACCCCATTAAAGTTGCACATGAAGCGATCGCCAGAAAGGGGACGATTGGAACGCCTGGGCACCGAAATGCGCGGGGCAAACCCGGACGCTTGACGCGAAGAACGACAACCGCAATAGACACCGAGCAGAATGCGGCCAACGTGCCAATGTTGATCAATTCAGCGAGCACGCGCAGGGGAACAAGGGCGGATAGCAGACCAAAGACGACTCCGACCATCCAGGTTGTCACGAAGGGCGTCCCATATCTGGGATGAATCCGGGACAGTACTGGCGGCAGAAGACCATCACGCGACATTGCGAACGCCACCCGGGTTTGACCATACGCCATCACCAGTATTACGGTCGTCATGCCGAGAATGGCGCCCACGTCAACGAACCCTGCAACCCACGACTCCCGCGCGTACTGAAGCGCCAATGAAATCGGGTGATCGACGCCCGCAAACTGGCGAAAGGGAACAATGCCGGTCATGATCGCAGACACCACCACATAGAGGAGGGAACATACGATGAGCGAGCCAATGATACCAATCGGCAAGTCCTTGGCTGGATTCTTAACCTCTTCTGCTGCCGACGTCACTGCGTCGAACCCGATAAACGCGAAGAACACCACCGCTGCCGCGCTGAGAACGCCCGATACACCGAAGGGCGCGAACGGGTGCCAGTTGGCAGGTTGAACGTGGCGAGCTCCGACCACGATGAATAAAAGTACCACGCCAATCTTGATGAATACCATTAGATTATTCAGCTTCGCCGACTCACGAATACCTATCGACAGCATCGTTGTCACCGTAAGCATGATGGCCATCGCGGGCAAGTTCACCCAGGTAGTCACGCCGGGTATCGCCCCGGGCGCGGCAGTGAAGGCCACAGGTAGGGACACGCCGAAACCTGAGAGCAGTGACTGGAAGTAACCAGACCACCCAACACTCACCGCCGACGTTGCGAGACCATATTCCAGCATTAAATCCCAGCCGATCAACCAAGCGACGATCTCTCCAAGCGTGGCGTAACTGTAGGTATAGATAGAGCCTGCCACCGGTACTGTAGACGCGAATTCAGCGTAACATAGTGCTGCAAAGGTGCACGCAAACGCGGCAACAACGAACGACACCGTCAGCGCCGGACCTGCCTTGAGCGCACCAGTGCCCGTGAGCACGAATATTCCGGTGCCAACAATCGCGCCCACACCCAACATAATCAGATCAATGGGTCCAAGAACGCGTTTGAGCCCGCCTGCGCGGCTCCCCGCAAGAATTAATTCGTCGATGCTCTTCTTTCTAAAAATATTCATAGATCCCTCCTCTTAGGGGCGATTTAAATATCCGATATCCCAATACACACTTGTTCGATATCAAGGAGATCTGACTGCAAGACAAGATGAGACGGGTCACCGTAATCTGACCACCGTTAAAAATCCGGGCGGCGCCGTGTGGCCAGATCATCACCTCCGCCAATGCACGCGTATCATTTTTTATACACAATGAATAATGGAATTAATACGATATCCTACGGCCTCTATCGGTGGATAGCAGAACGGTCCGATCGCGCTAGCAGTGTCCATGGAGATCGTCGGGAAGTAGTGCCATTCGTTTTCCTTAGTCCCCACGAGGTGGAAAAATCGGATGCGGACCGATGCCCCTCGTGCTCACTCAAAGTCTTGCCGAACCGTTCTCGACTCCACCACCGGGTTACATATTCCCAAGGCTACAGGAAGGGCCGCCGACGCCGCCCACATCTCCGACACTGCATTGCTCATCCGGAAATGACGCGCGCAGAACCGCGTAGTCGGGGATACTGGCGAATCCAGTGACTGCCTCGTCCAGATAAACGAGGTGAAATTCGACATATAGCCGGCGCAGCCATCCGTGCATGAAGCGATCGTAACGGCCGATGAAACCTCCAACGGGCTGACTGACAAGTTTCCGATGCAGGGAGAACGCGCAGCCAAGGCATCGAACATCTGAGGATTTTCTGCTTCAATATGGCACCGGTGCGCTTGTGCGTCGAGCAGCGGATGGGCTGGGTAATTTTGATCCATGACAGTCATCTGCTCAATGGCATCAACTGGCACATCGGTGACATTGGTGTGCTGGCTTAGCAGATACGCAGGGCCTGGTTTTTAGTAATAAGGGGACGGCGACCAAAGTCGACCGCTTGAAGAAACCCATCGATAGCTCGCAATCGCCACGACCACGCCTCCCCGCGCGTTTGACTGAAATCACTAAAAATCGCCAAACTTTTGATATCCCAATCACTCAACACATCAACTTAACTCCAGCCCAACAAAAATATGTACGCAATAATAAGTACATCCAAGTTCTATTAATCTATTTATCTTCACGAATACGATATCCGCGACGACACTCTATTTTCTCAAAATTTTACTCGATAATAGTGACTGTCGACGCTCCCTCGGCGAGCGCGGTGGTCATGGTGACAGCCGTCTCGATGCGACGCGAACAAGGTCACCTTTTTCGTTGCCCGCTTGCTTTCCCATAGTGACCCCAAGCACTGCGTGCATAGCAGCAGGAAGATCGCACCTTTTCTCCGAAGAACCCGCACACGGAACGTCAAACCTGATTCCAGGAATGGCGCGCATGCTTCACGCTACCATATCCTCTCGCCCGACCAGAACCGCGCGCAAAAGAGGGGGCGGAACCCTCACTCGATTCACCCGGCGCCGCCACCCAAGAGCTTTCTCTCGCCCGACAGCGGGCGGGTCGAGATAGGACCAACCCGCCGACATACCAATCGTATACCTACTCCGCTTCAGCCTGAAATTTTTTCATATATTAATTATATTTCAACCAATGTTTTTCACACCAATTAATCTTAAATAGTGTCAGCCTACAAAATCATACAATATCGATACTCAACTTCATTGCTATGCACGCAATTGATGACCTTCCTACACCTTACACAAAATCTGGCCAAACTGATCTCCACCTTGCAACGAGAGCGACGCTGCTGCGCTATCCGCATGATCGCGCGCAGGTCGTCGTTCACCATTGCCTTAGAACAGCCGGCCCGAACCAGCGTTACGTCGGCTGGTAGACCGATTTCCAGGATAGAAAGCCATTAGGCGACAAACGCTCCGGTGCATCCGCGCGTACAGTCCGGCGTAACACTACGGACATCTCGTGCAGTTCGTAGCGACGGGGCTCACGGAAACACGCGTCTTGAGCCAATAGACTGAGTGGGGGAGTGGATTTCGGGGGGGGGACAGGCGGTTGCGCTACCGAGCCGATGCGTACGCATCACAAAACCGTAAAGTGTCCCTGCCATAACACTACTTCACGGTACCCACCATGCCACGACAGATTACCGGACTTAACAACAACGGCGTCAATGCCTCCGGTTCCTACGAAGCTGACCACAATACCTCTGACAACGCGGCCTCGGCCCAGCAGACACCGCCCCCTCCAAGCTACAGCTCGCTTCCACAGTTCACAGCCCCGTTGGCCCCGCCCCCTCGTTACACGCCTCCAATGAGCACGGCGACGCAATCGTCCAGCTCACGCGCAACGGGCAATTTTCAAATGGACGCGCCCCCGCCCTACAAAGAGCCTCAAACACTGGCAACGTCCGCAAAAAAGGCGCAGGCGAAGTTTTTTGTTAATACTTTCTACCCGGTCGATACAAAGAGAGTCAGTGAACTTAAGAAAATGCTCGACAAAGGCACGCCGCCGCGAGACGCCGACAGGCAGCTGAAGCGGAGCGTGGATGCCGTTTACGACAGGTTCAGTAGGGGCGTGGAATCTAGCTCGTCGGTTGCGTACACGAATGGAAAGATCAGTGATCTCGTTGCACAGTACCCGAATTCGTTCGGCCCAGCGGCGCGCGACTACACCATGCGCCGAAGCCACGAGATAGATGAAGGACTCAAACGCAGAGACAACGCCTGAACAAGGATTCGGGGGTGAGTCTTGGCAACGCATCCGTATCAGATTTGCCTTGGTGGCGCAGACAGTCTACGGGCTTCGCCAGCTGCACGGAGCGTGGACCGTCGCTGGCCGAATTCGCCGCATTCTCACTGCAGCGCCTGAACGCGCTGATGCTGGTCCTTGCTGATCCAGCGTCGGACGTCCGATAAGCGTCTCGGCATACGCAGAAGCCCCGACGATTCCCACTGGTTTCCGACGCGGGTGCTAACTATTGAGTTTCCCATAAAACATGACAACCGATTCGATGCTGGCGCGTTATATCTCTAACGGATTGAATGGAGATACGCGCCATGGCAAAGAAGCCGTTGGACGAGGCA
>NZ_CADIKH010000077.1 GCF_902859855.1 Paraburkholderia humisilvae
TTGCCTCGTCCAACGGCTTCTTTGCCATGGCGCGTATCTCCATTCAATCCGTTAGAGATATAACGCGCCAGCATCGAATCGGTTGTCATGTTTTATGGGAAACTCAATAGTCTTTTCTTCGGCGCTCAGCTCACGGGCATAGCCGCCTTTACCGCTCGCATCGATACCGGTATCGACGAAGGTGGCGCCCAGCGAGAGCGCCTGCTCCTGAGTTTCCGGCCGCACGTCATAGCCCTCGACGACAGCCCCAAGGCGGTGCGCCGTCGCCATCGCCTCCAGCCCTGCCACACCGAGTCCCATCACCAGGACGTGAGCCGGTCCGATCGATCCTGCCGCGCTGGTAATCTTGGGCACGACGCGAGCGAGATGGGTCGAGCCGAGTTGCACCGCGTAGTAGCCTGCAAGCGCGGACTGGCTCGATAGCGCGTCCATGGACTGAGCGCGCGTAATACGTGGCACCCGCTCCATCGCAAAGCAGGTGATCTTCTTGTCGAGTAGGCGCTTGACCAGCGCGGGTTCGTTGTGTGCATAGATGAACGAAACGAGGATCGCACCCTCCTTCATCGCGTTGACCACCTCCAGCGCGGGAGGCTGAATGGCAAGCACGACATCGGCGTCTTTCACCAGTGCAGTGCGATCCGCTATGAAGGCGACGTCCTCGAACGCGGCGTCGTCCAGATGAATCGCTGCGCCCGCCCCCGGCTGCATATGCAGCCGGGCACCCAGTTTGACCAGTTTCTGGACCACGGCGGGCACGAGCGCCACACGGCGCTCGTGGGCCCGGGTCTCCGTCAGAACGGCAACGTTGATATACATGGCGGGCTTTCCCTGTGGCGATCAGGCCGGTGCGTCGAGGTGGGCGGTGCGAACCAGCTTCGTGTTGACGAACTCCTGGATGCCCATGTTGCCGAGCTCACGCCCGTAGCCGGAATCCTTGATGCCGCCAAACGGCAGTTCCGCATCGGACCAGTCGATGTTGTTGATGAACATCATCCCGGTTTCGACACCGCTTGCCACGCGTTTGCCGCGCGCCACGTCTTCGGTGAAGACCGAACCGCCCAGACCGAAGTCCGAGTCGTTGGCGAGCGCAATCGCTGCGGCCTCGTCCTCGACACGGAAGAACGACACGACCGGGCCGAAGAATTCGTCACGGAAGGCCGGATTGTCAGGCTTGATGTCCGTCAGGATGGTGGTTTCCATGAACGAGCCGGGACGGTCGATACGCTTGCCGCCCATCACCAGCGTGGCGCCGTGCGCCACTGCGTCGTCGACCTGCTTGAGCAGTTGAACCAGCGCCGCCTCGGTGGACAGGGGGCCGTGCGTGGTCTTCTCGTCCATCGGATCGCCCGCCTTCAATTCGGAAAGCGCGGTCTTGAACTTCGCAAGAAACTTGTCTGCAATCGAATCGAGAACGATGAATCGCTTCGCCGCGCAGCACGTCTGGCCGGCGTTATACATGCGCCCCCATACGGCCCACGGAACGGTCTTCTCGAGATCGGCGTCGTCGAGCACGATGAACGCATCGCTGCCGCCTAGCTCCATCGAAGTCTTCTTGAGGTTCTGCCCCGCTCGCGCGGCAATACTTCTGCCGGCCTCGACGCTGCCCGTCAATGCCACACCCTTGATGCGCGGGTCGTCGATGATTCGCTCGGACTGCTCGTGCGAGATCAGCAGGTTGGTGTAAGTCCCCTTAGGCGCGCCCGCGTCGAGCAGGAGTTTCTCGAAGGCAATCGCGCATTGCGGTACGCAGCCTGCATGCTTGACCACCAGCACGTTACCCGCCATCAGTTGCGGGCCGGCGACGCGTGCAAGCTGGTAATACGGGAAATTCCACGGCTCCACGCAGAAGAGCACGCCGAATGGACTGTTCTCCATGTGCGCTTCACCGATTTTCGGATTCAGCTTGGTCGGTGCCAGGAATGTTTTCGCATGCTCGGCGTAATAAGCGAGGATGTCGGCGCTGAACTTGACTTCGCCACGCGCTTCGTCGATGCGCTTGCCCATTTCAAGGGTCGCCAGTCTGGCAAATTCATCGACGTTCTGACGCATCAGCGTCGCGGCCTTAGCCACGATTTCGGCACGCTGGGCGTAGGTCGTGTGCTTCCATGTCTGGAAACAGGTCTCGGCAGCGGCGATCGACTTTTCGAGTTGCTCATCGGTCAGTTTTTCGAAGCTCTTCATGAGCTTGCCGTTGTTAGGGTTGACGCTTTGATAGGCCATGGTTGTGTTCTCTATAAATGGGGGTGCGCTTGAGTCCAAGGGGGAAATCTCAAGGGTGTTTGAACCGCTATGTCATTTTTGTGTTTGTCATCCTGACGATCATTCTGCGAACGCCTTGAATTCAGGCGCCGGACGCCTCGTCAGTGATTTCTGGGGCGGACGCGATGAACGCACAGGTTGGCTTCGGTAGCTGAGTCGGCCGAAGGGCCACGAGAGCGGGGCAACGTGGTGTCCTCATGCGGAGCGGTGTCAGTCCGCATTCGTCCTGGCGGGATACTTTGATCATAGGCCTCGACTGGCCGCGAACGGTAGCCTCGGAAACTACTCAGTTCCGCTGCGTTGTGCAGAAAGCAGCGCCCGGTGACAGGGTTGCGTCCGGGCGCCCTCATCTTTCAGTCACTGATCTCACTACAGCCCGTACCTTCAGCAAGGCACGCGGTTAAATCATGAGCGAACTAGTCGCCTGGAATCTCGTCGCACTCGGCAGCATTGGAAAGAAGGCATTCCTTTCTCGCCTCAGAAGGGTTCTTCAACGCTGGCAACCGTCGCTTCTGCGGTAATGACCCGATACAGCTGAGCGAACCGCTCGTCTACCGCACCTTCGAAGAGCGGATCGGTCTGTCCGTATGCACCGGTGCTTGCGATCTCACGCCAGTCTTGATCGTTGAGGTTTTTCTCTGCGGCCGGGAACAGCGTCAGTTCCTCGATGACCATGTTGTGCCGCAACCGCTCAGCGTAGAGCCGAACGCGGCTATCGACGAGTTCCTGCGACATGTTTTCGCCGCGGACGGCGGACTCCAGATCCTGCAACAGATCGCGCCCGTCCCGGATCAACGTCTGATGCTGGGTCTCGATTTCGTGACCGAATTCAATCGATAGCGCTTTCTTCGCCAGCAGCTTTTCGACCATACGGTCTTCGATGACGTGGTGGCTGATGTCGGGAAAGCGCGTCAAATAGCAAAGCACATCGACCAGCAACGCGATATTCGGCGCAGAGGCATCCGTGCGCAGGCACGAATGACCGTTGATCAGGCGCACCAGCCGCGCAAGCCTGACGTGCTCCGTGCAAAGTTTCTCAATGATGGTGCGCATGGCATCTCTCCCCAATTCCGCCCCACAGTCAGATGGGCGCGCGAAGCGTCATGTCGAGTGCGCGCCGCTGGAGCGCGTACTGCACTCGATCGGCGTGCAGATGAAATACTGCGATCCGATCGAAACGCCCCTACTCATAATAGGGCTGAGCGATCGGCGAAGACAGGATCGGAAACTACTCAGACGGACGTGCATTGCGGTCAACCTGAGTCCATCTTTCAGGAGTCCAAACGCCTCTGCAGATACCCCGCCGCGTTTCAATACAGTCCGCAACGGCCGTGCAATGAGCGGAGGTCACAGCCTGATAGACAGCCCGATAGCGAAGGCAACTTCGAAACCGGACACGTCATTTGTACGCTGTCGTACCGCATTCGCCTACGCTACGGCGTAACGTCAGAAACTTTGATGGATACCCCGGAGTGGATCGGGCCTACACGAACATTCATATGGAGTCCGTCAGGGACAAGACCCGCGCTCACATTCGCAATTTTCCCGGAGTTACCGCTATGAACTACAAGAGCATCGTCGTCCACCTCGACACCAGCGAACGCGCGCATCCGCGGCTCGAACTTGCGCTGCGGGTAGCAAAGCAGTTCGGCGCGCATCTCACCGGCATGTTCGGGGTCTTCACGCCCGACCCGCGGTCGTTCGACGTGATGGCAGGTTCTGCGGAGTACTACAGCGCCCAGGAGAAGGTACGCCACGAGCGAAGTGCGGCGATCGAGCGCCTCTTCCACGCCGAGCTAAGCCGCGCAGAGGTTGAGGGCGACTGGGTGACCACCGACAAATGCGCGAATCTCGTCGTCCCGCGCCATGGCCGCACCGCAGACCTGATCATCGCGGGGCAGCGCGATCCACAAGACCCCGAAGCGTACGTCGGCGACCACTTCCAGGAAAACCTCCTTATGTCTACTGGCCGCCCGGTGCTGATGGTCCCCTACGTCGGCGCCTTTCCCTCGCTCGGTAGCGAAGTGATGGTCGCGTGGGACGGCAGTCGCGAAGCCACCCGGGCCGTTCACGACGCACTGCCGTTCATGCAGCAAGCGAAGAGGACAACGGTCGTCACCGTGAACGGCAGGAAAGACGAACCAGCCGACGGCCGCCCTGCCGGAGCCGATATCGCGGCCGTGATTGCGCGGCACGGTGTCAAGCTAGAACTGCTCAATATCGACGAGCTGACCGGTGCGTCAATCGGCGATGCGCTGCTGTGTCACGCTTCTGATCTCGGCGCTGACTTGATCGTAATGGGCGCTTACGGGCATGCGCGCTGGCAGGAACTGGTGATGGGGGGCGCGACGCGGGAAACTCTAAAATCAATGACGCTGCCGGTGCTGATGTCGCATTAGCGAACGAGCCAGAACGTCGAAACCCACGCGACCGGTGAGGCGTTCCTCGAGCACTACAATTCGGGACGCGAAGCCTGTCTGCTGATCGATGCGTAACTGCCCGGCATGAGCGGGCTCGAATTGCTGGGGCAACTCCGCGCGACAGCGCGTTGTGCATCAGGCGTGTAGGCCGCTCAGGATCGGGTGCGCTGCCCGATCAGATCATCGAACACAGGTACCACCGCCAGGATGACCAGGATCGCCGCGAGTGGGACCGTGGCGACGAAGCCGATCCTCTTGAAGCCGAGGGCGCCAGCCAGTCCGCCAGCAAAGAACATCCCGAGCAGCGACGCAAGCAGCCGCAGCCGTCCGCGGTCCGCCCTGACCTTGTTTTCCCAGTCTGTCACCGCTCCGAAGTTCCAGTAGAACAACTTGCCTAGCTCGATCCCGATGTCGGTAACCAGGCCGGTCACATGGGTGGTGCGGATCTCCGCCTTCGAAATTTTTGTGATTATCGCGTTCTGCAGACCCATTACGAAACACAGCAGATCGACGGTGGCCGGCACGAACAGCCATCGGTGCTGCTCGAGGTTCGACCCCAGTAACCCGAAGCACAGCAGAAGCAGCGCTTCGAGCATCAAGGGCATCGCAAATTCGCTCTGCGCCTGCCGTCGCCGGCCCCAGTTGATCAGTATCGCCGAGGTCGCAGCGCCGCTCATGAACGCCAGAAGCGAACTCAGTCCAGCGGCCACCAGCGTGACGTTACCGAATGCGAGGTTGTCGGCCATCGCCGAGACGATCCCCGTCATATGCGACGTGTACTGTCCGACCGCCAGGAATCCACCAGCGTTGGCAGCGCCGGCAACGAAGGCAAGCGCCTGGCCAAGCCGGCGATTCGCGTCGTCGGTGCGCTTGCGAGCCGTCAGGGCTCGGAGATAGTGGAGCGGCATAGTGAGCATGAACGCACTTAACGCCGAAGGAGGTCGGTACGGTGCCGTACAAGTGCGGAACCGCCCACAACGAGCGAAAAAAGAAGTCTCGATGTCCGTCGCCGTACCGACCGCGCGGCAGCTCAATGTCACCCGCCGGGTTATAGGCAGGGAAATGCCGGTCGACTCTCTTAAAGGACGGGTCTGAAGCCATCTGGAGGCGCATCTCGCCCGAAACGCACACGTTAAATGGTGTCCCGACCAAAGCATGCAACCACTCCCTCCCGACTCCTGAAAGGATCCTTTGCCGATTGGCGGTTGCGCCAACCGCATCGTTGCCAAGATCAACTCGCTCACGAGTTCCCGCCGCGCTTCCGAACGCTGCCGGAAGCGGGAACAGGGTTCCGGCTCGCCGCCGCCAATGGCGTACCAGAACGAAGGTACGTCGCCCATCTGCTTTCGTTACCGCCAGACGCCCGTGACCTGACCTAAAGTCAATCGCACGTTTGCGGCTTACCTCCAATCTCGGACTGCGCAGCGCTTCGTGACGATTGGCAGTCTGAGCGTGAATTCGCTGCCGGCACCCAGCCCGGCACTGGTTGCCGACACCGTTCCGCCAGGGGACTCGGCGACTGCTTTTACGACAGCGAGGCCCACGCCCAGGCCACCTGCGCTAGCAGCAATCGTTCAATCGTTCTGCTGGATCGTGCGAACAGCTCGAAGGCATGCGGCAGGAGCCCGCCCGAAATCCCGAGTCCATTGTCCCGAACGGAAATAATGAGATCGATTCCATCGGCCTGCACAGTCATCCTGATATTGCCGCCTGTCGGCGTGTACTTCACCGCGTTGTGCAGCAGGTTAGTGACAGCCTGTGCGAGACGGACTGGATCAACCTCAATGCGCAGCGTGCCGTCCGGCATCTGCAGAGTGAAAGTCTGCTGCCTCACGGCAGCCGCCCGACGCAGCTATCTCACATGAATCGGCCAGAATGGTTGCCACGTCGACGTTGAGCTTGTCCAGGCGGAGGCCGCCCTGACCGATTCGCGTCGCGTCCACCAGATCTTCGGAAAGGCGCGCTATCTCGCTGGCTTGCCGGTCGATCATGTCGAGCACCCGGAGCATATCGGGGCGCTCTGCCAACGCCGAGCGGATCATGTGGGTCCCGAATCAAAACGAAGTCAATGTCCCGCGCAGTTCGTGAGCGACCATCGCCAGAACTTCGTTCTTGAGTTGTGGCGCATCGACGTTGTGACCGGATGTGAATGGCGATTCAAATGCGCCGCTAAACGGCGGCGTCACATAGACGGGTGACGAGATGGCTTGGTTGTGCACCGCCGATGAGGGTCTTCGTTAGTTTTGCTCCGGTGCGTCGCAGAGCCCGTAGGGCGAGCGCAGACGCACCGCAGATATGCGGTTCGTCAGGAAGATGACGCGGGAGTCGGGATGCGGTAGAAGAACGACTACAACTGACCGCCGAAGAAGCAGGCCCGACACCGGTCCTAAGTAAGGATGGGATTTCGATCTTTCGATCATCCAAAGCTCAACGCGGCGGCAAAGCCGTAGGCAGCGACAATTGGCTCCGCACGTAACACGTGCACTACCCGGCCCGCTGGTTCAGCCACAGTCGGCCTGCGGCCGTCATATTGATGACGCCGCCGGTGCGCGACTCGTACGCAAGCCCGAGAGTCAATAGTTCGTCGGTCATGGGGCGCGGAATCTCCGATTCGGAATCAGGAATTCGATCGAGCGATTTGAGAGCCTGGACAGCCTCGGCCGAGAGTTGGATGTACATGGTGGCCTCCTGAAGCTGAGATCATCATGGACCGGATGAAATTCTCCCGTCTGTACGGTGGCGACCACTTGGTCGCCCCTTCGTAACATCGCGTAGTCGGCCGTACCCACGCCGATTACGACGCTCCTGTTCAAATCGACCTCGGGGAACATCGTGAGTGCAATCGTGGAGGCGGTCCCGCTGTAGGCGTTGAAGGCCATGTCGTTCATGCGCGACTCGAACTGGCACGCAGCGTCTCCCCCGTGACTATGTGCTCTCGATCCGGCGAACCACTGCGGCGGCGAACTCGCGCGTTGACGCAGTGCCTTTCAGATCACGCGTACAGATATGGTCGGTGTTGAGTGTTTGAGTGATTGCAGTTCGCAATCGTTGGGCGAGATCACCCTTACCAACATGCTCAAGCATCAAGCCTGATGCAAGTAACAAGGAGATGGGGTTGGCCACGTCTTTACCAGCGATGTCTGGCGCCGATCCATGCACGGCTTCAAAAATTGCCGTGTCAGTACCGTAGTTGGCGCCGGGCGCCATGCCCAGTCCGCCCACGAGGCCCGCTAACTGATCCGACAGAATGTCTCCAAACAGATTGGTGCACACAAGCATATCGAACTGCCACGGGTTCAGCACAAGCTGCATCGCGCAGGCGTCGACAATGATGTCATTCATTTCCACCCGACCTTCGTAATCCCGGGCAACGTCTCGAGCGGCGTCCAGAAACAATCCTGTGAGTACCTTCAGGATGTTGGCCTTATGCACAACGGTGATCTTCTTTCGTCCGTGTTTCAAGGCATATTCGAAGGCAAATCTTGCGATTCGTGCGCACGCATCGCGTGTGTTTACCCCGGTCGCGACTGCAACCGCTTTCGGATCGTCGCCTACGGGAATGTAGTATTCGTGTGCGACATAAAACCCACCGAGGTTTTCGCGCACGAGCACGAGGTCGATCTTGTCGTAGCGACCAGGGATAATGGTATGCACGGGCCTAACGTTGCCAAAAAGCTGGAACTCCTCGCGAAGTCGAACGTTGGAAGAGCGGAACCCATCGCCAATCGGGGTCGTCAATGGACCTTTGAGGGCAAGCTTGTTCTTGCGAACGCTCTCGAGTGTCACATCTGGTAGCGGGTCCCCACAGTGGGTGACCCCGGCGATTCCGGCATGCTGTACGTCCCAGATGAATGGGGATCCTAAAGCGTCAAGAACCTGAACCGTTGCAGCAACCACTTCCGGCCCGATTCCATCGCCAGGAATCAGCGTTGCGGGGATTTTGTGTCTCGGCGTGCTTTCCATATCAGACTTCCAGATTAGACAGGACAACTGTCCGTGGTTGACCGACTATCGCTGACGCCGCTGGGTGCGATGAGTTGGTCTCAGGCATGGACCAGACCGAAACTTCATTTCCGCCGCATGGCGCACTCAGGCGGATGTGTCGCCGCGTCACGATTCCCAACGCGGGGACAGCTGATCTGGCCCCGCATTCTAGATACGGAGCCAGCGGCGATACAAGGAACAGGCCACATGGCGGATATACCGGTCGACCTGTCGTCACGGAAGGTTCGACGGCAACTCTCCGATCTGACGAAAAACACCTAGCCAGTCTTCCAGGTGCCATGTCTTGGCAATATGTCCCTCGCGGAATTCGTGAAACGAGTGAATCGCAAAATTGACAGGTTTCGATGTGGCTGCGATCCCCATGAGTGGGGCCGATGCGTCCCAGTCACGATCGCACGCACGGCTACCTTGTCTCCGTGAACCAGGACATCCAGAATCCTGATGTCCATGTCAGGCAGTGAATACGACAGATCCGCGAACACCGGGATCATAGAGTCGGGACCCGACACCGCTCCAGGAGAAGGCGGGATGTACTGCCAGTCTGGCGTTACAACAGTCCGAAACAGGGAGATATCTTTACGCGACATGGCACGGTAAAACACAGTTAAAGCCGCCCGCGCGACATCGTCCGTCACCTCATCCGCTCTGCTCATATGAACGTCTCCAGTGTCGAGGCCGGCGCATACGAGCGCAAGAGCGACATCACATCGTATGTCATTGAGCAACCGATGACCAGCTGATACGTTCTCCGGTAAGGGGCCATTTCCCACTGCCAATGATTCCGGTGACCGGGGCAAGCTTAGGTAGGCCGCACAAAGATACGCGCTTTATATCGCCTTCAGATCAGGCAACAGCCGGTCGAACTCCCGTTTCACCACGCTGTAGCATTCGCACACGCGCTTTTCGAGCCCCGGTCGATCCAGCACCTCGATATGGCCATGGCTGTAGCGAATCAGCCCCGCGTCCTGGAGTTTCAGCGCCGCCTCCGTCACGCCGGATCTGCGCACGCCAAGCATGTTGGCGATCAGTTCCTGTGTCATCTTCAGTTCGTTTGACGGCAGGCGGTCCATGCTGAGCAGCAGCCAGCGGCACAATTGCTGGTCGATCGAATGATGCCGGTTGCAAACGGCGGTCTGGGCCATCTGGGTGATCAATGCCTGGGTATAGCGCAGCAATAACCGCTGAACCGGGCCGGCGCGATGAAATTCCTCTTTCAGGATGCGCGCATCCAGTCGATACGCCTGACCTGCGCTTTGCACGACCGCCCGGTTTGGCGTCGTTTCACCGCCCATGAAGAGCGCAATACCGATGATCCCTTCGTTGCCCACGATCGCAATCTCAGCGGACGCGCCGTCCTCCATCACATAGAGCAGCGATACGATGGAGGTCGTTGGAAAATAAACGTGGTCGAGGCGGTCGCCAGACTCGTACACGACCAGGCCCAGTGGCATTTCAACCAGTACGAGATGCGGCGCCACACGCGCCCGCTCTGCTTCCGGCAGAACCGAAAGCAGGTGATTTCCTCCGAAATGACGCGCGTTTTCCATACCTCGCTCTCCCCCCCACCCTGGCAAGAAACCGCACTGTTTTCGCAGAATTGTTCTTAACAATATCAGGGATCGACGGCAGTTGCATGAAAGCGCAGGGCGAATCTGCGAGGATACCGATCTTCGCTAAACCCGGATTAAATTATAGTTCGCGTGCGCGACGGTGGCACGTTGCGGCGCACTGCAACGACCACCGGCCATGGCTCAACGGGTCTGCGCTGACAGGTCTGTCACTGCGCGGGAGGTATCGTCGAGTGGCTGGCACGCTCAGCAGGAGACTGAAATGTGTGGGCGCATTGGCCGCCGTCACACTGGCTCGCGAGCCATGCGCCGTTCCAGCACGATCGGCAGCCGTAGCGTGAATTCGCTGCCCGTACCGGGGCCAGCACTGGTCGCCGACACCGTTCCGCCATGCGATTCGGCGACCGCTTTCACCACGGCAAGACCCACCCCCAGACCCCCGGCACTCGCCGCAATCGTTCTGCTGGACTGAGCGAAGAGGTCGAAGATATGTGGCAGGAGCGCGCCCGATATGCCCAGGCCATTGTCCTTGACGGACACCACAAGGTCTTTCCCGTCTGCGAGCACGTTCACGGCGATGCAACCATTTTCCGGCGTGTATTTCACCGCGTTATGCAGGAGGTTGTTGACGGCCTGTGCGAGACGCGCAGGATCGCCTTCAATGCGTAGTGCCCTGTCGGCAATCTGCACGGTGAGTGTCTGGCCGCGTTGGGCTGCCGCCAGTGCGGCAGCGGTGAGAGGGGCGGCCAGAACCGCAACGACTTCGATGGGGGCCTTGCTCACACGGAGCGCGCCATGGTCGATCCGCGTTGCATCCATCAAGTCCTCAGCAAGCCGGGTAATCTGTGTGATCTGCCTGTCGAGCATGTCGATCGACCGTAACACCTCCGGGCGATCCGCCGACGCCCTGCGAATGAGATGGATGGCGAGTTGCATCGGCATTAACGGTCCACGAAGCTCGTGCGCCACCATCGCAAGAATTTCGTCCTTGCGTCGCAGCGCGTCGAACCGAGGGGCGGCCGACGGAGAATGACTGGAAAAACCGATGGAGGCTCGTTGCTGCAGGCGCTCCAGCATTTCATCGTTCACATCGGCGTGGTGCGCGTCGGGCGTGCCAACGGACCACCGGAAAGATACTGGATGAGATGACATGTTGAGCCTCATTTTTTTGACGCGCGGATCGCGAACAGCGAGCGATCCACGCCGCGGCATCCGACGCCCTGCCACAGCAACGGCTTGCTGTGTTGCGCGCTTTGCCGACTATTCGCGAATACCTGCCTCGCGAGAGCGACCCGAAAATCGCTGGTACGCGCAGGGTGGACTACCACGTTCTCACACCTCACGGAGCACGTCTGTACGGTAGCGGTCAACGACGTCACCCCTGTAGAGCGCAACAAATCTGTCACGTTCGCGACGGTATGTGTCAACCCGGGTCGATGCCACGACCCTTTGCCATCAGGAGAGTCCCCGCGATCATCCATGCAGATAGTGCGTTCGAACATAGAGAGGTCTGTACGTTGTCGTACCGCATTCTCCAGCGCGTGCGCGTAGCGTGTGTTCTATCGTCCACCAGCAGGGAGAAAATCATGCTTAGACGAACCTTCATCTGGAGCACACCTGGGTCGTTTCTGGTACTCGGTGCAGCCCTCTCAGGCTGCACCACCACCTCTTCTTCCGAAGCGAGCCGTGGCCAGCAGATGGATAAGCGCCGCACCATCGATGCGGGCGTCGACTCGACGCTCGCACGCCTCTATACCATCGCGAGCGGCTCGCGTGAACTGGTCGGCAAGGCGCGCGGCGTGCTGGTGTTCCCCTCGGTGTTCGACGCGGGCTTCGTCGTCGGCGGTCAGTATGGGGAAGGCTCCTTGCGCGTCGGCGGACACACGGTCGGCTACTACAGCACGGCGACCGGTTCGATCGGTTGGCAGATCGGCGCGCAATCGCGCGCGATCGTATTCCTGTTCATGACTGAAGAGTCGCTTAACCGCTTCCGTAGCACAGACGGATGGTCAGCGGGCGGCGATGCGTCCGTGGCCGTGCTCAAAATCGGCGCAAACGGCAATCTCGACACGAGCACCGCGACCGGTCAGGTCAATGCTTTCGTCCTGACCAACAATGGCTTGATGGCGGGCGCGTCGCTCGAAGGCACCAAAGTTACGCGGCTCGCGTTGCTTTGAGGCAGACCCTCGCGCGGCGTAGTGCGCGCCTCTTCTCATACTATGGAGAAACCATGTTACGAAGCATAAGCGACCTGCACGGCAGCACCGTGCACGCATTGGATGGTGACATCGGCTCGGTCAACCAGGCCTATTTCGACGACGAGTCCTGGGCCGTGCGTTATCTGGTGGTCGAAACCGGCGACTGGCTCAACGACCGGCAGGTACTGGTGTCGCCGTATTCGGTGAAGCACACCGACCCGGGATCGAGCGTCGTGCATGCGAACCTGTCCCGGCAGCAAGTGCGGGATAGCCCGATTCTCGACACCCATAAGCCGGTGTCGCGGCAGCATGAAATCGAATACCTGCGCTACTACAGCTATCCGACGTATTGGGGCGGCCCGAACCTGTGGGGCATGGGCGCCTACCCTGCCTACGATCCGACAGGCGTGGCGCCGGACGCGCTGCCCGATGAACCTTCGCGGCCAACCTTGCATACGAACAAGCCGAAAGCGGACGTTCATCTGCGCAGTACGAACGAGGTCAAGGGATACCACCTCAAAACAGCCGACGGCGGCATCGGCCACGTCTCGGACTTCATTTACGACGACACTGACTGGGCGATTCGCTACCTGGTCGTCGGGACGCACAACTGGTGGCCTGGTGGCAAAGCCGTGCTGATCGCGATTCACTGGATCGACGTCGTCGACTGGCTCGATTCGACCGTATCGACGGCATTGACGCGCGAGGTCATCAAGAATAGCCCCGCTTATGACGACTCGATGCCGGTCGATCGGCATTACGAAGTCGCACTGCACCGGTTTTACGACAGGCACGGCTATTGGTCGGATGCCGATGCCGGCGAGCGGGTTGCATTGGATTGACGCGCCGCACGGAACGCGGCCCCCCCTTGCGCCGGGCGGTCCGCGATCGGGCGAAAGTGACATAAGTTCGGTAAACGGCGGCGTTGACGATGTTCGACGCGCCGTGAGTTTCATCCTGTCGGCAGTCGAAGGCGCGGTCGTAGTCGGCACCCTCAGCGCTTTGGGCGCAACGCTCGTCAATGAGGGGCTGCCGAAGGAAAGCGTGATCCATTACGAGGCCGCCACGCCCGAGACCCTCTCACGGGCCGATACGCCTGCGCCAGCCATCAGGAACGCCCCGCTCATGGACACGCTCACTCACGATCCGGTCAAGCAGCCGACTCGTCCAAAACTGCTGCAGGTGATGGGCCCGGGCCTCATCACCGGCGCGTCGGACGACGATCCGAGCGGCATCGCAACGTATTCCCAGGTCGGCGCGCAATTCGGCTACGGGCTCGCGTGGACTCTCCTGTTCAGCTACCCGTTGATGGCCGCGATCCAGGAGATCAGTGCGCGCATCGGGCGCGTGACCGGCAGCGGCATCGCGGGCAATCTGCGTGAGCACTATCCGCGCTGGTTGTCGACCAGCGTAGTCGGGTTGCTGCTCGTCGCGAACATCATCAACCTGGGGGCGGACCTCGGTGCGATGGGCGCAGCGCTGAAGCTGCTGATCGCCGGTCCCGCGCTACTCTATGTGTGCGGTTTCGGGCTGCTGTCGGTCGTATTGGAAGTGTTCACCCGCTATGCCCGCTACGTGTCGATTCTGAAGTGGCTGTGCCTGTCGCTGTTCAGCTATGTGATCTGCGCCTTTGTCGTTAAAGTACCGTGGGATCAGGTCGGCCGCGCCGTGCTGTTGCCCGCGCTGTCCATCAAACCGGACTATCTCGTCGCCATTGTCGCCGTCATGGGTACGACGATCAGCCCTTACCTGTTCTTCTGGCAAGCCGAGCAGGAAGTCGAAGACGAAAAGGAACGGCCCGGTGCACATCCGTTGACCCACGCGCCGTGGGAAGCGCCCGCGGAGTTCGCGCGGATCCGCATCGACACCTACCTCGGCATGGCGCTCTCGAATGTAATCGCGTTCTTCATCGTCGTGACGACGGCGACGACCTTGCATGCACACGGGCTTACCGATATCCAGACTTCGGCTCAGGCCGCGGAGGCGCTGCGCGCCATAGCAGGTCCATTCACGTTCTTTGTGTTCGCCGCCGGCATCATCGGCACCGGCTTGTTGACTCTGCCCGTGCTAGCCGGCTCGGGTGCCTATGCAGTGGGCGAATTGTTCCTGTGGCGAGTGGGCCTCGCGCGCGCGCCTTCACAGGCGAAGGCGTTCTACGGCGTAATTGCCGCCGCGACGGCAATCGGCGCCGGCCTGAACTTCACGCCGATAGATCCCGTCAAGGCGCTCTATTGGAGCGCGGTCCTCAACGGCGTCGTGGCGGTGCCCGTGATGATCGTCATGATGCATCTCTCGATGCGTACGCACATCATGTCGGGTTTCACGCTTCCACCAACACTACGCACCTTCGGCTGGATTGCGACCGGCGTGATGGCGGCAACGGTCGTGGCGATGGGTGTGACCTGGTTTGCGTGAGAGATTCGCTCTATCGCTTTGGATAGTGCTGCGTTCGCAACGCTTCGATCTCGTCAAGCAGATCGAGTGCGAGCGCGATACCCGCAGCGTTGATCTCGAGATCCTCCGCGAGATGGCGGGCCTTGCGGGCGCGCCGCAATGAGATACCGTCGAAATGCGGACCATCATCTTCGCTGACCCGTTTCGGCTCGATCGCCCCTTGCTCGATCCAGTCAAAGATCTGAAGTTCAGAAGCGCCGGATACCCGGCACAATTCGAGTAGCGTGAACTCTACCTGCTCCTCGACGATCAGGCACTTGAGCCAGGTCGTGCGCGATTCGTTCATGATTGATCACCTGAAAAATGCGCGCGCGGGTCGAAGTCGCATGCCTGTCGTAATGTCTCGTAAGCGGCGCGTGCCTCGTCGGTGTCGGCCGGTGGCAGAGCGATGTTCAACCGCGCATAGAGGTCGCCCGCTGTACCGGCCGGCCCGCTCGCCGGGATGCCCTTGCCTTTCAGGCGCAAGCGCTGGCCTCCGCTAGAACCTTTCGGGACGACAATTTCAACGGTGCCGTCGGGCGTCGGCACGGTAATGCGCGCACCTAATGCGGCCTCCCAAGGCGCAACCGGCGCGTCGATCGTCACATCGCGGCCGTCGACATTGAAATGTTCCTGCGGGCGTAACGCGATTTCCAGGTACAGGTCGCCAGGCCGCCCCTCTCCGAAACCCGCGCCCCCCTGGCCGGCAAGCCGCAAATGTTGCCCACTGTGCACGCCCTTGGGAATGGAGACATCGAGCGTCCGTGACTTCAACACGACACGGCCACTTGCATCGAGTATCGGTGTCTCCAGGGAAATCGTGCGCTGTGCTCCGCGATAGGTATCTTCCAGATCGATCACAACTTTGGCGTGGTGGTCCTGGCCTGGAGCCGAGTGCGGCACACCGCCATAGGCATCCTCCATTTCTCGTGCAGTTGCATTGTCAGGGCCCGCGCCGGCGGCGTGCCGCGCACGTCTTGTCGAGGCGCGGCCACCATCGGCATGTTCACCGCGGAAAAGTGCCTCAAAAAATTCGCTGAAGCGTGCCTCCCCTGCGCCGTGGTCATTCGCGCCGCTGAATTCGAAACCTTCATCCCACTGGGGCGGCGGCTCGAAGTCCTGACCATTACGCCACTGGTCGCCCATCCGGTCGTAGGCCGCACGCTTTTCCGTATCCTTGAGCACGCCGTACGCCTCGCCGACTTCCTTGAAGCGTGACTCCGCGTCGTCGAGCTTGCTCAGGTCCGGGTGGTATTTGCGAGCGAGCTTGCGATACGTACGCTTGATATCGTCCTGCGTCGCGCTACGCGGCACTCCCAGCACTTCGTAATAGTCTTTGTATTTCATGATCGAAGCCCTATCAGAAAGGCCGCGCGCATACCTATTTGAGCGGTATCGGGGCGGGACTGGCGAGCGGCGCGCCATGAACCGTCGCCCAGTCGCTGCGGCGAGCGTGGTGGATCATCAGGGGAATGCCGCCGAATACGACGATGCCGAGCCCGACCAGTCCGGTATAAAGCAACGGTGAGCCCACCGGCAACTGGTCCGGCGGGAAGAACGAGACGGCGAAACTGAACAGCACACCGGCAAAGCCGATGCCGGCAGTCAGCCACATGCCGGCTAAACCACCGGGCACGGTGAAAGGTCGTGGCAACGCAGGTGCGCAATAGCGCAGCCTGATTGCCGCCGCGTACATCAGCATGTACGCGATCAGGTAGAGCGCGATTGTCATCGCGGAGATCAGAAAGAACGCGACCGACACATCCCGGATCACGAAGTAGAAGCACGAGATCACCGTCACGATCAGCCCTTGCACCAGCAGAATATGCGTGGGCATGCCGTGGCGGTTCCTGGCCTGAAGGATTGGCGGCAATTCACCCTCGTGCGCGGTTTCAAGCAGACCGCGCGACGGACTGCCCAACCAGGCCAGCACACCACTGATTGCGCCGATGCCGACCAGCAGCGACAGCGCCGACACAGCCCAGCCCATGTGCCAGAGGTCCGCAAGCACGACACTGAACGCATCGAACACGCCGGACTGCAACGAGATCTTCTCGTACGGCAAGATCGCCGCGATCGGCAACGCGCCGAGCGCGAAGATCAGCACCGAAATCAGCGCACCCAGTCCGATGGCCGCCGGATAACCGCGACTCGGACTGCGCATGTCGATCACATGAACCGCCTGCACCTCCACACCGGCAAATAGCAGCACGATGCCGGCAAGAAACGAGATCGTGCCGAAGCCATGAATCGCGGGCCAGAAGCGCGCGTGGCCCTCTTGCGATAGTGCGGCATCGTTCAGATGCTGCCAGCCGAGCGGATGGCCACTGCCGATCCAGTAGCCGAGCAGCGCGAGCAGCACGACACCCGGCACGATGGTGCCGATCACGAAGGTCCAGCTGGCGATCCTCGCGAATACTTCGACACCTTGCAGTACGATCCACGTGGAGAGCCAGTACGCGACGATGCAGAAGATTCCGACGTAAACGCCGTTCTTCGCCAGATCCGGGCGGCCAATCGTATAGGCGAGTGCCGCCGCGCCGAAGGTCAGCGCTACGGGATACCAGACGACGTTCTGGATCCATTGCAACCAGATCGCAAGGAAACCCCAACGTGTGCCAAACGCTTCCGCGACCCACGTATAGATGCCCCCGCGCCGGTCGGCAAAAGCGCCACCCAGTTCAGCCGAAATCAGCGACGCCGGGATCAGATAGAAGACCACCGTAAACGCGAGATAGACGAACATCGTCATCTCTTCTTTCGCCAGCAACGGAAGTCCACGCAGGCTCGTGACCACGGCGGCGGCCGTCATCAGACCGATCGACGTGACGCTCAGATACTTGCCGCGCTTCGCGGACTTTGCGGCCGGCAAAGCGGACGCGGCGGTCGTGGTGCGAATCATTTCGTGCGCTCCTGTGAAGAGGCAACGTCAATCGTGATGGAAGGTGGGCCCGGCGGTCGAATGGAGCACCGGGTTCTTCGTCAGATGCGCGACGGCGTGCCGGATGTCCCCGAGTAGCATCGCCGCCATGTCGCGGGTCACGCCGCGCCGGATCAACACGCGTTGCACGATGGTCTCCTCGCGCGCCGCCGGCAGTTCGTACGAGGCGATCTGCCAACCACGCATGCGTACATGATCGGACAGATCGAATAGCGTGAAGCCCGCTGTTTCCGGGTGCTTCAGCTTGTAGCAGACGGCCGGCAACGCACCGCGTCCATCGTAGATCAGCTCCAATGCGTCGATCTTTGCCAGACCGTCGGCCAGTGCTTGAGCCGTATCGGCGCATTCCTGCTGAATGTGCCGATAGCCTTCACGGCCCAGACGCAGCAGCATGTAGTACTGCGCAATGATCTGTCCGGCCGGCCTGGAGAAATTCAGTGCGAACGTCGGCATGTCGCCGCCGAGATAATCGACCCGGAAAATCAGTTCGTCAGGCAAGTCCTGAGTACTGCGCCAGACTATCCAGCCGACCCCGAGCGGGGCGAGCCCGTATTTATGGCCCGACGCATTAATCGATTTGACGCGCGGCACGCAGAAGTCCCATTCGAGGTCCGGCTGAATGAATGGCGCGACGAAGCCACCGCTGGCCGCATCGACATGAATCGGAATATCGAGCCCGACATTTGCTTGCAGTGCGTCCAGTGCACCCGCCAGCGCCTTCACTGGTTCATAGACACAGGTGAACGTGATGCCCAGTGTGGCCACGACGCCAATCGTGTTCTCGTCGCAATACTGAGCCAGGTCTTCTGGTTGCAGTCCGGTCGCATCGTCTCTGAGCGGCACCTGACGCATCTCGACATCGAAGTACCGGGCGAATTTCGCCCAGCAGACCTGTACGGGTCCACAGACGAAGTTTGGCTTGTCGGTCGGCTTGCCTTGCGCTTCCCTGCGCTTTTTCCATTGCCACTTGAGCGCAAGTCCACCGAGCATGCAGGCTTCGCTCGACCCAGTTGTCGAGCAACCGGTCGTCTTCCACGATTTCGTTGCATGCCACAGATCGGCGAGCATGTGCACGCAGCGCATTTCGATTTCAGCGGTTTGCGGATATTCGTCCTTGTCGATCATGTTCTTGTCTATCGACAGATCCATCAGTCGGCGAACTTCGTCGTCGGCATAGGTGGTGCAGAACGTCGCGAGGTTCTGCCGTGAGTTGCCGTCCATGAATAACTCGTCGCGCACCAGATCGAAAACCGCTCTGCGATCGGACGATGCTTCCGGGATCCGGTACTTCGGAAGTGAAGAACCGGAGATCGTCGCGGCGTATTCGTCGGCGACGGCATCGGGCGTGGGCGGCGGGGACTTGAGAAAGGTCATGGCGTGAGATTCCCAACTTGAAATGAGCGAAGCGGGTTCGTGAACGAACGGCGAGCAAGCGGAATGGTGATATTGGGGAGAAGGGAAAGTTTCCATAATCATGGTGCGCGCAGGACCGATCAAAGTCGGTACGCTGCCGTACCGCACCGCCGCATCCCACGCGATATGTTCATTGCATTACGTCGCTATTAAGCGCAAGGTGGTGCTATTCACTGCGCGGTTTGCGATCGACCGTTACGCCATCGATATTCGGCGCGAGAGCCCAGCGAATAAAACCATTCGTTAAGGAGCCCGTCATCATGACCATCCCCACCGCGACATACAACGGCCACGAGTTACGTGCCTATGCCAGCCAGCAATTCCCGCCCTTTGGCGATCCGTATGCCAAAGGCGCGCGGCGTTTTTCGTCCGTTATGCGAATCGACTCGATCCCATTCAGCGAGGCGGACGCACGACGCTATTCGACAGTCTTCGACGCCGTGAGCCCCGCCACTTTCGATGACGCGATCGGCCTTGCCATGCAGTTCGGCAAGGACATCGTCGACGGCAAAGTTCAGGCCGCGGCGCTCTGAGCGCACGCAATGCCATTCGCGACGGCGTTGACCGTCAGAACGAACTCTTCGGGGCCGATATGTATAAACGCATTCTGGTAGCAATCGACGGTAGCGAGACGGCTGAACATGCGTTGGACAGCGCTCTGCAACTCGCACACGATAATGACGCGCAGTTACAGCCGCTTTATGTCGTAGACAACCCATTGATGGCATACGACGCGTACGGCTACGATCCGACGATCCTGCGAGACGCCTGTATTGAAGAAGGCCAGCGGTTGATGGCGGATGCGCTGGCGCGAATGAAGCGCGAGAACGTGGCCGGCGTGCCGCGGATCGTCGACGTCGCGCCGATCGGCGAGGACATCTCGGAACGGATCCGCATTTCGGCTAACGAATTCAACGCGGACCTGCTGGTGCTCGGCACGCATGGGCGACGGGGTTTCAAGCGTCTGTTTCTAGGTAGCGTGGCCGAACGGGTCGTGCGCAGCGCGAGCCTGCCGGTGTTGCTGGTCCCGAGCCGACAGGCGCAAACCACGGTCGCGGAAACCGCCAGTCCCGCACACACCGACGTCGCTGCGGCGGTGTACGAACTGCCCCGCTAGTGGCGGCCGCCCATACATCGCGGCGAGCTAGGCCGCGATGATCACCTTGAGCGCGCGGGTGTCGGCCGCGTGCGCAAAGGTTGCATACGCATCGAGGATCTGCTCGAATGTGAAGCGATGGGTGATCAGAAGTTTGGGATCGAGCCGGCCGGAGCGCAACGTCTCCAGCAGCATCGGTGTGCTCACGGTATCGACCAGCCGCGTGGTGATCGTGATATTCCGGTCCCACAGGTGTTCCAGATGAAGGTCGACCTTCACGCCATGCACACCGACGTTCGCAATCGTCCCGCCCGGAGCGATAATCGCCTCGCACAATTCGAAAGTGGCGGGTATCCCGACCGCCTCTATTGCGGTGTCGACGCCACGGTCGGCCGTGAGTTTCATGACCGCCTGGACTGCGTTGCCGTCCGCGCTGTTGACGACCGCGGTCGCACCGAAACGCTTCGCGGTCTCCAGCCGGTTGTCGTCCAGATCGACCATGATGATTTCGGCAGGCGAATAGAAGCGGGCCGTGAGCAACGCCGCGAGTCCGATCGGC
>NZ_CADIKH010000078.1 GCF_902859855.1 Paraburkholderia humisilvae
CCACTGCCAGCCATGCCAGCCGTTCAGGCCGTCGAACGCCTTCAGGATAAAGCCGGAGATCGGGCCGCCGATCACGCCCGATAGCGCGATCGCGGTCATGAACCAGGTGGTCATCCGGCCGCGCCGGTGCGCCGGGTACCAGTACGTCAGATACAGGATGATGCCGGGGAAGAAGCCCGCTTCGGCGACGCCGAGCAGAAAGCGCATCACGTAAAACATCGTCGTCGTGGTGACGAACATGGTCAGTGCGGAGATGATGCCCCACGACACCATGATTCGCGCGATCCACACGCGCGCGCCGACGCGATGCAGGATCACGTTGCTCGGAATCTCGAAGATGAAATAGCCGATAAAGAAGATGCCGGCGCCGAAGCCGTACACGGTGTCGCTCAGGCTCAGGTCGGTTTGCATCTGCAGTTTCGCGAAGCCGACGTTGACGCGGTCGAGATAGGCGACCACATAGCAGAGCATCAGAAGCGGTGTGAGACGCCACGCGACTTTCCGGTAAGTCGCCTCTTCGAACGTGGAGGGCGGCGCGCCCGCGCCGGATGGATGAAGCGGATTCGCTGGACTGGCCATTGTGTCTCCTCATAATTTTAGAAAGAAAGGTATCGCGGAGCGCGATTCTAGTCCGCGCTTTTATCGCATGTCTAAACGCAGCGACCGCCGTCGACGTCAAGACACGCGCCGGTGATGAACTCCGCGTCGTCCGATGCGAGGTAGAGGCAGGCGTTCGCGACGTCCTGCGGCTTCGAGAACCGGCCGAGCGGAATCGACGCGAGGAAGCGCTGACGGTTCGCCGGCGTGTCTTCGACGCCCATGAATTCGGACAGCAGCGCGGTCTCGCCGATCACCGGATTCACACAGTTGACGCGAATGTGGTCCGGCCCGAGCTCGACCGCCAGCGATTTGCTTGCGACGATCACCGCGCCCTTGCTGCCGTTGTACCAGACGAGGCCGGGCCGCGGCCGGATGCCCGCGGTCGACGCGATATTGATAAACACGCCGCCGCCGCACTTGCGGAAATATGGGACGAACGCGCGCACGCTCCAGTAGAGGCCTTTGACGTTCACCGCATAGACGCGATCGAACTCGGCTTCGGTGACGTCAAGCACGGGCTTGTTGCGATGCGTGGTGCCGGCGTTGTTGACGACGATCTGCACGCTGCCGAAATCTTCCAGCGCGGCTTGTAGTAGCTGCTGCCAGTCCGCGCTGCGTGTGACGTCGCCGGCGACCGCGATCGCCTTGCCGCCGGCGAGCGCGATTTCGCTCGCGACGCGCTCGGCCGCGGCGCCGTTCAGGTCGTTGACGACGATGTTTGCGCCTTCACGCGCGTAGGTCTTTGCAATGCCTTCGCCGAAGCCCGAGCCGGCGCCGGTGACGACGGCGGTTTTGCCTTTTAGTCGCATGATGTCTCCTCGTATCTTCAATTTGCAGCGAGTCGAGTTTTGTTATTGCGCGTCCGTACCGCCGGCGCTCATCCGCACTCATCCGTGCCGGATCGCCACCGTCTTCAGTACTGTGAACCCATACAGCGCTTCGAAGCCCTTCTCCCGCCCATGCCCCGAATGCTTGACGCCGCCGAACGGCAATTCGACGCCACCACCCGCGCCGTAGTTGTTGATAAACACCTGACCCGAGCGCACCCGCCGCGCGACGCGCAATTGCCGCGCGCCGTCGCGCGTCCATATGCCGGCGACGAGCCCATACGGCGTGCCGTTCGCGAGCGCCAGCGCTTCGTCCTCGTCAGCGAACGGCAGGGCGGCGAGCACGGGGCCGAACACTTCCTCGCGCGCGAGACGGTGCTGCGGCGGCACGTCGCGCAAGAGCGTCGGCGCCTGATAGAAGCCGCTTTCCGGTGCTTCGGCGATCACATGGCCTTGCGCGGCCATCGCGATGTTATCGTGCTGCGCATCGGATAGAAAATCCCACACGCGCTGCTGCTGTTTCGCGCTGATCAGCGGCCCGCAGTCGAGATCGGCATGCGACGGACCGACCCGCAGCGCATTGAACGCGGTCGCAAGCCGGTCGAGCAACGGCTCGTACACCGCTCGCTCAATCAGCACGCGGCTGCCGGCCGAGCATGTCTGTCCGGCGTTCTGCACGATCGCCGCGACGAGCACCGGCAATGCCGCGTCGAAGTCCGCATCGGCGAACACGATTTGCGGCGATTTGCCGCCTAGCTCGAGCGTGACCGGCACGTGGTTTTCCGCGGCCATCTGCGTGACGAACTTGCCGGTTGCCGGCGAACCGGTAAACGAGATGTGATCGATGCCCGGATGCCGCGCGAGCGCCGCCCCCGCTTCATGTCCGTAACCGGTCACGATATTCAATGCGCCCGCGGGCAGGCCCGCCTCGGCGGCCAGCTCGGCGACGCGCAGGACCGACAGGCATGCGTCCTCGGCGGGCTTCACGACGCAGGCGTTGCCGGTGGCGAGCGCGGCGCCGACGCTGCGGCCGAAGATCTGCATCGGATAGTTCCACGGCACGATATGGCCGGTCACGCCGTGCGGTTCGCGGATCGTGAATACCGTGTAGCCGGACTGGTACGGCAGCGTCTCGCCGTGCAGCTTGTCGGCGGCGCCGGCGTAGAACTCGAAATAGCGGGCCAGCGCCGCGGCGTCCGCACGCGCTTGGCGCAGCGGTTTGCCGGTGTCGCGTGCTTCGATCTGCGCGAGCTCTTCGTGACAGGTGCCGACCAACATCGCGAGCCGATACAGCAGACGGCCGCGTTCGGCGGCGCTCAACGCGCCCCACGCGCCGTCGAACGCACGCCGTGCGGCGCTGACCGCAGTATCGATATCGGCGGCGTTGCCGCGTGCAAGACGCGTGAAGGGCTGGCCATCCGACGGATCGATCACGGCGAGCGTGTCGCCGCCCGCGGACACGGTCCATTCGTTGCCGATGAAGTGTTTCGCTTCTTCCATACATGCTCCTTGTCGAAAGGGATGACTGGCGGCCCTGCGACGGATTGCGGATCGATTCCGTGCGGACTATTGAAGCGACTGGCCGGGATATGTCCCAACCGCGGGTTCCGACTGCGGGTCCCTACAGCGGGTCCACCTGCGTGTCCCGACTCTGGACGAGACTCGCGGCCGACGAGACCCGGCTGCGCGATACGCCTACGCGTGATGCATCGCGGCGCAGCGGCATGTGCGAAAGCGCAACGGCCAGACGATAGGTGGATTATCGCGCCGAACGCACGCGGACGGCACCGGCCGATTGGCTATAATGGCGCATTCCCGCGGCGCCCGGCCTTGTCTGATCGGGTCGCAATGCGCGTCGAATGCGCATCGATGCAATCCGTTGCAGACCGTAGCGTAGCGACCGCCGCCGCGCATCATGTCCGTGTCCCCGATTTTCATCGTCACCAGAGAGCCGCCATGAGCTTCAACACTGTCCCGCCCGGCAAGGATCTGCCGCAAGACTTCAACGTCATCATCGAAATTCCCGCGCAAAGCGACCCGGTGAAGTACGAGGCCGACAAGGAACTGGGCCTGCTCGTCGTCGATCGCTTTATCGGCACCGGCATGCGCTATCCGGCGAACTACGGCTTTATTCCGCAGACGCTGTCCGGCGACGGCGACCCGGTCGACGTGCTGGTGATCACGCCATTCCCGCTGCTCGCAGGCGCGGTGGTGCGCGCCCGCGCGCTCGGCATGCTGCAGATGACCGACGAATCCGGCGTCGATGCGAAGCTGATCGCCGTGCCGCACGACAAGATCTGCCCGATGACCGCGCATATGAAATCGATCGACGACGTGCCTGGCTATCTGAAAGATCAGATCAAGCACTTCTTCGAGCAGTACAAGGCGCTCGAGAAGGGCAAGTGGGTGAAGATCGATGGGTGGGCCGGCATCGATGCCGCGCATAAGGAAATTTCTGACGGGGTCGCGAACTACAAGAAGTAAAAGCGACCCCCGTACCCGCGCTTTCAATAGCGGGCGTTCAGCTGCATCGAGCAGCTACAAAACCGCGCGTGCCCGCAACGGCCGCGCGGTTTTTTCATGCGGTGTCAGCGTCGGCGTCGTCGGGCATCGCGGCGGGTGCCGGCAGCACCGATTCGAGCGTGCGCGCGCCGGCCGCGAGCGCGCGTTTGCCCGCGGGCGTCAGGCGCTTGACCCAATACTCGGCGCGCAACGCGCTCGCGCGGTCCGTGAGCTCGAACGACGCGAGCACGCGCAACGGCTTGCGCGAACGTGTGTAGCGCGCGCCGGTACCGTTGACATGCTTGTCGAAGCGCGCGGCGACATCGATCGCAATGCCGGTATAGACACTGCCGTCGTCACATTCGATCAGATAGAGAAACCACGGCGTCGTGTGCGTCACGGTTTGGTGTTAGCTTTTGAACGGATTGTGTTCGCGCAATTCATCGACATACGCGTGAATGTGATTCGTCTCGTTGTCGAGAAAGTGTGAGACCGCATCGGCGAAGGCCGGATGCGCGAGCCAATGCGTCGAGCGCGTGACGGTCGGCATGAAGCCGCGCGCCATCTTATGCTCGCCTTGCGCACCGCCTTCGAACACCGCGAGTTTTTCTTCGATGCAGAATTCGAGCGGTTGATAGTACGCGGTCTCGAAGTGCAGGCACGGCACGTGTTCGAGCGCGCCCCAGTAGCGGCCGTATAGCGTGCCGCCTGTACCGTCCGCAGCGCCGCCGCGCTGGAACACGACGAGCGAGCTCGCGATGGGCTTGCCGTCGACTTCGGCGATCACCATCATCAGGTTCTCCGGCATCGTTTCGCCGATCATCCGGAAGAAGTCGAGATTCAGATAAGGACTCGAGAAGTGTTCGCGGTACGTTTGCCGATAACACTTGCTGAAGAAGCGCCAGTCCGCATCGGCGATGTCCTTGCCGACCCTGCGCCGGAACGTGACGCCCGCCTCGCGCACCTTGCGGCGCTCGGCACGGATGTTTTTGCGCTTTTTCTGTTCGAGCGTCGCAAGGAAGTCGTCGAAGCTGCGATAGCCGTCGTTGAGCCAATGAAACTGCACGCCTTCACGCTGCATCATGCCCAGATTGGTTAGCGCCGCTGCTTCGGTATCGGTCGGAAACAGCACGTGCAGCGACGACACATCCGCCTGCTCGGCGAACGCGACGAGGGTGGCCGCCAGATGACGCAGCGCGCGTTCGTCGGCCGCCATCAGACGTGAGCCCTGCACCGGCGTGAACGGCACCGCGCACAGCAGCTTCGGGTAGTACGCGAGGCCATTGCGCTTGTACGCGTCGGCCCATGCCCAGTCGAACACATATTCGCCGTACGAGTGGCCTTTCAGGTACACCGGCGCCGCAGCCGCGAGCCGGCCGCTACGCGGGTCGGTCAGCGTGACGAATTGCGGCGCCCAGCCGGTGTCGGGCACCGCGCAACGTGTCGCGTGCAGCGCGCTCAGGAACTCGTGCCGCAAGAACGGCGTCGGTTGAGCCTGGCGGGCGAGCAGCGCGTTCCATTCGGCGGCGTCCACTTCGAGCGGCGACGCGAGAATGCCCGTGAGATAATCAAAACGTTCCTGATTCAATCTGCTGACCGTTCCCGATCCGATCGGTCGCGCCGCGCGAGCGGCGTGCCGTGTGTTTAAACCGAGTCATGAAGACCCGCATCGCTCTTGCCCAACTCAATGTCACCGTCGGCGACTTCGCTGGTAACGTCGCGAAGATCGTCGCCGCCGCACGCGCCGCGCACAGCGATGGTGCGAAGCTGCTGATCGCGCCCGAGCTCGCGTTGTCCGGCTATCCGCCCGAAGACCTGCTACTGCGGCCCGCGTTCTACGCGGCCAGTGCCGCGGCGCTCGCCGATCTCGCCGCGCAGCTTAAGCCGTTTGAAGGGCTGCGCGTGGTGGTCGGTCACCCGCATCGCGACGTGGTGCACGGCCATGGTAATGCAAACGCGCCGATCGAGCGCGGCTTGCCGCCAGTCGACACTTATAACGCGGCGTCGTTGATTGTCGACGGCGCGGTGGCCGGCACCTATCTGAAGCAGGATTTGCCCAATACCGAGGTGTTCGACGAGAAGCGTTATTTTGCGTCCGATCCGCAGCCGTTCGTGTTCGAGCTGGATGGCGTGAAGTACGGCATCGTGATCTGCGAGGATGTGTGGCATGCGTCGGCCGCGCAACTGGCGAAGGCGGCGGGCGCGCAGGTGCTGCTGGTGCCGAACGGCTCGCCGTATCACATGAACAAGGAAGCGGTGCGCATCGAGATCCTGCGTGCGCGGATTCGCGAGACCGGGCTGCCGATGGTCTACGTGAATATGGTCGGCGGCCAGGACGAGCTGGTGTTCGATGGCGGCTCGTTCGTGCTCGACGCACAAGGCGAGATCGTCGCGAAGATGTCGCAATTCGAAGAAGGCCATGCGATCGTCGAATTCGACGGCGCGCGGCCCGTTGCGGCGACGATTGCGCCCGAGACGCCGGTCGAAGCGCAGGTCTACGCGGCGCTCGTGCTCGGCGTGCGCGATTACATCAACAAGAACGGCTTCCCGGGCGCGATCATCGGCTTGTCGGGCGGCGTGGACTCGGCGCTCGTGCTGGCCGTCGCATGCGATGCGCTCGGCGCTGCGCGCGTGCGCGCGGTGATGATGCCGTCGCGCTACACGGCCGATATCTCGACCACCGATGCGGCCGACATGGCGCGGCGGGTTGGCGTGCGTTACGACGAGATCGCGATTGCGCCGATGTTCGACGCGTTCCGCGCGTCGCTTGCCGAGGAGTTCGCGGGCCGCGCGGAAGACGCGACCGAGGAGAACATTCAGGCGCGCATTCGCGGCACGCTGCTGATGGCGCTGTCGAACAAGTTCGGTTCGCTTGTGTTGACCACGGGCAACAAGAGCGAAATGGCGGTCGGTTACTGCACGCTTTACGGCGATATGGCGGGCGGCTTCGCGGTGATCAAGGATATCGCGAAGACCCTGGTCTACCGGCTATGCCACTATCGCAACGCGGCCGCTTCGTTCCCGACGCAGGACATCATTCCGGAGCGCATCCTGACGCGTGCGCCTTCCGCCGAGCTGCGCGAGAACCAGACCGACCAGGACAGCCTGCCGCCGTACGACACGCTCGATGCGATCATGCGGATGTATATGGAAGAAGATCGCTCGCTGGCGGAAATCGTCGCCGCGGGGTACGCACCCGACGACGTTAAGCGTGTGACTCGACTGATCAAGATCAACGAATACAAGCGACGCCAGGCGCCGATCGGCATTCGTGTCACGCATCGCGCGTTTGGCCGCGACTGGCGCTATCCGATCACGTCCCGTTATACGGAACCGCTCGAGTGAATGGCGGGCGCGTCCCGGGCTGCGTGCCCCGGGGCGGTGCACCGGCGCAAAGCCGTTAAGTAGGGCGAGTGTGCGCCGTCGCGCTGGCAATGTGTCCGGTGCGGCGTAGAATCAAAAAAGAACAATGCTGGATTTTGTCATTTTCGAACCTACCACGAGGCTCGCCATGAAACGCATCACCGCAGTCATCAAACCGTTCAAACTCGACGAAGTGCGCGAGGCGCTTGCAGAAGTAGGTCTGACGGGGCTCACCGTCACCGAAGTCAAAGGATTCGGCCGTCAGAAGGGGCATACCGAACTGTATCGCGGCGCTGAGTACGTGGTCGATTTTCTGCCGAAGGTGAAGATCGAGGTGGTCGTCGCGAACGATCAGACTGATCAGGTGATCGATGCGATCATCGGTGCCGCGCGCACCGGCAAGATCGGCGATGGGAAGATCTTCGTCGCGGATGTCGAGCGCGTGATCCGTATTCGCACCGGCGAAGAAAACGAAGCCGCCGTATAAGCGGTCAGACTCAGCGTCGCATCATGCATCACGCGGCGCGCACCATGAAAAAACGGTGCGATCCCCTTTCGGACATCGCACCGATACGCGCCTCTCGCAGCAGCGTGAAAACTGTTCTCTGGCTAAATCTGTTGTATTCGCAACGTTCGATTAGAACGAGTGCTGGATACCTGCGTACACACCCGACTGGCTGTGGCCCGGCAGCGGGTTATCCGTCTGGAAGCCGGTGCCCGAGTTGTTCGCGTTCAGGCCGAAGTTAGCCGCCTTGCTGTTTTGCGTCGTCGCGATCTGGATGTCCAGCAGCGTGCGCTTCGACAGGTTGTACGAGCCACCGATCGTGTAGATCGTTGCGTTGCCGCCGCCGTTGTTGGCGTTCACGTGGTACACCGCTGCGATCAGCGCGGCAGCCGGCGTGGCTTGCCACGTCACACCGCCCCACTCATGATCGAGCGTCGTCGGCGTGCCGATTGCTGCACCGGTGATACCCGACGAGCGGATCGCCTGGTACGCGCCCTGGATCTTGAACTGACCGAGGAACACGTTGACCAATGCCGAGTATTCGCGCGAGTACGCGAACACGCCTTGCCCCACATTGGCGTTGTTGAACTCAGTCGACGAGCCGCCGAGCGAACCGTTGGCCGGGTTGCGGATTTCGTCATAGATACCGCGCACCTGGAACAGCGAGGACGTGTAGGTAACCTGCGCACCCGCTTCGCGGCCTTGCGGCGTCGTGCCGTTACCGTTCCAGTTCGTCGCATTCGACAGCGCGTATTGACCGTAGAAGTCAAAGCCCGCGATCTTCGGCGACTGGTACGAAACGTTGTTGCTCGATTGCGGCCAGTTGCGGCCACGCACCAGCGATGCCGACGACCAGTTCGACTGACCGAACGGGTCGAAGTCCCACACGCCGTTCGAGATGAAGAGTTCGCGGCCGAGGAGCAGGGTACCGTATTGGTCGGTTGCCATACCAATGGTTGCCCAGCGATTGAAGAGACCGCCGCCGCCCGGGCCCGCACCCGTCATCGTGTTGAATGAGCCTTCCAACTGGAACACGGCCTTGTAGCCGCCACCGAGGTCCTCTGCGCCCTTCATACCCCACAGGCTGGTACCCCAGTCGCCGCTCTCTGCGCGGAAGCGGTGCGTGCTGTCCGTTGCGGCGCCCGTCGACGGACCCGTCGGCACGCCCCACATGGCTTCGAGACCAGCGTCCAGACGCCCGTACAGCGTCACGCTGCTCTGTGCGTGCGCAGCAACGCCGATAGTCAGCAGCGATGCGGCGAGCAAAGCTTTTTTCATCTTCTCCTCCATACCCTGTCAAAAAGTGAAACCAGTACTGCGAGTGGTATCCGGACGCCAGCAGCGCCGGACAGGAAACTTTTGTACAGAGAGATACGGCTGATCGGTGTCTCCTGACGCGCAGCCGTGTGCGGCTGTCTGATCGTCTTATCCGATCCTCGCCGACCGGTATCTCCCGCTGTGTTATGTCCTGTGCGTTTTGAAGTGAAACTACTTTTAATGAACTTTGTTTTGCTACTTTCGTTACTAATTTAGCAAAAATACCCGAGGGTGGCGAAACAAAATCACGGTCCGCGGTAGAGATGTCTCCAAATTGCAATACGAGTGTGACAGGAGGACCCCGAATCGATTGCTAAAACCCGCGTAAATCCTTATCAGGCAAGGGATTCACGGTTCAACGCAGGGTAGGTCAAGGATTGCCACTATTGACGTTGGAAATCGTCGGGAGTATGCGGCCGCAGCACATCGGCGCGTGCAAATGTTGGGATGACGAAGCTTTTAGACGCCCTGCTGGCGGGGCTTTCCGGCAATAAAAAAGACGCGTAAGCGTATTGTAATGCTACACAGACACCATGCAATTCGAATTTATTTAAGGCTGCCGGCGAGGAATTGCTTAAGCCGTTCGCTTTTTGTATTCCCGAATACTTCGGAAGGGTGGCCTTCTTCTTCAACGCGTCCTTGATGCAGGAACATCACGTGGTTCGACACGTTGCGCGCAAACGCCATTTCGTGCGTGACGACGATCATCGTGCGGCCTTCCTCGGCGAGCGTTTGCATCACCTTCAGCACTTCGCCGACGAGCTCGGGGTCGAGCGCGGAGGTCGGTTCGTCGAACAGCATTACATCCGGGTGCATCGTCAGCGCGCGCGCAATCGCGACGCGCTGCTGCTGGCCGCCCGACAGGTGCGACGGATATTGCTTCTCGACGCGCGGCGCAAGCCCGACCTTCTCCAGATAGGTGCGCGCACGCTCTTCCGCTTCCTTGCGCGACAGACCCAGCACATGCAGCGGCGCCTCGATGATGTTCTCGAGTACTGTCATATGCGTCCACAAGTTGAAATGCTGGAACACCATCGACAGGCGCGTGCGCATCCGCTGCAGTTGCTTGTGATCGGCGACACGCAGCGCGCCGGTTTTGTCCATTGCGGTCCGGACCTCTTCGCCGTCGACGAAAATGCGGCCGTTATTCGGCTGTTCGAGAAAGTTGATGCAGCGGAGCATCGTGCTCTTGCCTGAACCGGACGAGCCGATCACGCTGATTACGTCGCCGCGCTTTGCCTTGAGCGTGACGCCTTTGAGGACTTCGTTGTCACCGTACTTCTTATGCAGGTTGTCGACGAAAAGCATGGGGGACAGGGTGTTCATAGAATCCTTGATGACCGGAACACATCGTGGGGTCCGGCCTGGTTCGCTCTTTTATCGGCCGTTATTTGCCCTGTGGGCGCAGATAGGCGAGCCAGCGGCGCTCGGCGCGGCGGAACAGCCACACGAGACCGAACGAAATGGTCAGATAGAGCAGCGCGGCAATGCCGAATGCATCGAATGAACGGTATGTCGCTGAATTCACGTCGCGCGCGATCTTCAGAATGTCGGGCACGGTCGCGGTGAAGGCGACGGTGGTCGCGTGCAGCATCAGAATCACTTCGTTGCTGTAGTAGGGCAGCGCGCGGCGCAGCGCGGACGGCAGAATGACGCGCCGATACAGCGTGAACGGCGACATGCCATAAGCGCGCGCCGCCTCGATTTCGCCGTACGGCGTCGCCTTGATGGCGCCGGCGAAGATTTCGGTGGTGTACGCGCAGGTGTTCAGTGTGAAGGCGAGCAGCGTGCAATGCATGCCGTCGCGGAAGAACGCATTGGTGAGCTCGTGCGAGCGGATGACTTCAAGGCTGTAGAGCCCGGTGTAGCACAGCAGCAGTTGCACATACAACGGTGTGCCGCGGAACACGTACGTGTACAGCCACACCAGCCTCGACAGCCATTTTCTCTTCGATACGCGCGCGACCGCGAGCGGCACCGACAGACAGAAGCCGAGTCCGATCGATATGACCAGCAGCCACAGCGTGATTGCGACGCCGGTAAAGCGATAGCCGTCGGTATACAGATAATTGCGCCAGTACTCCTGAATCAGCTCGATCATAGGTCAGCCTTTCGCACGCCGGTCGAGTAGCGCTTCTCCAGGTACATCAGCACGAAGTTCGAGACGGTGGTGATCACCAGATAGATCGCACCTGCGAGCAGCGTGAAAAAGAAGAGCCGTAACGTGCCCTTGCCGGCGTCCTGCGACGCCTTCACGACGTCGGCAAGGCCAATGATCGACACGAGCGCGGTCGCCTTGACCATCACCTGCCAGTTGTTGCCGATACCGGGTAACGCGAAGCGCATCATTTGCGGGAACATGACTCGCGAGAACACCTGCCAGCCGGTCATGCCGTATGCGGCGCCCGCTTCGAGCTGGCCGCGCGGCACCGCGAGAAAGGCGCCGCGGAATGTTTCCGTGAAATACGCGCCGTAGATAAAGCCGAGTACCGCGACGCCGGCGACGAATGGATCAATGTCGATCTGATCCCAGCCGAGCGCGTCGGTCAGGTTGTTCAGCCAGATCTGGATGCTGTAGAAGAGCAGCAGCATCAGCACGAGATCCGGCACGCCGCGTATCAGCGTCGTATAGACGGTGCCGATGCCGTGCGAAAGCCGGTTCCTCGATAGTTTTGCCGCCGCGCCGAGCAGCCCGAGCACGAATGCGAACGCGAGTGACAGGATGGCGAGCTTGATCGTCTGGAACGTGCCCGACAGGATTAGCGGGCCGTAACCTTGCAGAAACATAGTGGGTCCTTGACGGCGCGGGGTGCGTACCGCAAAAGACGCGGCTCGCTCAGGCGGAGCGGTTGCCGGAGCCGAGCCCGTGCACACCGCGCCGCCAGTGGCGCACCGCCGCGCAAATCATGACTGCCTGACCGTTGCCGGCCGGCAGCGCTTTTTCCGACTGTATTACCAAGGCCGTCGGATGGCCCATCCGGGCCTGCCCCGAGCGAATGTGCGCTAGCCGCCACGCGTTTGCCTCTTCATTTACCGGGCCGGCTGCCAATCGAAGTCGAAATGGTGCTGCGCAGACTGCGCTGACGGGTCTTCCTTGCGGGACGTCGACAGCGCATGGTCGAGCATCGTTTTCAGCGTGGCGTCGTTCTGGTGCGGGCTGGCCGCGATGCCTTCGCCGAGCGTGCTGTGTTCGTTCGCCATCGCGCTCGTGGCGAGGGCGGCGAGCGCCACGCACAGTGCGAGCTTCTTCATGTTTCTCCTGTCACCGATCGTCGAGGATCGGCCATGGGTGGTTGCCGGTGCCGTCGGCGGCGGCGCTCTTCGGGCGCGAAGGCCCAAGGCGCGGTCGTCCGGGACTTGAATGCCGGAGCGGCGGCCGACGCTATTCTAGGTGGTCAAAAATGGTGTGCTTCGTCTCATTTGCCCGGCCTCCAGCCAAGACTCCGCTCAGACCGGTCGCGCAAAAGGGCGGTATTTTACCTGAAGCGGCGTAACGCGCTAGCCGGTCAAACGCGTAGAGCGGCAGAGGTGAGCCGCTAGCTGTGGTAGGCGGTGGGCCGGGAAGCGCGGGTAGGAGGGTGCCGCGGGTGATGCCGGGAGGCTCGGGGCGGCGTCGCAGCGCATCGCGGGCGGGTGTGTGCGGCTTGGCGAAGAGCTGGGGAGCGCCGTTGTGGCGGAGCGCAGCGACAGCAAATGCTGCGACAGCAGCTTCAACGATCGGAGCCGTCAGCGACAGGAAAAGCAACAATAGACAATGCCACGGCAAAGCGGTGCCGTGGCTTGTTCAGGTGCGCCGCAGCGGCGCACCTACGGTCAGACAGCCTTACGGCTTCGCGGCCGACGCAGCGGCGTCGCCGTGCCGATGCTGCCAGTGCTCGCGCATTTTCTCGTGACGTTGTTCCATTTTCGCGAAGTGCTGCTTGAGCGCGGTGCTGACCGTGGTCTTCTGCTGGTCGTTCAGGCTGTTGTAGAAGTTAAGCCACGCGGTCGAGGTCTGCTCGCGCAGTTGCGCATCCTGCTGCTCGATCTTCTGATGCGCGGCATGCATCGCGTTCAGGTCGAGGATCGGCTGTTGCTCCATCGACTTGAACTGATCGTGCATCTGCTTGCGATTGGCGCGCATGGCTTCACGATTCTGCTTCATCGTGTCGAGCGCGGTTTGCCACAGCTTTTCCTGATCCGCGTTCAGATTCAATTGTCCATGCAGCTTGTTGATCTCCTGCATGAAGTGGTTGTGCCAGCCGCCAGGGCCGTCGTGGCCCATGCCGCCAGCGCCCGAGGGTTGCGCGGCGTACGCGGCGCCGACGCCGATCGCGAGCGACGCGGCGGCAATGGCGAGAACGCGAGAAGTTTTTTTGGACATGGTTGACATGTTGGACATTAGGGTGCTCCCAGGTGACATCCGACGAGCGGCCGTCACGACGTGAACGGGCCCGCATTCCATTCGGTAATGCACAGCGTAGAGGCGTCGGATTCACGCCGTGTTACGTAGATGGTTCGTGCTGTTACGCGACATTACTTGCGCCTTTCGCCGTAACACCCCGTAACCCTTTTCGGGGCCAGTTGCAGCGGACAGGCCCCGGGTGCGCGTTAAACTTCGCTTCATGGCTACTCAAATCCTGGTCGTCGATGACGACGTCGAACTGCGCGACCTGCTGCGTGACTATCTGGCGCGCCAGGGCATCGAGGTATCGGTGCTGCACGATGCCGGCTCGCTCGAGCGCCGGCTCGAACGCGAGCGTCCGGACCTGATCGTGCTCGACCTCATGATGCCGGGCGTCGACGGGCTGACCGCGCTGCGCAAGCTGCGCGCGTCCGGCGACGATATTCCAGTGATCATGCTGACCGCCCGCGCGGACGACGTGGACCGCATCGTCGGCCTCGAACTCGGCGCGGACGACTATCTCGGCAAGCCGTTCAACCCGCGTGAGCTGCTTGCGCGCGTCCAGGCCGTGCTGCGCCGGCGGCGCACGATGCCGTCGGCGGCCGCACCCGAGCAGCGTGAACCGTTTTCGTTCGGTCGCTTTACGCTCGACTTCCAGTCGCGCACGCTGAGTCTTGAAGGCAAGCCGCTCACGCTGTCCGGCAGCGAGTTCGCGTTGTTGAAAATCTTCGTCAACCATCCGATGCGTACGCTGACGCGCGAACGCCTGCTCGAACTGCTGCACGGGCCCGAATATGACGGCACCGACCGCGGCATCGATGTTCAGGTGTGGCGCCTGCGCCGTATTCTCGAGACAGACCCCTCCGTGCCGCGCTTCATCCAGACTGTGCGCGGGCGCGGCTACGTCTTTGTGCCGGACGGCGAGCAACATGCGTCGTCCCATTGATTCGCTGTTTGGCCGCCTCGCGTTGCTCGTCGTCGGGGTGCTGCTGCTGTCGCATTTCGCGTGGTACGCGCTGATCCGCCTCGAGCGCAGCAACCTGCAAACCCGTTATGCAGTCGAAGAGGCCGCGTTCCTTGTCGATGCGGTGCGCCAGCACGTCGAACGCACGCCCGACCAGCCGCTGCCGTCGCGCGTGCGCCTCGTCGACCCGGCGAGCCCGGATGTGCCGCGGGAGACCGCCGACCTGCCGGTGCCGTTGGACCGCTTCGTCGAGGACGTGCGCGACCGGATGCCCGATTCGACCCAGGTGCGCGTCGGTATGCCGGGCAAGCCGCCCACACTTTGGGTGAAGGCCGCGACCGATCGCAACTGGATCGTCGTGCCGGTGCAGCCGCTGCGCCCGCCGAGGTCGCTCGACCGGATGGTGCTGTGGCTGACCATCATTTTTTCCGCGGGCGTGATGGCGGCGCTGTTTGCCGCATGGCAGCTGCAGCAGCCGCTGCGCTCGCTTGCGCAGGCCGTCGCGCGTTTCGGCCGCGGCCTGCCGGTGCCGCCGGTGCGCGAACGTGGGCCGCGCGAACTGCGGCAACTGACCCACGGTTTCAATCAGATGGTGCAGGAGGTCGCGCGCACTGAGAACGACCGCGCGGTGATGCTCGCGGGTGTTGCGCACGATCTGAAGACGCCGCTTGCGAGACTGCGTCTGCGCGCCGAGATGATGGAAGAGCCGAAGATGCGCGATGGCGTCGTGCGCGATGTCGACTCCATGACGCATATCGTCGATCAGTTCCTCGTGTTCGCGCATGACGGCGCGGACCGGAGTGAACCGGTCGAGGTGGACGCGCAATGCGAGCGCATTGCGCGCAGCTACCGGGCGGTTTCACCAGACTCCTACGGAGTGCAAACCGACCTGACCGCGGGTCCCGGCTTCACGCTGCCGGCCGCGACGCTCGATCGCATCCTGTCGAACCTGCTCGACAACGCGCACGCGTATGGCGCGCCGCCGGTCGTCGTCGCGACTGCACGCACCGCTGATGGCTACACGCTATCGATCAGCGACAACGGCAAAGGCATCGCGGCACAAGACCTGATCAACGCAGCCCGGCCGTTCGTCCGGCTCGATCCGGCTCGCGGCGGCAATGGCCATAGCGGCCTTGGCCTCGCGATCGTCGAACGGCTCGTGCGCCGCGCGGGTGGCACATGGGAAATCGGCAATCACGATGGACGCGGCTTGCGCGTGTTGATGGCGTTTCCGTTCGAGTCGGTGGAGCGTACGGCAGCGGCGTCGGAAAGCGTCTGGTGATCCGATCGGCGGGTGGCTGGCCGCTGATCGCCGCGCGCAACAACAATTGAATTGATGCATACGGCGTGAGTCTCGGCCCGATAACGAGCGCCTAACCGGTCGTTATCGGGCCATGTGCTATTCGGTAAACAGCGTATTGAGCGCGGCGGCCGCTTCGCTATCGACGGTGTTCCACGTCACGGTCTCCGCTTCGAAAATATAGTGCGTCGTGTATTTGCCGAGGCGCGCGAGAATTTCCTCCTGCAGGGTCTCCGGCGACGCGTCGAGCTTCAGATACCAGGTCGTCGATGACAGCCGCGTCTGAAATGCGCCATATTCGGCGAGCAGATGGTCGAACGCGTCAGCATCCTGATCGCGGCAGACGATCACCAGATTTCCCTTCATGCAAACCTCCCGGTAGAACGACGGTAACTATCTTCGGATGTAAGTTTCCAGTCGATGATACCGCGTCGTTCCAGCGACGACAGCGGTTGGCGCACATTGGGGTGTGAAAGCACAGGGGATTGCCGCGCCGCGTTCGCAGCGAGGCGAGATGCGCGGGACCGGGGCGCCAGGTTCAGAGCGCGGTCGCCGGGGTGCGCGTGGGTGGCGCGGTATCGTCCGGTGGAACCGCTTCGCTGCGATCGCGTCCGCCGGATTTTGCCGCATAAAGTGCGAGGTCCGCGCGGCTGACGATGCGCTCCGGCAAGTCTTCCGGCGACAGTTCGGTGATGCCGATGCTCACGCTCAAGCCCGCGGTGGCCGGAAGCTTCGCGCAGGGCATCGCCTTCAGGCCGATGCGCAGCCGTTCGACGACTTCGAGTCCCGCGCCGAGCGAGGTGCCCGGCAACAGGATGCCGAACTCTTCACCGCCGAGGCGACCGATCGCGTCGCTGCCGCGTAGTTCGGTACGACAGGTGTCAACGAAATGCTCGAGCGCACGGTCGCCGGCCGCGTGACCGAAGCGGTCGTTGATCTGCTTGAAGTGGTCGAGATCGGCGATCGCCATGCATAGCGGCTCGCCGGTCGCGTGCGCGCGATCGATCTCATGGCGCAGCAGGTCGAGAAAGTAGCGGCGCGATAGCGCGCCGGTCAGCGCGTCGTGGCGCGCCTCAGCGGACAGCAGCGTATTGGCCGCCTGCAATTGTTCGGCGAGATCGCGCGTGGCGCGATGATGACGGCGCTCGCGCAGATACGATACGGTAATCACCCACGCGAGCGATACCGTGCCCGCGAGCGTCAGGAATACCAGCATGTGATCCCGCTTGTGATTGCGCAGCAGTTCGTTCCACGCGGCAAGCGGATCGACCAGATGCGCGGAGAGCCCCGAGTTCAGTCCGCTGCGCGACTGATACAGCGTCGGGACTGTCTGACCCGGCATGTCAAAGAGCTGCGCGGCGATACCGTCAGGCACCCAGCGCGCTTCGCGCCGCAACTGGCGCGCAATGGGCTGGATCTGTACCGCCGGGAACACTTCGCGGTGGTAAGTGGCCATGCGCTCGGCCACGGTCATCTGCGTCACGCGCGAATTCGGCATCGCTTCGCCTTCGAGCGTCGCGTTATGCGCCATGATGATCACGCCGTTGTCGTCGGTGACGAAGGTGCCGGCGTGCGCGACCCAGTGGCGCAAACGCGCGATGCCGACTTTCGCGACGATCGCGCCGACCAGCAGTCCATCGTCATAGACCGGCGCCGAGATGAAGATGCCGGGCTCGCCGCTCATGCGGCCGACGCCATAGGCCTCGCCGAACGCGCCGAGCAGCGCGTTGGTCAGATAGCTGCGCGAGCGCATGTCGAGACCGATGAACGATTGCGGACTTTGCGCATTGCTCGCCGCGACGCAGAGTCCGTTTGCATTGACGAGCCAGATGATGTCGAGTCCTGAGAAGCCTTGCGCGTCATGCAGGAAATTGTTGACTGCGGCAAGTTCCGGCATCGTCAACAGTTCGTTCCGATGCGCGGGCTCCGCGTCGGTGCCGAGCGCGGCGAAATTGCCGGCATGCGATAGCGCCTGCTGGATCACGCCCAATTCGGCCATCGTCGCGGGAATCGCGCGCGACATCGCGAGGTCGCTCGCGATCACCTCGGCCATGTTGTAGACGATCGATGCCGACATCTGGCGCTGCTGGCGCAGCGCCGCGTCGAGTTCCTGCTGCACCATGCGGTCCGCGACGAGGCCGGACGCGAACCAGCAAACGAGCGCGACCAGTACGAAACTGGCCGGCCCGACCGCGTGGCGCAAGGTTGTCCGTTTCATCGACCCTCTGATCCGTGCTGGTGTGACATGCGGCAAGGTCATGCGTGCAACGCGTCGGTACCGGGCCCGCTCGCCTCGTGATGTGCCGTGCGGCCCGGCAAACCCGGCGAGGTCCACCGGGCGGTGTGCCGCCGGGCCGCTTCCAGATTTTAACCGCCGCGCGGCCGGCTGCCAGCCCGTAATTTGTGTACGCGGATCTTGACCGAATTCTTATCGGCTTGCCGCCGCGTTTCTGAATAGGGTGTGTCGCTAGCCTCTGTGGCTTGCACGCGACGCTTTGGCGCCGCATCACGCGCCGCAGCATCGGTATCCGCATGCCGATGGTTGTGCCTGTCATGCTGGTTGTAGTACTGTCGTGCCGTCCAAAATAGGGAAAGCTCGCCAGCCTTCGTCAGTCCGACGGCTGGCGCCAGCGGCGGCGCGTCCCGCGAGGCACCCGGCAGGCATGCGCGAAACGCGCCGTGGCCCGCGCGGTCTGCCACCGGCCCGACGCGTCACCAAACGCCAACGATCACCGCGCACATGCGTTTTGCCATGCTTGATTTCAGCTTTCCGGACCGATTCCCGCCATGCCGCGCCGTGCATCGTCGTACGCAGTCCGGCGCGACCCTGGCCGTCACGAATGGCAAGGGGGCCTGATGGATCTCTTCAGCTTCAATCTGAATCGCACTGCCAACGCATCAGCCTGGCGGGTGCTGCCCAATCGCTGGGATTTCGTTGCGTTCCCGCTGATCATCTGTGCGATCGCGATGGCCGCGATCGGTTTTCACGAGACGATGGCGCCGATCTCCACGCTGCAAACCCAGGTCATCTCGCTCGATCCGGCGAACCTCCCCGAGTATGCGATGCGCACGACGCTGCGCATGCTCGCGGCGATGGCCGCATCGCTGCTGTTCACGCTGGTGTACGGCACGCTCGCTGCGAAGAGCCGGCGCGCGGGGCAGGTGCTGGTGCCGATTCTCGACATCCTGCAGTCGGTGCCGGTGCTGGGCTACATTTCGTTTACGGTCACCTTCTTTCTTGCGCTTGTGCCGTCGCGCGTGCTCGGCGCGGAGCTCGCGGCGATCTTCGCAATCTTCACGAGCCAGGCGTGGAACATGACGTTCAGCTTCTATCAGTCGCTGCGCACGGTGCCGCGTGATCTGGACGAAGTGTCGCGCGGCTTTCATTTGACCTCGTGGCAGCGCTTCTGGAAGCTCGAGGTGCCGTTCTCGATGCCGGGCCTGATCTGGAACATGATGATGTCGATGTCCGGCGGCTGGTTTTTCGTCGTCGCATCGGAAGCGATCACGGTCGGCAACCATACGATCACGCTGCCCGGCATCGGCGCGTACCTCGCACAGGCGATCTCCGAGCAGAATCTGCATGCGATCGGCTGGGTGATCCTGACCATGACCATCGTGATCCTGCTGTACGACCAGCTGCTGTTCCGGCCGCTCGTCGCTTGGGCGGACAAGTTCCGCATGGAAAACACCAGCTCGGGCGATGCCCCCGAGTCATGGCTGCTCGATCTGATTCGCCGCACGCGTCTGATTCACCGGTTACTGGTGCCGCTCGGCTGGTTCTTCGCGCGCGCGGCGCGTGTGCCGTTGCGGTTGTCGTCGTCAGTGGGGCCGGTGCGTTTCCCGAGCGCGCCAGGCGGCGCGACGCGGCGCATCGGCGACCTTGTCTGGGCGCTTGTCGTGCTGGTGGTCACCGTCTTCGTGGTCTATCGGGTGATTACGTATGTGCGTACCGGCGTGACGGTCGATGAAATCGGCCATGTGCTGGTATTGGGGCTGATCACGCTGCTGCGCGTGATCTTGCTGATCGCAATCGCATCGGTAATCTGGGTGCCGCTCGGCGTGCTGATCGGGCTGCGCCCGGCGCTCGCGGAAAAGATCCAGCCGCTCGCGCAGTTCCTGGCCGCGTTTCCGGCGAACCTGCTATTCCCGGTGTTCGTGATCGTGATCGTGCGCTTCAACCTGAACCCGGATATCTGGCTGTCACCGCTGATCGTGCTCGGCACGCAGTGGTATATCCTGTTCAACGTGATCGCCGGCGCGAGCGCCTATCCGAACGACTATCGCGAAGTGGCGAAGAATTTTCGCATTCGCGGCTGGCAATGGTGGCGCCAGGCGATGCTGCCGGGCGTGTTCCCGTACTACGTCACGGGCGCGATTACCGCGTCGGGCGGCGCGTGGAACGCGAGCATCGTTGCGGAGTTCGTGCAGTGGGGCCACACCCGGCTCTCCGCGCATGGGCTTGGCGCCTATATCGCGCAGAACACTGAAGCCGGCGACTATCCGAAGATCATCCTGGGCATCGCGGTGATGTCCCTGTTCGTGACCCTGTTCAATCGGCTGTTGTGGCGTCCGCTGTATGCGTATGCCGAATCGCGCCTGCGGCTCGATTGATTGCAACTGAAGGCAAAACGCGATGCAAAACCCTAAAGCCGCCACTTCCGCGCCGATCCAGACGCCGCCGATGCCGCCCCGCCTCGGCGACGAGATCCTGCGCGTCAAGGACGTCTGCCGCGGTTTCAACAAGACGCAGGGCGAGTTGCTCGTGCTCGAGGATGCGAACCTGTCGCTGCGTGAAGGCGAGATCGTCGGGCTACTGGGCCGCTCGGGCTCGGGCAAGTCGACGCTGCTGCGTATCATCGCCGGGCTGATCGAGCCGACCGACGGCGAAG
>NZ_CADIKH010000079.1 GCF_902859855.1 Paraburkholderia humisilvae
ACCGTCGCTCGCAACAAGCTCAAAAGCGCTCAGCACCGACCTTCGATCATCGCCGCGTGCTGGATTCAGGCAACCTTGTGGTGACGTCATGATTTATGGAAAGGTCAATAGATATGACAAGCGAAACCTTAAGGGCGAGCGCGGATAGTCTGCGGACTTATTTTAGCGAAGTCACCGCTGCTGGCGCGCGAAGCGCGTCCATGAGTGAGTTGCGACGATTGGGTATGGCTGCGGAGCGCTCGATGCTGGTCGCAACGGGTGGAGTGAACACCCATAGAGGCGCGATCTTTGGCCTTGGCCTGCTTTGCGCCGCTGCGGGTTACCGCCGAACGGCTCGGTGCACGTCGTTCTCGCTTGGGGAAATCGTTGCCGCTCGCTGGGGTCATTCGATCCTTACTGACGCACCGACCGATTCCTCTCATGGGGTTCGGGCAATGTATCGCTATGGAGCGGGAGGGGCGCGTGCCGAGGCGGCATACGGGTTTCAAAGCGTATATGGAATTGCACTCCCTGCCCTTCGGGCCGCACGTTGCTGGACGAACGCAGCGGACGACGCGCATCGCGTGCACGTGTTGTTTGCGCTCCTAGCCGAAGTGGATGATACCAACATCCTGCATCGGGGAGGCGAGGCGGGCGCTGCATGGGCGAAGGCTTGCGCGCGTGGCTTCATCGAGCGCGGAAGTACCAGCCGTCACGCATGGCTGGAGGATGCGGTGGCAATTCACTGCGAATTTGTTAGGCGTAGGCTGTCACCCGGGGGCTGTGCCGACCTTCTAGCTATGTGTCTGCTCGTTGACGCTGTTGAAGTATCGCAATGAGTGAATCCACTATCGCTATTCTGTGCTCAGGTCAGGGGCGACAGCATCGCGAAATGTTTGATGCCGTTTCGGATGTTCCCGAAGCGCAAGCCATCTTCCGGGAAGCATCGGCGTACCTCGAAGGAGTTGATCCACGTGAGTTTGTGCGCAGTGCTCCGGAAGGCGCCCTGTATAGCAATCGGATAGGCCAACTTCTATGTTGCACGCAAGCCCTGGCAGCTTGGGCGGCACTGGGGACCGCTCGCCCGAAGCGAGCCGTAATCGCGGGGTACAGCGTTGGGGAACTTGCGGCGTGGGGATGCGCGGGAATACTCGCGCCGGGGGTGGTCCTTGCGCTGGCCGAGCAACGGGCCCGCCTCATGGATATCGCAACACCGCCTGAGGCGGGTTTGTTGGGCGTGGTAGGGCTACGCGCTTCGGACATCAGTGGGCTGCTGGAGATGAATTCGCTTTGGATTGCGATAGTTAACGATGTCGATAGCTACGTTGTTGGCGGGTTGAATTCGGATCTCCTTTGTTTTGAAAAGCAGGCACTCAAAACTGGCGCCCGCCACATCAGACGGCTCAATGTTGCAGTGCCGTCGCATACTCCGCTTTTAAGGGATGCTTGTCAGGCTTTTGCCGAGCAAGTTAAACGCCATGCGTTATATCGTCCACTGTCGGGGTTACGTGTACTGAGCGGAATTGATGGCGATTGGGTGGTAGACACGGCGGAGGGCGTGGACAAACTGGCGGCGCAAATCGCACAAACGGTCCGCTGGGGGGATTGTTTGCGCTCGTGCATAGAGTCCGGCGCGATCGCCGCGCTGGAACTGGGTCCCGGGGATGCACTTTGCCGAATGCTAACGAGTGTTGACGTCTCAGTTCCTGTTCGCGCGTATGAAAATTTTCGTCGAGCGGACGGTGTGAAGAAATGGCTCGACACCCTGAATTGACTGCTCCCTCCTGAAGATGCTGTCGCAAAACGCATCATCAGGCAGCCCGATTGAAAGCGGTTGCAGCCCTGAAGCCAGGGGAGAAATCGGCTGCGCAAAGTTGACCCGAGCTTGCACGGGACGAATAAAGTCATTTGTAAGAACGCAAATAGAGCCCTTTGCAGGGCCACTGCCCGCGACAGGTTGTGCGCCATGACATGAAGCGCAAATTCGCCCGACCACTGCAAGCCCGCGGTGCCGACACCGGTTCAATCCCTGATGACCGCACTATCCTGAAATCTTGCGCTTCAAAATTTCCTAAGAACTTGAACGGCAAGGAAAAAGGGGGGGGGCTAAATCCCTCATTCCGCGCATAGGCCAGCCTGCCAGCAAAAGCCGGCTTGAGGACCGTGCGCTTGTAGTCCAGACGCTCGGAAGCCCATATTTTCCAAGGACTTGCGAGGAAGTCGAAAGCGGTTCTAAGTGCCTCGTCGAAGCTGCGCACCGGACGCCCGGTTTGGGTGATGTTCTCCGCCAGAACGATCTCGCGATCTTCCAGTGTCTTAATGCGAGTCTCATAGGCAGCGATGATCGAAGGATCGAGGCGTTCGCGATACGGTCAAGGAACTGCTCGACCTGTTGATTGACCTTTTTCGGCTCGACCTTGAGCGTCTTGATGCGCTTCGCGCCGCCGACAAGGCGATGCTCCCAAAGATCTTTGAACATGGCGCGGGCAGCGTTGCAAAGGCCAAGCGCGAAAAGATCAGGATGTTCGTGATTTCGAGCGCCGAGGCCATCCCGGCCGCGCGACTGCTGCAGGATCGGTTCTCCCGCGATCCGTTTCTGACCGTACCGTGCAATCAGGGCGTGCTCAAGATCGCCTCGTGCACGCTCGATGACATTGAGAAAGAGCTGGATCAATGCGATTTCGCAGCGGCCATCGCCCACGGCGATGACAGCACCACCGGCCGCGGCACGGAATGGCCCGCCCCGCGCGCGATAGGTCATCTTCGAGCTGGGCCCTGTTCACGGGCCGATTGGGCCGGACACGGGCGATCCTGATGGAGCCGCGCGGAGAGGGCGTCAAGCTGCCGAGCGACATGGCAGTAATCACCACTACGGACAACGAGGAGGAACGAGCGCAGCTTCGCGCCGAATCAAAATCATCGGCTTCTTATCCGTTATCGAGCTACTCGGCAAGATGGTGATTCTTCGTGTTCGCGGGGTAAGGCGAAATTCGCAAATCCTCGTGCAACGAAATCTCCGTACTATTTGCAGGCGGGGACGATCCTGCTGCGGCCGCATAATCGACCTGCGATAAGTGATAGTCGCGAAGGCGAAAGTGAGCTCGCGAGCCTTTAGTTGTTGCGGGCCCGACTGCTATTGACTGTGATCTGTAAGACGAGGCATCACCTCTTGTGCGTGAGCGCAACAACTATGAGTTGGACGTTCGCTTATCTCAGGGGCGAAGAAGTAGACAAGTTTTCGCCGAATCAAAATCGCGCTCACGAACCGATGTTCGTTAGCGCTCAAGGAATAGCGTAACTGTGGATCATGTAAGTCAAGTGATGAAAAATATTCAAACAAAAAACGATGTGGAAGTAAACCGACCCCGCAAGGGCGACAACGTGGACCGGACGCTCGATTAAACCGTGAACATACTTATTATGGCGTTTGTCCTTCTTCCAGGGCTCGCATACGCACGAGACGCGTCAGGCACATTCGGCGGCATTACCACCTTCGTGAAGTCGATCTCGCAGTTGCTCATCTACGAATGGGGTTCAGCACATGGGCATCGATTCCCTGGAAATTCAGAGGTGCCGCTGGAAAACCGGCCGCATCGACCTGATGGCGCTTGGTGGCTGGGGCCTTGGTATCGGTCTCGTCTTTTTCGCCCCGAACATTGTTGCTGACCTCAAATCGCGCTGTTATATCGATCCCGTGAGTGCGGCTGACCAAGTCCAGAACGAAGGTGAACCGCTTGCTGTTTCAATGACGCGTCCAGCGATGCTGAGTGGCTGACGCTCGCAAGTCTCGGGAGAGGCTTCTCAAGAGTAGGAGACACCGATATGACCGATAAGATCAGAAAACGGGAAGAAGACCGCGAAGCAGCCGTCCGCGAGTGGGAAAGGGGGGGCAGTGCCTCGTTGGTCGCCAATCATCGCAAGAAGAAGCTGAATGGCATTTCGATTGCCATCATCGCGATAGCTGTGCTCGGTACCGTCGGGTACACGAAGCATCGCGTTAGCGAGTCAGCGGATAAGACGGTGAGTAGTGGCAACTTAACCATTCCAGAGCGCCAGCCCGTACCGAGGCTAAAAAATCTGGAGCCGGCGAGCCAGGCGGGTGGTGCTTCAGCAGCAGGAGCTGTGTCCGCTCGTGTGACGCAAGGCGATGACCTGATTAACGCGAAACGCGAGCGGAAGGAAATGCAGCGACAGGAGCGAGAGAGGTACATGCGCGAAGAGCGCATGAAGCCGGCGATCATTCCGCCGAACACGGTAAATCCGCCGCCGGCAACCTTGCAGCCAGTGGACGGCGGGAACGAGCAGGACCCGCCACATGCAGGTATTTTCGGCGACGCTAGCGGTGACCGGGGCGCGGATAACCCGAATTCCCGGTTTGCGCGAGAGGTGTCGCGCAGTGGCGCCGCGCTCAGTTGGGCCAATCAGATCGACAACCTTTTCTATAAAGTTTTGCAAGGCAAGATGATCGAAGCCGTGCTTGAGCCAAGGGCGATCTCGGATCATCTGCCTGGCATGGTCTGCGCGACGGTGCAACGCGACGTGTACGGCACGGAGGGCAGGAGCACGTTGAGTCCGTGGGGCGCGCGCGCGTGCGGCACTTACAACGCCGAATTGCGCAAAGGACAAGGTGGGCTGTTTGTCATCCAGCACTCGGTTCGTACGCCGGATGGTGCACACGCGGCATTGGACAGTACCGGCGCCGATGAGCTTGGCACAGCCGGGATGGGGAGCGTTGTGAATTCGGATTTTGTGGAGATCTTCGGCATGTCCGCGTTATTGTCCATCATTGGCGCGGGAGCGACCAACGCCGGCATGAGTTCAGGGGATCAATACAATTCGGCCACCTATTACCGGCGGTCTGTGCAGCAGGCAGTTGCACAGACATCTCAGAGCTCGTTTGAAAAATCACAGGTGAGCGATTCTGCGTAAGAACAGGCTGCCCATCGCGATGTGAATCATGGCTTCAGACACGTCGGCGCGTCGCTCGTAGTCCCTGACCAGCCGACGCCAGCGAACCATCCAGCCAAAGGTGCGCTCTACCACCCAGCGCCGTGGCAACACGGCAAAGCCAGTCTGCTGCCGGCGGCGCGCCACCTCGACGACAAACTCAGGCGTTGCCGCCTTGTCCATCAGGGCCGTTCGGTCGTAAGCCCGTCGGCAAACAGATGCTTCACGCCCGGCCAGCGCTTCTTCACCGCTCCCAGCACGGCCTGCGCACCGGTCCTGTCGGCGATACCGGCGGGCGTGAGATTCACCATTCGCAAACGGCCATCGGTATCGACCGCAATGTGCCGCTTGCGTCCAGCCACTTTTTTTGCCGCGTCGCAGCCACGCTGGCTCGCCGCTGGCGCCTTCACCGTCTGACCGTCGATGACCCCGGCGCTGGGGCAATGCTGGCGGCCGGCCAGCTCCCGGTCAGGCATCAGTACCACATCGCGCAACGTATGAAACAGGAAGCGGCGCATCAACTGACGAACCCACCAGCAGACCGTCTGCCATGGCGGGGAGTCCTTCGGCAGTACCCTCCAGCCGCACCCCGCCCGCACCAGGTAGCGCAACGCATTGTCCACTTCACGCAAATCGCACTGACGACGGCGTCCGCGCGAAGCAGCACGTGGCAGCAATCCCCTGATTGCGGCCCACTCGATGCCGCTCATATCGCTCGGGTAGCGCTTCGTCTTCTGCGCCCGCTTTACCCGGCAACCCATGATGTTCTTTTTTTCACACCCCCTATTAAAACCACATCCGGCTGCAATTTTCAAACGCGCTCTCAGCAGACGCTTGTGCCGTGCATCGATACTGCCGCCGACCATCGAGATACCGGCCGGTTCACGCGTTCTGATCTACGTGAGCAGAGACTTGGATTTCACTCCGATATATAAAAATGAGATCGACGCGGACAGGCATCGTGACGGCACGACGTTTATCGAGTGAGCGAAGTCCATGTCGCAGATCGCCTCCTTTCGCGCCAAGTTCTCCTCGTTGTCTGTCCAGCTTGGCGATCGGCAAGTCACCGAGATTCAGATCAACAAGTTGGGAAAATTTTGGCTTAAAAGGAGGGGCTCTTACTATGCCGAGCGAATCGGAGTGCCCGGGCTGACGTACCTACTGCTGTCGAAGTTGGCGGAAGTCACCTCGTCGTTCAAAAGTCTCGCGGTTGACCGGGTAGCCCGATTTTGAGCGGGGCACATATTGTAAGGAGATGATCCCGCCGCCCGGTTGTGCCTGAGCGAACCATAGTGATGGCGATTCGCAAACGGTCCATGGTTTGCGTGTGGATGTCGAAGTACGAGGAGTAGGTGGGCGTTTCGACTCGTGAATAATGATGTGACTGACCAACCGTATTCAGATCCTCAATTATCGGAACTGTACCGGGCGAAGAAGTGGGGCGAATTCCAGCGGGGCGCGGTACTGACCCACAGAACATCGCCATGTCAGCAGGGGCCTATTAGACAACCCACCTGAACGCATTCGTACAGGAGATTGTGCGACGCCGAGAAATCGTGATACCGATCAATGTGTTGACCTAACGGGTCGCGGACACGAATTCTACTAGACAAAAATCGGAGGAGGCGTGGCTCCGTAACATCTCGTAACAGAACTGTTGCATGATTGTATGTACTGTCCTGTCTCCGACAAAATCAACCGACGTAATCATGGACGGAGACGTTAAACAAGATACGCATCAGGTTGTTCGACAAAAACGGGCGCGTTCCCTCAAAATGTCAGGCAACTTACGGCCAATTCCGATTGGCTGGCTGGATTCGTTTGTGCGCCGCCTGCATGCCGATAAGGTGATTGCCACAAATATCGATCCACGAGTTATATCAAGCGAAGGAGAAGTATTCGCATTACACAAGCACCTAGGGCCTTTGCGATGTGAGTCGGTACCGCCAGTGGTGGAGATGGGGGTGCCGAACCGTCAGGGAAATGGCGCCGGGAGCTGGGGTGGTCGAAACGCGCGGGCCGATAACTTCCTCTCGACCGTTTATCCGCGACAACGTGCCGGAGTGGCGTAAATCCCATGCAAAGCAAAAAATTCGCTGAAATGCGTGGCAGATGCAATGTTATATACGAGGCAGATATTCATCTTGCGCGCGATCGCATTGTTCTGAGATTGCGCAGACATTCCGGCGGCATACTCACGCTTGAGCGCAGAAGCTGTCGAGGCGATGGTACGTCGTTTGCCCAGATTGTCGTTATTAGTAACCTTGATTCTTTGCGAGAGTTCGCATCCACTGATGTGTGTTCCGAACATTTGCGCACGCAGTATCACGCGATTGAGCGTGTTTGTTCAGAAGAGGCTCCCATTTTCCCATCCAGTCCGATTGACTGTTCCGAAGACGTGCTGGACGCGATTGGGCGAATTCAAAAATGTGCGAGCGAAGGCGAGCTTATGGTGACTACAGGCGCCGTGCTCAAGCACCTCGGCATCACTTCTTATACATATAAGTGGGTCCTTGCGGACGAAAAGGTTCGAGGGATCCGTGAACAACGCTGTCTGATCGGCTGTCATCCCGGCTGGGTACACGCATATTCTCGACACCGACCTTGCGGTAATGACGTCTTGCTCGACTACATCAAGCGAAGGGCGGCGCCAGCGGTAGGTAGTGAGATTGAGGCGTACCGCCAGGACCGGAACCTACGGTTGTTGTCAGCCAGATACGGTTTTGGCAGTGTTCTTGTGTGTGCGGCCCACCCGCCTGGAAGTTCGCTGTTTGGTGTACTACAGGTTGGAAGCAGGCAGATACCACCGGCGGGCGAGTGTGCACTTTGGAGGCATCGGGTGCTAATTCGTGCGATCGCTGGGGAAATCCTCGATTGGCGCGTCGCAACGGTGCGTGATGAGGCTGCACGCGCTACCGACCTGGACCATCGTGAGCTCCATGTGTTGCGTCTGTTGAGAAATGGACGAACCGCGTGCAACGTTGCCGATAACTTTGGAATTTCGGAGCGGAGTGTGTATCTGATCTTCCGGAAGATCAATCAGAAATTGGGCGTTTCGCACATTGCACGCGCCGTCGAAAGAGCATCCGCGAATGGCCTGATTGAGTAAGAGCACATCAAAAAGCTCTTGGCATGGATGTAAAAATTATAAGGATGCCATTATATGTGGATAACTGAACAATGGAAGGTAGGAAATAGAATAGCTCATCATTGACGATGACTTGTGGGCGCTGATTGAACCATTAACGCAGCAATCGAAACGCGGGGAAAGAGCTAATCTTCTCTACCGCATGTGTGGGACGGTGCGGCGCTCAATCTCATTCTGTTCATTATGAACGCAGGATACATTGGAACCACCCGCCGACACGATCGCGGTTGGACTCAGGACCAACTTGTTGGCGATGACTGCGCAAGTGGCAGGCGGTCAGCGTATGGGACCGTCCGCACGAACTCCTGCTTGCGAAACTACGCGAGCCACACCAGTTCGACTTCTCGCGTGCCACCGGCGATTCTTCACTGGTACGCGCCGTTGGGGTGGGCGAGAAGTTGACCCGAACGCCACGGATCGTGCACGCCCTGTTTCGAAGCACCGCGTCCTCGTAGATGCCAGGGGTCGCCGGTCGGTGCGATTCGCGCAGGCGCGAATGCTCACGACGTCACGCAATTGTCGCGGCTCGTCGTCGCGATCCCACCGATTCGTGGGGTGCTGGTCGTCCGCGTCGAACGCCTTGGGCTCTCTCTATGTCGATCGCGGCTACGATTTCGATTTCCGCGTCACCAACTGCGCCAGCGCGAAGCGCGAAGCGCCGCAGTGAAGACGGTAGCGGTCAGGGTGAATTTCGCTGGGTCGTCGAACGCATTCCATTACACACAAGTCTGCAGCAGCTCAACCCCGCGGATATGCCACAATCCTGAACCCTCTGGAACCAGGCGCGGCTGCGATCCACGTATGCAGGGCATCCATGACCTGTTGCCGTTTGATGATTGAGAGCTCATCCGTGAGCTGGTCGCTCCTGGGCTGCCGATACCGCAGTTCCTGTTCCGTCTCACCGACTTCGCGCTCCCTGTCTGCGAGTTGGACGGCCGGTTGCGCGACTAGTGCGCGAAGCGGGTCGGGGCTGAGCGTTGCTGGATCGACCGGCAGGTTCATGGCACGAGTCTGCCAGACGTGCTAGGCGAAACGGCTTACGTCCGCGTTGGCCTCATACCAGGGTAATGGAGTGACCGCTGGCCAGCGTGCGCCATGGCGGTCCCGTCACCAGTGCCCGCAACCGTCCATCATAAACGTGACGGAGACGACAAGGCATGGTTCCGGGACGCTTGATCCAGAAGCGCAATCGACGCAGAAAGGCGGCAACTGGTACATCGGAATGAAAATGCATGTTGGCGCGGACGACGACTCGGGCCTGGTCCATATGGGCATAGGAACGGCGGCCGATGTTCACGACATCACTGTTGCAAGGCGTTGCTGCACGGCGAAGAAACTGATGTGTACGTTGATGCCGGGAATCAGGGTATCGAAAAGCGTTGTGAGACTGACCCAGTTCGTTGGCATGTTGCAATGAGATCGGCGAAGCGCAGAAATTGGATCTGAGCGATTCGCTGGATGTGACCTTCGATCAGATCGAACGTCCGAAGATGGGGATTCGGCCCAGGGTCGAACACCCGTTTCGCATTCTCAAGCGACAGTTCGGTTACACGAAGACCGGCCATCGGGGTTTGATGAAGAACGCTGCCCAGATCACCACACTGTTTGCTTTGGGTAATTTATGGATGGCGCGTAGAGCTCTGCGCAAAGCTTGAAACATCGATGCAGATGATGGTCGTATGTTTCGCCGCAGCACTCTAGCGCGCTCAAAAATTTCAAGCGACCGACTCGCCAACAAGGTTCAGGACACCAAGGGAGCACACCGTGTGAAAGGTAACACTCCCAAAGCGAGTTGTGCAGACCTTCCTTTAACCTGCTTTGTCCCTTGCCTCGTGGAACAATTTCATGATCGCCTGGCTGTCCGCCTGAGACAGTTGCCCACTCCTAGCAAACTGCTCCACGACCGCCTCAAGCACTCTGGCTTCCGAGATCCCGCTAGTCAGTCGGTCGTTGATCTGCGTTCGGATCTGCTCTCTGACGTCCACGGGCGTCTGCAGGATGACTGCAATTTGGTCAACCAACCGGCTGGCAGCCTGATGAAGCCTAGTGGAGGTGTTACGGGCTGTCGGACTTGGCTTCGCACGCTCTTGAGCGTCGAGCTCGGCGTTATAATGAGCCGAAATGTTTCGAGGCAGAAGCGGCTGTTTCAGCGTTGGTCCCTTGAAACCCGCCGTATTACCATGCTGGTTGTATATCGCGTCTTTGCTCTTCCCCCAAACGATGTTCAGGTTATCGTCGACCACGCTCGCGTAATCAGCCTTGGAATGACCGGGATAGGTGGTTGCCCGCTGGAGACCCCGTTCCTTGCGATACGCGTTTTCCGAAAAGCGCTCCTTTGCAAACATGCCCAATCCAACCGTCCGGGCTTCTTCAAGGAGTTTGGGATGGCCCTCTCTACGGATCATCTGGCCATCCAGGGCATGAAGGGCATGGACCAGTTCATGGAAAAGGGTCGCCTCGGCTTCAGGCCCTTGCCGAAGATCATATAAGCTTGCGAGATTAGCATATAGTGTTGCGCTTGACCCCGCGCCATTGCTCTTGCGCACGCTGTCGTGAGGTTCTACTCCGTTCCCCCCCGAGGCGAGAACCAGTTCGAGTGGACTGCTCGCGATAGTCAATCTGGTGCCTTTCCTGCGAGTTGCTTCATCGATCGCAGAAAACAGATCGCGTCCGATTTGCGTGTCCCCGATTCGGGCAAGCGTAGTTTGCAACGCCTCAAGGTTTTCTTGGTCCTTTTTCCCAGAAGTGAACCGTAGCTGGATATTGGGGTTGTTATGCAGCCACGAAACTCCAAATGCAGTTGACGAAGTGTCGCGACTTGCCTCGATGTTCGAATCTTCCCGGTTCGGATTTCGAAAGTCTGCTTTACCTAGCGTGCCAACTGGTTCGCGAAGCGGAGCCAGCGTCGATGAAGGGGTAACGCTTTGTGTGCTACCGCCGCGTGCAGGGCGCGCGGGGGGGCTAGGAACTGCATCACTGGAGTGCGGCAAAAAGCTATTTCTGATCTTGTCCAAAATTCCCATATCGTGCTCACTCACGCCATCCGGCGCAACAGACATCTGTTATGCAATCGGAGGTGATTCCAATTGCGTGGTTTTTAGAAGTATTTTGTTTTCACACTCCCACCCGTTCCATTCTCAACCGAGCGGCGGCGGCATGAATACACTCATGACCGATATGATGTACGTAGCGAGCCTTGAGGGGCACCCACACGCGAAGCGCGAAACGGTGCGGCCGTAATGGGGAGCGCCCCTGACCTGCCCCGCAATTTTCGGACCAGTTGAAACTTGAGAGAATGGCCTCCAACGGAGAAAAGGACGTCATGAAGAAGAGCCGGTTTACCGAGGAACAGATGGTCACCTCCTGCGCGAGCCGGACAAGGCACCGGTTGGTGAGGTCGCGAACAAGCACCGGATCAGCGAGCAAGGCATTTACAACTGGCGACAGCATTTCGGCTGGGCCCGAGGCCGCCGGCGTGAAGCGGTTCAAGCAGCTCGAGCAGCTCGATCAGGAGAAAGCGCGGCTAAAGAAGATGCCGGCCGAGCGCGATCGCGAGCTGGACGTGATGAAAGAGGTCAACGCGAAAAATGTGGCGAGCGCGCCTGCCCGACGCCAAGCAGGTCGCGTACCTGAAAGCCCGGGGCCCTTCAGAGCGTCGTTGCATTACGAATTAACGCTTGCGGTGCGGGACGCGCCGGTGCCTGCAGCAATGAGTATCCTGTCGGTGCAATATCCACCTTATGGTTGCCGTCGCATTGAGATCTTTCTGGAGCGACAAGCTTCTCATCCGGTGAGCGCTGACAAGGCATGGCCGCATGGTCTCTGTGGCGTCCTGCTGGCCTGTAGGTCCAAGCAAGCGGCCGAGCCGGCGATGGCGGCATACGGCCCGTCTGGGCGTATGAGTTCGTATTCGATGTGTGCGCCAACGGCCAGCAGTTGAAGTGTCTGCCGGTGATCGATGACTACACGTGTGAATGCCGGGCGATTGACGTGGGCCGGATCGATTCGCGCCGCGCGCGTGATCGAAGTCCTGTCCCAACTGGTCAGTGTTCATGGCGCGCCTCGTTAGCTGCGCTCTGACAAACGTCCGGAATTCGTCTCGCGGACTATCCTGAAGTGGGGATTCGGGCGAGCGACAACGCTTCAAGCCGCCGGGGCGCTGCCTTAGCGTGTCGCCACGTGGCCCGTCGGACGACGATTCCCGGAACTGCCAGAAAGGATAGGCATCACGACCGCTTATGATTGGCTGAACAGTGGATCTCTTGCAGGAGCGTCATACTTTACGGATCGCGAGAATAATTGCTTGCCTGCTATCCTTCCCGCTTCCGCATAGCGGACCATGGCATCGGCCTTCGAGTAGTCGGAGTCTGGAGAATTGTTTTGACTGGTGACAGCAAGTGGGCTTATCGCAATCCCGCCCGCGATCGTACCAAGGATGGCTCCAAACCCACGCGCTCCAGGAATCTCTCGTTTCTTGTTGAGCTCCTTTATCTGGCGCTCGTCAGGGCCCCTGTCCGCATGAACCACGACGTGTTTCACGGGGAATTTACTAGCAATAGTTTTGATCGCCTGAGACAGAAGAATACTCTGTCCTGGCATTGGCATCGTAAAGATGGCGGGCTCCTTGATATCGGCACCTTTTCGCGTGAGTGCCGTAGCCGCTCCGTGGACCGTAGTCTTGAAGTGCTTTTCGTGATATCCCCGGACATTGAGAGCTTGTTCCGGAATCCCCTGATCACTTTCATACTGTGCGCCCTTACCGTGACATCCATTCGCAATAGCGACATTAAACTTTGTATGCGCATTATTGTGATTACCTATCTTGTGCCCTTCGGGCAAGGTAGCTGACACCGGAACTTGGTTCTTGAAAATGTCGCTGGACCGGATAGTCTGGCTCGCATCCGCTGCAGTGACATAAAGAGTCGCTGGGCGGTCAGGCTTGACGCTCCTGTTGGCGATCATCAGGGCGCCTGCTCCATCTGCAAATTTAAGAATGCCAATCGACAAATCAGGATAGTGCTGTGTCAACTCGTTGATAAAGATTTCGTTTCGCTGTTGCTGCTGGATATCAGCTCTATAGCCGAGTTTCGGGCTGTTCAGGGGCGAAACATCACGTTTATCCGCCTCTTCCATAATTTTTGCGAAAGCCGTATTCTTATCGGTGACCACAGCCTTAAAAGTCGGGCTCCTATGGATATCGTGGGCCTTGAGATCTGCCAGAGTCCTCATGGCTGCGCTCTTTTCTGAGGCAAGCTGCCGTTGCAAAGTTTTACTCGCATTGGCCAATGCAATTCTGTCCTTGGGGGAGGACAACTTCGAGCTAATTGTTTGCAAGAACTCGGGTGGTAGCTTTTCAAGGTTAGACTGACCGGAATTGAGGTTTATGCGGGTAGAGGAGGTCATGACGTCGGAAAGAAAGGTTTCAGTTGCCTTACTGTAGGCGGCGAGGCGCTGAAACTGCCTGGGATCCTGCGCAACAATCCCGGTATGTCCGTAATTGCGCAGCCGAAAATCTGAAAAAGAAAAATAACTTATCCGCAAATGATATTGTCATTAATCATCGCTTTGTGGGGGGGCGATAATGGCGACGGCAAATGGTTTGTGGCGGGCGACCCTGCATTCTGGATTTTTGTAACGGACGAGCAGTTTGCAAAAAAGGCTGAACTAGCCATGACTAACTTTCCCCATTCGCCTAGGACTCACGCGCGATCAATTCTGTCTCGGAATAAATAACCACTCGTCGAGATTTTAGATCGATAATCGATTTTATATTATGAATTTGATCTTTTCGCAGTTGAGCGAAGTTCTGATTCGCGAAACCGTCTGTAGCGGCATGAAGGCGCGCGTGACACGCGCAAGTTACTCAACTTAGTTCCTCCCGAACATGTCCGTACAGCCCACAACGTGTCTGCCCCGCGTGCGGGCGTTCATCAGCGGTGCCGATTCCGATTGGGGCAAGTTTTTTGCCGCCACGGCGGGCCGATGCCGTTCGAGGGTCAAGCATTTACGGTGCGCGAATAGCACGATGCATTCGTTTCCCCGGGGAAGCAGTGAGTTGCTCCAGATGCGCCCAACACCTTGGAGGCAATCATGGCAGGCGATAGCGTATAGAAGGGGCGCGATTGTGAAGGTATCCGACATGTACTATGTCGTGCACGATTACGGTCTGCGCCGCCAGGTCGACGTGCACCTTGCCGGCAGGCAGCGTGGTCGATGAGGTATCTTTAAGAAATCGCGGCAGCAGACCCGTCCGCCGATACAGCGGCATGCCGAACTGACACTTGTCGGGAGTGCCGGTTCGCTAAGCACCCCTCGCGCAACACGTGCGGTGGCGGCCGCGTGACGTGGATGTCCGGGTTATAGCAGGGCCATGCATACTTGACGCGCTTATGTTGGTGCTCCAAATCCGCTCCGGAATCACGTTCAGTTGCCGGCTAATCTTCACGCCCGCCATCGACACAGGCACTAGAAACCCACGAGAAGATGCTGTCTCGACTATCGAAGATCGGTTTCGCGCTTTCGGGATGTTTTTCGCTTGTGGATGTCACTTATGACGACAGCGTCGTATGCTACGTTTTGTCAAAATTGCGTCAATCGTACGTTGGCGTTGTCTGCGGTTCGATTGGGGGGGCTGTATGAACGTGTTGAACCACGTGAGAGATGTTCCCGTTGCGGTAAAGACCGCGAACGTTGCTCCGCTGGAGGCGGGCTCTGCGCAAACCAGTCCGGCACGTAGCTGCGCTGGTCCGCTTGCGGGGCTGTCCGCGCGTCCTTTGCGAGGCACGGGTGTGCGTGCTCCGGCTCGCATTGGATCGTTGCTGGATCGACCCATCGAGAGCCTCAGGATACTGAAGGCGGGTGCGCAGCGAACCCTGTACGAGGTAAAAACATCGGGTAGATTCAGGTACGCAGCGATGAGTTTCGGAGATAAGGCTGCACTGCGTCGGGCACTCGAGTTTTATTGTACAGTTCCTGCGCATCCGGCTTTGCCGCTTTTCCTCGGTGTTAAAAAAATCGGTGCCAAAGAGTGTCTCGCCATGGAGCTTGTGGAAGGCAATACGCTTGGCAAGGTGTTTGAGCGCATGAGGGTTGAAGCGAAGCAACACCTCGCGAGTGAGCAAGCGCAGGTGAGATCGATCTTGAAATTTGGCCGCGATCTTTTCGATGGTCTCTCCCATCTTGAAATGTACGGAAGAGCGCACGGAGACATCAGGCCCGAAAATCTGATCCTCAACCGGCACGGCATCCTGAAGATGATTAACGTCGGGCTCCAGAGCAATGCGTGTGGGGAGGCCGAGGGCGCGGGTTTTGCGGGAACACCACGCTATATGGAGCCGGAAATCATGCGGGCATCATTGAATGCAGATGCTAGTAAAGCGGATGTTTCTGCGGCCGCAGATGTCCTGTTACATGGGCTCGCCAGATTTAGAACCTCGCAAGACTACCGAAGCATTGTTCCAGGTGACGAGAAACCAAGTGGGCCGCGTTTTCGGGATGAGGTATTGTCTGCGTTCGACGAACCGGGGTGGATTATAGGGATGAGAGCCCCATCTGCTGAGAGTTTGCTTGTGCCATCGGAGATGTTCTTCGGGAATAGGCGCAGCACGATCGTTGATGATTTGATGAATCTCGTTGACGAGGTGCTCCATACAGCGAGCAATGACAGGCCGTCCGCGAGTATCGTGGCAAAAGTGCTGGGGACAATCGCGGAGCAACATCTATCCGCGGGCACAACGGGTGATGCGGCCAAGAGGTTTGGCAGTTCGATGGAGGACGTTCGCAAGAAGGGGCTGGCGTTATGGGCCACTCGCTGAGTGTGCGTCACGCGACATTGCCTTCCAGAATCTGGCTTGAATGATCAGATCCAGCATCACGCAAGGCGATACTTGGGCGCACCGTTCGCCTAATCCTGCTGAGGCACTGTGCGAACGTAGGTAAGAAGGCCATGTGGGGAATGCCTCAGTATTGAAGCGAAATTGTACCTGTAGTTATCCTGAATTGTGCGAGCGAGAGCAATGTCGCACGGGATCGTGTGACGCGCTTTGGGTGTCGCGGTACGCGATAGATTGAACTGACTCCGACGCCTCAATACAATGCCTGTCTCCACGACACGTGAGACCGTGTCTCGGCCGCCCGTTGCCACGATTTCTATCCCACCTGTTGTTGACCCTGTCAATTCCTCTAGCCTGATGCCTGCGGGCTCTTGAATGTCCTCGATGCTGCAGAGTTTGAATGGGCACGAGGGTCGGACACATCTCGTATCACTCTCAAGTGTCGCGCTAGGGGGCGACACTGTCGCTGTTAGTACCACACCCGCGCAGCGGCGAACGAATCTGTCATCCGGAGGTTCAACCGGGGCAAAATTGGTGCCGATGACGTGTTGCGGATGACGACCGCTTGCATAAGGGACCTCGGGGATGATTATAAGGGCGCCAGGGCCCGCCTGAAGGCGCTGCAGAAGTATCGGGATCCGCGAACGAATGAACCGATCTCTCCGAACACTATCATCTACACCGCAGCCATCTCGGCTTGCGAGAAGGCTGCCCGCGCTGACAAGGCGCTTGCGCTGGTCGCGCAGTTCGAGCAGCGCGGTTCGGCGCACGGTGTTTTCGCGAATACCATCACCTACAACGCTATCATCGCGACGTGCGCGAAGGCCGCGCGCGGACGACGCACTCGCGCTGTTCGTACGTCTGCAGCGGTACGGCCCGGATCCCGACACCATTGCCTACGATGTGGCCATTTCAGCGTGCGAAAAGGCGGTCCGGGTGTGCGCCATTAGATATAACGTGGTCATCTCGATATGCGAGAAGGCTAACCGACCGGACGACATTAACCGGCTTCTCGATCACCGCATTGCGGCGGGAATATTCCGTCCAACGCTCGGCTTTAGTGCTGGGAAAAACATGTTGGACCTGCATGAGAACGCGATCATCAAACGTGCTATTGATTCTGCGCGCCCCGGCGGGGGTGCACCTGGCAATAGCCCATGCGGCTTTTGACCGCCTGCTAAGACAAGGCATCGTTAATCGTAAGACTCGGTTCGTGGTTGGCCAGCACAGTCATGGATCATTGCGCGTTGCGATCGACGCGGCAATGCGGCAGCGTGGATGGGTCGGCATTCATGCTCATCACGCCAGGAGATGTTCGAACAGGGGACCTGGTTGTCGCCGCATGGTGGATAGGAACTGTGTTGGCGCGAGCCTCGTTGGTGGTCGGCCCCGACCACCTGTTGAGCGACCTGATCGTGCCGGGGTCTTCGGGGATAGTGTCTTTCGTGAAACGGCGTGTGGCGCAGTGCAAATGCGCCAGGCACAGACGCCTGAGACCCACAGCCGACGGGCGAGGTTGGCTGGCGTGGGGCAGCGGACGCGATCAGTTCGGTGGATATAGTCAAGCGGGTGGGGAGTCGCCACAATGACGGGCGCTTGAGCGCAGTTGCGCAGGCTAGCAGATATTACCTAGTGCGACGATGCACTTGGATCGGCAAGTTTGAAGAGCCCAATGTGGGATTTTAACCGTAGTTCATGTGGATTTCGGAATGGTGCGCAGCGTTGCGGCGTGCTCGCGGTGCGAGCGGGTGGCTGTGCCATGCTGACCGTTATTTCTATCATTAACCCACTCGACACAATGGCGCCAGCTCCCTCTTCGACTCATAACGCGGTATCTGGGCCCTCCGCGCATACATCGCCGGTTCAGGCCTCCGCTGATGCCGCTTTGTCGTCGCGCCCGGTGACGGCGACCTCTCGGGCGGACCCGATGCTTGTGGTGCTTCCGAGGCATGCGTGGGAGAAGAGCATGGTGTCGCACGCGCACATTCCGTCCGGGGACAAGCCCGGCACATCCATGAGGCATTCCGGCGCAGCAGCCAATGATGTCATCATCGGTCGGTTCAATCGCGGAGAAGTCGGCGTCAATGATGTGCTGCGGGTGACAACGGCTTGTATAAAAAAGCTCGGAGCTGACCATGTGGGCGCCAGAGCGTGTCTGGAGGCGCTGCAGCGGTGCCGCCATCCGAGGACGGGGCAAACAGTCTTCCCCGACACAATCAACTACTCGGCAGCCATCTGGTCGTGTGAGAAGGCAGCACGCAGTGACGAGGCGCTCGCGCTGTTTGCGCAGCTGGAGCAAATCGGCCCGGCGTACGGTGTCTTCCCGAATACCATCACCTACAACGCTGTCATCTCGGCTTGCGAAAAAGTCGCGCGCGCGGACGACGCGCTCGCGCTGTTCGCGCATCTCCAGCAGCATGGCCCGGCTCGCGGCGTGTTCCCTGACACCATCACGTACGGGGCAGCTATCTCGGCGTGCGGGAAGGCCGCGCGCGTGGATGACGCGCTCGCGCTCTTTACGCATCTTGAACAGCACGGCCCGGCCCGTGGCGTCTTCCACAACACCATCACCTATAATGCTGCCATCTCGGCGTGCGGGAAGGCCGGGCGCGTGTCGGACGCGTTAGGACTGTTCGCACATATCGAGCAGCACGGCCCTGCTCGAGGTGTTTTTCCCGACACAATCACCTACAACGCCGCCATCTCGGCCTGCGAGAAGGCTGCCCGCGCGGATGACGCGCTCGCGCTGTTCGCACACCTGGAGCAGCACGGACGGGCTCGTTGCGTCTTACCCGACACAATCACCTACAATGCGGCGATCTCGGCCTGCGAGAAGGCCGCTCGCGCAGACGACGCGCTCGCGCTGTTCGCACATCTTCAGCGGCATGGTGTGGCGCAGGGCATTTTCCCGAACACCATTACCTATTCGGCTGCCATCTCTGCTTGCGAGAAGGCCGCGCGCGCGGACGATGCGCTTGCGCTGTTCGCGCACCTGCAGCAGTACGGCCCGGCACGGGGCGTTTTCCCGAACACCATTACCTATTCCGCGGCCATCTCGGCATGCGAGAAAGCCAATCGTCCGGATGACGCACTGCAGCTGTTCGCACATCTGTGTCAATATGGCGTCATCATCGGCGTATTCCCCAACGCCATCACCTATAACGCCGCCATTTCGGCGTGCGAGAGGGCCAACCGCACCGAGGAAATGGTGCGGCTTCTCAACGATGGCATCACAGCGGGGATATTCCAACCGTCTCTTGGCTTCAGCAAGGGTCAGAATAAGTTAGACCTGCATGAAAACGCGGTGCTGACAGCTGCCACCAACAAATCCAGCCGCCCGGCGGGAGTTCACCCCGCTTTGGCCCGGGCAATTTTTCATTACCTACTCAAACAGGGCGTCATTGGCGAGACGACATGTTTTGTCGTTGGTCAGCATGGTCAGGCATCATTGCTCACCGCGATCGGCGCGTGCATGCGACAACAGGGCTGGATCCCGGTTCATCCACGCGACTCGCAAGGACGCCGAAACAGGGGAGTACTGGCCGTTGCCAGCGCATCGATGCATACGGATGGCACAAGGGCTGGGGCATCGAATTTTCCGTAGATTCTGGAGCGAGATTGGCGTCTTATGAACTATGTTACGCCATAACTTCGTCAACGTGACCGGCGAGCCTTATGTGCTGTGGCGCTCCGTCGATCAGCATGGTGCCGAACCTGATATCCTGCTGTAGAAGCAGCGTGATAAGGCCGCCGCGAAGCGTTTCTTCAAACGCATGCCCGCCTCGTGCCCCGACGGGCCGCGCAGAATCATCACAGACCAGTCGCGCAGCTATCCAGCAGCGAAAGCCGAGATCCCTGATCTGGTCAACGTGAAGCACGTCTTCGCCAGGTCTGCTGCCAGAATCAAAAACCGCATGGAGAAAAATCATCAGCCCACCAGGAACGTGAGCGGCGCTTTCGCAACTTGGGTCGTACGCAGGCGTTCCTGTCGAATTTCGGTCCGCTCCGTCAGTACTTCGCGCTCAAGCGACGCCTGTCGTGTGCCTCACTCTGTTGCAAGCAACTCGCCGCGCTATTCGTCGTCTGGCGAGAATTAGCTGATCCAACCGAAAATCCGTCTTCCGGTTGCTGAACAGATCGCTCTACCGCCAGCGCCCCCCTTCCCACTTCGCCAAGTTGACGGCGCCCTGATGACGGGCGCCGGGAATTCGGTGGCCGTGATAAAGCGATTTCGTTGTCTTCATCACACGATGGTACACGACCACTTCGTCAACCTGGCAATGCCTCGCCGGGCAGTGTATCGGCCTGGATTGTTTGGACACGGTTTTGGGACTCAGGCGGCCTGTTTAAACATCCGTGCCTGACGGGCTTCGAGGGGTGACATGAAGCCCAGTTTTTCCAGCCGCCATTCTCGGTTG
>NZ_CADIKH010000080.1 GCF_902859855.1 Paraburkholderia humisilvae
CACGCAGGAGCGGCAGCCACCGGTGGCGCAGCAGGAAAGCGGCGCCGCCCGCCGCGCCCAGCACCGCGAGCACCGCGCCGAGCCCCCACCACGCGGCCCCATGCCCGCGCGGACGCGGCGGCACCGGCGTGGCGGTCGGCACGAAGGTCACCGTGACGTTCGCGTAATCGAGGCCTTCGACGCTATGCACGACAAGATTCTTGATGCTCGGCAACAGCGACCGCACATCGGTATTCGGACGGTATTTGATAAATACCGCCGCCGACGACGGTTTCACCACGTTCGACAGCGGATCGTTATTCGGCAGCACGATCTGCACGTCCGCGTACGCGACGCCGTCGATGCGCGACAGCATCGCCGACAACTGCTGCGACACGCCGTAGATGAAACGCACGCGCTCCTCAGTCGGCGTGGAGATCAACCCGTCCTTCTTGAACATGTCGCCGAGGTTCGTATACCGGTTATGCGGCAGACCCTGTTCGTGCAGCAACTGCATCGAGTAGCCGAACTGATCGGCAGGGACGGTGACAACCCACGTCTTGCCGTCGTCCGGCGAGGTCTTTTGCGACTCGACGCCGGCGTCGTACAGGACGGTCAGCATGTCGTCCGCATCCGCTTCGCTGAGCTGCGAATAAAGCTGTTTGTCGCAGCCCGCGAGCAGGCAGGCCGCGACAAGAATCGCAAGCCAGCCGCCCCACCTGCGCATCCGCATGCAAAGGTGTGTCATATCACTGGCTCTTCATCAGGTTCTGGACGGCGCCCTTGCCGCCCTGCGCAAACCCGATGCCGACTTCCACCTTGATCATCGCCTGGGTGACGCGGAATTGAAGATCGACCATCTGCGCCGTCATTTCCGGCATGCTCAGATGCGGCACGTTATGCGCGAACGCATCGACGGACCCGCCGAGTTCGACGAACGCCCGATCCTGCGCGGTGACGAACTCGGATACCGCCGACGGGTGGGACGCCGCGAGCGGGCCGGCCGTATTGCGCACCTGCACCGATTCGAGCATCTGGCTGAAACGGTCGGACTGCGCGGGGTCGGCAGCCGGCGGCAGCGTCACCGGCGCCGGTGCGGGCGCGCCGGCGCCGCCAGCACCGCTCGCGCTGGCCGACGCACTCAGCGGGTCCACGGCGCTCACCCGCGTCACGACAGTATGGAAGGTCGACATGGGGAGCTCCTACGCACGCATGAAGCAGTTGGTCGAAAAAGGCGACACGCCGTTTGACACGGACGCGTCCGGTGGGGACTGCTTGAGTTGCTCGGCGGTCCGTTTGCGGTTGCCGAGCAGAATGTTGACGAGGCTCACCGACTCTTCGTCCTCGTCGCGCGCCAGCACCTCGTTGGCAAACACGCGCCACGTCGGATCGCCGACCGAGAACAGACAGATTGCAAGCAGCGCGCCGACATATGCGCCGAACGGAGCCTGCAACGGCTGCGACTCGAGCTCGCGCAGAATCTGCGTCGCCTCGGCAAAGCGCTTCTGCTTCATCAGCAGCCACACGTCGTACACATGCAGTTCGCGAAATCTGGGCCGCATCTGATGCAAAGCGGCCAGCAGGCTTTCCGCTTCGTCGAGGTAACGGCGATTCATGCTGGTGACGAGCAGCTCGATCAGCGCTGATACCAGTTTGTCGGGGCACGAAGTCACATCGAACACGCGTTTTCTCCAGAGTAGGTTCTGTGCGCTCCCCCGGCTCACCGTGGATGCTGGGCGGAACGATGGCGAAGGATGTCCGTTCGCCTACCGATCTTCATCCGGGGCTGCGAACGGTTCGCGCCCAAAACCGAACAGCGCGCCGCCAGTTCGGCGCTGGACCGCGGATTTCGCGTGATGCGGCGACCGTGTGGCGCGCGTCGCCGACGATGCGGCATCCCACCGTGCGTGCCCTTATGGCGCGACGCGGTGTGCGTCACCCGCCATCGAAGTTCGTCCCCGGAACCGCCATGTCCGACGAAAAAACCGAATCGCCCACCGAAAAGAAGCTCAAGGACGCGCGCAAAGACGGCAAGGTGCCGAAGAGCGCCGACCTCGCGGCCGCCGCGTCGCTGCTGGGCGGTAGCGCGGCGCTGTCGTTCGCGGGCGGCCCGCTTGGCGACCACTTCCGGCAATTGCTGACCATCGGCCTCGACGTCGCGCACGCGGCGTCTCCGGATCTGAACCTGACCGAAACGCTGAAGGCGATTGCGCTCGAGGCGAGCGTCATTCTGTTGCCGATCCTGATCGCCGCGCTGCTGCTGCCGCTCGCGGCGCTGGCGATGCAGACGGGTCTGCAGATCTCGTTCAAGCCGCTCGAGTTGAACGGGAACGCGGTAAACCCCGCGGCGGGCATCAAGCGGCTGTTCTCGCTGCGCTCGCTGCTCGAGCTCGCGAAAACGATGATCAAGGCGGTCGTACTCGGCGCGATTCTCTACAAGGTGGTGCTGCTGCTGGTGCCCGCCACGGCCAGCGTGGCCTACCAGCCGATCGACGACGTGATCGAAGTGTCATGGCGCGGACTGTGCCGCTTCGTGATGGTAGCCGGGCTGGTCTATCTGGTGCTCGGCGCGGCCGACTTCGGCATCCAGTTGTGGCTCTTCATGCGCGAGCAGCGGATGAGCAAGGACGAAGTGAAACGCGAATACAAGGAATCGGAAGGCGATCCGGACATCAAGGGCAAGCGCAAGCAGATCGCCCGCGAAAACGTCGAATCGGCGCCGGCGAAGCATGTCACGCAGGCCCAGGCGGTGGTCGTCAATCCGACGCACTACGCGGTGGCGATCCGCTACGTGCCCGAAGAGCACGGACTGCCGCGCGTGATCGCCAAGGGCGTCGACGCCGACGCGTTCGAGATTCGCGAAGCGGCCCGCGCGGCTGGCATACCGATTATTCCGCACGCGCCGCTCGCGCGCGCCCTCTATCGGGTCCCGCTCGAGCAGGCGATTCCGGAAATGCTATTCGAGGCCGTCGCCGAAATCCTCGCATGGGTCGCACAACTCGGCGCGCAGCCATCCACACAGTAAAAGGATAGTCATGAAATTACCCCTTCAGGAGTACTCGGGCGAGGTCGGCATCGCCGCGTTGATCGTCGCGATCGTCGCGCTGATGATCCTGCCGTTGCCGACGTATCTGATCGACATGCTGCTGTCGATCAACATCACCCTCAGCGTGCTGCTGCTGACCGCGACGATGTACATGCCGAATGCGACCAGCCTGTCGTCGTTTCCGTCACTGCTGCTGTTCACCACGCTGTTCCGGCTCTCGCTGAACATCGCGTCGACCAAGTCGATCCTGCTGCACGCGGACGCCGGCCACATCATCCAGAGCTTCGGCGAACTCGTGGTGGGCGGCAACCTCGTGGTCGGCGTCGTGGTTTTCCTGATCATCACGACCGTTCAGTTCATCGTGATTGCCAAGGGCTCCGAGCGGGTCGCCGAGGTCGGCGCACGCTTTACGCTCGACGCGATGCCGGGCAAACAGATGAGCATCGACGCCGATGTGCGCGCCGGCAACCTGAGCGCGGAGGCGGCGCGCGGGCAGCGTGCCCATCTCGCGCTGGAAAGCCAGCTGCACGGCGGCATGGACGGCGCAATGAAGTTCGTCAAGGGCGACGCGATCGCGGGCCTGGTCATCACGCTCGTCAACATCTCGGCCGGCATTGTGATCGGTACGACCTACCATGGCATGTCCGCCGGCGAAGCGGCCAGCCGCTTTTCGGTGCTGTCGATCGGCGATGCGATGGTGTCGCAGATTCCTTCGCTGCTGATCTCGGTCGCGGCCGGCGTGATGATCACGCGCGTTTCAAAGGAGCACGACAAGCCGCGCTCGCTCGGCACCGAGATCGCGGCGCAGCTCACCACCAGCTCGCGCGCGCTGACCACCGCCGCCGCGCTGCTATGCGGCTTCGCGCTGGTGCCGGGCTTTCCTTCGACCTTGTTCCTGATCCTGGCCGCCGCGCTGATGGGCGGCGGACACCTCGTGCGCCGCGCGCTGCGCAAGGGCAAGAGCGCTGATCAGACGCTGTCGTCACTGCAGCGCGAAGGGGTCAAGAGCGAAGCGAACAGCATTCTCGTGAATCCGCCGCCCTTTGCCGTTCCGCTCGCCGTGCGCCTCGCACCGCAATTGTCGAGCTCGCTCGACAGCCAGCGGCTTGACCAGGCGTTCGAATCCGGACGGCGGCTCGCCGCCGAAGAACTCGGACTGCCGTTTCCCGGCATCGTATTCTGGTCGACCGACGCGTTGAGCGGCGAATGGTTCGAAGTGCTGATTCACGACATTCCGGTCGAGGCGATCGACGTCGCGGCATCGGTGACCGCTGCGGTGGCGCAACGCGCAGACGGCCCCCCGTCGAATACGGAAACCGCCGACCGCGAAAGCCTGATCGCACGCGACGCGATTCGTCTGTTGCGCCGGGAGGCGGCGCTCTTTATCGGCATCCAGGAAACCCAATGGATTCTCGAGCGCGTCGGCACCGACTATCCGGGTCTCGTCGCGGAAGTGCAGAAGGCGTTGCCGCTGCAGCGCATCGCCGAAGTGTTCCGGCGGCTGCTCGAAGAGCAGATTCCGATCCGCGATGTTCGCTCGATCCTTGAGAGCCTGGTCGGCTGGGGCCCAAAGGAAAAAGACCTGATCATGCTGACCGAGTACGTGCGCGGCGACCTGAGCCGCGTGATTGCGCATCGGGCCAGCCGCGGCACACACTCGCTGCCCGCCATCGTGCTCGACCAGACGCTCGAGCAAACCATCCGGATGTCGATCAAGCCGACGCCGGCGGGCAACTTCGTCACGCTGGAGCCGAGCCACGTCGAAGCGATCCTTACGCGCCTTGAACAGCTCGTGCCGCCCTCCCCGCCCGAGAACCTCGCGCTCGTCACGGCGGCCGACATCCGACGTTATGTGCGCAGGCTGATCGAAAAGCGGTTGGGCTGGCTACACGTCTATTCGTTTCAGGAACTGAACGGGCAGCTCGATCTTCAACTGGTCGGCAGCCTCACTGTCTGATTGCTTCGTGCGAGGCGCTGCTGATGATCACCCCTTCCCCATTTCACTCTCCCGTCGCGTCGCCGCAACAGGATGCCGTTGATGCGGCCCGTGCACCGCATCCGGACGACGTATCCGGTGCGCTCGCCGCGCGATTCGCACGCGCGCTTGCGACGAAGCACGCCGCCGCGCACGTGCAGACGCGGCCGCACTGGTTGCCCGCGCACGACGCCGGGGCGCATGCCGCGCCAACCCCGTACGGTAACGATAAGACGGATGCGCGACACAATCAGGAACCGGACCCCGCTCCGCCTCGACGCGACGTGCCTGAAGCGAACGCCGCTCGCGTTGCAAACCACGCGAGCGGCGCGCCTTCGAACGCAAACCGGCAAAGCGACACGCTCCCGGCCCTGCTGCCGGACACACGCGCGCGCACAGCCAATGCCCGCGTGGACGAAGCCCCGCACGCGGACACGCGCACAGACATCGCGCCAGGCACCGAGCCGCTGACGCCTGACGCCGCGTTGTCCGATGCTTCCGGCACAGGCGACAGTCCGCGCGACACGCGTTTGGCCCCCGGCGGCGCCACCTCCGCGCCGCACGTACGCGGCATGACGGCCGACGGGATGCGCCGCGGCACACTGTTACAGGAAGTTCGGGATGCCGATCGTTCGCTTGCATCGCGTGTAAGCCGCCGCACCCCGAGCTACGCTGCAGGTCACAGCGCGCGACCCCGCGACGGTGAGACGCGGTCACCGGTTGCACCGGACGCCCGTCGCGCCGACGCGGTCCAGCCACGCAATCCACATGCGCTGCTGCATGCGTTCGACGGCCAGATTGACGAAGCGCTAGCCGATCAGAACGATACGCTCGCCGGCTCGTTCGAGATTCCGCTCCAGCTCGACCCCGCTGTTTTGCCCGATACACGCGCGACATTGCAGATTTCGCCCGCGGGCCTAGTCGTTCGGTTCGAAAGTCGCGATCCAGGCGCGACAAGCCTACTCTGCCTGCACGCGAACGACCTGGCCGAGCGCCTCACGCGACGCACGTCCAGACCCACGAGAGTCGAAATCGCCGACTGACGTGGTTTGCCGAAACGTCTTGCAGAGAACATGAGCCCATCATCCGCCTTTGAACCGCTTGCGCCGTATCTGCAGCACTACAGCGCTCGCCTCGCGCAGTTGTCGTGCGCTCTGAGCGCCAGTCGGGATGCCGTACCGGTCGACGTATTGCATGGCGACACAGCCGCGCCGCTGCGGCCAGGCTCGATCAGGATCACTAGCGATACAGGCCATCTGTGCTGCTGCTTCGATCTGCACCGTTTCCCGGGCCTCGAAAGCATCGCGGAGGATGCCGACGAACAGCGCCGCATTGCACTTGCCAATCTGTGGCTTGAACCGCTGCTCGAAGCGCTACGTCAATACGGCATCGCGCAACCCAGGATCGCCGCGCTCAGCGCGGACGCCGCAGCGCCACGCGACGGCTTGCCGGTACGCGTCCAGATCGGTGACGAACGCATCGTTGTCGCGGTCGACGACGCAGGCGGCGATTTCATCGACGCATTGCGCCCGCTTGCCGCCGGCGCGCCGCTGCCCGCCGCGTTCGCGCAGTTGCGTGTGCCTGGTACGCTGCGCCTGTTCAGCCGTCGCTATGCGGTGACCGTGCTGGCGTCGGTCAAACCCGGCGATGTGCTGATCGGCTGGGACGGCGCGCAACCGTGCGCCACACCAACCATCGCCACGCCGCTGAACGCCACGCTTGTGTGGGGTGCGACGCGCGCCGCTTGCCATCGCATGGCCGTCACGGTCGACGGCACGCAAATCCTTCTTCTGACCTCACCTGCTGCCATGGACCACGAACTGCCCACTCCCGATTCTCTCACCCCATTGAACGCGATGCAGGTTGCGGTGCATGTCGAACTGCCCGCGCTGGAATTACCGTTGGCCGAGCTCGCGACCCTGCAGGCCGGCTCGATCCTGCCGCTGGCGACGCCGCTCGCCCATGCGGAAGTCCACCTCGTCACACACGGACAGCGCATCGGCACCGGGCACCTCGTGGCGGTGGGAGGCTATCTCGGCGTTCAGGTCACGCGTATTGCCCAGGCCCATGAATAACGAACTCAACATCGCGTCGCTGCTCATCACGCTGCTCGCGCTCGGCCTGCTGCCGTTCTTCGCGATGGTGGTGACGTCGTACGCCAAGATCTCGATCGTGCTGGGGCTGTTGCGCAATGCGCTCGGCACCCAGCAGGTGCCGCCACCGATGGTGACCAACGGCATCGCACTGATTGTGACCTGCTTCGTGATGGCGCCGGTCGGCATGCAAGCGTATTCCGCGGCGGCGCCGGCACGCGATCCAGGCGGCGACACGGTCGGCGTCACATCGATGTTCGATGCGGCGCGCGAGCCGTTCCGGCAGTTCCTGCTGAAACACACGAGCGAGCGCGACAAAGCGTTTTTCATGCGCTCGGCGAAGGAAATCTGGCCGGCCGCGATCGCGGCTCAGGTCAAGCCCAACGACCTGATCGTGCTGGCGCCCGCCTTCACGGTCGGAGAGCTGACGTCCGCATTCAAGATCGGCTTGCTGCTGTACCTGATTTTCATCGTGATCGACCTCGTGGTCGCCAACGTGCTGATGGCGCTCGGCCTGTCCCAGGTCACGCCGACCAACGTTGCGATCCCGTTCAAGCTGTTGCTGTTCGTCGAGATGGACGGCTGGTCCATGCTGGTCCACGGCCTGATTTCGACCTATCGATAACGTCACCGGTGGATTGACCATGGACTACGAAACTATCGTGCAGTTGACGACGGGTGCGCTGAAAGTGTGCCTCATCGTGTCGCTTCCCGTCGTCGCGACCGCTGCGCTGTCGGGGCTGCTTGTTTCGTTCCTGCAAGCGATCACCTCGTTGCAGGACGCAAGCATCTCGCAGCTCGCGAAGCTGATCGTCGTCACGCTCGTCGTGCTGATCGGCGCGCCGTGGGGCGCTTCGGTGATCGCGGGATTCGCGCGGTCCGTCACTCAGGTGATCTTTCAATGAAACTCGGTGTCACTTACACCCCACTGGCGGTGCAACCGTCCATTCAGCCAGCGGCAACCCCAGCCGCCACTCCGGCTGTGTCGACCGAGCCGACTGGCGGCAAGCATCGGCTGCGTCGGCGCGGCGCCAGCGCCGAGCAGCGCGTTGCTACCGGCAACCTGCAAAAGCTGCTTAAGGTCGTGCGCGGCAAGCCGCAGCGGAACAATAAAAAGAGTTCTGCGCGGCAGCGTTTGCGCGCGCGTGGCGCGCATGCGCTCGCCGACGGCGACGAGAACGAGGAACCGGACTATGCGGAAGCGCAGAGCGAAGGCGAAGCGGCGCTCCACGCGAGTCGGGTCGGTGCCGGTCAAGGCGCGGGCGGCCAGCAAGGCTCTGGATCGCAGCAACAGCAGCAGGAACAGCGCGAGCGCCAGGCGCCGCTGATGGCGCTTGAACTGTCTCGCAAGCGCCGGGCGCAAGCACGCCCCGGCATGCCGTTCAATGCCGGTCGGCCCCGTAGCGCGGCGGCGGCCCAACCGCAAGCCACGCTCGACATCGCGTCGGCACGGGCGAAGTTGCTCGCGCTGCTCGACGCTAGCCTACGCACGAGAACAGAAAAACCGCTCATCCACGAAGCAACGCGCGTGCTCGCCGATTGCTTGCAAGCTCGCGTGCGCGGCACATCGCCGCAGCAAGTCGCATCGACGCTCGCGCGCATACGCGAGATCCTGGTGAAGGCAAGCGGCGCTTCGCAATCGGCCCCTCGTGCGCCTGACTCATTTAGTGATGCACAGCAATGCCTGCATCTGCTGGCGCCGCTTGTGCTGCTGAGCCTGCATAGGCCGCGTCTGCCGGCGTCGATCGGCAGATCGCGTGCGATTTCGCATGCGTTGTCGCGGCAACGCCGCGGCCGTGAGCGGCAAGAGGAAATTCGGTCATGAAAAAGATTATTCGTATCCTCACCGGCCGCCAGTGCGGTGCAACACTAGACTTGTCGCCAGGTAGAGTGAAGATCGGTCGGGATATCGAAGCGGATATTCAATTGCTCGATTGGCAGGGCGATTCGTTGATCATCGAATGCTACGAAGATGGCCGCGTTACCCTGGAGCTGGCGGACGAGGCCCGTGCCAGGCGCTTTCCGGAGGTGCTCGGGGACTGGGTGCCGGTGCGTCGCTACGACACCGTGCTGTGCGTGGGCCCTGCTGATCTCACGTGGCCATGCGACGCGGATCTGCTCGACAGGCTGCACAGCGCGTCCGCGATAGCCGCGACGAAACGTCAGCGCAACGGCGCGTGGCACGGCCGGCAACTTGCGTTGAAAGTCGGTACGGCGGTCTGTGCCGTGCTCGTTTCAGCGGGCATCGTGGTGGCCACGATCAACACGCAGCACAGCGATGCGGCAATCGTCCGTCATCCCGCGCCGCAGGCGCGGCTCGCCGATGTGCGCGCGGTGCTCGACCGCCTCGGGCAACGCGACCTGGTGGTCAGCCAGCGCGACGGCCGCGTGGTGGTGTCGGGCATGTTGGCCACACCGCGCGACGCGCTCGCCGCGCGCACCGCGCTCGCGGCGTTGCAAGGCACGCCGGTCGACTCGCGTTTCGCGGTGGCCGATGCGATCGCCGACGACCTGAGCGCCGCCGCCGGCGACCCGTCGGTGCAAGTGCGCTACGTGGGCCGTGGTGAATTCAGCGTGACAGGACACGTGCCTGAGCCAGCCCGCATCAAGACCCGGCTGTCGGACGCCGCCACCGATTACGGCGACGGCATGGTCACCCTGCAGTTTCATCTGAGCCGGCAGGAAGTGGCGCGCGACGTCGCTTCGGTGATCGATACACGCGATTTAAGGTATGTACAACTGCCGGACGGCACCAAAGAGTTCACGACCGTCCAGCCCAGAAGCGAAGGAGAGTGACATGTTCGAAGCGATTTCCGTCGAAACGTTCAACACGCTGGATCAGATCAACGCGATCGCCGCGGTCAACCCGGATGATCCACGCGTCGCCGCCGCGATCAGTCAGTTGCGCGACACGGCCCACGCGGTGCTTGCCGCAGCGGCGGCAACGCCTGACAGCTACGCGCGCAGTACCGCGAAAGCCGTGCACGACGGGTTGGTCAGCGCAGCCGCGATTTGCGAACGGATGCGGCAAACCTGAACGCACCGCTCGTGAGGTTCGAACCCGCATGTGCTCGCCATCGCGACACACGGGTTGGTGTCAACCGATGGTTCGGTTGACGTGCTTTGCCCGGCGACGGGTATTTATTAGGAGATTGGATTATGGCTGCAGGAAATATAGTCAGCGCGGGCACCTCGGTTACATCGACCGTTTCGAACGCCACTACGGGCGCGATCAACTCGGGCAGTATGGACGCGAGCACCACTAGCGCTATCTCGCAGATGAATGCCGCGATGCAAGCAATGAACGCCATCAACGCCGCGCAAGCCCTCTTCCAGGTGATGGAAGCCGGTCCGAAAGGCGCGAAGTCGCTTACGCAGGGCTGATTCCTTTCTGCACACGTGCTGGTTAGGCCGGTCACTATCCGGATGTACCACGGCACCGAACCGCGCTTTGCCCGGCAGGAGCGAGCGGCGCGGTTCGCGTCAGCACGACCTTTCTTCCGCATTTCTATTTTCGGGCCAGTGATTCATGAGCATTGAACGGCGCGATGCGTTGTTTACCGAGCTTTGCCAGGTACTCGACATACCCTGCTCGCAGCAAACCGTTGAAGCCGGTCAGTTGCAGGTGGGCGGCTTCGACGCGTCGCTCGATTTCTACGAGGATGACGCTGCGGCGATCTACCTCAGTTTCGAATATGGCATTGTGACGAGCGGCAGAACGTTGCGCATCTTCAGATTGCTGCTCGAAGCGAATCTTTCGATCTACGCACAGGATCAGGCGCAACTCGGACTCGATGCGGAAACAGGCGGCATCGTGCTGCTGGTGCGCGTGCCGTTCGCCGATGACGTGAACGGCGATTACCTGGCCGAACTGGTCGACCACTATGTCGAGCACGGCATGTATTGGCGCGACAACATTCTGCAAGCGTCGGACGAGATGTTCGACAATCTGGCGAGCGGCGCTTATTTGTGGATCAAGGCTTGATGCTGGATAGCGGCGGGCTGCTGCACGCGGTTCAGCCGGCACTGCGTGTGTAACGGGCGGTTGCTACCGGTCGCGGGGCGGATAAACGAGCTCAAGCGCAGCGCTTGAACCCGTTCCCGGGTTTCAATCCGGCTTAGGCCGGTTTTGACGCGGACCGGTCTTCGGCCATGTTGGCCGATAACGCAGTCTGGGTGGATGCACCGGCCTTTGCACCATGCGCTTGCGGCGCGACCTCGGCTTCCGGTTCGTCTAACAGCGCTTCCGCTTCGTCCTCAAGTACCGCGTTGTCCAATTCCCTAAAGACTCGTTCAAGCGACGCATGCAATTGGTCAAACTCCCTGAGAGCAGATTCCGCGTCGTTCAGCGCTTTTCTCCTGGCAACAGCGTTGTATGTCAGGACAACGGGCAGTCCAACGCCTTTGGCAAACTGTTCAATTCCACTTTTAACCGAATGGGGATCTTTGGACTCGCGACGCTCATTCTTGATGTTAGTGACCATCCCTTGGGTCAGCGCGGCAACAAGTCCGACCATCCCACTCATCAGGGCGAGGATAAACTGCACGGTATGACTCACCTCGTTCGTTCCGCCTAGCTTCGCTGTAATTATGCGTCCGCCCACAGCCGCCATCGCACCGCCCGCAACGACGCCCGTCAATGCCTGACCCGCTCGCTGTATCGTCTGCGAGGAAAACTCACCGGGTTTCATCGTTTTTGCCAGTCCGTCCCCTAACGCGAAGGACCATGGACGGTTGAACGCATATTGCAGCAGTGCCTTGGTTTCCTCGCGCAAGTCGGTTACCTGGAGTTTTCCCAGTTTCTGCCTTTCGCTCTCCAGCTCGGCGATCTGTTCCGTGAGCTGTCGAGTCTCGCCCCGTTCCATCGCGTGGAGTGAGCCATCGGCTCGGGCTGCACTCTTCGCTTTGTTCAGCTCTGCGTCACGCTTTGCCTCGAGCTTGTCTTGAGCAGCCTTGAGCCGTTCGGCAACCCGCCGCACAACCGTGACTTCCGCAGGCACGACCAGGTTCCGACACTTTTCTTCGCTGATGTCAGCCTCCGTTATTGGCCGTTTGATGTACCCGTCCACCGGATTTTTATAGATGTCGGCCATCAATACGTTTAACTTATGCTCGAGCTTCATGCCGTTGACCTCGTCGGATCCTGCGGCACGGTGCTGCATAGCAATTGCAAACATCGCGATGCCCATCGACAGGTAAAGTACCTTATCAGACGGTATCTTGATGGCGAATATATCGCTAATGGGAGAATGTGCCACCTGCGGGTTGGGTTCTCTGAAAAATGGAGCCCCAATGCTACTGGCGGAGCGCAGCATGCGCGACACGACCTGGTCTTTCTGTGACTCGATCTGACGTGCGTGCGCGGCGTCGAGCCCACGCAATTCGTCGACACCTATGCATAGGTTCAGCGTCTCGTCCATGTACTGTCTGCACGCGTCGACGAGTGCCTTCGAATCCTCCGACGAACTGTTGATAGCGGAGAGCTTGGTAACAAGTTCGTTGTCGTCGATCGTGCCGTCGCCGTCGACAAGGCCATGCTTGCGGAAGAGCGACATCACCGCCTCCCTGTGTTTACTCATCGATGTCGCGGCCTGGCCAATGTGGTCCTTGATCTCGGGGTGTGTACGTTTGCTGTTAACGTGTGTTTTATCCAGTGGCACTTCGGTCAAGTTGTAGCGCCTCAGGTAATCGATGATTCCGATGAAGAACGATTGAGACGGTGCGGTAGCAAATGGCTGAACAGTTGACACCGTGATGCTGGCGGTCGCCGGGTCCCAGGGACTCGATGAGCCTTTGGTCCACAGCGGAACGCCTACATAGTTGAACAGGTTAAAGATCGTGCTACTCATTGGTATAAACCACCCGGACCTCTTCGCGGCAAGCTCCATCTTCTTGACTTCGTCTCTCGACACCCCGAGCGCACGATGCCAGTTCTCAACCTGCCCTTCCGAGATTTCCTTAACGAGCTCTTCGGTTCTGGGGATATGACCGTCCTTCCGTTCATACAGCAGGGAGGGACGAGCCTCGTTCACGAGGCGCGCCAGTTCGCGTGTGTTGATGGGCCGGGTTTGGTTTCGATCCAGCCTTTTTTGAAGATCGTACAGGTCTAGATGGGGCTCGTCCTTTGTATTTAAATGCAGCCAGCTCGCGATCTCGGAGACGGTGAATCGGGGGATGGCGCGTCCCGCGTTTTGTACGACTGCGGCGGTGGGCTGCGTCAATACGTTCTCAGGCTTCGCAGGGGGCGCGTCTCGCGGTATCTCCTTGATTTCTGGCTCGCCCCTGGTGGTCTGTTCGGGCACCGGCAATGCACCGCGTGAACGGATCACGCTGCCGGACGAAGCGGCAGCCCCAGGTGAAGGCGCTCGAGGTGGCAAATTTCGCAATTCCGCGGACCCACCTGTTGCCATGCCCGAACGGGCGGTGCGGGTCGCGACCGGTTCGTTTGCCACAGGTTGTGCCGGTGCGGATACGGAAGGACGCTGCGGGATTGTGGATGAAGGAATTGTCATGGTTGGCCAGGATCCTTTTGTTCGGAGAGTAATGTTTGGACTTCCGGAGAAAATCCTATGGATCGCTGATGACCCGCTAAAGTCATCAGCGAAAAATCGAATCCCCATGCGAATTCCCTGCGGCTACAAACAATCCAATGCTCTCCACAACATCGCGTCCAAAGGGTCAACCCGCCCTCCACGCAGGTGACGCACCACCCGCCGACGCGTCAAACGCTTGCCGCCGCTATGCTGTCAATTTCCGCCTTCGTCAGGCCGTACCTGGCCATGCGCGCGCGATGGTCCGCTGAGCCCAGGTACGTGCGGAGCTGCTGATTCACCGCCTGCAAAAGAGCAGGATTGTTTTTGTTAAACGAGAAGGCGCCGACAGGCACGCCCTTCTCCCTGCTCGTTTCATGCGCAACCGCTTCCAGTTCCCGATTTGCGCTGGCCACGGCACGGTTTCCCACTGCCGTTCCCGCGAATGCGTCGATCGTTCCCGCGCGAAGCGCGGCAACTGCGTCGGGCTGATCCTTGAACATGACGAACTGGCTATCGCGCACGCCCGCCGACTTCGCGGAGTTGAGCTGCACCTGCCCCGTGATCAACCCCAACCGTGCGTCGCTGCGCTGCGCGACCGCGTTGTAGCTCGTCAGTGTTTTGGGATTCCCGTGGTGCACGACGAATCCGTCGCCCAGCGCCCAGACCGGCACGCTGAATGCAACATGTTGTGCGCGCTCGGCCGTGACGAACATCGGCACGTTCATGTCCCAGCGGCCGTCCCGTACCCCGGGCAGAAACGCGTCGAACGAGGTCAGATGATGTTCGATCGAGGTCACACCGATCGCGCGGAGCACCACATCGGCCAGTTCGATGTCCGAGCCCGTCACGAAACCCTCACGGCTAGTCCAGTAGAACGGCGGCTCGTCGATATAGGCGATGCTTACTTTCATGTTTTTACCCGATATGTCTGGAAGTGAACGTTCCGGCCATCTGGCGCGCTACATCGCATTTCATCCATACGTCGACAAACCGCACGCCACGTACACTGTAATTCCGGTTCCATTATGCGGTGGCAGCATCCAGAGCCGAAGAAAGAGCCGCCAACGCCGCTCCGAACCGCGCGGCCGGCAAATAACCAAAGCCCAAACGAAAGACGCGATCGCTTTCGCCGAACCATGTTCCACACGCCAGTTGCAACTCGTACCGAGGCAACAGATCCCAGAAGCGCGCCACGGCGAGATCGTCGAATGCGTCGCGACGCAGGCGCACACAGCACAGCGCGCCGGCATCGGGACGCACCCACTCGACACGCTTTTGCTCGCGCTTGCACCAGGTCGCCAGTTGCTCAATCGCATCGCCTAGCAACCGGCGTCGCGGTGCAAGCACACCTTCGCGGTTGCGCAGCAGCGCGGCGGCGAGCGCTTCATCGAGCACCGACCCCGAGATGACGGTGTTCATCTTCGCGACGGTCAGCCGCGCTCGCAGCTGCGCGTCGGCTACCGTGAGCCAGCCGGTGCGCAAGCCCGGTGCGCCGAGCGCTTTCGATACCGACGCGCCCGTGACGATGCGCGCGTCAAGCGCCGCAAAACTGTCGATCACGGCAGCGTCGCCATAGGTGGCCTCGCGATAGGTCTCGTCGACGAAAAGCAGCGCCTGCGCAGACCGCTTTTCCAGCAACCCGAGGAGCTTCTCGATCTCAACCCGAAACGTCTGAACGCCGCCAGGATTTTGCGGCGAAGCGATGCTGACCAGCTTCGTGTTCGGCGTCAGGTTCGCCTCAAGCTGATCCAGGTCCAGTCGATATCCGTTGTCGAACGATAATCTGACCTCGCGGACGCGGGCGCCGGCGCCAAGCAGACCGTCGCGGCCCGGCGGAAAGCAGGGTGTCGCGAGGACAGCCTCGTCGCCGGGTCGGCAGACTTCGAATGCGAGAAGAAAGAGACCGAGCGCGGCACCCTGCGTCGTGACGATCTGCTCCGCGGGGACTTTGCAGACCTCCGCAATGGCCTCGCGAAGCGCTCCCGCGCCCGCCGATTTGCCATAACCAAGCTTCAGATCGCGGATACGCTCAAGACCCGGAAGGTCCAGCAGTTCGCCAACCGTCAGGTCTTGCGACGTGCTCTCCGCCAGATTGAATGGCCGATCCACGTCGAGCAGTGAAATGATCTCATTGTAGGGAAAGCGACCATGCCACGCCCGCGTATTTTCGCTGCCGGAGCCTGACCGTCGTGCTTCGTCGACACTCTGCTGAAAAGCGTTCATGCCTTGGCCTCGTCTTGACTGTGAATGCTTCGATGGGCGATCCGTTTGAGTCATCCGCTGCGGGTAGCGGTGTGCTGACGGATGGAATCGGAACCCATGCATCGTAGCGCTCGCAAGCCGACCATAACAGTCACAATTTCCCACCGGATCGACCATCACAATTTCGCTTGGCGAGCCGCGCATGCCGGATCGATAATCGTGCATCCACCGTCACGATGCTTTGATGGACACGCACACTTCATACCGTTACGAGCAGTTGGCCGAACTCATCGTCGGCATGATCGACAATGGCGCGCTCGCACCGGGCGTGCGGCTGCCGTCCGTGCGCGCGGTCAGCGAGCAGCACCGAATCAGTATTGCCACCGCTTTGCAGGCGTACCGTCTGCTCGAAGATCGCGGCATCCTGATCGCGCGGCCGCAGTCGGGCTTTTACGTCGCGGCCTCGCGCCACAGCACACTCGCGTTGCCGTCCCCCTCCCGGGCGCGGATGAAAGCGTCGGCTGTCTCGGTCAGCGGGGTCGTAGCGACGCTGCTCGAGCATGCGTCGAACCCCGCGCTCGTGCCGCTCGGCTGCGCGTTCCCCGACTCGGCGCTGCTGCAGACGAAGCGGCTCGACCTCGCGCTCGCGCGTGCCGCGCGTCAACAAGGCGCGCAGTACAGCGGCTATTGCCCACCGCACGGCCAACCGCGCTTACGCCGCGAGATCGCGAAGCGTGCGATGCGCGTCGGTCATGCGCTATCGCCCGACAACGTGCTCGTCACGGCCGGCTGCACCGAGGCGCTGACCCTCGCGCTCACCACGGTCGCGCGGCGCGGCGATACGATCGCGATTGAATCGCCCACTTACTTTGGACTTCTTCATACGATCGAAGTACTGGGTCTGAAGGCATTCGAGTTGCCGACCCACCCGACGCGCGGCATCGACGTCGACGCACTGGCGCACCTGCTCGATGCGGAACCCGTGGCAGCCTGCGTGCTGTCGTCGAGTTTCAACAATCCGCTCGGCTCCACCATGGCCGAGGCCGACAAACGGGCACTTCTCGCGGTACTCGCGCAGCATGCCGTGCCACTGATCGAAGACGACGTCTACGGCGACATCTACTTCGCGCGTGAGCGGCCGAAGCCGTTTATCGCGCTCGAAGGCGGCGCCCATACGATCTACTGCAGTTCGTTTTCGAAAAGTCTTGCGCCTGGATACCGAATCGGCTGGATCGCGGCGGGCGCCTATGCGCAACAGTTGATGGAGCATAAGCTCGCGTTCACGCTCTGCGGCCCGGCGCTGCCTCAAATCGCGCTCGCGGACTTCCTGGAAAGCGGCGCCTACGACACCCACTTGCGCCGTATCCGCCGCATCTTCGAACAGAACCTCGCGCGCATGACGCGTACGATCGAGGCGAGCTTCCCGGCCGACACGAAAGTGAGCCGGCCCGCGGGGGGCTTTATGCTCTGGCTCGAATTGCCACGAGGCTTCGATTCACGTCAACTCTTCGAGAAAGCGCTTGAGCAAGGCATTTGCTTCGCACCCGGCGACGTCTTCTCCGCGAGCCGGCGTTTTCGCAATTGCCTGAGACTGAGCGCCGGGCACGTGTGGAACGAACGCATCGAGGACGGCGTCCGACGCCTGGGCCGGCTCGCAAAGGCGCTGCTCGCACGCTGAGCACGGAGGTGCACGGAATTTCTCGCACTTGCTTCCAGTAAGCATTCCGAATGCCGGGGAGGTGTGGTCGGGTGCGTCGAGTTTCTCAGGAACAGTTCAGCAGCGGCCGAGTCTGAGCATCGACTCCGCCAATACGGCGGCGGTCGGTGTGACCAAATGGAGGGTACTCACTGTGGCTACGAACAATGGCGGTACGCTGTATGTGTTACAGGCACGTCCACCGGCGATCATCGAACTGTCACCGGACGGTTCGCACGAGGTGGTGATCGCGAACCTGACGCGCACGCCGGACGGCATCAAGGTCGATGCTGAAAATCAGATGGTTTACTGGACCAACATGGGAACGGGCATCCATCTGGTCGACGGCGACCCGCCTTCCGGCGCGGTTCCGCCGAACGACGGCACGATCGAAAGCGCGAAGCTCGACGGTAGCGGGCATCGTGTGCTGGTACCTTCCGGTAAGGCAGGAACGCCGAAGGAACTCGTGCTGGACAAGGAAGGCGGTCACCTGTACTGGTGCGATCGCGAAGGCATGCGAGTCATGCGCGCGCGGCTGGATGGGACGGAGGTGACCGAACTCGTGCGCACCGGGAATTTTCCGCAGGATACGGGCGACGCGACCCGTCATTGCGTAGGCATTGTGCTGGATAAGGCCAACGGACATGTCTACTGGACGCAAAAGGGACCGCCGGATGCCGGGGAAGGCCGTATCTTCAGGGCGGGCATTGAACTGCCGCCGGGTGCGACGGCCGATCAGCGCCCGGATGTCGAATGTATGCTGGCCGACCTGCCCGAGCCGATCGACCTCGATATCGATCACCGCCACAGCATGCTTTACTGGACGGATCGTGGCGACGATGCGCACGACGGCAATACGCTGAATCGCGCCAGAATCACGCCGTCCGGACTGGTGGGTCGTGAGGTGCTGGCGCGCGAGCTGCACGAAGGCATTGGTGTGTCGCTGGACTTACAGGGGCGCCGCGCGTTTGTGACCGATCTGGGCGGTAACGTGCGTGAGTTGAACATCGATACGAAGCATGAGTCGCATTTCACTACCGTCGCTCATCTGGGTGTGTTGACCGGGATTGACTTTGCGGATACTTAGGTCGGCGATTGCGGGGCTGCGTGGGACGGGGGGTCTTTGTTTTCGCGGGGCGTCAGTATGCGTGAAAGTGAAGACTCGAACCCTGTCGTCGGTGCGCTGTAGCTGGCGAGTCGGCGCTTCACCGTGGCCGATGCGTGATTGATTGAGCGTCGGCAGTACCGTCGCCTGCCCAGGCGCGCTCGAGCGAAATGGTGAGCGCGCCTGCATCCAGTGTGTGCGATTCGCATGGCGATCTTCGTTTTGCGCTGCGTCGTCTTGCGGGTGGTCTCCGTTTGATCGCGTATCGGTGTGTCGTCTCAGACACAGCAGCGTGGTTGGCAGTACGGCTTTCCTCCGTAGCCCTACGCCTCGTCGCTGTATGCCTTCAGGGTCCATTCGTTATCGGTCGGACGCCTGCGCATGCCGAGCAGCGCGTCAAGGCCCGGAATGGGACGCGGATCGTTCAGGAAAAGATACGGCATGGTCTCGCCCTTGCTGAGCCGTCGCGTCGCGTCGGCGCGGTAGGCATTGAACGGCCATACGGACCAGTAGCCATCCTGCGGACAGACTTCGCCAGCGCGCACCGTCGTACCCAGCGGTAAGCGCTCAGCCTTCGCGCGTTTGTCGGGTGCAAGAGGAAGTCCCGTCGCCGGGTCGAGGTTTTTCTCGCGGGCAAGCCGCTCGACCAGTGGGTCGTCGGGTTTCTGCGGTGGCGGTGCGGCGTCCTGTTCCTTCTGCCACTGGAATGTGCCGTCCCAGGGCGGCAGCTTTGCGGGCGGCAGTGGCACGATCTGGTCGATATCCGGTACCTTGGGATTGTGGCCGTCGTTGGCGTTGAGAAATTCCCAAATGAGTTCGTATCTGTGCGATCGCTCTGCGTCTTTAGGCAACCCAACGTAATAAAGTGCATCCGATGGGTCCGTATCGAACCCATTCTTCAGGAATGACGCGGATTGCGAGTTTCCAGCTTGCACACCCTTCTGAAACGCCGCTCGTGCTTCGGAATAGAGTTTGTCCGTCGAGAGGTCTATGCCCAAGTAGTTTGCAGCTTTACCGTCTCCCTGATCCGTTGCACACCGAATCATCTGCCGGGAAATCTCCGGAGCCCTGTCCCGAGGGGAAAGCAGGTCACCGACATAGAATTGCGCCTCGGGGCTGCCGAGGTCCGCAGCCTTGCGGAAATAACGAAGCGCCTTCTCCTGGTCCCGCGTCACGCCATATCCGAGTTCGAGGTAATGCGCCATATCGTAGTAGCCGCCCGGAATGCCAGCCGCGATTAACTGTTGTGCGAGATCGATGGTTTCGTTCGGCGCGTCGGGCGATGGCGCAAGCCCGGTTGAAACCAGTTGCTGAAGATTATTGTTGGCCTTGTAATGTCCGTGCGCCGCCGCGATCCGGTAGTAGCGTGCCACCGCGCTGTAGTCCTTGGGTCCGTCTTTCTTCTCCAGATAACGGCCGTATCTGAACAGCTGGTCGGCATCCGGATTGGGCGGCGGCAGA
>NZ_CADIKH010000081.1 GCF_902859855.1 Paraburkholderia humisilvae
AACGCTAGCGTCACTCAGGCGGTGTTGATTCACAAGCTCAACCCGGTTATCCGGGGCTGGGCCATGTATCACCGCCACGTAGTGGCAAAAGCGGCTTTCTCATCGGTAGACTCGCACATCTGGCAACTGCTCTGGAGGTGGGCGAAGCGCAGGCATCCCATGAAAGGAGCACGGTGGGTAAGGGAGAGATACTTCCGGCGGGACGGACACCGGTCCTGGGATTTTGCTACGAAGGGCTTGGCCGGGAGCGGTACTGGCGGTCTTCGGCTCTTCCGTGCAATGACGATCGCGATCACGCGACATGTCAAGATCCGGGGACAGGCCAGTCCGTTCAATCCGGAATGGGCACCTTACCTTGCGCGCCGTCGAATCGCGAAACACTCCGTCAAGTTGTTCGGTGCCACCCTATGGTGCTGAAGAATGGCTTGAGCCGGATGCGGGGTGACCCGCACGTCCGGTTCTTAGGGGGCGGCGGCGCAGCAATGCGCTGCTGCTACCCGACTTGGTTGTAGTAGAAGTTGGGCGGCATGTGCCGTGGATCGCTCTCTTTTGCTGGCGAGAAAGGCATCCCGCCAAGATGCACTCCGTACGCCTTTCCTCCTTGCATCAGAGTGATATGACGTAGATTTGGAGCATGCTTCTCCATGACCTCGACCATGTTCTTGAGCATTTGCAGATTCACTTCCACCAGTTCGGCGGGAGTCGGTTTCTCCTGATAGGCAGCGAATACGAGATGCGTGGCGTCCGGTACCTGGGAAAGGAGTGCCTCACAGGAATTACGGTCAAGAAGGTCCACAGGCAAGTGCTTGGCTCGGGTAGGAAAATCCGGTGCGCGGCGCGAGACAGCAACCAGATTTACATCCTTGTCCTCGTAATGCGCGAGAACACCGCGGCCAATTATCCCTACAGCGCCGGCAACGACAACAGTTTTCATGGTTTCGAAACTCTCTAACTTGTGCGATTGACGATGACATCCCAATCCGCTCGTTAGAGCGGAACACCAACGTGAGAGGGACGTCGACTCAATCGGAGTCTAGAAGGGTGCGGCTGATATCGGAAATAAGTAAAATGCCGACCAGATATAAATCTGCTTATGCGTCAACGCCGATTGAAGTCGGCCCCCCCTTTCGGCACGTGCGCTGTTAGTGCGTCGTGATCGAGGCGGGAATTGCATCCATCGGAGCGACGACGTCTACGAACACGGCTTCATGCGCGGGCGTAGGACGGACGGTCTGGCGCCGCGCAGTCCGTCGGCGTCTGAACGATGGAAAAGCCACCACAGGCAGCGATCGCCTTCAAACCGGCTACCCCGTGTCGGACACCGCCGATCACGCAGGGTCCACATGCCTCTGGTCAAAACAGGGGATCAGCCGCAGGTCGCGTGACGTTCTCTTTCAACACACAAACCGGCAAATGAACCGGCATTACATCCGGTCTACTCTCGCCGAGTATGTCTAAAAAGCCTATGATTTAAATAGAAAAAACCCATTTTCGATCCGGCATATTATCCGGTACACTACCGTCATGGATACGGCAAGCATGGGACCGATGGTTCCCGAAGAATCATCGTCTCGCCTTCTCGAGGATGACATGTTGGCGCTCGTTGCAGAAGCGAATCGACTAGCGGGTCGAATTCATCCCGTCTTGCTAGACTCGATCGGTGGCCTTGTCCGCTCCATGAATTGCTATTACTCCAATTTGATCGAAGGTCACGACACCCATCCGCGCGACATCGACCGGGCACTTGCCAACGACTTTTCGACCGAACCCAAGAAGCGTGACCTGCAGAAGGAAGCGGTCGCGCATATCCACGTTCAGCGGTTGATCGATACTGGGCGTGATCCAGATGCTTGGCCCGCGTCCGCGGCTTATGCGTCGTGGCTGCATGAAGAGTTTTGCTCACGGCTACCGCCGGAGATGCTGTTCGTTGCCGACGAGAAGACTGGCGCGCGGATCGAGATCGTTCCCGGCGAATGGCGCAAGCGAGACGTGCAGGTCGGCCGGCACATTCCGCCGCCGCACGAAGATCTGCCTCGCTTCATGTCGCGTTTCGATATGGCCTATGGATCGCCGCCGCTCAGCAGAGCCCGACAACTTCAGACTGTCGGCGCCGTCCATCATCGCCTGCTTTGGATTCACCCCTTCCTCGACGGCAATGGCCGAGTCGCGCGGCTGATGTCCCACGCCTTGTTCAAACGGCTTGAGATCGGAACCAGCCTTTGGTCAGTGGCGCGGGGTTTGGCGCGCGATGAGGCACGCTACAAAGAGTTACTCGCGCAGGCCGACAGGCCGCGCGAAGGCGACCTCGACGGGCGTGGCAATCTAACACAGCGCGGGTTGATCGAATTCTGTAAATTTTTCCTTGATCGTTCAGTCGATCAGATCCGATTCATGAGCGGGCTGCTCGATCCGGCAACGCTGCTAACGCGCATCGAAATCCACATCGAAGAGGAGGTGCGGGCGAAGCGATTGCACCGTGGCAGCTTTGCAGTACTGCGCGAAGCAGTGATGCGTGGCGAGGTCGAGCGCTCGAAGATTCCCACGCTTACCGGCTACGAGGAGCGCGGCGCGCGCAATGTCACGGCTGGGCTGGTCGACCGGGGGATGCTGACCGCAGCGACCCACCGCGCGCCCCTGCGGCTGGCTTTTCCTGTTGACGTGGCCGAGCGCTGGTTTCCCAATCTCTACCCTGCTAACGCGGGATCGCGGACATGACAGAGAAGATCGTTGAGCTCATCCGGCGGTTTTCGGCGATGTCGTCTCGTTCGAAGGAGTGGGACTTTCTCATGCCCGGTCCGGGCCGGCCTCAGCGATGGCATGAAATTGAGGATGAGTTCCGCGTCCTGATAATTGCCGATCCAGGCGCCGGCAAGACATTCGAAGCCCAGACGCGTGCGCGTCGGATCCAGGAGCGTGGTCGTCACGCCTTTTTCATCCGGATCGAGAAGATCGACGCGACACGGCCATGATTGCGCTGACCGTCGCGAGTGCAATGCACTCGCCCGCTACGCGCGTGGTGCTGAAGATACCCGTCGCCATGCCGGCACGCTCCTTCGGCACTACGCTCACCGACAGGCCGTCCATTAATCCCCATGGCATCGCTGCACCAAACCCGATTGTGAGTAATGGTGCGATCACAGCATGGCTCGCGCCATGGCTCAATGCAGTCATCAGCCAGTACAGGCCGGCCGCAGCGATCAACAAGCCGATGCCCGAGATGGCACCGGCGGACATCCAGCGCGTGAGCGTCGCGGCGGCGAGCGGCACGACAAGCATAGGTGCGGACAGAGGGAGCATCAGCATGCCAGCGTCGATCTCGCTGTAGCCGTCGACTCCGACGAAACGCGACGGCAACACGACGAGCAGCACGATGTAGCAGTAGCAGGTCGCGATCGGCAGCACTTGCACACCGATGAAACGTGGATAGCGGAACAAGGACAGATCAAGCATCGGGTGACTGGTGCGGATCAGTTCCGCAACCAGACAGACGAGAAACCGGACGCGTCATGATGCTTCGCTGCGCGGTGAGGCCCAGACCGTTTGCAACGGCGCAAGACAATGCGCCACGGAGACGATTTACCCCTTTACCTCGGCCTTTCAATGGGTGACACATTTATTGCCGCAGCGGTGACAGATTTACAGTAATGCGGTCTACGTCACTTTACGGAATGGCGCCGCATCACCGCCGTTTGTACCCTGAAAAAAAGAAGCCCGGCGGGGGGCCGGGCTTGAATATAGCAGCGTCGGACGGGACCAGCCGCGCGACGCCGAACGGAAGAATACAGGTGATCGGGAAGCGTCGGGGAGGTCGTTGGCAAATTCTGACGAAGAAAGAGCCGCGCAATCGCTTGCAGCGATCCGAAATTGCACGAATTGAAATCCGTGATCTACTTGCTAAATCGGGCGCCCCCTCGCGAAGAGCCGTCGCCGTCGCTGTATCTATCTAGCTGGCACACGGGCCCACAATTGCTGCGTTTGTCCGCTACATCGAATGGCGTTACGAGCGCGGTGCTCGCACTGCGCTGGATCGCCGGGAGTATCGCGGCCTTATGCCTTACACGCGGCCTGATCCTCATGCAGAAAGGCATCGCGATTACGCATCGAAAGGTCTTGGCCCCAACGCCCTATGCCAGCGGTACCAGTGAAGTTGAGCAGGGCATCAGCAAGATCGGCAACAAGCGAGCCGGATGGCTCATGGTGGAACTGGCGTGGAGCTGGTTGCCCTTGCAGCCCAGCAGCCTGCTAAGGGACTGGTTCAACGCACCCGGATCCGCGCCCCGGTTGCGTCACGATAGTCTCCTTGGCATTGGCTTAAGCCTATGCCAAGGAGACTATCGTGACGGCAACCATCGAAGGCCGGCGCGTCCGGCTATTCCGCAACGGTCGCAACCAAGCCATCCGCATCCTGCGCGAGCTCGAACTGCCAGGCGACGAAGCCATTGTCCGGAAAGAGGGCGCGTGCCTCATCATCGAGCCGGTCAAGGCGATGCTCCTGCGCGAGTTGCTAGCGCAGTGGGCACCGCTCGACGAATCGTTTCCGGAGATTCACAGTCTGCCCACCGAGCCAGTGGAGCTGTGATGCCGCTGTACCTGCTCGACACCAACATCATCTCGGATGCGATAAGAAACACTCGGGGTTCGTGTGCGACCCGGATAGGGGAGGCCGCCCCGGAGACAGTCTGTGCACGTCAAACATCGTCGCAGCCGAGCTACGGTTCGGCGCGGAAGAGAAGGGCTCGCCCGAGCTGGCCGGCCGCGTTGATCGCGCGCTCGCAAGTCTGGCCGTCATGGCACTGAACAGCGACGTCGACCGGTTCTACGGGCAGCCGCGGGCCGATCTCGAACGCTGGGGTCAATTGATCGGCGCGAACGACATGCTGATCGCCGCGCACGCGCTGGCGATCGATGCGGTGCTTATTACTGACAACGCCAACGAATTTCCCCGCGTACCTGGCCTGCGGCTCGAAAACTGGCTGGTCCGCCGTCCGGACTGAGGCGGCGGCACCGCCGCCGAGTGGCACCACGGCGCTACTCGCATAGTCTCGGCTTCCATCGCGACGAGTTGCGGCAGTCTTCGAATCTGTCGTGCGTCGCTGTATGAGCGAAGGCCTTGTTGAAGGCGAAGGCTTCGCCGTTGATGCAAGTATGGTTAAGGCGGACACAAATCGTGTCGCCGGCGTACCCGGATCGAAAGGAGTTGGCGGCAGAACGATGAATCAATCAAGCCGCGGCGTTCTCAAGAGCACACACGAACTGTAACGATATCTGGCCACAAAGAACCTGAGACGGCGGAAGGCAGAAACCGGTCTAGAGTGCGGTTTCCAGCCGGTCCTGCCACGCACAAGAAAGGTCAATAAATTGACCCTGCGATTTTCCGAAGAGAGCCCCGCCTTTCCAACCGATCTGATCGGCCGCATGATCGAGGGTCAAGTTGCGTTACTTTGCGGCGCCGGGGTCAGCGCGCCGCAAATGCCGATGTTTGTCGCGCCTGTTCACCGGAACTCCTCGATCGCCTGTTGCAGCAATTCGTCGAGCAGATGATACAGGCCGTGAGGCACGGCCAGCTGCATCGCGGTGCGCAGGCTTCGCTCGGCCTGTCGCGGCAGGTCACGCGCGAAGCCTGTCGCAGCAGCTCAAGCCCGGAGTAGGCCAGCAGCGTATGCGTGCAGCCGGCGCTCTTCAGGGCGTGCGTGATCGGTTGCGCGAAGCGCTCGCGCTCGATTACACGACGATGACTTCGCGCTCGAAGTGTCCGTCGGGTTAACAGCCAGTCGATGTTTCACAGCGTACTCGTTGCAGCCGCGCACCCGTCAAAAATCCAAGCCTCACCTATCGTCCGCTCCGATTTACACATCAGGGCTAGGGGCGAGTAGGCGGTGTCACGCGAGCACCCGGGCATGCCTGTAGGAGTTCGGTTAGTCGAAAAAGAAACCGGCTTGGCCACACTGGCCTTGAACCGCCAGTTCTAAACCGGCACCATACCTCTACGAACACCACATGACTGTCCGCGCAGGCCAGAACACGAAATGTGTGAGCCCAAGTGTCGCTTCCGCTGGGCGTCCAACCGATCTTTCTTTAACAGGCGAAGGGTCCAGGTGCCGCTCAGATTATGGGGGTGCCACACTTGCCGCAGAATCGGGCACCGATCTGCAGGGCTCCGTTGCATTTTTTGCACGTAGACGGAGTCAACGACGTTCCGCACTGATTGCAAAAGCGGGCGTCTGTCGGGTTGGCTACGTTACATAGCGAGCAGATTTGGCCCGCCGCGGCCAACTTGTTCGAAGCACGTGAATACACCGGCGGTGTATCGTGGTAGGGGATATAAGCTCGTGTGTGCCGGTGATGACGACCATGCCCGTTTTCGCGATGATGGTCGCCATTTCCGCGGTGATCGCCATGAAGACCACGAAACATTTTTTCCCAGATGCTCATCATTTACTCCCGCATTTGAATTTCGACTTCACATGCGCAACAGGCGAAGTCCGTTTCCCCATCGCATTCATGGTATCGCCGACCTCGACAAACACCACCACCATACAAACGGCCCCGAGGCACATTGCCCGCACCTGCGGCGCGCGCTTGCCATCAAGAGCCCGTGTCAAGTTCTGTATGAAATCGGAGCGACTCGACTCCGGCAAAGGCATTGATTTCAGATTCTTTCTCAGGTCGTCATCTATCGACGTCAGGTGGGCGGGTTTGGGCAGCATCTATTTCCATTGCTGCGAATCGAGAATCCGATGTTCGCACGGGCGAACATCGGCGCGTCGTTGGTCCCATCGCCCGCTGACACCCGCCATCATTGTCATGGCTAATTCGACTGAGAGGCGCTTAACCGAGCGCAGCTTGTCCTCTGTCAGTTGATTTCCCTAAGCATGTTCAATTCCGCCCCGGGCTGCGATCGCTCATACGGTCGAAGGTTGTCATCTGTCGACATGGCGGTGCGTACCCCGACGTTGTGAAGCTTCGAAATTGCGTCGCGAACTCAGCCATTCAAGGTGTCACGCACCGCCGACAGATCGAGGACCTGTCTGTCATCGCGCAGGCGTGACTGCCATTTTTCTGCACACTCGAGTTTGCCGAGTCGCCGCTCCGATCTTGGGAACCGAAAAAATGCCGCGATCGATGATTCAAACGCTGAGCTAAACTGGCGAGCGCATAGAACGCCAGACAAGGGCATCCTTAATTTTTGCCATTCATAGGAACGGATGCAGGACATGTGTTCAACCCATCACGTCGAATCCTCTCGGCTTGTTCCACATGAAAGCTGCTTTTTACTGCGAACAGGAACGTCAACAATTTAGATTATTTAAATTATCACGTGATTATATTTGAATTCAATAATCAAGCTGTCACGGGCGGCATCACGGCGCTGCCGGCGGATCCGGTGTGGTGAGCGACGCACGGTCATTCGTACAAGTTCGCGTACGCGGTGATGAGCGCCGAAACTTTCAGTTAGCCTGACGCTTCGCTTGATGTGGCGAGGTCAAGAACACTTGGCGTTTTGAATCGGTCGACACCACTCGCCACGCATTTGAGCATTGCGCCCATGCTGCGCGCACCAAATCGGGATAGGGGCTGACCTTACGGCCCCGCCGCCTCCCGCCGTGCGAATGAGTCCGTACACGGGGGTTCGCCTCAGTTGATCGGCTAGGGACGCAATGATCGAAGACCGACGGATCGCAGAATGCGATTGGTCGGCACCCGCTCCAGTACGGAATACTACTCAACTGCCATGCATTTGCTCTCGCTTTTTGCATGAACGCCGTGGCCATGGAGGCACCGTACGCCCCATTCCTCGATCCGTGCCGCGGCCGCTGCATGATTGTCGGTCGTTAACTCTGCGTACCGGTCAACAATGCTGCGCGACTTCCAGCCGCCCGAGTCCTTCCGCTCGTCACAAGCTTGTCCGGCCTGACGATGCCAGGACGCCCATGTGTGGCACAGATCGTGAAGGCGCACGCCCGCCAGGGCGGCCTTACGCGTCGCCGTTACCTACGCCATGTCCTTGGGCGCTCCGATGCTCATCGAGTAACGTCGTAAGCATGCCCGTCGCGAGTGCGTCGCGTACCAGAAAGTCCGGCATGTGTACGATAAACCAGTAGAAGAGCGCGGCACTTGCGGCAATGATGCCGTGGTCAACGCGAGCGAATACGACATGGTGCGATCGACGATAAACCCCGCGAACACCAACGAAAACGCACCGCGGAAATAGCCACCGAACTTATGCGCTGCACTTACCGATATCTCGTTCGACCGACCCGATCACGTACCAGGTTCTTGGTATTGGTAGCGAAAACCTGAAGCGGTATATTGGCTTGTTTCGCTAATTAGCGAAAGAACGAATTGTTCGCTACTCACGGGGTGCAAAATGCCTTTGTCCATTGACGGTCAGCTTGTTGTCGTTCCCGTCTATCCTGACCTGCGCGTTCAGTCATTGCACTCTCCCGAAACGGAGAGCGGCGTTATCGTCGCTCGCGAACCTGACCTGTCCATAACCACTCGTGCCGGCACAATCGGGCATCTCGCCGCGTGGCGGTTAGTTGGTGACGAGATGAGACGCACGGGTTTCCGCGGCCCAATGGCGATCGCGTTCACCGATTTCATGAGTCTGGTCGAGTCCGAGTTTTACTCAAGGCTTTCCGTGGACGAAGTTGCTCTTTGGCTTTCGTCGAAATACGTTGTGCCGCGTGTCGATTTCGACTGTGTCGACCAATCTCGACTTTGGTTTGCCAGTAGGGAGACGTTCGATGATTGCTTCAGGTCGCTGGATCACGGGGCGTGCAAGCAGGTTTATAGAGGTAAATTCAACCTTGGGATAGTTTTGTGTACTGCACTTTCGGAAAGCTTTGATGCCGATGTCGTACGGGAACACGCAAAGCTCAAGAAACTAGAAGCGCTTGGTTTATGCGTCCCTGTCGTTAGTTCACTGTTCGAGGTCCCACTTCCCTCGGACTTGCGGCGGAACAAGCCTCACGAATCGCTCAGGCTGAGTGGGCATGGATTTCTGCAGCGGTTCATACAGGGCGAACACCTCAAACCGTTTGTCGGTGTGAGTTGGTCACGAAACCTCGAATATTCCATGAACAAGACGATAAGGGAATCAGCTTTTGTCATGGCGGCGCAATCTGTCGGCGTTTGGGCACAGGTGGCCAAACTGAAAATTCTTCTTAGCGATCTCCGGAGATTGCGCAGTGTGAATCAAGCCAATCATCTGATTCTCGTGGACCTTCAGGGATTCGTGTGCGCAGACGGCCACTTCGTCATCAACGATCCGAGTAGCGGCAAGGTAGAAAAGAACCCACGGGATATCGACCATCGCAAGAAGCTGGACATGCTCATTGCCGTAGTCGAGGATCGCCTCAGGGAGCTGGGACCTCGAACGCCCTCTGAGTCCGTCGGGGGACCAGTTGCTATGGCAACTGCGATGAACGCGACCGCCGCCCCTCTCGCACGGACGAATGTGCCCACTACCGGCGGGCGCATCGTTACGACGAATGCGACGGCCCGCTCGGGCGTGCCCTCCGCAGTATCGAATACGTCGCGGCTGCCGACAGGAAGAGTCACCACGACATCACGTACCAGCGCGCGCCCGGGCGGGTCGAGCACACCTTCACGCTCAGGCAGGGAGATGAAAGAGAAGCCGGGGGCAAAGCTTTGATGCCGCCTGGCAGGTACGCAAGGCTTCTTCGTTGTGGGAAGTTTGCCTAGCGGCGAACGCGGCGCTTCCGGTGAAAAAATTCGCAGGACGATGAAGGCAACGACAAGCACGCCGCCTGTCGCGAAGAGCGCGTGGCTCGCGAGCATGGACACCGTTTCCACCGCCATGTAGAAGCGAAAAAAAGCGATTACCAAATGCCAGAAATACGGCATGCTAACCACTCGCAATGAGGCGGGCGCTTTCCACCCCAAGACACCTATCCGAAGCGATCGGCCTAGATATGGCGCCAGTAGCCTCTTCGGTGGCAAGGTGCGTGAATCGAATTACGGAGATTAATGATGCCGATGACTTTGGAAGCAATCCAGAAGAAGATGAAAGCGCTGCAAGCAAAGGCAGATGCAATGGCTTCAAAAGAGACCGTAAAGGTTGTTGCCAGAATTCGAGACATCATGGACAAGCACGGCCTCACCGTCGCGGACATTGAGGTGCACTTTGGCGGCAAGCGGCGCGGCCGGCCACGGGAGAGCTGGCGAGTGACAAACAGTGCCGGGAAAAGTAAAGGCAAGCTGCCGCCGCGATACCTGAACCCGAAAACAGGCGAGACCTGGAGCGGTCATGCGCGGCCGCCGGCATGGATTAAAGACGCCAGGGGCCGGAGCAAGTACCTGATTGCAGCCTAATGTTTAAACAACGGGTTCACCACATCGTTACGGGAACGACTATCTGCGTCGTCGTAACCGGCACAGGCACGGGAATCGACACGCATCTGGTACGGAGTTGAGCTTCTGGACATATCTGCAGGCAAACGTGGCGCTGATCTAGTCGGCGCGAGGCAGGACCGCGAATTTCAGCGCATCGCATGCTGACAACTGCTACCTCGTAACACTTCCCAGCATCGACACCAATGTATCTACCGCAGCTTCCGCGCGTCTGATCGAATCGGCCAGCCGGTGATCCGCGAATTCGTCATACTCGATGGCCGCCTCATGGACATTGGTCACCCCTATATAGGAGAAGGCGGTACGGACCGATGACTCCACGTGGTTTCGATCACCGATGCGGCCGCCAGGTTGATACCCATAATCGCCGCGCGAAGAAAGAATCACCAGACGCTTGCCGGAGCCCGTCAGCAACGGCCAATATGGTTCGCCTTCCCGGCTTCGATCAAACCCGAATGTACGTCCCACGCGCACGATATTGTCGATATACATCTTGAACTGTGCGGGAGGACCAAAGTTGTACATTGGTACGCCAGCGACGATGAGGTCAGCCCGCAGCAGTTCATCTACGAGAATATCGCTGACGTGCAACTCTTCCTGCATCCAGGCTTCGCGCGCATGTTCTGGCGTGAAAGCGGCATGTATCCATCGGCCGGTGACAGGTGGCGGTGGTTCCTGGCCCACGTCGCGGTAAATTACCTTCGTCTCGGGATATCGCGACATCCATTGTCGGACGAATCGCGCCGAGAGTCGGCGCGTGTGCGATCCGTGGGGAATCGAGTCGGAACCGCCAGAGCGAGCGCTGGCATCGATGTGCAAAAGCGTGGTCACGTGAGTACTCCGGTATAGGTGAAGTTAATTCATTTGATTCCGAGTTTTCACTATCCTGTGCGCGCCACACAACCGATATATTTTCATCCGATAGATGACATGAGATCATTCATCTATGGCTCTGCAACTTCCATCTCTCGCTTCACTTCGCGCCTTTGAGGCTGCAGCACGTTTGCGCAGTTTCAAACAGGCCGCGGAGGAGCTGTCCGTCACGGCGACAGCGATCAGCCACCGTATTCGCGTTCTGGAGGAATACCTTGAACGCCCCCTGTTCCTGCGCAAGGTGCGGGCGGTCGAGCTGACACAGGAAGGGGCGGCGCTGTTCGCGGCCGTGAGCAGTGGCTTCCAGACTATCGCTGCGGCGATAGAGCATGTGCGCAGCCCACGTAGGGCGTCGGTAACGCTATCCGCGACGCCAGCATTCGCCACCAAATGGCTGCTTCCGAAGCTGGCCTCCTTTCAGGCAGCACACCCCGACATTGACCTGCATGTCCATGCATCCAATGCCCCGGTTGATCTGAACGCGGGTACGGCGGACCTCGCAATCCGGTACGGGCATGGCCATTACGAGGGAGTAACCGTCACGTTATTGCTGGAGGATCGCTTCGCACCGGTGGCCAGCCCCGTACTCCTGGCAACGATCGGCAAGGATGCGTCGCGATGGCCGCTGATCCATTTCGACTGGCATTGCCCTCCGCCCGTGGACCTGACCTGGCGCGCCTGGGCACGCGAGACTGGACGCAAGCCTTCTGATCTGTCCCGCGGTATCCGGTATTCGGAGGAAAGTCACGCCATCCAGGCAACCGTCTCGGGCCAGGGCGTCGCTCTGTTGAGCCTGGTGCTGGTCGACGAGGAACTGCACCTAGGCCTACTGCGGATTGCTTCAGCCCCAACGCTTAAGGGGATGTCTTACCACGTCCTCAAGCCCAATCAGCGCCCTGTATCGAAAGCGGTTGCAAAGGTGGAAGACTGGTTGATACGCATCGCCGGCGAAGGTTCGTCGATAGCAGACAGGCGACTTCGCGAGCGTTGACTCGGGCAAAAGCGCCCTGACAGCAGACATCGGTGTGTTCCAGTAGGGACAGCTGCTGTCGTTCGACGCTAGCCGGATCGCGTCGAGAAAAAGGGCACCGGCCTCGTTGACGTCCGGGCGCGCACCGTCTACAACCAGGCTCGATAGCGGCGCGTGCGCCTCGCTGCGAGCAGGCTGATGCACAAGCCAGGCGTCGAGGACAGCGCTGCAAGCCCCGACCAGACCGGCCTGCGTTAAAGAGGCCCGCGTAGGTGGTCCAGCAAAGCGCGCATTTCCGCGCGAGATCTGCAGCGTAATGGCGACGAGGGCACTGTCACGTTGGCGAGGTTGTCGCGTAGCATAGCGTGATGAAGAAAACGAAATCGCTTTATCATGGCCACCGGGTCTCCGTGGTGGTCATCAGCCACGCAGTTCGATGGTGCTTCCGGTTCCAGTTCAGTCTGCGCGATATTGAAGAGCTGCTGTCATCATCCCACGCGTGAACGCGAGCACCCGCATTCGCGGCTTCCGACTGCCCGAGCGCACGCAGACCTTCCTGTCGAGCTTCGGCCCGATCCGGCAGCACTTCGAGCGCAAGCGCCATCTTCTGCGCGCCTCGCTTTATCGCAAGCACCTTGCCGCACGTTTTAGCAAGTGATGTGGGTTCACTGAGGCTACCCAGGTTCCGTCTGTCGTCTGACATTCGCATGCCCTCTGCCCAGTCGCGTCAGCACCTCGTCAACGTGACAGTGCCATCGGGCCATCAAACGCCGAACCCGGCCGATGCTCGGGTTCAAGGATTTCAACTGCGCTCGCGTCATTCTGAGTGACATCGGGATGCACACGATCCGCAAAGGGTAGATGAGCAACGACGGCTTGGCCGCAACGTCTGCCGTCCAGTTCTATTCGTTGATGGTATGGGCAGTCCAATTCATACCGAGATTTGCTTCAGCCTCGCCTTCCTATCGCGACACCCAATGAAGGCATCGCATCTGTGATTGGCGACGCGCCAGCCGGCATCATCCGTCACTGAGCGGGAGGTCGAGCGTGCCGTCAATTCCAGGCGTGGCAAGGTCGGGCGGGCGATGATACGCATTTCCGCACGAATCCTTACGCCTATCGTAGGCAGCAGCAGAATGATTTCTGCGACCCTGTACCGGAAATGCGGGCGTACAGTCAGTGAGTTTGCAGCGGTCCACGAAGCCATGAAGGGGGGGGCGAGATAGCGGATCACAATGCCCGAATCTCGGTTGTCGCGCTGTGACAAAAAGTCACTTTAACCGCGTATGCGGTCGGCATCTCGAATGACTGAGATTGTTGCTTTGGTAGAGATATGAAGACGTGTTCGAGGCAGAAGGGCGGATGTTGGGCTCAAGCTGTTCGTAACCGACCGTTATCCTATCACCGATAGCCGACGCGTCACGTCGCCGCGTTCAAAGGTTTGGATGCTGTTGCAATCAGTCCCCGCAAAGCAAATCTTGCGGGGATTGACGGTCTAGTTTCTTAGAATTTAGCTGCCAAAGTAGACGTTGCAGAAGCTAACCGGACCAACGCAAGACGATGGCGAAGTCGTCGTTTTAGCGGTATCGGACGTGCCGTTGTTCATCGTCGCGGAAACTTTTGCTTCCGCTGCTTGAACGCCGCTAGGATAATGTGCATCGGAGTTAGCGAACGGGTTATAGCCCACCTTTTGGAGCTGGACCAACTCGGCGCGTACCTGTTCACGTGTGAGGCCATTATTGGCGCTTTGCGCGAAGCTTACAGCCGGAATGGCCAGTGCTGCGGTAGCAACTAGAATAGCGATTGTTTTCATGATGAACTCCTGATGATTGAAATAACTGGTTTCGATGGAAGTCGCAATACTTCATGCGACTCCTGAAAGGGGCCTAATACTGGCCATTAGCGACCGAAGTATGTTTGGCAGAAGCTTCGTGGGCCGACGCACGCACGTTCGAATTCCACCGCGTTCTGCACCGACTTGCCGTCATGCTCGTCATCACGTTTGACCTTCGCCTGTTCCCTCATGTGCTCGACCTGCGCGGTGAAGCCCGGGCTTGCCTCCGGATAGTATGTTCCATCGGTGTAGTTCAGGCCGTTCGCTTGTGCGTCGATGAGTTCCTGGCGCACTTCGGCGCGCGTTTTTCCAGCAGCGGATGCACTCGTTGCCATACCAAGGGACGCAACTGCAATCAGTGACGCGGCGATAATCGATTTAATATTCAATTAAAACTCCTAATTAAAAATAAGTTTTCGGGTTCGGTGAACACGGGTTGCACATGGATTTTATTCAGACACACGGAAAACCGCTTCTGTTGTCCGGATGCCGTTAGGCAAGTTCCTTCCAGCTCAACGCGGCTCTTCAGACCTTCGCTCGGGTGACTTTATCTGTAGCTGCCCGATTGAAAGATCACGGTGAGCGCTGCGATAAATGGAAGCGTCTTTAACGCGCTGCCACGGACCAAATCATAGGGCAGCTGAATTGGCCGAATGTCAACATTGGTTAAACGCGAAAAGACCGCCCTTTGTGATCACTGTCGTAGCATTCACACAGGAGTTAATCGTTCTTGTAGTGGGCAGGTTGACTCAGGATTTGGGGTCTCAATTTCGTGCGATTGCTTGCATCACATCCAGAACGTTCCGGTGCCTCTTTTCGAATGTCGGTGCAACCTCTTATCCTGCTAGGACGATGCGGATGCGCTGCCAGTGTTAGCGCGTCAAACAGGAGACGCCTTCGGGATAGTACCGGCGCGCGTCCACCAGGCGCTACCATGTTCTCGATAGCAAAGGATCTCCTCTTCCTTGTTATTACAGAGCCGGGGATCGTGCCATCAAAGACCCCTTTTCGTCATGGGCGCGGCATGCGCCGGACAGCATTGATGCTCGGGCATCTGATTTCGTCCCGGGTAGAGCGGTTGGTGAAACTCGGGAATTACTTGTCATGGCGTACCGCAGCGCGATATGGGGCGCAGCCTTGCAAGCGAATTAGTGACATATTGATTTGTGTGTACTTTGCTGATGCGCGGGATGCGTTCGCCTGGCACCCGTGTCACGCCAGATACGGGTGCTCCCTGGGGCCGATCCGCCGTCGCCGCTGTCGAAATATTTCAAGGACCAGATGTCCCGCCAGCGTCTCTGCCGTCAGAAAAGATGGCAGCAGCCAAAGCGCGCGCCTATTGCTGACTTTCGATCAGCTGGTCGGCCCACAGCCTATCGACGGAACACCCAGCGGGAGCCTCGACATTAAATAATGTTTAATTTTGGATTAACTGGGTGAATTTGCCTGAATGGTTGCGAACATATAATGAAACATTATATCGTCTGGCGGCCTCTGGGTTGCTCGTTTGCAAGCTGCAGCATTGGCAGTGATGTTCTTGCTGCAGTGTATTAGATGCATGCCAGTGAGGTAAGTGGTTCTAGTCCGGGACCGGTGCCTGAAGTTTTGTGGGCCCACAAAACAGCTAAGTTGATGCCGTGCTAACACGCGGCACGTGATTCAAGGTCTCACGGCGCGCCCGATGGAACGGGCTACGGCACAGGTAAGAGTGTTCCCCATTCGAAGAGGGAATTCCGGGGTCGGCTTTGTCTGTGACGGGTATTCTTTTCATTGATTTGCCCGCGCGCAGGGCCATCAAGCTTGAAAAGTTCAGTGAGGGGTTCTGATGGAGTGCATCAAGGTTCAAACCGAAGACAAGATCGGTACGATTGCGTTGGACTCTGACGCGAAGCGGAACGCATTAAGCAAGCCGCTTATCAATGAATGTATTGGAGCGTTTGAACTATTTAGAGCAGAGGGCGTACGTGCGGTCGTGCTGCGCAGTTCAACAGCGCAGAAAATCTGGTCGGCAGGGCACGATATTGATGAACGACGGCGCTCCAATGCCGCCCTGCTTCCTTTTGACGATTCCCTCGAAGTTCTTCTGCGAGCGGTGTCCGATTTTCCTGCGCCTGTGATCGCAATGGTCCAAGGTTCGGTATGGGGCGGCGCGTGTGAACTGGTGATGACATGCGATATGGTATTTGGTGATGATACGTGTGCTTTTGCAATCAGCCCTACAAAGTTGGGTTTGCCTTATAGCACGGCAAGTGCTTTGCATGTACTCAATCGATTGCCGCTGAACATCGTCATGGAGATGTTCTGTTGCGCGCAGCCAATCTCCGCGCAGCGAGCCCTGCGGGTTGGACTCGTCAATGATCTGCTTCCAGCTAACGATCTTGAGTCGCATGTGTTTGACATGGCGCGGCTGATTTCCATGCGCTCGCCCACAGTGATCTCATCGTTCAAGGCAATGGCGCGGACGATTGCGAAATCCGCTGGCATGCATTTGGGTATCTTCGACCGCATACATGAACTGCGGCGGCAACTATATCTCGGAGCTGACTGCGGCGAAGCAGTACGAGCGCTTGTCAACAAACGGAATATCAAGCACTGAACGGCCGCTTGCGTACGATAACGAATGGACCATTCATTTCAACTCCTCAACCTCCGACTCGCGCCGTCGCCGGCTGCAGATGGGATGGGGCAGTGGTAAACAGCTAGCCGGCTCGGCCCTCTAAAACCTCATGGAGCATACGGGGCCTGGATGATGTTCTCTACGAGTATAAGGTGGATCTTTATTTAACTCCAGTTAGTTGCTAATGGCAGAATATTAATTTATATGCGTATTAACGATAAATTATATTTGGTATTTTATGGTATGTAAAAAATGACATATATTATCGAATAACTGTCGGATGTAGCATGTGGTATTGCCATCGCTAACATGCCAACCATGAATTCGCCTGCGTTAGCCACCGAATCCCTCTTGCTATTTCAGTTGCCTTCGGAACTTGATGGTCATGAGGGCACTAACCGGGCACGCAATTCGAATCGGCGAACTAGCGTGGACACGGACATCGAAGCCGTTAGCGGCTGGCTGGCCGCGTACAAGCATTCGCCGAATACATTGTATAGTTATCGAAGGGAGGCGCTGCGCGTTCTTGTCTGGGCGACGCGTGAGCTCGGCAAGCCGCTCTCGAGCCTCACACGCGAGGACTTTCTGCTATACGAGCACTTTCTGGCCGCGCCGAGCCTGGATTGGATCAACCCGCTACCGTCCCGTAGCGGCAGCTCACATCGTCTCTTTGTTGGGTCACTGTCCCGGTATGCCAGACAGCGGGTGCTCTTCATCATGTCAAGCATGCTTAACCATCTCGTTTCGACCGGATACCTTGCCGTCAATCCTTTGTCGACAGGTGGCAGGCGTGTGAGAGGCACGCAGCGAGCGAAACGCTTGATGCGCTCTTTCGATCACTCGCTATGGCAATACGTGCTTGATTCGATCGAGGCATGGCCGCAGACAACACTGCGCGAACGTCAGCGTTATGAACGTAGTCGATGGACAATGCGACTTCTTCACGACACCCCTCTATCTGTAAGCGCGGCTGCGCACGCTAGGGCGGGAGACTTCGTGCGACGGAACAACAACTGGCGGCTGCGCCTCAATCGCGATGCTGAAGTCGCGGACGATGTGCCAGTAAGTGAAACCTTGATGTCGGAATTTGCACGATATCGCGCCTTCCATAGTCTGTCGTCGGTTCCTTACGCGAACGAGGCAACACCCACCGTAATGAGCATTGCCGGCCATGCGGTGCGGCAACTTTCGCCTGGAGCAGTCTACCTTATCGCTAGTGAAGTATTTCGGCGGGCAGCGATAATGCTCGAACCTATCGACCCTGTAGGTAGCAGCTTGCTGGCTCACGCATCGTCGTATTGGCTGCGCCATCGCATGGTTTCGCACCAAACTGCTGATGCCCGTGTCAGCATCCGACAAGTCGGAGAGAAAGGGCGTCATTGCCACGTGGGCGTGCCGCAACCTGGGCGAGATGCGCCATAACGGGCCTACGCCAGGCTGTGGGCGTATGGCCAACTTGTTGTTCCTTAGGAAGGCTTTCGGTCTGAGCGAATGTCATGCTATGCGACGACCGGACAGTGGCCTGGTCGGGTCAGCAAGAGCGCCGGACGCCCGCACGCGCAATGGGATGAGGGATTTCTGGGCGCATTTCGCGCCCGACTCGAGCCTCACACAACCCGTACGATCGCGAAAGTAAATCCCGTTCTACTTGCGACTGAAACACGGCGGCTACCTTCGGTGAGCGACGGTAGCACCTCTGCGGTGGTTCAAAATAGGTACCTGAGACTAAAGAGGCGCCGGCGTCGTTGGATGGTCATGATTTGACAGTCAACATTTTCCTAACGAATCTGAACGCTGTGCCGTTCGCGCGTCAAGGCTCCGCGCCAGTGGTAGAAGATTGCGGGAACCCGATCAATAGTTTTTTGAGTGAATTCTCGCGATCTGCAGGAGGTTTTCAAGCGAGCTTGCCAGTGCATCCCGAAACGATTGGTCATGCTTGTCTATTTCCTAAAATTGTCCTCGCGGCGGGTCTGAAGATGTGGAATTGATTCATTGTTGGTGACGGTCAGGTTGTGCACGTGACGCAACGCTCTGTTCATCTGTGCCTGTGCGACTCCTCTCTGCGCTTCAAGTTGCGCAAGCTCTTTGCGGATGTCGTGCTGCCGGGTGCTCACCAACTGCGCGTGTGCCGCATCCCGATCTATGTCATTGCGCAACCTTTCCGCAAGCGCCTCCGACTGCGCGATCATTCTCGTCACACGTTGATGCTCCGCCTTTCGTTGAGCCCGGGAGATTTCCCCTTCAGTCAATTTTGCAATGTGTTCTTCCATTTGCCTGAACGCTGCCTCAGCCGATTCGAGATCGGATGTCGTGAATGCGCGCCAAATAACACCGTCATGACAGAGAGCCACATAATAATCGGGAGTTACTCCATCAAACAGCAAAGCCGCCGAATAGCTGAAACTTCGAAAGGTGCGAAATTCAACCAAGGCATCAGCAGCGCTCAGGCGCTCCAATTCTGCAACGTCGGCCTTCCGAACCCGACGTCCCGCATTATTCTGCGTTGCGACCATAGTGACGCGCGATGGGGGAGCGGATGCAATCGGCTCTGCGGGAGTAACCTCTGTATCAGGTTGGGCTGGCAACGCGACTATCAAAGGTACGGCTTCCTCCACTTCATTTGGTAACGAAGTCGCGTGAACAGTCGATGTGGCACCGCTGCGCCAATTTAACATGTTCATTGATATCCTCCCCCTACAGTAACCCTGGTGCGACCATGTGGTTTTAGGAAGCCGTGACGCGAACGCAAATCCAAGCAATTACACGTTGTCGAATGCATTCGTATCAGAGCCCGTTTGAAAAATCACAGATGAGCGATTCTGCGTAAGAACAGGCTGCCCATCGCGATGTGAATCATGGCTTCAGACACGTCGGCGCGTTGCTCGTAGTTCCTGACC
>NZ_CADIKH010000082.1 GCF_902859855.1 Paraburkholderia humisilvae
CGGTTTGCCGCGGCGCGGCGCAGCGGCGCGCCGCAGTGCCCACGGCACGCCGCACGCCCCCGCGCTAGCGCCCGTGGCCGCCGCCCCCGCCCCCGTGAAAGCCCCCAGGGAAGCTGCCATGAAATCCACCATGGCCATGGAACCCGCTATGAAAGCCCCGTTGAAAATGGCCGAATCCGTACGGATGTCCAAAGTGGATATGGTTGATGTGATGGAAGTGATGAAACCGGTCGACAAACACGAACGACGCGCCGACGCCGAGTGCAAACGGCGGCCCCCAATAATACGGATAGTACGGGTAGTACGGGTACGGACCATAGTCGTTGCCATATGCATAGTTCGGATCGTAAGGCGCCGGATAAATCGCGCCGCCACTGTCGTCCGACTGTTGTATACGCCATGTGCCGTCCGGTTGGCGACACGCGATCCCACTGATCTGCTGTTGCTTGCCGTCAATTTCGGCGTCACCCGTCACTTCGCGGCATTCCTGTTGTGCCTGTTGTGCCTGTTGTGCCTGCTGTGCCTGCTCGGCCTGCTCGGCCTGCTGCGCCGGTTGAGCGAACTCCTGCGCGTACTGCTGGTCGCTGCCCGCCTCTTCGCCCGCTATTCCTCCTGCTTCTCCGCCCGGCTGCGCGCCACCGGACTGCTCGACACTATCCGGTTGCGCATCCGGCGCCTCGTCGCCCGGCCGCGCATTTTGCTGCGGGCCGTCCGGCTCGGTCAACACCGGCGGTGCGGGTTCATCCACCGCGACCGGCGTCGCAGCCACCGCACAACCGGCAAAAGAGTAAAGCACTACTGCCAATACGGACATGTTGCGCATCATCTATCCCGCTTCGACGGTGCGGCACTGCGACACAACCGCGTGTCGGCGCCGTAAAGGCCCCGTCGATTCGCCTGCGTAACCCGTATCGCCACTATATTGATGCATCGCGACGACGGACCCGCATAGCTATAAACGACACGATGCGCATAGCTATTCCACCGCGTCCGAGGTGCGGCGAAGCGTCTTCGTTACCTGGTATTTCTGCTCGGCCCCGCGGCTAGTGAGATGAAACGTCGCGATGCGGGAATTCCGCGGCGAGACCTGACCTGCGTTACCGACTTCCACGCCAGGCACCATGCCTGTTTGACACGAACCTGGCGTGACGAGGCTCCCTGTGCGCAGTCGGGTAACGCGCCCGGCGGCACGTTGCGTGCTATTGCCACGCTTCCGGACGGCCGCCGAGCGCGCTGCAGACATCAATCGCGATCGAGCGCAGCTTGCCCTCGGCAATCGGACCGGAGAGCGCATAGCCCATGCCGTCGTTGACCCAGTAGAACGTGCGGCGATTGCCGTCACGGAACAGGCGGAACGCCGTCTCGTCCTTCGGTACGCCGGTCACGTAAAGCGTGAGGCGTGCACCAGTCTGGTTCTCGTACATGAATTGCGCGGCCGGCCCTGCTTCGCCCGGCAACAGCCGTCCGCCGACCAGCGAATAGCCGTACTCCTGCAGTGACGGAACCGACAATTGGCGGTCGAGACGCTTCGACAGCCAGTTGATCAAATGCTCTTCTTCGGCCGCCGCGACTTCGACTGGATGACGCTTCTCCGGCGTATACACCGCGTACGCGATATCGGCGCGGCGCGCGAAAGACATTGTCTCGCCCCCCGTCAGGCGCGGCACGAGCGGTTGGAGCACCAGCGCGAGCCCCGCGCCGGCGACCAGCCAGCAAGCCGCAATCGCGGTCCGCCGCCACCACGGCGAACGTGACCGCACGACCACGAATTGCGTGTCGTGAGGGGTCGCACCGCACAGCGCCCGCAACGCGGCCTTCTGCGCACGCCAGGCGGCGACCTGCGCAGCCGCCTGCTCGTCATGCGCGAGATGTTCGCGCACTGCGGCCGTGTCGCGCTCGGAAAGCTCGTCGTCGACGAATGCCGACAGCATGCGCAGATCAGGCACGGATTCGGGATGGTGGGCGTCGTTGTTCATGAAGAGTTTCTCACCACTTTCAGCGACGGGGACTTGTGCGTGTTTTCCTGCGGGTTCTGTTGATTTGGACCTTCGGTCAACATCTGTCTCATCTGCTCGCGTGCGCGCGACAAGCGCGACATCACCGTCCCGACCGGTACGCCAAGCGCGATCGACGCCTCCTGGTAACTCAGTTCCTCGACGCAGACGAGCAACACCACTTCACGCTGCTCGACGGAGAGACTGTATAGGGCGCGCTGCACGTCGCGCAATATCAGTCCATCGACCTCGCCGCGCGGCGCCTCGAGATTGCGCCATGGCGCGCTTTCGTCGTCGACCGCAACCTCGCGGCGCACACGCAGCTGGTCGATATACAGGTGCCGGAGAATGGTCAGCAGCCATGCGCGCAGATTACTGTTCGGCCGGAACGCCGACCAACGGGCGAGCGCACGCTCGGCCGTATCCTGAACCAGATCGTCCGCCCATGCGTGATCTCCCGTCAGCGCGCGCGCATAGCGGCGCAACTGCGGGAGCCAGGATACAACTTCCGCTTCGAAATTCACCCGGATAGCGACCCTCGCGTTGCGTTATCTGCGGATCAATATCCGCCGGAGCTGCCGCTGCTGCTACCGCTGCTCGCACCGCTGCTGCCGCTGTTCATGTCGCTGCAGGCAGTCGTCGCGAGCGCCGCCGCGCCAAGCGCGACGAGCATGCATAGGGTGCTGACGAGTCGTGTCATCTTCATGCACATCTCTCCTTTGGGTACGGGCCTTGCGGTCCGGAAAGCAGGTAGACGGGTATTCGTCGAATGTGAAACCGGGTCAAGCTCGTGAACAAAACGAGATCTCGACGCGTTTTATTCCGTCCCTACCCACGGATTTTTAAAGTTATGCCAAATTGCGTTTCGATGCCCGGTTTGCGCCGCTTCCAATCGCACAAAATCCGGCCGGCGCGCCAGTGGCATCGCTTCAGATGCAAAGATTCGTAACGCAACGTTACACATCGTATTTAACGGATGCTTATGCGGGCGCAAGCCGTTATAGTGGGCGTCTGATTCGCCGATCAGCACGCGTATGCGCCGACCCATGTAGAATCCCGGCGAACAACCGTACTTCCACACACAATCGTCCATGCCTTCCGCAGAATCGCATCCGCAAAACGACTTTATGAACGCTGCGCGCAAAGAAAGAAAGCGCGTCGAAATTTATCTCGTCAACGGGATCCGTCTGACGGGGTGCATCGAGTCGTTCGATCAGTACCTGGTGATGCTGCGCACGCCTGTCGGGCTGCAGGGCATCTACAAGCGTGCCATCTCGACAATCCAGCTCGATACCGGCACGCGCCCGGGCCCGCGCGCGGGTCGCCCGTCGCATGGCGAACATTCATCGCGCGGACCGCATGGTTCGCACGGCTCGCATCGCGAACCCCGCGAGCCGCGTGAACCCCGTGACACGCGCGAGCCGCGTGAGTCGTACGGCAGCGCGCCGGGCACGCCCGAACGCTCCGGGTCGGAAGGGCCGGTCGTCGTGACGCGCCGTCGACGCCTGTTCGGCGCCGGTGCCAGCGATGGCCATGGCAACAGCAACAGCAACAACAACAACAATAACAACAACGACCACGGCGGCTCGGGCGATAACGAGTAGCCGGCGGTCGGCACGGGCGGCAGTTGGCTCGCCGCGGTTCTAACCGACCGGCCCGCCAAGCCGCCTCAACATCCGCTCGACCCGGATTCCCTGTTGATGCGTCAGCTGATAACTGCTTTGTAGCGCCAGCACCCGACGCCGCCAGTACTGCGCGTCCAGTATGTCCAGTAGCGGCTGCCGCGTCGCCCACTCCAGATGTTCCAGTTCCGCGTCCACCACATGTGACGCATTCCGGCGCAATGCACGGCCGGATCCGTTCGTCTCCATGATTGGTTCACCTCGTCCGTGCGCAGGCGAGCGGCCCGCGAAGCGCGGCCGTTGTCGTGCGACGGAACAAGAACGAAACCGATCGGAGAAAATTCCATTGATGTGATGTCCGCGCGGCCCGCGAGACGGCGATCGGCGCGACCTTCATGCGGCGCTTACCGGAACCCGGTTGCGCGGGGGTGTCGTTGCGTTGCGGTTGCCTGCGGTCGGAATCGCCGCTTCGAGGCTCGACCCGCTCCTCGGCAAAATTAAGATTTAACTTAGGCCGATGGGCCGAGTGTCGTCACTGAGGGGTTTGCGCTATGCTGGTTGTTCGACAACGTCCGAGCGGAGAGCAATATGTCCATGTCGAAGGCGAAAGCGCAGCAGCAGGCCGAGCTCAGCGTCGAGCAACGCCTCGACGAGGCACTGGCCGAAACCTTTCCGGCCAGCGATCCCATCGCGGTTGATTCCGAACGACCCAACCGCACGCCGGCAAAGCGGAAGGCGGATGCAGTGAAGCAGCCGGCGCAACCGCATGCGCGGCCGCTACATCGCTGATCCGACCGACTCCCGCGCGAGTGGTCTGCTGAGCCTGTCAGCGTCAACAGATAGTGCTTCAGCAAACGGATGCGCGGTCACGCGGTCATGCGTCACGGCGCACCGGGTCAACGAATAGGCAGACCGCTGTCCAGCTGACGTTGCAGGTCGCGCACCTGGCGCTGTGCGTCACGCAATTGCGCCTGGGCCTGCGTCTTCTGCTGCTGCAGCGCAGTCGCTTCCGCGCGGTTCTGCTGCTGCTGGTCGCTCACAATCGCCTGCTGCTGCCGTGCGATCATCAGGTCCGCCTGCAGGCGGTTCGCGCGATCCTGCGACAACGCGATCAGGCGCTCGGTCAGAGCCTTTTGCGCCTCGAGCCTGGTGCGGCGAATTTCGACGTCGGATAGCTGCGCCGTCTGACGCACGAAGTCCTTGTAGATCATCTCGGCGCGCTGATCGTCCTGCGTCTTGATCACACGCCAGAAATTCTTCTGCTGGAACAGCGCAACGTAATAGGTCATTTCCTTGCCGTAGAACAGCAGACTCGCGCCATAGCTGCCGTTGTACGTCGTGCGCATTTCGGTGAGATCCGGGCCATGGATCATCTGTTGCAGTTCTGCGACATTGCCCGTGGCCGACTGCTTCGCTTCGTCGGGCGTCAGCGCAATCGTTTGACCCGGCGCGGCAGACGATGCTGCCGAAGTATCGGGCTGAGCCGCCGCAGTGGTTTCCACGGCGACGCCACTCGCTGCACTGTCCGACACCGCTTCCTGCGCGTGAGCGGCCTGCATTCCCCCGGTCGCGATCAATACCGACAGTACGATCTGCCGGATTTTCGACTTCTGGTCCATGTAGTTCCTGCTTTGAACAGTTTTTGTTTTAACCCAATCGTCTCATTATTACTCAGAATCGGGCGTTTCGGGTTCATCGTCGGAAATTTGATACGCGGGCCGCGCGACAGACCCGCTTTGACCTCGCGGCCCTGCTATCGGATGCGAACAGAACCGCCTCGCCGCACCCCATCCTGCCACGCCGCGCACGTGTCTGGCGACCGCAGCTGTCATCCCGGCCGGAGCAGAAGCAACCGACCGTCGACCGCCAGGCCGACCAACCATGCTTCACTCGACCGCAAGCGCCGATCACTTCGTTTCTGACGGCTCGACATCGCCTGCGTCCTCTAGAAGTTTTCCTATCAAACGGCCGGCGTCCTTTCACGTATCCTGCCGGCTCCCACACAGCAAGCATCGACCTGCGAACCGCGTCAGCCGCTAACCCGCTAAACACGCAATAGCAAGTACACCAGCGAAGCCCCCAAAAGAAACCGACTGCGAACCTGTTCACAATGCACGCACGCGGATCGCCCGCGCGCTCCCATCCGCGACGACTTCAAACAACGAGGAAAAACCATGATGCAATTCTCCCGACGCGCCGGCGGATTCGCCGGCCGTGCGCTTCGCGAAGCGACCGTCGCAAGCATGGTGCTGATCAGCTCGACGGCTGCGTTCGCGCAAAGCGACAGCCCGGTCGGCACGTGGCAGACGATCGACGATCATACCCATCAGCCGAAGGCGCTCGTGCAGATCACACAGGATGAGAACGGCGTGTTAAGCGGCAAGGTCATCAAGTCGCTCAACCCGAACGAGCCGCCCGGCCGGCGCTGTACCGAATGCACGGATGCGCGCAAGGATCAATTGATCCTCGGCATGACGATCATCGACGATATGAAAAAGGACGGCGATGTCTGGGACGGCGGCCAGATTCTCGATCCGGAAAACGGCAAGCTCTACAAGTGCAAGATGCACACTGAAGATGGCGGGCAGAAGCTTGTCGTTCGCGGGTATATCGGCGTGTCCCTGCTTGGGCGCTCGCAGACCTGGATTCGGCAAAACTGAGCGGGGGGACGCGAGCGCACGGGGCCGCGTGTCGCCGCAACGGCGCACCCCAAACCAGCCGACGATATTGATCGCCGGCTGATCGTCTCTTCAGGGCAAATCGGTTCGAACGGTCCGGTTACGCAGCGTGCTTGAACGCGCGCGCATAGTTGAACACGGGTGCAACGGCCGGTGTGCCGGGCGCCGCCGGTGCATAAGTAACCGGCGCTGCTGTGTCAGCGCCTTCGGCAGCCGGCAATTCGCCAGTGTGACCGGCGACATGCACGCGCATGCGCGCCTCCATCGAGTTGCACAGATCCACGCCCGCGACACCGAACAGCTGTTCGAGCAGGCGCTTGAGTACACCCGATTGATGCCACGCCTTGAAGCGTCGATGGCAGGTTTGATAGGACGGGTACTTGCGCGGCATGGCTGACCATGTTGCGCCGCTAAACATCACCCAAAGCACGCCATTCAGCACAGCACGGGTGTTGGCAAGGGGCCGGCCGCGCAATTCGGAACGCGGCCGAAGTTCGGGAATTAGTGGTGCAACGCGCAACCATTCTTCATCGGTGAGATCACGGTATGGGGTCAAGGCATCCTCCTTGGTCGAGACCCCGACGACGATATCGACTCCCTCGTACACCGAATATCAGAACAATCCGAATCTTGAAAATGCGACGTGCCCCTACGCCATTCGGCGTAGCGCGTTGCACGCTATCTCGTTCGAGTGAATTCGCGCACTACGTAAGCGACGTATCGACGATACGCCGCGGCGTATCCAGATATTCCATCGACTGCATTTCGACAATGCGCGACACGGTGCGCGTAAACTCGTTGGCCATCGGCCCTTCGACATACAGCTGTTCCGGCAGCACCGCGGCCGACATCAGCAGCTTCACCTTGTGGTCGTAGAACACATCGATCAGCCATGTGAAGCGGCGTGCCTCCGATTGCATCCGTGGCGTCATTTGCGGCACGTCGGAGAGGATCACCGCGTGAAAACGTGACGCGAGTTCCAGATAGTCGTTCTGCGAGCGAGGGCCGCCGCACAGCGTCGCGAAATCGAACCAGACGACACCGTCAGCGCGGCGCAGCGCCTTCAGTTCGCGCTTTTCGATACGCAGCAGCGGACTCTCGTCGGGAACCGCGGCGAGCCGCGCGTAGGCGTCGCGCAACGCCTTGTTCGCGGCGGCGCCAAGCGGCGTGTGATACACCTCGACCTGCGACAGCGTGCGCCGCCGGTAATCCACGCCCGCATCGACGTTGATCACGTCGAGCCTGCTCTTGATCAGTTCGATCGCCGGCAGCATGCGGTCGCGATGCAGTCCGTCCGGATAGAGCGTGTCCGGATCGTAGTTGGACGTCATCACGAACTGCACGCCATTTTCGAATAGCCGGTCGAGCAGACGGTACAGGATCATCGCATCGGCGATATCGGACACGTGAAACTCGTCGAAGCAGATCAACCGATAGCGCTTGGCGATCCGCCGCGCGAGTTCGTCGAGCGGATCAGCCTGCCCTTTCAGTTCATCGAGCTCGCGATGCACTTCGCGCATGAACTCATGGAAGTGCAGGCGCGTTTTGCGCGTCAGCGGCACGACCATGTAGAAGCTGTCCATCAGGAAACTCTTGCCGCGGCCGACGCCTCCCCACATGTAGACGCCACGCGGCAGATCCGGATGCATGATCAGCTTCATCAACGCGTTCGGCCGGCGTGCCTTGTACGCCACCCACTCTTCATAGCATCGCTGCAGACGATCAACCGCCGCGCGTTGCGCGGGATCGGACTGGTAACCCCGAGTCTGCAGTTCGTTTTCGTAGTATTCGGTGACGTTCATCTTATGCCACTACACAGCTAGATATGACGAAGGCGGGCGGGTTTGAACCCTGCCCGCCTTCGTCGTGATACCCAATGCGAGGAATCGGGCTTTTCGGACTTACATGTTGAGTGCGCGCTTGTCGACCGCGAGCGCGGCTTCACGCATCACTTCGGATAATGACGGGTGCGGATGACAGATCCGGCCGATGTCTTCCGACGCCGCCTTGAATTCCATCGCCACCACCGCTTCCGCGATCAGATCGGACGCGTTCGCCGAGATGATATGCACGCCAAGCAGTTCGTCGGTCTTCGCGTCGGCGATCATCTTGACGAAGCCATCCGCCTTGTTGATACCGAGCGCGCGGCCGTTCGCCAAAAACGGGAACTGGCCGGTCTTGATCTCGCGGCCTTCGGCCTTCAGCTGCTGCTCGGTCTTACCGACCCAGGCAATTTCCGGTTCGGTGTAGATCACCCACGGAATGCAGTTGTAGTCGATATGCGGCTTCTGCCCGTCGATGATCTCAGCCACCAGCACGCCTTCGTCTTCGGCCTTGTGCGCGAGCATCGGGCCACGCACGACGTCGCCGATCGCATAGACGTTCGGCACGCTCGTCGCGCAATGTTCGTCGACGTCGATAAAGCCGCGCTCGTTCGCCTTCAGGCCAATCGCTTCGAGACCGAGGTTGTCGGTATTCGGCACACGGCCGATCGACACGATCAGACGGTCCGCTTCAAGCGTCTGCGCGTTGCCGTCCTTGTCCGTGTACGCGATCGACACGCCGTTGGCCGACCTCTTCACTTCGCCGATCTTCACGCCGAGGTGAATGTCGAGACCTTGCTTCTTGAACTGTTTCGCGGCTTCTTTCGCCAGCGCCTCGTCGGCCGCACCGAGGAATTCGGGCAGCGCCTCGAGCACCGTCACATCGGCGCCGAGACGCCGCCACACGGAACCCAGCTCCAGACCGATCACACCGGCGCCAATCACCGCGAGTTTCTTCGGCACCGCGTCGAACGACAGCGCGCCTTCGTTATCGGCGACGAGCGTGTTGTCGACCGGCACGTTCGGCAGATGGCGCGCCTTCGAACCGGTCGCGATGATCACATGCTTCGCGACCACCGTTTCGGTTTCGCCCTCACCGCTCACTTCGATCTGCACGCCGGCATCGCTCTTGCCGACGAACTTGCCGTGGCCCTTGAGCCACGTGATCTTGTTCTTGCGGAACAGGAACTCGATCCCCTTCGTCATCTTTTCGACGATGCCTTCCTTGCGGGACATCATCTTCGCGATGTCGACCTTCACGTTGTCCACGCTGATGCCGTGGTCGCCGAGGTGATGCTGCGCATTTTCAAACTCTTCCGACGACGCAAGCAGCGCCTTCGACGGAATGCAGCCGACATTCAGGCACGTGCCGCCGAGCTTCAGCGCGCCGGCCGGGTTCTTCCATTTTTCGATGCAGGCGACGGACTTGCCGAGCTGCGCGGCGCGAATCGCGGCGATATAGCCGCCGGGACCGGCACCGATCACGACGACGTCAAATTCTTTGGACATGACAATCCTTTCGATGGCGCAGCGATGCGCGGCCACGTTTCGTGGCGCGCATCGCTGCGGTACAGACTGCGTACTGACTTGCTGGAACGACGGAACGCCGTGCGGATTACAGGTCGAGCAGCAGGCGCGCCGGGTCTTCCAGCGCATCCTTCATCGCGACCAGCGACAGCACCGCTTCGCGGCCATCGATGATCCGATGGTCATACGACAGCGCGAGGTAGTTGATCGGACGGATCACGATCTGGCCGTTTTCGACCACCGGACGCTCCTTGGTCGCGTGCACGCCGAGAATGGCCGACTGCGGCGGGTTGATGATTGGCGTCGACAGCATCGAGCCGAACACGCCGCCGTTCGAGATCGAGAACGTGCCGCCGGTCATTTCTTCGATCGACAGCTTGCCGTCCTTCGCCTTCTGGCCGAATTCGGCAATCTTCTTCTCGATGTCCGCGAGGCTCATCTGGTCCGCGTTGCGCAGGATCGGCACCACGAGACCGCGCGGCGAACCGACCGCGATACCGATGTCGAAGTAGCCGTGATAGACGATGTCGTTGCCGTCGATCGACGCGTTCACGAGCGGGAATTTCTTCAGCGCATGCACGGCCGCCTTCACGAAGAACGACATGAAGCCGAGCTTCACGCCATGTTCCTTCTCGAAGCGGTCCTTGTACTTGTTGCGCAGTTCCATCACCGGCGCCATGTTCACTTCGTTGAACGTCGTGAGAATCGCGTTCGTTTGCTGCGACTCGAGCAAACGCTCCGCGATGCGCGCGCGCAGACGCGACATCGGCACACGCTGTTCCGGACGGTCATGCAGCCACTGGTCGGCCCCCGGCGCCTTCACGTCCGGCAGCGACGGCTTGGCCGCCTTCGGTGCGGCCGGTGCCGGCGCAGCCTTGGCCGCGGGGGCCGGAGCAGCGCCCGCGCCCAGCACGTCCTGCTTCGTGATGCGGCCGTCGCGCCCCGTGCCCGCGACGTCGCCGGCCGACAGGCTCTTCTCCGCCATCAGTTTCGTCGCCGCCGGCGATGCCGCTGCGTTCGCATTGGCCGCGGTCGCCGGAGCGGCAGCTTGCGCCGGTGCCGGCGCGGCGTTGGTCTGCGGCGCGGGCTTCACTTCGGCTTCGACTGCCGCCGCGCCCGCTTTGCCTTCCGTGTCGATCTTCGCGATCAGTTCGTCAGCGACGACGATATCGCCGTCGTGCTTGATCACTTGCGCGAGCACGCCGGCCGAGGGTGCCGGCACTTCAAGAACGACCTTGTCGGTCTCGATTTCGATAAGGATCTCGTCTTGCGTCACTGCTTCGCCCGGTTTCTTCTTCCACTGCAGCATCGTGGCTTCCGACACCGACTCGGAGAGCTGGGGAACCTTGACTTCAACAATAGCCATGTGATTTTCCTGGAATACGTATTTGGGTAACGGCGCAATAAACGGCCCGTTTCAAGGCCGGTATCGCGAACCGCGGACACACCGCACGCGCGGCCGCAAACGCTTCGAATCGGATCGATGCGCGCGCGACGGCGATCGTTACGGTGTGGGAAAGCGCGCCGCGCCTTCCCACGGTTCGCGTTGTCGTTATTTAATGATCGACGTGCTCTTCAGACGACCGAACGCGCCTTCGACCAGCGCCTTCTGCTGCTCGTAGTGCTTCGCGTAGTAACCGACGGCCGGCGATGCCGAGGCCGGACGGCCGCTATACGCGAGCTTCTGGCCTTCCTTCATGCCTTCCTTCAGATGATGCTCGATGTAGAACCACGGGCCCTGATTCTGCGGCTCGTCCTGCACCCAGACCACTTCGGTCACGTTGTCGTACTTCTTCATTTCCGCTTCGAACTGCTTGTGCGCGAACGGATACAGCTGTTCGATACGGAAAATCGCGACATCGGTCGCCTTCGCTTCGCGGCGATGGGCGACGAGGTCGTAGTACACACGGCCCGAGCACACCAGCACGCGCTTGACCTTCTTCGGGTCGATCGAGGCGTCCACTTCGCCCATTACCGGCTGGAACGAGCCCTTCGCCAGTTCCGACAGATCCGACACGGCTTCCTTGTGACGCAGCAGCGACTTGGGCGTGAAGACAATCAGCGGCTTGCGGAACAGACGGATCATCTGACGACGCATCAGATGGAACATCTGCGCCGGCGTGGTCGGCTGCACGACCTGCATGTTGTGGTCAGCGCACAGCTGCAGATAGCGTTCCATCCGCGCCGACGAGTGTTCCGGGCCCTGACCTTCGTAGCCGTGCGGCAACAGCATCGTCAGACCGGACACGCGGCCCCACTTCACTTCACCGGACGAGATGAACTGGTCGATCACGACCTGCGCACCGTTCGCGAAGTCGCCGAACTGGCCTTCCCACGCGACGAACGTGTTCGGTTCGGCGGTCGAGTAGCCATACTCGAAACCGAGTACAGCCTCTTCAGACAATACCGAGTCGATCACCGTGAACTTCGCCTGCCCATCGGCGACGTTCTGCAGCGGCACATACGTGCCGTCGTTCCAGCGCTCGCGGTTCTGATCGTGCAGCACCGCGTGACGGTGCGTGAACGTGCCGCGGCCCGAGTCCTGGCCGGTCAGGCGCACCGCGTAGCCCGAAGCGACCAGCGACGCGAACGCGAGATGCTCGCCCATACCCCAGTCGAGCGGCGCTTCGCCGCGACCCATCGCACGGCGGTCATTGATCACGCGCTCGACGAGCGGGTGCACCTTGAAGTTGTCCGGAACGGTCGTGATGCGCTCGGCGAGGCGCTTCAGCTCCGCGAGCGGCACGGCCGTATCGGCGGCATCGGTCCACTTGCGATTCAGGAACGGCACCCAGTCGACCGCGTACTTGCTCTTGTAGTTCGACAGCACCGGGTCGATCGTGTGATGACCTTCGTCCATCGCCTTACGGTACGCCTTGACGAATTCGTCGCCTTCTTCCGCGCTGATCACACCTTGCTGGACGAGCTTTTCCGCATACAACGCGCGGGTGCCCGGGTGCTTCGCGATCGTCTTGTACATCAGCGGCTGCGTGACCGCCGGCGTGTCCTGTTCGTTGTGACCCAGCTTGCGGAAGCAGATGATGTCGACCACGACGTCCTTGTGGAACTGCATCCGGTAGTCGATGGCCAGTTGCGTGGCGAGCACGACCGCTTCCGGGTCGTCGCCGTTCACGTGCAGCACCGGCGCTTCGATCATCTTGACCACGTCCGTGCAGTACAGCGTCGAGCGCGAGTCACGCGGGTCCGACGTCGTAAAGCCGATCTGGTTGTTGATCACGATATGCAGCGTGCCGTGCGTGCCGTAACCACGCGTCTGCGCGAGGTTCAGCGTTTCCATCACGACGCCCTGGCCGGCGAAGGCCGCGTCGCCGTGAATCTGCACCGGCAACACCTGCAGGCCCATGTCGTCGCCGCGGCGGTCCATACGGGCCTTCGCCGAGCCTTCGACGACCGGGTTGACGATTTCAAGGTGCGACGGATTGAACGCGAGCGACAGGTGAACCGGGCCGCCGTCAGTCGCGACGTCCGACGAGAAGCCCTTGTGGTACTTCACGTCGCCGGCCGGCAGGTCATCGACGTGCTTGCCTTCGAACTCGGCGAAGAGATCCGCCGGCATCTTGCCAAGCGTGTTCACCAGCACGTTCAGACGGCCGCGGTGCGCCATGCCGATCACGATTTCCTGCACGCCCTGCGCGCCCGCGTGATGCACGACTTCGTCCATCGACGCGATAAAGCTCTCGCCACCTTCCAGCGAGAAGCGCTTCTGGCCAACGTACTTCGTGTGCAGGAAGCGCTCGAGGCCTTCAGAAGCGGTCAGGCGATTCAGGATGTGCTTCTTCTTCTCGTTCGAGAAATTCGGCGTCGACCGGATCGACTCGAGGCGCTCCTTCCACCAGCGCTTTTGTTCAGGATCGCTGATGTACATGTACTCGGCGCCAATCGTGCCGCAGTACGTGTCGCGCAGATTTTTCACGATGTCGCGCAGCGACGCCTGCTCGACGCCGAAGTACAGCGCGTTCGCGTTGAACACCTGGTCCATGTCGGCTTCGGTGAAGTCGTAGAACGCGGGTTCGAGTTCGGGAATCGGGGGACGTTCGCGGCGCTTCAGCGGATCGAGGTTGGCCCATTGCGAGCCAAGGAAGCGGTATGCGTCGATGAGGGACTGAACGAAAACCTGTTTGCGGGCGGTGGACTCTTCCGCCCCCCCTGCGACGCGCGGGACGAAGGCATTGGCCTTGGCGCGCTGGGCAAACGATTCGACGATCGGGCCATGGGCCACATCGTTGGCACTCGTGCCATCTGATGCCGGCGTATTCTGCAATGCGTCGAAATAGCTGCGCCAGTTCTCGGGCACTGACGCCGGATTGTCGAGATACGCTTCGTACAATTCTTCTACGTACGGAGCATTGCCGCCGAACAAATACGAGTTCAGCTGGAATTGCTTCATCATGTTTACGCTCACCTTTCGTCGAGTTTCTCGAGAAATAGCGGGTTGTTGAACCTTCCGCGACACGGCCTGACCGTTTAGCGGATTGCGCGAATCAAGTCTTGCTTGGAAGGACCTAAAACTTGCATCCGCGGAGAATAGCACAGAACCATCGCGAATGCCCGGGTGAAAAAGCCTCGAACGCCCGTTGGGAAAGGCCCTGCGGCGCGCTGCGGGGTTACTGCGAATTACGCAGGACTCTGTGTGCAAAATCGCAACGATTGCGTGAGTCCGAGTTGATATATCAGGGCGGAAGATAATAAAAAAACCGCCCGAATGAGGGCGGTTTTTTATTCAGTCACTGCGAACGCGATCGCCGAAAGTGCGTGCAACGCATTCAGCGGGCGTCGTCCGGTCAGTCGACCGCCGCTTCGCGGCTGGCGCGGCGCCGTTCGTGCTCCTTCAGGTGACGCTTGCGCAGGCGGATCGACTGCGGCGTCACTTCGACGAGTTCGTCCTCGTCGATGAATTCGACCGCATATTCGAGCGACATCTGGATCGGCGGCACGAGGCGCACCGCTTCGTCGGTGCCCGACGCACGGACGTTCGTCAACTGCTTGCCCTTGATCGGGTTCACCACGAGATCGTTGTCGCGGCTGTGGATGCCGATAATCATGCCTTCGTACAGCGGGTCACCCGGCTTCACAAACATGCGGCCGCGATCCTGCAGCTTCCACAGCGCATAAGCCACCGCCGCGCCGTCGTCCTGCGAGATCAGCACACCGTTGCGGCGCTCGCCGACCGAGCCTTCCTTGATCGGGCCATAGGCGTCGAACACATGGCTCATCAGCCCGGTGCCGCGCGTGAGCGTCAGGAATTCGCTTTGAAAGCCGATCAGGCCGCGCGCGGGAATCCGGTATTCGAGACGCGTACGGCCGCGACTGTCCGATGCCATGTCGAGCATTTCGCCCTTGCGGCGGCCCAGTTCTTCCATCACGCCGCCCTGGTGGCCGTCTTCGAGGTCCACGGTCAGCATTTCGTACGGCTCGTGCTTCACGCCGCCGATTTCCTGCAGCACGACGCGCGGCCGCGACACGGCGAGCTCGAACCCTTCGCGGCGCATGTTTTCGACCAGGATGGTCAGGTGCAATTCGCCGCGGCCCGACACTTCGAATACGGTTTCGTCGCCCGTGTCGCGCACGCGCAGCGCGACGTTGTGGTTCAGTTCCTTCATCAGGCGGTCGCGAATCTGCCGGCTGGTGACGAACTTGCCCTCCTTGCCCGCGAGCGGCGACGAATTCACGAGGAAGTTCATCGTCAGCGTCGGCTCGTCGACGGTGATCATCGGCAGCGCCTCAGGCGCTTCCGGCGCGCAAACCGTCGCGCCGATGCCGATATCTTCGATGCCGTTGATCAGCACGATGTCGCCCGCCTGCGCCTCGTCGACCTGCACCCGCTCGAGGCCGTGGAAAGACAGCACCTGGTTGATCTTGCGGTTCAGCACGTCGCCGTCCGGCCCGAAACGCAGCGCGACCTGCTGGCCGGGCTTGATGCGGCCGCGGTTAATACGGCCCACGCCGATCCGGCCAACATACGTCGAATAGTCGAGCGACGTGATCTGCAGTTGCAGCGGACCGTCCGGGTCCGCCGGGCGCACCGGCACGTGCTCGAGAATCGCCTCGAACAGCGGTCGCATGGTGCCTTCGCGCACGCTCGGATCGAGCCCGGCGTAGCCGTTCAGGGCCGACGCATAAACCACTGGGAAATCGAGTTGTTCTTCGGTTGCGCCGAGCTTGTCGAACAGATCGAAAGTCTGGTTGATCACCCAGTCGATCCGCGCGCTCGGACGGTCGATCTTGTTGACGACGACGATCGGCTTCAGGCCGAGTGCGAGCGCCTTCCTCGTGACGAAACGGGTTTGCGGCATCGGCCCGTCGACCGCGTCGACGAGCAGCAGCACTGAATCGACCATCGACAGCACACGCTCGACTTCGCCGCCGAAATCCGCGTGGCCCGGCGTGTCGACGATATTGACGTGCGTGCCTTCGTACTCGACCGCGCAGTTCTTCGCAAGAATCGTGATGCCGCGCTCCTTTTCGATGTCGTTCGAATCCATCACACGTTCGACCATCTGCTGGTTTTCGCGGAACGTGCCGGACTGGCGGAGCAACTGGTCGACAAGCGTGGTTTTGCCGTGGTCGACGTGGGCGATGATGGCGATATTGCGAAGAGCGCGGGACATAGGGACCTGAGAACGATTGAGCGCGCCCGCCGACGGATTCCGAACTCATCATTCAGAACGCAACGCAGACGCACTTCCGGGAACCGCACATTCTAGCACGCAGTCGTGACGGATTTCTCGCATTCCCTCGTGTATTCCCCAATAGGCACCGCAGGAAGCCTCGCCGGAGAGGGCTCCGGCGGGATGTCGTCGCGCACGATACCCCTACCAGGCCCGTTATCGGCTTGAGTAACAAAACACCGTTACCTAATGTGTAAGAACGCTTGCCACGTCAATTAAGCGTTCTTATAATCATGCCTAGTCAACCATTGCTTTCGCATAAGAATCATGACGGACCCGTCCATCACGCCACCCCCCGAGATTCGCGAATACCAGCTCTCGGAAAGTGTCGGATATCTGATTTCCCGCGTGAAGTCGACGATGTCGAACATGGTCACGCAGCGGGCCATGGCCGAACTCGGCATCACCAGCACGCAAGCCAGCATTCTGTTCATGGTCGCGAGCGGCAAGTGCCTGCTTGCCGCGGAACTGGCGCGCGAGTACGGCATCGATGCGAGTGCGGTCACGCGCCTGATCGACCGCCTCGAAAAGCGCGGGCTGCTGACCCGTGTGCGCAGCAGCGAGGACCGGCGCGTGGTGCGCCTTGCGCTCACCGCGGAAGGCTGCGCAATCGCGGCGAAGCTGCCGGCGATCTTCACCAGCGTACTGGACAAACTGCTGTCCGGTTTCACGCCGGAGGAGACCGGCTTCCTCAAGAGCCTGCTCAGGCGCGTGCTCGCCAATAACACTGACTCAAGCGGTATAACCCGTGACTCGGCAAGCAATTCGGACGCCAAGCCGTAGTAAATTGGTTGCAGTGTCCATGACTCATATTGATTAAAAAACAAAGAGACCGATTGATGAAGTCGACCATTTCATTTGCGCCCGGCCACCCGCGCCGGGCTGCCGCCATTTCCGTCGCGTCGGTCGCGCTGACGGCAATGGCGTTGGCGCTGTCAGGGTGCGTGAACTATCTCGGCATCAGCAGCGACAAGAAAATCGCGGACCCGGCTCAGTACGAGACCACGCAAAGCGTGCCGAACGAAGGCGGCGCGTGGCCGTCGCTCGACTGGGCCACCCAGTTCGGCGACCCGCAGCTGCCGAAACTGATCGACGAGGCGCTCGAAGGCAATCCGTCGATCGCGCAGGCGCAGGCGCGACTTGCCAAGGCGCAGTCCTATATCGAAAGCTCACGTTCCGCGCTGTTTCCGCAGGTGACCGGCAGCTACACGTGGACGCGCGAGCGCTACTCGCCTAACGGCCTGTTTGTCCCGCCGATCGGCGGCAAATGGGACAGCGAGCACTATGTGCTCGCCAGCGCGACATGGGACCTCGACCTATGGGGCAAGAATCGCGCGAAGCTGCAGGCGGCTGTGTCGCAGCAAAAAGCCGCGCAAGCGGAGGTGCAGCAGGTGCGCGTGGCGCTCGCCACGTCGGTCGCAAGCACGTACAACCAGCTCGCACAACTGTACGCGCTGCGCGACATCGCGCAGCGCGAGATCGACAACCGGCAGACGGTCGGCTCGATCACCAACGACCGCGTCGGCGCTGGGCTCGACACCAACGTCGAGAAGCAGACCGCGAACGGCAATATCGCCACCAGCCAGTCGACGCTCACCGACCTCGACGGTCAGATCACCGTCGTGCGCTATCAGCTCGGCGCACTGCTCGGCAAGGGCCCGGACCGCGGTCTGCAAATCTCGCAGCCGGCGTTGAACGCGGGCGACGCCGTCACCTTGCCGGACAACGTGCCCGCCGACCTCGTCGCGCGCCGCCCCGACCTCGTCGCAGCGCGCTGGCAAGTCGAAGCGGCGATGCACGGCGTGAAGGAAGCGAAGGCTGAGTTCTTCCCGGACATCAATCTCGCCGCGAATTTCGGCTTCGACGCGTTTGGCTGGAGCGACCTGTTTCTGTGGTCGAGCCGCCAGATCATGGCCGGACCGGCCATCCATCTGCCGCTCTTCGACGCGGGCGCGCTACGCGCGCAACTGAAGGGCCGCTATGCGGATTTCGACCTCGACGTCGCGAACTACAACCAGACGCTGATCAACGCGTTGAACGAAGTCGCGACGCAAGTCTCGTCGATCCGCTCGATCGACAAGCAGGAAAGCGACGCGCAACGCGCACTCGACGCTTCGACGAAGGCGTATCAGCTTGCCGTCATCCGTTACCGGGCCGGGTTGTCGCCGCAATTGCAGGTGCTCAACGCCGACGACAACCGGCTCGCCGCCGAGCAGGCAGTGACGAATCTGAAAATGCACCGCCGTGACCTGCAGATCGGTCTGGTGAAGGCGCTCGGCGGCGGCTTCGACGCGACCGCGGTGGGCCTCGCCGCGCCGCCGCCCGATGCGGCCAGTGCCCCGCCGGCGCAAGCGCAGGCACACCCCGATAGCACGCCGACCCGCACCGCGTCGGCTCACGCGGCGGATTGAGCTGGGCGTCTCGCCGCGCACACCACACGCGCACACGCACGCGTCACACAAGAGACACGAAAGGACAGGGAGTCCATCATGAGCACGCCTCAACAACCACCCGCGCCCAACACGCGACCTACGAGCAGCAACGGCAAGCGCAAACGAATGATGACGCTGCTCACCATCGTGATCCTGCTCGCCGCGATCGGCTACGGGTTGTACTACTTTCTCGTCGCACGTTTTCACGAGACCACCGACGATGCTTATGTGAACGGCAACGTCGTGCAGATCACGCCGCAGGTCACCGGCACGGTGATCGCGGTGAACGCGGACGACACGCAGACCGTGAAGGTCGGCGATCCGATCGTCGTGCTCGACCCGGCCGATGCGCGCGTCGCCCTGCAGCAGGCTGAAGCCAATCTCGCGCAGGTGGTACGCCAGGTGCGGGGCCTGTATGTCGACGACAACCAGTATCAGGCCCAGGTCGCGGTCCGTCAGTCGGACCTGTCGCGCGCGCAGGACGACCTGCGGCGCCGCCTGACAGTCGCGCAAACAGGGGCCGTCTCGATGGAAGAAATTTCGCACGCGCGCGACGCGGTGCGTAGCGCGCAGGCCGCGCTCGACGCGTCCGAGCAGCAGCTCGCGGCGAACCGCGCACTGACTGCGAAC
>NZ_CADIKH010000083.1 GCF_902859855.1 Paraburkholderia humisilvae
CTCGTCCAACGGCTTCTTTGCCATGGCGCGTATCTCCATTCAATCCGTTAGAGATATAACGCGCCAGCATCGAATCGGTTGTCATGTTTTATGGGAAACTCAATAGTGACGTACGTCACCTATGAATCTGAATTCGGTTGTTTGCGGAGCGCGTTCCATTCCACCTGTCTCTTGGGGCCGCGAGCCAATTGCTTGATCGAATCTCCTTGCCATTGACACGCGAAGGCAGCATCAAGGACAGTCGAAGGCGAAGCATTCAATTCAGGGCTGCACGGTCCGAGACCTTGCGTATCACGCGCTGCATTTCCTCCGCGGATGGTATCGCCGAAAACGTGCCGGGCCGCCCAACCGTGATCGCCGCAGCGAGTTGCGCGCATTCAATCGCACGCAGGAAAGGCACAGCCTGCGTGCATAGCGCGGCCAGCACGCCGCAAAACACGTCACCGGCGCCTGACGTATCGATCGGCACGACCGGCGCGGCAGGCATATGCAACGGCTCGCCGCCGCGCACCACCAGCGCGCCGCGCGCGCCCAGCGTGACGATCACCCATCGCGGGCCTTGCGCGAGCAATTGCACTGCGCCTCGCTTAGGGTCGTCGACACCGGCGATCGCGCAAATCTCGCCTTCATTCGCAACCACGCCATCGCATAGCGCGAGCGCCGATGCGTCGTGCCAGCACCACGGCGCCGCGTTCACGATAACCGTGGCGCCCGCCGCGCGAGCATGATCGATCACTGCGCGGCTGCATTCGAGCGACAGATTGCCCTGCATCAGCAGCGTATCCGTCGCGGTGATATCGGCGACTTGCGCGACGAGCGCGGCCGCGCTCAGCGCACGCGTGCAGCCCGCAGTCGTGATAATGGCGTTCTCGCCGTTACGCGTGACCGTCAACACAGACAAGTCAGTCGGTAGCGCGTGGCGAACCAGACGTAACGCGTGCATCCTCTCCGCATCGAGACGCTCAGCAATATCCGCGCCTTCGCCATCGTCGCCGATGGTCGCGTGAAATACCACGGCGGCGCCTGCGCGATGAGCGGCCACTGCCTGATTCAGACCCTTGCCGCCGGGCGCACGCTGCATATGGTCCGCGAGAATAGACTCGCCGGCGTGCGGCGCCCGCTCGACCCTCAAGGTCAGGTCCGACACCGCATTGCCGACCACGAATAGCCGGTTCGGTCCGCTCATGCACGCGCCTTAGCGGCTTCTTTCATAAACGTCGCAACGCGGTCGCGATCGACGGGATTCCACCACACACCGTCCTGCTTCAGAAAACTCGCGACAATCACGGCGTCGGCGACCGTGAAAAGCTCACCGACATTCGACGGATTAACGCCGGACCCGATCACGACCGGCAGCGATGTGCCTTGCGCGATCGCGCGAAGCTCGTCCATCGTCGCGGAATCGCCGGTGCGCTGGCCGGTGACGATCGCTGCGTCGGCATCGAAGAACTCGACATCACGCGCCAGCTCCGCGAGCGAGCGGTCGGCGGTGATCGCGTGCGCACCATGTTTGACATGCACGTCCGCGAAGACGCGGATGTCCTGACCGCGCAAACGAGCACGATAACGCGTGGCCGCTGCGGCCGGCCCTTCGATAAAGCCCTCGTTCGCGACGTACGCGTTCGCCCACTGGTTGACCCGGATAAACGACGCGCCGGCCGCCTTCGCTACGGCGAGCGCATGCAGCGCGCCGTTCGCGAGCACGTTGATGCCGACCGGCAAGCCAACCGCGCGGCGCACTGCGTCAGTGACGACGGCCATGGCCGCGGCGGTTTCCGGTCCGAGGTCTTCAGGCTTCGAAAAGGGAATGTCGCCGTGGTTCTCGACGACGAGGCCGTCCAGGCCGAACTGCGCGTAGGTCCTCGCTTCGCCGACCGCGAAATCGACGATTTCGTCGATCGGCTGCCCCTCGTAACGCGGCGCGCCCGGCAACGGCAGGCAGTGAATCATGCCGAGCACCGCCTTGCGTGCGCCGAACAAGGTTTCGATCACATTGGGTTTGGTCTTGAAGACCGGTTGAGCGGGTGTATTCATGGTGTCGTTTTCGTTGGCATCAGGATAGCGTCAACGCGGCATAGCACGCGCTGTGAAAATCGATCTCGAGCGCGAGCACCTTACGGAAAATGGCGCTACTACGCGCGAAATCGAAGCGCTGCTCGGACCATCCGTCGACCTGGTCCTTCAGCCATTGCACCTGGCTGAGAAAGGTCGGCTCCGCATGCAGCGCGACCCACTCGCGAACAAACGGATTGCGGCTCGGCGTCTGATCGGCGCGCGTGCACCACGTGCCGTACATCCATTCGGCCGCGAGCATTGAGACGATCACTTCTTCATACGTGCCATTGCGCGCGATCTCGAGCATCCCCGAGTCGAATGCGGCGACGGCGGCGGGGAGCGGCGCGTCATCGTGCGCGGCCGGCAGGTTTAGCGCGGCGAGCGTGCGTTCGAAATAGGGCACCTGTTCGGTCGAAAGCGCGTTCAGCACGCCAATCAGCCAGTGCTTGTGCGCGATCGTATCGGCCTTGACCAGCGCATAGCCGAAAATCGCCATCGCGGTTTCGACGAACCGCCCTTCGTACGACAGATACCGTGCGAATGCTTCGGCGGGCAGCTGGTCGCGCTCGATGTCGACCACGAAGCGGTGTGCCTGCATCGCCTGCCATACGTCGGTGGCCGATGCGAGCAGACGCGCCGAATGGGTTTGCTGCGTCATGTGCGGATTCATTTGCATGGAGGTGCCTATTTCTTTGCCAGCTTGTAGTGGCCGAATACACGCGTGTTCAGCCAGATCGCACCGAGGATGATCACGCCGGTGATGATCTGCGTGAAAAACGGCGAGATATGCATCAGGATCAAGCCGTTGCCGATCACCGCGATGGTCAGCGAGCCGAGTATCGTGCCGACGATCGTTGCGCGCCCACCCATCAGCGACGTGCCGCCGAGCACGACGGCCGCGATCACATCCAGTTCGAAACCGACTGCCGCATTCGACGAGCCCGAGCCAAGACGCGACGCCAGAATCAGGCCCGCAACCGCCGACGCGAGACCGGTCAGCAGAAACACCGACGCCTTGATGCGCAGCGTCGGCATTCCGGCACGCCGTGCCGCTTCGGCGTTCGAACCGACTGCGACGACGCGCCGGCCGTAGCGCCCGCGATTCAGATAGATGTAACCCGCGACCGACGCGACCACCGCGATCAGCGCCGGCACCGGAATGCCGAACAGCGTACCGGTGCCGATAAAGTCAAAGCCGGTGCCCGGATCGATCGCGACCGAAAAGCCCTTGGTCGAATACAGTGCGATGCCGCGCAACGTCGTCATCGCGGCGAGCGTCACGATGAACGACGGAATCGCCTGGCTTGCCGAAATCCATCCTTGCAGCCAGCCGATCGCAGCGCCCAGCAGCAGCGTCGCGACCACCGCGACGGGCCATGGCACGCCATGCTGGATCAGGATCGCAACCAGCGCATTGGTCAGCGCGGCCATCGAACCGACCGACAGATCGATGCCGCCCGTCGTGATCACGAATGTCATTGCGATGCCGACCACGAGAATCGGCGCGAGCTGGCGCAATACGTTTAGCGCGTTGCTCGCCGTCAGAAAGTTCGCGCTGCCGAGCGAAAAGAACACGCAGCAGCCGAGGAAGAACGCGGCAATCGACAATACCTGCGCGTGGGCGGCGAAGTAGTCGCGCGAGCGCGACCCGAGTTCGCGTTCGGTGTACGGCGTGGTGCTCATCCGTGCCTCCTTCCGACGATCAACTGAACCAGATCTTCAAGCGTGGTTGCTTCGAGCCGCCGCTCGGCGATCTTTGTCCCTTCGTACATCACGGCAATCCGGTCGCATACGCGAAACAGATCCTGCAGCCGGTGCGTGATCAGCACGACAGCGACGCCTTGCGCTTTTACGCGATTGATCAGTTCGAGCACCGCGTCGACCTCGGCGACCGCCAGCGCAGATGTCGGTTCGTCCATGATCAGCACGCGCGGCGAGAACGATGCGGCGCGCGCGATCGCAATCGATTGGCGTTGTCCGCCCGACAGTTGTTCGACCGTGCTGTTCAGATTCGGAATGCGGATTTTCAGCCGTTCGAGCAGCGTGCGCGCTTCGGCCAGCATGCGCTTGCGCTGCAGCATGCCGCCCTTGCACAGTTCGCGGCCAAGAAACAGGTTGCCGGCCACGTCGACCGTGTCGCACAGGCTCAGGTCCTGATAGACCATTTCGATGTGGCGCGCTCGCGCATCGGCCGGGCCGGTGAAACGCACCTCGTTGCCCTCGACGTAGATCGCACCGTCATCGGGCAGATAGGTGCCGGCCATCACCTTGGTCAGCGTCGATTTGCCGGCGGCGTTATCGCCGATCAGCCCCAGACATTCGCCGGGGTACAGATCGAGATCGACGCCGCGCAGCGCCGGAAACGAACCGAAGTTTTTGCGGATGCCCTTCAGCGCCAGCACAGGCACGCGTGATGCGGCGGCGTGGGCGGCAGTGGGCGGTTGCATGATCGTTTGCGCGTTCATTGTCATTTCGCCGCGAACTGGCTGCGGTAGGCGCCGACGTTCGCCTTCGTCACGATCGTCAGCCGCGTCGCGACAACGGCCTGCACCGGTTTGCCGGTACGCGCGTTGTTCAGCGCGGCGATGGCGGCGCGCCCCATCGCCGCGGGGTCTTGCTGCACGACGCCGAGCACCACGCCGCGTTCGATGCCGCGAATCACTTCCGGCGCGAGATCCCAGCCAATCACCTTGACCTTGTCCGCGCGGCCCTGTGCCTGCACCGCCGCGATCGCGCCGAGCATAGCGGGCTCGCCGGTCGCATAGATCGCGTCGAGGTCGGGGTTCGCGGTCAGCAGGTTTTCAGCGGCGGACAGTGCGACATCCTGCGTATTCTGTCCGTCGACGACGCCCGCGATGGTCACTTTGCCGTTAGCCGCCAGCGCATCGGTGAAACCCTTCTGACGCGTGTTCTGGATCACCGAGCTGAGCGCGCCGACAATGCCGACGCGTGCGGTGCCATGCAGATTCTTCGACACGTAGTCGAGGAAATAGGCGGCCATCTGCTGCGCACCGACCGTGTTGTCCACGCCGACCTGCGCTTTCTGCGGTCCAGGCGGCAACACCGCGTCGATACCGACCACCGGAATGCCGGCCGTGCTCGCGTTGCGCAGTGCGCCGCGCACGGCATTGACGTCGATCGCGTCGATCGCGATGCCGGCCACTTTCTGCTGCGTGTAGTCGTCGATCGCATTCACCTGCGCGGACGACGCATCGTTTGCGTTGAACACGACCAGCTTCGCGCCCAGCTTCTTCGCCTCGTCTTCGGCGCCGCTGTGCATCTGGTTGAAGAACACCGCCTGCTGGTTGATCAGAATGAGCGCGTATGTCGGAGGTTCGGCGGCCGGCGCGCGTGCAACGAGACCGAACAGCACAGTACAACTGACAAATGCAATGCGTAATGTCTTGTTCATCACTACCTCCAAGGGGTTGAGCGTGTGGTCAATCGGATAACGGCGGGGCCACCGAGGCCCGTTTGATGAGTTCCACCGGCAGGCGGATTTCAGGTTGCGTCGCGTCGCCGTGTGACGCGGCCAGCACCAGTTCCACCGCGCGCGTCCCCATTTCAGCGATCGGCTGACGAATCGCGGTCAACGGCGGATTGAACAGATGCAGCGGTCCAGCATCGTCGAACACGATCAGCGACAGGCGATCCGGCACCGCGACGCCGGCGCGATTGAGCGCGTCGAGCAGGCCGAATGCGATTTCACCGCTCGATACGAATACCGCCGTCGGCGGCCGGCCAACGCTCAGCAGTGCACGTGCGGCGTCTTCGCCTTGTGCAGCGGAGTACGGCCCGTATAGCTCGAACGCGATTTCCGCGCCCGCTGCCGCAGCCGCGTCACGCAGGCCCGCAAAGCGCTCGCGCGTGCTGGCGAGCTCGGACGGTCCGCCGATAAATGCAATGCGCCGATGACCGTATGCGGTCAGATGCTCGCCGGCGAGCCGACCGCCGAGATAGTTGTCGCACAGCACTTTCGCGGATTGCACGCCGGGAATGTCTTCGTCGATCAGTACCAGACCGCGCGTGTCGTTCAGCGCCTGCGCGAGCTCGCTCGTGTGGTGATGCGCGCTGACGAAGAGCAGGCCGCTCACCTGATTGCGCCGCATCCTTGTCACGTATTGCAGTTCGCGATTCGCGGTGTTCGATGTCGCGCTCAGCAGCACACCGAACCCTTTCGCTTCCGCTGCCTGCTCGACCGACGATGCGAGCATCGCAAAGAACGGATTCGCGATGTCCGGAATCACGAGGCCAACCGTATCCGAGCGGCCGCGGCCGAGACTGCGCGCATGCAGGTTCGGCACATAGCCGAGTTGCCGGATCGCGGCATCGATGCGCTGCGCGGTGTCGGCAGGCAGCACGAGGTCCGCGTTCAGGTAGCGCGAAACGGTCGTCATCGACACGCCCGCTGTGCGAGCGACGTCTTTCAGACCGGGTACGAAACGGCGTTGCGTCACGCGTGCCTCATTCGAATCGGAAGTTGGAACGCGGCTTTGCGTTCCGGGTTGTAAAGCGCTTTACTTCGTTTGACCCGATTGAACGTGGCCATATCTCGCGTGTCAAGCACTTCAAAATAACGAATGCGTTGGTGTTTTCCCGAGGCGCGCAACCGTCGAATGTCGAAATTGCCCCTGATATCAGGCTTAAAACGAAGTGCGACATGACCATTCAGGTCACTGCCGTGTTTTTTATTTCATTGACAGCGGCCGCCATATCGACATAAGTTGTTGTAAAGCGCTTTACTCCGATGCGCGGCAAATGACTGGCAACCCGACGCCAGGCCGGGCAATGCGAGCGCACTGTGAGGTGATCGATGACCGAATCCCAACCTGCGTTTGGACTGGCCGATGCGACGCCGATCGGTGTCGACAGCGGCTATGTGATGACCGTGCGCGGCCGCGTGCCCGTCGGCGAAATGGGCGTGACGTTGATGCACGAACACATCCTGATCGACGCATCGAACAAGTGGGTGCCGGCGTGTTGCGGCGGGCGGCATATCGGCGAGGAAAAGGTGCATATCGGCATTCTCGGCGCGCTGCGGATGAACCCGTTGATGAACCGCGACAATTGCCGGCTTGTCGATGTGGATCTTGCGGTGGAAGAACTGATGAAGTTTCGCGAGCGCGGCGGCACGACGGTTGTCGATCCGACCAATATCGGCATTGGCCGCAATCCCGTTGCGTTACGGGAGGTCTCGCGTCGCACGGGGTTGCATGTCGTGATGTCGACAGGCTTTTATCTCGAGCCTTCGCACCCTGCGTATGTTCGCGAACGGACCGTCGACGAACTCGCCGAACAACTGAAGTTCGAAGTCGGCGCGCTCGATCGCAAGCCGGACGTGATCGCGGGGCTGATCGGCGAGATCGGCGTCTCGGCGGCTTTCACCGCGGAAGAAACGAAGTCGCTGCGCGCGGCCGCGCGCGCGAGCGCCGCCACGGGCGTGCCGCTTTCCGTCCATCTGCCGGGCTGGGTGCGGCACGGCCACCGCGTACTCGATATCGTCGAAGAGGAGGGCGCGGACCTGCATCACACCGTGCTGTGCCATATGAATCCCAGTCACGCGGACGTCGACTATCAACACGCGCTTGCCGCGCGCGGCGCGTGGCTCGAATACGACATGATCGGCATGGACTACTACTATGCGGACGAAGACGCGCAGTCTCCGTCGGACGAAGAAAACGCGCGAGCAATCCGTGCGCTGATCGATGCCGGCCACGTCGACCGGTTACTGCTGTCGCAGGACGTGTTTCTGAAGATGATGCTCACGCACTACGGTGGATTCGGCTATGGGTACATTCTCGAACACTTCGTGCCGCGCCTCAAACGTCACGGTGTGAGCGACGAGCAGATCGACACGATGCTGGTGACCAATCCGGCCCGTGTGTTCTCGCGCCGTACGCGTGCCGTCGCCTAACTCTCAAGGATGTCGAATGAAAAAGAAAGTGCTGCTGGCCGGTGAATCGTGGACCTCCACCGCCACGCACGCGAAGGGTTTTGACCAGTTCGCATCGATCACCCATCACAACGGCGCGGAGTCATTCCTTGCGGTATTCGAACGTGGCGATTACGCGCTGACGTATATGCCCAGTCACGATGCGCAGACACACTTTCCGTCGACGCTCGACGCACTCCGCGAATGGGACGCGGTGATCCTGTCCGATATTGGCGCGAACACGTTGCTGCTGCATCCGGATACATGGCTCAAAAGCCAGCGCACACCTAACCGGCTGAAACTGCTGCGCGACTATGTCGAGGCGGGCGGCAGCCTGATGATGATCGGTGGGTATCTGAGCTTTCAAGGCATCAACGGCAGCGCGAGGTTCCGCAACACGCCGGTCGAGGACGTGTTGCCGGTGCGCTGCCTGCCTTATGACGACCGCGTCGAAGTGCCGGAGGGATTTACGCCGGAATGCGTGACGCAACACCCGGTGCTCGAGGGCATCGATGGTCCATGGCCGCATCTGCTGGGCTACAACGAAGTCGAACTCAAAGCCGACGCCACGCTGGTTGCGCAGGTGCCCGGCACGAAGCACCCGCTGCTCGCCGCGGGCCACTTCGGCGCTGGGCGCACGCTGGCGTGGACCAGCGACATGTCCGTGCACTGGCTGCCGCCGGAGTTTTCGTCGTGGCACGGTTACGGGCGCCTGTGGCGTAACAGCCTCGATTGGCTCACGCGGCAAGAGGGTCAATCGCGCTGATCGCGTGGGGGCGCCGCACAGCACGAGTCATCGTGCGCCCGCTTGCGGGCTATGGTTTGCCGCACTGGTTGCGCGTGACAATCGGATTAGCCAAGGAGAATGAACGCTTTATCGTTGAATTGACCGCGATCTGCGAACGCGGAGGACTGCGCAGCGGCTATAGGGACTAACGCTCATGTCTAGACATTTGATATGTCTATACGATCGCTTTGGATCGTAGGGAAGTCGGGCGAGTCCAAGGAGATCATCAGCATGGCTAATCCTGCCGCCGAATCTGCCAAGACACGAAGTGATGAGCCGTTGCACCAGCGTATCCGCTCCGACATCGAGCAGCGGATTCTGTCCGGCGAATGGAATCCCGGCTATCGCATCCCGTTCGAACACGAACTGATGGTCGAATACGATTGCGCACGCATGACGGTGAGCAAAGCACTTTCGGCGCTCACGGAAGCAGGGCTGCTCGAACGGCGCCGGCGCGTCGGCAGCTTCGTGCGGCAGCCGGCTGCGCAGTCCGCGGTGGTTGCGATTCCGGACATCAAGTCGGAAATAGAAGCGCGCGGACAAGCCTACCGCTATGAACTCCTGTCCATGCGACGGCGCCGTGCATCGAAGCAGGATCGTGAGCGTATCGCGGTGCCCACCGGTGCGACCGTGCTCGCGGCGCTGTGCCGGCATTTCGCCGACGGCAGGCCCGCCGCGCTCGAAGACCGGCTGATCGTGCTGGCGCAAGTGCCGGAGGCCGCGCACATCGACTTTCGCACGGAGCCTCCGGGTGGCTGGCTGCTCCGGCACATTCCGTGGCACGTCGCGGAACACCAGATCTCCGCGCTCAACGCGACCGAGAAGATCGCGGCGCAACTCAACATCGATACGGGCAGCGCATGCCTCGTCGTCGACCGGCAGACGTGGCGACTCGGCGCAGCCGTGACGGCGGTACGCATCTGGTTCCCGGGTGACCTGCAGCGGTTGGTGGCGCGCTTTACGCCGTCGAGCACGACGCCCGACGCGCCTGGGCGCCGATAGTTTCACGTAGTTGCCCATAGTTGCCGATGCAGCCCGGCGCTCGCTGCTTTCGTTGCGCTTTCTATTTAAGAGTCCGTCATAATTATTTGTATAGACATAGGTGTTAGACCCTATTGGTTAACCTCCGAAATTGCTTAGCATTTGTATAGACAATTGAGAAGCAGATCTTCCGCCGGATGGCTCTTATCCGACTTCCATCCGCCTCTCACCCGCCTCTTGTCTGGTATCGAGTTGACGGACGAACGGGATCGCTTGTTTGGCTTCACGCGCAGGTATTGCAGTCTGCAATTCGCCATCCGGAATCGGTGGTCGTAACGGGTGGAGCAAGTCAAGTCGGCGCACAGCGCCAGCGGGGAGACAGGGAATCGTGAACATCTTCAGATCGGTATTTCATTCGAGCAGCCGCATCGCGCTCACCGCCGTTGTCTTTTATCCGTCAAGGATTCCTTATCTAATACCTTGACGACCTGAGCCGATGACCTCGCAACAGGGCACATCCGGCTTCAGGTTCTCTCCCGCGTCTGACACCGCTCCGAATGCCGGATCGCCGGCTACCGGTCGACGTTTGCGCGCGGACGCACAGCCGGAAGATTCTCCTGTCGTTGCGCGGCTCGCATCCGAGTTGACCGGTCTCCATCAATAACATCGAAACCAGGAGTGGCGTAATGCGGATTCGGGATGTGGTGTACGCAGTCGGACGTTCTGGGTATGTGAACAAGGATCTGGTGGCGGTCAAGCAGGGGGCGAAGCAGAACGGCATGGTCTACGAGGGTAAGCCGGCCACGCCCGGATACCGGCGCATCGTGCAGCCCGGCGCGATCATTTCGGTGATGCTGGTGCTCGAGAACGGCGCAGTGGCCATCGGCGAATGCGCGGATGTCATTTTCTCGGGGCTGGCGGGTCGCGATCCGTTGTTCGATCCTGCCGAACATCTGCCTGTGCTGGAGTCCACCGTACGCGAGTGGCTGATCGGCCGCACGGTTGATCAATTCCGCGCAAACGCAAACGAGCTTGACCAGATGCAGGTGAATGGCGATCGCCTGCACACGGCGCTGCGCTATGGACTCACGCAGGCGTTGTTGAGCGCAACCGCGCTCGGCCGCAACCTGACGATCGCCGAAGTCATTCGCGACGAATATGACTGTGCAATCCGCACCGAGCCGACCGATCTGCTCGCGTCGTGCCATCGCGGCGACACCCAGCAGCTTGACCGCATGATTCTCAAGCGCGCCGCGATACTGCCTCATGCGTCGTTCACGACCGCGGCCGATCTCGGCCCGGGTGGCCAGGTGCTGGTCGACTACGCACGCACCATTTCCACGCGGATTCGCGAGATTGGCGAAGCCGACTACCGGCCGCGCATTCATCTCGACGTGTATGGCACGCTCGGCGATCTGTTCGGCGACGACGTCGACACGCTGGTCACGTTTCTCGGCCGCGTGGCTGAAGCGGCGCAGCCATTCGAAGTGCTGATCGAGACACCGGTGATCGCAACGAGCCGCGCGGCGCAGATGGATATCTTCACGCGCATGCGCGCAGGACTCAAGGCGCGCGACATCAAGGTCGGACTGATCGCCGACGAATGGTGCAACACGCTGGAGGACATTCGCGAATTCGCCGACGCCCACGCATCGGACTTCGTGCAGATCAAGACGCCCGATCTGGGCGGCGTGAACAACACAATCGAAGCGGTGCTGTACTGCAAGCGCCACGGCATGGGTTGCTGTCTCGGCGGGACGGCGAACGAGACGGATCTGTCTGCGCGGATTTGCGCGCAGATCGGGCTAGCCACCTCGCCGGACTTCATGATGACCAAGCCCGGGCTCGGCGCCGACGAGGGCTACATGATCCTGACCAATGAAATGCTGCGCACGATCGCATTGATCGAGAGCCACCGCGCGTGATGAACCGGCCGCACAGACGGGGTCTTGCCGGCCCGGCTTGGCCCGTCTGCATAAAAAAACGGAGTGAGTGATGAAATTCTTGACGAGCCGTCTTGCGTGGCCGGGGGCAATCCGCCAATTGGCCACATGCACCGCAAGCATGCTTGCGCTCGCCGCGGCTTGCGTTGTGACGGGCGGGGCCGCCCACGCGCAAACGCCGCAGCGCGGCGGCACCGCGGTGATGGTGATCGGCACCGATCCGCTCAGCCTGAGTCCGGACACGACCAACTCGGTCCCGGACGTGGATACCAGTTGCCTGATCTATGACGCGCTGGTGCGCTTCGGCAAGGGCTTTGCGATCGTGCCGAGCCTTGCGCAATCCTGGACCATTTCCGCAGACGGCAAGACCTACACGTTCAAGCTGGTCAAGGCGAACTGGCAGGATGGCAAGCCGGTCACCTCGGATGACGTCAAATTCACGCTGCTCGACATCAGCAGCAAATACGGTCCGCGTTTCGCCGCGGCGGGCAAATTCATCGATACGATCGATACGCCCGATGCCCAGACCGTCGTGATTCATCTGAAGCAGCCGTTCGGCCCATTCCTGTTTTCGCTTGCCTGCGAGCAGAATGCGGCGATCATGCCCGCGCACATTCTGCGCGGCACCGATCTGCTGAAGAACCCGGCAATCCTCACTAACCCGGTCGGCGAAGGTCCGTTCAAGGTGGCCGACTGGGTCCGCGGCGACCATCTCACGCTCACGCGCAACCCCGACTACTGGATGAAAGATCAGCCGTATCTGGACCGCGTGGTGATCCGCACGATCCCGGATCCGTCGGCACGCATTCTGGCGTTGCGCGCGGGCGATGTCGATTTCGTCGTGCCCGACTATATGCCGCTAAGCGCCGTGCAAATGCTGCAGAAGATGCCGGACTTCAGCGTGCAACAGGTCAGCTACCCCGACAGCGACATCATCATCCTGAACACGAAGGATACGAAAGTGCCGGCGCTGACCAAGCCCGACGTGCGGCGCGCGCTGTATATCGCGCTCGATCGGACCTTCATCCATCAGAAGGTCTATTACGGTCTCGGCGGTGTTCCGCTCAGTTCGTTCGACACGCGGCTGTGGGCATACGACCCGCAAATCGACTACCAGAAGATGTACCCGTACGATCCGGCCAAAGCGAAGCAGATGCTGGACGCGGCGGGCTATCCGGTGGGCGCGGACGGCACGCGCTTCACGGTGCGCCTTGCGTTCGAATCGGACCGGCCTGAGTGGATGGAGTCGGCGCAGGCAATCCAGCGTTTCTGGCAGGCGGTTGGCGTGCATGTGGTGCTGGTCGGAGCTGACCGTCCGGTGATTCTCAAACAGGTCTATGCGGACTATGACTTCGATGCGACGCTGCAAACCTACACGACGCTCGGCGACCCCGCACTCGGGATTGCACGCACCTATGTGACGGCGTCGATCCAGAAAGGCACCACCTTCAACAACGCGTCACAGTATTCGAATCCGGAGGTCGACAAGCTGTTTGACGCGGGGCGCGATGCGAGCACCCAACAGGCGCGCGTGCCGCCTTACAACCAGGTACAGACGATTCTCGCCCAGGATATGCCCGTGCTGAACCTGCACCAGGCGCCGCAATATGCGGTTGCGAGCACGCGGCTGCACGGGCTGTGGCAGGCGGCCAATCAACAATGGTGGGGGAGCGTGTGGGCGTCGAAATGAAAGCCGGGCGGGTTGACCAGGCGGACTCGTCCGGATCGCTAAGCGAGCAGATGGCCGCCTACTGGTCGACTGCCCGTTTCGACGACCTGCCTGCTGATGTGATCAGACATGCTAAGCGTTTTTTGCTCGACACACTCGCCGCTGGCGTGGCAGGTTGCCAAACCGACGTCGTGCAGGCCGTGGTCGCGGCCATGCGTGCGGAGGGGCAGACGAGCGGCGCGGCCGTGCTATGGGGACGCCCGGACACGTTACCGGCGGGCGCGGCGGCGCTGGTCAACGGCACTGCGTCGCATGCACTCGAACTGGACGATTTCGGCGGTTGCGGCCATTCCGGCGCGGTCACCGTGCCGGCGGTGTGCGCGCTGGCCGAGGGCCGCACGGTCACCGGCAAGGAGGCGCTCGTCGCCATTGTCGCGGGCTACGATATTGCGTCGCGCGTGCTGGCTGGCTGCGGCGGCTACCGTCCGCACAACGCGCGCGGCTGGCATTCGACCGGCACCTGCGGCACGTTCGGCGCGGCCGCCGCGGCCGCGAAAGTGCTCGGTGTATCGGCGGACGGCTTCACACATACGCTCGGCATCGCGGGCACGTATACCGGCGGCTTGTGGGCATTCCTCGCGGACGGCGCGCTCGTCAAGCGCTTCCATCCCGGCAAGGCGGCGCAGACCGGCGTGAGCGCGGCGCTGCTCGCGCAGGCGGGGCTGACGGGCCCGCGCGAGATTCTCGATGCGCAGTGGGGCGGGTTCTATCCGACGTACGCGGGTGACGCCGCCACGCCGGAGCGCGCGATCGCCGGACTCGGCGAGGAATTTCATATCGTCCAGTCGGGCATCAAACCCTATGCGTGCTGCCGCACGCTGCATTCGTGCATCGACGCGGCGCTCCACATGGTGGGCGACGCGTCGGCGCCGAATCGGAACGCGCGTGACATCACCGGCCTGATCGTGCATGGCGATGCGCAGACGGTACGCCAGTTCCGTAACACGAAGATCGGGAACCTGCTCGACGCGCAGTTCAGCGCGCCGTATTGCGTCGCGGTTGCGATCGACAGCGGGCGCGCGACACTCGACCAGTTTCAGCCGCTGCGCAATGACGATGCCGCCATCCGGCGTTTGATGGCGATGACCGAAATCCGTGCCGATCGCACGCTCGGCCCGGCGGATTATCCGTCGCTGGAGGTTGTGTTTGCCGACGGCACCCGCGAACTCCGGGATGTGCCGTGCGCGAAGGGCGCGCCTGAGGCGCCGCTTGGCGACCGTGAAGTACTCGACAAGGCAAAGGTACTGCTCGAGCCCGCGCTGGGCGAGGCGGCGGCGAACGCGCTGATCGCCGCGGTCTGGGAACTCGAACGGCTCGACAATTTCTCGATCGTGACACAGTGGCTTCGTGTGTCCAGCGCCCGGAACGCATGATGACGAAATACTTTCTGTCTCGACTGGGGTGGGGCGCGGTGATCGTGCTGTGCATTCTGGTCCTGAACTTCCTGATCATCCATGCGGTGCCGGGCGATCCGCTCCAGGCGATGCTGGGCGATTTCCCCGTGCCGGTTGAATACGCGGCAAAGATCCGCGCCGAGTTCGGTCTTGATCTGCCGATCTGGACGCAACTGGTGCTTTACCTGAAGAATCTGTTCGCGGGTCAGCTCGGCTTTTCCTTCTCCAACCACGCGCCTGTGCTGCAGTTGATGCTGACGCGACTCGGCCCGACGTTGTTGCTGGTGCTGCCAGCGCTGGTGGTCGCGTCGCTGGTCGGCGTCGTGCTCGGCGTCGCCGCGGCGCCGCGCGCGGGCAGTGCGGGCGACAGCGCGCTCACCGCGGTCAGCCTGTTCGGCTATTCCGTGCCGATCTTCTGGCTCGGGCAACTGCTGGTGATCGTATTCGCGATCAGGCTCGGCTGGCTGCCGGCCGCCGGCATGTACAGCACGCGCGACGAATTCACGGGCTTTGCCGCGGCACTCGACATTTTCCGGCACCTGGTGTTGCCTGGTTTCAGCGTGACGATCTTCTACATTGCTGTCGTGGCACGGGTGGCGCGCGCGAGTGTGCTCGAAGCGCTGAATTGCGACTACGTGCTGACCGCGCGCGCCAAAGGTTTGTCGCGTCGCTATGTGCTATGGCGGCACATTCTGCCGAATGCGATGCTGCCGGTGGTCACCGTGATCGGCTACAACTTCGGCTATGCGCTCACCGGAGCGATTCTCGTCGAGACGGTGTTCGGCTGGCCCGGTCTCGGGAGCCTGTTCATCACGTCGATCACCAACCGCGACTACCCGGTGCTGCAGGGCATTTTCCTGCTCGTCAGCGTGTCCGTGGTGCTGACCAACCTCGTCACCGACTTCGTGTACGCGTGGCTGGATCCGCGCGTGCGCAGGGGCTACCTGAAATGAAAGCGTTTTTCGCCGGACTCTCGCGTCATCCGAGTGGCCTTATTTCGCTGGGCATCATCGTATTGCTGGTGGCGCTCGCGGTGAGCGTCCATCTGGTTCCGCACTTCGATCCGAAGGCGATGACCGACGACGTGATGGTCGGACCGTCGCTTGCGCACCTGTTCGGCACCGATGAACTCGGACGCAGCGTAGCCGATGGTCTTCTCGCTGGTATCCAGGTGTCGCTCGCGGTCGGGTTCTTCGCCGCATTCGGCGCGACGGTGCTGGGCGTCGTGATCGGCGCGTCGGCCGGGTTTTACGGCGGCTGGCTCGATGGCCTGACGATGCGCATCGCCGAATTTTTCCAGGTGATTCCCAGTTTCATCCTCGCCGCGCTGATCGTCGCGATGGTCGGCCCTGGGCTGCCGCAGATCGTTCTGGTGGTGGCGTTGCTGTCGTGGCCGCAGGTCGCGCGCGTGATGCGCGGCGAAGTGATGCGCGTGAAGCAGCTCGAATTCGTCGACGCGGTGCGCTGTCTCGGCCTGCGCGAGCGTCATGTGCTGGCAGGCGAGGTGGTGCCGAATGCGATCGCTCCGGTTCTTGCGGTCGGCACGCTGATCATCGCGCAGGCGATTCTGCTCGAAGCGTCGCTCAGCTTCCTTGGCCTCGGCGACCCCGAACTGATCAGTTGGGGGCGCATGCTCAATAGCGGCCAGCGCTTTCTGTTCAACGCGTGGTGGCTTTCGTTATTCCCGGGTGTCGCGATCTTCGTCACGGTGCTCGTGTTCAATCTGCTCGGCGATGCGGTCAACGACGTGCTCAACCCCCGAAAGAAGAGATAGGCCATGGGACTCTCCGCGCCAAGCGAAGGTGTCGGCAGCAGCGCTCCGATGCAGGTCGGCGGGAGCGCGCCGCTGATCGAAACAGACGGTCTGAGTATCGGCTACCGGTCGCGTGCCGGCGTGATGATGGCGGTGCAACGCGCGTCGGTTGTGGTGCGTCCTGGCGAGTCGGTCGCCTTGGTCGGCGAATCGGGTTCGGGCAAATCGACGTTCGCGCGGGCGATGCTCGGTTTGCTGCCGGAGAAGACGGGCAGGATCGAAGCCGGCCGTATCCTGATCGAGGGACGCGACGTTACGCGGTACACGACGGCGCAATGGGAAACGCTGCGCGGGCATCCGATTGCGATGGTGTTCCAGGATCCGCTGAGCTTTCTGAACCCGGTGATGCGGATCGGCAAACAGATCGCCGAAAGCGTGCGGCGCCACGATCCGTCGGTGCGCCGTGTCGAACCGCGGGTCGGCGAGCTGCTCGAACGGGTGCGCTTGCCCGCCGCCTGCGCGCGCGCGTTTCCGCACGAGCTGTCGGGCGGGATGCGGCAGCGCGTGCTGCTTGCGATCGCACTCGGTTGCCGGCCGCGCCTGTTGATTGCCGACGAGCCGACCACGGCGCTCGACGTGACGACGCAGGCGGAGATCCTCTCGCTGCTGCGCGATTTGCGGCACGAGCTCGGCGATATGGCGATGCTGCTGATCAGCCACGACCTCGGCGTGGTTTGGCACGAATGTGAACGAATCTATGTGATGTTCCGCAGCTGCGTCGTGGAGGAGGGGGTGACGCGCGAAGTGCTCGCGAGGCCCGCGCATCCGTATACCGCCGCCCTGGTCGAAGCCGCGCAGGCAGCGCGCAATGCCCAGGGGCAGTTCACGACGATTGAGGGTGAGTTTTCAACCGCACAGGACTGACGTTCGCCTATGACCACATCGACTGACGACGCGGCTCCGCTTCTTGTTCTTGACCACGTCACCAAGCATTTTCGCGCGGGTGACGGCTCGATGCTGCGCGCCGTGCACGACGTGAGCCTCACGGTTCATGCGGGGGAAATCGTCGCGCTGGTTGGCGAGAGCGGTTCGGGCAAGTCAACGCTCGGGCGTATGGCGCTTGGCCTGATGCAGCCGGATGCCGGCAGCGTGAGCTTTGATGGCCACGTGCTGGGTAGTCTGTCGTCCGAGACGTTCCGGCGGCTGCGCACCGGTATGCAGCCGATCTTTCAGGATTCGGCGGCTTCGCTCAATCCGCGCAAGACCGTGCAGGACATGCTGACGCAGGCGCTATGGATGTACCGCGGCGATCTGCAGGCACGCTGCATTACGTTGCTCGAGGACGTCGGGCTGCGTCCCGCGTCGACCTATCTGCGGCGCTATCCGCATGAGTTGAGCGGCGGGCAGCGGCAACGCGTGTCGATTGCTCGAGCGCTCGCGATGCAGCCGCGCCTGATCGTCGCCGACGAACCGTTGTCGGGCGCCGACGTGTCGATCCGTGGACAGGTGCTGAATCTGTTGCTTGATATCCAGCGGCAACGCTCGGTCGCGTATTTGATGATCACGCACGATATTTCGATTGCGCGCGCGTTTGCCGATCGGGTGGTGGTGATGCATAAGGGCGAGATGGTTGAGGCCGGTGTCGCGGCGGAGGTGCTGGAGCGGCCTGTGCATGCTTATACGCGGCGGTTGGTGGCTGCGGTGCCGATGTTGGGGGGGTGATTGATGGTGCGGCTCTCTGAGGATCTTCGCAAAGCGATTCCACGCTTTAATGTGGCGATGCGTCGCTGGAGACGGTAGATAAAACCGTATCCGCGCTGGTTGCGCGCAGCGTCACCAGCGATCAGCATGTCATGCCATCGGCAAGTCGACGGATAGGCAACCACGACCCCGCCACCCACAGACAGATCGGGCAAACGCTATGGCAAAGCGACGATGTGGTAAATCGTTTAAGGCCTTTGCGAGATCGACGCGATGCCCTGGCAAGGGATGTCTTGATTGACTGGGTCGCACGACGGACTCCGGCTGCACTATTTGACATAATATAAATTATCAACGGATTGGGTGTAGGCGCCAAATTGTAATGTCGCATCTGAGCCAAATACAGATGTCGCCTCCCGCCTTAACGGGCCGTCCGGCGCCGCAATCCTGCGGCCAGAGCGTGAGACATTGGTGGTTCGGCAATCCTGCCACCAAGGAGAACCAGATGGAACCCACGACCATTGCCATCGATCTGGCTACGCGCGTTTTCCAGATTCACTATGTCGAGTCCGGGACCGGCGCGATTCACAGCAAGGTCCTCAAACGCGCCCAGCTCGTGCCGTTCTTCGCCAACCGGCCTGCGAGTCGCGTCGTCATGGAGGCCTGCGGCAGCGCCCATCACTGGGCCCGGGTCCTCGCGCGGCTCGGCCACG
>NZ_CADIKH010000084.1 GCF_902859855.1 Paraburkholderia humisilvae
CCAAAAAGGCGATGCAGGATATCTGGATGGCGGCCACGCGCGCTGATGCGCTGGTTGCATTCAATCACTTCGTCGACACCTACTCGGCGAAGTATCAAAAGGTGGCCGACAAGCTGACGGAAGATCGCGACGAACTGCTGGCGTTTTACGACTTCCCTGCTGAACACTGGCAGCATTTGCGCACCACAAATCCGATCGAATCGACCTTCGCGACGGTGCGTCATCGTACGAAGCGCACGCGCAACTGCGTATCGCGTGCGACCTTCCTCGGTCTGGCATTCAAACTGATCGAGTCGGCCGAAGAATCGTGGCGACGCATCCGCGCCCCGGAAAAGCTCACTTCGATGCTTGACGGAATGAAGTTCAAGGATGGAGAACCGGTGACCCACAGCACACCGGCTCAGCAACCGCTGGCCGCCTGACTATGCCGAGCTCCCCATACACCACATTTGACTTTAACTCCAGCCGTTCGCCGAGCTCGAAATCGACGCCGATCCGAACGGCCCCACGCTGGATGCGACCGTGGCAAACAACCTGGCACAGGTCACGTCGCTCTTTAACGACACCGATGGCATTGCCAAGCAGCTGGATAGCGTGATCACTGGCTACACAACGAGTGACGGGACTATTGCAATACGAACCAACGCATTGGTAGCCGATATCAAAAGCCTGTCGGACCAACAGGACCAGCTTCAGGTTTTTGCCGCGCAGCTAACGTCATCGTTTAACCAAAGCTTCGGATCGTTGAACACTATCCTCGCACAGGCGCAGTCCAACCAAAATTATCTGAGCGCATTGTTCGGTGGCGAGAATAGAAATGGCGCCTTGTCGGCGAACAGTGAATAGACGCGCGACTGAACTCACTATGGACCAGAAAGCAATACTCGCGCATGTTATCGAGCTAACGGCACGGATCGACGAAGCTGCAGAGCGGGGCGACTGGATTAGTGCGGCACGCTTTGCAGAGCAACGAACGCCGATGATCGAAGCAATAGTTTTGCCGGACGACCCTGCTGCGCTCGAGACATTGCGTCGTGTTCTTGCTACGATCCTTGAACAGCGGGAACGAGCGGCAGCTGCACACGATATGCTTTCGGCGAAATACAGGGCAGCGATGGTTCGATGCCAGAGTGCCAAGGAACAAAAATGAGACATGCCGGCGCAGAAACCGTAGCTCTACGCCATTTTTGTTAAAGATCTGAAGCCATTCTGGTAAGAAGCTCCTACGATGAAGAAGCTGCACCGGATAACCAAGATCGGTGAGTCGCCTGAGCAGTCGATGGACGGTTTTTTGCGTGTCATGGCTGGTGAAGTAATCAGCGCCGAGGTCCGCGTATTCAACACCGTCGCGAAGCATGTGCCACGCGGCGGTGAGCACGGAAGCAGCGACTCCCACTATGGCCTTTCTTGCATCGCATCGTGCCTTAATCCGTATGAACTGGGCGTGCAGGTGGGTGTCTTAGGTCCGCACCGCAGCCCATGCGGCGATCACCAGTGCGGTCTCAACCAAGTGCCGCTCTTGCGTACACGGGTGCTGCGGCGTTTGCCGGCACTCTCGTCGTTGCGAGGGCACAAACCAGCCCACGATACCAGGTGAGCAGAATCGGGAAACCGCGTCATGTCACGTAGAACATATTGAATTTGTCACCTTTGCGACAATAAATCTATGGTTCCTCCCACTTTTGCAACCCCTGATGCACGATAACGCGGTTGGCTTGCATAAATCTATTCGGCGTCGTTTTGGGGATTGCTCCGCGCGCCACGATGAGATTCGCGTTGAGGCATCCGATCCTGAAACGTCGGAGCGACTCGATTCCGACGTACGTCTTTCCACATGATCGCAACCGATTGTCGCGTGGGATCAACACTCCTTACAAAATTAGCCTGCGCCGAATTCAGTCCGCTGCGTCCAATGCGTTGCTGACAATGGACGCTAACACGAACGCCGCACTCAACATCGCGCCGGCTGGCCCGCAATAGCGACATCAATTTCACCCCGTTGCGTCGTTCACATGCCGTTTGCCGATTTTCGTGAGCATTTCACGACGAAAAGATATTGAAATTCTGCTTGTGTTGATGTTTTTTGTCGTTCTAAATTCGCTCCATCAAACGACCTACATATTGGCTGTGAGCATCCCACAGTGCTGCACGTAACAGCGTGTGCTGATCGGTGGGGCCGCCGGCTCATTCCCGGATGAGAAGATGTTATCGGCCGGTGCTTGCATTCCATATTATTAGTCATCCATATTTATTTTATATAAAACCGGAATTCTTGGAATGGTCAAACATCATCTGAGCCGTTCAGCGATGGTCCTCGCGCTTACCGTCATCTGGGCCAAGGCGGCTCACGCGGAAGTCACGCTTTACGGAATTCTGGACACGTTCGTCGGCTATACCAACGCCGGCGGAAAAGGCGCGCAAGTCGCCGAGCAGAGCGGCGGGCTGTATGCAAGCCGTGTGGGGCTCAGAGGCAGCGAAGATCTCGGCGGCGGCATGCGAGCGACGTTCGATCTCGAGAACGGCATTCTGACCAATAACGGTGCAGCCACGGACTCCACGCTCGCCTTCAGTCGCAACGCGTGGGTCGGGCTTGCGAATCGCTATGGCGAAGTGCGTCTCGGCCGGCAGAATTCCGCGCTGCTGATCATGCACAGCAAGTTCGACGCCTTCAACGGCGGCACATACGGCTCGTTCCTGCACAACGCGTCGACGTTTACGTTCCGGTACGACAACATGATCACGTACTGGTCGCCGAACGTCGCCGGCTTCACGTTTTCCGCGGGTGTCAGTTTCGGTGGACAAACGTCGCCGCACGACGCTTTGAACGCGTATGTCGGCGCGGTCGACTATCAGCGCGGTCCGCTCTATCTCGGTGTGAGTCACGCTGAGCAGAACGGCGCAAACGGCCAGCTCAACCTGAAGACGACCTTCGCCGGCGGCAGCTATCAGTTCGGCAGCCTGACCGGCTATTTCGCGTTCTATCGCGGCAACAACCTCGGCGCGAATCTGAACACGAATGTCGAAGGCAAGTACCACAGCGTGTACTGGCTGTCCGCGGGATACATGGTGTCGCCCGCACTACACATCGCGGCAGGCATCGGCTATGTGCAGGACAGCACCGCGCAAAACAACAATGCCGGTGAGGTCAGCCTCGGCGCGTTCTACAACCTCAGCAAGCGGACGCTCGTTTACACGACGGTCGCGCGGCTCGTGAACCGGCATGGTGCGACGTACTCGCTGATCGGCAACGGGCCGATTACGCCTAACACGCCCGTTCGCGGTGAAGGCGTCACCGGCGCCCAATTGGGCATTGTGCAGTTTTTCTAACGATAGAAGATGCGGCAGCAGATGGATGCATATTCGAGCGAATACCCCTATGTTTTCTCATCTGAACAGCTCAAGGACCATCAATTTTTTTCGCGTGCAAATTTTTTATGGCTGTTCTAAGTTAACTCAACGCCTGCCCAGCAACGGTTCGTGAGCGGCTCACCAATCGAAGGAGAGATGTCGTGAAAGACTCAGCAGTCGCTCCGCCGGTGCAGTTAATCGATTGTTCCAACGAAGCCAGGCTGCTTAGCGATCGAGCGTGCTCAACCATCCGGCATGACATTCTGTCCTGCGTGATCGAACCCGCTGCCACGCTGACTGAGGCATCGCTGATGACACGTTACGGCATCGGCAAGGCAACCTGCCGGGTCGCGCTGCAGCGGCTTGCACAAGAAGGCTTTCTGCGCGCGGTGCCGCGGCAAGGCTACGTGGTGCGGCCGATCACGCTGAAAGATGTCGAAGAGGTATTCGCGCTGCGCCTGCAGCTGGAGCCTCTTTCGGCGCGGCTCGCCGCGGGCAAGGCCGACATCGAACTGCTCAGGCGTCTCGAACGCGCTTGCCGCAACGACGACGCGTCGCTCGGCATCAACAACCGCATCGGCATCTTTATGGACGCGAACGCGGCTTTTCATATGGCGGTCGCGGAGTCGTCAGGCAACAGCCGGCTCGTGAAGATGCTGGGCGGCCTGCTCAACGAGATGGCGCGTCTCGTCGCGCTCGGTTTTGGCGTGCAGAAAACCAAGCCGGAAATCCGCCACGATCATACGAAGATGATCGATGCACTCGAAAGCGGCAACGGGCGCCGTGCTGAGCAGATCGCTTACAGGCACGTTGCGACGTTTCGCGACATGACAATGGAGAAAGTGATGGCAAGTCTCAGAGACACCCACGCCGGCACGCCGATCGTGCCGTTGCGAGGCACGCGATGAACGCGTTGCCGTTGCGGGCGGCGGTGCCGATGGCGCCGGCCACGGGGTCGGTACGCCATTCGGTCGAGCTTTCGCATGTGTCGAAGCACTTCGGCAAGCTGGCGGTGCTCGAAGACATCTCGCTCGCCGCGCCGTCGGGCTCGGTGCTGGCGATCGTCGGTGCGTCGGGGTGCGGCAAGAGCACGCTGCTGAATATCATCGCCGGGCTTGTGAAGGCGGACAGCGGCAAAGTGCAGATCGACGGCGTCGCGGGTGAGCCTTCCGAGGACACGCGCGTGATCAGCTACATGTTTCAGGAGGACCGTCTGCTGCCGTGGCGCACGATCGTCGCCAATACGGAATTCGGACTCGAGGCGGGCACGCTCAATGCACACGTGCGTCGCGAGCGCGCGCTCGACGTGCTGCGGATGACGGGCCTCGAAGGCTTTGAAAACGCGTACCCGCACGAACTGTCGGGCGGCATGCGCAGTCGTGTTGCGCTCGCCCGTAGCCTCGTCGTCAGGCCTTACATTCTGTTGATGGACGAGCCGTTTTCGAAGCTCGATCCGCAGATGCGCTCGCAAATGCACGGGGAACTGCTGCGCATACGCGAGCAACTGAAGATGACGGTGGTGTTCGTCACGCACGATGTCGAAGAGGCGATCGTGCTGGCCGACCGCGTCGTCGTGCTGCGGCCACGCCCCGGTCGCGTGCGCGACGTGCTCAGTATCGACCTCGCGCGCCCGCGCGACCCGCTTGCGGCCGACGTGGCCGAGACTGTGCGCCGCGTGCGCGCCCTCATCTAAGGACAATACGATGTCGTCCGTTTCCGTAGCACGTTCCACTTTCGCGACGCGATCCACACGCATGACCGGTCTGGTGCGCGTTGCGCTGCAGCGCCTGTCGCTCGTGGCGGTATTCCTTGTTTTGTGGTGGCTGGCCGCGCAGCGCGTGCCGGCGTTCATCTTGCCGGGCATCGGCAAGACGTGGGATGCATTGCGCGAACTGGTCGCGACCGGCACGTTCACCGAGGACCTGGGCATCACGCTGTACCGCGTCGTCTCGGGTTTCGTGCTCGCCGCGCTGGTGGGCACGCCGCTTGGCATTCTGCTGGGTGCGAACCGGCGCATCGGCCACTACTTCGAACCGGTGTTGTCGGTGCTCAATACGGTGTCCGCAGCGATCTGGGCGATCTTCGCGCTGATCTGGTTCGGCATCTCGAATGGAACGACGATCTTCGTGGTCTTCATGGAAGCGATGCCGCTGATCCTGACCAACGTCTGGCAGGGTTCGCAAAGCGTCAACGCCGAGTACGTCGAGCTTGCGCGCAGCTTTCAGATGTCGCGTGCGAAGGTGATGACGAAGATCTATCTGCCGACCGTGCTGCCGTACTTCTTTTCAGGCGCGCGGCTTGCGTTCGGCTTCGGTTGGCGGGTGTCGCTCGTCGCCGAAACGATCGGTTCGTCGAACGGCGTCGGCTACCGGCTGCGCCAGGCCGCCGACCTCGTGCAGACCGACCAGGTCTTTGCATGGACGCTGACATTGATCTTTCTGATGGTCCTGCTCGAGTACGGCATTCTGAAGCCGATCGAGAACCATCTGTTCCGCTGGAAACGGCGCGTGTGACCGGCTGATCGAGCCCTATGCACAGGCACTATTTCACTTTGTAGATTCTATATATAGGATTCCATATGACTAGTAAGATGAAGGCGTTGATTCTCGATGAACATGGCGATGTCGACAAGCTGAAAGTGGGCGAAAAGCCGATGCCGAAGGCGGTGCCTCAGCATGTCGTGATTCGCGTGCGTGCATCGTCGTTCAACTATCACGACGTATTTACCGTGAGAGGCATGCCCGGCATCAAGGTGCCGCTGCCCGTCGTGATCGGGCTCGACATGGCGGGAGAAATCGTCGAAGTCGGCGATGACGTCGACGGCTGGAAGGTCGGTGCGCGTGTGCTGGTGAATCCGCTCAACAAAAAGAAAGGCCTGATGGGCGAAATGCTGGACGGCGGCATGGCCGAGTATTGCCTCGTCGCGGCCGATCAACTGATCGCGATGCCCGACGGCGTAGGCTTCGAGGAAGCGGCGTCGTTGCCTGTCGCATACGGCACGGCCCACCGGATGATCGTCACGCACAACACGGTCAAGGCAGGCGACCGCGTTGTAATTCTCGGCGCGAGTGGCGGCGTCGGCACCGGTTGCGTCGTGCTGGCGAAAATGCTCGGCGCTGAAGTGGTGGCCGCGGCGGGCAGTGCCGACAAGGCTGAGCGCCTGAAGGCGCTTGGCGCGGACCACGTCATCAACTATAAGGATGTCGATTTTTCGAAGTGGGTAATCGAAAAGTACGGCAAGCCGCAACGCCGTAGCTATGAAGGCGGTGCGGACGTCGTCATCAATTTCACGGGTGGCGACACGTGGGTGCCGTCGCTCAGATGTATCAAGCGCGGCGGCAGTCTGCTCGTGTGCGGCGCGACGGCCGGCCACGATCCGAAGGAGGATTTGCGCTACATCTGGAGCTTCGAGATTCGCGTGATCGGCTCGAACAGTTTCTACGACGACAACCTGTCCGCGTTGATGGAGCTGATCCGCACGAAAAAGATTTCGGTGCAGATCGACAAGGTGCTGCCGCTCGAGCAGGCCGCCGAAGGGCTGCGCATGATTCGCGATCGCGAAGTGCTCGGCAAGATCGTCGTCACCCCTTGAGCGCGGAGGCCAACATGACAGAAGCGAAACAATTGAGTGCTGAAGACATCCAGGCGATGCTCACGCGCGGTCCTTACCATCAATGGCTCGGTCTGCGGGTGCTGAGCGTCGGCGAAGGTGAAATTGAAATCGCCGCAAAGTGGCGTGAAGAGTGGGTCGTGAACCGGGAGCGGCGCTATACGCACGGCGGAATTCTGGCCGCACTCGTCGATTTGACCGCCGACTGGGCGCTCGTGTCGAAGACCGGCAGAGGCGTGCCGACCATCGACCTGCGGGTCGACTATCACCGCGCGGCGATGCCGGGCGATCTGGTCGCACGCGGCAAGGTGGTGAAGTTCGGCAGCTCGGTGTCGGTGGCGGAGGCAGCTATCTATGACGAGTCGGGCGTCTTGCTCGCGAGCGGCCGGGGTGTCTATTCCACCGCGCCGGCGCCGGCTGCCAAAGTGTAAGTGGATGTGGCGCTGCGCATGACAAAAGCAACTGAGGTAACTGCGGCAACTGCGTCCACCACGGCACAAATGCTCGATCACGTCGTCGTCAATGCGATGTTCGACATTGATGCGGCGGCGGCCTGTTTTGCGGAACTCGGCTTCATGCTGACGCCGCGCGGTTACCACTCGCTCGGTTCAATCAACCATCTGATGATGTTCGACGACCACTACCTGGAACTGGTCGGTCTGCCGGCAGGGTCGACACGCGTTCGGCGCGAGATACTCGAAAGCCGTCTCGGTATCGACGGGCTTGTGTTCAGAACGGATGACGCGCGCTCGACGTATGCGAGGTTGAGTGCCGCGCGCATCAACGCGACAGAACCACAGTCGTTTTCACGGCCCGTGGAGATCGACGGCGTCGAGCAGTTGGTGAGGTTTGCGACGACGCGGCTCGAACCCGGCGAACTGTCCGCGGGGCGTGTCTACTTTTGCGAGCATCTGACGCCGCAATGGGTGTTTCGCGATGCATGGACGAAGCATCCGAACGGCGCGACGCGCCTCGCCGAACTGGTCGTGGTAAGCGCCGATCCGCATGCCGAAGCGCAACGCTATGTGTCGACCGCAGGCGAAGGCCGTGTGGTGCCGGCTGCGAGCGGCGCCGGCGTGCGGTTGAGCTTCCAAGGGTTCGAGCTGCGGTTTGTCGACGATGCCGGATACCGCGCCCGCTACGGCCCGCTCGCGCGCCACGCCGCCGACCGTGCGAGTTACTTCGGCGCGCTCGTCATCGAAACGGCGGACTTGCCGGCGCTCGGCGCAAGACTGGCGTCGATGGCGCGCAGCGACCCCGCCGCGGTGAAGGTTGACGACACAACGACGTATCGGCACGCACCGGCCATTGCCGTCCTGCTCGCGCCATTCAATACCTTGATCGAATTTATCGGAACTGTCGAACATGCACACTGCTGAGAATCTCGGCGACCTGATCGACGTCGCTCGCGATCCGCACAAGCTCGCACTGATCGCGCTCGGCGACCTCGACGATACGCAGGGCGGCTGGCGCGATACGCGAATCACCTATGGCGAACTCGACGCACTGGCCGATGGCGTCGCACGCGCACTCGAGCGCCGCGGCCTCGCGCGCGGGCAGCGGGTCGCGATTCTCGCCGCGAACTGCGCCGAATATGTGGCGGCCTTGCTCGGCATCATGCGCGCGGGACTGGTTGCGACACCGGTCAACTTCCGGTTTCCGCCGGCGTTATCGACCTTTGTGATTCGCGACAGCGAGGCGCAACTGGTGTTTTGCGATGCCGCGCGCCTGGCCGATTGCCCGGCCGACTTGCCGACCGTCGTGTTCGATTCGGACGGCGCCGACGGGTTCGCTTCGTTCGTGGACCCTGGCTCATACGAACCCATCGTGCCGGAGCCGGGAACGCCGGCGATGTTTCTCTACACGTCGGGCTCGACCGGCAAGCCGAAAGGCGTGATGCTATCGCACGACAGCCATCTGTGGGTCGCGCGCACGCGCGCGGCTGCGCAGCCGCCCGAAGCGCACCGCTTCCTCGTCGCGGCGCCGCTATACCACATGAATGCGCTGACGCTCGTGCTGATGTCGCTGTACGGCCACGGCACCGTGGTACTGCTACCGCAGTTCAAGGCGCGCGCGTATATCGGCGCGATCGAGCGCTACGGCGTCACGTGGCTTACGTCGGTGCCGCCGATGATCGCGATGATGCTGCGCGAACCGGACCTGCTCGCGAGAACCGATCTGACGTCGGTGCGCCTTATCCGGATGGGTTCCGCGCCGGTTGGCGAAAGCCTGCTCGAGCAGATCGCGCAGGTCTTCCCGAATGCGAAGGTCACCAACGTGTACGGCACCACCGAAGGCGGTCCGATCGTGTTCGGTCCGCATCCGGACGGCCTTGAGCCGCCGCCGCTGTCGGTGGGCTATCCGCATTCCGAAGTGCAGGTCAGGCTGCTCGACGCGCCCGATCGCGGCGCCGCGACCGGCGTGCTTGCGGTCAGAAGCCCGGCGGTGATGCTCGGCTACCACAATCGCAAGGATTTGCCGGTGCCGCTGACCGCGGACGGATTCTATGTGACGGGCGATGTGTTTCATCGCGACGAGCAGGGCTTTTACGCATTCGTCGGCCGCGCGGACGACATGTTCGTTTCCGGCGGCGAAAACATCTTCCCCGGCGAAGTCGAACGCATGCTCGAGACGCATCCCGACATCGCACAGGCTTGTGTCGTTCCGGTCAACGACGACATAAAGGGCACCAAGCCCGTTGCATTCGTCGTGCGCCGCGCCGGAACTGCGCTGACGGAGCACGACGTCAAGCAATACGCGCTCGCGCAAGCGCCGGCGTATCAGCATCCGCGCCGCGTATGGTTCGTCGATGCGCTGCCACTTGCGTCGACCAACAAGATCGATCGCGCGGCGTTGAAACACACCGCTCAAGCGGAATTGTCCGCTACCGGAGCCGCCTGATGTGCAAATCGAACGCTCCGTTATCCCCCTTATCGAGGAGACCGGCATGAAAGAGAATTTTCGCGAGTTTCTTGAACGGCTCAGAGCCGGCCAGGAATTGATCGACATCCGCCAGCCCGTCGACATCCGTCACGTCGGCACGCTCGTGGACCAGAGCGAGAAGGCGCTGTTGTTCCATAACGTGATCGGCTACAACATGCCGCTGCTGTCGGGCATCATTCGCACGCAACGGCGCGCGATGATGGCGATGGGCTGCGACAGCTACTTCGAAATCGAGAAGCTGCTGCAGTGTGGCATTCAGAATCCCATTGCGCCGGTGTATGTGAATACGTCGCCGGCCAGGGAGGTGATTCATAAAGGCGACGATGTCGATCTGTTCCGTCTGCCCATTCCGATGTCGTCGATCTATGACGGAGGCCCGATGATCACCGCGGGCATCGTGATCTCGCACGACCCCGAATATGGGTTGAACAGCGGCATCTACCGTTTCATGGTGAAGGAAAAAGCGCTGACCGGCATCGACATCGTGACGCCGAACAACATGCGCATGTTCGCGCAACGCGCTTATGAGCAGGGCAAGCCGTGTTCGATTTCGATTTCGATCGGGAACCATCCGATGGAGATCATGGGGGCAGGCTACCGGGCGCCGATCGGCGTCGACGAGATGGCGATCGCGGGCGGCATTCGTGGCACGCCGGTCGAACTCGCACCGTGCGAAACGATAGACCTGCCGTATATCGCGGACTCGGAGGTCGTCATCGAAGCGGAAATCCTGCCGACCGGATGGACCCAGCCCGAAGGCCGTTTCGGCGAGTTCACCGCATTGATGGGCGGCCTGCACTGGAACCCCAACGTGCGCATCAAGGCGATTCTGCATCGGCGCGACGCGATGTACTACTCGTTGCACATGCCGTGGGAGAATACGTGGCTCGCCGCGCCGACCCGCTACCAGGCGATTCGCGCCGCGTTGCGCACCGCCGGTGTGCAGGTCAAGGACATCAACGTGACGCTGGGCGGCCGCGCGTTCTGGCATGCGGTGATCTCGATCCGCAAGCAGGCGGGCGAGGGCAAGAACGCGCTGCTCGCGGCGCTCTCGGTGATGGACCTGAAGCACGTGGTGGTGGTCGACGACGACATCGACGTGTTCAACGGCGAGGAAGTCGAGTGGGCGATCGCGACGCGCGTGCAGGGCGATCGCGATCTGATCGTGATCCCGGGCGCGCGCGCGAAGCCGCTCGATCCGAGCTTGCCGGTCATGCCGCCGGGACGCGTGCCGACCGGCGCGAAAGTCGGTATCGACGCGACCATTTCCGAAGGCATTCCACACGAGCGCTATGAGCGGATCTCGTATGCGTATGCGGACACCGCGAAAATCGCTGACTACGTGGCGGGCAAGGCCGACGACGCGGTCGTATCCGGGCCGGACAAGGTTGAAGAAGCGGCACGCAACGCGCTTGCTTTGATCGGCGAAGCACCGCTCTATTACACGGCGCTTGCCGAACGTCTGTCCGGTTACGACTTTCAAACGCTTGCGCGCGCACTGGGGGTGCTGCATGAGCGGGAGCAGTTGTGGAAGACAGCGGAAGGAAAGCTCTGCGTGCGCGGTTCGCGTTTCGATGCGGTGCTGCCTGCGTCGCGATAACGCGGCGCGTCGCCCCTTTTCAAAGACCAACTGACATGATGAAACTCAACAGGCGTGTGTCGCGGCTATGGGTGGCCGTGGCGGTCTCCCTCGTTTCGATCGCCGCCCACGCCGTGCCACTGCGTATCGGCTACTGGACGAGCGGCGTGAGCCTCGGTCTCGGCGCGGTGCTCGAGACCGGCGATTTCCTGAAGAAAGCCGGCATCGACGATGCGCGCTTCGTGCACTTCGCGGAAGTCAATGCGCCGGCGAGCGGGCTTGCGGCGAACGTGATCGACATCAGCTTCAGCGTGGCCGGCGCGAGTGCATTCAGCATCGCGGCGACCGGCGTGCCGATCAGGATCTTCGGCGCGACCGCTCCGGCCGACGTGACCTTCGTGGCGCCGGCGAATTCGGCGGTGACATCGCTTGCCGGCTTGCGCGGCAAGAAGATCGGCATGTCGCCTGCGGGCAGCTCGGTCGCGCTGATGACAGCCGCCGTGCTGCGCGCGAACTACGGTTTTACGCCTGCGGATTACTCGCTGGTGCCGGGCAACGAGGCGCGGCTTGCGCAGTTTCTCGCGCAGCAGCAGGTGGATGCGGCTGCACTGCGCTCGGTCACCGTCGCGCAGCTAACGGAAGTCAAGGCGAAGCGGCTCGGCACGCTGGTCGACGAGTGGCACAAGCTGACGCATTCCGACGCGATGCCGTACCTCGGCGTCGGCGCTGCACGAACGGATCTGGTTCAACGCGACCCGCAAACGGTAGCGAAATTTATCGTCGCGATTCATGCCGCGATTGAATGGGGCAATGCGCATCCTGACCAGGTGGCGGCGATTCTGCAAAAGGTTGCAAATCTGCCCGCGAACGACGCGCATATCTATGCTGCGCATTGGGCCGAACTGAACACGATCTCGTTTGAGCCGGCGGATATCGAAACGCTGAAGCGCGAGCAGCAGATTTTCGCGGCGAGCGGTGCGATCAAGGGAACGTTGCCGCCGGATGTATTCGCGAGCGAGCCCTATCAGATCGCGAAGAAGATCATTGCCGGACAGAAGCCATGAGCATGCGGTATCCATCGCACACGCGAGGCCTGATATGAACGCGTCGGCATGCGGCATCCGGCGGCCGCGCATCGTCGTCGGGATCAGCGGCGCGTCCGGCGCGATTTACGGCGTGAGGCTGCTGAAACTGTTGCGTGAGCTCGAGGTCGAGACACACCTCGTCGTCAGCCGTTCCGCGCAAGTGACGCTGTCGCAGGAAATGCGCATGCAGCTTGCCGACGTCAAGGCGCTCGCCGACATCCACTATCCGAATACGGATATCGGCGCTACGATTTCGAGCGGCTCGTTTCGCGTCGACGGCATGATCGTCGCGCCGTGCTCGATCAAGACGCTATCGGAGATCGCGACTGGTTGCACGAGTTCGTTGCTGTCGCGAGCGGCGGACGTGATGCTGAAGGAGCGCAGGCGGCTCGTGCTGATGGTGCGCGAAACGCCGTTGCATGCGGGGCATATTCGTAGTCTGGCGGCGGTGACGGAGGCCGGCGCGATCGTCTATCCGCCGGTTCCCGCGTTCTATGCGCAGCCGGCTTCACTCGAGCAGATGGTCGATCACACGCTCGGCAGAGTGCTCGATCTATTCGATATGGATGCGCGCACGGTGCGCCGCTGGCAAGGAGCGGTCAGTTGAATTAACGGTATTTTGACCTCGGTTTACTTCGAAAATTGCTTCTTCTAGAATGGGTTTCACGGGTTGGTGAGGTGCTCACAAAATCACGTAAGCCTAACAAATGAAAACGCAACGGGTGAATAAAGCGAGGGCATATGCGAGCAAAGATCGTTTCCGCAGGTAAGGCGACAGGCGAGGGCATGCTGCTTGGCGAATCAACGTATATCGCGATCAGGCAGGCCATTCTGTCCTGCACCCTGCAGCCGGGCAGCATGCTGACGGAGGCGGAATTGATGGATCAGTACGGGGTCGGCAAATCCACCTGTCGTCTTGCGCTCGCGCGCCTCACGCATGACGGCCTCGTGCGATCGGTGCCGCGCCACGGCTATGTGGTCGTGCCGGTCACGCTGAAGGATGTCGAGGAAGTCTTCGCGTTGCGCCTGATTCTCGAACCGGAAGCCGCGCGGCTTGCGGCCGGCCATGTCGACACGAAGGCATTGATGCGCATCGATAAAGCGGCGCGTGGCAATACTGCGTCGAAGAACCACGGCAACCAGATCGGTTTCTTTCTGGACGGGAATCGCGCGTTTCATTTGCACATTGCAATGGCATCGGGAAACGAGCGTCTGGTGCGCAATATCTCGGAGTTGTTCGACGAGATGGCGCGGCTTGTCGCACTCGGCTTCAGCGACGAAGACGACAGCCCCGAGATTTCCGGCGACCACCGGCTGCTTGCAGAGGCGCTCGGCGCCGGCGACGGCAAGACGGCGTCGCGTATCGCGCGGCGCCACATCGAACGCTTTCGCGACATGACGATGGAGCGAGTACTGCGCAGCATGAAGCAGGATTTCGAGCATGCGCCGTTGATGGCAATCGGCAAATAGGCGGGCAGGGCGTCATATCGCGCAGCATTCGGATCCTCGATTTGAGGTTAATTCGGGGTGGTTTGTCTCAGGCCGCACGGCCGCACGTGTATTCGACACAATGAAGATATTTCGTGTTATCTCGCAGCTTCTGATGGTGTGCAGCCTCACGCTCGGCGCAATCGGCGGCGCTGCCGCTGCCGAATTGCGCGTCGGCTATTGGACGAGCGGCATCAGCCTCGGCTTCGGCGCGGTACTCGAGGCGCAGAAGTTCTTCGAAAAGCAGGGCTTGCAGGTGAAGTTCGTGCATTTTCCCGACGTCAACGGACCGACGACGGCGCTCGCTTCCAATGCGATCGATCTTGCGTTCGGCACGAGTCTCGCTGGCGCATTCAGCCTGAGCCAGCAGGGCGTGCCGGTGCGCATCGTCGCGGCCACGCAGCTGGTCGACGCGGAACTCGTCGTGCTCGCGGATTCACCGATTCGCAACCCCGGCGAGCTGCGCGGCAAGAAGGTCGGCATGTCCCCGCTCGGCAGCGGAACGACCGGCGTCGGCACCGCGGTGCTCGACGGCAACTACGGATTGAAGCTTGCCGATTACCGGCTGATTGCCGGCGACGAGCCTCGCCTCGCGCAGTTTCTGCTGCAAAAGAATGTCGATGCCGCGGTGATGCGGCCGACGACGGTCGCTCAGGTGCCCGATAACGCCAACAGGATCCGCGTGCTGGGCACGCTGTCCGATCAGTGGAAACAGATGACGCGATCGCCGACGCCGCCGTATATCGGCGTGGCCGTGATGCGCGACGAGTGGCTGAAAAACAATCCGGCCGATGCGGCGAAGGTTCTGGTCGCGATGCGCGAAGCGGTGCAATTCGGCGCCGCGAATCCGGATGCGGTGGTTGCGATATTGAAGAAGGCGGCCAATATGAACGACAAAGGCGCGCATTTTTACAGCGCGCACTGGACCAGCATGAACACGGTCGCATTCGCGCGCGACGATATCGCAACCTTGAAGCGGACGTTCGACGTATTCAAGGCAGCGGGCACGTTGAAGGGCGAACTGCCGGCGGATCTGTTCTACCCGAAGCCCTATCTTGATGCGGAGAAAATGAAATGACGACGAGCACCATCGGGCTGCCCGCGAGCAGGATCGCATGGCCCGCCGAAGGCATGACGCGCGTGCCGCTGCGGGTGTTTTCCGACGCGCACACCTATGAGCGCGAGCAGGATGCGGTGTTTCGCGGGCCGACGTGGAGCTTCCTGTGCCTCGACATCGAAATACCGAACCCCGGCGATTACATCACCACCAAGGTCGGGCATACATCGGTGATCGTCGTGCGGCATCAGGACGGCGGCGTTCGCGCGCTCGTGAACAAATGCGTGCATAAAGGCTCGGTGCTGTGCTACGAGGCGCATGGCCACCGCAAACGGCCAAACTTCGTGTGCCCGTATCACAACTGGGTCTATAACTTCGAAGGGGAGCTGACAAGCGTCGCATTCGAAAAGGGCGTGCAAGGCAAGGGCGGCATGCCCGACGATTTCGACAAGACGCAGTTTCGCCTGACCACGTTGCGCGTCGCAAGCATCCGCGGCCTCGTATTCGGTTCGTTTTCCGACGCAGCGCCGCCGCTCGAAGACTATCTCGGGCCGACGATGGTCGCGCACATCGAGCGCACGCTATACGGCAAGATAAAGATTCTCGGCCGCTATAGCCAGGTGATGCACAACAACTGGAAGCTGTACGTCGAGAATAGCCGGGACAACTATCATCCGAGCCTGCTGCACGCATTCTTTTCGACGTTCAAGATCAATCGCCTGTCGGCGGAAGGCGGCACGCTGCAGGATGAGGACAGCCGCCATCACATTACGTTTACGAAGCGCTTCACGGACGCCGGCGATGCGCAATACGACTCCGGCATCATCCGCGCGATGCGCGATGACTTCGGCCTGAAGGATCCATCGCTGATCGACCAATGGATGGAGTACCCGGACCAGATCACCAATGCGATCCAGAGCATTTTTCCGGGCTTCGTGCTGCATCAGATCATGAACTCGATCGGCGTGCGCCAGGTGGTGCCGCTGGCTGTCGACCGTTGCGAATTGATCTGGACGGTACTCGGTTTCGAGGAAGACTCGCCGGAGCAGACGCTGATTCGCCGCAAGCAGAGCAACCTGGTCGGTCCGGCCGGGCTCGTGTCGATGGAGGACGGAACGATCGGCGCGTTCGTCGAGAAGGGCATTCGCGGCGACCTCGACGATGCGGCGGTGATCGAGATGGGCGGCAAAGGGACCGGACCGATGGCGACCCGCGCGACGGAAACGTCGGTGCGCGGCTTCTGGAAATTTTATCGGGAATTGATGCATGTCTAGCACGACCACGCGTTTTCCTGACATCGAGGTGGGCGCGCACACGAAGGCGTGCATCAGCCGCCTGAATGCGCACTATTGCAGCGCGATCGATAACGGCGACCTCGACCGCTGGCCCACCTTTTTCACCGACGACTGTACGTATCGTATTCTCACGCGCGCCGATTTCGACGCGGGTCGCGATTTCGGCATCTGGTTCTGTAATACGCGCGGCATGCTGCTCGACCGCGTCAGTTCGATCCAGTCGGTCAACGTGTTCGAGCCTCATGTATACCGTCATGTGATCGGGCCGACGGAGATCGTCGGCATCGACGCGGACGGCGCGCTTCGCTGCGAGACCAGCTATATGGTCGTGCGCACCGGCTACGAGGGGACGATGGTGGTCTTCAGCGCCGGACGGTATGTCGACGCGGTGAGCATCGAGGGCCGCGCCGCGCTGTTGCGCGAACGGACGGTGGTCACCGATTCGTGCCGCTACGATACGCTCGTCGCGCTGCCGTTGTGACATGACGCGACCCATGAGCGATCCACAGCGACGATATCGGCTGCACCTCGAAAGCAAGAGCCGGCAGGCGCCGGCTTTTCATCTGGTTCCGGCGGCATGGCGCGACGCGTCGCTGCGCCATCCGGAGTTGGCCCAACTGCTCGACGTCTCGTTCGGCTGGAATGGCGAGCGCTTTTCCGCGCCGCTCGACGATGTCGACTTTTTGCTGGCGTCGCGTTTTCCACATGATGCGGTCAACGATGCACGGCGCCTGCGCTGGATTCACACGACGGGTGCCGGCGTCGATCAGCTATGGCCGCTCGATCGCCTGCGTAGCGATCTGATCCTGACGAATAGCAGCGGCATTCATATCGACAAGGCGGGCGAGTTCGCGCAAATGGCTTTGCTGATGTTGAATGCACAACTACCTGCCGTGCTGCGCGCTCAGCAACAGCACCGGTGGGACGCGCGCCTCACGGCGCCGATTCGCGGCAAGACCGTGCTGTTAGTCGGTCTCGGCGACCTCGGGCAAGCGGCGAGCCGCGCCGCTGCGGCGCTGGGCCTGCGGGTGGTCGCGTTAAACCGAAGCGGTCGCGCGCCCGCGTCGCTGCCGCCGGGCACACCGGGGGCGCCCGATGTGCTTGCACCGGTGTCCGAACTCGACGTGTGGCTACCCGAAGCGGATTTCGTGATTGTCACCGCGCCATTGACGCCGGCCACGCGCGGGCTGCTGTCCGCCGACCGGCTTGCGACGATGCGTGCCGGCGCAAGTGTCGTGAACCTGTCGCGCGCGTCGCTGATCGACTACCCGGCGTTGTTCGAGCGCCTACGCGCGGGCACGTGTGGCGGCGCGGTGCTCGACGTGTTCGATCCGGAGCCGCTTCCGGGGGATAGTGCGGTATGGGACGTGCCGGGCCTGATCGTCACGCCTCATATCTCGTGCGACGCGCCGGACTACAACCAGCGCGTGCTCGATGCGTGGTTCGGCAACTTCGCAAGATGGTTGCGCGGCGAGCAGCTCGCGAACGTAGTGAGTCGCGAGCATGGATATTGAACATTGAAGATGCAGGAGCGCTTAAGCGCGCGTGGGGTCCACGCGTGCCATCGAGTGCTCGTCAACGCAATCACGCCTTCGAAAGCTCGCCATCCGTAACACGCCACAAGCCGAGCGGATTGTCATGCTTCAGCGCTTCCGGCAACAGATCATCCGGAAAGCGTAGGCCGCATTGAATCTGTCATCCATTGAAAGGCCAAAGGCAAGAGGTAAATGCTCCTCTCTCAGGCTTTACCCTGCTTGACCTGAAACATCTTGCGCCCCCCCACTTCGACGCGCACGAGCA
>NZ_CADIKH010000085.1 GCF_902859855.1 Paraburkholderia humisilvae
CCGGTTGCGAAGCAGGTACGGCCAGATCCTGTGGGCTGCATGCTTGCGGCTCGTGTTTGGCTTGCGATACAACGCTTCGACGCCCATGCGCTTCATCAAGGTGCTGACGTGTCTGCGCCCGACCTTGATGCCTTCGCGACGCAGCAGCCGTGCCAGCATTCGCGCCCCCGCAAATGGATGCTCGAGGTGAAGCTCGTCAATCCGGCGCATCAATTTCAGATCCGCTTCGCTGACCCTACGCGATTGGTAATAGGCGCTCGACCGGCTAATGCCTACCAGCCGCGCCTGCTGTGTCACCGGCAGGGCGTGATCACGATCGATCATCGCCTTACGCCCAGCAGTCCCGCCTTGCTCAGCGCGCTTTCTAAAAAATCGTTCTCCAGCGTCAACTGCCCGATCTTCGCGTGCAGTACCTTCACGTCCACTGGCGGTGCCGCTGGCGCCGGGTTGCCTGCGTCGAACACATCGGCAACCCGCTCCTGCAGTTGCTTCTTCCAGTCCGTAATCTGGTTCGGATCGACATCAAACTGCTGGGCCAGCTCTGCCAGCGTCTTGTCACCCTTGAGCGCTGCCAGGGCAACCTTTGCCTTGAACGCTGGCGAGTGGGTCCGTCGGTTTCGCTTCGTCATCTTCTGGTTCCTTGTTGCCGGCCATTATGGCCGACTCACGCCCCAGCTTTTCCACTCAACGAACTGTCCGAATTCTCGAAGCCACCTCTCGGCAGACCGGATGGCAACGAACGTCAATAGTGTGCGCGGTCTTCGACAATTGTCAGTGACCTCGGCAGCCATGTCGAACGTCTCAAACTGGCCGAAACTTGCCCGGACGAACATCGACGATCGCTGTGGAACCTAGCGGGTTCGCGGACGAAATTCTGCCTTCGCGTGGACGCAGTTTTTATGCCCCTTTGTTTCGGTCGCCGCTCAAGGCTGACGCTCATAGCGGGCCGCGACCCCCATCGACATGGCACCCAGCCCCCAGGTCACCGAGGAGGCAAGGCTGTACCATCCGGCAGCACTACCGTCGGGGTCGTTATGCGATACATTGGTGGCGGTGGCGGATAGCCCGCTGGCCAACGTATTGAGCCCTGCGCCGAGCATCTGGTATCGCCTGACTCTCGCGTCGCGTGGAGAACTTCTGTAGCTTTGCACTCCGCTCGCGATTGCGTTTATCCCCCACAAGGCGGACGAAGCGTATCCCGCGCGGGTTTGCGTGTCGCCCGAGGTGAGTGCGTTCGTTGTGCTCGCCACTCCGGCACCGATATTGACGGCGTTGATCGCACTTGTCAGTCTGCTGTAGGTCGAGGACGTCCAGTTGCCCCATTCCGATAGAGCGCCGCCGGCGCTCCAAAGCCCGCCGCCGACCCCGCCGAAGGACTTCGCAAGCGCCGATCCGGATTTCATCTGCGACGCGATGCTCGACCCTATCGCGCCGCCGAACTCGGACAGGCTGGGCCCGTACCTGGTAGCCCATCGCCCCCAGCTCCCGGTGGGCGCTGCTACAGCCGGCGCTTGCATGTCGATGACAACGCTGTCGCGTCGCTGAGGGAGCGACGAGCGCTGCATCGACAACGAACCCTGGCTCGCGCTCGCGTCGCGCGGTGAGGCGACGACGCTGTCGCGGCGCGCGACCGGAGAGGTTATCGGCCCCTGAATCGGCGACAATTCGTGGTTCGCGCCCGCGTCACGCGGTGGGGCGACAACGCTGTCGCGCCTGGCAACCGGAGAGATCCTCGACCCCTGCACCGGCGACAATCCCGGGTTCGGGCTCCTGTCCCGCTGTGGGGCAGGCGTGGGCCGCCTGCGCCCGGGTTCCACTGACCGGCCATTCACTTCGCTGCCACGCCGTGCAACGAGAGGAACCACCGGCCCCTGCATCGGCGACAAACCCGGGTTCGCGCTCCTGTCCCGCTGTGGGGCGGGAGTTGGCCGCCTGCGCCTAGGCTCCACTGACCGGCCATTCGCTGTGCTGTCGCGCCGTACAACGGGAGGAACCACCGGCCCCTGCATCGGCGACAGTCCCGGGTTCGCGCTCCTGTCCCGCTGTGGAACGGAAGTTTTTCCCCTATGCATAGGCTGCAGCGCCCTGCCGTGCCCCGCGCTATCAAGCCGTGCAATGGGAGGAGTCATTGGCCTTTGCAACGGTGACAATCCCGGGTTCACGCTCCTGTCGCGTTGCGGGGCGTGCGCTGGCCCTCCGCGCCCAAGCTGCACTGGCCTGCCGTGTCCCGCGCCAACTGGATGTTGATGAGGACCCGGACTAGCCGACCTACTTTGTTCCTTCATATAACGTCCTTTCTGCGTGGACGATCGTCATGGCATCAGTGAATGCCATCCTTGGCGCAGCGGGAATGCTTCGCTTTTGACGACCACGCACCGGTGGTCGCAATCAACTTCCGTGCCATTTACCGCGGTTTTGCAAAATCCTGATTTTGCGTACCTTTCCTTTCACGAATGAGTGTGTGCGGGGCGCGCTCTGCCCTATGGAAAATCACCTTAGGGCCAATCTCGACCCATAGCGGAATTCGGTCTCTGCGAGCGTGAACTGGCGGGCTGTGGTTTTGCGCGACAAACTGATCGCGCTTTACAAGGCGCTCAGGAGCGGACGGGCAGTCACCTGCTGAGCTATCAGGTGTGATGGAAACGGTAGGCTGATGTCACATGCACAGACGGCCGTTGCAGCGGAAGGGTCGCTTGCCGGGCTAGTTGCTGGTGTTCGCTTTCACCGTTGGGCGGCTATCAAAGCGACGACTCAGCTCGACAACTAGGTGTTAGCCATGAAGTGCGTAACCGGAATAAATGCGCTCCGTTCTGTTTGCCAACCTGAAGCGTCGTTCGAACTGCTCAGGGGCTCACGAGTCTTCATCCGGTCAGAGGGGCATGACGCGGATGCGATCATTGCAGGTGTAGAGGCGCGTTGCCGCGTTGCTTAGCCAATTCGAGAGAATTTGCAGATCGTTCGAGTACCCAGTCCCTTTCGCCATTTTCTGCTGCACGATCGACTGGACATACTCGTATCCGGCTGGCCAGCTTTTGTTATCGATAAGTCCCTGCAACTTCAAATTCTGACCGCCCAAAAGCGCTACTGAAGAACTGCAAGAAGCAGTCATTTATTATCCTTATCACCAGTTAAACCGTCTATAAATTGCGAAGTATTTTGATCGATTTGAGGTTGACCCATTTCAACGGACGGATTTGCAGTCGGGTTTAATGCAGTGATGGCCCTCCGTGCAAGGTTGAATCGTGGATGCAGCGGCAGCGGATTGGCAATCGGAGACAACACGGCAGACTGGGCGAACGAGGAATTCGCGCAAGCGAATCCCGGAGACGCTCGCCTGTCGCAGCGCCTTGTGGCTCTGGCGCGCCAACTGGCGACCAGTCCCCACACTTCGCTGCCACAAGCGCTGTCGCCCGCTGAACTGAAGGCGGCCTATCGGTTCTTCGCCAACGACCTGATCGACCCTGACGGCGTGCTGGCGCCGCATATCGCACAAACACTGCGCCGTATGGAGCAGATTCCAGTGGTGCTGGCCATACAGGACACCACCGAATTCAACCTGACGCATCTGCATGCCACAGAATGCCTGGGCCCCTGTACCGGTGGCAATGAGCGTGGCTTCCTGATGCACAGCCTGCTGGCAGTTAGTCCGGAGGGTTTGCCTCTGGACGTTCTCGGCATGAAGACATGGACGCGCCCTGAAGCAGTCACAGGTAGTGCCGCGCAATGTAAGTCCCGGCCGATCCACGAGAAGGAAAGCGTCAAGTGGTTCGTGGGGCCTGCGCACCTGTCGGCGTTGAAGGTGCGCTGTGCGCACACGCAACTCATAGGCATCGGGGACCGCGAGAGCGATGTCTATGAACTGTTCGCGACGCAGCGGCCAGAGGGTGCCCACTGGCTGGTGCGCGCGGCCTGGAACCGCCGCGCCCACCATCCGCAACGCAATCTCTGGCAGGCAGTGCTGGGTACTCCTGTAGCCGGGCACATTGATCTGCCAGTGCCAGCCAAAGGTACTCGTGCCCAGCGTACGGCACGCCTGACGCTGCGATACGCGCCTGTACGCCTGCAGCCGCCCAAGGCGCGGGCCGGCCAGTTGCCCGGACTCAATGTTTTTGCTATCCACGCCATAGAGGACGAACCGCCCGTCGGTATCGAACCGATCGAATGGATGCTGCTCAGTTCTGTGCCAACACACTCGCCAGAACAGGCGCTTGAGCGGTTGCAGTGGTACGCGCGGCGCAGGACAATCGAGACTTGGCACCGGGTGCTCAAGAGCGGCTGCCGCATCGAAGCCCGCCAGTTCGGTACGCTCGAGCGTTTCGTGCGCGCTACGGCACTGTTTGCCGTGATCGCCTGGCGCATCCTTTACACGACCTTGCTGGCTCGCCTTGATGGCGAGTTGCCCTGTGATGTGGTCCTCCAGCCCGCTGACTGGCAGGCGTTGTATTGCCGAGTACACCGTACCACCCGGCCGCCGGATATGCCGTCCCTGCAGCAGGCGGTACTGTGGATTGCCACCCTGGACGGCTATTTCAATCGCCACAATGATCCTCCGCCCGGCACAACTGTCATCTGGCGAGGCTTCCTGGTCCTGCACGAAATCACCGAGATGTTCCGCATCTTTAATTCAGGTCCGTAACTTGTGGGTAAAGCTCAGCCGTAAACGACGGGGCTTGTCGCGCAACCGGTCAATCGCGGCACGTCGCTCCAGTCGTCGGCCGGACGTCCACCATCAGGCAAATGACGTGCCATCGCAATCAGGGTCTTGTACATCCAGACAACGACCCGTGATCCTCCCGGACTGTATTGGCTGATGTTTACCCATAAATAGAGTCATTCGTTTTGCCTGAGGATGCGATACATCGCGGTGACTTCGTGCAGGGCGAAAAAACCGCGCCATATAACGGTTGGGCCGGGCGGACGATCATGCTTGCGCGCGAGATAGCCACCGAGCCGGGCGATCCAGAGTACGACCTGCGCCAGTGATGGAGGCTGGGGAGGCAGCTTCGTTGTGCCATGCATGCGGCAATACAGTGCGCGCCACTCGACACGCTGAAGCAGGACTTCGCACGGCAGGTCGCCGTCAAGTCGGGCCAGCAACGTCGCATACAGGATACGCCAGCTGATCACGGCAAACAGCGCCGTGGCACGCACGAACCGCTCAAGGTTGCCGAACTGCGGTGCCTCAACGCGACAGCCGCTCCTGAGCACGCGATGCCACGACTCGATTGTCCAGCGTCGCGCGTACCACGCCAGGTGCTCCAGCACGTCTTCGTGAGTACGCGTGCGCACCGAGGTGAGCAACATCCATTCGAGAGGCTCAAGGCTTTCGGCAACATCCTCCTCGATGGCATGATTCGCAAACACATCGATGTCCGGCAGTCCCTTGTGGCGCCGGTAGCGCGGCGGGCGCAACCGTACCGGCGCGCATCGCAGCGCCAGGCCGGCCGTGCGCGCAATCGTGCGGCCCGGGCCCGGGATCTGCAATTCGGTCCGGCCCGGCACGGGTGCCGCGGCAATCGTCTCCCACAGGTACTTCTCCGGATGAGCGACACTGCGATTCCGACCTGCGCGAACCAGCCAATCGACGCCAGTTGGGCGTTCGGCGACGAATACATCGTAGACATCGCCCTCGCGGTCACACACACCAACGATATGTGTCTCAGGGCAATGGCCTTTGAGCGCCGACAGATGCTCAAGGCCTTCGAGCCACTTGACGCTCTCCTTATCGCTAATGGTGCGCTGCTTACGCGACTGCCCTTTGCCGAACTCATCCGGTGGGCGGATCGAGGTCTTCATGCCCGGCACACCGAGCGGCAAGCCCTCCGGCGTCACTGCCAGCACGCTATGCATCATGAAGCCGCGCAGATTATGGCCGGTGCCATAGCCCAGGCCTTCAGTGGCCGGCAGATGACTGAGGTTGAATTCGGTCGTATCCTGCACCGCCAGCACAACGGGCACCTGCCCCATACGGTCGAGCGTTTGACCAATATGCGGACTCAGCACGCCGTCGGTGTCTACCGTTGGATTGTCAGAAAAGCGGTACCCGATCTTGAGGTCAGCGCCATCGAGCGACTGTGGAAACGAGCATTGCGGAGCCCGCGAGAGTCGGCGCGCGAGTGCGATCAGACGCTGCGTCAGGCGAGCGTCGCCCAACTGTGCCGCGCCGAACTCATCACTCGCCCAATCGTCGAGATCACCCGTGTCAGACTATGTCGTCCATCACCACAAAGAAATCGTGCAGGCGAAAAGCTAACATCATGCCCGGCAGTTTACAAGCAACGCCGGACAGAATTGCGGGTAATGATCAGCTGTATTGGCGGGGAGGTCGTGAGTGTTCCAGTTGTGAGACAACAAGAAGGACTCGCGGGCGGCCCGGGTCTGCTCGCCCGATGTGCCGGCAAGGAGTAGGTGAGGTAATGGCGGACGTCGAGAGTGTCTCAGGGATGGGACTGCGCCCCGCCGCCGCGCAAATCCGCACCGCCTGGATCAACGGACTGTTGTGGAAGCGCTCCTGTCCGTCGCGACAGGCGTGCTCTATGTCTTTGCCCGTTGGGACCTCTGACAGCGATTGCGCTTGTGTATCTCTGCGCCGGCCCCTCCATGCCATGCATCTCCGCAATCTCTCAAATGGCACCCTATTGACTTCCGAATGAGATTTTCTATAATGGGAACACTATCGATCCCGTTTGGAAATCGCCATGCACCGCGCTCACGCTCCAGCAACGCCCGCTGGCAACCGCCGCAAAGCCCCCCCCGCTTTCGGCCGAGGCGGTAATGAGGGGGATCTCGAACTTTTCATGGCCATGGATCTGGCCCAGCAAACACGTGTCATCCGTGAAGGATTCGAGCCAATCGTCGTCACCCGTATCGCCAGAGAGCTTCTGGACGTTCAGGCCAAGACCCTGCTCGAAAGCCTTCGCCTGCCCAACAGCACCATCGCCCGCAAGAAGTCCTCGCAGGAACGGTTGAGTGCATCGGAAGGCGATCGCGTAGCGCGGGTCCTGATGACTTTCGCGCACGCGCGGGACGTGTTCGAGGACGCCGGCAGCGCGGCCGAGTGGATGAAGTCTCCGCACGTCGAGCTTGACGACGAACCACCGCTCGCCATGCTCGACACGCAGTCCGGTTTCGACCGCGTTCGCGATCTGCTCATGCGCATCGAGTTCGGGGTTGGCGTTTGAGGCTCTTCCGGCTTGCGAAGGAGAAACCCGGGCGGTATCGGGCCGATGATCTGAGAGGCAACGGCGCCGCGCTGTCGGGTGGACGCTGGAATGCTCGCGGCACGCCCGTTCTCTACACCAGCGCGAACGCTTCGACGGCCGTTCTCGAGACCCGGGTTCACGCATCGGGTCTCTTGCCACTCAGGAACCTGATTCTCGTGACAATCGAGGTGTCCGACAAGCTGATCGCTGTCGCCCACGAACCCGTTCTTCCCTCTGACTGGAATCAGGCTGGGATCACGCCGCAGACAACCATTACGATCGGACAGGCGTGGATCACAGAGGCAAATGCACTCGCGATGAAAGTCCCGTCTGTCGTGTGTCCGGCCGACTTCAACTACATCCTCAATCCACTCCATCCGGACATGCGCACCGTGACGGTTATCGCCGTCAACGCTTTCACGCTCGATCCTAGACTCTTCCGTTAACATCATTGCTTTGCCTTCAGAGACGCCTCGCGGCCGAGTGATCGCGGTCGGTTACTAACCTTTATCACCGAGCAGTCTTGGTCTAGAGTGAAAGTGCTCGGTACGTTGCACTATCGGGCACTCGTCCATGGCCCCGCACGCTGCCTCGCGTGCGGGGATTTTTTTTACTGTGCCGAAGTATCGCTTAACGCAGTGGTTCGCAAACCCAATGAGTTATGCGTCTGTCTGTTTACGTATGCTACGTGCGGCGCGGAGTTTCTGTGGCTCCTGTTCAATCAGCGAGAGCAGGCTTTGCATGACCGCATCGCAAGCACCGTTGTTGTTGACGCTTCGCGCTGTCGGCAGCTCGGCGTCAGGAACACGAGTGTACTTCCGGGAACCTGCGCAACATCAGGTGAACCCCCAATGCCCTACGCGATGGATGGTGCTAGAGCCAGGTGAACGACGGCCTGCTGGCAAGGTAATTCAGGCACACCTCGTACAGGGAACATGAGAGGGGCGAGCGGAAATCAAGCCTCAGGTTCTCGCATAGCATTGAAGAAACGGACTTGATATCGGCCATCGACGGCGAGTTGCAGGCGACTCTCTGTGCAACGTCGAGTGCACCGCTTGCGAGTATGACCGGCTGCAGCCAGTCCGCGTTCGCTCCATTTGCGCTGAACCACATCCGGGTGGATTCGACGACGTGTTCTGCGGACAGCCATTCGCCTGTCGTCGACCTGGACAGTAAATGCGAGACGACAAGAAATGTGAGCAGCTCAACGCGTGCTCGGAGGTCGAGGCTCATCGGCAATTCTTGAACACAATAAAAAAGCTCGGGGGACGCGTACTGAATTGTAGTAGCGGTATCCCTAACATTAAACCGTCGTTAATACGGTCGCAGCGGGAACCGCCTACAACGTTCACAAATGAAGCGCTCGTCGCCTTGACATCGCGACAGCGCGACGTATCACTAGAAAATCAAACTACCCTTGACATGCCGCGTCTCTTAAGCGACTCACGAATGAAGCTGACGGCGTCACAACAACACCGCAACATCGAAGAAGGTTCCGTAGTTGCGAGCGCCAACGATTCATCTTGGATGACTTGTTGATGGAACACTCTGACTTCCTCAACGCGTTGCACCAACTGGCCGCCGCCGCCGACATTCTGGCAAAGGCTGGCCCCGAAGCCATGCGAACGGACGCAATTGAACTGCAGGCCGTCTTTCGAAAGCACGATGAGCCTGATTCTGCGATTGAACTGAACGATGTGACCTTCGACGACAGACTCTTCGTGCAAACGGCGCAGGCGGCGCTCACATTGGCAGGTCGTAACGAGTTTGCCGCGTCACGCGCGCTGCTCGAACAGGCCCGGTCCCTCTTGCATATTGAGTAAAGTGTACGCAGGAATTGTCTCGCGCCGGCGCGTTACCGAATAGCCGCGATAGAGCGGCCCCCCTTCAATTAAAGCCTCGAGACGAAGGTGCGCCGCAGATCGTGCATGAGGAAGTCACCAAGGCCGCTGCGCTCGTGAACGGGCCGAGCCTGCCCTTACCGCGAAGATCTGCGCGCCGTGGATCGAGGACATGGTGGTACCTTTTTTCAGCTTCTATATGGCTGCGGAGACGGTGCCGATGCTCGCGAGCCACGCACCCGCCACGACCGGTGGCGTGCTCGTTGTTTCCTTCCCCGGCCTTACGGATTTTTCACCGGCGTCGACACTACGAGGCTTGAGCCCCGGCCGACCGCGCCCCTCAACGCTCCATCGCGCAAATCGGGCGGCGGCGGACGCTTTTACCTTCTCACATGCGATGGCGAAGTCTCCGATCCGTTGCAGACCTTCACACCTTCGGCGCAAATGTCGGCTTACTGCACAGACCCGGCCCGTTGGGTACGAAGTGCACGCGCGACTTTTTTCAGCACATCGGGCATGGGTAGTTGAGCCTCCAGCGGGCTCGCGATAGAGTAGCTGCCATTGCCCGAGGAATCCACTATGACCAGTGCGACGCACGCCGCACCGGATACGTCCTTGATCTGCGTCGCAAGATCGCCAATTGCACCGGATCAACCCGGCGCGTGAGCAGTGACTTCCGGTTTGCCGTCGTTCATCGTCGCTCCCTAGGAGCCGTCGTCGCTATGGATACTACCTGCTGAGGGTGGCATGTTGGCCCATCAATCCTGTCCACCGTGTGTCAACCGGAACAGTCACCCACGGTTTCCCGTAACGGCCACCACTGGCGACAGACGTTACCAGCTGAACCGGTACCTCGCCTGAGCAAAGACGTCGCGCCGATAGTCGCCACTGAAGTCATGAGCGTATTTCACGTTCGCATACAGCTCTGAATTCCTGCTGAAGTTGCCCGTGACACCGACGCCGAGTTCATACCATGTCTTGCCCAGTTCGTTGTCGAGCGACGTACCGCCGATGGTGGTCTGCCCTAGCGAGAAAAAGTCGTGCAGTACGTCCGCCGTGAAATAAGGGGTGACGCTCGATGTCTTCGAGTCGTTGCTCAGATTGGCTTTGAAGAGCCTGAAGCCGAGGCGGCCGCGCAATCCGTTCGTTGTATTCGAGCTGATCTCCGAGATGCCGTCATCGGAGTGGTTCAGGTGCAGGTACTGATACTGATAGAGCAACTGCGCCTGAGGCTCGATCGCGATACGGGTCGATCCGAGCGCGAACGGCTTGCCGACTTCTCCGGAAACGCCTGCGCCAAAGCCGTTCTGCGTGCCACTGTCGCCAAAGACGTCGCCGTACTTGTTACGATAGTGCGTGAACTGTCCAACGCTGTCGAAATAGCTCCCATCAGGCAGATACTTCGTCCAGTAGCCGCCCGACCGTACCCTGCCCGATGATGCGGTGGTGAACCGCCTCGCCGACGACATTTTTATTGCGCTCAGCTCAAGCGCTAGTCCAAGAAGCGTTTGCGGTTTTCGTTGAGGCCAGCGGGGCTTTTTCATATTGCTGAGTTGGAGGGTCGGGATACGGGAATGAAGAAGATCAAGCTGCCATTCCACGGCTTTCGATTTCCTGCCTCGGTGATCAGCTGCGCGGTGCGCTTATGTTACCGCTTAAACCCGAGCCTGCGCGACATCGCCCGCTTTTGCCGACAGCGCACGAAGGTGATCGATCTTCAGCAGTTCCGCGAGCAGGCTCTTGATCTCGCTTGCACCGTAAGACGCGAGCGAACGCCGGTTCTGCGCCGAAAACACGCTGGTAACAAACGTCTCCAGCGTGCCACAGATCGTCTCGATGCAATGGTCGTAAGTCTCGGCCTTGCCGTCGGCCACCGTGCCGTCAGGCAGCACGACCGGTTGCCACGTACCGTCTGCCGTGCGATACAGAAGAAAGTATTCCGCCTTCCCTGGCTTGCCGGGCTTACGGAACGCGAAGGACGAGCAATAGCGCGTACCGCCGTGCTCCCACTCGAACTACTTGCTCCCCTGCGGCTGCGGACTCAAGATGGACCGCGACCTTAACGCGGCCATCAACATTCGGCGTCAAGCTCTGGCGCAGCAGTCTGTGGAGAGGAAGGCTCTGGCGGATGTTTCGGCAACCGTGAAACCGGCCTCTGCGAAGCAGAAAAAGCCAGGTTTGCACAGCAATGTGCAGACTACTTAGAGCGGGCGTACATCCGAAACTCCGGAACTTGCCGCTTGCACCAGCGCTCCGCGACAACTCAGAAAAATAGATGCCGCCGGCCGTTCAGAGGAAAGGATTAATCAGCGTGAGTCGATCATCGACGACCAGACCGTGCTGCATGTCCTCGGTGTAGAGCGTGTCGCAACCGGCGACAAGCGCAGAAGCGACGATGCCCGCGTCCCATATCGAAAACTTGTAACGCCTGGCAAGGCGACAAGTCTCGTCGTAGACGTTGATCGTCACCGGGACCACATAGCAAAGCGCCGTTGTGGTTTCGATAAAGCGGTCGACCTGCCCCCAGCTGAACTTGAATTTGCGCAGGCAGACGTTCGTTACTTCGTTCAGCACCTGCACGCTGGTGATCGGTTCGAGAGCGAGCAAGGCTTTCGCGCGGCCAACCTTCTCTTCATCGCTGGATGCGACGTAAAGCGCGACATTCGTATCGGCAGCAACTCTTCCAGCGTTAGCGCTCATTTGCCTCGGCCCGATCAAACTTGAAGTCGGCAGGCATCGTTCCGCGGAATTCGTCGAAGCGTGCAAGCAGGTCGGGCTTCGTCATCTTACGGGCCACGACGAAACGCCCCGCGTCCGCGACGATCTCGATATCGTCGCCTTCGTGCAGGTCGAGCGAGTCCACAACGGGCGCAGGCAGCCGGACCGCAAGGCTATTTCCCCACTTTGAAACCAGCATGATCGCGTCTCATAGCCGACGAGTCGGCGCAGGGGGCCAGGTCGGTACCGGTTGATCCTGTGCGTGGCAAACCTCGCCCTTCAGGGTTGGTGTTTACCCATAAATGCATTCATTCATTTTGCCTGAAGCTGCGATACATCTCGGTGACTTCCTGCAGGGCGAGAAAACCACGCCATATAACGGTTGGGCCGGGTGGACGATCATGCTCGCGCGCTGCACTTTCTCCAACGGCTGAAACCGCCAGGCCGGCAGCCAGTACGCGCACCTAAATTTCAAGAGGATCGTGTATGAGCCAATTCACCCCGAATATCAGTCAGAATTCTGCAAAACACGGCGGCCGGCAGCGAGGTCGTCGGCGATTCGACTCGCCCAGTGTTATGCACTAGGACAGAACCTTCGGTCGACAAAAGTGCCTGCTGCAATCCGAGGGACTGTGCAATACGCGCCCGGATAGCGCCTTCGATAAGCTGATGATGTTGCGCAGACCCGTACGGCAGACACACTTCCTGCCAATACGCACCACTACGATCAGCCTGGTCCCCAAGGTGCTTTGCATCCCAGCCACTCAGATTGAAAGCCTCCGATCGGCGTGGGTCGCCTTGAGGGAACTTGATGCCTTGTATGAAACCCTCGACGGACGCGAACAGCATCCCGTTGAAGACGAACGGGGAAAGCCCAAAGTTGGACAGAGCCAATCCGCGCCAGTCAGCAGAGGTGCTGGAGATGTTAAGGACCGTTGGTTTGATATTCATCAGATTTGCTCCGAGAACCCTCGCCCCTCAGGGTCCTTCAGGCAGGACGTCAAGTTGGGTCGCAGGGTTGATTGTTGATGAGAAGGACACTGCGGTTCGGCTGATGCGCTTTGCAATATTCGCTGCATCAGTGAGACGCCTGAGGATGTGCCATGCCGATGGTACGCGAACGACCAGCCAGCAATCCGAAGATCACCATAACAATGGCCAGTCCCACGCCGATGTACAGCGCGACCGTCCAGCTTCCAGTAAGGTCGTGGACCTTGCCCGCGAGTGTTGGCCCAAAGGCGGCCAGCAGGTATCCGACACACTGCGCCATGCCAGAGAGAGTCGCTGCCTGATGCGCAGTACCGGCTCTCAGGCCCATGAAGATCAACGCCAACAGCACCCCCCCGCCCGAGCCCATACCAAAGCAGAACGCCCACGCGATTGCCCATCGGGGGGCAATGCAGAACCCCAAGAGAGCCACAATCATGAGGATGCCCATCGCCGCCGCGACCAGCTTCTGGTCCTTCATACGGCCGACAATCGGCCCGAGCAGCAACCCGGGAATAGCGGATGCGATTTGCATTACGCCATGAATCGAGCCTGCCGCTGCGGGTGAAAGACCAGCCGACGTGAGGATCGAAGGCAACCATGCGACCAGCACGTAATACAGGAGAGAATTGACACCCATGAACAGGCTAACCTGCCAGGCCAACGCGGAATGCCAGACCCGTCCACCATGCGGCGGCGTCGGCGTGCCCATGGCAGGCCGGGTATGGCCGCCCAACTGGCTGCTCCAGACCAGCATGGCAACCAGCGGAAAGACGAGAGTCGCTCCGAGCGCCATCCTCCATCCGAACGCGTTGCCGAATGGAACTGCGCTGGCAGAAACAAGCGCAGCGGCCCCCCCCATGGCGATCGCACATGTGCCAGTAATGGTCGGCACCTTCGTAGGAAAATCGCGCTTGACGAGGCTGGGGAGCAACACGTTCCCCACGGCGATCCCCGCACCGATGAATGCGGTGCCGAGGTACAAGCACCAGACGGCTCCAATGGAACGGACGATCACTCCGCCCGCGATGACCAGCAGGGCACCGAAGATTGAACGCTCAAGCCCATACTCCCTGGCAAAAATAGATGCAAATGGCGAGATGATGCCGAAAGTAAGTAACGGCAGCGTCGTCAGAAGCCCCCCCTGCGCGGGTGTCAGTGTGAAAAACGACTCAAGCGTCTCCATTACCGGCGCAATGCCCGTGATTGGCGCACGCAGATTCGTCGCAACCAGAAGTAGCCCGACAATCAGCAAAGCCGGGCGTGCCGCCATGACGGCCGTATCGCGATGACTCATTGGATCACTCCAAAAAAATAAGTGGACAGGCATCGAGATTACCCTTTGGGTACACATATGAATTTAGATAGCCTGACAATAAATATCTAAATCACGCCAACCATGACCTCACGGCATTTCCTCTCGAGCCGACACCGGGGAGTTTCGATAAGATCACCAGTCTGCGGCACCGTGTTGGGCAAGCGGGTGGACGTTGCAGCCCTGAAGGTTTCCCCGTGCCACATCTTCCCGTCACGACCAGTCAGTCACTGAAGACCAAAAACCAGGCGCGCTCGATGGGCGAGTTGATGCGTCGCATTTCTCAAAAGGCAGTTCGATACCGCGGATCTCGACCTCAATGGTGTCGCTGCGTTCATCCGTATGAATCGCAGTCCGATTTATTTGATACGTTATCCTATCCACATAGAAAATACCGTGTACCCACGCCTGATCGCTTAGCCTGCCAAAACCTCCTCTGCACCCCAATACGCTCGCCGTCCTCAAGCCCTCGAACGTGTGCAGATCCAAGAGCAACAGTCTAGCGTTCGCCTTGCGCATTTTCCGGCAAGCGCGCCGGATTGTGTAGAGCACCGTTACATCGGTCGCTGAACTCTTCATATAGCGTCTTTAGCACGTTCGGAATGGACCACGCCCGACACGTGACGCCGGTGGCCATGCCGCACAGGCCCAATCAACTATCGCAGATGCCTAGTATTTTTAATGAGCACACAATTGTATATGCGTGTGGCACTTTTCTTGATCCCGTCGTGAAAAATGCGACGAAGGCGATATCGCCAAGCTAACGGGAATGTGGCCTTTGTTGGCCGTGGAGAAGCTTCACCGAAGGAGGATTCGGAAGGGGACGACGATGACTCTCGAAGGAACCGGTAACAATCTGATCTTATACAGTATCCTTGCTGCGGGCGCGTTCCAGTTTACAGAAGTACTGCCAGTCAGGGAATGCGGAAGAACCGGTCTCGTTAAGGAGACGGGCGCAAAAGGGAAACAGGAAACTCTCCTGCTTTTTACTTGTGTATGCTGCCCCGCCCGGTCGGTTGCCCTCCCAGTAGGACACTGGTCAGCATCACCACAAAGATGAGTTTCCGCAATCAAAATTGGCCCATCAGCTGATGATCGGCAGCGACGTCTACTGACCGGGCTAGCCCGCCATCCCGCATCGCGAGCGAGGGCACGTGCTTGCGGTCACTCTCGCGGCGCAGCTAAGCACGCAGGCCAATTGCCAACTTGATGGCATGGAGCCGTTCAGCCCTAGCGCGTCGCCGGTGGCGTTCGACTAGGATGCTAGCCGAATCGTTGATACAGCATTCGACAGAAGTTGAAACGCTGAAATTCCGTATCGTTCATGGATGATCCGCCTGACACATAGGATCGGATCGGCGAACACCAACGTGACGTTCTGGACCGCTGGACGCAGTTCCCGAAGGTCTGTGCGGGCTCCTGTTCGTTAGCCGGCGATATGCATCCCAAGTACCTGGCCAGCGTACTGATTACTCAGGATATCCTTCGTACTGGGGAAAGACACGCGATAACAGGAAGTCCGGCATCTCGTAGCGAGAAAAGCACCGTGACGTGGACGCGGGGTGAACAAGGTGTAGGCAGGACGCATTGCGGTCGTCGGCGGCAATAACCTTCCGATCCGCTCCGACAACCCGCCTGATAAATGTTTCATCGTCGTACAGGTTCACGTCGTCAAATGACGCCAGTGACGCCAGCCGTCTGTCGTAGACGTACGAGAATCCATAAAACAGAATGAAATCCGATCCAATCTTCATCTTGTCGTGAAATTCGATTTCACCAACGGTGCCACCGCTCAAGACGTAATGCTTACCAACTTCGGCATTCAGATCCATGTACCCGAAAAACTTCGTACTTGGCGCATATACGAAAAATTCGGATAGCTTTGCTAGCTCCGCATGGTTATCGTGTTTTAATCGAAGGATTTCTGGTAAATAATGAGAAGCGTAGTGATCGTCGTCATCGAAATGCGCGATCACAGGCGCACTCGCTTCACCGATTAAAAAGTTACGCTTACTTCCGATTGTCATGCGCGGGCCAAGATGGTGGAAATAACGGACCCTCGAATCTCTCGCTGATAACTCCAGCATAAACTCGCTTGGCTCGGGACTATCATCATGTACCAACCATTCCCAGTTGACTGACTGACGCATCACGCAACGGGCCAGAGCGGGAAGAAATCGTTCCCGATTCGCGGTTGGCGTGATGATTGAGACGGCAGGTGCGGCCATGAGGCGCTCCACGTAAAGTGACTCGGGATTTGCAACACCAGCGTCCCAGGCGACCAACCGTTGGGAAGGTTCACCCCGTCTGTCACCTCAACGAGTGACAACGTCCTAGGAAACCTTCATCGCTAGCTTGTGCAAGAATATTCCAGAATTCAAATAGACACTATAAAGAAACGGCAGGACACGCCATTCGACTACGCTTCTTTCTGTCTTGACGGGTACACCCCCTAACTTCCCCGAATGGGCGTGTAGCTTCGAGGCTTTTCGATACAGCGTCAACAAATGGCGCGCGAACCTGCAGTCGCAAGTAATGTTCGCACTTTCACGATAGCCTGCAGCCGGTAACCGCGACCACCGTTCCAACTCCCGTCACCCCAAACGCAGCACGCAGTTTGCCGGCACTGCGCTTTCCTGCCAACTTTCCGGCAAAGTTTATCCGGCATCGATCAAGCAGAGGGCGCTTCTGGCAAGAGTCCGCGACAAGGACGCTAGCCCTGGCTAGCGTCTACAATATCCGGCGCCTGAGCCACATCTTCCCGCAGCCGTCAGTTATACGTCTCCAACGCCACCTGAAACGTCACGACTCTATTGGCATCGACATTATTTGGTGAAACACGGATGTCCGCCATGAGCAGTCGCTTCCGCTTCGAGCGAAAGAACCGTTCACCGGGGATCGCTAAACGCAAAGTGATTCGCAGTCGGTGAGGGTTTAGTCTCATGGCGGATGGGGCGTCTGGTATAGATGCGGCCCGATGCCCGAGTCGATCGTCACCTCCCGGGCAGGCAACATGGAAGAAAGCTCTGGTTTCGCAAAAATCGCATAAGGAAGTCTTAAGCAATTCCCGCTACCGTCCTCTACGAGGAGCCTTTTTCTCTATCCCATGCGGCAGTCTGGATATGCAGTCGCCTTTTGAGGCGACCGACCGTGGAACAAGATCATGCCACTGGGAAACGAAGCAAGGATGGACTGTGAGAAGCGTCAACGAGGATCCTATCGGAGATCCTGGATCGCTAGAACAGTCGACGTCATTCAACTACCTTGCCCACACTATATCGGCCATCGTATCCGGAGATATTCGGGGACGGCCCATTTGATCGCTCGACGACAACAATGTGCATATGCGCCCTATGTCCGTTACGAACCATTTCGTGATACCTTTAATTGGTTATGAAGCAAGCCTCCGCTACGCGGCACCTTGGCCGCAAACTCGTCGATCGGAGAGCACGTGTCGAATTTGAATTCGTACCGTTCCTCTCACACGCGACGCCCAAAGGGATTGCCCGTTATAGGGATCCCGCAAATCCATTAAATACCTGGTCGGGCCGCGGGCAACGACCTGCATGGCTCAACGCTTATGTCGAGCAGGGACGCGCAATCAACGAGTTCATGATACCTGGCGCACCGCCCAGGATTATGAGCGCGCGATACTACGATCCGACGAATCCTTCAAACACTTGGACGGGCTATGGGCGACGGCCTACCTGGTTGGCCGCATACCTTGAAGCGGGCCGAAGGCTGGAGGAATTCGAGGTGCCCGGCAAGATTTAATGTTCGGGATTCGATAACACAAAATCGGACCGCAGACACTGACCGAACAGGTGCGCTCAGAGCCTTGACTTCTACGCAGACGCATGAGTGTTATCCGCGGACGCATTGACATCCTCACCACCCTAAAGGCATCCTGTTATACACATCTCGTAGCCCAAGGCGTCGTGCGCGGGAGAACGCGTTTACTTTCAAGGACGTAGCGCTGCGCTTGTAAACTTGCGGCGGATCGCGTTTACTCTCACTTTT
>NZ_CADIKH010000086.1 GCF_902859855.1 Paraburkholderia humisilvae
CTTCGCCGTCGGTCGGCTCGATCAGCCCGGCGATGATACGCAGCAGCGTCGACTTGCCCGAGCCCGAGCGGCCCAGTAGCCCGACGATCTCGCCTTCACGCAGCGACAGGTCGACACCATCCAGCACGCGCTGTTCGCCTTGCGCCTTGTTGAATCCGTGGCGGACATCCGCGACCCGCAGCACCTCTTCGCCAATGCTCGGTGTGTTCTGAACGGCGTCATTCGATAGCATTTCCGCATTCACCATGGGACCTCCTTTAATCGAGCCGGAGCCGGGATTCGGCGTACGCATAGAGCGGGCGCCACAACGCGCGGTTGAAAAGCGTCACGTATAGCGACATAACGGCAATACCGAGCACAATCTTTGGAAAATCGCCGGCGGCGGTGGTCTGCGCGATATAGGCGCCGAGTCCATGCGCGGCGACCCGCGTGTCGCCCCACTGCACGAACTCCGCGACGATGCTCGCGTTCCACGCGCCGCCCGATGCGGTAATCGCACCGGTGACGTAGTAAGGAAAGATGCCTGGCAACATCACGCGGCGCCACCATTGCCAGCCGCGAATATGGAAGTTTTTGGCCGCTTCGCGATAGTCGTTCGGATAGGCGCTTGCGCCGGCGATCACGTTGAACAGGATGTACCACTGCGTGCCGAGCACCAGCAACGGCGACAGCCAGATATCCGGGTTCAGATGGAAGTGCACGATCACGATCACGAACACCGGGAACAGCAGGTTCGCCGGGAACGCGGCCAGAAACTGCGCGAGCGGCTGGATTTTTTCCGCGAGCGCCGGGCGCAGCCCGATCAGCACACCGAGCGGCACCCAGATCAACGACGAGATCACGATCAGCAAACACACGCGCAACAACGTGATCGAACCGAGCGCGAACACGTGGCCGACATCGCCGAGCGTGGCGCCGGTGCTCACGTAGCTGACCACGCGAACGACCGCATAGATCGCCGCGGCGAATACGACGACCGACCAGATAAAGTCGCCGACCCGTTTCGCGTCGCCGCGCGACGCGGCCGGCCGTGCTGCCGCGCGCAGCGGCGGCGGCATGCGCACCGGCCAGCGCGCGGCGTTCGCCACCAGCCCGCCGGCAGGCACCAGCAGCTGGTTGATCAGCCGCGTGCGGCGAATCAGGTCGAGCAGCCACGATTGCGGCTCGTCGCTCGAACGTGTGGTCTCCATCCGGAACTTGTCGGACCATGCGACCAGCGGGCGAAACAGCAACTGGTCATACGCGAGAATCACGACCGTCATCGCGAGAATCGCCCATCCGACCGCCGCGAGATTCTTCTGTCCGATCGACTGCGCGAGATACGCGCCGATGCCCGGCAGAACGATCGTGTTGTTGCCGACGGTAATCGCTTCCGACGCGACCACGAAGAACCATCCGCCGGACATCGACATCATCATGTTCCAGACGAGCCCGGGCATCGCAAACGGCACCTCCAGCTTCCAGAAGCGCTGCCAGCCGGTCAGGTGAAAGCCGCGCGACACTTCGACGAGATCGCGCGGCACCGTACGCAGCGACTGATAGAAGCTGAACGTCATGTTCCACGCCTGGCTCGTGAAGATCGCAAAGATCGTCGCGAGCTCCGCCCCCAGCACACGGCCAGGAAACAGCGCGAGAAAAAAAGTGACGGTGAACGAGATGTAGCCGAGCACCGGCACCGACTGCAGGATGTCGAGAATCGGCACCAGTACCTGTCCGGCGCGCCGGCTTTTCGCGGCTAGCGTGCCGTACACCAGCGTGAAAATGAGCGACGCGGCCATCGCCGCGAGCATGCGCAACGTCGTGCGCAGCGCGTATTCGGGCAGGTTCGCCGCGCTTAGCGAAACCGCGTGTTCCTGCAGCGTCGACATCGGCGCCCACGTCTGATGCAGACCGCTTGCCGCCATCGCGATCGCGCAAAAGATCAGCGGAAAAGCGACGAAGTCCCAGCGGTTCGGCAGTACTCGCCAAGCCGATGCAGGGACCGTCGGATTCGTATGGAATTTGAAGTTCATCGTGTACGTCACCGGACACTGTTTTTGTTCGCAAGCGGCTGACCGAGGTTGAGCGGCCCGACCGCTGGCTAACCGCTGGCTAACCGCTAGCCAATGCATGGCCATCGAAGGGCCACCTGCAGAAAGACCCGGTGAAACGGGCGCGGAAAGTGACGCTGCGTGTACGCGACGGCGCGCTCGCGTGGCGGCGCTTCGAGACGCGCCGCCTCCCACGTAACGGGCCCCCGCCCGTTTCAGCGATCAGCCGGCCTGATCGCTAGCCCTAAGGCGCCGCCAGAAGGCGATCAGCCGATGGAACGCGCGCGGCTGCGACGCGGGCATCGCGTCGAACGAGTCGTGCGACGCAAGGATATGAGGCAGTTGAGGCAGCAAAAGAGCGAAGTTCATGAGGTTTCTCCACGCGTCCACTGGACGCGACATACCGAAGCACGCAGACGGAGAGATCGCACACCTTACTTCGCTGAGGTGGACGTCTACCGGGTTGCTTCGGTCAAACACAAACGGAATGCGGATTGGCGTATGGGGTAACAGTCACTATCAGGCATTTCGACATCCTTACTGTTGAGAATCAGCTAACCGGCTCACGCGACGCGCCATGCGATGGACGGCGCCCGCGTGAAGCGGCACGAACGGGCAGCACCGCGAATGCGAAATTCGCAATGCCGCCATCCGGACACGCAAACGCGACGTCCAGATGGACTGACAAGGTGCACGGGATATTGCCAAGACGCGCACCGCCTGCCTGAGGGCAGAACGGCGGCTGGGAAAGGAAGCGCGGACGTCCTGTCGTTCAGACAGCGAAACTGATCGGAGATCGACTACTGCTGGAGTCCAATGACGGCCCCTTTTGTGAAGACTCGCGAATTCTAATCAGGCGAGCATTGCCGCGTCAACACGAACCGCGAATGAGTGTCCGGCAGACCACGAAAGCCTTCAAAGCTTTCGTATCGCAGCCGTATGTGGCGCTTCTCAATGTGCTGCGCAACGAGCGCATTTACGATATTTTTGCTTGCGGTGCTTTGGCGACATTGCATAAAATTCGTCCGTCTGTACGTCGCGCGATGGGCTAAACAGAGGTGCTTATGTTCCTTCGCTCGATTGTCACCCGTCCTGCGCGCGCGATGTGGTCCGCTCGTCCGCCCGACGCGCGCGGACCGTCACGGCACACGCGACGGCGTACGCGGGCAAAGACGCGCAAACCGGGCGCATGGACACCGAAGTTCGCGCGCCTGGGCGGCATCGCGATGTCATTCGCGTTCTGCGCCATCCGGGCCATCGCCCAAACCGCCGACGCGCAGCCGGCGACGCAGGCACCGACGGACTCATCCACACAGGCATCGGCCCCCACTGCGCCGCCGGCCGGATGGTGGAACCGCGCGACGCTGTTCGGCGATCTCGGCGGTCTGCGCCCTTGGCTTGGCCAATACGGCATCACGTTTGGCCTGCAGGAAACCAGCGAGTACCTGAACAATCTGTCCGGCGGCACCGCGCGCGGCGGCGCTTACGATGGGCTCACCGAGTTCAGTCTCGGCGTCGATACGCAAAAGGCGTTTGGCCTCGCCGGCGGCATCTTCAACGTGTCGGGCCTGCAGATTCACGGCACCAGTATCAGCACGCGCAATCTGCAGACGTTGCAGTTCGCGAGCGGCATCGAGGCCGACGCGACGACGCGCCTGTGGGAACTGTGGTACCAGCAAGCGTTCGCGGGTGGCCGGGTCGATGTCAAGGTCGGTGAACAAAGCGCCGATCAGGAATTCATGACGAGTGAGTATGCGAGCACATTCATCAATGCCACCTTCGGCTGGAGCGCGCTGCCATCAGTCGATTTGCCGGCCGGCGGTCCGTCGTATCCGCTCGCGTCGCCCGGCGTGCGCGTGCGTGCGACGCCAGCCGATCAGGTCACGGTGCTGGCCGGCGTATTCGGCAGCAACCCGGCCGGCAATGGCATCGGCGATCCGCAAAAGCTCGATGCACACGGTACGAACTTCAGTCTGCGCGACGGTGCGCTGATCATCGGTGAGATTCAGTATGCGTTCAATCGGCCGCCGGCGAATGGGTCCGACGCGCAAGATGCGGGTCTGCCGGGGACCTGGAAGCTCGGCTTCTGGTACGACACGCAATCGTTCAACGATCAGGCGTTGGCGAGCAATGGTGTATCACTGGCGAGCCCCGACAGCAGCGGCATACCGCAACGCCATCACGGCAACTGGAGCGTCTATGCGGTTGCGGACCAGATGATCTGGCGGGACAGCAACGGCGGGCCGCGCTCGGTCGGCGCCTTTGCACGGCTGATGGGTGCACCGGGCGATCGCAATCTGGTCGATTTCGGCGCGAACGTCGGCGTCACACTGAAGGCGCCATTCAGCGGACGCGATAACGATGTCGCCGGCATTGCGCTCGGCTACGCGCATATCGGCTCGCATGCGCGAGACCTCGCCAGCGCGACGGCGCAGACCACGCCTGGCTTTCCGTCACGTACCGCGGAGACGGTGATTGAAGCGACGTATCAGTATCAGATCGCGCCGTGGTGGCAATTGCAAGGCGACGCGCAGTATTTCTTCCGGCCGTCGGGCGGGATACCGGATCCGGACAATCCTGCCGAGCGAATCGGCAATGCGTTTGTGATCGGCGTGAGGACGACGATCACGTTCTAGGCGTTCGACGCGCGCCGCGGTTTCTCCGTCACGCCAAACGCGTCGACAAATTCCGCCGCGAGCCACGCGAGCCCCGGCTCCTCATCATGCGCGGCGGCCCACATCAGCGAAACTTCATACGCCGGCACGTCGAACGGCAGCGGACTCATCGCGAGATCCAGTGTGTCGCGCCAGACGCGGCCGATAAAATCGGGCACTGTCGCAATCGCTGCCGTGCGCCGCACGATAAACGGGCTCGTTGCGAAATTCGAACTGGAGAACGCGACGTCGCGCTTGAGCCCTTGCAGGTCGAGTCGCTCGTCGATAAAACCGTGCAGGCCCGCGCTAAACGATGTCATCACATGCCGGTGTTGCAGGAATTCGTCCATCGACAACCGCTTGCGACGCGTTTTCACGAGGCGCGGATTGTAGACGCTCACGAAGCGCCATTGAAACAGCGGCTTGCGCCGCTGCCACGGCATGCATTCCGGAAACACACCGACCGCCAGTTCGATCGCGCCTTCGTCGAGCATCGTTGCCGCACGAGTGGAATCGGTCGTGCGCGCAATCAGTTTCACGTTCGGTGCGCAAGCAGCGAGCCGCTCCATGATTTCGGGCATCAGCAGCACCTCCAGCGAATCGCTCAAGCCGATGCGGAATACGCGCTGCGCGAGCGCCGGCTCGAATTGAGGCGGCTGCGTCAGCGCCTGATGCAGTGCCTGGAGGAATGGCTCGATCTGCCGTGCGAGTTCGAGTGCGCGCGGCGTCGGCGTAACGCCGTGCGGCGTGCGCACGAACAGTTCGTCGCCGAATGCGTCGCGCAGCCGCTTGAGCGCCCCGCTCAGCGCCGGCTGACCGAGGAAAAGCCGTTGCGCGGCCCGCGTGACACTGCGCTCCTGCATCAACGCGCGGAAGGCCAGCAGCAGGTTCAGGTCGAAACGACGGAAATCATTTTCAATGATGTTGGTCATCGTATCAAACGATTTGAATGATATCAGTCCAGCACGCATTCTATCGCGATGGAGAGCGATACAAAGCGCGATGTGACCGCAGATCGCCCGCCCTCCTCCTTCTATCAACAGGAGCGGTGACATGGACTGGCAAAATCAGAAAGTCGTGGTGCTAGGCGGTTCTTCGGGCATGGGGCTCGCGACCGTGTCGCGCGTTGCCGCAGCCGGCGCGCATGTGGTGGCGGTCGGCCGCGATCGACGAAAACTCGACAACGCGCTGGCGGGCATTGCCGGACGCGTTGCGGGCGAAGCGTTCGACTGCACCGATCGCGTCGCGCTCGACCGCTTCTTCGAGCGCCTTGGACGGTTCGATCACCTCGTGCTGACACTTTCGGGTGGCGAAGGCGGCGGCACATTCGCCGAGCTCGACCTGGCCGCGCTGCGCCGCGGCTTCGAAGCGAAATTCTGGCCGCAGATCGAGGCCGCGCAAGCCGGACTGCATGCGCTACGCCGCGACGGCAGCATCACGTTTCTGACCGCGATCTCCGCGCGCATCGCGAACCCCGGCACCGCAGGCCTCGGCGCGATCAACGGCGCGCTTGAAAGCATGATCGGCACGCTTGCGCGCGAACTGGCGCCGATGCGCATCAATGCGATTTCACCGGGTGTGGTCGATACTGCATGGTGGGATCGCTTCCCCGCTGACGTAAAGACGAACCTGTTTCGACAGCAGGCCGAAACGCTGCCGGTGCGGCGCGTCGGTGACGCGCAGGATATCGCGCATGCCATTGTCTTCCTGATGGAAAACCGGTTCGTGACGGGCGCGGTGATCGAATGCGATGGGGGTATGCGACTGTTGTGACGTGTCACCGCGCGGATGGGTTCGCCTATGCACGACGCGTAGCAGTCGGCACATTGGCACGCGCAAGCTCGCCGATTGCTCGCGCATCGTGTTGCGCAGTGAATGAACCGCGCATTAGCCGCACAAAAAAGGCGCTACGCCTCGTTTAACAGGATTGACCAGCAATCCGAAAGTTGCAACCATCGGCCGGTCATTCCTTGACGAGGGGACGTCGATGAAATCGCGACACACGTGGTTCTGCCCATGTTGTACCGATCCTTCGCAACGCGGCTTCACGCGCCGGCAATTCCTTAGCGCCGCCGCCGCACTCGCCGCCGCACCAGGTTTCGCGAATGCGCAAACGTCGGTCCCTTCGATTCGCTACGATTCGGTCCCCGATCCGGTTCGGCTGCCGGATAACATTTATTTCGGTGAATGCTCCGGTGTCGCGGTCAATTCGCACGGCCATATTTTCGTGCTTTCGCGCGGCAACTCGACGGGGCCCGCGTATGGCGCGGCGGCCGCGCAACTGCTCGAATTCGCGCCCAATGGCAAGTTTGTGCGCGAGATCGGTCATAACCTGTATGCGTGGTCGTTTGCGCATACGGTCAAGATCGATCGTCACGACAACATCTGGGTGACCGACAAGGGCTCGGACATGGTGATCAAATTCACGCCCGAGGGACGCGTCGCGATGGTGTTCGGGCGCAAGCAGGAAGCGTCGGATGAGGAGACCGCACCGCTCAAGCATCCGAATCCGCCGCTGCCCGCCGAACCCGGGCGCTTCCGCCAGGTGACCGATGTCGCGTGGGACTCGTCGGGGAACACGTACATCAGCGACGGCTATATCAACTCGCGCGTCGCCAAGGTGGATAGCAACGGCAACTGGCTTAAGTCGTGGGGGGAACGCGGCACCGGGCCGGGCCAGTTTCATACGCCGCACAGTATCGCGGTCGACGCGAACAATCACATCTACGTCGCGGACCGCAGCAACCGGCGCATTCAGGTCTTTGACACAGATGGCAACTTTCTACGCCAATTCACGATCGACGTGCCCGTGCCGCCCGGCGCGCGTGCTGCGATCGGCAATATACCGAGCGAAGCGGAAATCGCGGCCGGCACCTTTGCACCGGGGTCGCCGTGGGCCATCTGCATTTCGCCCGGTCCGAACCCGGTGCTATACAGCGCCGACGCTTACCCCGGCCGCATCTACAAACTGACGCTCGACGGCCAGTTGCTCGGTATGTTTGGCGAGACGGGCAAGCAGCTCAAACAGTTCGGCTGGATTCACGAGATGGCGTGTCCATCCGAGAATGTGCTTTACGTCGCGGAGCTCTTGAACTGGCGCGTGCAGAAGCTGATTCTGCACGCGTGAGCACGACGCGCAGCGCGTCGCGAACGGGACCACGATGGGGTTACGTCACATTCAATCGATGCGTGTGCCAACCGACACTCACTGAGCGCCCGGTTGCGCCGGCACCGGGCTGTGAACCGGCGAATTGATCCGGCTGGATTCCCTGACCAGTTGTTCCGTCATCGCCGCCGCGACCGGATTCGCGCCACCATGGCTCGACGTATCCGGACTGTCGTTCAGTGTGATCGCCTTCGACATATCAGGCGGTGGCAGCGAAGGGTCGAGCTTCGCGGACTGCCTGACAAGCGCCTCTGTCATCGCGGAAGCAACCGGGTTGTCGCCACTGGAGTGCGCATCGCTCGAACGTCCGGTGTTTGATGCCTGTTCGCTTCGCGACGACTGACGCGCTTTCGTGTCGACAGACTGGCGGCTATTCGCCACGTCGACGGTTTTGACCGGCTGCTGACGCACGGTCACAGCCGGCGTTTCTTTCGGCGCGCTCGCAGTTGCGAGAGAACGTGTGCTTGCGGCCGCGGGAGGTCGTTCGAGCAGCACGTTGGGGACCGCGACGGGCCTCGGCGGCGCCGCTGCAATCGTACGGTTTGCGCCTGTCGCAGAAGGTGCGGTCGCGGACGCCGGCAATTCGTTCGCGATGGCACCCGCTGCAACCTGAGCACCGCCATTTGCAGCAGGACCCGCAGCGGAATCTGCAGCGGGATCAAGCGCCGCCGTTTTTACCGAACCTTCCGCAGCCGGGTCACTTTTTCCCGTCGAACGGTCGCTTTGCGGGGACATGATGTAAAAAACGAACGCCAAGTCTGCTACGACCAACGCGGCGATGAGCGTCTTTCCTACTTTCGTCATATCTGAACCTGCGGACTACGCCATAGCAATCGATTCATTCATGATAGCCGACGTGTTCGCAAAACGAGGCTCGTCGCGGCCTCGAAAAAAATTCGCGAGGCCGCGCGGTTCAGCGGCAATTCAGACGAAAAAGGCGGGGATCTAACGCTACGGCGAATTCAGGACGCGGTGCGCATCGCGCGATATTCACGTCGCACGATATCCATCAGCTCGGCGACCGACGTGCTGGCGGCCTCGCGTTGATACGTGACGCGGCCACGCTGCATCAACATCACGCGGTCCGCGATATCGAGGGTCTGTGCATAGTTGTGCATGATCATGATGATCGACAGATCACCCTTCGCCTTCAGACGCATGATCAGGTCGATGATCAATCCGGCTTCGCGAGCGCCCATTGCCGCGAGCGGTTCGTCGAGCAGCAGGATCTTCGCATTCGAATGAACCGCGCGCGCGACCGCGATCGCCTGCCTTTGACCGCCTGAGAGCTGTTCGACCGGCAGGTCCACCGACGGCACGTTCACGCCGATTTCTTCGAGAAACTCCGCGGCGCGGCTACGCATCGCGCGGTTGTTCAACAGCGGAATCGGACCGCGATGAATGATCTCGCGATTCAGAAACATGTTGTGATAGATACTCAACGAATTCGCCAGCGCGAGATCCTGATACACGCATTCGATGCCGAGCGCACGCGCGTGGTCGACCGAACGCAGCAGCGTTTCCTCGCCGTTGACGAACAGCTTGCCGCTCGTCTGCTGATGAAACCCGGTGAGTATCTTGATCAGCGTCGACTTGCCCGCGCCGTTGTCGCCGAGGATGCCGAGAATCTCACCCTTCCTGAGCGTCAGTGACACACCGTCGAGCGCGGTGACCGCCCCGAACCGCTTGACGATATCCTCGCCGTGCAGCGCTTCCACCGGCAGCTCGGACATCATCGATCTCCCTTGCGCGCCAGCCGGGCGACGTGAATATTGAAGATCATCGCGGCGAGAATCGAAGCACCGAGAATCATATTGAACGTGAACGCGTTGATGCCGATCAGCGTGAACCCATCGCTCAGGATACCGAGGACCGCCGCGCCGATCAGGCCGCCGATGATCGTGCCGGAGCCGCCCGCGAGCGGCGTGCCGCCGATCACCCCCGCGGCGACCGCGAGGAACATGATCTGATTGCCGCCTGCCTGCGGATCGATCGACGCAATGCGAAAACCCTCGAGAATGCCGGTGAGTCCTGCGAGCACTGCCGCGATCATGAAGTTGCCGAGCTTCAACCGGTTGATATGGATACCCGCTTCGCTCGAGCCGAGCGGATTCGCGCCCGATGCGACCGTATGCAAGCCCCAGCGCGTGTGCCGCAGCACGACATGCATGATCGCGGCAATCGCGACCGCCCAGATGATCTCGCTATAGCCCCACGCGCCCATCAGGTTCGCAAAAATCGTGTTCTCGGGTGCGGGAACCGGCGTGCCCTGTGAAATCGTCAACGTGAAGCCGTTCACGAAGAACAGTGTGCCGAGCGTGGTGACAAACGATGGAATGCGCAGGTAGACCGTCACAGCGCCATTAATAAACCCGACGACGCCCGCTGCCGCCACACCCGCCAGTATCGCGAGCCCGATCGGAAAACCGGCCTCGATCGCGAAATGCATGATGAACGGCGCAAACGCGAAGACCATCCCGGCGGAGAGATCGATTTCCCCGCCGATCATCAGCATGATCTCGCCAAACGCGATAATCGCGACCGGCGCGATGAACTGCGACAGGTTCTGCAGACTCGCGCCCGACAGCAGAAAGTCGTGGTTGGCCACCTCGAAGTACGCGCATAACAGCAGCGCGACCACGAGGATGCGAATCTCGCTCGAATGCAGCAGCGACCGCGACAGACGTCGCGGTCGTGCGCGAGGCTTTGGCTGATCCGCCACCGAAGACGTCACCCTTTGATCGCTCCCGTGCGCGGGACAATTTGCGGTTTCGTGCTCTTGCCTTCATAACGCGTCGACGTATTCAGGTACGGTTCGACCGTGCCCTTCGTGACGAACTTCAGGCCGGTGTTGACATCAGCCGGCCCGACCAGCCCGCCGGACGCGAGGAAGACAAACGCCTGGACCACCGTGTAGAAGCCTTGCACGTACGGCTGCTGGTCGATCGTGAAGTCGAGGTAGCCGTCATGAATCAGCTGGACCGTGCGTGGCAACAGATCGAAGCCGCCGCCGTGCACACCTTTCGCGGGCAGGTTGCTCTCCTTCATCACCTCCGCGACGCCCTGCGTGCTGCCCGCGTCGACCGCGAACATGCCCTTGAGGTCCTGGTGACCGAGGTAGAACGACTTGATCTTCGACAGTTCTTCGTTGACCGTCGCACCCGTTGCGATGGTTTGCACGTCGATCTTCTTGCCCGACTTCTTGATCGCCGCAATCGCGCCATCGAGCCGCGGCTGAATATTCAGCTGGCCCGGCGTCGCGATAAAGAGCGCGACGAGACCGCTGTCGATCAGGCTCACGATACGCTCGCCCATCTGGTAGCCGGACAGATACAGGTCCTGGCCGATATAGGCCAGACGGGGATTGGTCGACCCTTGCGGTGCGTCGGCGTTATACGCGAACACCGGAATGCCCGCGTCGAGCGCCGCCTGGATCGGCTTGTCGAATGCTTTGGGATCGACAATCGGCACCGCGATCGCGTCGGCCTTCGCGGCCACCGCCGCATTGACCGCGTTGACCATCTCGCCGATATCGGCGTTGGCCGAACCGGTCCACTGGTAGTCCATGCCGAGCAAAGCGGTGGAGTCCTGAATGCCGTATTGAGTCGGCACGAAGAATGGGTTCGTCGTCACGTGGTTGACGAATACGATTTTCCAACGCTTGTGACTTGGGAACGGTGCCCCTTCCGCAGCCTGTGCCGGCGTGATGACCCCACCGAGCAGCGCCAGCGCAGCGCCCAATCCGGCGCCTTGCAACATTCCACGACGCATTCCCTGCACTTCTTCCCCATCGCGTTCCGGCTTATCGGCCATGTCATCCTCCAGTCTCTTAGTTATTAACTTGCTGTGCATGACGGCGCAGGCCATAAAAGCGCCGGAGCCGGACATCAATACGCCTTACATCACGTGCATGCGTGCGCTCCTGACAACTGCGGAAGATGCTATCTCACTGACTTTGGCCGAATAATCAATGTATACCCTAAAGTAGTCCGACTATTGGGATGCGGCCGGAGCGTGTCGGGTTTCCACTATCCGCGCGGAAGCGGCGAGCGCCACCCAAGGCTCCGGCCCTGGCACTCGCCTGACGCGTTCCGCATCGTGAACCCGCAACGTGAAGCTGGCGTGCGCAAACACCCACGCCAGCCTAACTCCCCTGGTAGATATCGCAAGACAAACCAACGATGCAGCGCGCGCCGTTCCTCGCTCGTCCGCTTCCACTCGACCCACCGGGCTGAGGGCCTGTCGCGTCATAGTCGTATCGCTCCATCGACGGCTGTTGCATGGTTGCCGGTTGTGACATCGTTGCGGCTTGCGGCGCTTGCGGATCGCCGCTGGGGGACTGCCATGTCTGCGCATAGGCAACACCGGAAATAGCGGACAGCGCGGTTACGGCCAACACAGAAGCAATAGAGACTCTCATTTCGTTCACCTGCATTCGAAATGCAATACGCCGCCATCCAATAAGGATGTCAAAGCGAATCGCGTGAGTGGGAAAAACAGACACTGAAAGCCGTTCGTATCGACTTTAGCTACTGCTTGCCGATTGCAGGAAAGGGAGCCCGGCACGGCGAGGTTCGAAATGCGCCCCATACGGCGGGGCGCGAAAGCGCGATGAAAGACGGTACGTGCGCAAACGTAACCTTATTTCCCTTATTGGTGCACGTCCCAAAGAACCAGTTTGACGTCCTATTCGAAAAGGCGGTTTGTTCTTTTTTTCATGTTATAGGCGCGTCTTCTTCGAAAATCCAGCCTGCATTTATAAAGGCCGATATTCGATTTAATCGTTTAACGTGCGAAAGCGATGCACGGTGCCGGCTGCATGCAGCCGGCACCGTGCAGATTGAACGCGTCACTGCGGCGATATCAGCGGGCTGTCACTGCGGTGACGCCGCGCGTTCCTGAGCGAGAATCTGCCGGATGGCCTGCTCGAACGCTTCCACCGGCTGTCCGCCCGTCACGAGGTAACGCCGGTTGAAGATGATGGCGGGCACCGAGTGGATGTCCATCGCCTGGGTTTCCTGTTCGTCGGCGCGAACGGCATCGGCGTAGTCGTTGCCTTGCAGGATCTGGCGCGCTTCCTGTCCATCCAGTCCGACGGATTGCGCCGCTTCGACGAGCACGTGATGGTCGCTGACGTCTTTGCCGTCGCCATGGTAGGCCCGCATCAGCGCCATCTCGAGCGGCAACTGCCGGTCTTTGGACAGTGCCCATTGCAGCAGCCGGTGTGCATCGAATGTGTTGTAGACATACTTTCGTTCACCGAACGTAAAGCCGACACTCGCGCCACGCTCGCGGATCATCGCCTGCGTTTCGGCGATCTGCGCGGGCGTGCGGCCATATTTTCCGCCGAGGTAGTCGACAATGTTCTGCCCTTCAGGGCCCATCTGCGGATTCAGCTCGAACGGATGCACGACCCATTCGGCCGCCACCTCTTCATCGAGACGGGACAATGCAAGTTGCAATGACGATAGGCCGACCGCGCACCACGGGCACGCGATATCGGAAATAAAGTCGATTCTTAGCGGGGTCATCGTGTTCCTGTTGGGAAGATCTTTCGCAAAGGTTGCCCGTAGAACAAGGCAGCGAACGCGAGCAGGTTAGCGCGAGTTATCAGGGTCTGCAGAACCCGGATTCGTTGTGGTAAGCGGACACCAGGCGGCAACGAAAGCAGAGACGGCCGGTCAGCCGACCGGCCGTCTCTGCTTCTTTTGACCACACCAACGTTTATTAACGCCGGCTACCCGCGATCGTGCAAATCAAAGCGATCGAGATTCATCACCTTGTCCCAGCACGCGACGAAGTCGCGGACAAACTTCTCGCCCGCATCCGAACTGCCATACACCTCCGCCAACGCACGCAATTGCGAGCTCGACCCGAACACGAGATCGACACGCGTGCCGGTCCATTTGAGTTCGCCCGTTGCGCGATCGCGTCCTTCGAACACGTCCTGGGCGTCCGATACCGGCTTCCACACGGTGCCCATATCGAGCAGGTTCACGAAGAAGTCGTTGCTGAGCACCTCCGGCCGCTTCGTCAGAACGCCATGCTTTGTGCGATCGAAGTTGGTGTTCAACACGCGCATGCCGCCGACCAGCACCGTCATTTGCGGCGCGGTCAACGTCAGCAATTGCGCCTTGTCGATCAGCAGCGCCTCGGCCGACAACGGCTGTTTGCCGTTCACGTAATTACGAAAGCCGTCCGCTTTAGGCTCGAGCACTTCGAACGACACCACATCGGTCTGTTCCTGCGACGCGTCCGCGCGGCCAGGCGTGAACGGAACCGTCACCGCGTGCCCGCCGTTCTTCGCTGCCTGTTCGACACCGGCACAGCCGGCCAGCACGATCAGATCCGCGAGCGAAATCTTCTTGCCGCCGGACTGCGCGCTGTTGAACTCGCGCTGGATGGTTTCGAGCGCACGCAGCACCTCCGACAATTGAGCGGGCTGATTGACTGGCCAGTCCTTCTGCGGCGCAAGGCGAATCCGCGCGCCGTTCGCGCCGCCGCGCTTGTCGGAGCCGCGGAAGCTCGACGCCGCCGCCCACGCCGTCGAAACCAGTTGCGCAACGGACAGGCCCGATGCGAGCACCTTGCTCTTTAACGCAGCGATGTCCTTCTCATCGACCAGCTTGTGATCGACCGCCGGCAGCGGGTCTTGCCAGATCAGCTCTTCCTTCGGCACTTCCGGGCCGAGATAGCGTGCGCGCGGCCCCATGTCGCGATGCGTGAGCTTGAACCACGCACGCGCGAACGCGTCCGCGAATTCATCCGGGTTTTCGTAGAAGCGCCGCGAGATCTTCTCGTAAGCCGGGTCCAGTCGCAGCGACAGATCGGTGGTCAGCATCGACGGCGAGCGGCGTTTGTTCGGGTCGTGCGGGTCCGGCACGGCATCGGCGCCCGCGCCGCCTTTCGGTGTCCATTGATGCGCACCGGCCGGGCTCTTCGTCAGTTCCCATTCGTAGCCGAACAGGTTCTCGAAGAAGCCGACGCCCCATTTCGTCGGGGTCGTGGTCCAGATGACTTCGAGACCGCTGCCGATCGTGTCCTTGCCTACGCCGGTGCCGAAGCTGTTCTTCCAGCCGAGGCCCTGTTCCTCGAGGCCCGCCGCTTCCGGCTCAGGTCCGACATGCGACGCAGGACCGGCGCCATGCGTCTTGCCGAAAGTGTGGCCGCCCGCGATCAGCGCGACCGTTTCTTCGTCGTTCATCGCCATGCGGCCAAAGGTCTCGCGAATATCGCGCGCGGCCGCGAGCGGATCGGGCTTGCCGTTCGGGCCTTCCGGATTGACGTAGATGAGCCCCATCTGCACGGCCGCGAGCGGATTTTCCAGCGCGCGGTCGCCGGAGTAGCGTTTATCTTCGAGCCATACGGCTTCCGGGCCCCAGAACACGTCTTCCTGCGGCTCGAACACATCTTCACGTCCGCCGCCGAAACCGAAGGTCTTGAAGCCCATCGACTCCAGCGCAACGTTGCCCGTGAGAATGATCAGATCGGCCCATGAGATTTTCCGGCCGTACTTCTGCTTGATCGGCCAGATCAGCCTGCGCGCCTTGTCGAGGCTGACGTTGTCGGGCCAGCTGTTGAGCGGCGCAAAGCGCTGCTGGCCGGACCCGGCGCCGCCACGTCCATCGCCGACACGGTACGTACCGGCGCTGTGCCACGCCATTCGAATAAAGAAAGGCCCGTAGTGCCCGAAGTCCGCCGGCCACCAGGCTTGCGAATCGGTCATCAGCGCCAGCAGATCTTTCTTCACGGCCGCGAAATCGAGACTGTTGAACTCTTTCGCGTAGTTGAAATCCTTATCCATCGGATCCGTAAGCAGCGACCCCTGACTCAGGATCTTGAGGTTCAGCTGACTGGGCCACCAGTCCCGGTTCGACATGCCGCTCAACGATTGCAGGACCGGGCATTTCGCTTCAGTTGACATGCGTATGCTCCATTGATTGTTTGCCATCCGCTACGCGTCGTCCCGGGTACGGGCGCCGTTCGTGGAAGGCTTCGAGGAACCACTGCGTTGCGTCGCAGACGCGCGCGAACGCTGTAAGCAAATCAGCCGTATCGCCCCTCACCTTATTCAGCGATTTTGCGGAGATTGCCTTAGCGGCTCTTCCGTCGCGCCTGATCCGGCCCTGGCAGGCGGTTTGTATGTCGAGCGTGACGGCCGATGCGTGTGCGATGCACGCGGCATTAGCGCAGGCTCAAGTGCAATTGAATGATATATCCGCTTTCAGCAAGCGGCATGACACAGGAAAGTCGTCAAGCTCGCGCGACGGATGACCATGCGCTGGCGCCCGCCGCAAACTGCATACGCACAATGCGAATTCATCCCGATTCAGCGACACTAAGCGTCAACCCGTTTGCTAACGACGCAATCGCTGCGGCCTGATGCGAGGGTCATTGCCTGTTGTTCACGTGCCGGTCGAATGGCTTCAGTTCATATGATCTATGACGCCATTGCATGGGATCACCGGTTACATGCCGAGCCGCACGAGAATGAACACAGTCCGGCGCGCATAGCCGATGCATAGCAGGCGCACATCATTGATCAATGCACACGGAGGAACCGCAATGGGACTCTCATGGCAACAAGGCCCGCTCTCATCCGGAGCCATTGGCCGTTTTCTCGTCCCCGACCCGCTGCCGAAACGACTGCTCTACGTCGAGCCGTTGCGGCGTCGTATGCGCGTGCACTTCGGTGGTCGATGGATCGCCGATAGTGAGAACGTCGTGCTGCTTTTCGAGCCGGCCCGCTATCCCGTCGCGTATTTTCCCCAAGGCGATATCGCGTCGGACGTGCTGGAGCGCCTCGAGCACACCACCCGCCACCAGGACCTCGGCCAGACCGCGTGGTACGCCGTACGCGCCGGCGACCAGATCGCGCAACGCGGTGCGTGGCAGCACACGGATTTGCCCGCTCATGCCGGCGAGCTCAAGGATCGTATTGCGTTCGCATGGCGTGCGATGGACGCCTTCTATGAGGAAGACGAACGGATCGTCGGCCACGCGGCCGACCCGTATCACCGCATCGATATTCGCGAGACGTCGCGTCACCTGGTGGTCCGTCATCGCGACCGCGTGATCGCCGATAGCACGCGGCCGCTCGCGCTTTACGAGTCCGGCTTCGCGCCGCGCTGGTACGTGCCGCGCGCCGATATCGACGAGTCCGCGCTCACTGCCGTGGACGCCAGAACATTCTGTCCATACAAGGGCGTTTGCAGCTACTACGACATCGACGACGCGCGCATGGCCGCGTGGTCGTATCCGGAGACCTATCCTGAAGTCCACCGCGTGGCGAACTTCGTATCGTTCGAGCCGGATATCGTCACGGTTCATCTCGACGACAGAGCGCTTCATCTCGAACCAGGGCAAACGGTGATCCCGCACGGCCCCGATCGGGAGCTCACGGTCCATGAAGTGCAAGTGCGCGAACGCCCATGAGCATCGACACGACAGCGGGTACACGGCGAGGTGGAGGACTATTGACCTTTCCATAAATCATGACGTCACCACAAGGTTGCCTGAATCCAGCACGCGGCGATGATCGAAGGTCGGTGCTGAGCGCTTTTGAGCTTGTTGCGAGCGAC
>NZ_CADIKH010000087.1 GCF_902859855.1 Paraburkholderia humisilvae
CTATGCGGACCTCAATAATGTTCCATTTTGGCCCTTGCATACGGTCAGTTCGCAAGGGTCGATCTTAGTTTGCTGACGTTTCACTGGGCGGGACGCGTTCATTTCATTCCTGCCAGATCGGAGGGTGACCGGACAAGATAGTTGTCGCTCCGGTGGACTTTATAGTTGACGCTCTACACGTGTCAGCACCCCAACGATAATGTCCACGATTTCAGACGTTGTTCAGTTCTAGAAATCATAACGTAACGACTGTTGCCGTTGTTCAGTCAATTTCGGGCATGGGCCGAAATTTTCGGACTTTTCCAAGATGGACGCTGGGCATAGAGACGCAAATGTTCGTATTCTGGCGTGCCCTCCAGGAATCGGATACATGGGTAACCTCTGCGGAACCGTGCGTTGTGTCGCCTCACCTCCGCGACACAACGCGCGCAACTCGCCGACGGCTACGCCGATGTCATCACGCCCCCGGGATTGAACTTGCCCGAGGTCACAATTATGGTTGGTTTTCTCCTTTTGTCGGATTTCATGATCGCTTCGCAGTCTGAGTTGGGGGGAAAAAACCGCTGAATTGCAGCGACCTTACGTCTAAGTTGGGCTGCAGCTAGACTGGGTTACTGAAGTCTTCGGGTTTTTCGAAGTGTTCACAATGAAAGGCCATCAAGAATGTTAGGTACCGCCCGCGAACGCTCAATGGCATCCTGGCTACGGTCTGCCCGCGGTCGCCGCATCGCTTGCTGGATGGATACCAGCTGTTGATACCGATCAACGTGCGCCCGTACCGCTCGGCTTTGTACGTCGGTTGCCGCACGAACTCGGACCAGTTTGCATCACTGATCGATTTCACAAGCGCGCGGTGCTTCTGCATATTGCTGATAACAAGGCTTTCGATGGTGATCACCTGGTTCCCGTTTATCAGTAGGATCGAAAGCTTGGTCAGGAGGTCCCTGCGGGTGCCTGCCACCCTGGCATGCAGTTTTGCCACCTTTAGCCTCGCCTTCCTTCGGTTGGCAAAGCCGATCTGTTTCTTCGCGAGTCGGCGTTGCGCCATCGCGAGTTTCGATTCGTTCTTGCGGAACGTGTCCGGCGCATCGATTTTCTCGACGGTCAAGAGGAGTGCGAAGTGGGTCAGTCCGACAGAGATGCCGACCTGGCTCTTCACCTTCTTCTTTGGCGATACCACGTCGTCGCAAAGGATCGAGACATGGAATCGGCCGACGGTGTCCATGGACACCGTGACCGTCGCAGGCTTCGCGCCCTTCGGCCACGTGCGCGACCAGCGGATTGCAAGCGGCGCGCGTCCATCTTCGTAAGCTTCAGAGACGAGCCATCCCGCTTTAAGGCGCTCGTCGTGTACCCGGCTGACTGGACGCCATCCTTGCGCCGGAAGTCTGGATACTTCGCCCGCTTCGGGAAGAAATTAGCGAATGCGGTGTGCAAGTGCCGTAGCGCCTGCTGCACTTGCACATCGGCTCCCTAAATGCAGCGGGCACCTGGCCGGTACTCGGCACCACGGAGGTTCAGTAGTTCCCCGCCGTCAGTGTCTGACAATAATCGGAGAATTATTGCGGCCCTTATCGTCTTGCATCGGCTGTTTACCTCCACCCGCCATGCATCATCGGCGAAACGCTGCTCACCCGTGTTCAACTCGCCGGTCACGGCAAGACAGTAACAATGGTTTACGACATCTTGAATACACGTTGACGTCGAAAAGCCGCACTGTAGTCGTTTGCGCCCTCCGTGCCGCGGCCCGTTTCAGCACAACGGCCCGCCAGAGCGCGCAGCGGAAACTCCATTGGATGTATCGCCGGAGGTGCCGCTTGCATGGCACGCCAGCCAAGAGAATAGCGCGGAAGGGATTCGACTGAAGCCCTCGTGCGCAGCACCAGTAAAACCAAGGTACACCACATGTGGACCACTGGCTTGAGGTGCAATCGTTCAGGTAGTCCTTGTGCGCTTCTGCGCTTCGGGCGCAATCTTTGTTCGGCGCTGCGCATGTGGGCGCACTATTAACGGTGCAAACAGATTGATGCTGAGCGCAGATGCTCGCCGACCCCGCGTGCTTGAGTCCAAAGCAAGCTGATGAGCAAAAGGAGCGCCGTACTATGTGCTGATTGGGCCCATTTGCCAAGGGCGGACGCCGGATTGAAACATCGCTCGGCAACGGGCTGGAGCCGCGTTAAACACAATCCGAATTATTTTGTGCCGGGCGAAGCCGCCCGGCTATTTTGCTCTCGATCAACCGCTCAAATCGGTTGATCATTTCGTGACCGGCGTGAGCAGAGCCGCTTACATATGGCAACGCCTCACGTTCAACCGGCGTCGAGAAGGGTTTAGCTAGGAATGCATCAAGTCTTAATCAGAAACCGCTCGCGTTTCTTCCCTTTGATCCAGTGCGGCTCGCGACCGCGGCCGCTCCAGGTTGTGCCGGTACTCGGGTCACGGTATTTTGGCAGAACAGCGCCGCGAGCTCCCGTCTTACGCGAGGCACGCTCGCGCCCAAACACCTGTTCTGGGGTTAGCCCGTACTCGGCCACCCGTGATCGCACATCCTCAATGACCACTTGGATCTCGGCCAAGCGTGCCTTCTCCGCCTGCTGCAACAGTGTTTCCGCTTGCGCTCTCAGTTCTAGGTAAGTCGCCATCGTCAACATCCTCCGTAAAAATATCGATAATATAGCCGATAAAATCTATTTGGTACATTATTCCAAGCATTTTGGGAGCGCCGATGTAATATTATTTACCCGGCCTTTCATTCTTCGTACCTGACCCGCGGGTCGAAATCGATCGACACCTTATCCACGTATGGACATCCGCTCGAAGCAAACCTCACATTCACCCCTAAAATGAAGCAGCAACGCGCCTTCGCTTGATGCATAACATCTTCGGAGCGTTTGGGTGGATCTCGCAATCTGACTTGCCCGGGAAATTTTCCCGGCATCCCGACTGGAGAACCCGAGTACAGGTGGATGCGGCACGTCGATAATCGCCAGCAACTACGAGTAATGTATCCAGACATCGGCGCTGCTCGTAGCCGCTTCACGTGCACACGCGACACACGTAGCAAAGCCCCCGAAAGAATTTGTATAGAAGCAATAGCAGCGCAATAGCCGGCGCCCCTCTCTGGCCTTCGCTTTTTACAATGTGTCACAGATCGGCACAATAGAGCCGAGAATCATCGGCATGATTCAGGCCATTGGGACCGACCCAGAAAGGCGATATTGAAGGGTTTCTAGGATGCGGCTTTTGCCGGACCGTGCGATGGAATGCGCCGCTCGCTGCATTTTGATCCAGTGCGTGGCAAACCTCGTCTTTCAGGGACCTTTAGGGCGGGGAGATGTCAAAATGCGCGGCCGGCACGACCCCGACCCGGGTCTCGCCGCAGTGACTGTCCCCTAGGTCGATTTGCTATTCGATAACCTGGGGGTCCATGTCATCGACCCGGGCGGCCGACGCGCGGCTGATGCGCGAGCAGGTTTGTGCCGCGACGCGGATGCTCGCGTGGCTGGACGCTCGGCACTCGCCTCCTTCGGCCCAAGCTGGCGGATCCAGAGCTGCACATCTTTCAACGCGCGCCTCTATCACTCGTGGCAGTTGCGCGGGTTTATGGCCTCGCCCGCTTCCATCTTCACTGCCCACGCATCCGCCTTCATCGTCCTGCTGGCAATCAAAGCCACACGCCCTGAGTCCGTCGGGCTGGGTTCGCACGCGCTAAAGCAAGCGCTTCGCAAACTGGACGTTGTGTTTCAGGCGTCCCTATCCGACTATTCAAACGCTTCTGGCGGCGTGACGCACTCAGTTCACCACCGCGATCGGCATGTTTGCCGAGCTCGGTAGATCACCCGCGACCGCGGACCGCCGAGCTTAGTTTCTCCTCGGGCCAGAGGCACAGGCTGGGCAGCATCACAAAGACCGCCAACGGCCATGTGCGAGCGGCATGGGTACCCATCACCCCGCCAGGGCCAGCTCCGCCATAATGCAGTGCCAAAGGCCATCATCGATTGCGCGTGGGATGCACAGCTGCGGCTGTGCAAGCGGTGTCGCAGACTGGTTGCCCGTGGTAAGCATTCCCAACGTCGCCGTGATAGCGATCGTCCGGGAGCTCGCCGCATTTCGTGTGGGATATCGCGCGAATGACCTCACGCCCGACCGACTTGCAATCACACACGCACTGATCACGGCACCATTGCGCATTCAACGGAGGAAGAACGGGCTGCAGAGGACGAGGCAGCACGGTCCGTGAACAATCCGCGAAGATGCAGAACAGAACCTGGCGATACTTGACTGCGGAAGTCATATCAGCATCTAGGGAAACACTGACCAATGGACCAACTGCCCAAATCATACGCGAGATGGCGTGGGATTTTCCGGATGACGAAGCGAATCGACGCTCAGCCATCCTCTGCGGATGACTTCCCCGGTCGTTTACAACCATGCCTTTAAAACACAGCAGCGCCGGGTGGTCTGAATCCTCCGCTGCAAGACGCCGGGATGCCTTCTTTCATCGTCAAATACGGCACCGCAGGCTCAGTCTGAGTTCGTGACACACGTCATTCGTTTCCCTTCTTCGCTTGATGCATCTCCGGATCACGCCCCTTCCCGGCGTTTCTGATCGACGTCGGTGCCGCTGTAATCGGCGCATCAACCAGCGCGTGCTCCATAATCGATAGTCCTCGCGCGCACGGCGAGTTGCCGATTTCGTCGAACAGTTCGCGCGTCAGTTAGTTCGGCCAGCATGAGCAGGAACTTCAACAGCGTGGTCACGGCCGGCACGTTTCGACCCACCAGATCAATACCGGCGAAAGCGCGCAGCGCGATGCTGTCATACGGTGTATCTTCAGCCCGTCGTCCGACAGCCCGTACCAGTGTTGCAGGAAGAAATCCGGAGTATTTGTTCCATGCCAATCGGCCCACGGCCTCGCATGCCGCTCGGGTAGTGAGGTTTGATTGCAGACAACAAGCATTGCCACTGCACAACAATTGCCTGCAACTTCCGGCGCTGCGAAGCACATCAGCTGGGCGCAAGCCAACCGATATCTTCCATTTGCGCCAGCGGCTTGCACAGCGGGCTCCCATGCGGCCTCGTAACCATGGACCTGTGTGCCTGCACATCCTCAGCTAGTGCAAGGGCTCGGAATTCCGCGTGGTTGCGTTCACGTGGCAAACGTGCCATTGCTCGGAGATACCGATGACCACCCGTTCGTGAACCTCCGAGCCCAGAATCGGCATTCGGGCGTTGTCGGGAAGATTTCGTCTGCAGGTCCAATTGGGCGTCTACCCTGCCTCGGCCTCGCAGCGACCGAAGAGCGATGATCAATCGCTGCCAGCTGTCGACGTGACCGCGCGCGGGCGGCGAGGTCGCGTCTGCGGGCTCACGTAATTTGCAGTACAAAATATTGCGTGTGATACAAAGCGAACAAAAACGGCTGACACCGTTCGGTTTTTGACGCACCTCTGCTTTGTACCCATCCTATCCGCGTTGTTCATATCCACGGGCGCGCGATCATCGGGCAGCGGGAGATCAGCACGTGGCTAGGCAGTTCCATCCAACCTCGGGCTTATAACGCCGACTATTTTCTCTTCGGCGGGTCGGTCCCGTCTAAGCCTGCGGAATCTTTATGGCGTCACCGAACGTCGCAATCGGCCACTAAAGCACGCACTTCTAGTGGCGCCTGTATTGGAAGGTGCGTGATTTCCTCGTCATTGCTGAGCGACACTGGGATCGCGTTTCTGGGCGTCCTCAGATACGGGATACCGCGCGGATCACGCTTTGTGCACCCGCGATTACCAGAAACCAAGATGCGTTGCATACGCGCTGCTGTGTGCAATCGTATCGTCTGACAAAGTGTACGTTGCGATTGGGAAGGGTAGTCCGGAGACGGTCCGCCACTAATGATCGCGCTAGTGTGGAGCGCACGAACCCGAGGGGCGGCGTGTACCGGGCTCTTGGACGAAATCGCTCCAGTGTGGAGCGCGTCGCCGAACAGATCAACTGTAGTTACACGTGGCACTCCCCGCGGCCGGCGGTTGCACCAGGTTCGGAAATGATTCCGCATAACTTTGGCCGATCGTCGATAGCAGATCTATTTGGCCTAAGTTGACGAATCATGTTTGTTGCGCACCCCCTGTTTCGGCCCGCCACTAACTCTACGGGAGGCGTCGTCATCGATTTTGCAGTCGCCCGCAGATGAGAGTTTTACTTTCTCGGAAATATTAAATAAGCACTCCTGTGTTTTATACGACAATGGTTTTACTGGACATATCTCGCGTGTTGCCAAATGCGCCCGGTGGCTGCCGCTCCATTCGGATCGCCAATGCATGCATGTCAGAGGACCATGTTCGCTCGATCTACAGATGCCATTCATCCGGGCAGTTCAGTGTCAAGTTCTGTTCACATTTTCACCAACGGCCAAAAGGCACAGGCAAACGAAGCGAAGGCGAGATGGTTACCTGGGAGCTTGCCATAACGGGTGACGACACGACGCGAATGCTTGATGCGATTGAAAAGCGTTCCCCGATGCTCCGAGTTCGATACAGCACGAGGCTATAGCGATGCGTGGTCTGCCGGTTAGAACGCTGCGGGATTCCTACCTTCGCACGCTGCGCAAAGGCGTTCAAGCCGTAGCTCTTTTCAGCGATGATCGGCTTGGTGCGCGGATACTTAGCCAGCTCATTTGCGCTCGAAGTATCGGAGAGTTGGCGTTCGGGGGAGGCCAACCGCAGGGGGCGTAAGGAGCGCAAGCTGGTGCGCGTGCACAGTTGTCAAATCGACCAACACATGACTGATCTCGGCTTCGTCGATCACGACGTGAATCACGTATTCCGCCGCCCCCTGCAACGACATCTTGAGAGCCGCATGTACAGTGTATGCAATCGCTCAAACGGCTTCGACAGATCGTGCCACGGGCGGCCAGGTTGGGCCAATCCAGAGAGCCACTTGGACAAACCAGCGATTGTTGACCGCTGTTCGTCCTAGGCCACCCTCCTTTATCCAGAGAGATGGATCTGATTTGGGCTCATACCGCGTCGCTCAGTAGCATTGGAATCACTCTGGCATGTTCGCGCGCACAAAATAGAACGAATTTCATCGAGTGTAGGCAACCGCTAGTGAACGCATCTCAATTCCTAACTGGGTTAGCGCCATGATCGGGGTTCTCGGCGTAGCGCCGGCGCCCCGAATGGAACCAAGAGCATCCTGTCATGGAATGACGGTGATGCTCGGAGACACCCAGACGACAAACCGCTACGCTCGTAACCCGCGAGGGCGTAGTCCCAACAGCCCCCTTCGCGGAACCGGCGCCAAGTCGACGAAGAGTTGAGTCGAATGCATCGCGCGATGGGGATACCGCCAGCAATACCGCGCCTTTAGCGGAAGCATCGGCAGTCTATCCGTGGCTGTTCAAATGCGGACGCTGACGGTGAACAACGGCGCCCTTCAGATAATAGATTGCGTTAGCGGTGTAGGGACAATTCGCCGCGAACGATCGAGTACTTTTCGGAGCGATAGCAGTTCAACGGCGACTGGGTCGCGCTAGGGTCTTTCGGATTTGGCTGATCAGCGTCTCTAGTAGAGACACTGCGCAAAGGCAGTGCCTAGATTGTGATGCGCTTTGGCTCTGCGCCGATTAAGGCATCCATTAACGACGTTCAGGGTTCCTCGCTTACAACATGCGTAACAACGCGCATCCCGGGTGTCTCTAGTAGAGACACCGCAGAAATGAACACTACATCGAGATTGCTTACGGTTGGTCGCGGGCCTGTGTCTCTAGTAGAGACACAGAAGGCTGGCGCATCGCCCAGGTACGTGGCGCTCAGCCTTCATGTTCCGAAGAAAAGGCGGCAAAGCAAGCGTGCGACATCGCGGGATTCGGTCTGGTCCGACGGGCAGTGTCTCTAGTAGAGTCAAGCCGGGCCACCGCTTTGTATGGACGCAGTGGTACGCGTCAGAGGTGTTTCTAGTAGAGGCGTTGCAGTAAGGAGGGCGCGCGACGCTGGTGGGCTTCGGCCTGGCCACCGGATAGTGCCTCTAATTGAGACACTGTGCGTTACCACACAGCGCAGATGTAGTGGCGCGTAATCGCGATGTTCCGGCTTGAGAGATCGCGATTACGCTACGTTGGGATACTTCAGCCAACTTCGTCGTTGAACAGTTGATTCATGAGCTCGCGGATCTGTGCTTCTTGCGCGTCCGACAAAACTCCTGACTTGATTTTCACCGTGAAACTATGGCTATCCTTCGTAATGCTTCCCGCGTGCTGCCGCCCGGAGAACAGCTTCTCGATACGACGTTCGGTACTCGTGGCGTTCGTCGAGCGCTGCGTCGATACCATCGTACTTACTGCTGCGGCGATTTTTCCCTGATCCATCTTTCCAGCTACGACGAACGGCCACAGCTCTTTCGTCGCAGATATTCCTGCATCGCCGTGCTTCTTAAGCGTGGCAACGAGGTCCTGCGCAGCGTTGCCGCCAAGCAACCTCGGATTCAGGTTGAGGTCATTTCGCACAAAATCCGGCAGCGCATCAAACGATAGGAACCGGTAAAGGCCCGCGCGAGACATTCCCAAAGCTTCCGCCATTCTTTTCCTGTTCGGAAATTCCGCCTCACTACGTCGCAAAGATTGTCCAATCTCGTAGTCCGCCAGATCCTCCCGATTGACGTTCTCCACGAGCGCGAGCACCGCCATATCCTGGTCGGAACACTCGACAACAAGAGCTCGGATCGTAGGTTTTTCAAGCATCTGGTGAGCACGAAGGCGGCGTTCGCCGGCCACAAGCTGATATGCAGCTTGAACCCTACGCACAATAATCGGTTCGACAAGGCCCACCTCCCTAATCGATTCGGCCAGCTCGGACAACTTCGCCGGATCGAACACCCTTCTCGGTTGCCACGGATTCGGCACGATCTCGTGCAGTGGCAGCTCAGATTGTGCCCCCGCCGCCTCCAACTCCTGAATGCGCATGTTAGCGGCGGCTAAGGCGCCGGCCATACCCGGCCCTGTCTTCGGAGTCTGGGCTGGCCGTTGCACTTCTTCGGCCTGAATATCCGATGTAGAGCGCAGATTTCCCGTCTTCTCAGCCATGCGTGCACGAATATTCATTGTCCGAGCCTCCATTTTTCAACGTAAAGGTCATCAAGCCAGCGACAGTACTCCATCAAAGGCTGCCGAACACGCTGAACCGTTTTGGCGACCCCATCCGCCTTACTGATATCAAACACCGTTGACAATGCCAGCGCACCGTTGCTCATAACCGAGCTCGCCGGGATCTCAATGGTACTTAGCCACTCGCCGTACGCACGTTGCACCCAGGAACGCACAATCGGAGCCGACGATGTCGTGCCGTAATCGACCTTCGAGAGTAGCAACGAAATAAAATCATATTTCTTCGCACCTTCCATTTCCATGAAATTGGCCGCAATGTCTGAGAAGAGATTCCAGAACGACACAGAGCTGATGAAATCCAGACTCTCCGGAACTAGCGGCATGACCATGGCGTCGGCAGCCATCAAGGCATTCAGCGTGAGATACGACAGAGAAGGGGCGGTATCGAGAATAATGTAGTCGTACTTTTTGCGAAGTGGCTCCAAGCCTTGCCCCAAAATCGCCCAAAACTTGTAGGTCGGCCTCACCTTCAGCATCGCGGGTAGGTGAAATTCCGCACCAAATAGCGATGGGTGCGCCGGAATCATATCCAGTCCGTCCCAGTAGGTCGATTTGACGACCGTTGAGAGCCCGCCCTCAATATTTTGGTCGTAAATAAAAGGCAATACTGTCGAATCCTCGTCCACTTCCTTTTCAGCATACAGACCGCATAGTTCCGACAGCGACGCCTGAGGATCGAGGTCGATCGCTAAAACCTTGCGCCCTCGTAATGACAGCCCCTGCGCAAGACACATACTTGTGGTGGTTTTCGTTGAACCTCCCTTGAAGTTTGCAACGAGTAGTACTCTACCGTCCGCATCACGAGAGCCGGACACTAACGGAGACTGATAGATTTCCGAAACCTGTTGTACGAACGTGCGAGCCTCTGCCAGCGTGAACAATCGGCTGCGTCCCGTCCCGTATGCCACACCCGACGGCAACCCGCCCCCTTCGCGCGTCGCAAGATAATGAATTTTGCCCCTATCGAGTCCGCACAACTCCGCCACCTCGGAGGTAGTGAACGTGGGCGCGTTCTTTCGCGGGCGAGGAGCCAGAATCTGGTTACGTAGCTCGTCAGTCAGAATACCGACCTTTTCCGAAAACTCGGCGATAAACGAGAGACTTACGCTCCGATCTATCATCGGCAATTCGCTTTTCTTTGACATTTCCACGCTTTTCCTCAAAATTGAGTCAAGCCGTAGAATACAGCAAAAAGCAAACAGAAACCCCCGTCAATTAAGGCCTACAAAGGAGAGGGCAGGGCCGTCCGCCCCACCCGGGACCCTCGTGGAACGTCTACCCGTTTCAGGGTCGCCCATCCGGAATGAGCAAGGTGAGAGCTTTTGTACGATTTTGTCGTCCACGAAGAACTAGCGTTACAAAACATCTCACCTTCGACTATGACACCCTAGGCGTGAGCCAAGTCCTTGGCTGGCCCTTGGAGCCTTGCATGTACCCTCTTCATCCCGTGCCTTGTCCGTCGTGCACCCTTTTCGGAGCACTTCACGCGCATGGAGTACAAAACATCTCACCTAGATCACCACGCCGCGCTTGCCCTCAGACACAAAATATCTCACCTTCCCGCTTAGGACACTTCCGTTCGTATGTTGTTTTATGAACAACAACCGACACACCAACTAACAGCGATGCCTTGCTTCGTATTAAATCAAAGACTTAGTCAATCAAAGGTGAGCATTTCTGTCCCAAAGGTGAGGGATTTTGTACACGACGGTGAAAATGTTTGTGCGCCTAGAGTGAGCGATATTCCACCCTGACGTGAGATCGCTTGGGCAGCAATCCTGTGAGGGTGAGGATTTTTGTTCACTCTCGTAACTGCAGATATGCCCATGAAAAATCAATGGGTTGCGACAACCCACTTAGCTGCGATGGTGAGGCTTTCTGTACACCATGGTGAAACTTTGTGTACCGGTCAGCCTATCGGGGAAGCAGGACGCTGACCGTGCGTTGTGCAATGCATGGTGAGAACATTTGTGCCTTGCCTTGGTGAGACTTTTTGTTTTGACTTCTCACCTACGCGTGCTAATCTGCGGCGCAAGTCAAGTTCGGGAGAGGCCAGTGACAGACGACGTCGTCGCGAAGGCGACAACGCGGCAGATGTCCCTTGCACTATTTGAGGACATGTTTTCCGAGGGGCTGCCTATTAGCGACGCCTCAAAGGAGATCGGATATCAGCGCAACAACGTCTTTATTGACATCACCGATCTCGGCATCGCTGCCCGCCGTCTTATTGACGCCGCCTATTTTATCGTTGCCCAAGAGGAGCACGTAGCGCCGCACTACGACGTTGAGCTGAACTATTTCAAATGGCTCATGCGCTACGACAGCAAGAACCACACGCACCTTCGCTCGGTGATAACTGAAGCGCAAAAAGCGCTAATTCAGGTAACGGATACGCCCCACAACCGGGCGCCGACTGCCGAAGACCTTTGGGTGTCTGTGCAGCTAGTCGGCATCGTCGGCATTCGCGCAGGGCGTATCCGCTTCGAGGTACCTCCGCAGCTTTTGCGCCACATCAGGGATCCACAGAAATCCCACTGGTTAAGTTTGCGCATTACCTCTGCCTTCACGCTGAGCGCGGCACGCGCTATCTACGACCACGTCTTACCTTTCATTCACCAGGGTCTGACAGACTGGATTCCACTGGAATTGGTGCGAGCTTGGGTCGGTAAGTCAGGGACCAGTGCAGCGGTGTTCAAGTACTTCAAACGTGACACGCTCGAACCGGCCGTGCGCCAGATCAACGAGCTTTCGGACATCGAGCTTGCGTATGAAACAAGGACCGAATCGCCCTCCTCGAAAAAGATCGACAGGCTCAGATTCCGAGTCAACCGCAAGGATACGGCCGACTCCGTACGCGCCAGCTTGCAGGGGGCGCAGGAACTGTATCTAACCCTGAAGAACGAATTTGGCATCACCACCAAGCAGTTCAACCTTGTCTCCGAAAATCGTGCCGTTTGGACTGACGAACGTATCCAGCAGGCAATCGAGTACACGCGCTTTAGGCTTGATCAGGGGAAGGTTACGCAAAGTCCGGCTGGATATCTCATGAAGGCGCTTCGTGACAATTGGCAAATACCGGACGCCGAGCGCAGGATGGTTCAGGTACTCGAGGAAAAGGCCGCGGCCGAACGCGCGGGGGAAACCGCGAAAGCGCAAGCTATAAAGCATGTCGAAGCGAGCCATGCGGCACGTGACGCCGAGGTTAAGTCGAGAATTGCACAGGAAGTGGATTTAGGGCGCGAGCAATTTGCCGGGGCCGACGCACGGGCGAGGAAGGAGTTCGTGCGTGGATATGTAGCCTCGCCTGCGGGCAAGCTGCTTCTGAGGCGCCTTAAACTTGACCCCACTTCCTTGACCGAGGCCGAACTCCTCGGGCATGCGGATCTCTCGTGGGGTTTCCTGCAATATGTGTTCTTGAGAAGTAAGGGCAGAAGACAAACCTCTGCGTCGACATAAAGGACGGCCCGCCTTAGGCTGACTTTGACAGTACAAAGCGCGTGGCCAACTCCCGCCTTACGCTTGAACGCGCGAGTCGGACGGGGCGGGCGGAGTCCGAGAATCACCGGGCTCGTGAAACAGCATTAATGGAAAGGCAACGTTAGCTAAGTATCAGTCAGACAACGGAATTGGTCGTAATTTTGACCTCTCTGATGTATATGTTTCACGCAACGGTTGCCTCGCTGGCCGATGAATTTGCGCACATTTTCAATGCGAATGCCATAAGTGGCAATGATTACATGTCTATGTAGTGAGCACTACGTGTTTTGTAATTATATGATCTTTGCGTGATCCGATGAGCGCAGGGCACGGCAGTGAAATGGCTGGTATCGCGCTTTGGGGCCACCTCACCAAGCCGTCGTCGTCGGAGGAGGGTGTCTTCGTACCGCAAAGGCTTGAGTCAGTAAAAATCCTTCCTCCGGTTGGGCAAACAGCGCCAAAATTGTGGCGCAAGGTCACTGCAGAGTCGGTCTACCGTGTTGAGGTAACAGCAGCCTGTGACAGGCTGCCGTTTCAAATCTGGCTCTAACTGCCGGACTCGTCCCGGTAAGTCATGACGCCCAGCCGAACGTTCCACCAAAACATTTTATCCCAGCAGGCGTGGGATTCCCGGAACGACACGTCCGGCGCGTAATGTTTCGCGAACACCTGAAGCCCGGTCATATTGCGGGTTTCAGGCGAGGTCCCCCACTCCGGATGCGCCGCGTGGGCGGCGTCTTTCAGCGCTTCCAGCTCCGAGCGTCTGAAGGACTAGCGCACGGTCCTCAAGCTGGCTTTTGCTGGCAGGCGGCCTATGTGCGGAACGAGGGATTTAGAACCCCGGATTTTTCCTTGCCGTTCAAGTTCTTAGGCAATTTTGAAGGGCAAGATTTCAGGATGGCGCGCCCGGCTAGGATCGAACCAGCAACCCCTGCCTTCGTAGCATCGGATCACGATTCCTGCTGCGGGCGTGCCCCCACTACGCGCGGAGCAAACGCTGGAGGACTCAAATGCGGCGGGGCGGTGGGCACAAGCGCCATGCGCGATGATTTGCATCACATGGCATCAAGCGCCGTGCTCGAATCGCGCGGAGGAATGCCTTTGAGTTGGCACGACCGTAGGAACGCCGCCAGCGAGCGGGTCGCATTCTTGCGGAGCATGCCTTCCTGGCGCGCGTAGAATGTCGCAGAGCCGTTCATGCCGACGAACCGGCCGCAGTAGATGTCGCTCCCGTCATCGAACTCCACCAGGGCGTCAAACCCGTTGATGACGATGCGGTGCGTCGGCTTCAATGCGTTCGATGCGGACATCGGAAGTCCTCCGTGAGGTGCCGGGCCAGCTTACCGCGGGAAAGGTGACGCGTGTATGACAGTAAAATCGATGATGGACGCGCTAATTTCAGTGCCGTAACCGCACGCACAAAGTGTGAATCATCCTCGCGTGATATCGCGCCGGTGGTATTGCGCCGCCTCCTGCATCACCGTGTCCGGCCCGGCCTCTGCATAGCTTGTGGTCGTCTCAAGCGAGCGGTGGCCCATGATGCACCGGAGAACCTCAAGTGGCATGCCATGCGCGGCAGCCCGGGTGCCGAAGGTATGGCGTAGTGCATGCGGTGAAACTGATGCGAGCCGCTGCCTGTCGTCAGGCGTCAGATCCGGCATTCCGGCGATGAGGCGCCTGGTGGCCCAACGCAACATCCGGTTGATGCCGTCAGGCGAATACGAAACGTCGTCGTTGTTGCCATGTCTTTTTCGGGCCTGTGGGGTAGGGGGAATGTACTGGAGCCTGATGAGCGGGCCGCGCGTGGCCGCATCGAGATCAAGCCCGAGGTCGCGCCAGTGCGCCCGCAGCGCGACGACTGCGGCTGGGCTGACGGGCACGGTGCGCCGTCTGCCCGGCTTGCCCGGCACGGTAAGTGTCCAGAGCGGTACTTTGGCCGTGGTGGACGGCGCGAGCTCTTCGCGCCGTGCTTGTGTCAATTCATCGCGGCGCAATCCGCAGTCCCCGCAGAGCAGGACAACCGCACGCACGGTGCGCCAGTAGCTGGCCGACGGCCGCTCGCACTGCATATCGATATGTTCACGCAGGCGCTGCCAGAGATCTTCGGGCAGCGCACGTCCAGTCTGTAGCGAAGTCTCCCGTCTGGTGACGGCAGGGTCCCGGACGGCTTTCCAGGGATTGGCCGCGAGATATCGGACATCCACCAGCCACGCGAACGCGGCGCGCAGCGTCCGGACGGCGTACCTGCGACTTTCGGGAAGCAGGGGCGTGAGGGCAAACGGGCGCCAGCGGCCGCTCGTCCGGTTCGCGCGGGGGCCCGTGAAAGACGGCGCGGGTGCTTGCAGAAATTGTTTGTAGGCCTCGCAATCTTCGGCCCGCACTGCGCTCAGGGCGGTGCCGCGCACGCAGATCGCCCACAGGAGAAAGCGTTCGAGCTCCCGGCTATAGGCGCGTAGCGTTTTGGGCTGCCCGGCATACCGGTCCAACCAGGCGCGCACGGCCTGCAGGTCGTTGTGTGCTGCGATGGCGGGTGTGCCCAAGGCCCGGTTTTCACCGTGCGAGCCTGAAAATTCGGGGCGCAGGGTGACGCGTTCAAGTGGAGTAGGCAGGCTGCCCGGGCCGATGTCAATGGTCGCAGCCTCGGCGTTCGGAACAGACACCGGGTCGCGCGGGTGTTGCGGCAGAGTCATCGGCGCTCCTTTTTTAAAGCCCCGTTGAGGGTGACCCGGTTCGACGGATAGATTTGCAGTTGAGTTTAATGCGGAGTGGCACCTCCCGATAAGGTTGAATCGCGGGTTGTCCACGGGCGGGCGGCGGGTCGCCTGTCTCGACCATGACGCTGCCAGGCAGGGGGCAACCCACGAGGCGGCACAGTTTGCCTGCGGCGTTCAGATTTTGGAATTCGAGCGGTGAACAATATCCAATGCTGCCATGCAGACGGCGCACGTTGTACATACCAGCTCTCCAGGAACCAGAAGATGCGCTGCCGGGCCTGTTCATGGGTCGCGAAGTGTTCGCGCGTGAGCAATAGCGCTTCAGGTGTGCCGAAGAAGGACTCGCACATGGCGTTGTCGTACGCGTCGCCGGCCGTCCCCATTGACGGCTGCACGCCGGCTTCGCGGCAGCGCCGCCCGAATGCTATGGATGTATATTGGGCTGCCCTGGTCCGGGTGCAGGATGACGCCCTCGTGGCGTCGCTGACGCAACGCCATGCCCAGCGCACGCAACATGAGTTCGGTGTACAGATGGTTCGACATCGCCCACCCGGCGATGCGTCGGCTGAATACATCCAGCACCACAGCCAGATACAGAAATCCCTCACCGGTCGGGATACAGGTGGCGTCCGCCACCCACAGCACGTTGGGCGCGTCGGCGCTGAAGTGCCGGCGGACCAGGTCCGGCGCACGCCGTGCCCCCGCACGTTGTCTCGTGGTACGCGGCCAGCGCCGCCGGCTTGCCCCGCACAGACCCGCCATGCGCCAGGCGCGCCACCCGCTTGCGACCCACATGCCCGCCTTCGCGCACGAGTTGCGCGTGGATACGCGGTGCACCATAGGTGCCGCGCGAACCCGCATGCAGCGTGCGGATGTGCGACAGTAACTGCGCGTCACTGCATGCCCGCCTCGAAGGCTCACGTAAGCGCCACGCGTAGAAACCACTGGCCGAGCCCCCCAGCAGCCGTGCCATAGTGACGATGGGCCAGCGGGCCCGGTTCGCGCTCATGAATCCGTACCGCCCTTCGGTGGCACGGCTCCCGTCTCGCGCGCGAACCAGGCCGCCGCGTGAGAATTGAAATGAGCGCCTCCTACCCCCCGTATTCCAGCGGACGTTCACGGGCCCGACGGT
>NZ_CADIKH010000088.1 GCF_902859855.1 Paraburkholderia humisilvae
CACCATTGAGATTGCGGTCTTTGGTGTCCTGTGCGCCACTGAGGATTCTGTGCCTTGCGGAGCTTTCATGCTTGGGGGCGATGCCGAATTGAATCATGAAAAGGTTATACACAATTTCCAGCGTGACCGCCGGCTCGTAACTTCTGCAATGTCTTGGTAGCGACATGAACCTCTTTGAGTCCCCGCCAAATAGCCTTCGCGCTTGGTTCGCCATTGCCCTTGCGGCCGAGGAATCCGCTCAGGCGTGCGATCAAGCGCAGCACCTCGTTGAGCCTGCGCTTGGCCGGCTGCCGATGTCGGTCAGCAAATACACACCGCGAATTTCATCGACATCGAACAGCGGTCCGGCATCCAGATCGGGGCAACTGCGGCCCATGTGCATCAGATGGGCGATTCGCCAGGCCACGACCAGAAACAGCGCCAGCGCGCGTTCGAGCCGTTCGATCGCACCGGGTTGCAGCGCCTCGGCACGGCAACCGTTCTTCAGCACGTTGAACAGGATCTCGATTTCCCAGCGCGCCCGATACCAGTCGATCAGTTCGATCGCTTCCAGCAGCGTCGTGGCTTCGCGGTTGGTCAGCATGCGCCATTCGATTGGCTTGACGCCGCGTGGTACATCAAACTCACGCGCCACCACACACGTGGCCGCTACGCTTTGACCAACGCCTGGCGGCAGTTCGATTCGCCGCAACCATACGTGCTGACGCACCTGGCGTGCCTTCACGCCGTGACGCGAGCTCATCGTGAAGGCAATCTCGCCGAGCGGTGCGCCTTCTGTAGTTGCCGCCCACAGCTTCGCTCCCTCGGGCAGTGCGCGGTCGTGGGTCGAGCGAATCAGGCAATCCGCCGGCGTGCCCAGCTCCTGCGCCCGCACCTTCAGCGCGAGCATGCCTGCCTCGCGATTGGCGACGTGCACCAGTCGCATGTGCGGCCGGCTCGATGCCGTTTCCGCTACCCGCTCGTAACCCTCGATCCAGCGCAGGCTTTCCTTGAGGCTGCCGCGCTTGTCCTGCGCGTCCCTGGACGCGCGCGCCCGCAACCACGCGTCGAGTACGCCCAGCGGCACCCTCTCAGGCGTCACCGCATAGGTCGGATGCAAATGCATCCCGTAAGACAGTGGAGCAAGGCCCGCGGCCTGCCGGCCGTTGAAATCCAGTTTCGTGGTGTCCTGCAGGCACAACACGACCGACTGAGCGGCCATCCGTTGCTCGGTTTGCCGCCAGTGCGGCTCCAGAATTGCACTCCACTCGACCTCACCGTTGTCGAAGAAGCGGTACGCCGCCATCGTTTCGCCCCAGCCCCGACACGCCTGCGGCACGCCAGCCGTCGGCCTGGCCGCCAATCGTTCCATCAATGTCCTCGCTCGCCTATTCAAGTGCGCGTCGCCAAGGTCGAGGTCAGCAAATTCGGTTTCCGTCCAGCACGGTGCTTCCAGGGCCAAGGCGCTTACGCAAAAAGTGAGAGTAAACGCGACGCGCCGAAAGCTTACAAGCCCCGGTCTATCTCATTGCTCGACGACGGGCCGTTCCGGCCTACGGTTGCGGCGGGCAGACTTCTGTAGACGACGATGGGGTAACGGGGGGGGGGCGAGGCGTAAGATGGTCGAGATTATTGCTGTCAGGACGTTCCGATGAGTACGGGAAGATGGGAGCGCAATCCTGATGCACACACCGCCTATCCGTTGAGGCGAAGGGGAATGTGCCCGACGCCGTGCCTATAAAGCGAAGTTTGGTGCGCCGCTTCAGTGCGTCACAAGTTCCGCCGTAGTCATCCATTGACTAGTCTTCCATCTTCCAGGGGGTGAGCTTCGCGTATTTTTTGGCGCGCGCGTTCGTTGGCTTCGTTAAATAATTCTACTCGGAAGCACGGTGTAAATCAGTAAGTATGGCAATTTTTATGATTTTATTTCATTCGTTTCTTTGGGGGGCATCTGTACTGGTCCGATGTTGTTCGCCCCATAATATTGCAGCCCGCGCCTTTCGCTCGGGAGCTGACGAATTTCGCGGGGCGTCCGATTGAAAAAACAACTAATCAAATCATGTGCTTAAAATGGTTTATTGGGAGGGGTACGGTGGTGACGCTGTGGCCTTACCCGCTTATCGCTATGGTATTGTGGTCTTGAATACGACTCACAACAGATCGTGGACGCCGCGCGTCATACAGTCGCCCGGGTGATGTGCGTCTGCCAGCTTTCCGCTTGGCATAAGTCGGGCTGCAGTAATAGAATCTGGCAAGTCCATGACAAGCGCCATTGATGGCAGTTAGCCTCATGCAGGAAATCCTTGCAGTTATTGTGCTATTGACCACTGCTTCGCTCTGTCTGAGTTTGCTCATATTTCATTGCATTACAGGTGTTCCCCCGATGTCGTCAACTGCAGCGGAGGCGGCTGATGTCATTGCATTATTTAAGAAAGTTGGTCTGCCGAGGCACGCAATCGTATATGAGCTTGGTAGTGGATGGGGCTCGCTCGTCATTGCTCTGGCAAGGGAGTTTCCAGATGCGTACATTCGAGGTATCGAGATGTCGCTGCTACCCCACTGGGTAGCGCGCTTTCGGACTCGTGGTATGCGCAATGTATGCCTGCAACGGGGCGATTTCCACGAGATCAATTTGTGCGACGCCCAAGCAGTGACGTGCTACTTGATGATAAAGCCGATGCCGAAACTGGCGATCCTTCTTGACAACATGGTTAAGCCCGGTACCCCGGTGGTAGCGCTTACTTTCTGGTTTCGCGGACGGGAAGCGGCAGCGATCCGGCAAGGCCCAAGGTCGCGCGGCGCGGCCGCCTTATATTTCTGGCCCGCACGCAAAGTCCTGCGAAGTGAGGAAGTTCGCTGTAAGTAGGATTCGTCCTGAGAAGTCTTAACAAGTGCGATGCGTGTCGCCGTCCGTCGGACGTGAATCGTCAATGTAGTGGATGGGAAGCCTCTTCTCTCCTTGGTCACACTCAATCACCCGGCGTTTACGTTCGATGATGTCGCCTAATTCTGCTAACAGCTCTAAACTAAGAGCACTTACCCAGCTGTAGGGACATGCCCAGTAGGAAGGGCCTTCACAATACTTGGCGATTGTCGGTTCACGATGGTAACGTATCGCCGACCCGCTGTGCTGGCGCGTTGACCATCCGATGGCATCGTGTCGTCCCGGTTCGCATGGCTTGCGTTGGCTCGCGGCAGTGAGGATATCGTCGAGGGTAGGACGTTCATAGAGGCATGCTCGTGTCACCATCGAATCGTGCTGCGCGGGGCTTTGAGTTCGTTCTGGCTGGCGACTGTTCGCTCCTACGGCAGCGCACGTCGACTTTTCACGTCGCATGAGTATCCTAATCTCGCAGTTCACTCGAGTTGAGGGGCGGCTCATGAACGCGTGACTAAATGACCTTGGCGCCAATGGGGCAGTGTTCCGAAACCATCGAATAGATATCTATCGGACCAGACACCGAAAAGGACGATGTTGCCCTTGCGCATCGCGCGAAAAGACGGCTTAATCAAAGAGATTTGTGTGCGATCAACCGAGAGCGTATTCGAGATGCGTAGAGAGTTCTCCACCAATCCGGAACGGTAGAATGAGGTATTTGATTTCATTATATTGTTTGATTTTGCTCGCGGCGTGTTCGTTGCTGACTAGTAATCCGGCGCGTCTCCAAGGCAATGCGACGAGGGTTGCACCAACCCCGAAAGCCACCCCTGCAACAAAGGACTTCACGCCCCAAGTCACCGAGTCGAAGCCCGAAGCTCATAAAGCAAGGAGTGGTGCACAAGGTGATGTCGCGAATTTAACGCGGCTGCTCAATGAGGTAAAGCTTGTAGAGCTGCGAACTACCTACAACGGTAGCTACGGTGCAGCCCTTTTTTTCTGGCCGACCGAAGCGACATATTATGTCGCCCTATTTCAAGGGCGGCATTTCTGGCGTGTACTAAAAATGCAGGACGATATGCGCGCGGAGCACATCTATATGAGTTTCGCGGACGACACACGGAAACTGGCAGAGGTTGAAATTCGGCGTACTAGGCTAATGGCGCAAGAGCAATTTCTTCAGCGCGAAATTACTCTTTCTGAAAACCGAGTCAAGCGGCTAGAAGCCGATCTTAATATTGCGCGTGAGCAGCAGGCAAATGTCGGCGCGCGTCAACGCGCAATTGAGGCAGAAGCCCTTATCCTTAAGGGCCAAAAAGATGACGCGTTATCGCGGTTGCGTCAAGTCGAACAGCGGGTCATGCAGCTACAGAGTGAAACTGAGGAGGGGTTCGAGGTCCCTAACCGAAAGTAGCACAATGCGTCGCCTGCCGCGCCCAATTCCATAGGTCACGGCGCCACCACAATATGGTCCGAATTCTGCGCGCGGTAACGCGATCGAAGATCGTGCAGCGCGTTTTCAGGTTGTTGCGGGCGACAGCATGCGGCTTTTCGAGGGGTATCATTCCGGCCAATGCGGTGCACGGCCGAATGCGCAGCTCAGTTAGCGCAAGCGCACAGCTCCATATGGGGAGATGCCCAGAGCCGACGGCAAGCTCCGGATTGGGTTCGATGAGCGCCATAGACTGGCCAATGAGCGCGCACCAACGATTTGGACGTCGGTGTCGGTGATGGTCTCGTTATCCTGTTATCCGGGATCGGCCCGGACCTAAGCCGCTTCGCCATGGTCAATCACTTTTGTCCCTGGCTGGGGCCGTGCCCGGGCCAGGAAGATCAGCGCTAAAGTGCTTTCTTCGGGTGCGAAACGCTCGGCCAGCCGGGCGCGGCGGGCACTGAAGATGGCGGCCATGGGCTCTCGGGTACAGCGACTCCTGTGGAGCAGAGTTGCATACCTGTTGCCTTGACCGAAGTAGCTACACAGATGGACGCGCCCGACGCGGCCCTCCCCATAGCGTCTAGCCATGGACGCTCCGTTCAATGGCCACTGGATTGTTACTCGGCTCGTTACGTACGTAACCACCACAGTTGCGCGAAATGCAGCCCAAGAGAAACGAAGCGCTGTGTTCAACGGACAGAATTGTGAGGATACGATTCACTTCGCATTAAGCCGTAAGTGCGCAGGTAAAGCGTATAGTTCTTGATCCGTCGAATGAACCCGCGTGTCGCTGTTGTCAGCTTCCGTTAGTGCTTCGAGCGTGAAGCCAGCATCAGCCGGCATCCGCCAACTCGGTAAAACCCAATCGCATGACGTCTTCCCAGGTCGCACCAAATCGTTGCGTTCATCGCCTTACGTGTAAAGAACATTTCGACCGTGAATTAACGATATCGAAACTACGAGACCGAGCGGCCTGCGATGGCGAGCCGCGCAGCCAAACCTTGACGCCGCGAGGTCATTTCCGCTTCATTGCAAAACACGTGATGGCACGATTTAAGGAAATCGCATAATAATATGTATTCGCGATCAATTGCCGCCACATAATGGACGGCGCTCATCTCGATACGATGGATGCGTGGCTGGGCGGTGTGAACCTTTGTGTGATGGATGTCGCGCTTCGCCGAGTGGACAGTGTGCTGTGCTTGCTGGGATTGGCATATGGGCTGCCGCAGAAGGGACAGTTCAGCGTGCCGTTATTGACCGCGACCCTCGCCAAGCCGGCGCACGAGGATACGTGTTGTCGCGCTCACAGTCCCTGCTTGGCAAGGGCCTCTGTCATTCAAGACACGCTTGCCGTGAAAGGCGGGAGACCGGCGTCAACCGGCACATGTGATCCTTTATTGTTTAACGAGGAATACATATGAATTCAACCGTTATTGAGGTTATCGAAAAGGGGGCTGTGGCCCGAAATCTTCTGAAGCAGGCAGGCATCGCCCCCTTCTTGGTTGACAGCATCACCGAGGTAGCGATCAACCGACCAGGCGAGATTTGGACGTACGGAGCAAATGGGTGGCAACAGCATGATGCCCCCGCGTGCACTTTGGATGCTTGCTTGGGGCTGGCTAATGCACTGGCCGTCATGAAGGGTGGCAGGTTCTCGAGGAAAGAGCCGATTCACTCTGTGGTGTTGCCCGAAGGCCAGCGCGGACACATGCTTATGCAACCGGCATGCGAGCGGGACACAATCTCAATCACGATTCGCATACCTTCGAATCTTCGGTACTCCGTCGATGAGTATAAGCGCAATGGTTGGTTTGATGGCTACCGCGATGCATCGCCGCAACCTGACGCAACATATCTTGATATATTGCAACCCGTCGAGCGCGAGATGCTTGAGGCGAAGAGCGAGCGCAATGTTACGCGTCTGCTCAAACTTGCTGTCGACAACCGGATGAACATCGTACTTGCCGGTGGCGCTGGATCTGGCAAGACGACGCTGACGAAAGCGTTGTTGGATCTAGTTCCATCCGGCGAGCGGATTGGCACGATCGAGGATGCGCCAGAGTTGTTGCTGCCGCATCATCCGAACAGGGTACACATGTTCTCCGCCGGTACGCTGACAGCGAGGGATGTCGTGCGTTCGACGTCCCACATGAAATTTGACCGCGTATTTCTCGCTGAACTACGCGGCGATGAGACATGGGACTATCTCACACTACTTAACTCCGGCACGCCTGGTGGTATCACCGCGGTCCTCTGCAACGATGCGCGCTCCGCCTATCCGCGGATTGCATCCCTCATTAAACAGAGCGTGATGGGACAGTCACTCGACTGGCGTTTCATCATGGACCAAGTGCGCGTAACGATTGACCTCGTGCTTTTTATGCGCGATAAGCGTCTGTCGGAGATCTGGTACGACCCAGTCGGTAAGGCTCGTCTATTGAATGGAATATCTTGAATTCTCACGCAGGGAGGCAGCTACCAAGGGGCGGTGTGCCAGTGGTTCTACTGTCGAAGGCGCTTCGCGCACGACATTTCACTCTCAGGGGATGGAGAATCTAATTCGAGTCGCTGGCGGCAACATCAGGGCGTCGATTGACAGTTGACGTCCGCGTATAATGCGTAAGAGCCTCACAACGCTTGCAATTACCCACTTCTTTTTAGCGCGAGTTCATGGCCTTTCTGGATGTCAGTCAGACGTCGCATTCCGCGCCACATTACGGCATTGCCCGGCGGAGGGTCGTTGGCGCGCGCAAGATAACCACCGAGCTGAGCGAGCCTGATAACGTTGCGCGCGAACGGCGGAGCCTGCGCGTTGTGGGACGTATCGTGAACGAGGTGTTCAAGCAGTTCGATTTCGGTGTGCGTGAACGTGAGTCCGGTTGCGGCCCGCGGCGCCGATCGCCCGGGCATGGTGAGCCAGAATATGCGCCTGCTCAGGATGCAAAAGACTGCGATCAGGTTGGTAGCCTGTCGGCTGTGCGAAGCCGGGACTCCTCGGCTTTGCAACCCGATTTCAGAATCTTGTGGAAGGTCTCGATTTTCCAGCGCATAGCATACCAGTCGAGCTTTTCGATCGCCTCTGCACGAGAGCGGACCGGCAGGTTGGTGATCAGCGTCCTTTCAATGCGGGCACGCCCGGGTGGCGGATCGCGTTCCTGTGCGTGCAGGACCGTTAGCTGTAGCGCAGTTCGAGCGTCGCGGTCATCGGGCGGCCTTTCGCGTCGCGAAGCTCGACGCGATGGGGCCCCTTGAGCTGAACGTGCTGCATGGCTTTGGAGATCGTGTTCTGCCCATCTCCCGCGAGCCTGTCGAAGCAGGTGCGCACGAGAAAGTGGGTGCGAAGATCGTATGCGATGCAAAGCAACTCGTAAATGCCGCTTTCCCGATCGCCGATGTGAATGCAACGCACAGGATCGTCGAGAAGTCCCGTCGACTGGCGCGTGTTTTCAAGCCAGCGCCAGCTTTTCTTTTCCTCGATCGGTACGCGCGTGGGATTGATATGGCGCTTAAGCTCATAAGCCCCCTTGAACTGCTTTCTCGTCCAGAACTTCACTGCAGCCAGGCCAAGTGGCAATCCATCGGCAGTGACAACAAGACTCGAATGCATCAGGATGCCGCATTGCGTGAGCGGCTGTCGCGGACCCACGCCATAGTTTCCCGTTCGCAGGGTCGTCTTGCCGGTGTGGCCGATGAGCTCGGGACGCTCCCGTTGGTACGAGAATGTGGTCGTGTCCTGCAGGATCAGCACCGGCCCACCGGTGGCCTTCACACGTTCAGAGCTCGCCTGGAAATGCCGGATATCGTGTTCGCTGACGCGGTCATCGGACAGGATCCGGCAGGCGCCCTTGGTCGATGCCCAGTCCTGACACGCGAACGGGATGGTCTGCCCCATGCCGTTCCACAGCTTCTCAAGCAGAATTGCGAAGCGACGGCGCAACCGCGTGTCCTGGAATTCGCTTCCCCGGACCTCAAGATTCATCCACAACCGATCATCCGCCTGTCGCTTGCCGGCCATATCGCTTACGCATGGAACATGACGTATGCCAGGTTGATATGACTTCCTGTGTCAAGCGGGATCGGTTTTAGATTTTCGATGCTCGAGTATCCTGAGGGCGACGTAGCAGTAAATCTCGACGGTGGATCACGCTGATATCCGCGGGTTGGCTACCGCATTACAGAGGTCCGCCCAATGAGCCTTTCGCTACCCGTGCGCCGGGCTACGCCGCCTTCAGGACACTCTTGCATGAGTGGTTATGGGGATCCGGGCTCGGGTGTCGCGTCACGTCATAGGCATCTGACTCTCGGCGGGTAGGGCGAGCGACATCGACAGTCGGCAGATGTCCCAGAGGGATCTGCTGAGTTCGCGGGCGACAGCGACTATCACGACATTCTTCTGCTTGCCGCGTGCGACGAGTTTGCTGTAGCGTCGGCACAGGCGTACCTACGCGTCCCACGCGCGATCAATGATGGGCTTGGGCAAGCCGTCGTGCCGCCGCTGTATATCGAGGCTGACTCGTGCCGGGTGCCGATAGCTCCAGGCCGCTTCAACCAGCAGTTTTCTCGCATAGCCGTTGCCGTTTTTGGTGATGCTGCCCTGGCGGCGTTTGTCACCCGAGGAATGCTCGGATGGCGTCACCCCCAGCCATGCCATCAACTGGCGTGGGTGCACGAAGCGTGACAGATCGCCCAGCTCGGAGATCATGCCCACTGCCGTAGTGAACTGCACGCCACGTATTGCCTGCAGACCCAGGACGACCGGATAGAGGCGCCAGCTGGCGACCGCCTCACGGAGCGCGGATTCCAGCCGGTCACATTGCGCGAGCCGGTCCTCGATCGTGTGCCGGAGCTCCTCGAACGCCAGTTGCTGCCATTGACTGTCGAACGAATACTGGCTGATCCAGCGCCGGTGCGCCGCGCCCCAGTCAGCACAGGCGGCATAGCGCACGCCGTGGGAGAGCAGAAAGGCGTTCATCCGTTGGCGCGCACGCTTCAGGTCGTCTTCGGCACTCGTCCATGCGAGTGCGAGATCCCGGAATGCTTCATCGTCGACGCTGGGTACGTACACGGCCGACAGGTCGCCGGCGCGCAGCGATCGAACGAGTTTCACGGCGTCGCGCCGGTCTGTCTTGACCCGCTCGACTGGTTTGCGGGGAATCAGCGATGGCGCGCACACCATGCAGTCGAATCCCTTCCGGATGAGGTGCCGGTAAAGTCCATATCCGCACAGCCCGGCCTCGTAGACGACGCTGCCCCGTCGCGCTTTGGAGTGCAGTCGCTTGCACAGGCGATCGTTATCGGCCTGCGTCGTGCCGATCTTGCCGAGCACTTCGACCTCACCTGCGCTCAGCGCGTAGGCCACCGTGATCGAGTCCTTGTGTACGTCCAGGCCGACGTACAGCGTGCTATCGTCTTGCATGCTAGGCTCCGTGCCGGCAATCGCCGGGTGCGGCCCTGTCCGCACCGTGCGGCTCTGACAGCAATGCTAACCCGCGTTTGATTCCCCACGGCAGGCTAGCCTGCCTTACGGGAAGTCATACTGCCTACCAGGTTTCGCGGCAAGAAATGTGGGTAATTGTAAGCGCCGTGAGGCGCTTACAATAATGCTGGCGGGCAATTGCTGTCAGTGCTGGAGTAGCAAGCGCCGACCTGAATGTGCAGAAGGTGGTTGGACGCTGACGTTGATTTCCGATTCGAAGTCTCAACGCGAAACCTTGATAACCCTCGTCAGCAGCAGATTTGATGGCGAACGCCCAAAGACTCATTCATTAACCACCCCTTACCCACGATCGCGTTTTCGCCACTGTTTTCGTGGCACGTGGGTGAAACAGTAACTGCTTTGAGTGCGCTCGCACATTGCCATTTACAGTAAGCGCGGCGGCATGGTCGCATGGCGCGGATTGTCTCAGCAGCTACGTTGCCATTGCGGGGTTCAGAGACGCGGGCACATGTGAGTGCAGATAGGCTGTGCGCACCGCCAAGTCGAACGATGGATCGCGGGCGAGCAGGCGCCCGTCAACCGTGACTGTCCAAGCCAGACCACAACGTAGGCAGACAAGGCGCCGGTCCTCCATTAGATCGGCATACCAGCGCCAAATTCTTGCGTCCTCTGCGTTGGCGGTCGCGGCGGCTTGCATTCGAATCAGTTCGAAATGGGCGTGGGATTTCATTGGAGGCTACCTCTTTGTCATATGTAGGCGGCTGCCGTGACGCAGTGAACGTCCGCGAGGGAGGGTAATCTGCATCGCCAGTTAGCGCTCATATCCAATACTTCGGATTATTAAGCGTTCGCTAGTTGTGGAAGCGTAGGCGGAGCGAGCCGCCAATCGGTAAGTTTTTGATTAGCGCCAACATCTGATAATCCAGTGTCTTCGCAAGGGCCGGAGGCACATTGTTTGTGGCCGCTGCAAGCCCGAGGCGCATGGTATTGCAGACCAAAACGGCCGGTCGCGCTACGATTCGTTGCAGACGAAACCGTGCGTCTGTCACCAAACATTGCCCCGACCCGTGCGAAACAGAGTACTCGAATTACCCGAATCGCTACTCCAATGCATATGGAGACTGCGGCGAAGCAGGCACTGCCGGTGAAATTCCAGTCCATACGCTCCATGCGGCACTCCAATAACGCGTTTGGAAAGACGCGAGATAGCTTGAAAGCAGGCGTAATACATACGCCATGCTTTTATGACTACTCCTGCAAAGCGTTGCATTCGCAGACTAGAACATACGTGAAATGATATTCGCGCATGCTCCTCGTGGTTTGCGCTAAACAGAAGTTATATAATTTTCCAATCGTGCGGGCTTTGTCAATGGTTCCAGTCGCCCGCAGTGTGAGTCATTTTTCGTCTCAATATGCTGTTTGAATGAGGTGATTTTTTTTAAAATAACTGGATTACGTTATAAAAAATATTTTTGATTTTTGGATCTTAAGAGAATAATTATTGGGGGTATTTCTTTGGACGGAAGGCGGTAGAAAAACATGAAGGCTTTGGGGGCGAGCATGACGTTGAGGCACTCCAGGGCATCTCGCGAAGCGTGTGCGTAAAGTATCAGCTGGAGCAGCCCCGTGCCGACGGTGTGCGATCTTCGTTGGCAGTTTGCCATTGAGCGGCAGGCGAAAGTTTGATGGGGTGCGATGCAACATCCGGTTAAGAGTCGCTTGTCGGGTAAGGACGCGACGTTACCGTCGCGTCCTCCTCTTCTAAGGACCGGACAGGCGAGTCACCCCGCATCCGGCTCAAGTCATTCTTCAGCACCACGGTGTGGCACCGAACAACTTGATGGAGTGTTTTGCAGCTCGACGGCGGATGAGGTACTACGTCGGGATGGCCACTCGGACTAACAGGCATTAAATTATGGAGCCGCAAGGAGTTTACGGCCAATTGAGGAGAAAGAAAAGCTTCCGGCGGATTGAGGATCTGCGGCAATCAATAACTCGACTCGGCAATCCGCATCGCGGCGCCGCGAGAGCGATAATCTCGAGCTTTTCTGCGCTGCGCATAACCTTGAATCACATTTTCTGGTGCGCTCCTGCAAGAAAAGGTTGGCTGGTGATGGGGAGCATACTGTGTCAGATGTAATGTCGGTTCCGGTTGTCGCTGCACAGCCTCATATGCACTCCGTCAGCCGGACAACAGACGTTGTGCGATTCCTCCACGTCGGTACCAGGCCACATGCTCTTCAAGCCTGTTGCACCTCCAGTCGGCTCGCCACGTTGGCCGACACTCCCGTAGTGCCCTCAGCGCTTTGACGCGCTCATCGCCCGTTGAGATGCACCGCAGATACAGCCACGGCAGCGCCTCGCTTACCCGGGGCGACTTCCTATGCCCGCTCTCGATAGACCGGCGACTGCCTTTTCTGTATCCTGCCCAAAGTGGATGGCTTGTTGCCTGAGGATTTCCCAACACAGCTGGTGCCTCCACCGAGTTCAAACTCCCGCCTCAACTCCCCGTACGTTAGTTTCGACAATAACTCGACTGCCGGCACTCACAATGGGCTGGCCGTGACCTTTGCTATTCGCTGCCACATGCCCGAAACCATCAAGAAGTTTTCTGCACCGTCCACCGAGGAACGCCTCGCCAACCTGAAGGACACCCTAAACCTCACAGATCCCGCCGAAAGGCGGGGCCTGGGAACTCCTAGCGCGCTCCCGCGCCCCGAAATGTTGGTGGGCTTGCCGCAGACGGAAGCCGGTACGCTGGGTAGCGCCCTGCGGGATGTCGCGTCGAAGGTGTTTTCGCCGTCAATGCCCCGGAAGCTTTGGGATGCTGCCTTCACAGTCCATGGCGCCCCATGTACCTCCGACCTGGAAGACGAATCCGCCCCGCCGATCTTGCTGGCTTTGGACTTGGCCGACAGCCGGGCCCGCATCCGCGCGGACCTCCCAGCCCCGGAATCTTTGACGATTCCCGCTCCCGAGCCAGGCCAGACAGATGGTGCCTTCATTCGTACCCTGAAGAAGCATGGCATCGATTCAGAGCTTGCGGAAAGGTTGGGGCAGTGGGGTAAGGGACTTCGCACAACTCGAAAACGAAACTGGGAGGTTCTCGAATATTTCAGATCTGGGGGGGAGTTGGCGTTGAAGTCTGGGCATGGACCTTTGCCTGCTGGCGGCAGCCCGTTGATGGGTACTGTTTATCGCCTTGCTCAGCTCGGGGGAACGCCGCTAGCGATCACAGTGTTTCCACCCGTCACAGCAGCGCGAAACATCCCGAGGGAAGCACCCCGTATGCGGCCGAACAATCCCTTGCAGTCGCATCGCATACCAATGCCGTTCGGGTTGCACGGCAATCCATCGTCCGTCACATCAACCGCCGACGTCGGAGGTACGTCGTCAGTCACTGATGCGCTGTCTCTCCTGCGACTACCGCTGGATGGCCATCCAGCCAGCGACAACACCGCCCTTGCGGGCCCTGATACGAGACCTGTCGCGCAGCACTCCGCAGACGGTAAGCAGTCGTTGAGCGTTTTGGCCGGCATGTCCACTCGGGATGGCAACGTCGGCCTCGTTACTCCGGGTGATGCAAAGCTCGAGACAAGGAGGAAGCGGGCCGACAATCACCCATCTCAAGAGTCGTTGAAAAGCGAAGCAGATGCCTCATCGGTTCCGGATTTGGTGCCAAGCGAGGAGGAGGTTCTCGCGCAATATCTAAGAGACAAAGGCGTGGCTCCCTATGCGATGCTCAGGCGAACCGTAGCGAATTTCTATCCCCAAGAATGGGTAAGGGCTGGAAAATGCAGGGACGGCAAGGCGCATTGCACGTATGAGAATACGCAGTTGGAGTTGTACCGGGAAGAGACGCCAATTACTGTGAGTAGCATTATCACGAGAAAAATCACGCAAACGCATGGATTGGAGTATGCCAAGGATATCTACGCTCCCGTATTCGAGAAATCACTTGACAGCTATAGGAAGATGATTCACGACATCTTCAATCTGGCGTGGCCAAGCTATGATATCGACCCAGATTCCGGTCCGATGCGCATTGTGGCACTCGGGCAGTTCCATCAAGGGCCCACGCGAAATAGTCTGCGCCAGGTTAGCAGCAGCGAGGGCATCGGATACGTGCTGCAGGCGGAAAGCGGGAAGTTTTTTTACATTTCGACTGCTCGGGGCCATTTGCTACTTGAAAAGATACCTGAAGAACAAGGTCCCGCAGCGTTTGTGGCCGAAAAGTGGCAGCTATTTTTCAATGCGCATGGGTATCGCCGAGATTTACCAGTTCAACTGACCCTTCGCCGAACAAAGGGTACGCCTCGCCAAGCGGTCGAAGATGTCGTCGACGAGTACCTGGACCTTATCCGCCCGCATGTATATGCGGAAAAGACCGTGAAGCCGGAACTCGAAAGTGCGGTAAAGGACGCGAAGACGGCGCTCCCGATCGTAGGCCCCTATTTTGGACTGAAGTACGCTATCGAAGACGGAAACGTGGTGGAAGCGGTTTTTCACGGGGCTGCCCTTTTCCTGACAGTCGGCGGGACTCTCAAATCGATAATTCCGAAGCCATTTTTCAGGTTTTCGTCAGCGGCAGCGCGAAGCGCTTTGGGCAAGGTAACTTCCGGATCCGTGCTGTCAACGTTGATTGGAGCAGGCCGGAGATTGACGCCAGTGAAAACGGTATTAGTTGATGGAACATACCAAAGTTCGAAGATGATATGGAGAATCAGGAAGCACCGGTGGCGCACATACTGCATTGGTCTTGCGAGGCAGCGCACGAAAAGAGGAGGTAACACGAGCTGCCTGCGGCTTCTGAAACGGAACAGGTTGCTAGGCCACCACACTCAAAATCGAGCGCGTCTGGAGCCTTCTCGTCAAGGAACATCGCGCCAACCTCATCGTGCGCAAATTGGCTCCGGCTCAATCAGCAAGGTATACGAACTTGACAGCGGGCGTGTTCTAAAGGTCTATAACCATCGAGTGGACGCTGACCACTCGAGTTCATACAATCAGGCTGTGACAAGTGCAGAGGCGTTTAGTCGGCTCTACGGAGAGAAATCAGCTAGGGTAAATCTGATCCCTGACCCGATCGATCCAACCAAAAAAATCGTCCAGCTTGAGATGAAGAAAATAGATGGAAAATCCTTATTTTCAGTCCTCAAGGAGGGAGACGATAAACTTGCGCGAGAGATAATTGCTCATTACCCGGATGGCGCCGAAACCATCGCAAGAGAGCTGGTGGAAACTCTAAAAAAAGGTGGAATTGTCCACAACGATATAAATCTTGGCAATGTTATATATGATAGCGGTGCAAAGCGTTTTCACATCATTGATTTTGATAGCGCAAATCTCTACGGCCCTGGTGTTCTTGATGATCATCAGACTGCAGGTATGACAAGAAAGCTGATTCACGATTTCAATGATTTTGCGAGCATGGCCAAAAGGAAGGGATTACTGAAAGGCTAGAGGTTGGACGAAGGTGCTTTCGACAATCAGTGCGTTTGACGAAGCGTTTAGCCTCGGTGCTCGAGAGAATTGTATGGTTGCCCGCTTCGATGAACGCACGGCATAGGTGCGGATTTCGGTTTTTCGAGCACAAGAAGGCCAAGACCGGACCGGTGATCACACGCAATGCTCTGGCGCGCAATCATGGCCCATGTTGCCTTCGCCTTTTTTGTGCGTCCGGTGCTTGCGCTGGCTGTCGACGCATCGTGCGTAGGACGCGAAGTCGCCGACGCTGGCGAAACGTCCAATCGTCGCGATTTCGAGGATGATGGCTGTCGCGAGAATCTGGCCGATTCCGGGTGCTGAGATCAGCAGGTTGTAGTCGGTCCGGAGCTTGACCTTCTCCAGAAGGCGCTTTTCCAGAATCGCGATCTGCGAGGAGGGGATTGCGATCACCGCGGCACTTGCCTTGAGTGCGAGCGGCACATCGTCCGGCGGATGCATCTGGCTGATGGCTCCTCGTCTAGACACTGTCTATGGAAGGTCCACTCAGTCAGCCCCTTGGAGTAAAGCGAGAGTTCACAGAACCGTTTGCGAAAGGAGTACGCAAATGGATGCACCTCGCACGGCTCTTCGCGAGCAGGATACAACCATAACCGGATCACTGTATGTCGCCTTCGAACTAGGCGGCAGGAGCCGGAAACTCTTGCTGGGCAATGGGGTGCGCGCGCCGAGTCGCTGCGCAGTGGCCGCCCTATCAGGGTCTCTGGCCCCCTTGGACATGACAGTGCTTATTATAGTCGAGCTGGAATAATTCGGCGAGCCCGGTACAGCGGAGCTTTGAGGCCGAAATGGTGTTGTGAGATTGCAGGAACCTGGCACATTATCGTGAGAATCCTGCAAATTCTGATGAGGTGTGGATGGGTCCCAGGACGCCTGTGAAAGAAGGAGATTTCTTCCGGCAACCGCTGCGCGA
>NZ_CADIKH010000089.1 GCF_902859855.1 Paraburkholderia humisilvae
CGTCTTCGACCGCTCAACCTCACTGGCCACCGAGTACAGCTCGCTGCCGTTGATCGCATCCGTACTCGAGGACGTGACCTGTCCAGGCGCCACGTTCGTGATCTGCCGCTCGGCACCCGGAGCACCGACGCTCACGACGCCTGTAGCGCTGCCTGCGAATCCACCATACGTGGTCGTCCCGATCGTGGCACTGTTCACCTGCATGGCGGGAGTAATAGCCTGCGCGTTCGCCCCCAGCGCCACCGAATTTGTCACGGTCGCTGTCGCGCCCGGTCCGATGGCAATCGAGTTCGCGGCCGTTGCGCCATTGTTGTCGTAGTTCCCCTGATGCGTGCCGCCATCGTTGATACTCACGTAGTGCGTTCGGGTCTGATCCACCACGCTCGCCACCGCGTACAGCTCGCTGCCGTTAATCGCATCCGTACTCGAGGACGTGACCTGTCCAGGCGCCACGTTCGTGATCTGCCGTTCCTTACCCGCTGCACCAACGCTCACGACTCCCGTAGCAGTGCCAGCGAAGCCGCCGTAGGTCGTGGTCCCGACCGTCGCAGTCGTCACCTGAGTGGCTGCCGTGTCAGCCAGTGAATTCGCACCCAGCGCCACGGAGTTGGCCACGCTCGCGGTTGCGAGCCCGCCGATGGCAATTGAGTTGTCGGCACTTGCAGTCGCCGCCGGCCCAACGGCAAGCGACACATTGCCCGATGCCGATGACTCGAAACCGAGCGCTGTTGCACCAGCATTACTAGCATTGGCACTGGTCCCCAACGCCACTTCGCCGCCCCCGCCCGCTGAGCCCACGCCCGTCGAGGCGTTCGACCCGATCGCGACCGAACCCGTATCCTTCCCGTCAGCAGTGCCGGAGGATGCCCCCGGGCCGATGGCGATCGTGTTGGCACCAACCGCACCGTCGTTGTTGTAGTTGGCCGCGTGCGTGCCGCCGTCGTTAATGCTCACGTAGTGCGTCCGGGTCGCATCCAGCACGCTCGCCACCGAGTACAGCTCGCTGCCATTGATCGCGTCCGTGCTCGTGCTCGATACCACACCCGGCGCCACGTTGGTGATTTGCCGCTCATTGCCCGGCGACCCTACGCTCACCACGCCCGTGGCAGTGCCCGAGAATGGGCCGTATGTCGTGGACCCGATCGTGGCATTGGTGACCTGGTTGGGACCAACCGTAACGAGCGATTTCGCACCTAGCGCGACCGAATTGTCGACAGTGGAGGCCGCACCCAGGCCAACCGCCACCGAATTCACGCCGGTCACGGCCGCGGCCTGGCCAACCGCCACCGCCCCGATACCGGCCGTGGATGCCGATGGGCCGATTGCAATGGAATTCGCGGCGGTCGCGCCATCGTTGTTGAAGTTGGTCTGCTGGTTGTTACCGTCATTGACGCTCACGTAATGGACGGCGGTTGCATTTATGTTGTTGATCGCGGTATTGGTGGCGTAGAGCTGCGAGCCGTTGACTGCGTCGGTACTCGTGCCGCTGAGTATCCCCGCTGCTACGTTCGTCATCGTGCGCTCCGAGCCGGGACGCCCGACGCTTACCGTGCCGATCGGGTTGGCACCCGCAAACTGGTAAGTCGTGCCGTTAATGGTGGTGCTGGACGTGCCCACTACCGCACCTGTCGATGCGGTTCCGCCCAGCGCCACGCTGTTGGCAGTACTAGCGGTAGCCTTTACGCCTAATGCGACAGTACTGGCAGCGCTACCCGTTGCTGCTGCTCCCACAGCAACTGCAGCTAGATCGTTGATCCCACCGATACCACCTTGGCCGCTGTCGGCAACAGCTTCGGAGCCAATTGCCACTCCGTCCGATATAGCTCGGGTCAAATACGCCCCGATCGCCACCGCTCCGCCGCCACATGCCTGCGTCGGGACAGGATTGAGAACCGGGTTACCGCCAATTGCAATATCAGGATTGGCCGGATCGCAAGTGACACCCCCTCCCGCTGAGTATTGGGCTTGCGCAGCGGGCGTCTGCAGTGCCCCCAGCAGCGCCAGCACCGCGATTCCGATCGGCCTGACTGATACCGAGCCGCCTGCGGCGCCCCCCCGATGCGGGGCATGCGCCAGTTCCGGCACCGCTGTCCAGCATCCCGATCCTTCGTTCCATACCACCCGATAGGCTCTGTTCATTGCGTTCCTCTTCCGTTGCCTGCGTACAGCACGCGTTTTTTCGCGTGCCATCCCTAAATGCTGCCTTCGTTCGACGTATTCGATATGCACTACTAACCGTATCGCATACTCCAGCAGCCACGCTTTTCCTTGGCGACTCTTTTATTTTTTCCCGCAGAACTCCGTTATCCCTGACCTACCACTAGCACCCAGCGCCCACGATTGCAGCAAAGGCGCCGCAACTATTCGATGACATTGTCGCCTTGTAGACCCAACGGTTGAGCTCAGTCACTTGTGAAATTCGAGCACGTAATACTGTCAAATGAAACCGCTACAGCAGAGTTCCTGTCCTCGACTTACTACTTGATTCCACACCATTGACCAAGTATTTGCAAATCGATTAATCAATTCGCATTACTGAATTATTTAAAATCAATCTGGACGTTCATAACGCATCCTGCTAGGAACGCCCCATACGTCCCGACTCGAGATCGCGAACCAACAGCAGCCAGCCAAGCCAGCGGCTCACGAGTGCGAGCAACGTCAGCAGTAACCTCAGATGGGCGGATGCCGGAACCGTCCCTATCCGCCCTCTCTGCAAGTGCCCAGCCAGCAGGCGGCCTGCCTCTGCATCCCGTCCACAAAGTCCTCGCGCCAGACCTATCGCATACATGCGCATCACCTCATCGGTAAGGTCTCGCTCAAGCCTGCGCCGACTCAACCGCCGCCGCCATTGCGCGTGCTCTTCGCCTTGTTGCGCCGGTATCTCATATTCTTGCGTCCGCCACCACCACTGCAGCACTGCAAGCCGCCGGTATGTACGCGCTATGGCGCTGCACGCCCACCGCGTCGCCACGACACCCAGCCACACTGCGTACCGTCCCGGTAGCACCGTAGTACCTACACTATTCATCCCGTCCCCCCGCGCTGCCGCGGCATTGTGTTTCGAACCTGGTGCAATTGGAATTCTCGCGCAACCCTCGCGCACACTGGCCTTCACGGCCGCGCCGAGATCATCGCAATGACTGAATGGAAAGGGCTGACGGCACCAGATTGTCGGCCTTGCATGGGGATACCCCTGTGCTGCGGATTACGCCTGGTCAGCTTCATAGTTTTGCTCCAGACATTCTGGCTTCGTGTCACACCTTCCGCGCAGCTCGAACCCAACGCGAGCGAGGCGGTTTGCACTGACCGCAGCTGAAAAGAACTTGGAATATTTGTTTCGTGCCTGCCGTTCTAACTCGTGTTGGGCGGGCTCCCTCTTGCCGGGACAAAAATGATCATTTGTATCAAAGTATGTCTGAGGGTTGTAAGTGATTGTTTTGTTAGGGTGCCGGACTACGATTATCGCCACAGACAAAAACGATCGATTTTGTCCAGTACAATCTGCGCCCGCAGTTGTTGTTTTTCCCCACGTTTTCACAGTTGTTTCCTCGCCCACAAAGGATGCTTGAAAGGATGACGTTTATCGGTTATCGATACCCCACAAATCAGCCCGTTAACCACCGGCGCCACCCTTGCCACATGACCCGCGCACCTTATTCCCCAGCCATACGACGCGTCCGGTCGTCGCAGCGCACAGACTCAAATCAAACCACTCCCGCTGGCATGCGAATCGGCTACGCGCGCGTCTCGACGGAAGAACAGAATCTGCGGATGCAGACTGACGCACTACAGGTTGCTGGCTGCGAGCGAATCTTTACCGATCAGGGGGTCTCGGGAGCAGACTTCTGTCGTCCGGGACTGGATGCGGCACTTGAGCATTTGCGCCCGGGCGACGCACTTGTTGTTTGGCGGCTCGACCGCCTTGGCCGCTCTCTCACACGACTGGTCGATCTGATCAACTATCTCGCGCGACGCGAGGTCGATTTCATTTGCGTCATGGAGTCAATTAATACCCAGTCGCCTGGTGGTGTACTCGTCTTCCATATGATGGCCGCGCTCGCCGAATTCGAGCGCAGCGTCATCAGCGAGCGCACTCGCGCGGGCCTGGCCGCCGCCCGCGCACAAGGCGCACAGCTTGGGCGAAAACGCGCGCTCTCACCAACCCAAAGCAAACAGGCCGTGCAGTTGGCTAGAACGCTGCCTCTTACGGAAGTCGCAAGGCGCTTTAGCGTTCACCCCCGTACGGTAAAACGAATGCTTCTTGCGCATAGCTCAGCCAGCCCGTCGCCGGACCCAGCACCGCTCAAGCGATCGGTTTGCGAAGCGCCAACCAAAGGAACCCGGCGCCGCAATTCGTAACAGCGTTGTCGAAGATTGCGCTGAGCGGTTACAGTGAATAACCGTGACACCAATCCGAGGCTTAGCGAGCCGGACTGCCGGTCGACCTGGTCACGTCGACTCTGAGCCTGCAGGAACGCGCGCACCCTGCGGCAAAGGTTTGCGGCAGGGTGCGTGGCTCTTGCGCAGCGTGTTCTTGTGACTTTGCGCGACTGGCATTCGGGACGGCGTTGCCCCTTGCAGCCGTGTCCGACGACAGACCCGGTGGCACAAGCCAATCGCCGGGGCCGACGAGCAAGCCAATCGTCGCACGCAAACGTTTGTGATCGCGTCGCGCCCCGGGCTAGGCTTAGTGCCAGGCCCGATTCCTTCGGTCCAAGTCTTACAGTTGACGCAGGCGACGGCGCATCACCAATCGCGAAACGCAAAGGAGAAAAGTATTTAATAATGTTTTAATTTGTAACGCGAGATAACACTACGCCTGACGATGCTGCTGACGCGGCCCCGTGAAGTCACCTGCGTAGTGTTAAAACGACTCCCGCGCTATCCCTTCGTCCCGCTTGACGTTGGAGGAACGAAACATAGCGGTCGAGTGCCATGCGTGCCTCCTGCGTGGAAAGCATCAGTTGATATTCATGGCCCAACGATGGGCGGTAATGTTCGGGAAAGAATAATGCGTCAACGACCACGTTTCTGAGACTCAAGGCGTCGGCCAGTGCGACAGACTGCGCAGCGAGCGGATCCCCGTTGCCCACTGATATGAACGTCGGCGGATACATGGAAGTAATGTAAGGCACCACAGCCAATCGTTGCACGCTCAGAGCATCTGCGTCTCGCGTGCCCAGGTATGACCACAACACCGTGCGCATAAAATCGGCGAAAGGACCTTCCAAGCGCATGATCGACGGATCATAAGGACCTCCGCAAAACAACACGAGACCACGCAATGCGCGACGAGAGACTCCCGGCTTGATCGACATGCGCCGCGCATAAACGGGATCGGAAATGATCAGCGCGGATTGCGCCGCGATTTGAGCACCCGCCGAATCACCGGCCAGAAAGAGGCGCGCGGTGTCGATGCCGAAGCGCTTCGCGTTAGCGACGACGTACGTCAGCGCGGCATTAGTCTGCCTCACAGGCTCGGGAAACCGGACGGCAGGTGCCAAAGTGTAGTCGATGGCTACAACCACGAAGCCACGCGCAGCCAGTACCTTGAGGTAGTCGGAAAGGTCCGACCTCGAGCCGGCGACGAAGCCACCTCCATGAACCCATACCACTGCGGGCAGTGACGCCGGCGCATGCGCCGGCGCAAAGACGTCGAGACGGGCGTCTTTCTCGCTGCCGTAACGAATGTTCCAATGTGTCGACACGTCTTTGGGGACGTATGGCGCGATCGAGGCAATCGCCTTCAAAGCGCCCTCGTGGAAAGCATAACGAATGAGCAGCACCGAAGGCCAAGGGCTTAACCTGAACGCGGCGTATGCAAGTACGGCCATCACTGTGGTTATTGCGGTCAGAATCAGGACCGCGTTGCAAACCAGACGGAACTTTGCATGTAAATCCGGTTTCATAAATACCCCGTTACCGGTAAAGACTATTCGGTTGCATCTGAGCCTGCCGCGCCAAACCGCTATACCAAACGCCTATTCGTTGTGCGCTAAATCCGGGCTCTCTACCGTGGCAACCGACGCTCCATGAGCGGTGCAGATGCAACTTCTTCATGACACGGTCTTTCCTTTTCCGCAGTGTCTTTCAACGATATCTTTGCGATGAGTCGTGATTTGACTTCGTCCCCGCTCCGACTATCACGCTGTTCGCGCGCGAGAAACCCGCCCACACCGTCTGGCATCTCGCAGCGACCTATCCTAGGCTAAATCATCGAGAAGGAAGGCACTGCCATAGAATGTTGACCTGCACCCCGCGCTGCAAATGCGCCATATCGGCACCAAGGACAACTGCGATACCATGCACCCAATACACCGCCGCTCCTGTAAGCGCGCCCGTTGTACGCAAGAACGACTGGACACGGCGAGACATCCTCGAGCAACCGATTGCCTAACGCCAACAATCCGCATGCACAGGCATAACCATGGTCCAATTCCAACGCTTGTGAAAACGCAGACCGACGTTGTCAGTTCCCAAAAAGCAGCTCGGTGTACCTTTCTGATACGGCGCCGTTGTGCTTTCCGTTCTCTCCATAATAGCGATTTTCACGGCAAAGACGTTCCTTTACGTCGCAGAAAATGCCATTGGCGAACGTAAATTCAGTCACGTCGAACTCACCTTGCGAAAACAGCTTCGTCGCTGCCCTCTTGCCAAGATATCTTTTCGTTAAGTCGAGAGAAATGCCCTCGTCGGTCGCGCAAAAGTAACGATCGCAAAGAACGCCGGGCGCGAATGAGCGAAGGCGAGCTACCCGCTCTGCACCGACAGATCCGACTGACAACCCTGCCACCAAAGCAGACGTTAAACAGGCGAAACGCACAAATTGATTCATGGACGGGAATCCCTTTACTCACTTCAGGATATGGAAAGCACCATGCCGATTCATGGTGCAAGCGTGAATAACGTCGCGCTGTAGGAAGGCCCGGTCTCTTGTGGACCACAAATGCGCCCCTTGAAAGGCGCGCGAATGCTACCCCCTCCTAAGCGAAGCAAGACAAACGTCGGTGTGACGCAAATCCCGTTGTCAAACACATCCCCTGACACCCAGGTTACTTCACTGGTCGCCGAAGCATGGGCAGGCAGCGCAACTGGGATCAGCACCGGTCCGGGGTGCATCCCCTCAGGCATACGCGCGGACACCGCAAGCGGATTGAACTGCGCATCCTGAAATTCAAGCTCGGGACGGATTTGCAGTGAACACGTGCTACGACGATGATGTCTGCGGCGAGCAACCTTGAGCACCACGCCAGAGTGCGACATCCCGTCAAAACGCCCCTGCCCGTCATCAACACGCAACGTCAGTTGATCGGCCTGACATAACGGGGGGGATTGGCCCGCGGCAGCAGGCAGCGGTATCAGCAATGACATGCCTATCAATCCTGTTGCGATCGGTGCTCCTTTCCATCGCCCAGCAAACGTCATTATCAACTCCTTAGCAAAGATAAATACGGTCCCTACAGAGACAACGATTCTGTTGCCGAAAGCAATTCGCACGCAGAGTAGAATCACGGACACGACATCCGCACGAACCACTTCCGGCGCACGACCCTATCAACACGGGCGCTTCGGCAATGTTCCCGGTTTCGCTTCCGTAGACGCCCCCAGGCGACGACTAAAACGCACCCAACGCCTTGTTCACAACAAGAGCACCAGCCTTGTCAGGATCAGGGTCGTCATCGTAAGTTTTGCAGATCACCTTGTAAGCCCACTCGCGCTTTTTTACATCGACAAACCGGATCGCCAACGTGTGCACAAAACGATGCCTCACCGCACGCGAACCCTCCTTCTGGCTGCCCAGCGAGTCGGCATCGCATAACTTCATGCCATCACACCGGCCAATCACTTCCACATTGGACGGCCGGGTGGCATATGCCACATCAACCCGGTAACGAGCCGTTTGTGGAGATGTTGATCGCCACCCTCGTTCGACCAAACCCCGCGTTATACCTGTCAACACTTCGGGAGGAATCGCTACCGACGTCTGCCCAAACGAAAAGGTTTTGCGATCGACGCCTATCGCGCCGCCATCATTGTCCGAAGGGAGGGCCCCAACTGCTGCCACATCGGTGACAGGCGTGTTTGCGCAACCTGAAACCAATGCGAGAGCCGCAGTGACGAGTATGAGAAAAAGGCTTCTGTGTCTATTGCTGCACATAGGATGACTACCCTCCTGCATCGTGAGAGGAAGTTTGAGACAGATACTCCGCGGCAGTGGGCAAAACGATAGTAAAGCTTGTCCCGTTACCCGGGGTGCTTTGCACGGCAATCGCCCCTCGGTGTCGCTCGATAACTGTTTTGACGAAAGCCAAGCCGAGCCCCACTCCCTCGGTTTCCGGTTGGCCCCGCCTGCGAAATCGGCGAAAGCGTTCAAAAAGATACGGAAGATGACGTGATTCAATGCCGAATCCATGATCGCGTACGACGCATTGAACGTACTCAGGCGCCTCGACAGCAACTCGAACATGACACTCGACATTCGAACCAGACACGCTGTATTTGATCGCGTTGTTCAACAGGTTGACGAGCGCTCGCCTCATCAATGTCCCATCAGCGACGATCCAACACTCGTCCACGTCTTCGCGGAGACACTCGACCTTTATCTGTTTTTCCCGCGCAAGGGCCCATACCTCGTCGCAAGCATCGAGGGCTATTTCCGCAAGATCGAGTGTCTGAAACGAGTATGTTTGAGATTCGGCGTGCGCAAGCCTGACAAAGTTATCGGCGAGATCAAGTGTACGATTCGCATGGCGTTCAATCTGCTGGAGAGTTGATTCATCCATAGTGGCCCCTTCGGTTCCTCTCGATTCCGCGAGCAACACAAGAATTGAACCCAGTGGCGAACGCATGTCGTGGGACAGAAAGCTCAGTAGCTCGTCCCGTTGACGCTGTGCCGACAGCGTCTGGGTGATATCGACGAGCGTTGCGATCCATGTGTCAGGCGAGCCTTCAATGCCTTCGGAAAACACATACCGTAAAAGATGGTGATGTCCATCTGAATCCTTGACTTCGACACCCCGCGTCATGATGGTCGAATCAGTCTCCGTTTGCGAGTCGAGCACTTCTGGCCATTTGACGGAAGGTGCAATGTCTTTTCCGTCAACTGTTCTCACAAACGTTAGGGATCCGAGCACAGTCGCCAGTTGAGTGTGGATGTCCGGGACAGCCCGTCTGGTCCTGGACAGATAGGAACGTGCCGCCGTATTCAGGAACAATATATGCGTACTGCGATTGGAAACGAGTACCGGGTGGGGTAGACTATTCAAGGTATTCCAGATAAACCGGCGCATTTCACGTTGACGTTTTGTCACATATCGAATGGAACTCATATAACGCGCAAGCACATCCCCTCTGGGTTCGGGTCCACGATTGAGGTCGGGAAAAATATGTGGCTCACGAGTTAGCTGTTCCAACTCTTCAACAAGCCAGGACATTGCCAGCGCCAGCCGGCGCCAGCTCCACAGAAAGTAGGTGAGAAGCAGAACGGCAATGGCGGGAACCGGACTGATCCACATCCTCTCGAACCTAAGAAGGTACTGACTCGCAAAACCGGTAATTGCTAGCAGGACGACCAGGCACGCGAAGGCTCGAGCGGGTGTCGATATCAGCATGGCGGCGAGCAGCGAACACAGAGGAATCATCGACAGGAGGATGATTTCCACTTTGCTTGCAGGGCGTATCTCGTTCTGATTTAGCAGCGTCGTCAATACACTGACATGAATGAAGATGCCCGGCGTTACACCATTACTCTCAGCATTGGGAGTAGCAAAATGATCGCTTAGCCCGGGCGCTGTCGCGCCGATGAATACAATACGGTTCCGAAAAAACTCGGGAGGTACTTCGCCGCGAAGTACTGCGGAAAAGGAAACTTCGGGAATACGGTAGAACGCGCGGTTAAACGGTATCAGTATGTGCGTCGGACATTGCGCCCCATGGGATGTGATTGGCTGCCCACGGTGGTTCGGTGGCTCAAATTCGCAACCGCGATCCGCCGGTGCGGATTGATTGCGCAACCGCATATAGACAGGCACAACAAATTGCGGCCATTTTCGCTCTCGCGCCTGCACAACAAGCTGCATTCCCCGCAGAATGCCGTCCCGATCCGCATCGACGTTGACGAAACCAAGTCCAGCTGCAGCCGTTCTGAGCGCAGGAACCGGCATGATAGCTTCGGGCAGATCCGTGTGCTCACCCGCGCCATGAGTCATCAGCACTGGCAAATACGTCGGCGTGAGCCGGACGGCGTGTGCCAACACCTCATCTTCGTCAGTCGGCTCGGTGAATAGAACGTCGTATAAAACTGCGCGTGGGGACGCTTGCGCGAGCGTCTCAAGCAACCTTGCGTGAAGCGAGCGCGGCCAAGGCCATTGCCCCAACTCCCGTAGACTTCTGTCGTCAATGTTGACGACTATCATGTCGTTTCGAGGCTGATCCACCAACTGCTCAAGCACAACGTCATATACAGTCCAATCCAGCCGCTCCGTCATATCTCCGAGCACAAAAGCGAGCAGAATCCCGATAGCGACGCCGCCTAGGACGAACCATTCGACTATCGAGCGCCACCTGACGCCAAGTTTGTAGAGGTGCCACGACCGCCTCCCCTTCGTGCCGCGCATGAACTAGTATCCGATCGTAAAGGATTCAACTGGACTCGTTATTGAATGATATTCTTTGTTATCAAATTTTTCGGACACCACTTTCCAATAATAGCGCCCCGTAGGTAGCCCAGAAATAACGAGCCCATTATCACCAAGATCCATAATATCGAGCAACGGCGCATTAAAATCCGGCCCTAATCCAAGGATAAAGCGGTACCGTTGTGAATCGTCAGACTGCCCCGAGAGCCAACGGAACTCATATCTGTTCTTCTCAAGGGCACTCGAACTCAACGAAATCGAATTCACCCTCCTTATAACGGCGTAGACCGACTGCATTCCCTGCAAATGATGCAAATCGATTGCAGCAAGTCGCACGAAATAGTTTCCATCCGGCAATTCGCCCATATCAATATGTGCAGAATTGCTCGTCCGGTCGCGTATGATGTCAAGTCCGGCTGCGTCCCGTGTAATCTGCGCACGGTAGGCAGTTGCTCCCTCGACAGGTACGACCTCAAATGAAACGCTGGCTGCGGTTTGCACTTTGCCAGGATGGGACAGTTGGGGAGCATCAAGCAATTTGATGGGCGTTCCGGCAGCCTGCCCAACAGATGTTAGATTGCCGTACCCTGCATTCACGGTCTGTACCACGCCCTTTAAAGCAGGGGCCGCATGCCGCACATCAACTCGCCCCCTCGTTACCTCTACCGCAGTCGAACGCTGATCAGGGTTCCAGACAACCCTGAATGCCGTACCACGCACCCCGGCTACTGCTGAGGGGGTAGTAATTCTAAAGACATCCCGAGGGGACTTTAACGGCACGACGTCCGTATCGATCTCACCCCGTTCCAGTTCAAACTGTTGATCTATTGCCGACGTTAGCACTGTCGCATCCAGTTTCCGGATCAGTATCGTGCTATTCGACGGCAATGTGACATGGGAACCGTTCGGTAGTAAGAGGGATAAATACGAATCCTGCCCCACACGAACCCTGTCGCCTTCGCTCAGGGATGTTCCTTCCTGAACCGGAACAAAAGCCCTGTTCGGCATCGCGAATTCAATAGAACCGATAACCGAGATCACCTTGGCTGAGAGCGGTCTATGCTTGAGCAACGTCTTGGGTATGCGAAGCCGCGTACGCGGCTGGAGGTGAAACAGATCACTGATTCCATTAATGCGCTGCAACTCACGCCAGTCGTCGGGATCGTTAAGGTATCGACTTGCAATTGTATAAAGATTGTCGTTAGCATTTACAAGATAAACTTCTATATCCGAAGCGATCTGGCTTATTGGCTGTCCGGGTCGCTCTTGATGAACTGACGCGTCTGGGCCGGCCATAGGCACAGTGCCGCCAAAACAGGGCTTCAACACAATTCCAAGGAGACATGACAGCCCGAGCGCGCGAAACTTGGTCACGAGGGTTCCCCGGCGAGACACCCGTAAGATAATTCTACGTCTGTCTGTTTAGAAAAATTAAAATTAATTTACCGTAAACTTAATTACAATTTCCATAATAAAATAAAATGCCGCAGAACGCTTTTTCTATTATTTTAAATAACTTAGTAAAATCAGCATTACTGATTTAATTTCCACGGAATATTGCCCGTCGTCTTTGCGTGACCAGCCACATCAAAATCATAAAAAAGAGAACCATTATTCCGAAATGGTATTAGGCGGCAAGTCATGCGAGACTACACATGCCCTAGGGCTAAGCGGCGCCCATTGTGCACGTCGGCTATCAGGCAGCGGGCACACACCCGATTGGAATGCTTACAGTTCGCGGCGGAAAAGGAAGCGAATGAGAATTGCCTATCTCGAGGATGATCCGGCTCAGCAGGAGCTTACTAGCAATATGTTGAAGGCGCACGGGTACGACTGCTGTGCCTTCAGTGACGGTAGTCGTCTGATCCGCCGTTTGCGGCGAGAGCATTTCGACATGCTGTTGCTTGACTGGCAAGTCCCAGGCGTCACAGGGCATGAGGTCATGGTCTGGGCGCGAACTCATTTGAATGAGCCCATCCCTATCATCTTTGCGACTTACCGGTCCCTTGAGACGGACATTGTGTCAGCACTCAACGCAGGCGCGGACGATTATCTCGTCAAACCGCTTCGGAAGGCCGAATTACTCGCCCGAGTGGATGCGCTCGCTCGACGGGTCCGGTCGCACCAAAGTCAAAATATGCAGCCGCAACTGATAGAAGTTGGCCCATACCGTATCGACCCCGAGAAACGAAGCTGCATGCTTCATGACGTTCCCATCGAACTCACTCCTAGGGAATTCGATCTGACCTTGCTTATGTTCCAGTATCTGGGGCGCATCCTTTCACGCGAACAGATTGGCGGAACAGTTTGGGGACAACCTCCGGGGGGTATCTCACGCACAATAGACACGCATATGTCCAAGGTCCGGGCAAAGCTTCAATTGCGACCCGAAAACGGCATTCGACTGCTCCCGGTGTACGGTCACGGTTACCGCCTTGAGCTGGTGAGCGAGGCGTCCTGAGACAGTTACCGATTGGTCTGCGCCGGCCGTTTGATAACATTCAATTGGCCTTATGCGGGGTCGTACAAGGCGTTCGTTTTGGTGGGTCTTTGCCGAGAAATTGGCTTGAGATTTGGCCCCGCGCGTAGCGCGCGCTCTGCGGCCGACGTCCCAGCCTCAAGGGGGATACACCTTCCCGGAGGGGCCCACATCGAAGGCGGCGTAGCCCTCCACACACCAACTGAATCACAGCTCCTCTATTTAATTACAAATTACTAACGATCAACGGAGATTTCATAAATTTCCATGAAAGGGGTGCGTTAAACATCTTTGACAATCAGAGCGGCCTCAGTTGCTATATTAACGGACGTCTTACCGAGTTATATGGAATGTCTCGGTACAAAAGAGCATGAAGCGTGAAGCGGTAGTCAAAAGCCGATGATGCCTTGAAAGAACGTTCACGGCGCACTGTTTCGGTTAAAGTTGTCGGCGGCACGCACGCGGCCAAGGATCCAGATAATAGCCCATAGGGAAAGCTCGAAAGTTGTGGATCTGAGTCTTGACCATGAAGCATTGCCTGAACGGCTGGCAATGCGTTTCGGACGCACAGGGGAGTTAGAGTTTCGTTGAGTGAACAGGCCGGGTCAAAACCGAGCAATGTGGCCAGTGACGATGCGCTCGGAAGAGATAGCTGCATGGTTGTTCTTCACAAGACTCTCTTATCCGATGATCGCCCGGAGTTCCGGGTGTCAAACCCTGCTTCATGGGGGATGATTAACGACTTAAACGCGATTTTTCCACACTGGAATGCAATTCAATTTCGTGATTAATTTTTTCGTTTTGCAGGAGGCACCGCCTTATGGATATCACCAGCTTTAACTACCCGCTTTCCACCCCCGCGAATCTTCAGTCATCGCTTGCGCCTTCCTCAGGAGGGGTGATTCCAGAAATGGAGACTGCGCTTAACCTGATGAACCTTGCCCTACGCCAGCTCGGAGGAAGTTCCCAATTTTACCAACCAGGGTGGGACAGTTCATCGCCCTACCCGCCAATCGGCAGCGGCGCTCAACCTGGTTCGCCTTACGGCCAGGGCACCTGGCCTCCCATTGGCAGCGGTGCTCAACCCGGTTCGCCCTATGGCCAGAGCACCTGGCCTCCCATTGGCAGCGGTGCTCAACCCGGTTCACCCTATGGCCAGAGCACCTGGCCTCCCATTGGCAGCGGCGCTCAACCTTATTATTCGCCCTATGGCCAGGGCACTTGGCCTCCCATTGGCAGCGGCGCTCAACCTAACTCGCCCTATGGCCAGAGCACTTGGCCCCCTATTGGCAGTGGCGCTCAACCTGACTCGCCCTATGGCCAGAGCACCTGGCCCCCTATTGGCAGTGGCGCTCAACCTGGCTCGCCTTACGGCCAGGGCACCTGGCCTCCCATTGGCAGCGGCGCTCAACCCGGTTCGCCCTATGGCCAGAGCACCTGGCCTCCCATTGGCAGCGGTGCTCAACCTGGTTCGCCTTGCGGCCAGGGCACCTGGCCTCCCATTGGCAGCGGTGCTCAACCTGGCTCGCCCTATGGCCAGAGCACCTGGCCTCCCATTGGCAGCGGTGCTCAACCTGGCTCGCCCTATGGCCAGGGCACCTGGCCTCCCATTGGCAGCGGTGCTCAACCTGGTTCGCCTTACGGCCAGGGCACCTGGCCTCCCATTGGCAGCGGCGCTCAACCTTATTATTCGCCTTATGGCCAAGACACCTGGCCTCCCATTGGCAGTGGCGCTCAACCTGGTTCGCCCTACGCGTCTCCTTCCAGTCAACTAGGGCCAGCGTATCCCGGTAGAGATTATGCGCCTAGTCCCGCCGACGAGCGGTGGGCTGTCGGCCAACTCCTAGCTAACCGAAGCGAAATCGGAAGCGATGCAGGTTTTAGCATCCAACAATTGCAAAGCTATGCCAATGGCCAGCTAACTGGAAATGCGTGGCAGGATGCACCTATATACGCGGCCAGATACATGCTTGAGGATTCCGATGGCCTAAATAAACTGGGTGAAGCCAACGGCGGTGATAACTATAATGAATATTACAGTTTCAACGACCTTGAGCAGCGATACCAGTATCTCTCCGAGTTAGCACCGTACGGGCAGGGACTCTAATTTATAGCTGTTCGAATCGATCAAGCCACCGTGCGCACGGCCTCTGTTAAACCGTGGCTTGATCGCGGCGATGGGGATTCGACAGCAACACTCCCGAAGGCATGTGGTGCGTCGCGAATTTTGGCGACGCACCATCGTACCTTTGCTTAATCCATGGCTTTGTCGTTTCCGGAGTTGACCAACAATGGGTTTGCAATTTGCGCCTACCACGGGCGCTTCCCAGTGATGGCATGAGGTACTTGCAAGAAACCCGACAACACGACGCCACCGATGTCATTGTCGGCGTTGACGTAGGGGGCCTCATTATTTGAACCTCCGCAGGCCGGTTGACCGCGGTCGAACAGATCTGTTTCTTCGATCGTGTAGGCCCGCAACTGCATTGTGTCCTACCGCGATAAACGAAATCTATAAGACCGCATGCTCGCGAGCGGATTGGCCTTACAGGGAGTTCAGCCTAGAGCCTGCCGTACGCCTCAGCCATGAGACTGTTAAATAGGGCGTTGGCCAAGACAATTGGCGACCTGTTGGGTCATCGTGCACATGCGTTTATCTTACGGGTGCAATTGGAGGCGTCGAGAGACGTGGGCCTCCCTTCGGCTAGCAACCACGACCATTGTATTGCGGAGCGCATCATGAATCACACTCCGACGCCGCTCGGCCTTGCCATCGAGCACTAACTTTTGCACTAGCGAGCGCTCGGCCGGCGCTACTTCAAGGAAGAGCAGACTCTGCGTTCCCGAGTCAATTTCTGAACGAGCATGGCTTCAGCAACCTAACACAGCAAGGTTTGAACGTGGTGTGTGATGGTCTAATTTCCTCGGACAGGTCGATAGGAGGACAATCCTGAATCGACGAGGAAACAGTAGATGACAAGAAAGCGCCGACAATTTGACGCCAGCTTCAAGCTCGA
>NZ_CADIKH010000090.1 GCF_902859855.1 Paraburkholderia humisilvae
GAAAAAGCTTCCTGAAGACGGCGCAGCCCGGCATTCGGGCAACCCGCGTTCGGACTTCGCAACGGCCATCGGCCGACTTGCGCGGTAAGGTAGCGGCAGGCTCATGAGGCGGTCCACTGTAATGCGGTATCCAACCCGCGCATATCAGCCTGATCCACCGTCGACATTACTGCTGCGCCGTCCTCAGGAAACTGAATTTGCCCTATGAAAAGACGGAAAACCACTACACCGATTGACACGGAAAATCATATCAGCCCGTACAGTTGCCCACGAGGCAGACAAGCCGCAAGGCAAGTTGTTGACTGTGCGGGTATGAGAAGACGGAAAAAGCGAATGCCGGGCTGTAACGGTCCTGATAGGGGTTGCAACATAACCCCGCGCGAAAGCGAGCAGACTTCCGTTCGGTGTTCCAGCGCGAAGCTGTCGAAAGACTCCACAGAGGGAAGCATGAGAGAGCACCGCGCGCGGTGTCTGCGCCCTCCGCTGCGGCGGGAAGACTTCGGCAACGCGACGCGCAGATGTGCGATTGTGCACATCGGTCACACATTCATGTGGCTTTGGGAATGCTTGAGCCGTATGCGGGGAAACTTGCACGTACGGTTCTTAGGGGAGGCTGCAGCGGTGACGCTGCAGCCTTACCCGCTCATAAGACTGCGTATATGATTAACAACAAGAATGAAGTGATGGAAGTGTTGACAGGTCCAGAACGCTGGAGGCGTTGGTCAGCGGATGAGAAGCTGGCAATGTTTCGAGAAACGTTCGAGCCAGGCAAGACGGTTTCGATGGTGGCGCGGCTGCACGGCATCAACCCAAACCAGCTGTTTCAATGGCGCAAGCTGCATCAGGACGGTAGCCTGTCGGCGGTGAGCGCTGGAGAAGAAGTTGTGCCGGCGTTCGAGCTGGGTGACGCACTCAAGCAGATAAAGGAGTTGCAACGCCTGCTGGGAAAAAATGGTATGGATGCCTCCTCATCGCATAATTGATGCGTCATCGTCCCTACCAGGAGAGCGCAAATGGAACCGACAGTCGTAGGTGTCAGCGTCGGATAGATACTCCCCACTTGGGGGTGTGGCATAAACCAGTCCAGGATTTTTGCCGCACCCTCAATGGACAGGTGCGATTTACCCGTTCCAGGCGGCCCAAGGAAGTGCACGGTCTGTCGTCGCTCGATGAACTCGAGCTGCGCGAGCGTCATGATGCGATCGCGCTCGAGGCTCGGCTGGAAGCTGAAGTCGTAGCCAGCCAGTGTCTTGATCGTGCCGAGTCGCGCGGTCTGTAACGCCATGCGGATGCGACGCGTCTCGCGCGTGGTGAACTCTTCGCCCAGCAGGGTTTCGAGCACCTCTAGCATCGAACTGTCGCCCTGTTCGAAGCGGTTCAGTGTGGCGTCCAGTGCTTCGAGCGCGCGCGGCATGCGCAGGCCGACGAGATAACGGCGGATACGCTCCAGTGTCGAGGCAGGTCCGCTCATGCGGACCTCCCTGCATCGGCCAGACGTCTGGCCACCTGGTCATAAAACGACAGGGGCCGGCGTGCCACAACGGGCGTCACCGGCGGCACGCCATGTTCAGTCGCCTGCCTGCGCTGGCCGGAGCGCCGATGACCGGGCAACAGCGATGTCCGTCGCCGGCCCTCCAGCACGGGATGAACAGCCAGCAGTTCGCCGTCCTCGTATATGCGGATCTCGTGAGCCAGACTGTGAACGTCGAGCGTGCGTCTGCGCGTACGATCGGGCACGCTGTAGTAGTTGCCGCCGACGGAGACCAGACCTTCGTGGCTCACGCGCCGCTCAAGCCGGATCACGCCATTGAACGCGCCGACGGGCAACGTCTGCAATGCGGGACGCTCCTCGCTGAAGTGCCGGGCAACAATGCGCTGCGTCGTGCCGTGCACGCGGGCATTGGCTACCGTGTCGAGCCATTCGCGCAACTGGCGGTTCAGGTCGGCGAGATTCTGGAAACGACGCGCGAGGAAGAAGTCCTGCCTGATATAGCGGTACGGCCGCTCGACCTTACCCTTGGTCTTGGCGCGATAGGCCTTGCAGGCGCGCGGTGCAAAGCCGTAGTGCTGCGCAAACGCGACCAGCTTCGCGTTATAGACGATGTGCCTGTCGACTTCGCCCAGCACGGCTGCCTTCATCCGGTCGTACAGAATCTCGCGCGGTACGCCGCCCAGATGCCCGAATGCCTCCATGTGACAGCGCAGAACGGTCTGCAGGTCCTGATGCTCAACGAAGCGGCCCCACAGGTAACGACTGTGGCCGAGCACGATCGAGAACAGCCAGATCGAGCGCCGCTGGCCCGGGACGTCGTCGAATTCAACGTTGAAGTGCACGAAGTCCACCTGAGCCTGATGACCGGCGGGCGTTTCGAAGCGGACCTCGAAGCCGCGTTGACGTGGCGGCCGGACCTCGCGAACCAGATCACCCAGCGCCGTGCGACCGCCCACGTAACCCATCGCCCGAACCTCCCGTAGCAGACGCTCAACGCTCAGATCGGGAAACTCACGCACGCGTTCGGTCACATAACTGGCGAAATGGTCTACCACGCACGGCCGCGGCGCACGCGGACCGTAACGCGGTGTCTGTACGCCATTGCTGATGTATTTGCGAACGGTCTTGCGATCCATACCGAGTCGAGCGGCGATGGCCGAGATACTCAGCCCCTGCCGGTGCAATTCCAGAATCGTCATCACTTCTCCCAGCTCGACCACCGACACCCCCGCGACGGACCCGAAGGGCGATATGGTCGGTGATCGACAGGACGGCGCCGCTAGCGCGGTGCCGTCAGATAAAAAACTGGGGAAAATTACTTCGACGAAAAGGGGGGTGCGGACGAAAACCTAGACTACCTGGAGGTAGTTCATGTACTCGTACGAAGACCGGATGCGAGCGGTCCGGCTGTACTTGAAGTTGGGCAAGCGCATTGGGGCGACCATCAGACAACTGGGCTACCCAACGAAGAATTCTCTTAAGTCCTGGCATCGCGAATACGAACGGTGTCATGATTTTCCGGCCGGCTACGTCCGTTCGAGGCCGAGGTATTCGGCCGAACAGAAGAAGGCGGCCGTCGATCATTATCTGAGCCATGGCCATTGTGCTGCTGCCACCCTGAGAGTTCTTGGATATCCTGGTCGGGAGACGCTTGCAGCCTGGATAGAGGAACTGCGCCCCGAGATCGGAAAGCGCATTATCGGCAGAGTAGCTGGCAGTGTTCCGAAGTCGCAGGAGGTGAGGCAGGCGGCAGTGATCGAACTGTGCACCAGAGGAGGAAGCGCGTGCCTGATTGCCCAGAAGGCAGGCGTGAGCAGGCCGACGCTCTACAACTGGAAGAACCAGCTACTCGGTCGTGAGGCCCCAGCATCCATGAAGCGCCAGACGAAGAAGCCAGCACCGGACCATAAGCGTGCGGAACTGGAGCAACAGGTCGAATCGCTTCGACGCGACATCCGGCAACTGCAACTCGAGCACGACATCCTGAAAAAGGCGAATGAACTGTTAAAAAAAGAAGTGGGCGTCAACCCGCAGCTCCTGAGCAACCGGGAGAAGACGATGCTGGTTGACGCCCTGAAACAAGCCTACGCATTGCCGGAGCTGTTAGCCGTGTTGGGACTTGCTCGCAGTTCCTACTTCTATCATCGTGCACGCCTGCTCGTCGCTAACAAGTATGCTGCCGCACGTAGCGTCATCGCGAACCTCTTTGAACTCAATCACCGCTGCTACGGATATCGTCGGATATGCGCAGCACTGGGCAGGCAGCAGGTCTTCATTTCGGAGAAGGTCGTGCGACGTTTGATGCGACAGGACGGCCTGGCCGCTGCCACGACCAGGCGACGTCGCTACGGCTCGTACCGCGGCGAAATCGGTCCCGCGCCGGAGAACCTCATCAATCGTGACTTCCGTGCAGCCGCACCAAACAGAAAGTGGCTCACCGACATTACCGAATTCCAGGTCCCGGCAGGCAAGGTCTATCTGTCGCCGGTGATCGACTGCTTCGACGGTCTTGTCGTGAGCTGGACAATCGGCACGCGGCCGGACGCTGAACTCGTAAATACCATGCTGGATGCGGCGATCAGCACGGTGGCCAACAGCGAGGAACGGCCTGTGGTCCATTCCGATCGCGGTGCGCACTATCGCTGGCCGGGATGGCTCTCACGGATGCGCGACGCCAGGCTCATCCGCTCGATGTCACGCAAGGGATGCTCTCCCGATAATGCAGCCTGTGAAGGTTTCTTCGGGCGACTGAAGACCGAGCTGTTCTATCCTCGTGATTGGCGGGCTACAACCATTGAGCAGTTCATCGAGGTGGTTGACTCTTATATCCGCTGGTACAACGCAAAGCGGATCAAGATCTCGCTCGGCTCCCGCAGCCCGATCGAGTACCGGGAAAGTCTCGGACTTGCGGCATAAACCAGTCCAGGAATTTAGCCGCACCCCCAAGTGGGGAGTATCTATCCGACGCTGACAGGCAGGACATGCCGCGATTGCCTGTGGAGGGATGGCGCAGTCAGGCCGCCCGGTGAAGCAGGAACCCACCGAAGGTGCTTGCGCACCCGTAGGAATCCCAGTCCTTCAGGGGCGGGGAGGATGTCAAAGCGCAGCCTTATCTTCGATTGCTTCGCCAGGGAAAGCTGGGCCGTTGGGTGCCGGCGCCGATATGGCGCCTGCTCGTCGATATCGAGGAACAGGCGTTCGTGGATCTGGGTTTTCAGGGGCGCCATGCAGTCGGAATCCGTAACGGCTTTGCCCGCCTCGCCGACAGCCGTCTGACCGGTCCTGATCTGGATGCCAACGTGGACTGGCAGCATGAGGATGACCCCATTGCCCGCGGTCTACGCGATCATGCGCGCACTCGTGCATGAGTTCGGTGTGGATACGTCGTCTAATCGGAATCCTGATTAATGCTCGCCGCCGTGGAGCGCAATAGCCTTGACGAAATCCACCCGGCAATCTGGCGGGCGTCGCAGCTCGCAGATAACGGCACATGCGACTGACTCGCCACCGACGCACCTCGTAACGAATCCGTCAGTGGAGGCGCAAACCCGGACTGTGCCAGGGGGCAGTCCATTGGGGTACCGTCTACCTCACTACCTTCCACTTCCTTTATTCACCAGCAATGCATAAAGATGCCTCGTGCCGGTGTCGGGAATACACGCGCCCCCCTCAGAAGTTCACGCGATAGCACCAAGCTTCGCAAGTGCCGTGATAATTCGACAGTCGGTTCATTCTCGTTGGACATTGCTCTAGCCGTTCACTCAGTCATGCCTTTCTCCGACGTCCGAACCAGCGACAAGACCCAGCGTTGGCGTTCCATCGCGGGTAACTGCAGGAGTCGCAGCCGGCTGGGATGCACCAACGCACGCGTCTCGAACGGCACTCCCGCCAATACCTCCGCAGGAGCCAATTCGTTCAGGACGTCTTGCTCGGTCACGAAGAAAGCATGCGCCGCTGTTCTCAGCGATCCTCGAAGCGCGACCAGCACCGGTTGAAGCAGCTCGGCGATCATTTCTGAGTAACGCATCCCGCCACACACCTTTTGGTTAGAGCCACTCAGCAGCTTGAGCTCTTCTTTCCTTACGAGGGTTCGAATAGAGATTCACATACGTTGTGCATACGGAACTTGCCTACCCTTCGATCTCATTGCAGTTGAATGCAGAGCAACTCAGGCTGAACGGCGAACGGGCCGCTGCGCGCCCTGATTCTGGTCGTTGATGTCGGGTTGACTAATCGTCAGGATCACACGACGGTGGTGCCCTGACAGGATGAACAGGTTCACCATGACCTCCGCCTGACGTCGATCGACTGCGTGCGACCCCGAAGCGGTCCCTCAATCACTCAATGCGATGAAGTTGCTGGACAAGACCCAGAAACAGTTCGAGCGCGCGCGTTCTGGGTCGAGAAATTTCGATGATCGCGCTGATCGTATTTTCATAAAGCGGGCCGGACGGCACTTTAGCTAGCGCATGCCGCTTCGAGAACGACGCTGCATAGAACTGCGGCAGCAGGCCGACGTAGTGCCCGGACAGCACCAGCATCGCAACGGCCTCGAGGCCCGACGCAGACGGTCCGCGCTCCATCCCCAGCATATGAAGCGCCTCGTGCACGAACGGCTGCTCGCGATAGACGAGCGGCAGTGTCGACGCATCGCGCATCTTACGACGTGCCACATACAGCGCTTGCCGCTCGATGAAGAGCGGCAGGTAATGGAAACCCGCCTCGCGCCGGTACATGCCCCGAATCGCAACCTGCACCCGACGCTCCCGCAACGCCAGATCGAGTTCGTTGAAGGTCATGACCTGCAACTCGACGCTCACGTCGGGCGCCTGTTCCTTCAGCGCGGCGAGTACCTCAGGCAGATGACAGGCGTCGTCGCTGGCGATGTGCTCGACCATCCCGATCGACAGCGTGCCGGACAGCACGCCGCGCAGGGCGTCAATTTCCGGCTGGATCCGTTCCAGAGACCGAATCGCATCGCGCGCGAGATCGAGTGCGACCTTTCCCGCATGCGTCAGCACGAATCCGGACGGACCACGCTCGCATAGCCGGGCGCCGAGCGTCTCCTCGACTTCGCGGATGTGACGGCTAATCGAGGCCTTCGACATGTTCAGTTGCTTCTCTGCCGCAGTGAAACCGTTGACTTGCGCGACAGCGCAGAAGATGCGCAGCGAGCGCAGATCGCGTTCGTTGAAATCAGGTCGGTGCACCTGGATGGCTCCTTAAATTGGTCGAACGGCCGGGACAAGCGCATTTGAAAGGTTTCATTTTCTGAAACCATACTGATAAAAAAATCATTTTTCACTCTCTTTATGGCGGCATACATTCGGGCACCTGGCGAATCGCGCGAAGCTGCGGCGTCCACGATGCGCCGGTCCGTCACCCACATGGCCACACGACCAGCACGCGGAGAGAGCAATGAAAAACCTGACCAGACGATCTTTCATTAAAACCACGCTCGCATCGGGGACCGCACTGGCGTTGCCGAAGCTCGCGCTTGCCGAGGGCGGCACGCTTGCGGACATCAAGCAGCGCGGCAAACTGGTGGTCGGCACGGAAGCCGCGTACGAGCCGTTCGAATTCGTCGAGAACGGTCAGATCGTCGGGTACGGTCACGATGTGCTTGAGCTGATGGCAGCGAAGCTGGGTGTGAAACTCGAGCAGATGAATCTGCCGTTTCAAGGCATGCTTCCAGGCCTGATGTCGCACAAGTTCGACTTCGTCGCGACCAGTGTCGGCATCACGCCGGAGCGCGCCAAACGTTTTGCGTTCAGTGAGCCGGTCGGCGTGGTGCGCTCCGTGCTGCTGGTGCGCGCCGACGATACCTCGATCAAACGCGATCTCGACATCGGCGGCAAGACGATCGGCACGCAAATGGGTTCGTCGTCACAGCCCGTCGCCGACGAGTTCGAGAAGGAACTGAAGGAAAAGACCGGCAAGGGCTATGCAGGCACCAAGCTGTTCCAGGCGTATCCGGACGTGTCGAACGCGCTCGCGAACAGGACCGTCGACGTCGCGCTCATGCCGTCGAACATCGCCGCCGTGGAGATGAAGCGACAGCCGAACACATTCCGCATTGCCGGCACGATCGGTCAGCCGAAGCTGCTCGCGTGGGTCGCCAACCCGAACGATCTCGAAATCCGCAAGTTCATCAACGATTCGCTCGAGGAATTCCGCGCGAACGGCAAGCTTGCCGCGTTACAGACAAAATGGTTCGGCACGCCGATGGACACTCCGCACGCGAACTATCTGCCGGCCGGCGCCATCTGACGCGCCGTCATGCTCGACTGGATCGACAAAGGTGGCGTGATCGCGCCATTTCTCGACGGCGTCGTGTCGGGAACCGCGGTTACGCTGGCCGCGTCAGCCTGTGCGTTCGTCATCGGTCTCGCGCTCGGTATCGTGCTGCTGCTTGCGCGCATCTCGCCGTTCGGTCCGCTGCGCGCACTGGCGATGTTGTGGGTGAGCATGATTCGCGGCACGCCGGCGCTGATTCACATGCTGATCGCCTACTACATGGTGCCGGCACTGCTCAACATTTCGATCTCGCCAATCACCGGGGGTATCGCCGCGCTCGCCTGCAATACCAGCGCGTACATCGTCGAAATCCTGCGCGGATCGCTCGGCACGATCTCGTGGGGACAGCGCGCGTCCGGTTACGCGATGGGCATGCGCACCGCACAGGTGTGGCGTCACGTGCTGCTGCCGCAGATGATCTATCGCGCGATTCCCCCGCTCACCAGCGAGTTCACGCTCCTGCTGAAAGCGTCGTCGCTGATGTCGATCATCGCGGTGCCGGAACTCGCAACGGTCGCGCGCAACGCCACGTTGCAAACCGACTTGCCGCTGCAGGTCTTCACGATCACAGCGGCAGTCTACTTCGTGATCCTGTTCTGCATCTCGGCTGTTTCGCGACTATGCGAGCGCCGCGTTTCGAGGATGCTGCCTCATGGCCATTGATATGTCTATCGTCCGCGAAGCGGTGCCGGTGCTGCTCGACGGGCTTCGCATCACCGCACTGGTCAGCGCGATTGGCATCCCGATCGGCGCCCTCGCGGGAACCGTCGCCGCGTACGCTGCGCAATCGCGCACATTCCTGAAGCCGGTCGCGCTCGCCTACGTCGAACTGGTGCGCAACATTCCGTACCTGATTCTCGTCTACCTGTCGTTCTTCGGCCTACCGAAGCTCGGCGTGGGCGCATCGGCGATGACGGTTGCAATCGGCTGCACGGCGTTCTACACGGGCGGCTACTTCTGCGAAATCCTGCGCGCGGCGCTGCGCAGCGTGGCGCGCGGCCAGACCCAGGCGTCGTTGTCCCTCGGCATGACGTTCTGGCAGACCCAGCGCCACGTGATTGCGCCGCAGCTGTTCGGTTACATCACGCCACCGGCCACAAGCCTCGTGATCATGATGTTCAAGGACTCGGCGATTTTCTCGGTGATGAGCCTGCCGGAGATGACGTATCAGAGCAATTTGCTCACCGCTAACACCTTTGCGTATGTCGAAGTGCTCGGCACGACGGCATTGATCTACTGGATCTGCAGCGTTCTGCTGGCCGGCGTCGGACGCCGTCTGGAGACGGCGATCGGACGGCGCGCGCGCCATGTCTGACGCAGATTCCCCATTCCCCTGGAGATGCTCGCATGACTCAATACACCGTAGCGCCGCGCACCGGCCATCCCACGCTGCTCTACTCGGAACTCGATCTGGACATCGACAACCTGAAGGCCGATATCGCCGTGCTCGGCATGCCGTACGGTGCACCGTACTCGCCGTCCGATTTCGGCAACGACCAGACAAACGCGCCTTCAGCGATCCGTCAAGCGACCGACCGTGTCGTGCGCAAGCCGGGGCACTACGACTTCGATATCGACGGCCCGCTGCTGCAAGGCCGCGACGACGTGCGCTTCGTCGATTGCGGCGACATCATTCCCGATCTTACGAGGCCGGGCGAACACTACGCGCGCGCTGAAGCAGCGGTTCGCCGCATCATTGCGGGCGGCGCGATGCCGATCGTGCTGGGCGGCGATCATGGCATCACGACGCCGATCCTGCGCGGCCTCGACGCCAAAGGTCCGATCACGCTCGTGCACATCGACGCCCACCTCGACTGGCGCGACGACGTGAATGGCGTTCGCGAAGGCATGTCGAGCCCGATCCGCCGCGCGTCGGAGATGGCGCACGTCGATCGCATCATCCAGATCGGTCTGCGCGCGCAAGGCAGCGGGCGTCCCGAGGAACTCGTCGCCGCACGCGCGTATGGCTCGGAACTCGTTACTGCGTACGAACTGCATGACATCGGCATGGATGCGGTGCTCGCGCGCATCCCCGACGGCGGAAACTACTATCTGACGATCGACGCCGACGGCCTCGATCCGTCGGTGATGCCGGCCGTCGCGGGTCCGGCGCCCGGCGGAGTGACCTTCGTCCAGGCGCGCAAGCTGATTCACGGGCTGGTGAAGAAAGGCCGCGTGGTCGGCATGGACATTGTCGAAATCCAGCCGGAAAAAGACGACGCGAATCTGATTTCGTGTGTGACCGCCGGGCGCCTGATTCTCAATCTGATCGGCGCGTCGATCCGCGCGGGATATTTCGACAAATGAGCTCGCATCATGCCGTCATCGATATCCGTGGCATCGACAAGTGGTACGGTAGCCATCATGTGCTCAAGCAGTGCTCGACGCACGTGGACAAAGGCGAGATCGTCGTCGTGTGCGGGCCGTCGGGTTCGGGCAAATCGACGCTGATCAAGACCGTCAATGCAATGGAGCCGTTCCAGAAGGGCGACATCGTCGTCGATGGCACATCGCTGGCCACGAAGTCGACCAATCTGCCAAAACTGCGCAGCCGCGTCGGCACGGTGTTCCAGCACTTCGAACCGTTTCCGCATCCGGATCTGACGCGCAATCTCACGCTCGCGCAACGCATCGTGCTCGATCGCGGCGGGGGCCGGGCGCGCACGAAAGTGCGTGAACTGCTCGACCGCGTCGGGCTGTCGGCGCATGCACACAAGTATCAGGGGCAACTGTCGGGTGACCAGCAACAGCGCGTTGCGATTGCGCGCGCGTTGTCGATGGATCCGATGGCGATGCTGTTCGACGAACCGACCTCGGCGCTCGACCCGGAGATGGTCAACGAAGTGCTCGACGTGATGGTCGAACTCGCGCGCGAAGGCATGACCATGATGGTGGTCACGCACGAAATGGGCTTCGCCAGGCGGGTCGCGCATCGCGTTGTTTTCATGGAAGACGGCGCGATCATCGAAGACAGCCCGACTGACGCGTTCTTCCAGGACGCCGCCAGCGTCGCCGCGAAACGCTTTCTTTCCAGGATTCTTCATCACTGAGCTTTCGAATCATCACGATATGACCACTCATACGCGCATCCGCAAATTCAATACTCGAGAAACGTATCCGGAACAGAAGCTGGACAACGATCTGTGCCAGGCGGTCATTGCCGGCAACACGGTGTACCTGCGCGGCCAGATCGGCCAGGATCTCGATACACGCGAATCGGTCGGCATCGGCGATGTCGTCGCGCAAACCGAAAAAGCGATGTCGAACGTCAAGATGCTGCTTGACGAATGCGGCAGCAAGCTCGAGGACATCTGCAAAGTCACGGTCTACATCATCGATCCACGCTATCGCGAAGCCGTCTACAACGTGATGGGCCGTTGGCTCAAGGGTGTGTTTCCGGTGTCGACCGGCATCGTCGTGCAGGCGCTCGCGCGTCCCGAATGGGTCGTCGAAATCGACGTCATCGCGGTCAAGCCGGACGCGTAACCATGCCGCTCAGCCGAGTGCCGAACTCCTGAAAACGCTGATCGCGTTCCCGACCATTACGCGTACGCCGAATCTCGCGCTGATCGAGCATGTCGCTGGCTTGCTGGGCGCGGCAGGCATCAGTAGCACGATAGTCTGGAACGGCGCCGGCAGCTGCGCGAACCTGTTCGCGAGCACGGGACCGGCGGACGTACCCGGCGTGATGCTGTCGGGACACACCGACGTCGTGCATGTCGAAGGCCAGCCATGGATAATGCCGCCCTTCGAGGCCACTCTGCGTGACGGGCGGCTCTATGGCCGTGGCGCCGCCGACATGAAGGGCTTCGTCGCGTGCGCGGTGATCGCCATGATCGATGCGTCGGCGCGGACGTTAAAGAAGCCGCTGCAGCTGGCGTTGTCGTACGATGAGGAGATCGGCCGCGTCGGCGTACGGCGACTGATTGGCGTGCTGGAGGTCGCGCCGGTGCGGCCGGAACTGTGCATCGTCGGCGAACCGACGATGATGCAGATCGCGACCGGCCACAAAGGCAAGGCCGCCTATCGCGCGATCTGTTGCGGTCAGGAAGGCCATCCGGCGCTCGCGCCAAAGTATCTGAACGCGATCCACGTCGCAGCCGACTGGATCGCGGGGATTCGCGCAGCGCAGCAGCATCGGGCCGAAAGCGGTGCACGCGACGACAGCTACGACGTGCCGTATTCGACGATTCACGTGGGCACGATTCGCGGAGGCAAGGTGCTCAATATCGTGCCGAATGAATGCACGCTCGACTTTGAAATCCGCACGCTCGCGAGCGACGACGCCGCATCAATTCTCGGCGACATCCGTTCGCACGCATCGATCGCGAGTGCCATGACGCTTCATGGGAAAGTGCATCTGCCCGCCGTCGAGGAAGTCAACGCCTATCCCGGGCTCGACACGCATGTCGCGAGCGACGCTGTGAAGCTTCTCGGAACTCTCCTGCCGCCCGACACGCAAAAGCGCAAAGTCGCGTTCGGCACCGAGGGCGACCTCTTCTCGATGCGTCTGTCGGTGCCGACCGCCGTCTGTGGCCGGGGCGACATCACGATCGCGCACAAACCGGACGAATACGTCGCGCTGACGCAACTCGATGCATGCGATAGCTTTGTCGCCCCGCTAACCCGTTGCTTGCAGTAAAGCCCGATTGCCCTCGGGCATAGCGTCCCATGCAAAAGTTCAAATATGCGATTCCGGCGCCGATCGTCGAAGCTTCCGTGGCATCGTAGTGTCGAACTTCCTAGCCGACCCGGAACGATTGTTCAAACGGGTTAGTGAACGGCCGCTCTGCATTCGATCGTGTTGAAAAAGTCGTGTTCTAGTCGGACACGCAGGAGTTGGCAGAACGTTTTCGAGTGACGATGATCGGCAAAGCCGCGACCTTGAACGAGCCAACGGTCCCCGTTGCTCGTCATGCAACTGCATGGTTCATCTGCTTGCTTCCTGACATGAGAGTCCTGGCCATTCTTCGCAGATTTCGCACAGTCGCTGCCATCAGAAACTCATCATGGGCACCGCCTGGACCCCATAGTCGTAGACGGTCTCCAAGGCCCGGCCCGGTGCTCGTCTGCTTGCCGGGGAAGTGTACCTCTGTCACAAGTTTCCGGATCACGGCTGGCGCGATGAACGAGTCGTATTGGATGCGGTCTTTGTTGCGAACCATCGCCTCGATTTCCATCAGGTCGGCCGTTAGCAGACGCTCACGCGCATCCTCGTTTTCGTGGAAATCGTTCACGCCGTCCCAGTGATAGTCAGCATGCACGAGTGAAAACGGTCCGATCTCGCGTTCGAAGCCGGAGCGCGTCCAGACGAGGGATGCCCAGCGGTGATCATCCATGAGCAATACGTCCGATCCGAGATCGAAAACGTACTCGTCATCCGGCTGTAGCTGGCTGAAGTCGACTTCGTGCATCACCTTTTCCGTTATCTAGTGCGCGAGCACCGCGCCAAGATTGAGTTCATCGGCAACTTTCTTCAATCGCTTATCGCGCGTCCAGATGGTGATGCCGGGTTGTAGGCGCGCGGACGCCAACAGTGACGTGTCGACATATCCGATTCCACGACTGAACAAACCTTCGCGCTCGATCAGATAAAACGTCTCCTCCGGTGTTGCAACCGGCGCGCGCGGCAGATCGAGCAACGCGCCAAGCACGACGTCACGGTCACGCAAACTACCGAGCGAAATCTCGCCGATCACATATGGATGCGTCAACACACGCTCCCCGGCAAGCAGGGTAATCAGGATAGGATCAGAAGCGTTGATATGGTCAATCCAGACCGACGTGTCGACAAGAATCATTCGACATCCTGCCGACGACGCGGCGCGCCCTTGATGCCTGGTTGGCTACCGCCAAGATTCGCGAGTCGTTTCGCGGCTTCACGCTGGATCAAGGCCTTCAGCGCTTCGCGCACGAGTGCCGTTTTTTCCTCCACGCCCGTATAGGCTTGAGCCTTGGCGACCAGGTCGTCATCAAGCGCAATAGTTGTACGCATCGAAGCCTCCGCAAGTATGCGCACTGATTATAGCATCATTTGGTGCCAATATCGGTGCGTTACGTCGTCTCGTAACGTGTGCGTTATGTCGCAACATTCCAATGCAGTTGCTCGCGAAAACGGCCAAAGCGGCTTGCAACAGGTATGACGGTATGACTGATCCGTCCGCCGCCACGCGGTCGCTCCGCGTCTGCGGCGGATTGTGTTGAAAAAGTTGCCCGTGGTTCGGAATGTTCGCTATCCTGGAAGACATCGATCGACGGGAGTGATTCGTCATGATGTGGCAACTGGGCAGCGCACGGGACAAACTCTTCTACTCGTTCAACCTTGATAATCACGTCCCTCGCGAGCACGTGTTCAGAGGGCGCTGTCAACTTGGCGAAGTGAGAAGAAGCGCTGGCAGTAGAGCGATCTGTTCAGCAACCGGAAGACGGATTTTGGGCTTGATCAGTGAATTTGCGCCAGGTGACGAATCGCGCGGCGAGTTGTTTGCGATAGAGTGACGCACGCAGCAGGTGTCGCTTGAGCGCGAAGTGCTGACGGATCGGACCGAAGTTCGACAGGACCCTCTGCGTACGACCCGGGTTGCAAAAGCGCCTCATGCGCCGCTCACGTTCCTGGGTGGCCGATGACTGTTTTCCGCGCGGTTGTTGATTCTGGCAGCAGACTTGACGAAGACGTGCTTCACGTTAACCAGTTCCGGGATCTCGGCTTTCGCTGCCGGATAGCTGCGCAACTGGTCAGTGATGATCCGCGCGGCCCGTCGGGGCACGAGGCGAGCAGGCGTTTGAAGAACCGCTTCGCGGCGGACTTGTCACGCTGCTTCTGCAGCAGGATATCAAGTTCCGCACCATGCTGATCGACGGCCCGCCACAGCACGTAAGGCTCGCCACGCAGCATCACGAACACTCGCCCAGGTGCCAGGTACTGCCCGGCTTGCGGTGAGCGGCCTTGACACGATGTGCGAAGCTCGCACCGAATTTGTCGCACCAGCGGCAAACCGTCTCATGGCTCACGGTCACGCCGCGCTCGAACAGCACCTCCTCGATATCGCGCAGGCTGAACTGGAACCGGAAGTACCACCGGACCGCCTGGCTAATGACCGATGTCGGAAACCGGTGGCCGTGATAAAGCGACTTCGTCTTCTTCATCATCACATGCTAACCCGATCCGAGCACCAACGTGACAAAGCTCCGGTACACCATAGCTCGCAATCAGACGCGTCAGCATGCAGATTCGCCAACCTCCCGGCCGTCGATCGTCAGTCGCTTGATGCGCTCAGTGTAGGTGTGCGGCAGACAGGCTCGTGGGGTGCCGGCTTTGGCGTGCCAACCGACCAGTATCGCGGCGTCAGCGCCCTCCGTGGCCCGCAGGCGCGGCTTGTGAGCCTCGCACGACCGGGACATCGAAATCTGCATCCAGCAGATTCGTGTCGTACCAGCGGCTCTCCGCGACGATGATTTCTTCCGCTCCTGCGGCGCGGGCACCAGCAATCGCCCATTACACTTCCTGCGTCATGGCATCGCAAGCAGCCGCATATTCGGGTGTACGAACACCCCGGTTTCTTCGGCCGACATCACCGCAGTCTCGTCGTTCGATACACCCGTGATGCCTTCCAGTGTCACGTTTTTTCCCCACTCCGCTTGGGCCCGCTGGGCCAATTCATGCCCCAAGATCGCGATCTCATTGGCGTTTTGCAAGGACGATTTCCGCCGCCTTCGCGTACAGGTCACGGGATAGCGCATTTTGCGCACCTCGACGGGTCTCCGGGGTCGGCTAGCGATGCATCCGTTCCACGCTCGACGTTTATTGACCTTTCCATAAATCATGACGTCACCACAAGGTTGCCTGAATCCAGCACGCGGCGATGATCGAAGGTCGGTGCTGAGCGCTTTTGAGCTTGTTGCGAGCGACGG
>NZ_CADIKH010000091.1 GCF_902859855.1 Paraburkholderia humisilvae
CCGTCGCTCGCAACAAGCTCAAAAGCGCTCAGCACCGACCTTCGATCATCGCCGCGTGCTGGATTCAGGCAACCTTGTGGTGACGTCATGATTTATGGAAAGGTCAATAAGGTCGCGGACGTGCTGACGAAGCACATCCAGAGCGCCGATCTGATTATCACAACCGCCGCGATTCCCGGTAAGGCCTCGCCCAAGCTCATCAGCCACTCACAAGTGGCCGGCATGAAAGCGGGCTCGGTGATCGTCGATCTGTCGGCCGAAGGCGGCGGCAACTGCGAAGACACGCGGCCTGGCGAGACCACTCGGATCGGCAACGTGACGATTGTCGCGCCGCTGAACGTGCCCTCGCTGCTCGGCGAAGACGCGAGCGAACTGTATGCGAAGAATCAGTACAACCTGCTCGCGTTGATCATGAAAAACAACGTCATCGAGATCGACTGGAGCGACGAAGTTCTTGCCAAAACGGTGCTCACCCACGCGGGCGAGAACAAGGCGGAGGCGAGCGACGAGGCGGCCAAGCCTGTTGCGGCTGCGAAGAAGCGCCCCGCGAAAGCCGAACCTGTTACGCCTGCATGAGCGCCGGTATCAGCGCCGATCTCAACACCGGCACGAACACGCTCCGACCAAGGACTTTGTGATGGACTTCCAGATCAGCATTTCCGGTTTCGTCGCGATTTACATCTTCATGCTGGCCGCTTTCGCCGGCTGGGCGATCATCGGACACGTGCCGGCCATCCTGCATACGCCGCTCATGTCGGGTTCGAATTTCGTGCACGGCATTGTCGTGGTGGGCGGCATCTATGCGCTATTGAACGCGAGCACGGTGCAGGAGCAGGTGATCGGCTTCGTGGCTGTGTTGCTCGGCGCGGGCAATGCCGCGGGCGGTTATGCCGTCACTGACCGCATGCTCGCCATGTTCAAGACCAGCGGCCACCCCGCGGCGCACGGCGCGCACGGTGCACACAGCAAGTCAGGCACCGTGAAGTCCATCCACGCAAAGAAGCATTGAGGACGCCGCCATGTTGACCCTGCTCCCCCAACTCGGCATCGGCGCGGTTGATCTCGCTGCTGCTTTTCTCTTTCTCTACGGCCTGCACCGCATGTCGTCGCCTGTTACGGCGCCCTCGGGCATTTTCGTCGCCGGCATCGGCATGGCCGTGGCCGTGCTCGCGAGCTTCCTGTATGCCTTCGACGTCAGCGCGGCGGCCCGGTCCAACCTGCCGGTCAACCTGGGTCTCGTTGTCGTTGCGTTGGCACTGGGCGGAGGGGTGGCCTGGTGGGGCGGCCGCAAGGTGGCGATGACCGCCATGCCGCAGATGGTAGCGATCTACAACGGTATGGGTGGCGGCGCGGCCGGCGCGATTGCCGCGGTGGAACTGTTCGGCAACAAGGCGAAGGGCGCGAACGCGCTCATCATGACCCTGCTAGGCGCGCTTATCGGCGCGGTGTCCCTGTCGGGTTCGCTGATCGCCTGGGCCAAGCTCGATGGCGTCATCAACAAGCCCGTCCGAGTGAAAGGGCAGCAGGTGTTCAATGGACTGGTGCTGCTGGCCACCTGCTTGCTTGGCGTCTACATCGTTGTCGCAAGCGCGGACAGGGCAGCGCTGATATGGGCGATGCCGACCTGGATCTACCTGTTCTTCGGTTGTGCGCTGGCGCTCGGCATCCTGATGACGCTGCCAATCGGCGGCGCCGACATGCCGGTGGTGATTTCGATCTTTAACGCCTTTACCGGGCTAGCGGTCGGCATTGAAGGCTATGTGCTGCAGAACCCCGCGCTGATGATCGCCGGCATGGTGGTCGGTGCAGCCGGCATGTTGCTGACACTGCTGATGGCCAAGGCCATGAACCGATCCGTGAGTAATGTGATCTTCACCAACTTCGGCGAGGTCGCCACGCGCAAGCAGGGCAAGATCAAGGGCAGCCTGAAGCCGACACAAGCAGGCGACGCAGGCATCGCAATGCGCTACGCGGCCTCGGTGATTGTCGTGCCGGGCTACGGTCTCGCGGTCTCGCAAGGTCAAGGCAAGCTGTACGAATTCGTCAAGATGCTGCAGGCGGGCGGCGTGTCGGTGAAGTTTGCGGTTCACCCGGTGGCCGGCCGTATGCCGGGCCAGATGGACGTCTTGCTGGCCGAGGCCGGCGTGCCTTACGACATGATTTTCCAACTCGAGGACATCAACGATCAGTTCGACACGACCGACGTGGCGCTCGTGATCGGCGCCAACGACGTGGTGAACCCTGCCGCGCGCACCGACAAATCCTCAGCCATTTACGGCATGCCGATTCTCAACGCCGACCACGCCAAGCAGGTGTTCGTGATCAAGCGCGGGGAAGGCAAGGGCTACGCCGGCATCGTCAATGAACTCTTCTACGCAGACAACTGCAACATGGTCTATGGCGACGCTCAGGCCGTGCTCATCAAGATGAGTGAAGCGGTCAGAGGGCTCGGATTGCCCGCCGTGGCCTAGCACGCTGAATTCATCGCAACCGAGGTACAAGCCATGACATACAAAATGCAAGCTGCCGTCGTCGAACAGTTCGGCAAGCCACTGGTGCTAAAGGAACTGGATATCCCGGAGCCCGGTCCAGGCCAGACCCTGGTCAAAACCGAAGCCTGTGGCGTATGCCACACCGATTTGCATGCCGCGAACGGGGACTGGCCGTTAAAGCCAACCTTGCCGTTCATACCAGGCCATGAAGGCATCGGTATCGTCACCGCAGTCGGCGCGGGTGTCACCGCTGTGAATGAGGGCGACCGCGTCGGTGTGCCATGGCTCTATTCTGCTTGCGGACATTGCGAGTTTTGCCTCGCGGCGCGCGAGCCGGTGTGTGCCGAAGCGCAGTTCGGTGGCTATACGAAGAATGGCGGCTTCGCCGAATACATCGTCGCCGATCCGAACTATGTGGCTCATATCCCAGCCTATCTGGCGGCTCGCGACGCGGCACCCCTCATCTGTGCCGGGATCACCTCGTACAAAGGCATCAAGGAGACCCAGGCACGGCCAGGTGAATGGGTCGTGGTCTCTGGCGTCGGTGGCCTCGGCCACCTCGGCATTCAGTATGCCAAGGCGATGGGCTTGCATGTGTGCGCAGTCGACATCGACGACGGCAAGCTCGCGCATGCCAAACGCCTTGGCGCCGATGCGATGGTCAACGCAAAGGACGGTGACGCGATTGCGGCCGTCAGGAAGGCCACTGGGGGCGGTGCGCATGGCGTGCTGATTACGGCGCCGTCGCTGGGGGCGTTCAAGCAAGGCGTCGGCATGACGCGCAAATGCGGCACCCGCGTGCTCGTCGGCCTGCCGCCGGGCGAGTTTCCGACGCCCCTGTTCGACGTCGTGGCGAACTGCATCACGATTCGCGGCTCGTTCGTCGGCAATCGGCGCGATATGGCCGAAGCGCTTGCCTTCGCTGCTGACGGCAATGTCAAAGCGGACATCGAGTTGCAGCCGCTCTCGGCGATCAACAGTGTGTTCCATCGCCTCGCGCACGGCGATGTCCCGTCGCGTGTGGTGCTCGAGTTCGCCAAGGGTTGAGAGGAGGGCGCTATCGTGGCTTCCGGACCCGGTCTGGCTCAGTTCGCCGACGTGCCAGGCGATGCGATCAACTCGCTGCTGGCGCGGCATCGCGGTAATCCGCATGCGCTTGTGCAGATTCTGCGTGAAGCGCAAGTGCAACACGGCTGGCTGCCGCGCGCCATGCTGGCTGACCTGGCCGACGGGCTGGGTCCGACCTTGGCACACGTGGAGGGCGCTGTTCGACGAGATGAAGCGCTCGAACCTCCGTGGGCGTGGCGGCGCAGGTTTCGTCACCGGCATGAAAGGCGTTGTCGTACGTCGACTCTTTGCACGCCAGGTCCGCCAGATTGGGCCAGTGCTGGACGAAGTGGATCCGCACATGCGCTCCAGACAAATCGCTGGAGGTTATTGTCGAGCTTCGGGCAATACTGCTCGACCACCACACACGGTCGGCCCACGGCCTGATTGCAAGCTCGCCAGCCCCGCCAACCCGCTGCTGACGGGTGAAGTGTCACTCGTCCCGCGACGGCAGGTCTGCGGCGCCCGCATCGGCCACGACCAATGCTGCCATGTTGACGATCCCACGCACCGTGGCCGATGCCGTCAGCACATGCACCGGCTTCGCAGCGCCGAGCAGCATCGGTCCGATCGCGATATTGTTACCCGCCGCCGTCTTAAGCAGGTTATACGAGATGTTCGCGGCGTCGATGTTCGGCAGCACGAGCAGATTCGCATCGCCTTCGAGCGTCGGTTCGGGCAGCACTTCACGGCGCAGATTGGCCTCGAGGGCGACGTCGCCCTGCATTTCACCGTCCACCTGCAGGCCCGGCGCACGTTCCTTGAGGATCTCGAGTACATCGCGCATCTTCTGCGCGGACGGCGCGTTGCTGGTGCCGAAATTCGAATGCGACACCAGCGCAACCCTCGGCTCGATACCGAAGCGGCGCACTTCCTCCGCGGCCATGATCGTGATCTCGGCGAGCTGCTCCGGCGTCGGATCGACGTTCACGTGCGTGTCCACGAGGAAAATCTGCCGGTCCGGCAGCACCAGCCCCGTCATTGCCGCGTAGACGCTGCTGCCTTCACGCTTGCCGATCACCTGATCGATGAAGTGCAGATGGCGATGCGTCGTGCTGATCGTGCCGCAGATCATGCCATCGGCTTCGCGTTTATGCATCAGCATCGAGCCGATCAGCGTCGTGCGTCGCCGCATTTCAAGCTTGGCCATCTGCTCGCTTATGCCCTTTCGTGCCATCATTTTGTGATACGTCTGCCAGAAGTCGCGGTAGCGCTCATCGTGGTCGGTGTTGACCACCGTGTAGTCCTGACCAGCGACCAGACGCAGGCCATAGCGCGCGATGCGCTGCTCGATCACCGCCGGCCGGCCGATCAGGATCGGCTTCGCGAGCTTTTCGTCGACGACGATCTGGATCGCGCGTAGCACGCGTTCGTCTTCCCCTTCCGCGAACACGATGCGCTTCTTTTCCGGCTCGACGCTGCGTGCCAGCAGGAAGATTGGCTGCATCGTTGCGCCGCTGCGATAGACGAACTGCTGCAGATGCTGCTCGTACGCGGTCATGTCCTCGATCGGACGGGTCGCCACGCCCGACTCCATCGCCGCCTTCGCCACCGCCGGCGCGATCTTGACGATCAGGCGCGGGTCGAAAGGCTTCGGAATCAGGTATTCCGGACCAAACGACAAGTCCCGAATGCCATACGCCGTCGCAACGATGTCGCTCTGCTCCTGGCGCGCCAGTTCCGCGATCGCGTTCACCGCCGCGATTTCCATTTCGCGCGTAACCGTCGTCGCGCCCACATCCAGCGCGCCGCGGAAGATGAAAGGGAACACCAGAACGTTATTAACCTGGTTCGGATAATCGGCACGTCCAGTAGCCAGTATGGCCTCAGGCCGAATTCCTCGCGCCAAATCCGGTTCAATTTCGGGCGTCGGATTTGCAAGCGCGAAGATCAAAGGTGCCTCGCCCATCTGCGCAACCATGTCGGCCTTGAGGACGCCACCGGCCGACAGGCCGAGGAAAATGTCCGCGCCGCCGATCACCTCGGCCAGCGTGCGCGCATCCGTTTCGCGTGCGAAGCGTTCCTTGTCCGGGTCCATCAGCTCCGTGCGCCCCTTGTAGACCACACCCGCGAGGTCCGTCACGAGGATATTCTCGAGCGGCAGGCCAAGGTCGACGAGCATGCCAAGACACGCGAGCGATGCCGCACCCGCGCCGGAGGCGACCAACTTCACGTGCTTGATGTCCTTGCCGACCACCTTCAAACCGTTGGTGATGGCCGCCGCGACGACGATGGCCGTGCCGTGCTGGTCGTCGTGGAATACCGGAATCTTCATGCGCTTGCGGCATTCGCGTTCGACGATGAAGCACTCCGGCGCCTTGATATCCTCCAGATTGATACCGCCGAAGGTCGGCTCCAGCGCGGCGATCACCTCGACCAGCTTGTGAGGATCGGACTCGTTCAGCTCGATATCGAACACGTCGATGCCGGCGAACTTCTTGAACAGGACAGCCTTGCCTTCCATGACCGGCTTCGAGGCGAGCGGCCCGATGTTGCCGAGGCCGAGCACCGCCGTGCCGTTCGTCACGACGCCGACGAGATTGCTGCGCGCGGTGAAGCGGGCGGCATTCAGCGGGTTCTCGACGATCTCCTCGCACGCGAATGCGACGCCTGGCGAGTACGCCAGGGAGAGATCGCGCCGGTTGATCATCAGTTTGGTCGGCGCGATGGCAATTTTGCCAGGCGTCGGGAATTCGTGGTAGTCGAGAGCGGCTTCGCGGAATTTACTTTGGGCTGTAGTCGGCATAACGTCCCCGCTAGCGGAATTTGCAGATAATAATAATGGTACGTCACGTCCGCGGCATACCGAGAGTCGTGGCAACGGCAAAGCTGGAAGTACTGCGTGGGCTCTGTCGTGACCAGACAAGGTATGGCAACGCATAGGGACGGAATTAGGCAAGGTTCAGATGGAATTCAACCGCAGGTGACGAGGGAGTGTCTGAATTTTTGTGTGCGAGGCAGATAACTGTTCTCCAGGCGCGGGGGGGGGGGTCGAGGCAACGGGTTCGTTTTCGCAGCCCAGCGTGAGGGGCAACGAAGAGCCTGCAATCTTGCCGTCCGAGCCGCTCGCGATAACATTATTGAAGAAGCGGACTTCCGACCCCCGTTGGCTTCACGAGCGACTCGGCTTAAAGCCAAAGGCGGCTACTTCATGTTCCAATTCACCTTGTGCTCCAAGATAACCGCAAACGTGTCGGGTGCAGGTGGTCGCAAGGGATGTCCGGAAAAGGTGCCATCACCAGTGATGCCCTTGTACTTTCCGGTGCCCCCGGTCAATGTCTGAGCGTCCGTCGAGACCGCGAGGTAGATCTTGTCGCCGTCCGTATCAGTTTCCGTGCATGAACCTGTCTCCGAATATTTGCCACCACGAGCACCTTCAAAAAAAAGACAGTGCACCGAAAGCTTGTCGAAGGGCTTCTGCCCTTTAGTATTGCGAGTAATTCCGAATCCTTCGATCACCGCACCCGAACCCTGCTCGCCCATATCCATCGTGGATAACACATGGTTAAGGTAGTAGCCTGTATATGTCGCGCTTCCCTGCTGGGGCATGTGGTTGCTTTGAGCCCACGTCACGCTAGTACAGAATGAAAGCGACGCGCCGAGAATCATTGAGTTAATGGTTGCACTCATTTTCAGGACTCCATTTCGTCTTTACCTCACACGTTGTACTAACCGTTGTTCGCGATTCTCGACAGATGTCAAAGGCATAGAATGTCCTCCTTAAACGTTTAGTCGACGTCGGGTCGCCCCATCCAATCGAATATATTTCAATGCGTTACCGACCACCTGTCCGGACAAGTGTCCTGCGTCTTCGGCGCATAGGCTGCACGTGGGCGTGTCGTGGACCACGCATTGCGGGATCTGCATGAGTAAGTCGCGATTGCTCCTGCCACCGAGCTAGCCGGTTGCCTCATTTCCCAGCATAGGAGTCTCGCTGTTGCCCTCTTGCCGACCATCAGTGCCTGTGAAGGGGCCTAATGTGCGACCGGTTCAGTCTACAGGGCTGTGGAAGGCCCAAGCCGACACCCAAACGTCGGGCTTGAGGCCTCAGGAGCCGCCCGAACGTCTTTATCGACGCTTTGGCTATCGACAGGTTGTGGCCGACTTTTGCCTGACGCGGTCGGCTCAGTTCGTTAAGCGTCGTTCGACGCCTGCCCTTGTCCGCTGCCCATGAGTGCACGAGCACGCGTGCGGGCAGGCGTTGGACAAAGCTCGAGGGAGGAAACCGCGGAGTGTACCCGGGGGTGGCTATCGCGTTTGATGCGGTTGTGGTAAAAATCCCATGGCTATAAGGACGCGCAATATCCGTTCAAATACATAGCCGAGCGCTTCTGACCTTGTCGGCTTCACAGCGGACGAAGGCCGTGGTTGCCATCAAGGGCTCCGGCCTTCCGGCTTAAAGGCACGCGTTGATCTCGCCAGTGGCATCTCCACCCGCACCTGCACCCGAGCGAAATCCGACCCAGGTCTTGTGGCCCGTCCACGAGGGCCGCACGACAGCTGCAGCGCCATCCGGCGGCCGCTGCCCTGGAACATAGACATCCATCGCCTGATTGTTCGCCACAATGACCTGCGATATGACTGTCTGTTGCGACCGGTTCGCCCATTTCTGAGCGATGCATTGCGCGACTGCGGCGACCGGCTGCTGACTTTCACCGACCGATTGTGCGTTCGGTGGCATCGGTGCAGTCGCACAGGCAGTCAAGGTGGCGGCAGTCATTAGGAGAATCGGTAACGGTTTCATCTTTTCATCCCTCACTTTGGATCCGCATTTCCATGGGTTTGATGCAACGTCGCGTGAGCATGGATGCAAGCCCGAACGATTCGCATCGCCCGGAAACTCGAAAACGTTCCTTCATTACGGACCTTTTCAGCGCTGACTGGTCGTTACCAGGTTTGAATGAGCCGCGCGAATGAGTCTTTGTGTACGCCGCAGAGGCAAACCTTTCAGCGGCGACCCGCAGCAAGGTTAGTGGCAATAGCCTATCGATCATGCAGTCAATGAGAGTGACGGGCAGAGTAACGAGCACCTCTGAGCCAGTCCCCAACCGTATGCTTCTTACGATTTCAATACGATGACGACTATCGGCGCATGCGTAAATCGGCCTTTGGTCTTATGCACACACGCGGCGAAGGCTGACTAAGCTGCGAAACAGGCTTCGTTTTCCAGCGGTGGCACGCACAACGAAACGCTCGAGCGTCCGCTAACGCCGACACGCGTCGTGCGCCGATCGAGGATGAGCGAGGCCTCGATGTTGTCGATTTTTAATGGTGGCGCGCTCGTAGCCGCACACTATAATTCCACCCGCATATTCCGGAAGGCTATATAGAGAGTAGCCTGAATGTGCAGGAAAGATCGGTTGACATCAGCCCATTGACAGGCGTGCCGCCTTGGCTCGCGGCAAAGAGGTTATGCGATGGACCGCGTCGTGAATCGACGGCTGGCTGCCGTTGTCATCGTCTTCGCGTTATGCGGTTGCGCGGCCGCCACGCTGCCGAACCCAGATGGAATCAGCTATAAGAGCCGAGCCGTGAGCCGCACCGAAGGCGGCCTCCACGTTTCCGCGGCGGTGCTTTCAGATGAAGAAAGCGCGGCGGTGTATGGCGTGCCGCTCGCCAGCAAGGGCATTCAGCCTGTGTGGATCGAGGTGCAGGACAACGACACGGCCAGCTATTTCCTGATGTCGCCGGGCCTCGACCCAAATTTCTTCCCGGCTTCCGAAGCCGCCGAGGCGTTTGGCGATGGCGATGTGCACGGCGGAAACGTCGAACTCGACCGGCGCTTCCGTGCGCTTGCCTTCCACAACCCAATCCTGCCGGGGCAAACCGTATCCGGTTACGTGCTGACCAACCTCAGCGAAGGTGCGAAGCTCGTCCAGCTCGATCTCGTGGCGAGCGAAAAAGCGCGGACGTTTTCGTTCCTCATGGTCGTGCCCGGTTTTTACGCCGACTATCATATCAGCGCGGTTTTTCGGCGCGATATCTATCCGCCGGACAAAATCGTGAACTACACGGAGGACGACGCTTTCCGTGCCGCGCTCGAAGCGCTTCCCTGTTGCGCAACCAACGAGGACGGTTCGAAGAACGGCGATCCGCTCAATCTCATCATCGTGGGCGGGCTGGACGACGCGTTTGCCGCACTGGTGCGCCGCGGCTGGAGTCCGACCGAACAGAAATGGTCCGGTGCGATCATGAAGACGATTACCTCGGCGCTGTCCGGCGACCGTTACGTCAATGCGCCTATCAGTGATCTTTACCTGTTCGGGCGGCCCCAGGACCTTGCCTTGCAGAAGGCGCGCGACACGATTCACCAGCGCAATCACCTGCGACTCTGGCTAAGCCCGATGCGCTATCACGACAAGCCCGTGTGGGTGGGCCAGATCAGCCGGGATATCGGCGTCCGTCTTACGTTTCACTCGCCCACGTTTACAACGCACAAGATCGACCCGGACGTCGACGAGGCGCGCACGGCACTGACGGAGGACATGGCCTATTCCCAGAACCTCCAGAAGATCGGGTTCGTCAACGGAGTCGGCGCCGCGCCGCAAAGCGCCCCAAAAGAGAACCTCACTACCGATCCGTACTTCACGGACGGCTATCGGCAGGTACTCGTATTCGACCGGCAACCCACGTCGCTCTCAGGGATCGAATTCTTCCCTTGGGAGGCAGCCGCGAAGCTCAACGCGCTACCCCAGGGAGCAAAACGATGAGCGAATCGCCAGCGTGGCAACGGGCATTAAAGAAAGTGGCAGGCAGCGTTGTCCTCTTACTCGTTTTCGCGGGCTGTGCGACGTGGACGGCCCCGACCAGCTTCGACGATGCGCCGCTGCGCGAGCGAGCGGTGAGCGCGACGAAGCAGGACACCCGGGTCAGCGTGAGCGTGCTGGGAGCCGATGAAAGTAAGCGCATGTTTGGCGCCGACATCAACAGGCACATCGTTCAGCCGCTATGGATCGAAGTGGAGAACCGCACTTCGCAGGCGTTATGGTTGCTCCACTCCGGGACAGATCCCAACTACTTCTCGCCACTCGAAGTCGCATGGTCCATGCACACGCTGCTTGGAGGGGCGACCAATGCGGAAATCGACAGCCACCTGAACAAGCTCGGATTCAAAAATCCTGTTCCGCCCGGCGAAACCCGGACAGGGATTCTTTTCGCCAACCCCGACCGGCAGATAAAACTCGTCAATATCGATCTGCTCGGCAGCAAAACCTTGATCCCCTACTCGTTGTTGCTGCCCGTGCCGGATGACGCCGCCGACCCGCGTTTCACGCTGACGCTGTTCCAGTATCCCGAAGCCGACGTCGTCGACTACCACGACCTGGCCTCGTTGCGCGCAGCACTCGAACAGATGCCCTGCTGCGCGACCGATGAACAAGCGAAAACGGCAGCCGATCCATTGAACGTGGTGGTCATCGGCACGCTGGGAGACATTGGGGCGGCGGTCGTGCGCCGTAGCTATCGTCGCGATAGGCGGAAAAATGACCTGGCGCAACAGCTGTTCGGACGCACGCCCGACGTCATCCTGCGCAAGGAAGCTCAAACGGGCGCGCCCTCCACGTCATTGCGCGCGTGGCTCGCGCCCATCCGCTTTAACGGTGACGCAGTGTATCTGGTGCAGGTCGGACGGCCTGTCGGGGGCCGCTTCGCACACGACGATACGGACGGCGGCACGCTCCACGAAGACGTCGACGAAGCAAGGAACCTGCTGGTCCAGGACATGATGTATTCAGGCGGTCTGGATAAACTCGGCTTCGTGAACGGCGTAGGTGCGTCACCTCAGGGACATCCGCGGACCACGCTGAACGGCGGGCGTTATTACACCGACGGACTGCGTGCCGTGATGTTCTTCGCGACGCGCCCCCTCAGTTTTACAAACGTGGAAATGCTCGACTGGGTGCCTTATCTGGAACAGGGTGAACCCGCAGCAAGCAAGGAGAGCGGCGATGTCGGCAAGTAACCCCGTCTCCGAACGGGAAGATGGGGTCACGCCGCGACCGGTCGAGCATGCGCGTGCATCGGCGAATGCCCGAGCCGGTTTCGCGGCCCTTGTATCCTGCCTCGCGCTGGTAGCATGCGCAACGAAGCCGCTCGTTCCCTACACGACGGACACGCCGCCCCTCATGCTCGTTCCTGCATCGTATGCGGGCGTGCAGGACAAGCGGGCGCGGTTTCGGGAAATCTACTGCGCGGTGCTCGAAGCGCACGGCCGGGCGCTTCCTGACTACAGCCCTTGCGAAAGTGCCCTGACACGCGTGGGCACCGAACCGGCCGGCACGGGCGCGCCCGTCGCTCTGGGCCAATCCACGCGGCACCTCATGGCGGCAGTCGTTCCCGGCATCGGGTATGACTGCTTCAAGCCGTGGCTGAATGCGCCTGGCACTGTCACGAAACAACTACGCCAATACGGATACGACGGGTTCATGCTCGATGTCGACGGGTTGTCGAGTTCGGCTCACAATGCACGCCAGATCCGCGATGCCGTGATGACCATGCCACCGCCCGACGGACCCGCACGCCTCGTGCTGATCGGTTACTCGAAGGGGGCGGCGGACATTCTCGAGGCCGTCGTTGCCTATCCGGAGATCCGTAGCCGCGTGGCGGCCGTCGTCAGCGCCGCCGGAGCGGTCGGCGGATCGCCGCTCGCCAACGATGCACAGCAATATCAGGCTGACCTGCTGCGGCACTTTCCGGGCGCGACCTGCACGTCGGGAGATGGCGGGGCCGTACAAAGCCTGCGACCCGCAACCCGTCAGGCATGGATGGCGCAGAATCCGCTTCCAGGCGATGTACGGTACTACTCGCTCGTAACGTTCCCTGAGCCGCAGCGCATATCGTCGATACTTGAATCGAGCTACGACAAGCTCTCGCGAATCGATCCGCGTAATGACAGCCAGGTGATCTTCTACGATCAGGTCGTGCCCGGAAGCGCCCTGATCGGCTACGTCAATGCCGATCACTGGGCACTGGCCGTGCCTATCGCGCGAACCCATGACATGATCGGCTCGCTGTTCGTCACGCAGAACGCATACCCCCGTGAGGCGCTAACGGAGGCGATTCTGCGCTTTCTGGAGGAAGATCTGTCGACATCGGGAAAGTGAAACGGCGTGGACCGTTCCCGCTTCTTCGGACGCCGCTTCGGTATTGGCGACCCGCTCCTGTCGCTGGTAAATTCCAGCGGCGGCCATTCGACTCGACACTCACCGGAAACGCTTTACGCTTGCCCGCTTCGGCGCTCAGAACGACCGCGTAATGCTGACCTTGGGTCGGACGCACGCGCCCGGCGAGAAGCTGTTCGTTGACTACCCCGCGACAGGATCGCCATCATCGACACGCAGACCGGCGAAGTCCACGACGCCGAGCTATTCGTTGCCGTTCTCGGCGCTCGACCTACACGTACGCCGAAACGACCTGGACGCAGGAGTTGCCTGACTGGATCGGCTCGCATCACACTTCAAAGTCAGACACAACATAAGGCAGAGGGCTTATTGGTTACTGATTGCGAGCAGACTGGGCTAGCTAAGGCCGACGATACAACCGACAAGATCAGCGCGTAAAGGTCTCTTATCTGGAGCCAAGCGGACGTTCGAATGACCACGCAGAGGTGTGAGCGAACGGCTGGACCTGGCCCGACTACCGCCCGATGCGCTCGACTGGGGCCCACTCGTTGCGTCCTTTCAGCGTTTCGGATAACCGCGCCCCCGGGACGAATTTCCCCAGGGTTACTTCTCACCGATATAAGCTTCAGCGCGGTGCTACGGCCTACCCGCCGCGCGCAGTGCCGCTCTCATGGTCATTTCTATGTCGAGAAGTTTCGCGGCGAGCTCCGCAATGCTGCCGCGCCCCTCGCCGAATATCTCGCCGTTCATGTAGATCGTCGGCACAACGCTAATATCACGCGCCGACACCTCGCTTTGAAAAATTCCTCCGTCGATCGTAATGTTGTGAATCCGTGGATTGATCACCGTCATCATGTTCAGCGCTTGCACAACGTCCACACAGCTTCCGCAAGAGAGCGAAATATAGGTCTCGAAATAATAGTCACGTTCTAGCGTTCGGATCTGTTCAATGGTCGTACGGTCGGCTATTACGGGATGTCCTCCCACCTGGAGTATCGCGAGGACAAGGGACGAAAATTCAGGTCCTGTTGGAGTGGCGGCAAACTGAATGCCGGCTTTTGCTCCGGGCTGCCTGATTGAAAATGATGGCTTGCGTTCGTCGCCTTGCTGCTCCTCGATTACCGTCACCAGATCTGTCAACGACGCGATTTCGTTCAACATCGTCAGCATCTCGTGCGACGTTTGACCACCGCCCTGCGACACGATCATTTCAACTGGTCTGCGGATGTTTCGCAGATACGTCTGCAGTTGTGACCTGAGACTGGTGTTTAACATGATTCGATCCCGTACCAACCTGCACAAGGTTATGTGAAGAAGTGCCAGGAACTGGAAGAAATCTGAACAGAACGTTGAGCGTGAGTCTGCCATCGGAATCACCCGAGGGCTTTCCGCCGTTTGTTGCAGTGCCGCAATGTTGCTCGGCTGCCTGACAACACCGACCGTGGCTCAAGAGCAAGCATATATGTCCGCGGCTGACGTGCCAATCTACCGGGTCGGGGAGACGTGGACATTCTCGAAGGCTAGCCGAACTGACGAGAGTCGGAGCACGAAACCACCGGAACGCTAGCAGCAGGGCAGCGAAATCAATGTGCGTTGGCGAACGGAGGAAAGCGCTTGTAGTGCCGCGACACAAGAAGGCGGAAGCACGACCTCCGCCGGAAAATCACACGTCATACCAAACTCGCCGAGCAATGTTCGGGCTGAGAAGTAGGGGTGGCTGACGTCGTTCCCCCTACGGCCTTCGTCACACGCAATCGGGATGAGCGTGCTCCCAAAGCTGGTCCATCATGTCGCGGATGTGGCCGATTGCTTTGACACCGTCGAGTTCAAGATAGCGAAGATGCGTGTCCGCTCTGGCTTTCCGAAGATGTCGTTCGAGCAGGTCATACACTTTCTCGTCATCGTCCGACAGGTTCGGCACCGAAAGCAAAAACGTTGCGCTGTATTCGTCGAATTGCTTCGTGCGAATTTCGTTGATAACGTCGTCACGGAATGAACCACATCCCGCTCCCGACCACTCCGCGGCAATATCGGCGAGGTACGTCGGCTCGCAACGCTCGAGTTCGTCAACGAATCGCTCCGCGTGGATGTTGTGCCAGAAACCGCGTGCCGGCGAATACACTCGCTCGATGCCCCGAGTGAAACGATTCGGCAAAACGGACTGGACAGGGAGACCCAAAGGGAGAATTTTTCGGGCGAGCCACGCTTCGAGGGGCTCGACAGATGCATCGTGCTGCCCTATATCCGGGGTGGCTTCAGAAAACGGAAAATAAAGCACGCTAGAGCGTGTTAGGCACTTTGTGTCAAACCTGGTAACCTGGCGCAATGCCAGAACGCAAACCCTACCCAACGGACGT
>NZ_CADIKH010000092.1 GCF_902859855.1 Paraburkholderia humisilvae
GCAAGATCGTCGGCCGTCGCGGCGGCGCGCGCCAGCGCGGCCTCGCGGCGCGCTGGCGTATCCGCTCCCGGAACAACCGTGGCAGGGAGTTCCGGCAGTTGCGCGCGCAACTGATCGGCCTGCGCCTGCACATTCGCCACGAGTGCGCGGGCGCCGTCCAGCATGCCTGTCAGATCGAAATCCGATTCCGCGATGCTCGTGCGGTCCAGCACCGGCAGCGCCGGGCGCGCCGGCAGCGGTTGCTCGTGCAGCGTTGCCGGATCGATCCCCGTCGCTTCGCAAAACTCGGCGATGTGCGCGTCGCGGCGCGCGGCACGCGCATCGTCCGCTGCCTGCTGTCGTTCGGCTGCCGCCTGCTGGCGCGACGCGAGCGTCACCGCGTCATAGTCCGCGGCGAGTTCGGACTCGTTAAACAGATGCGCGGCGGCGCGCTCGGGGTCGATGCGACACGCGTAGACCTGGGCGTAGTGTGCGAGCGGGCGCGGCATCGACAGCGCCTCATATGCCACCATCACCCCTTCGATGTCGAACGACAACGGATCGTGATGCACCGTTTCGCCGTGATACAGCGCAACGCCCAGCATCAGGTCCGGGAAGAACCACAGCGTGTCGAACGACAGACCCACCTCTTCGATATCGGCCGCGCCGCGTCGCTGGACAAAGCCCCGCGCGCGCAGCGCAGGCACCTGCCCTTCGATGGTCGGATGCTGCGGATGCATGCCGGTCAGGCAATACGATTCGCGGCCCTGCAGATAGCCGTCGAGCTGCTGATCGGCCGGCGCGCGCTGAAACAGCGCGCGCGACGCACTCGACGAAAAGCCCGGCGCTTCGCTTACGCGCCACTTCCGGCCGTAGCGGCCCGCATGGCCGATGCGCGGTTGCCAGTCGAAACCGAGCGGCCCGAAGCCTGCGGGCGCGTAACGAATCCAATGACGCGTGACGGGTTCGTCGGGCTGCTCGAGGTTCGGCATCGCGCCGTGGTTCGCACCGAACAGCGCGGCGAGGCGATTGCGGTTATAGCCTTTACCAAGCGGATTGCCGCGATGGCGCGCACCGCCGAACGCCTGCGCGTAGCCGAGCGGCATCGACACGAACGGCTGCGGTTCGTCGATGCGCAGCCACGGGGCATAGCGCCACTCCCGCTCGCCGCTCACATTGAGCGTCTTGCTGAGGCCCGCCGCGGCGAGCGTCACCTGCATCCGTTGCACCGGGTGCCCTTGCGGCGCGTACGCGCTGCCGGTGACGAGCAGCTCGGCACGCGGTTTCGCGAGCACTTCGTCAAGCGGCTGTGGCATGCCAGGCATCCCCAACGCGTTGACGATGGCGGGCCATTGCTCGTTCTCGGTCAGAAAACGCTGGACCTGCGCGGCGAGCGGAAAAAAGCCGAGCGCCGACACCACGAAACGCCGTTCGCCGCCGAACTGATACGAGCGTGTGAGCGCACCCAGCGTCATCGGTTTGATGATTTTCATCGCGTGCTCACAGGTAGATCTGGATCACGCCGACCAGCGTGATCGACGCATTGCCGACCTTGATGTCCGGCTGCTCCGGCTGCGTGCTGATCTGCACGCCCGGGCCATTCAGCTGGATCGTGTTCTGCACGCCGCTCATCGAAATGCGTGTTTCCACGCCGGTCACCGACATATCGAACGTTTCGCCCGCGAGCGACATCCGCGTCGACTTGCCGACCAGGCTCATCGAGACCGTCTCGCCCTGCATGTCGGTGCTGCTCGACAGGCCGACCATGTTGAGCGCGCTTTGCACGCCGGTCATCGACACGGATTTCGACGCCGACACGATGTTGGTCGACTCCGACTCGCCGATCGTGCTGAGCGTGGTGCTGCTGCCGATCGTCGACGTCGACTTCACGGTGCCGTGCGTCGACTGGTCGGTCGACACGCCGATCGAATTCACACTGCTCGATGTCGTGATCGTGCTCCGGCTGAGGGAGACGCCGATGGTCGATACCGAATCGCTGGTCGAAATGGTCGACTCCGACCGGCTGGTGCCGTTCACGGTGCTCGACGACACGGAATCGCCGTCAACCGTGCTCAGGCTCGTCACCTTTCCGACGTTGTTCGACTGGCTGTAGCTGTCGCCGTACACCTTCGTCACGCTCGCGATCACCGCATCCGGCGCAGGCGACGGCGACGGCTTTTCCGACGCGGGATCGTACCGCCCATGGAGGCTTTGGCTGTACACGCTGCCGACCGCGCTAAAGCTTTCCTGGCGCCCGGACCAGTTGCAGCCGTAAGTCGAACCGTACGAATACGAGCGGCTCAGCAACCCCTGCGCGCCGTTTTCGGACACCGCATAGCTGTAGCCCGCACCTTGCGCATAGCTCGCGTCGCGATACTGTCCGCTTGCATACGCGTTCGATACGAGGTCGATCGCGCGGTCGAGCGTGCTGGGCGACGACACGTCGGACGCCGCGCCAAAGCGGATGCTGAGGTTGTCGCCGTAGCTCGTCGAATGGCTGCTGCCGACCGACGTATTGGCGGTCCAACCCGACGGCGTCACCACGCGCGAGCCGTTCGCATGCACGATGCTCTGAATCTCCGGCAACTCCGATTCGTCCTGCGCACGCGCGACCACCACCGTCACGCCGACCTCCGGCACCGACTGCATATGCGCTGCGAGCTTCACCCATACGGGTGCGGCTGCCGTGCCGTCACGCTCGGTCGCAAAGCGCACGTAGACGCCTTTCGCGTGCAACGTGGAAGGCGAGGCATCGCGGTCGGTCAGGTCGTTGGTGACCATCTCGAAGTTTTCCTTCGAGTAGTATCGCCAGCTGGTCGGCGCGGTACTGCCGTCCGCATTGACGACAGTCGCAAGCAGCGACCCCTGCTGCGTTTCGTCGAGCGAAAACGGCGTAATGAGCCCGGCCGATTCAGCCGCGGTGAAGCGGTTCTTGTAAGTCTGCTGGTCGGCTTCGTGCGACACCTGGGTGAGCACAAAGCTCTGATGCGCGAGCGATTCGCGCACCGGCGCCGCGCTCGATCTGTCTTCGGGGGCGGCCAGTTCGAAGCGGTAGCCGACCCGCATCTGCGCACACGTGCTGGTGCCGGACAGATTCGTCGCCGACGCGCGGCGGGTCGCGTCCGACGCGTTCGCGAACTCGTCCGCCTGGCGCGCGCTGACGCCATACTGATACTGCTTGTATTGCGTGAACGGCAGTTCGCCGGTCTGGCTGCGCCCGGCGAAGTACGTCTGGAATACCGGAATCGTGTCCTGCTCCCACCCTTCCTGTTGCAGCGCGAGCACGCAGTCGACACCGCCCGTGACGAGCGACTGCTGGAACGTGTACCCGGTCACGACGTCGTCCTGCGCCAGTCCGTTTTCGGACATATCTGTGAACGTATAACGCAATGGCCGTCCGCCATTCTCGATGACCGGATATTGCGCACGATTCGAGAACACCACCGTGTGGCCGGTGCCGCTGTGCTCGAAGTAGTAGTGGACATGCGCCTTGCCCATCAGGCGCTGGAGCAGCGCGAAATCCGATTCGCCGGCCTGCAGCCAGTCCTGCACGCGTGTGCAGGCAAGACTATGCGCACCCGAGATGCCATCGAGCGAACACGCGATACCGTGTTCGCGCAACAGCGCGCCAATCGCGTCGGCGACGCTCATCTGCGTGAGCATCCGATAGCGGTTCGTCAGCGTCAGCTTCCACAGCGCCGGCTTGACCGACGCGCGATACACGCCCGGCTCGCTCATCGAGAACGCCGTGACGATGCCGTTGAACACGGTCATGGCCAGATCCGGCGCGCCGCCTGCCAGCAACGTCTTGAAGCGCCGGTTCGATGCGTCGCCCGGCCCAGCCGCGGGCCGCCGAGGATCGGGGCGGTCGATGCCGAGCGTGATCGGCCGGCCGATCAGCTGATCGAAGCGCACCGGCGGCACCTGCGCGCGCGGCAACGTATTCGCGCGAAGCTCCACTTCGTATGAGAACGGCTGCGAGACCTGCTCCTCGCCGGTGAAGCGCTCCACGCGAAACGTCTCGACGCCGAGTATCCGGCCGCCGGGCAGAAAGATGCCGGCGTGCAGGAACACGCGCGGATCGGGCGAGTCGACGCGTGCGATGGGGGTGGTGCCGATCGTATCGCGCGTGTTCATGCGCTCACTCCTTGCGGGTCGCCGACGATCATGAAAGTCACCGCACGGCGCTCGTCGCCGGGTGCGCCGCCGCCAAGCCATGCGGTCTGGCCAAGCCGCAGCCCGCGGTAACGCGTGCCGGTCGTGACGGCCGCATCGTCCCCACCAGCGGCTTCGTTGCCGGCGGCCGACTGCTGGCCCGGCACGGAAGCCAGCGGCTCGTCGGAGAGGGCGGTCAGCATCGGCGGCGGCAGATTGCGGGCGCGGATTGTCATGGTCACGTGGCAGTCGACGCGCCGGTCGAACAGCAGCCGGACCATCTGTGCAAGACCGGCATAACCATCGACGGGCGCGATGCTGCCCGTCGCGCTCGTGGCTGCATCCGCGCTTGCGGCGGCGCTGGTCCCTTGTGCGCCGCCACCCGATGTGCCGTCGGCCGCGGACGCGTCCTGCCCGGCGGCAACCGGCGCTCGCGGGCGCGGCGGCAGCAACGCGCATAGCCGCACATAGTCGACATCGGGCACCGTCAGACGGACACCCGCGCACTGATTCCAGATATGCGTGCCCAGCACCGCGTCTCGCCCCAGCGTCGTGGCGCGCACGCCGAGCAGCGGCCGGTCGGCGGGCAGCAGCTTGCGCCAGCTGCCCACTAGCGGCTCGAGCTGCGCGGCGGGCACGCCGAGAAAGCGCCGCAACGCAAGCTGCGCGCCGGCGCCGCTCCGGCGCGTATCGGCTAACGTGGCCGCGATGCCGAGCCACGCGCGGCGCGGCAGCATGATCTGCGCATCGGCGCCGCGCGACGCGATACCGGCGATGCTCGCAAGAAAGTGCGCCTGACGCGTGTACTGCGGCAGTGCGTTGTCGAGTGCGAACTCCTGCCCTGCTTTGAGCCGATGACGCAGCACGTGCAGACGATGGTTGAATACATCCAGAAACGTTGCGAATGTGCCGTCGTCGTCGCGCAGCCGGTCGCGGACCCACTCGAGGAAGGGTTCCGGCAACGGTCCGAGCTCGCTCGCGACACAGTAGTTCGGCGTCTGGATCTCGATGGCGCGGGGCTCGTGAGTGTCGCCGGGGCCGGCTTCGATCGGCCGGCAGCGCGTGACTTCTTCGCCCGGAAAGCCCGCCGACAGATCCGCGCGGAACCGCAGCCCGTGCGCGAAGGCGTGTGCGTGCACGCCATCCGCCATGCGCCGCGACTCGAGCCGCTGCGTCGCGTGGCTCGCCGGCGCCGCGGATGCATCGCGCGCGCGCAACAGCTTCACCAGCTGAAACACGTCGATGCGCCCCGGGGCCGCGAACATCTGGCCTTCTAGAGAAGAGGCTGTGCGCCGACCATAAGTGGCCATTCGTGCAAGGCTCCCTTAACGTCATTGACGCTGATGCGCAGCGCAACCCCGGCGTTGATCGCGGCATAGAGCGCGAAGAATCGCCGCATCACCTCGCCGAACAGCACGACGCTGCTTTCGGCAAAACTGTTCCGGTCGAGCACGAGGTCGACCATCAGACCGTCGACGAAACCGCGCCACGCGTCGTTGCCGCTGCGGCCGACGATGCGCGCCGAGCGCGCCTCGCGAATTCCGTCGATCTGTTTGAATCCCTGCTCGCCGCGGCTGCCGACGTGCTGCTTCAGTTGATCCTTGAGCGCCGCGAGCGCGTTCGGGCCGTCCGTCAGCGACAGGCGGTTCAGCGCCAGCTGCGACGCGAGCGCCCAAGGCCGCGCGCCGATCAGGCGCGGCGTTTGATGCGCGGTCGGCGGGCTCGCGATACGCGCGCCGCTGATCGCGCCCGCACCCTCGAGTCGCACCACGTCGCCGACGCGAAGCTGCTCCGGCAAATTGCGGTTCGTGCACAGTGCGCTGCCGCCGATCGTCTCGTCGGCGGGCCGAGCCAGCGTGAAGGTGGCATCGAGGAACGACACGTACAGTTCGGTGCCCGGTTTGTCGCCGAGTTGCACCTGCTCGCGCCGTGTCAGATAAAAATAGTCCTGCGTATGCAGCGACCGGAAATCGTCCATCGAAAAGTACGGCACGATCGCTCGCGGTGGCTCGCCGGGGCGCATCGAGTACAGCTCGGTCAGCGCAAATACTTCGCAGTGGCGATGGTTCATCGCATCGCCGAGCAGACGGTACTCATAGCGCGTCTGGTCGAGCGCCAGCGGCTCGAGGCGCTGCGGATACAGGTTGACGAGCGGCACGCAGTTGAGCAGCAGCCGATCGCCGGGCAACGTCGTCACCGCATCGACCGGTTGCCTGCCTACGAACATCAGGTCGAACGCCGTCGCGCTCGCGCACGGCGCGATGCCTTCGACGTCGAAGAAAAGAAATTTTTCCGGAAACGCAAAGTATTCCTGAACCAGCCGATACCCCGGATGCGTATCGCCATTCGACACGAGCATCGCTTCGTCTTCCGCGAAGCCGCGCCACTTCAATGCGTCGGCCGGCAGTTCCTGCGGCGGGCCGGCCGGACAGCCCGAGTCGTCGAGCGGCTGCACGACGATCTTGCCGAGTGAGATCGCGAGCGGCTCGTAGAACGTACGAATTTCGTGCGGCGCGCAATTCAGGAAGAAGCCTAGCCGATCCAGACGCAACCCCTGCAGCGTGCCGCCCCCTGCGCGGCGCAGCCGCACGCAGAGTACCGAGCGCAATTCCGGATCGGACCAGACCGCATCGTCGAGCAAACCGTCGTCGGGGACGAACAGGCGGATCGAATCGACCGCGAGCGGAACGAGCGGCGTCTCGTAGCAGGTCGTGAACCGGCACGTGACCGGATTGCCGCGCACATCGCGCCCGGTCGCGGTAAAGATGCGCCCGCGCTCCAGCACCTGGCGCTTCGCGAAGTTCGCGCCATCGGGTTTGACTTCGAGTGCGGCGACCGTCATCGACGGGACCGGTGCGCTCAAATGCGGATAGAGATAGTCCGTCAGCGCATTCGGCAGCGCCGCCTCACCAAGGTCGAGCTGATAGCGCAGCCGGCCCGCGAGAAAGGCGAACGACTGCACCAGCAGTTCGACTTGCGGATCGGTCGAGCGCCCGCGATTGAGGCCGAGCGCACCCGCCGCCGCCGGATAGCTTTGCGCGAACACCGCCGCATCGGCGCGCAGCGCGGCAAGCTCGCTGTTGAAGTAGTCCGCGAGCGTCGTCTCGGCTGTGCTCATGCGAGCTCCGCACTTTCAACACCGGTGGCCGCATCGAGCACCACTGATAGCGGCTGCGCGCCGCCGCCGCGCAACGTCCCGGATACCAGCAGACGCGTCGGCATCATACGGTTGCGCGCAGGCACCAGCGTGATCTCGACATTCGCGAGACGCGGTTCGAAACGCTCGATCATCTGTTCAAGCCGCGCTGCATACTGCTTCAACGCGGCCTCCCCATTGGCCGACAGGTTCACTGCATTGAGCATGCCGAAGCCGAGCAGATCGGTGTGATCGCCTGGCAGACGCGGCCGGGTCGCGACGATGCGCTGGATCTGCGCCGCCACTGCGTTGGCCAGCACGCCACGATCCGGCGCGCCGGGTTCGAGTGGTGCATGGCTGGTTAGACGTTCGAACAGAAAACGCATAAGCGGATCCGGATAGGAACTCGAGTGGATCGACGCGGAGCACACCCGCCGCAGGCGGGCCGCACGGTCATTTGGTGCCCTTGTCCGTGAACTGCCCGATCGGCCGGTTGCGCGCAATACTCCAGCCGGCGTGGAAGTTGCCGGCCGGATGCATGTTGGTCTGCTGTACCGTGTAAGTCCAAAGGATCTCGGTGAAGCTGAGCTTGAACTGTTCGGTAGGCATATCGTCCGGGTGGGACTGGAACTGGATTTCCGTGATCAGCGTATCGCGCAGCTGCATCGTGATGATGTTGCTCGTCTTTTCGCCCGAGTTGCGCGCGATATAAAGCTTGGTCGGCTTGTCAGTGGCTTTGAGCAGATTGTCGAGCGTCTGCGCGCGCAGGCAGTAGTCGTATAGCTTGACCGATGTCTTGTCGACATACTTGACGCAGGTGAATTCGGTAACGATCGGGCGCCCGGACGTGCGGGCGGAATTGCTGACATCGGTCGTTACCTGCTGCTTCATGCCGTGGTGAACGGAGACGAGTTCGATGCACTGCCCGAGCTTGAGCACCTCGTCGCGCCACTCATTGTCGATCAGACTGCCGCCGCCTACCCAGTCGTTGTCGCTTTTGCCGAAAATGTCGTCGTTACCTGGTTGTAACAGGATCAGATCCATCGTTATTCCTTGTGCTTGTTGAGTCGGAGTTACGCGGGCAGGTCCGCCACGAGGCGAATCGAAGCAGTCAGTTCCTCGAGCTGAAAGTGCGGCTTCAGGAACATCGTCGCCTTATACGAGCCCGGGCTGCCCGGCACCTCAGTGACAACGATCTGTGCGGAACGCAGCGGATAACTCGCCTTCACCTCCTGGTTTGCGTTGTCGTCGAGCAATACGTATTGGGCGATCCAGTTGTTGAGCAGCGCCTCGACATTCACGCGCGTCATAAAACCGCCGAGCTTCTTGCGAATGATCACCTTCACGTAGTGCGCGAAGCGTGACGCGGCGAGCATGTAGGGCAGCCGAGCGGACAGTTCCGCGTTCGCGTTGGCTTCATCGGACAGATACTTGATCGGCTGATTGACGGTCTGGCCGCCAAAGAACACAGCGCGCGACGAACCTTTGCAGTGACACAGCGCGATAAAGCCGAGGTCGCTCAGTTCCTTCTCGCGGCGATCCGTAATCGCGACTTCGGTCGGGCAGAACAGCACATCCGAGCCGCGGTCGGTGCGGTACTGGTAAAGCGGCAGACCGTCGACGAGACCGCCGCCCTCTTCGCCGCGAATCGCCGCGGTCCACCCATACAGCGAAAACGCGGTGGTGATGCGCTGCGCGAGCGCATACGCCGGGTTGCCCCACAGGAACTGCGCGTCGGAGTCGATATTGACGGTTTTGGCGCCGACCTCGTCGGCCTTCGGATTGCCCGGGTCCGTCGACGGACGGTGCTGATCCGACGAGATATCTTCGATATAGTTAAAGCCGACCGGCGACACGGTGTAGTCGTACGGCAGACGCAGCAGCAGACGCGGCAGCACGAGCGTCGCATAGCGGGAGTCTTCGGTCTGGCGGAACTCGTTAAACGGAATCCATGCACTGCCTTCGAAGATTTTTTGCAGGTCGCGCGGTTTCGCGAGTTGCGAAAAATCTTTGAGACCGAACATCGACGCGTCCACGCCCGCGAGCAGCGGCGCATGCGCGGCGGCCGCGACCTGCGTCAGCTTGCCGAGGAACTCCATGTCCGCCGCGCTGTTCGAGATCGGGTAATCGATGAGCAGCGTGCTGTATGGATTACCGCCATAAGTGCCGTACTCAGCCTCGTAGATCAGCTTGAACATCGTGCTCTGATCGAACTCGACCGCGTTTTCCAGATCGTTCTGCAATTCTTCGCGACGCGTATTGAACACCTTCAGCTTCAGCATCGCGCCGGTCTCGCTGTTCGCGACGAGGCCGGACAGGCCGCGCCACGTCGCTTCGAGCTTCTGGAACGACGGTGCGTGCAGGATCGCGTCGATGTTCGCACTCAGGTACTCGTCGATACTCACCACCGCGCCATCGATCCACTGCGCAGCTTGCTTGCTGGTCTTTGCGATGTCCGCATCGAATACCGACAGCACGGCATTGCTGAAATGGCCGATCGTCACACGCGCATCCTGCCAGTCGGGCGGCACGGCGCTCGCTTCGGCCGGTGCGGCGTCGCCGTCGGCCGCGGGCTGCGTAATGACGAGGCGGCCAAGCAGTTGCGCGAGCACATCGTCGGCCGTCAGCGCATCGGCGGCGACCAGAGCCGCTGTGGCCTCCGGCTTGATATCGAGCGCCGCCCAGCGGTCCGGTTCGCTGTATGCGTTTGCGTCGGCGCCTTCGCGATAGCGCGCAACGATCGCGGCCCGCAACGCGGCCTGGTCCGACGCGCAGATCCGGTTAAGCACGCTCGCCAGCACATCGTCGATTTCCGCGCGTGCCTGCAGGCCGCGCACGCGTGCGCGCGCATCGTTGCGCATCGAGAGACGTGGAACGCGCCGCACGACCGCGATCGGCGCAAAATCGCCAAGCGTGCCGAACGTCAGTATCGTGGCATCGCGTTTGGGCGTGCCATCGGGTGTCTCGGGCGGCAGCGCGACCTTCGAAAGATCGACGCTCGCGCCCGACGCCTTCATCACGTCATGAATGTTGTCGCGATCGATCTCGATCAGCTGGCGCTGCTTGTACGGCGCCGGCATGTTGGGGCCGCCCGCATCGCCTGCCAGGTTCGCGAAAATGCCGACGATAAACGGCAATTCGACGGCGCGCATTGCGCCGCCCGTTTCCACGTCGTATGTGATCTTGACCCGCGGCGGCCGCACGCGGGTCAGCTTCTGCTGCACCTTGTCGTCTTCGCTAAAGCTCATTGGATTCGCCTCGCTTCATTTCGGATTGGAAAGAGAAGACGAACGAGTCCACCGCTCGATCAAGTCATTCCCCCGGGGGCGCTTCTATACAAGCTCTGTGCCAGGCCACGGGTTATTGACCGCAAGGCATTGCGCGACAAGCTTCTCGAGCGGTGCCGCGGCGTCGGATATCAGGCATCGATGGGTCGGATTTGGCTCAACGTGCGTTGTCTTGCCCGACGTCGCAGATCTCCCGTCTGCCGCGGACTATAAGGTGCGCACTGGCGACCATCAGGTGTGGGCAGGATTGCCCTTGATGGGTGTGTTTCGTCTCAGTAGGCGGGCGCTTGCGCACGCGGACGCGGAACATCGACGCGTCCTTCATCGGACGAGCGTGGAATAGGCAAGGCGATGATCGTGGTCGCTAGGGTCTGGCGTCGTCGGCGCGTCGGCGCCAAAGTTGACGGTGTGCGACGCGGACGCAGGCAATGCGACCGCTTGCAAGCAGCCATTCGAGTGCTGCCTGCGTGATATCAAGCGACGAGGCTAGCGCCGGATCTCCGATCCACACGTGGTGCACGCCTTCCACTGTGTCGGCCGCGTCAGGATTGTCCTGCAAATAGCGCGCTATGCGCTGTGCGACGGCGCGCACGATATCGTCGTTCATCGGATGCACCCACGCCGGCACTCCGTGCAGGCAAAGCCGCGCCTAGTTCGAGCGGTCTTTTGTAAGTCCATGCCTGCGCACCAGCTTGCCGAATGAGCTGCGCTCCTCGCCAGCCATGCGCGCGGCGAGAGACAGGTTGCCGTTGGATGCGTCGAGAAGCCGGCGCAGGTAGTCCACTTCAAAGCGCGCGATGGCCTCCGCCTTGGCCTTCCTGAACGTGCGCTGCCCATCTTCATCTGGCGCATGGGACACTCCGCAGGACTGCGAGACATCGCCCAGTCTCACAACATCGTCATCGCTCATCAAAAAGGCCCGGTGTATTGCGTTTTCGAGTTCGCGAACATTCCCCGGCCAACCGTAGTGACGCAGATAAGTCAGTGATGCGTGATGAAAATGTTTAGCGGGATTAGTGTAGCGGACTCTTAGCCGGTCCAGGAAAATCATCGCGAGTTCGGTGACGTCGTCGCCACGCTCGCGCAGCGCCGGGATATGCAAGGAGACCACGTCCAGCCGATACAGCAGGTCTCGTCTGAACAGTCGCGCCTCGGCCAGTTCCACCAGATTGGCATTGGTCGCCACGACAACGCGTACATCCGCATGTCGCGTGGACGAGCCGCCGACCCGTCTATAGGTGCCATCCTGAATGAAACGCAACAGCGAAGCCTGCGCCTTCAGTCCAAGCGCGTCGACTTCGTCGAGAAAGAGCGTGCCCTTTTCGGCTTCAGCAATCAGCCCCCGGCCCTCCGCCTTCGCATCGGTAAACGCACCGCGCTCGTGGCCAAAAAGCTCGCTTTCGATCAACGACTCGGGTAACGCACCGCAATTGACCGGCACAAACGGGTACTGCTTTCGCGCACTGAGGTAATGAATCGCACGCACCGCCAGTTCCTTGCCGGTGCCGGTCTCACCGAGCACGGTAACAGGCACATCGACGCTCGCGATTTTTTCGATCTGGCGCCTCATGGCGCTCATGACGGGTGACGAACCGTGAAAATTGAGGCGGGCAAACTGATCCATGAAAACTCCAAAACCGGTCGGGTCGCCGCCCGGTATTGCACGGCATTGACCTTGCCATTGACTGTGATTAACGCGAGGATGCACGCGCGTTCAGCGTGGTTTGACGCAATTTTTTGTGGAGCCAAGTAGTACGCCTAGTTGAAGCGAGGTACGCGTTGTGTACGGCTTATTTCCGGCGACGCTCGTTCGCTACGCGGGTATTCTGAATGCCGGTATCGCTTCACGTTAACGGATTGCGGCCGCCATTCTTTATAGTCTTTTATGTGATTTACCGAAATTTGTGTCAGGTTGACACAAACCCAGGTGCGTCAGCCATTGCATACCGATAGACCCGCCGGCCTGAACATACGTTGACGTTATTTTTACATCCGCCGAGCGGAATTCTTAATGCGGTGAGAGCAGACTCAACTGTTGAGGCACTGGGTCGAAGTTGACCTCATTTATTATGCACAGTGGGCAAAAAAATACCTCACCGATCCTCCTTCACACGGAAAAATGACGCGAAATCAACGCATTTTCAGACGCGCCGACATGGCGCGCAAATTGAATAGGTATCAGACATTTCATGACCGGAACCATCAAAACCATAACGCACTCGAAAGGTTCATATTTATTTCCGATATCTGGGAAAAAAAGATGATGTATTTTCGCGTGACGTCTCAATCAATGCTGTCTGTCTGCTAAAGGATCCGAACTACGTAAAACAAATTCACTCCGATTCATCGAAAAGCAATGCAATGGTAAGCATGAACCTGGAGCCAAAACCCAGGGCGGGTCGAATATGACCTCATTTGTTACCGCTGCCGGATAACGCAACAACGGCTTCGCCATGTCTGGACGAACGTCCACGGAAAGATCCTTAGATGAAACAACGAAGCAGAGCCGCCAGCCTGAGTTCTCTTCAAAGCCCGCGCGAACCAGTGCCCAGCGCCCGGCCAGCAAGCGCCAGCGAAGGCTCGCGAAGCTTGTCGCCATTTCGGCATCCTGCGGCAGTTCAACATCCAGCGGCGCATAGCGGCATCGCGGTCCAACAGCCGCCGACGATGCCGCACGGGAACCCGGCCCCGTCCAGCAGTCCGGCTTTCGGACGCGGACGCTCGTTAAGCCTGGACGCGTCGCCACGCGCTTCGCGTGCGCTCAGCGTGGACTCGGGCCTGTCGGCGTCAGCGTCGCATTCGCGACGCAACAGTAGCGGTGCCGGCCCGGTCGCGCCGTTGTCGCAGATGCAGGCATTTCCCTCTGCACCCTCCCGGCGCAACAGCCGCGGTAGCAACCCGGAATCGCGATCGTCGGCGCCGCACACACCCCTGTCCTCGCCGCGCGCCCGGCGCGATAGTGTCAGTAGCATCGCGCAATCCCGCTCGTCGGAGTTGTCCACGCCGCAGCACACACCGCGCGCCCGGCGCAATAGCGGTGGCAACCTCGGCGTACCGCCAGAAGCCGCAAGGACCGAAACGTCGCGGACAAAGGTTGGCAAATACGCGCCCAGCCTGACCGACGGCGCCGCGGCCGGCTTTTCGATTGCCGCATCACAAGGCGTAAGCGCGACCGGCGCGATCAGCGGCGGGCTGTGGAGTTTCAGCGGCGCCATGTCGGAATACAGCAACTGGAAATCCGATACCTATAGCAGGCTGGCAAGCGTCTCTAACTTTCTGAACATCGGCGCAGGAATGGCAAGCTTCGTCGGTTCATTTACTAAGGATAGCGTACAGTCTAACGCTGGATATGCGTCCTCGGCACTGTGGGGTGCCAGCGCGGTAACGAACATGCTGCAAGGCTACACCGACAGTTCGCGTAACCTGGCGAGCAGAGGATTGCAAATGGCGGGTGGAGGACTGAACGTCCTCGCCGCCGGCCTCTCCGCCAAGGCGACACATGAGTCGGCCAACAACAACGACGATAGCGCGGCCTTTTACGGCATGTGGTCTTCGATCGCCTGGGGAGCAGGTGCCGTAGCTTCGACAGCGTCCGTTTGGGCTCAAGCTCCCAGGCCGCGCGTAGCGCCATTGCACGGCGCCGAACTCGCGTGATCATCCGAATGCGTCGCACTCGTCATCCGCCTCTTCATTGCTCGGTGGCGACATACGGCTTGACCATCTTGCGGACATCGACAATGCGATCGAACTCCGCTTCGGTGACGAAACCGAGTTCGAGCGCTGCCTGCCTGAGCGTCTGGTCGTGGTCCATCGCATGGTGGGCGATCTTCGAGGCCTTGT
>NZ_CADIKH010000093.1 GCF_902859855.1 Paraburkholderia humisilvae
AGGCGTCAGTGGCGCCTTTACGGCGAAAATCTACTGGCGCCTATATGCCGAAAAACTTGTGGCGCCTAAGCGCCGAAAAGCCCCTGGCGCCTTTATGCCGAAAACGGTTTGGCTCCTTAACGGCGAAAGTTCACATTACATGATGGTCGGCGCGATAGCCCGGCAGTGCACACGGTAGCGGGGCCGCAAGCCTCGTCGAACGGCGTGGCTACTGGAGAGCAGCGGTAGCGATCGCCGCCAAAAATGCGAGGATGGCTTGGGCCATTCTGAAATATGGCGTCGACTTCAAGCTTGAACTGACCGATGCATGATTCCCTTCGGGCAAGCAATTGCGGACAGATGACAAACCGAACATGGAGAATAGAAACGATCACTTTGCACTGCCAGCGGTGATGTGAAGCGGGTTGGACCCGCGCGGGGCGTACCTGACCTGTCAACTGGGAATTTGAATCCCGGAAAGCGAATGAGGTCCTTGCGCGCGTCTTTCATCAGGGTCCGGGCCATTGGCCCAATATGACCGGTTGTAGTTACGCAGTCCTTCACCTTCTCACATGACGTCGGCAAGGCAGCATATGGCGATAGAAAATCTTTAGAACTCTTGTGCTCAACGGGGAAGCCCTTGTAGTTGGCAGAGGTACGCATGGCCCACGGCCACATTTCGGAAAGGCGCGGGGCATTGCGCAAACCGATGCGCGAGTCGTCCGGCCGGCATCTACAGTGCAATGGTCAAAATTCAATTTTATTTTCGGCATCATGGTCAACAGTATCAAGAATTCCCCCTTCACGGCACCGGCCAGGTAAGCCACCAATCGGTCGGCCCGACCGCCGCCCTGGCACCAGTGATCGCTCACGCTCTCCCTTACCTCGCCGCATGTCGTCTGCTGCCGGGCCGATGGATTTTACCTTCGGGTCCCCAGTGAGAGAGCTTGCGAATGCGCTAGCTAAATCTTTCAACCGGTTCTATGAGGAAGGCAGCGCTCGAGCTATTCGAAAGTGCTGGAAAAACATATGAGAATGCTAAAAATTCCCGGGATGTCGCCAAATAGACTATGGAGAATAGGGGCGGCTTCCCAGCCCGGTAGAGAGCTATATTTGAAGATGATCTATTAAATCGGTGATTGCAACATTGGTTATAAACGTTTTGGTTTTGAATGCATTATTTATGACGGAAACAATCTAAAATATAAAGTAACTTACGCGTTGCGTGCGCCATAAGTGAGTTCGAGATAAAATCAGAACTGGCAATTTATTTGGTTTGTGAGGCTAAATGAATGAGCGTTTCATCGAAAAGCTGAACGCAAGATGATAATTCCATCCGTTACAGTTCGAGATGGAGCCAATAGTCGACCAACGATTGCACGGCAGACAGCGGGACGCCTTGCGGCAGATCGTTTACTTTTTCACGATCGGATCATCCGACGAGGCTCGGAGGTAGACGCAGGTCGTCAATGGTGGCTTGGTGCGTATAACGGTTGCGGAATTTGAAGTTCCGAATCTAATGATTCGGCGCTAGTCGACCTCAATTGCGGGGTTCGTTATGTTATATAAATTTAAAAGGAAGAAAATCTATGAAACGCTTTATTTCGGCACTGGTTCTATCGTTTGGCGTGATCGCATCCTCAAATACGATCGCCTCAACTAACGACGCACCCGTGATGCCAGATCACGCGCCAATACACCACGATATCTACATCACACTTAAAGATAAAAGCCCTGACGCTGTCCAAAGGCAGCTCGAACTCGGCAAGAAATATCTGACCAATCATCCAGGGGAATTGTCGTTCTCTGCGACAGTTCTGGCGCATAATCTAACGCGCCATAAGCAGGTTCCCTATCTTTTCAATGAGGATAACTTCGACGTCGCTTTTCATATGGTGTTTTCCGGCCGGCGTGCGCACGACGAATACCAAGTCTCCGATGCGCATGTTAAGCACTTTATTCCGGACAGCAATCCAAACTGGGTAAAGATCCGTGTTTTCGATTCTGTAGAACGCTAAGTGAACCTGGTAAATCTGTTTGAATTTCGCTAGCCTGGCGCCCTCTTGATGCCAGGGTAGCGGATGAAGTGTGTGGTAGAGCTGAACGAGGCCGACAAAGTAACCTTGCTGCATCTTTTGATCAGTCACCGGTATCGTGACACGCGCACGTGGGCGGCGGCCCCGTTGATGCTCGCGCAGGATCAACCCCAAGGTCATCGCCAGGCAGCCTGGTGTGAGCGGACAGAGTATCTACAACTGGTCGCACACATGGTGCGACAGCGGTGTCTGCGGCCTGACGGGCGGCCATAATGGTGGCCGTCCGCCTGCGTTGTCTGACGCAATGATCACCACGGCCCTTGAGGTGGCGCAAACTGAGTCGTTGCCCCTTGCGCAGATTGGACAACGCGTACAAGTCATTTACGGAAAACCGCTGCCGTGCCGGATCGAAACGCTCGGTGAGGCGCTCAAGCGCGAAGGCTTCTCATTCAAACGCAATCGCTACGGCGGATACGGCGCCAGATTTCAAGTCAATTTCTCGCGAACACTTAAGCCATTCTGTGACTGTGCGTTCGCTGCGGATAAGTACTGCATCTATAGCTAGTTTTTCTATTATATTTTAGTAATGCCACTCAAAATATGAGGGACGAAATCATCTCGTAAAGGGATGGGAGTATGAACTTGAGGCGTTAAATGCGCGTCTGGGGAACCATTTCAGTCTGTCTGAATCGCGGGAGCGGTCGTTGTCCTATCTGAAGGGACTGCTGGGCAGGGCCGAACGCAAGAACGGCTGGCAGCTCGCCGAACGGATCGGTGAGTCGACCCCGGGCGGTGCGCAGTACCTGCTCGGGCGTGCGAAATGGAATACGGACGCCGTGCGCGAGGTCTTGCGTCTTCACCTGGTTCAGCAACTGGGTACACGCGACGCCGTGCTGGTTGTAGACGAGACCGGCTTCGTCAAGAAAGGTGAGCAATCGGCCAGCGTGCAGCGTCAGTACAGTGGCACAGCAGGCCGTATTGAGAGCATCCAGATCGGGGGGCTCTGCTATGCCGGCCATGGGGGTGGTGCCGTCATCGACTGCGAGCTTTATATGCTTCGGGTGTGAACCGACGATCCCGCGCGCTGCAAGGCGGCGGGCATTCCCGATGCAGTGAAGTTTGCGACAAAGCCACAGTTTGCCCGTGTCATGCTTGGGTGGGACGCTGGATGACGGCGTGCCGTGCGGCTGAGTGAGAGGCGACGAGGTATACGGCGGCGACCGGCATTTGCGGCTATGCCTGGAGTCGCGCGCACAGCCCTTCGTGCTCGCTGTGACGAAGAATGAGCCCTACGTGCGCGGACAGGATCGCAGCGAGAAATGCCGACCGACGCATAGCGACCTCTGTCGGCGGGCTCCGGTGTCAAGGGCGAGCGTTTTGTACGACTGGTGTCAATGATCGCCGCTATGGAGCCAAACCGGGATTGGCGTATTGGCGTCACCTCAGGATCGCCGTAAAGGCGCCAGCCGATGATCGGCGTAATGGCGCCACCAACGCCGTAATTGGAATGTGTTTCGAACTTCTATCAATGAGTTATCCTTCACAAGTTTTGTTCGGGGGAGCCGTGGATAACAGGAGGTAGTGGGTAACCGCGTCCCCTCTCGGAAACGCGGCCCTCGAAGAACGGAGCAGCCGTGAATAGACTCTCGGGTAGAAGCGACGTGTAGGTCCTCCGCAAGTAGTAGATTACGCAAAGGGACATGCATATCTATGTCCGCCGAAGGCGATATAGCAAGCCGGCGCAACGGCCAACCCTGAGTATTCGTTTGCAAGCGCACCCGTAAACTCGAAGCTGACGGTAGAAATGTCGGTGCATTACGAGAACTTATTCAGTAGACGGGCTATGCAAAGATTGGTTGGTGTTTTGTGACTTGGCTTGCGTGCGTTGGTACGTTGTCTACTCACCGAGTTTTCGCAACCTTTAGGAGATGCTGGCTAGGCGCGACTTTACATCACCCGCCAGTGCATCGATGGGGCATCAAGCTAATGCCGCTGCTCGAAAAGAAGTTTCGTAAGCAACTGGTTCCGGGTTTCGATCGAAATGAAGGTACCAGTCGCTAAGAATCAGGAGTGGTGTGTGCTGTGACGAACGGGATCGCGGCGCGTGACGCCGGTAATGAAACTCGAGTCCGAAGCGCAGCAGCAGACGGCGGAGATTACTCCCTTGCATAAATAAGCGAACGTAAATTGACGTGATACTCTAGGATTCATGTAGCTTAGGTTAAAGATTCCGCGCGCACGTCGCAATGACGATGAGTCACTCTTCATAAAGGGCCTTGTAGTGCTCCCGATTTGCCCGGATATTACCAAAGTAATTTTCTGACAGTATGTCTGGGTCCAATCCATTTTTATTCCGATGCCCCTCAATTATTTCTCCATTCGCCTTAACGAGATGTTTAACGCTGCCCCGATTATTTCCATCATCGATCGAGAACTTCTTAATGTTGATTGGCTGGTAACGATCGCGCGGCTTTTTGGGGGGGAGGCATTGTTTCTTGCGCTCCTCTATCTCATACGTCTTTGCGAGAGAGAAGCGCATCGCGGTGTCGGAGGGCAGTGCCCCGGTTTTTGCTGCTTCATTCGCGTTATCCAAAAAACGTATTTTCCCTGGCGCCAACGCATCCCTGGCCTTCAGCAAATTCTCAGAGGTACGCGGATTGTTGGAGGCTTTCTTAGGAAACGACTCGCCTAGTGCCGCATCGATCTCATCTGCAGTGAACGAAGTCGATGGTAAGTTAGGTTGAAGTTTAGGCATGTATGTATCACTCGACAATCGTAGTGTTTGTCAATGTTACGCGCCGCTCTTGGACACCCGACCACCACCGCGAAACAGCGCCTGAGCGACCGTAAGCGATCACCGGCATTTGCGAAGTGCGCATTTATGCAAACCCTTCGAGTTTGCGCGCGGCCGGGGCGAGACCCCGGTGAACAAGCGGAAAAACCATCGCATCGCCCCCCGGCGATGCACGCAAGGTCGCCATAGTCCCTGCGTAGCCCAATACGCAGCGAACACGCAGGAAATCGTGTCGATCAGCCCGGGCCGCGCGATGTGATCGTGGTCGATGAGGCCGGCATGGTCGGTAGCAAACAGCTGGGACGCGTGCTCGACACTGCCCACCAGTCGGGCGCAAAGGTCGTGCTGATTGGCGACGCCAAGCAGCTTGTTGCGATCGAGGCGGGGGCCGGTTTCCGGACCATTTCGGAGCGGGTCGATGCGCAGGAGCTGACCGAAATTCGCCGGCAGCATGCGGGATGGTCGCGGCAGGCGAGCAGGGAGATTGCGCGCGGCGACGTCCGGCGCGGTCTGGACGCCTATCAAGAGCGCGGTCACACGCAGATGCTGGCGAGCCGTGACGAGGCGCGGGGAGCACTGATGTCCGCATGGGGAAGACCGTGAGAAGGCGGATGCGCAGGCGATCATGGCGCCCGAAACCGGGACGTGCGCGCGCTCAACGAGGCGGTGCGGGAGGCACGACGGGACGCTGGCGAGCTGGGCGAAGGCCAGCGGGTTTCAAGGAGCGGGGCGTACGGGAATTTGCCCAAGGCGACTGGTTGGTGTTCCTGAAAAATGACGCCACGCTGCTGGTGTGTAACGGCAGTCTCGGCACCTTCGGGAAGGTGAACGGCGGCAGCAATGCAGGTACGACTCGACAGTGGCGGCACGGTCAATTTCAATACGCAGAATTACGGACATCTCGACTACGGCTAATCGCCGTTGTGACCTTGACTTCGATTTTAGCTGGTATGTCGCTTCCCGGAGCACGGAATTTTGGATTGGCAGCGGGTCGCGAAGTCACGGAGCGTTCCTTCAAATGCTGGCCGGCCCCCCCCCGTCAATTTAATGGGACAAGGGCCGGTTGAAACGACATAACATAAAGGCTTGGAAAATCGGGACCATGCGCCACCTAGCCATGCCTTCAGTTAAACTACACCAAACGTCCATTGTGTGATTGGGTTTTCCCCCACGACCAGTTTATTTATTAAACTGCTTGTGTTTACATTGACGTATTTTTTGTCAGGTGTCTGCATGTAATATGCGGAGGATCCGGCATTTAAAAGCAAAAATTTCGTCGCCTTGGATGGGGTGTCCAATTTTAGCGCGCCCTCGGATTCTACGTAGGATATGGGTGTGGGCAGATCCCTAATGCTGATCAGTATCTGGGCCTTATCCGCGGGGGCATGACTAAAAGACCAGCACTCAGTGTTACCCGCCGACGGAAACTTCGCTGCAATTGAGATAGACATGATATAAGAATTGACGGAAGTTGCACTTCCCCAATTGTAAGAATTGCCATCTTGTGTGCAGCAAATAACATAGCGCATTTTTGCTCCTTGATGACGTTTCGGCGCGTTAGCGTTACCGGAGTCAATCTTTGAAAAACTGATGACTTATGACGATCGGGAAGAACGGTGATGGTCGTCAAGGGCGTCAAGGGGTATTGACGACTACCATTCTCTGTACCGAATTCGCTTTTTCAGCTTCTCGTATACTAGTTTCCTGCCCTCTCGATTCCGTACTTTTTCATTTAAAATAGATAATGACGTGGGGCTATCCTGTGTGTGCCGGGTCTGGCTGCCCCAGACAATTTTTCCGTCACAAATCGCGTTATCAGGCAGGCCGGGAGCGCCCCTAATTGGTGAATATGACGATGGTTTGGGAGGATAACATAGAGACCATTTTAAATGGTGACAAGTTATCGATGTCATTCATGACAGATCTTGTCAGATTTGAAATGGAAAAAATCTCGCTTATGCAAAATGGTTGATTGGGATAATTGGTTGTGTGCAATTCGGATGTGTCGGTCTGTTATGTCGGAGCCGTTCCGGTTTGGCGGATTGAAACTGGTTGGAGCCTGTCAAAAACTCTCGCCTCTGGCAATTGACCGCGTGACGATCTCCGGAGATTGGGGGGCGCAACTGACTTTTGTGTTACGGGGGCCACGAGGCGCTCTAAGTTCGGCCGTGGCCGTGGCCACGGAGAACTGATCCGACCCTGACGGGGTGCAGGCGTCGCCTCTATATGTGATAAGGCAGAGATGCTATGGGGGAGGCTGCGAAAGCAGATTCGTATAGACGGGAGAACCGACGAGTCCAGGTACAGAAAAACTCCTGACGAGTTAAAAGGAAAGCTTACCGACGCCGCGATTCGCAGAGTCGATCACATCTATGACGAGGCGGTACAACTGGCTGACAGCCACCCTGGCGATGTAGAGGCTATCCGCAATTTCATGGACAGAGTTGGGGATTTGTTCGATGCCGTGAGGACAAGAGTCCGCAAACTGATGACTGAGTTTGCTGAAAACGCCGCCCAATGGCGTCAACGACTGCCGCAGAAAATCGCGGATGAATTTGTAGTTATTTTCAATATGATCAATGCTTTTTTGGGGTGGGCTTATCGACGGGCATCTTCGGTTCATGCTTGCCGAGGGACGGTTGGACGCTGGCGCACGCTTTCATAAAGAGGGCGCGAGCCTGCCATGCGAACCACGAACCTGCCGGTTGCGCCCCATGGCATCACTGCCCCAACGCTGATTCTCGAAGCGAGATCGCGCGCGGGTATCCGTTTCCTGGAGTTCTCGTGTCGGCGATCCGCAATCCGCACACGCGGCGGGCCTATGCGCGCGCGGTGGGGGATTTTCTCGCCGTGGTGCAGCGGCGCCGACGTGAGTTCGATCACGGCCGTGCAGCCGCTGCATGTGGCAGCGTGGAGCGAGCGGCAGACGCAGACGTGCTCGGCGCCGACCGTCAAGCAGCAGTTCGCCGCGATCCGCCACCTGTTCGACTGGTTAGTAGTGGGCCAGATCGTGCCGCACAATTCGGCGCGTCGGTGCGCGGGTCGAGTCATTCCGCGAAAACGGGCAGCACGCCGGTGCTCGACCCGACGGAAGCGCGGCAGCTGCTCGACAGCATCGATGTGACGACGTCCGCGGGCCTGCGCGACTGCGCACTGATCGCGCTGATGGTGTTCTCGTTCGCGCGGGTGGGCGCGGCGCTCGCGATGCGCGTCGAAGACGTCTACGTGCAGCAGCGACGCCTGTGGGCGCGCCTGCGCGAAAAGGGCGGCGAGGCACATGCGATGCCCTGCCATCACACACTCGAGACGTACCTGTATGCCTACCTCGAAGGGGCACCTGCGGTTGCGGGACCGCAAGCGTCGACACGATGTCGATCGCCCGGGTCGCGGGCGATGATGGGGCCGTTCGCCGGCCGCGCCAGATCGGCGCGCTTCGTCAGTCTTCTATGGCCGCCGCCCGTCACGAAGTGTACAAAATCCGGGGGAGCAATTTCAGACGCGGCATTGACTGTCCGCGAGTGCTACGACGCACGCCGTGTTCGGATTCCCGATGTTCCGAGTGAGTTCGGCGAGCGCACGCGTCAGACGGAAAAGATCATGGCATGACATCTCTTCCGGTGCTGTTCGGCAACTGCGCAGGGTGCCGGGAGGAGAGTTGGCAAGTGAACAGTGTGATCAGGAGGTAGCGTCGTTTGCGGAACAGTTCGTCTTGACGCCGGGCGCGCACGCTATGCACGCGGCACTACTCGGTTGGTTTGTACAACAGGACTTCGCATCCGGGCGTTGCGTCCTTGAAGCAGATTGACATGCCGTGCATGCCGGCCACCGCCAGCGCAAGGCTCAGGCCCAGCCCGCTGCCGGGCGTGTGACGGCTCGCCTCACCGCGATAAAAGCGCCGCAGCACCGCTTGCTGTTCGGCGGGCGCAATGCCGGGCCCGTCGTCCGAAACGGTGACGCCGGCGCTGGTCCTGTCCCGGAACACGGTGATCCGCACATGGCCGCCGTGCGGTGCGAACTTGATGGCGTTTTCCACCAGATTGGCGAGCGCCTCGAATAGCAGGTTCGGATCGCCCTGAATATCGAGCGGCCCCGATACCGCTCGTTGCAGTTCGAAGGCGATCTGCTTGTCCTCGGCAGTCGGATCGTAGAACTCGAACACGTCATCGGCGATGGCCGCCAGATCGACCATTGTGAATCCCGAGCGACGCACGCCGCTTTCAATCTCCGAAATGCGCAGCAGCGCGTTGAAGGTGCGCAGCAGCCCACCGGTTTCGACGATGGTCTCGTCGATTGCCGCGCGATACTCCGCGCCGGTTTTGGCGCGGCGCTGCGCACGTTCGAGTCCGCCGAGCATGCGTGTTAGCGGCGTGCGCAGATCATGTGCAATTGCATCACACACACCCTTGACCTCGTTCATCAGCCGTTCGATTTCGTCGAGCATACCGTTCACGACGCCGACGAGGCGATCCATGTCGTCGCGTTTCGAATGCATTGGCAGACGCCTGCTGAGATTGCCGGCAACGATTTCCTCGATCGAGGCGGTCACCGCGTCGAGCCTTCGCATTGCGGAAATGCCGATCAGGCTCGCGCCGACCAGGCCGATCACAAGCGTAATCAAGGCGGTGGAAAGCAGCGCGTGCAGCAGTTCTTCGTCGAAGTGGTCGAGCTCGCGGGTGTTCTGGCATTGCAGCGCGATGCGGCTATCCGGCACGCGCGCGGCGATGCATCGGCCTGGCAGGTGGTCGGGCAGCTTCGCGAGCCGCATGGAAAACGGTTGGTCGAAGACCGGAATAGCCGGCAAATCGCCCGCGTAGCCGCCAGCAAGATGTTTGCCGGTAGCGTCGAACAGACCGAACGGGCGTTGGTGGCGCGGATCGAACTGGTTTTGATGTTCGAATCGCGCGACCAGTTCGTCCGGCTCTTCGCGTTGCAACTCGGCATGTTCGCGGATCAGCCAGTCGTCGATGCGCTCCTGTTCGAAGCCGGTGATCTCGCGATACAGGTAGCCGAACAACAGTATCGCGACCGCGCCGAACAGGATCAGAAACAGCGTGGCGAGGCGAAAACCGGTGGTGCGGTGCAGGTCAGTCAGGCGCATGGAGCATGTACCCGGAACCGCGCACGGTATCGATCATCGGAGCCGTCCCTTCCGGGTCCAGCTTCTTTCTCAGACGGCTGATGTGCACGTCGATCACATTGGTCCGCTCGTCGAGCCGGTAATCCCATACCGCCTCGAACAGCATGGTGCGGCTCACCACCTGCCCCTCATGCTGCATCAGGTATTCGAGCAGCCGGTATTCGCGTGGCAGGAGCGGCACCGGCCGGCCGGCGCAGGTCACTTCGCGTTTGAGCGGGTCGAGGCGCAACCGGCCGACCTGATATTCCTGCACACCCGGCGCCGCTTCGCGTCGGCGCATCAGCGCGTCGAGCCGCGCGGTCAGTTCGATGAATTCGAACGGCTTGGTCAGATAGTCGTCGCCGCCGGCGCGCAGACCGCGCACGCGTTCGTCGACCGCGGAAAGCGCGCTCAGAATTAATACTGGCGTGAGCACACTGGCGCTGCGCAACGCCGCAAGCATACCGAGCCCTTCGAGTCCGCCGGGTAACATGCGATCGAGCACAATGGCGTCATAACTGTTGGCGACCGCCAGCATCAGACCGTCGCGGCCCGTGCTCGCGGTCTGCACATTGCAACTGTGATCGGTGAGCGCTTCAACGATCTCCGCGAGGGTTTGCTCGTCGTCTTCGATGACCAGTACGTTCGACATGCGTTTTCCAGAAGTAAGCGCGCGGCGCGGCTGTGCGAGCCGGCCATTTACACTACGCTCGTATCTACGACGTTCCGAAGTATGCCGCGCGAAGCTGCACAGGCGTTTCGCGCCAACGTTAAAAAATTTTAATGTAAACCATTATCCATCTATTTAACGCATGCGGATCCTGCTGGTCGAAGACGATATACGCGCGAGCCAATTCCTGGCTCGTGGCTTGAGCGAGAGCGGTCTCATTGTCGACACCGTGGCCGATGGTGCAACCGGGCTTGCCTACGCACGCGAGGGCATTTACAACGTGATGGTGACCGATCGGCTCCTGCCGGTGCTCGACGGCATCGCCTTCGTGCAGCAATTGCGCGCTGGCGGCGATACCACGCCGGTGCTGATGTTGTCCGCGGTGGGTGGGCTGAACAACCGCGTGGAGGGCCTCCGCGCGGGTTGCGACGATTACCTCATGAAGCCCTATGCCTTTGCGGAAGTGCTGGCGAGAATCGAGGCGCTCGCGCGGCGCGCGGATCGCAGCCGGATGAGCGAGCGGCTCGAATGCGCGGATCTGGTGCTCGACACCCGGGCGCGAACCGCGACGCGTGGTGGGCGCGCTCTGCACCTGCAGCATCGCGAGTTTCTGTTGCTCGAATGCCTCGCGCGTCGGGAAGGGCAGGTGGTGACGCGCAGCATGTTGCTCGAGGCGGCGTGGAATTACGATTTTGAACCGCGCAGCAATATCATCGATATGCACATGCATCGGCTGCGGGCGAAGGTGGATCGCGATTTTCCCGTGGCGCTGATTCATACCGTGGTGGGTGCGGGTTATGTGCTGAACCCGAGGCCGTAGCGGACGCTTTGCCGCGACATGGGCGGCGTCGTGGATGCGCGTCGACGGCGTATTTCGGCGCATTAAATTTTTTTCATTATTGGGCGAAAGCGCCGACAGGACCCGCTGACTACTCTGGCAACATTCCCATGTTGCCGGAGCGTTCTCCCATGTCAGGGCTGTCCCATTCGGCGCCGTTCTCGCGCGTCGTCAGGCCTCGTGCGCCTCGTCTGGCGGTGCGCGCGGCCGCATATGCCATATATGCCGCAGTCTGCGCGCTGGGCCTCTCGGGTCTGTCCGGATGTTCGCTCGTGCCGGCCTATCGGCGGCCGAGTGCGCCGCTCGCGCAACACTTGGACGGCGCGGCGGGTGCGTCGCTCGCCGATACCGTTCCCGTCAGGAGCGGCTGGTGGCGCGAATATCACGACCCCGCGCTCGATGCGTTGGTCGAACGCAGCCTGCGCAACAACTTCACGCTGGCGTCCGCGATTGCGAGCGTTGAACAGGCGCGCGGCAACGCCGAAAAAGCCGGCGCGCCGCAGTATCCGTTGCTGTCGCTCGGCGCTACCTTCGACCGCGCTCACCAGGGGCGTGGCTCGACCACCAAAACCCAGAGCCTGTTCGCCGAAGCCAGTTACGAGGTCGACTTCTGGGGCTTCAATGCCGCCAACGCCAGCGCGGCGGACTTGCTCGCGCGCGCATCCGGGTTCGATCGCGATACGGTGGCGTTGACGCTGACCGCGTCGGTGGCGGACACGTATTTCCAGGTGCAGAGCCTGCGCCGGAGCCTGGCGATCGCACGATCCATCGCCGACGATGCCGCGCACATTCTGCAATTGCTGCTCGCGCGACAGGAGGCGGGCATCGCGACGGAGCTACAGGTGCAGCAGCAGCGCAATGCGCTCGCCACCTTCCACGCGGCGGTGCCGGCGTTGCAACAGCAACTGGACACCAACACCCATGCGCTCGCCGTGCTGGTGGGCACCGCGCCTGAGCAGTTCACGGTGAATGATGCCGCGCTCGACGGCATCGCCATTCCGCAACCGCGCCCGGATCTGCCGGTCGGCCTGCTGGAAACACGCCCCGATATCCGCTCGAAGGAAGCGCAGTTGCAATCGGCCAATGAGAGCGTCGGTGCGGCGCGCGCGGCCTTCCTGCCGAATATCGTGCTGACCGCCGACGGTGGGCTCAGCAGCAAGTCCCTTTCGCATTTCCTGTCGAGCCCGTTTGCGAGCCTCGCCACGTCGCTGGCCGCGCCGCTGTTCGACGGCGGCGCACTGCGTGGTCAGTTGCACGCAAGCCAGGCCGCGGAAGCCAAGGGCGTTGCCGATTATCGGCAGGCGGTGGTGACGGCACTGCAGGACGTCGAGGATTCGCTCTCGGCGGCGCAACAGCAGCAGCTCGCTGAAGCCGCCGACCAGGCCGCCGCCGATGCCGCCCGCAAAGCGGCCACGCTCGCGCAAGCCCAATACAGGCTCGGCACCGTCGACTTTCTAACCGTACTCGACGCCCAGCGCACGCTCTATCAGGCCGAAGACACGCTGGTGCAGGCGCGACTTGCGCGCCTGCAGGCGTCGGTGAGCCTGTTTCGCGCGTTCGGCGGCGGCTTCGGCGTGACCGATAGCGGCACCGCTTCCACTTCCACGCCTTCCCGCTCATGAGATCTGCTGATTTTCCTAACCACGAGGCGCCCCGTGCGCGCCGTCGCGCGCCGCTCGTGGCGGCGTTCGTTGTCCTTGTCGTGATTCTTGTCGCGTGGTTATGGCCGCGGCATCCGGTCGTGATGCTCGCGGCTGTGGTGCCGGTCAATGCCGGCCATCCGGTGAAAAGCGACTTTCCGATTCGCGTGGCCGCCGTGGGTACGGTCCTGGCGCTCAATACGGTGGACGTCAAAGTGCGTGTGGACGGCCAGTTGCAGCGCGTAGCCTTCACTGAAGGGCAGGATGTGAAGGCAGGGCAGTTGCTCGCCCAACTCGACCAGGGCCCGCTCACCGCTCAATTGCATCAAGCGGAAGCGGCGCAACGCAAGGACCAGGCATCGCTCGATAATGCGAGGCTCGATCTCGCGCGCTACGCGAAGCTGGTCGGCATCGGTGCGGCGACCACCCAGGCCGTGGACACCGCGAAGGCGCAAGTCGAAGCACTTGCCGCCACGGTCGCGGCAGACGCTGCGCTGGTGCAGAGCGACCGTCTGCAACTGAGCTTCACCACGCTGAGTGCACCGTTCACCGGCCGCGTCGGCGCGCGCGAGGCCGACATCGGCGCGATCGTGCATCCCACCGACACGACCGGCATCGTCACCGTCACGCAGATGGAGCCGATCACAGTGCTGTTCTCCGTGCCGCAGGACGTGCTGCCCGACCTTCTCGCGAATCAGGGCGCCGCGCCTTTGGCGGTGAACGTCTCGACGCGTTCCGGCAGCACGGCGCTCGCCGACGGCACGCTCGTGTTCATCGATAGTACGGTCGATCCGACCACCGGCCAGATCAAACTCAAGGCCTCGTTCACCAACAAGGATCGCGAGCTGTGGCCGGGCGAGCTGGTGAATGCGCGCGTACTGTTGCGCACCGATACGCAACGGCTCGCCGTGCCGAGCCGTGCGGTGGTGAATACGCAGAACGGCACGCAGCTTTACGTGATCGACGCGAATGGCACGGCGCAGATGCGTGTGGTGCAAACCGGCGTGACGGTCGACGGTATGACGGAAATTCGCAGCGGTGTCGTGTCCGCGGACCTCATTGTGTTCGATGGACAAAGCCGTCTGAACCCAGGCGTGCGTATGGCGCCGACCACGGTGCCGACAGTGGCCCAGGCACCGGCCAACGCAAACTCCACGGGCAGCCAGACTATTGAGTTTCCCATAAAACATGACAACCGATTCGATGCTGGCGCGTTATATCTCTAACGGATTGAATGGAGATACGCGCCATGGCAAAGAAGCCGTTGGACGAGGC
>NZ_CADIKH010000094.1 GCF_902859855.1 Paraburkholderia humisilvae
ACCCGGCGCAAAGACCATCTGGCCCGGCCTCAGAGAAGTTCATGTCGCTGCAAAAACATTGCGCCTCTTACGCGACAACGATGGTGACGACACTTCTGTATAACGGAATGCCCTAAAGGCTGATGTTTGCCCATAAATGAAGTCCTTCGTTTTGCCTGAAGACGCGATACATCTCGGTGAGTTCCTGCAGGGCGAGAAACCGCGCCATATAACGATTGGGCCGGGCGGACGATCATGCTTGCGCGCCAGATAGCCACCCAGCCGGGCGATCTAGAGTACGGCTTGTCCCAGCGATGGTGGGCCGACAGGCAGTCTGTTCGCGCTATACACGCGGCAATACAGCGCGCGCCAACCGACAGGCTGAAGCAGGACTTCGCAGGGTAAGTCGCCGCCCGGTCGGGCCAGCAATATCGCATACAGGATGTGCCAGCTGATCACGGCAAACAGCGCACGCTGCTTACGCGACTGCGTTTTGCCGAACTCATCCGGTGGGCCGATCCAGGTCTTCATGCCCGGCACACCGAGTGGGAAGCCCTCCGCCGTCACTGCCAGCACGCTATGCATCATGAAGCCACGCAGATTAGGCCGGTGCCATCGCCCAGGCCTTCAGTGGCCCGGCAGATGACCGAGGGTCCTATTCTGCACCGTCAACACAACCGGCACCTGCCCCATCCGGTCGAGTGTTTAACCAATATGCGGACTCTGCACGCCGTCGGTGTCAACCTTAGGATTGTCAAAAAAGCGGTATCCGGCCTTGAGGTCAGCGCCATCGAGCGACTGTGGAAACCAGCGTTGCGCGACCTGTAAAAGTCGGCGCGCGAGTGCGATCAAACGCTGCGTCAGGCGCGCGTCGCCCAGCTGCGCCGCGCCGAACTCATCACTCGCCCAATCGTCGGGATCACCCGTGTCAGACAATGTCGTCCATCGCCACAAAGAAATCGCGCAGTCGAAAAGTTGATAACATCGTATGTCGCGGTTTACAAGCAACGTCGCACAGAATTGTGGGTAAAGATCAGCCGGAAGCGCGAGATTTGCCGCGCGCCTGATCAAGATGCAGGAACGAAAAGCTTCGGAAGCGATTTCTATGCACGCGCAAGTGCACGAAGGCAGCCGGTATTAAGCCACTCCCAAGTGGTTTAATTCACGCCCTCCCCTGCCTGAAGGCCCCTGAAGGGCGGGGGCTTCTCGGAGCAAATCTGATGAATCGGAAAGCGATCCGTCAGCGAATTAGTCGCGCAGTACCGCCAGTGGGTGAAATGTCGCATCCGTAATCTCGGCGTCCTGCAAAACTATGTTCGACTCCCGCGGCAGCCCCACCATATTGAAGGCACCCAGCATCGGATAGAGGTTTTCCGCGTTACCCCTGTAATTTTGGGGATTGAATAGCGGACTAATGTGCCACCATAGTCTGTAGCCCAATCCCCATAGGTACGTGATGAGCGCGGCAGATTGCCCCACGCGGTCATTCTCGACATATACCACCGGTCGGCAGCGACTGATGGTATTCACTGCGCCTTGCAGCACGTTTAACTCGAACCCTTCCACGTCCACCTTCATAAGCGTTACATCCCGCCGCCCCACAATGTCGTCCAACCGTACTGAGGGCACCTTTGTGTCCAACGTCTCGGGCTCAACCTTAAGCGAAATCCCGCCAAAATTTCCCGGACGGCGATAGTCTGGACGTTCGAAGCCGACCGAGCCTGCATGCGATGTACACGCAAACGGCCACGTTGTCACGTTTTCCACTGCATTGAGCGCCAGATTGGCACACAGATTCTGGAACACAAATGGTTGGGGCTCAAACGCCATCACGTCGGCACCAACCGCTTTTGCGAACATCGCCAAGGCCACCGTCTGGCTGCCGATGTTCGCACCGACCTCCACTATTGTCCCTGGGCGGTCGATCCACCTCTTGAGGAATTGAGTTTCACACTCACAGTATTCTCCATACACAATCAACGCCCGCCCGATATATACATCGTTGCGGTTAGCGAGCATCAGGCCATATCGCGTGGAGACGAGATCGTACGGATCTGCGACGCCTATTGCCAAGCTGTCAACATCCATTCTTAAAGCCCCTTTTCTGCACACAGCCCCTCGCCGTAGGCGCATCTCCAACGGCAAGCTACGCAATGAGGAGGAGAATACCCTCCAACAAGCAATAACTTGGTGTTACGTCCTCAATCATTCGCTCGCCATCCGCAAATCGGCTGACACACAACAATACCGCGCAATGACCACGGTGAGGAAGCAGCCACGCCTCAACGGCAGAAGGCTTGATCTTTGGGTCAGCATGCTAGGCGCACGTACGTCAACATGGCAATAGATAATATAGCTTTTTACGCGCGCCAACCACACACAAAAGCCCTTCCTGTCCAAAACGGGCCAAGGCGTCGCATGCCTGAATGCAGCCCCGGAATATCACCCGCGAATTCAACATGACTCACCGTTGGCCACCGGTCGCAGATGGATGCAATGAAGCCTATCGCTCAACGGCGTGTTGAGCAAGCTCACCCGCCAACCCGCTACCGAGCAAGCTCCTCGAACACAACGCATTTGATCGCATGAGCAATCACGTTGCGGTAGACATGGTCGGCCTGAGTGATCCCTCGCGCGCTCCCCAAAAACGCCTTGTCTTTGTTACGCTGCTGCTGAACAAATCGCAAGATTTCGGTCATCAACCGATCGTCGCCAGCATTTGCCGCTGGATCAAAATTATCAAATCGATAAATTCGGTCAACGGCGACGTGAACTGCATCTCTTGATTGCTTACTTGTGACAAATCGGCCTAGAAGTGCCTTTATGAATTCCTTTTCAGCCGCGTCCGACAATGTGTTGCCGCCAAGCTGGCGACAAGCATGGCGTCCGACGGACGATTTCAACTCGGGACTCATCAGGCTTGCATAGTCCGAACCATATGTTTCCGAGATTTTTTGTTGAAGAAAATACATTGCGGCCTGACCGCGCACATCGTGATTTTCGGTACTTTCGTGAACACTGTCCGCAAGAGCCTCCCGGCCTGCAGCGAAATCCGAAAAAGGTTGATCGCCTCTGAGCGAGTCCACCACAAATGATCCCAGTAGAGTTGCCAGAATGGGAAAGACCGCGGGGTTGCGCGCCGAATCCGCTAATCCAATAGCATTCTTTAAATTGAGCACGAAAAATCCCGCTTGCGCACCAAATTCATGTAAAAAATCAAGCATCGTATGAAAACCCTGATCCACCAGTCCGTGATTAGTCGCATATTCTGTGAACGGATTAGTTTCCGGCTCGAAGCTCGTTCTCTTAAGACTGCTCCATTCATAAGCATGTTGTAAAATCCCCGGGAGATGCGTCATCATTAATGCGTTTCCGGCGGCGGCCGCAATGGCCGAGGCGCGGTCCCAACCTGCAGCCGCCGCAGTCGGATTAAGCGTCATCGCCGCTACGGCAGCAATTGAAAGCGCAGGCATGACGGCGTCCCGATACCGCTTTTCGCGGATCGCCCCCACAAGAACAGGCAAATCCTTTCCAATGGTGGGGACAAGCATCAGAACCGCAGTCAGCGCTGCCGCAGCAATATTTGAATCCTTTAGCGCCGAGTCACGACCAATCCTATCAATAAAATACGCATTGACAGTAGCCATGATATCGTCAATAGCCAAATCCCTGCCGCCAAGTACCGAGCAGTAATTCTTGCCAAAAACTTTGAGCTTGCCCATCAAGCTCTCGTTCGGCGCGTCCGCCTCGATATGTTCTAATAGCCGTGCCCGAATTGAAGGCAAAAGCGCGGCCGCGATATCCAATCTTTCCGGAGATTCGGCTGTCATTAGCGTTTTACATACCCGTGCGAGATCTTTTACCGTTGGAAGACGTTGAGCTTCAATAGCCTCCAGGTCCGAATGGCGGCTGATATAGAGCCCGTTTTCTCTCATCATTAGGTCAAGGGCCGCCTTCTTAAGGAAGCCGTTCACCACGCCGGCGGGCGAGCAATTTTTCCCCAAAACCTGTGGCCGCTCCAGACTCGGCGACATGCGCAAGCCAACTTCGCGGTTTCCAGCGATACACAGGCTTTTCGAGCGCTTTGGGAACCGCTGCAACGCGCCTTCTATTGCAAGCCCACTTCCCGCAGGATCCCATGAGCAATCCATCTCAGACAGGCTCTTTGATCGCCTTGGAATCTGCTTTTGTACGGCGATACCCGTGCTGATACCGTGCGCACTGGGTAGAGAGGACAGGTTCTGCATCGGAATCGCCGTACTCTTTTCGATCATTACATTTACTCACTGGTTGGAGGTAGCTTTAAGGAGCCCAAAAACAGCAATACCTGATCTGGGATGCACAAGCAAATAACGAAGACGATGGCAGCGCGAACAGTAATTCATTTGCGGTGGCCAACCGCGTCAACGGTTACCTTGCTGCAACGTATGTCAGTTGATTGACGCACCCGGTGGTCGGTAGCATGGCAATATTTGAGCGACGTTGCGCTGGCATGCGCTGGCAATAATCGTTTCGCGAATTTGATGGTGAATATACGCCTTTACGTTGAGTGAGCCCGTTAACACAGGCCACGCACGACAAACCAACACGTACGTGAATGCCCCGGGGGCACGCGCCGTCTCATTTATATTTTCGAGCAAGATCGCTTAATCGTGCCGATAAAAATATCCCGGTTATTTGGCGCAACTCGCTCGAGCAACGCTCTCTCGCTCGATCGGAGGGCATCATATCCTTATGGCGCTTGACGCCTCAATCAAAGATTTCGCATTTTCGTCGAATTTTTCGCATCCAGTCGCCCAAGCGGAACTCGAAACTGCGATGTCGTGCAATACGCGCCCGCTTTTAGGCCTTCATCTTCATGAAAGTGTCTAGCTCATTCTGGGAGTCCTTCACCTCATCCGGCTCCAACAAGATTTACCGCACTCAAATATGTAACGGCAAAGCCGCGAATGCGCCAGGTCGTTTCTTATACGGGGCCGGAAGTCGAACCTATCATTCAAGATAAATATTCTGTTATGCAGAATAAATCTCCTTCGCCCAATCTGCGTGGCCGCCGGCTGCGACTAGACGCACACTGGGCGCGGACAACGTGACGCCTAGCGACCCCATACGATTTGTAGCCTTGCATTTCGTTGTTGTTCAGGTCAAGGTGTCAGTTGCGCCGGCCGGTTCGGGTTCGAGCTTCTCTCCGTGCCGGCGGCCTGGAAAGCCGGCCACCTCATGCCGCATGCACGAGGCACTGGCGCCACCCCGTTACCGGCGCGCTCCATCCAGGTACACGATCACCCGCAACGTATAATCCGAGGGTGTCTCGGGCGCGTTGACCTTTACTTGCTGTCAGCCGGGCTTACTGCCGCTGCCCTTCTGCATAGCATGTTGCGCTGCCAACAGAATTCATCCACGAAGCGCGAACAGATACTCACATACAGGAGATTACCAGCCCGGCAAGCGTGGCCGCCGGCTCGGACGCTGGCAGTTGGATCACAAGCAGGCCATCACAATTCGCAGACTGAACTCGAACTGGTGACCTCGCCATTCTCCTCGACCGCGTTGAAAATTAAGGTCGTTTCGTCAAACCGGGGCGCTGCCGCTAGAGAGTTTCTCGTTGCTCAGTGAGCCGCCGCCGGGTTTGAGGTTTGCACAGCGTGCGTCGCCTGCGCAGCCACACGCGGACCGTGCTACTGTCCGCTGAAATCAGAATATTCAGATCTGTTGCCACCTCTCAGGTCTTAGACCACGCGATCTGCAAGCAGTTGTCTCGCCCGCTCATTGTCGCTTGTCGCAATGGTCACGAGGCAGTTGTTAGACTGACGGCTGACGGTACGCATCATCCGAATGTCAATGGTCGCCTCAGACAGCTCCCGTGCAACGCGCACAAGGGCACCAGGGACATTCTCAACTCGCAACGTCAAGACCGTCTCGGCCATGACTTGGCACCCCGCCCGGGTGAGCACCGTCACCGCCAATGGGAGATCATCGACGTCGATGTGCAGGATCGCAGCTGTGCCAATCACCCGCCCGTCCATGACGGCGATGTTGATGCCGTTCGAGCCGAGCAGGCCGGCGAGTTCGGCAATCACGCCCGTGCGGTCAGCAGCAATAACGGTAAGGGAGTTCATGCTTGGCCTGACTTCTCGCTTAAGTGCGAAATCGAAGTGCTGTCGGCGCTACAGTGCTCGCGCCGTTCAGCCACCATGTCGTCTACCAGCGCATCGATCTGCGCGCGGGTGACGTTAGGCATAACGATCAGATGTGATTGCTGCTCCTGAGTGGCAAGCTGCCAACGGGCCTTGATCGCATCACTCACTTTCGGGAATACCACAGTCAGCGCCTGCGGATTACGCCAGGCCGCAATGCCTGCCGCTTTCATGCGCTCCTCCGCATAGGTCGCGAGTTCAAGCGCCGAGGCCGCGCGCCGGCGCAGCCCTTCCACGCCGAGCTCCTTGATTCGATACCAGAGTACAAGCGGCGTAAAGCCATTGCGCGAACCGGTGATGGTCGTGTCCAGCGAGCCAATATAGCCGATAGAGCGCGCGATTCGCTCAACGTGTCGCTTGCGCGCGATCACGATACCGCACGGCATCGGTGAGCCAAAAAATTTGTGGCCGCTAATCGAGACCGAGTCGGCGCCGTCGGCAAAATCGAACGCGGGACGCGGCTCGAGAAACGGCGCAAAGCCGCCGCAAAGCGCCGCGTCCGAGTGAATGTAACGATCTCGAATCGCGAACTGGTCAAGGATGTCTCTGATCTTGACGATGTCATCACGCGCCTCGGTCATCGTTGTGCCAACATTGGCAAAAAGAATCGCGGGCTTGTCACGGTTGATGCGCAGAGTCTCCGCAAGATCCTCGTAGTCAATTTCGCCGTTCGGCTGGCTGCGGATCATGATCGAGCGCAAGCCGAGGAAGTGGATGTTCTTCACTACCGAGTAATGCATGTCCTCGGAGAAGTAAACGACGCCGTTGGGCAACAGCTCGCGGGCCAGGTAGAGGCCGTAAAGATTGCCTTCAGTACCGCCATTGGTGACGTAACCCCAAGTCTCGCCAGCGCGAGCGCGCAGGAGGTCGGCAACAAAGTCCACAACCTCGCACTCGAACCCGCGGGTGCCAACGGCAAAGGTCGATTCCACGAACGGGTCACCAAGGTTGTTCATCGGAAAGCGGAGAAACCGCTCGAGCGGCGCCATCTCGAAGTCTTTGGAGACAGGGTAGCCCAGGAAGCGTTCCGTGGCCTGCTCGAGCGCCGCGTAAAGCGCGTCGAGCCGACGGATGTCATGTTCGGTCAGCATGATTGAGTCACTTCGGATTGTCGGACAGGATGCAACACGCGGGCAAGGCTCGTGACCAACGCACCAGCATGAAGTTCGTGCATTCTACGCCACCGCGCCGGAGAGAATGGCGTTTTGCGACCGTAGCAGTGTACTGGGACATCGTGTGCTTGACTGCTGCCCTCCCTGAAGGATCCCTGAAAATAGGTGATTCCCACCTCACTTAATAAAACCCGACATCGCCCCAATGAGACATGGGATTTACGCTCTCTCCATGGGCTGACATTGCCAGTCCGGCAGCCAGAACATTGCGAGCGGCATTCACGTCGCGCTCGTGGACGGACCCGCATTCCAGGCACGTCTATTCGCGACCGTTCAATGGCATCCCGGCTACGATATGCCCGCAGTCGCTGCATCGCCTGCTGGACGGATACCAGCGCTCGATACCGATCAACGTGCGCCCCGAACCTCCCGGCTTTGTACGTCAGTTGCCGCACGAACTCGGGCCAGCTTGCATCGCTGATTGACTATGGGAGCATGCTGTTCTTCTGCATATTGCTGACGGCAAGGCTTTCGACGGTGATCACCTGGTTCGCGTTTATCAGCCGGGTCGAAAGCTTACGCAGGAAGTCCCAGCGGGTGCCTGCCACCTCGGCATACAGTTTTGCCACCTTCAGCTTCACTTTCCTGCGGTTGGCAGAGCCGATCTGATTCTTCGCGAGTCGGCGTCGCGACTTCGCGAGTTTCGATTCGTTCTTGCGGAACGTGTCCGGCGCGGCGATTTTCTCGCCCGTCGAGAGTATTGCGAAGTGGGTCAGTCCAATGTCGATGCCGACCTGCCTCTTCGCCTTCTTCTTTGGCTATACCCCGTCGTCGCATAGGATCGAGACATGGAATCAGCCGGCGGTGTCCATGGACACCGTGACCGTCGTAGGCTTCACGCCCTTCAGCCACGTGCGCGACCGCCGGATTGCAGGCGGCGCGTCCATCTTCGCGAGCTTCAGAGAGGAGCGATCCCACTTGAAGGCGCTCGCCGTGTACCCGGCTGACTGGACGCCATCCTTGCGCCGGAAAGTTTGGATACTTCGCCTGCTTCTGGAAAAGAAATTGGCGATGCGGTGTGCAAGTGCCGCAGCGCCTGCAGCACAGGCACGCTCGACACTTCATTCAGTCATGCATGTCCGGGGGGCTTCCCGAGCGCCGTAAGCGCTGCGGAGGTCTTATGGTAGCCAACACGCTTCTGCCGCTGATACCAGGCATCGGTGCGCAGCCAGAGCATGTGGTTGTACGCAAAGCGCGCAGTCGAACGTCCGGGCAAGAATCGCTTCCTGCCCGGGGCGTCGGGTAGAACCGGAATCGGTACGCGTTTGCTATTCATTCGCACATCTTCTCATGCGTTTATGTGAGGCCATTTAGATGAGGTAGCTTTTAGCAATCGGGAGAAGGGCGTGCTGCGCACACCGCGATATCCATTCCCGGCCTGAAGGCCTCCGGGTTTCCCCCGCAAATCCGATGAAAGCCAAACCGTTCAATTATATTATTCAAGATATTTTAGAGGCACGGCACACTAGCCGGAAACATCTTGCGGGATATAATATTTACTGCTGCGATGTCGTTTTGGTTACCACGATCCAAACCGCCGTATGCGCTGACAAGTATGCAATTTAACGAAGTGACTCAAGCGGAAATGCCGACGAACGCGTCGGCTCGCCCATCCAGTTCGGTCAGCAGAGCTTGCAAATAACGACCGCGCAAAAAACGACATTCCTGTCGCAACATACCGTACATGATGAAGTCTGTTCCGTCTCGTGCGCCTTGCCGCATAACACCTTCTCGGACGAATCCGAGATGTTGGTCCAACCGTTGCGCCTCGAGGTTGTCGGTGCGCACGAGCCCAGTCACACGGTTGCATCCTAGTACTTGAAAGGGATACATAAACGCCGCACAAACGAACGCGCGCGTAATCACGTGGCGCGATCCTTGAAGCGAGAAATGCATCAACACATTGGGCCCGTTGTGCCCTTGGTAGAGAACGCCAGCGACGATTTGTCCACCCTTCTCAAGTCCGATTGTCGTGCAGTTATCGTATCGGGCTTCCCCAGTCATGGCCGCAACGAAGTTGGTCACTTCATCGCTACGATCAAAAATCAGCCTGATCATTATATTCAGCCAGTAAAAATGAGCCTATTTTGGTAACGGAATACCGAACTGCTCAAGCGTCGGATTTGCATTATCAGCGAACTCAGCCTGATGTTGCGCCTTTTGGATCGTATCCACAAGCCACATTACGCCCAGCACCATGTCCGGTATGGCCAGAGCCGCGTCAGCAATCCATCCAACAGGACCGGTAAGCGCCAGCCCTTCCATGGTGGCGCTCAGCCCGCCAGCCACAACACGAACGGCGGTACGAGCAGTCGCTCCAAGTACGCGAGATGCCGCGCGTTCGGCAAGCTCTGTACCTGTGGACCCGGTGAGTTTGGCAAGTTGTCCTGTAATCGTCTTCGCTTGGCTAGCTACGTCGCGTGCCTTCTTAATTTTGTCTGTTACGGTCTTAGCTGTTTCCACTCCATCGCGGACAGTACGCCGGCTGCCTTGAACCGATTTGGGAGATTCTTCACTACCGGACGTTTGAAGCGACTCAGGGATGCCACCAGCCTGCTCGAAGAGCATGTTAAGGTTCTGCATTGCCGGTGGCACCGTCTTGCCGAGATAGGACACGGTCTGCGGATCGTTGGCCAGCGTCACGATGTCCTTCTGCAGTGCCGACAGTGTAGCGCCCACGCGAACTGGCGCGGTGAGCAGCGAGGTAATGGTTAACATCACGCCCAACTTCCACGCGAAATTTACACCCACCGCTGGTCGGGCACCGGTTTTCGGGCGGCCACGCTGCGCTCTCCCCACACATTTGACAGCCGTCATACGCGAACGCCTGTCTCTACGAATTGGTCTTGACGGCACAGCCTACGGCATTGCCCTTGTGTGCATTGGTTGCCATAGTGGCGAGAAGATTTGCCTCGCTACGAACGCTCCGCTCGGAGCAGAGTCCGTTCGTGATGTCGTTGGAAATCTTGGCCTGCGAATGTTCTGGCAGATCATCTTACGTAACGCAGGCGATCGCCAGACTCCTTAAATGCGCCAAATCCGATTAAATCGACACTAAATCCCATAAAATCACCAGAAAAATACTCACGTAACTGACCTCGCTCCAGAAATTTTTGGACCAAATTGAATCAATTCGCGTGAAAAATACAGCATGAAAGCACGCTAATTCACGGCATATCTCTGGGCTATCTCAGAAAAAATCGTAAATTTATTGAATATATAATATTTAACGTTAGATTTCGTGAATTGACGATATGTGATTTTGTCGATGCGGTCGCGTTAGGGAAACGTTGATTCGACTCGTCGGCTATCCCAGATATGGCCGAGGGACGTTGTAGGAACAAGCTTACGGACCGGACCATGGTCATGAAGCGGCATATCGGCTTTGAAGAGGTGGAAAGTGCGAAGCCAACTCCGCCGCGAAGTTTAACTGCATGGGAGCCCGGGACAGTAACCTTTTCAACGATGCACACGTGAAATTTTCACGGTTGCACGTGCTGCCGCATATGTCATTAACATAACATCACTTTTCCAGGCACCGCCAGAACCATCACATGCAAAGTTCGCCAAATATAATCTCTGCAGACTCTTAGTTTACTTGCGACACAGGGTTGTGTACAAAGAGACTCACTACACGCTGATTTCGCAGCCATTTTGCGACTGACGGGCCGTGCAGCCCCTCCCCCGATTGAGCGGTGTGACGCGCACTCTAGTGAGGGCCTTCGGCCAACTCGTAGACCAGCGGGGCGAAACCTCTTCACAGCTGACCCGGAGATTCTATGAAAATCATGAATGTACTTATAGCTTTGGTGTGTACGTTTTCTGTTGCTGCCGTTCAAGCGCGAGAAGTCAAAGTGAGCCCTGCAAGAATGTCATGTGCGGACTTTACTGTGGTAGACGAGGCGTATCAACCCGCCCTCGTCTACTGGGTAGCCGGCGTTGATAAGTTAGGCGTGAGAGAAACAGACACCTTCGTTGTCGATACGGCACATCCAGTCAGCGAGACTGTCGTGGAAGAATGCAAGAACGATCCACAGGCACCGTTCATGTCAAAGGTAAGGTCGTTGATCATCGCAAAGAAAGTTTCTCTCCTTGAACATCATTAGGATATCTTCTATATAGACCCACCCTTGATTTCAAACTTGCCTAGCAGACTGCCACGGGCTACGGGTTATGCTTATAAAATGAGCCACCCTCCAGGCCACCACCAGAAACAACGCCAACGCACGCTCGGGTCGCTCAATCGTGCCGAGCTGCAGCTCTTCGACCTGACAGCCGTCCTTGAGAACGTTGAACAGAGGCTCTATTTCCATCTCGCCCGCAAGTGCCTAGGCGCGAGCCGCCTAACCACAAACCCCGGTCTAATTCGGCGGAAAACAACAGGACTACCTGCGTCCTTGGATTCGCCGCGCAACCCCAGTTCCTCCGGCGCCGGCGTAAGGGCGTCGGTCACGGCTTTCAGCTCCTCGCGCCTCGTAACAAGCTGACGCACCTGCAGCTCCAGATGGTCGGCTTGCGCGTAGAGTACGAAGACTCTCGTGCAGCAACTGCAGCGATACACTGCGCGGCGCTGAACGATCAAGACCTGGCACCGGGTGCTCAAGAGCGGCTGCCGCATCGAGGCTCGCCAGTTCGGCACGCTCGAACGCTTTGTCCGGGCCACCTCCCTGTTCGCGGTGATTGCCTGGCGTATCCTCTACGCCACGCTGCTGGCTCAGCTGGACGGTGACCTGCCTTGTGAAGTAGTCCTTCAACCCGTCGAATGGCAAGCCCTGTATTGCCGCGTACATCGAACCACCCGACCACCGGACACGGTGCCGTCTCTGCACCAGGCGATACGATGGATTGCCACCCTGGGCGGCTACCTGAATCGCCGTCAAGATCCACCCCCCGGCGCCACCGTCATCTGGCGAGGTTTCCTCGTCTTGCACGAAATCACGGAGATGTTCCGCATCTTTAACTCAGGTCCATAAGTTGTGTGTAAAGCTCAGCCCTGAGGGGCGAGGTTTGCCGCGCACCTGATCAAGCATTCTGCTTGACAGTTCTTGACAAAGTGAGGCTCACATTTCCGTAAGATGGAAATGAGACGTTGCGGAAATGCCCTGGAAAATTCTTGAGTGAGGACGTCAACGACAAGCGCATGCTTGCTTCGCGGACCAATGGCGCATGCAAGCTGTGAGAGCGGCGACCTTAAAGGCTTTAGAGAGTTCACGGATGGACTGAGTTCCGATTCTGGCCAATATTCCATGAGTGTTGGCCAGAGCCGTCCGCACCTTGCCTGTCACGGGGAAACACACATGGATAACTTCGACGTACGAGAGTCAGAAGCACAACTTCAGCACATCCGGGAATTGCCCTTAACGCCGTCAGACCAGTATGGTCCGCTGTTTTTTCACGTGCAGTCCGCGCATATATTTCAGGATAGCAAGTCTTTTCCAGACATGGATCCCATTGAGGAACCCGCAGTCATCGTATCCGCATATGAGCGGGAAAAGCACCAGCCCGGATTTGATCTGAAAGCGTTTGTTGGGGATCATTTCACGATAAATAGCCCCTCCGTCAGCAAATCGGATCGTTCGTCACCGAGATCGTTGCTTACTCATGTTCACGCGCTGTGGGACGAGCTATATCGCGAACCCCGGAAACAGCGCATCGATTCTTCATTGCTCGCATTGCCGAATCCGTATGTTGTACCGGGTGGCCGGTTTGATGAGATTTATTATTGGGATTCCTATTTTACTATGCTAGGACTCGGGCAAAGTGGGCGCAATGGCCTTGTGAGGTCCATGCTCAACAATATTGCGTCACTAATTGCGCAGTATGGGCACGTTCCTAATGGAAATCGTACCTATTACCTGAGCCGCTCGCAGCCCCCATGGTTTGCGAAGATGGTGCAGTTGGTTGCGGAAATGGATGGAGACCGAGTTTATGCCGGTTATCTTCCACAACTGAAGCGCGAATACGAGTACTGGATGAACGGCGAAGCCGGGCTGCCGCCGGGCGAAGCATGCCGGCGCGTGGTGCGTCTTAAGGACGGTACCTTATTGAACCGGTATTGGGACGATCGCGCAACGCCCCGTGACGAGTCTTGGCGCGAGGACGTCGGGACAGCACGGCGCACGTTCGCGCGCGACTCCGGCGATCTTTGGCGCAACCTACGTGCAGGCGCTGAATCCGGCTGGGATTTCAGCTCACGCTGGTTTGAAGACGGACAGACGCTTGGCTCAATCGAAACCGCATCCTTGCTGCCAGTCGATCTGAACTGCTTGCTTTTCGACCTCGAGTGCACCCTTGCGCACGCATGCGGCGTGGTTGGAGATGCAACTAACGCGGAAAACTTCGTTCGTCGCTCGATCAATCGCGCCAATGCCATCCGCAACTATCTCTGGGATCCTTCACTACAGGCGTTCGGCGACTATCACTTTGCTCGTCGCGAACTGACGCACCGGCTAACCGTTGCGACCGCCTATCCGCTGTACATGGGCGTGGCTACCCGCGACCAGGCGAATCGCGTTTCATCGACGCTACGTAGCGAGCTGCTGCGAGAAGGAGGACTTGCGATTACGCTGAACAGAACCGGCCAGCAATGGGATTTTCCCAATGGTTGGGCACCAATGCAATACATCGCGGTTCAAGGGCTACGGCGATACGGTTATCGCGATCTCGCCTGCTCAATTGCGGCTCGCTGGATTCGCACCAATCTCACCTACTATCAGCACACGGGCCTACTATTGACCTTTCCATAAATCATGACGTCACCACAAGGTTGCCTGAATCCAGCACGCGGCGATGATCGAAGGTCGGTGCTGAGCGCTTTTGAGCTTGTTGCGAGCGA
>NZ_CADIKH010000095.1 GCF_902859855.1 Paraburkholderia humisilvae
ACGAAAAAAGTCGGTACGGTGGCAGACCGCATGAAGCCCGCCGCGCGGGTTGACCCGACCGCGTACGGCACCGTACCGACATCGCACGCGCTCGCGAGCAACGTGCTTTTAAAGCACTCCGGCGGGCAGGCGAAGTGATGCCCGCCGCCCTGGCTCGAACTTTTGCAGCACCTTCAATCGCATCTCATCCAATGGGCACTCCGCAAATCCGCTCCGCGCGCACCCCGCTTATGCCGGCAAGCGACGCGCGGCTGCCTGAGACGAGGCCTGTCGCCGAAACCGGCCTCGTGCACATCGCTCCCGGATTGCTCGGCAAAACATCGCGGATGCGCTCACTGATGTTCTGGATCGTGGGACTGATGGGCTTTCTCGCCGTCATTCTGGTGGTGCTTCACCTCGGTTCGCTGCAAAAGATGACCGAACTGATACGCTCGGCGCGTCCCGGATGGATGCTGGTCGCGCTTGCGGTTCAGTCCTGCACCTATGTCAGCGCGGCATTCGTATGGCGCAACGCATTGCGCCAGGCCGGACATCCCCTGTCTCTGCGCGCCCTGATTCCACTCGGCATCGCCAAGGTGTTTACCGATCAGGTGCTACCGAGCGGCGGCATCAGCGGCACGATGCTCGTGGTGCGAGGCTTGACCGGCCGGCAAGTCCCTGCCGGGATCGCGATGGCCGCCATGCTGGTCGGCATGGTGTCGTACGACGTCGCCTACCTGCTCGTGGTGCTCGTAAGCGCCGGCGTGCTGTGGCTTCAGCATCGGCTGAACGTGCCGCTGATCGCCGGCGTGGCGATCTTCGTGACCATGACGGTGGCGGTTCCGGCTGCCGTGCTGGGCCTCAAACAATGGGGCCAGCGTGCGCCGATTGCATGGCTCAGCAAGTGCCTGGGCGTCACTACGCTGCTTCAGGAATTGACCGATGCGCCTGGTCACCTGCTGCGCAGCCCGCGCCTGCTGTTGCAGACAGTGGGACTACAACTGGCCATCTTCGTCTTCGATGCCTTGACGCTCTGGCTTGCGTTCAATGCGATCGGCGAAGTACCGCCGCTTTGGGTCGTGTTCGTGAGCTTCATCATCGCGTCGATGGTGGCCACTATCGGTCCCATTCCGGTCGGCTTGGGAACCTTCGAAGCGACCTCCGTGGGGATGCTGAGTTTGCTTGGCGTGTCGGTGGAAGCCGCGCTCGCCGCCACTCTTCTGCTGCGCGCCCTGACGTTCTGGCTGCCGATGCTGCCCGGCATCTGGTTGGCACGCCGGGAAATACGGCGCCACTAGGAAACGCCGATCGTATTCGACGTCGTCAGGCCCACCCACGACATGCCTGCTCTCAGGCCTTCCAGTACCGCCTCCTGCGGCGTGCTGAAGATCTGGTCGTGCGTGAATTCACGCACGACCAGACCGTCTTGCGCAGCAATGCTCGTACCGATCAGACAGTCGAATTCAGCGCCGCTTTCGCGCGCGCAAGCCGTGACGGTCCAGCCGCCGCCGTCCACTTTTCCTGACAGGCTCATGACGTTTTGCCTCGCGCATAATCAACGCGGTTAGTGTTCGACACCCGCGGTTTGCCAACTACCTAACTGATCTTCAGATGCGCAAACACGGGAATTTTGGCTGCGGCGAGCGCGAACGCGAACACCACGGTCGCCGCTAGTAGTCCACCAATCAACTCCGGGGGGAGTGCCGCCATCGCGATTCCGCCCATCGCAAGACCGGCGGCGATCAGTACATCGGCAACCGAAGAAGCGACCATCCACACGCTCGGCCGCGTGCCCCACATGCGCCGCCTATGTCGAATCGCGTACAACGTGGCCTGCCCACCGAATACGAGGACCACAAAGGTCAGCGTGCGCAAGGCGTCAATATTCAGGCCCATCGCGAACTTGCCGATAGCTAGCACGCCACTGCAAAACGTCACGAGAGCCAGGCCGATGAACACACCGACGACGGTCAGGTTCGAGATGCGCCAGGCATTCGGCAACGGGGACGGTTCGACCCGGTCGGTCGTGAGCGACATCGCAAGGAAGTCACCCGCGATCATCAGAATCACCATCAACAGCGGGGTCAGAATCGCGTGACCGGTTATCAGGAGACCGATCACCAGCAGGAAGGCAGTCGCGATCTTCTTGAGGACTGAATTCAGCGTGTAGGTGAGGATACGCTGGAACGTCAGGCGCCCTTCCTTGACAGCCATGACGATGCCGCCGAGGCCCGCTTCGGTGAGCACCATGCCGGCCGCCGACTTGGCCACGTCCGTCGCCGTCGAGACTGCGATACCGATCTGCGCCTGGCGCAGCGCGGGCGCGTCGTTGGCACCGTCGCCACACATGCCGACGGTGTGGCCGGTTTGCTGGAATGCCTTGACAAGTTTGTATTTGTCTTCCGGCAGAACACCAGCAAACACGGCGAATGCCTGCGGTTCAACCTGATCGGGGACGTAGCCCGCCGGGCAAGTCGGACCGGTGAGGCCGATCGCCTGCGCGACGATCGCGGCCGTGGCCGGTGCGTCGCCCGTTACCATCACGACACGCACCCCAAGCCCGTGCAACTCCTTGATGAGCGCCGCAGAATCGGCCCGCGGCGGGTCGCTCAGCGCGACGAGGCCGACCAGTTGCAATGCATCGGTCGCGCCCGCCGCGACTGCCAATACACGCAGGCCCTGACCTTCGAGTTCTGCCGCCCGTGCCTGCGCGGTCGGCGAAGCTTGCGACAGCGAGACGACGACCGCGGATGCCCCCTTGACGATACGCTGGATCTTCCCCGATGGATCGGTCACGGTCGCCTCGGATGTCTTTGTCGACGGATCAAACGGTTTTAGCGCGGCAAGCTTCAACACGCCGGCCGCGGTGGTATGCGCAATACGCGACGCCGCGTCGCGGATCGCCTGGTCGACAGGATCCTGATTGCCTTCAGCGCTCGCCAGCGCCGCCAACGTGAGCACGTGGCTTATGTCGAAACCATGCATCGGCGCGACCGTGCTTACACTCAACGCATTGCAGGTTAGCGTGCCGGTTTTGTCGGCACACAGCACGTCCATGGTGCCGACCTCGTCGACGGCGGACAGGCGGGTCGACAACACACCCTGCGCCGCAAGCGCTCGCGCGCCGAGCGCAGCCGACAGCGTGAAAGTGGCTGGCAGTGCAACGGGGATAGACGCCAGCACCGCTGTCAGGATCAGCGGCACGATGTCGGCGAGCGGCATGCGCAGATATAACGCGTAGCACACCAGAAAGGCGATCACGGTCACGCTGAACGCCGCGAGATTGCGGACCACCAGCAATACGGCCTTTTGCTGCGAACTCGCCACATGCGCGGTACGCACCAGCTCCGCTGTCTGGCCGAAGCGCGTATTCGCACCGATGGCGGTCACGAGCGCCAACGCCTCGCCGCGCCGCACGAGGGCTCCGGCGAAAGTCTGCGTGCCGGACGTTGCTTCGATCGGTACAGATTCGCCCGTCAGCATCGAATGGTCGAGCAGTGCGTTGCCGGACACGATCCGCATATCTGCCGCCACCACACCGCCGAGCGAGAGCTTGACGACGTCGCCCTTGACAAGATCCGCCGCCGGAACGATCGACCATGTTCCGTCGCGTAGTACAGAGGCGTTCATCGCCAGGCGCGACTTCAATGCGGCCAGCGTCGCCTGTGCCCGGCTCTCCTGCAAAACGCCCAGAACGGCATTGAACACCAGCAGTCCTGCAATGATCCCGGCCTCGACGAAGCGGCCGAGCACGCACTGCAAGATCACGGCGGCCTCAAGCATCCACGGCACCGGTGCCCAGAACTTCTCCAGCACCATGCGCCACGTGCTTGGCGACGTGTCGGGGAGCGTGTTCGTGCCCGACTCGGCGCGCCTGCGGCGCGCTTCACTGCCGCTCAGACCGGTCCTGACCATTCCATCCGGCTGGCTTACCGCTTCCATGATCGGCACGGGCGTAACGGCAGATGCCACACTCATTCTCCTGGGCCGAAACAATCTGCAGCCGATACCCCATTGGACGATCAGAGCGCCACAGCGTGTCGACTGAACACCCGTGGTTCGCCAACCGGCAGGACGACTCGACCGTGCACCTCATTGATCACATCGGCCGCCGAGAGGTAGAACGCGAGCGCCGCCGTCACAAGTCCCAGGTAGCCGCCCGCCATGCGCAAGATGACCGAACCGGTCCACTCGCCGCCGGCCAGCAGACCAAACGTGATCCACAGCGCCAGAAAGATGGCCTGCAACGCGCGCGGCGAGCGGAACGTGGCCAGCCACATATAGAACGTGAACGTCCCCCACAGGAACAGGTACCAGCCGACGAACGCGGCCGGCACCTTGTCATGCAGAAACAGCACGAACAGTGCGAACGACCACCAGAAAGCCCCATAGCTGAGAAAGGCGGTCGCGCCGAACGTATTGCCGCGCGGCAACTCCATGATGCCGGCAATGGCCTGCGCAGTCCCGCCGTAAGCGAGTGCGCAGGCGAGCACGAGGCCCATCGACTCGCCCGAAAACCAGCCGGCGTTGATCATGCTCAGCAGCCACGTCGTCAATGCAAAGCCAGCGAGACCCAGTGGCGCAGGGTTCGCAAGTGTAGTTCGGATCGGTGCGCTGGCCATGGCCTGCTCCTGAAGATGAAAAGCGATCCGGGGAAGGCCGCGAGCTTCGCGAGAGGTCACCCGAGCTGATCGAGAATCGCCGGATTTTCCAGCGTGGATACGTCCTGTGTGATCTCTTCGCCGGCCGCCAGCGAGCGCAGCAGACGCCGCATGATCTTGCCGGAACGGGTTTTAGGCAGATTCTCGCCGAAGCGGATTTCCTTCGGTTTCGCAATCGGCCCGATCTCCTTGCCCACCCATGCGCGCAGTTCGTTCGCGATTGCAATCGCGTCGTCGCCAGTTGGCCGTTTGCCCTTTAACACCACGAACGCGACGACAACCTCGCCGGTCGTATCGTCAGCGCGACCGACGACGGCGGCCTCCGCAACCAGCGGATTGGCGACGAGTGCCGACTCGATCTCCATCGTGCCGAGCCGGTGGCCCGACACGTTGAGCACGTCGTCGATACGCCCGGTAATCGTGAAGTAGCCGGTGTCCTCGTCACGTACCGCACCGTCACCCGCGAGATAGAGCTTGCCGCCGAGTTCCTCAGGGAAGTAACTCTTCGTGTAACGGTCCGGATCACCCCATACGTTGCGCAACATCGAGGGCCATGGACGTTTGATGACGAGAATGCCACCCTGTCCGTTCGGCACATCGCGGCCGGTCTCATCGACCACCGCGGCCATGATGCCCGGCAGCGGCAGCGTGCACGAACCCGGCACGAGCGGCGTGGCGCCCGGCATCGGTGCGATCATGTGACCGCCCGTTTCGGTTTGCCACCAGGTGTCGATGACAGGACAATGGCTGTGGCCGACGTGCTCGTAGAACCACGTCCACGCAGCCGGGTTGATCGGTTCGCCGACCGTGCCCAGCAGACGCAGTGTCGTCAGGTCGAAACGGTCCGGATGCACCTTCGGATCGGATTCGGCCAGCTTGATCAGCGAGCGGATCGCGGTTGGCGCTGTGTAGAACACCGTCACGCGGTGTTTCGCGATCATCTGCCAGAAGCGGCCGGCGTTCGGCCAGGTCGGCACGCCTTCGAACACCACCTGAGTCGCCCCAATCGCCGTCGGACCATACGCGATATAGCTATGACCGGTAATCCAGCCGATGTCCGCGGTACACCAGAACACATCGCTGCGCTTGGCGTCGAAAGTCCACTTCATGGTTTGCGCGGCCCACATCAGGAAGCCGCCGGTGCTGTGCTGCACGCCTTTCGGCACGCCGGTCGAACCGGACGTATAGAGGATGAAGAGCGGATGTTCTGCGTTGACCCATTCCGGCTCGCAAGTGCCCTCCTCGGCTTGTGTGAGTTCGTGCATCCACAGGTCGCGTCCTTCGTGCCAGGCGACCTTGCCGCCCGTGCGCCGATAAACGATCACGCTCTTCACCGCCTCGCAGCCGCCCATCGCGAGGGCTTCATCCGCAATATTCTTCAGCGGCAACGCCTTGCCGCCGCGCATCTGTTCATCACAGGTGACCAGCGCAACCGCGCCCACATTGACGATCCGCTCATTGAGCGACTTCGACGAGAAGCCGCCGAATACGACTGAATGGGTCGCGCCGATACGGGCGCAGGCCTGCATGGCCACAATGCCTTCGATCGACATCGGCATATAGATCACCACGCGATCGCCCTTCTTTATGCCACGGGTTCGCAGCGCATTGGCAAAGCGGCACACTCGTTCAAGCAGCGCACGATACGTCACTTGCGTGACGGTACCGTCGTCGGCTTCGAAGATCACGGCGACATGATCACCGTTGCCTGCTTCGACATGGCGGTCGAGGCAGTTGTACGACGCATTCAGCGTGCCGTCTCTGAACCACTCATAGAACGGAGCACGCGATTCGTCGAGAACCGAAGAAAACGGCGTTTTCCACTGCAGTGTTTCGCGCGCGAGACGAGCCCAGAATGCCGGGTAGTCGCGCTCTGCCTCGGCGACCAGCGCGCGGTAGGCATCCATGCCGGAGATCGCGGCGTAAGCCGCCACGCTGGCGTGTGGGAGGAAGGCCTGCGGCTCCTCCAGAATTGATTCGGTAGTTGACATTTCGTGTCCCTCGCACGCTTTCACGCGTGCTCTATAGATGTTTTTCGGCTATTCGTTGCAGCGCTTCGGCGCAGCCAGTAGCCGTGCGCAATCTGACCAGGCAGAGAATTGCCAGGTAACTTCAATATGTTGTCGCGCAGCGTGATGACCGCGGGCCCCGCTGCGTCGGGCATGGCAAAGCAATCCACGGGATCGGATGGATCTCGCGATGGCCGTTCCTGGCGCCATTCGGGGACGGCGGACGAGTCGGTCGGGGACGCCCGGTCACGCGAAACTGCCTGGGTCGCTGCGCTTGGGAAACACTGCAGGCCTACGGCGACGCTGCGCGTATGTTGGGGGGAAGTCGGTACGGTGCCGTACCGGCCCGGAAGATTATTGGGTGCTCATTGATTCAGGAAAGCGTACACCACGTGAGTATGATTGGCCGTTCGTCTTTGTCGTACGGCCCGTCATCCCGGAACGCGGTCCTCGTGGTCGATCTCGCCTGCAGCGTGTCCCCAGATCTCCTTATCGCGTCCTTCCGGGGTACCTTCACGCTCCCATATTTCCCGCGCCCTTCGCAAGATACGGGCTTCTCTTTCCGAGGTCGGCTCGCGTTGTTCGACTGTTGCACCTCGTGCATCGACATGAACGCTGATGACGTCGTATCCGTTAGCGAGCTGATTCCAGGATTTGACCTGTTTCATCTCTTCAAACTGACGAGTTGCCGTCGCAATTGCCTGTTCTTTTGTGCCTTGGGCCACTGCAATGCGCATCAACTCACCGTGATGCGGATGCCCCTGGTGATCAAAAAGCGTCTTATGGAAGATCACCTCGTAGGGTCGGCGCTCCGAGGCGCCACCGCTTAACCTGGTCATCGACACGATACCGATGAGATGTTTGTCAGCACGATCGAGAACGGCCAGACGCTGCACGTGGTTCTCCCGCATGATCCGCGCGGCTTCTTCGGTCGTATCGTCGCCGAAGCAAAAAAGGATCTCGGCCGACATCGCCTCGCGTACTGTCATCTCGGCGACATTGCGTCCATCGGCGACCCCACGCATCGTGATATCGCGATCCGTGATCATTCCGATAACGCAGTCGTGCTGGCATACCGGCAGAGCGCCGATATTTTCTTTCTTCAGCCTGCGGGCGGCAGTATCGAGAGTTTCCTCCGCCTGCACGCAGACTGGCTCGCTCATTACGTCTCTGACTAGCACGACATTGCTCCTCGTTCAGATTTCTATGATGGAAATGCCCGCCCAACGCGGTTAGCAGCGGATCTCGGATCGGGGAGGATGCGGCTGAAAGCGTGATATAGGCGCCGTCCTGGCGCCTTGCGATTCAGTGTACGCCTCGCGTGGGGGAGAATGCGTATCACAGGGCAAAGAAAACCGGCGCGCGCTGAATCGCGAGAACCGCCCTGTTGCAATGATTGCGACCGTCGCTCCGTGGGCCACCTTGCTGGCGAGCGTCTGACGAGCGGGACCGTCTGCTCCAGGCTGGATTCGGTCCCTCATAAGCTTCAGTGGCCTCCCTATCGCTTACACTCCCTGGTTCAGACAAGAAAAGACTGTAGGACCACCCAAAGGGTATACAGTGAGAGAGTCGGTCGCCTTGAGCGACCTCCATCTCCGGGCTCCATGATGCGATCGCCAATTAAATCCACCACTTTCACGACTAGCAGCGAAAGCGAGTATTCCATCGAGCGCAGGACGCGTGCTCACGCAATCGATACAGCGGACGCTTTGCGAGCGGAAAAGAGGCGCGCCAGTTACGCCGCCATCGACTCCAATGCTAGCAAGTGGCGCTACGTGGCCACGGGCGTTACGGGCTGATCGTGGCACTTCAATTCCCCAACCCCAGCCGGAGCTACGATGCTTCCCGGCATTGTGTGTGTTTCTGGGGATACGACAATTCGCGCGAAATCACCTTCCTGGTCGACGACGCCATGCTAAGAAATCTGCAACCTGGCGTGGGATCCGATGAGCGGTCGATACTCGGTGCCTTCGACCAGGGTCGTGAAAAGATCCTCGAAATCGCGAAAAAGCTGTATGTCAACGGTCCGCAGAACCGGTATTCAATTTCATAAGCTGTGGCTGTGTCGCGGGAGTGCGCCGGAATCTGCCAGCTCCGGATCTTGCTGGACGCCCGGACCACCTGTGAAAGAAGCGACATTAGTCCCTCGGTTCTGATGGCGATGATCCGTCTGAGTTACTCGTCGGCATCCACCTGACCGACAGTGTCCTGGCGGCTATCAGTCTGCACACCCCTGCCTCAAAGACCGCCGGCGCAGCGACGAAATAAGATCACGTGAGACGGCCAGTCTGCGTCAGGTCCCCGGCATCCCATGAACTTGAAACACCATTCGATGAGCAGTCCCTTCACCGTCCCCGACACAGCCCAAAAAGCCACTACTCGGACCGATTTTCATAAAAGTGGGAGAGCAGCATGACGGATGACCAGGTGGACACGGTAGAAATGGCGGAAAACAGGAAACGGAGAGAAGCCGGGGCGCCTGCAACCGAGTCTGGCGCGGCTGTCGCGCCGGAGCAGAATACGACAGCCATTGATGCGGATGGTGACCTGTTGCAGAAATCTTGGGGCAAGCGTGTCTGGGCAAGGCTGGGAGCATGGGGAGTCCACACGCACGTTCGTCACCCGCGGCCCGAATAACCAGCGTCTAGCCGTTCAGTTCATGAACACGACGCGCGGGTGCGGAGGCGTGGCGGCGCATCCCAGACTGGCCGGGATATGAACATGCAACTTCTCGGCGACGTCATTGGCCACCGTAAGTCGCAGATCTGCGTCGGTATAGGCGCAACGCTCTGCGAAAGCGGGAGATTCGCTGGCTCGATGAACACCATGTATTGGGCTACGCAATCAATTGGGATTGTATTCCCGGATATGACTCGCGCCAGATGGCGCCTCCAGTCAGAGGGACTGTTACGTGAAGGAGTTGGCAAAATGACCCTGAATTACGCAGGCAGATCGCACGATGAAGCCGTGGCCGCGCGCCACGGGCAGAAACAGAAGGCACAGGAACAAGCTGGCGGCGAGATGGCGGTAGAAGGTACCGAGGCCGACGCGACACATAGTTGTGGCGAACTCTCCGAACGGGGCAAGCAGGTCTGGAGAAGTGGAAGCGGGATCAACGGCGGGGGGAAAGAATGATGCGGCCATGTCAATCTGCAGTGGTGCGGATGGCTCTGGTGAATATAAATGGTCAGGAGAATACTGCTTATATAAATAGGCATCCTTACAGAATCGACAGAACAACGTTCCAGACGGCGGCCGCAGCGACATCTTTGAGGCCCAGCTTAGCGAGATTGAATTGACCTTTGCGAATGCGTTGCATCAACTCGATGCCTGCAAGGGTTGTCGCAGCGTTCCTAAAATGCTTGAACCCGAGCGTGACATTGGTCCTTGACTTGATGCGGCGATGGTCCTGTTCGATCAGGTTGTTCAGATATTGCGAGGATCGGACCTTCGCGTCCTCCGGCAGCACGCCGGCGGCCTTCATCTCCCGCACAGCACGATGTGAGGCGGCATAGCCATCGAGCGTGATGGTCCTGGGTGGCTGGCCCCGATGTTTGATTGCGTTGCTGAAAAAAGCCCTGGTTGCCTTCACATCGCGTTTGGCCCTGAGCAGGAAGTCCACCGTGTGTCCAGTCCGATCCACCGCACGATAAAGGTAGAACCATTTGCCGCGGATTTTCAGGTACGTTTCGTCGACGCGCCACGACGTGCCCGCAGGCTTGCCGAAACGGTTCCAGCGCTTGACGAACTCCGGCGTGAAGCGCTTTACCCACCGCAGGATCGGTGTGTGGGCCAGCGACAGCCCACGCTCGGCCATCATTTCGACAAGATCACGCAGGCTAAGCTTGTAGCGCAGGTACCAGCGCACGCACAGAATAATCACGTCGCGGTTGAAGTGACGGCCTGCGAACAGTTCGTCCAGACTCTTTAGATTGCTCATTGCCGGATGATGAGATCGGGGAAACAAAACTTTAACCGATTCACCGTCACGAATTGCACCAGAACCATATTTCCTATGTGTGCCGGATTCGCTGTATTTCATCTGCAGAGGGTATACAGTGGGTTCATCCGCAAAATTGTTTGATATGCAACTGTCCTGGCACCAAGCGGCTGCAGCGCCGTCCATAAGCGCTACTGTGCGGTTAGCAGACACAGGTCAACCCAGCGCTCTTCCGGCTGTCCGTCGGCAGCCCAGAGCCTTCGAATGCCCCAGTGGCGGCTCACCCTCACGTTCTCTGCGCCGAAGTCCGCGTTCTCGTCACGTGAGTGGCGGCGGGATGGCCGTGCCCAAGCCGTGGCGCCGTCCATGAACTATCCGAACAAAGGCCATACGTATGCCGCATTTTCACGGAAGTTGGTGCGGATTTCGGTGTCGCTGTACCAGTTCGACCAAACGGCTTACGGCAGCAGAGTTTGCGGCTAGCGTCTACTCGCTCAAATTCTGCTTAACAGGAACACATTATCATGACGATTCCAACCATCGAATACAGAGGGCACGAATTGCGTGCCTATTCAAACCAGGTCTTCCCCCGCACCGGGACCCATATGCCAAAGGGTCGAGACGCTTTGCATCGGTCGTGAGGATCGGTGCTGGACCGTCTTCCAATGCCGGGACACGGCGCTATACGGTGCAGTTTGCAGGAACCGATCCCGCTCTATCCGTCGACGCACTAAACCTTGCATTGCAATATGGCAAGGACATTATCGACGGCAAAATTCAACCGGCGCAGTTGTGAGTCGCGAACGTACACCTATCCGTCCGCTGGAAAGATCGAGCCCTACCATGAAATATCCGCTTTACGTCAATCGCATCAGCAGTACCCAGTTGCGTGCGCATTTTCCCGATTTTCCGCGAGTCGACCTGATCGGAAGTTCCCGCGCAGAAATCGAACTCAACGCGCAGTGGCTCATCGAACAGGCATATGACGGTAGTGATCAGCCAATCTCCGCACCAACCAGTGACACAGAGCTACGCGCTCTCAGAGCGGATGGCAGCGATGGACTTTGGGTGTTCGTCGAAATCGATCTGGCACGCGTGTCTTCGACAGCCGTCGAAGTCCGGTTTAACATTCTCGACACCCTGCTTGATCGCGTCGACGCGGCGGCAACGGAACATCATATGACGCGGGCTGCCTTTTTTTCGCGGGCGGCGATGCACGAACTGGAAGAGAACCGAGCGTCGCGAATTGCGCAGACGCCTTCGTCCCCGGCGAAGAGTTTTATTTCCATATTAGGAGCAAATGATGATCGGCGATCAAGTCAACCTTGAAGAACTGGAAGAAAGCAACAGGTGGCGCGCTCTGCAGGAGACCCGCGCCGAGGGTGGTGTGCCGGTAGTACCGGCTATGCCAGTCCGTATCCCGTAAAGAGCACCCAAACAGTGGATAAGAGAAGCCCGGAAGTGGCTCGCTGTTGGCGGTCGCATTATTTAGTGGATTTTGGCGCGTCAAACGAAACGCCAGTTCGTCGACTCACGACGAGCGCGGAAAAGGCCGACGAAACGCTGGCCTCTTTGAATCCACGAGGCGCGCTGACGTCATTGGGGTGGGGAACGGGCAAACGTCCTTGGATGCTCAATCCAGGCGCCAAACGGCAACGGGCGCGTTAAAGCCTGCCTTCGCCAAACGCTAAAAATCGTCTTGCATCGGCCGTCGGCATTGGCGGTCTAAACTCATTCTCGGGCGTCTGAACGCAACGACCCAGAAGAATCGGTCGGCCATTGATCGACCCGCCGTATGGCGGTGCGAGGCTGGAGGTCCTCATGTAACGAACAATCGAGTATCGCGGTTTCGAATTTCACATTGATTTGGTATCCACATCGAAGTGGACATGTTCGACGTCTGGTTTCGTTTCGAAGGACACGTCAAACTTCCCGGCGTGGCGGCGCCCGGCGAGCGTATCAAGATCCGGGGCGGACCGTTTTCCCGTCGCTGGCCTTATTTCGTAGCGGAGATCGCCGGCCACGCCGCGATCGATGTAAGGGACCTCAGCTTTCTCGCTCCCGGTCGCATGTAGTCACCCCGCTCCGTTTCGGCTCCCGGCATTTTTCTCGCACGCCTCCAGACAAAAAAAACCGGCGCTTGGCCGGCTTCTGCTGACTGCTCTTCAGCAGTCGCGCGTCTGACGCTTATCAGACGCGCTGTCCCGTGGTTTGAGGCGCATTGGGCGTTTGAGATTTATGTTCGACGCCGTCGTTTTGAGCTTCGGCCTGCTTGCGCTTACCATGCTCAAACTGCTGTGCGCGCCGCTGGATCGCTGCCTGGCCTCGACGCGGTTGTTCTCGGATTGATGTCGGTTCGTTACGAACCCGGTTGTACTGCAAAGAAAACCGCGGCGCCGCGCGGCTATTCGCCGTATGTCAAGTTTGACTCGGGAAACGCGACTACGTTCAGAAAATAGTTGTAAAAGTGGGCCGCAACCGCCGATGACTCGTCTATTGGGCGGACTATCATCAATTACCGTTTGCCATTTCGTGCGCGGCAGCGAGCGCGAGGAACGCAGATCCCGACATATGCCGTTCTTTCGCCGTGGTATCGATCTGATGGACCGGCTCCCGGGTGGGGTGATGTTCAGTTGCATCCACACCGAGCATTGACAATGGGGCAGCCATTGCTGGCCCTGAGCATGATCGAACACCGGAAGCCAATCCTGCCGGCAGAGCGCGATGCCTGCATAAAGCCGTGTGCCCGCATCTCGCCTTCGATGAATTCACGGGGGGCATTCGGATAGGCGTAAGTCGGGAAACGATGCCGATGCCGGCAGTTTTGCTGCGCGTAATTCGTCGGTGCTTTCTTCGTGACAGCGGCCGTGTGTAGTTTGCCGATTCAAGTCGCTGAATCCGTTTCCTGTCATTGCTGGCGCAAGCGGGTGGCGGCCATCGACCAAGCAAGGGTTGGCCACTGCACCGCCTGCAGCCGCGTCCACCAGTCGAGCGCTGCCGCTGCGTAACTCAGCGCGGCGATTACATGGCCACAATCGTGTTGGCAGTAGCGCCAGGTGGGGGTATGCCGTCTTTGCACGCCTCGAGCCAGTGGATTGGAGCTTATGCCGACCAGAACACCACTCACTGTCCGGGAATGCTCGGTCCCGCTGGGATCATCCACTGTAGCTTGATGTTCAAACGCATGATCCCTGCTCAGGTAGTGGTAGACGCATCCGGACAAGCCGGGCAGACCCGGACACAGAAGATAGCCCACGGCCGGATGCAGACTTCCGGTCGAAGGGTTGCAACGCAGTGCCGACGGTTCTGGTGCAATTCGTGACGGTGAATCGGTTAAAGTTTTGCTTCCCCGATCTCATCATCCGGCAATGAGCAATCTAAAGAGTCTGGACGAACTGTTCGCAGGCCGTCACTTCAACCGCGACGTGATTATTCTGTGCGTGCGCTGGTACGTGGTCGGGCCAACCCGCGCGGCGGGCTTCACGCGGTCTGCCACCGTACCGACTTTTTTCGG
>NZ_CADIKH010000096.1 GCF_902859855.1 Paraburkholderia humisilvae
CCCGAGCGTCAGCCCAACCGAAGCTCAACGAAGTGTTGCGACTGATCGCGCGCCTGGGAGGCTTCCCTGGCCGCAAGGGCGACGGCGAACCCGGCGCAAAGACCATCTGGCTCGGCCTCAGAGAAGTTCATGTCGCTGCAAAAACATTGCGCCTCTTACGCGACAACGATGGTGACGACACTTCTGTATAACGGAATGGACTTAAGGCTGTTGCGTCGCGCGCTAAAACGGGACTCTTCATCACGAGATATTCAAGACGAAACTACACTGATTGTGGATTGTGGATTGTGGATTGTGGGGCCCTGCTAGGGGAGAATGCGTTTCTATGAACGCGTCCCATGAGCAACGGTTATCGTGGGCATTGGCAGGCGTGACGATCCACAAGGCTTTGCGGCGTAACGCGACCGCGCGCAGTGGATATTTTCCTCGCGCGAATTCGTTGATGCGTTATGCACGAAAGCTACCGCGTAATCCCGCGAACGCATTCACTAGGCACACGCAGAGCGATCTGCTCGCGCTCGGAAAGCGACAGACAACAAGTGGCTGATAATAGCGGGCTTCTGCGACCCTGGCGAAGCCCAGTCGACCCATTCGGGCGTGGCCATTTCGACGGCCTGCAGTCCTTTTAGGTCGAGGCGACATAGTTGCGCAAACAACAAATTGCATCTACCTCGCTGAACAAAGTCCGTTCATGGTCGATTCACGTCGCGGCTGGCAACTCACTCAGGATGCGCACTGCCGAAGAGGAGCTTTTCGGATAGCCGCGATTGATTTCTGGTGACGAACCAACGAAGGAATCGCCGGTGATAAGAAGACATGTTAATTGAATTGATCGGTTTCCCTTCCCATGGACATCACGTCGCTCATCAATGCACGATCCCCGGTCAGCCCTTCTGCGCAAGTGCTCGATGACCAGCAGCCAGCATTGCGTTCCCGGCGCACTTCTGACGCATCTGCTGCACCCCCTTCTTCGAGGGCACTGGCCGAACTGCAATTGCAGGCACGATCGCGCTGCGCATCTCCCGGACCTACACCGTCTCCGCTGTCAATCGACTTTGCAACGGCGTCGTCGCCGCTGATGGATACTTCCGCGGGCGAAGGCGACCTCTTTATCCAAGAGGTGATGGCGCTGGACTACGCTCCCCGGGGGCATTCGGGCGCGTCGAGTCCCCTGGCATTCGACCGGATGGGGCTTCAGTGGGAATTGCCTCAGTGGGACTTGGATGATCTCAACGCGTTTTTGGAGGCGTCACCGCGCACAGAGCAGCCCGTTACCACGCGGTTGGCATCGGCGGCGCCAGCGACCGCGGGAGTGCGAGCCGTGTTGGAGGCGGCGGAGCGCCTGAGGCAGCCCGGGCAATGGAACTTCCCACACGCCGATCAGGTTATGGGGCACGCGTTGGGCATGTTTGCCCGGGATTTCAACATGCGGTTTGATGTCCTGTTGCAGCCTGATGCGGACGGTCCAATGTTCTCCCTGTCTGTCGGGAATGATCCGTGTGCCCCCTATGCCGGCAGGCTGGTTGTGCGGCAGGACCACTACGGTGTGGAGATCGATGGCCGCTTCCATGACGTTCCGTCGGACGGCGATTGCGCATTTCATGCGGTCAATGTGTTGCTTCTGCACGTGGCGGGCGAAGGACTCGGCAGATACGTCGCAGACAGGAACCCGGACGGGACCCTTGCGCTGCGTATACCGCCCGACGATCCATTAGTCGGAAATTCCATCAGCGTGTTACGCGAGATGGCTGCGGATGATGCGCGACGCCACGCGGATGAAATCGGGGAGCGGATCCCGGACAGCCTACCGCTCCAGGACCTGGTTGAGAGCGACGCCGTTCAAGGTGGGAGCTCATCCCGGTCACCCGGCACGGCAGCGGATCTTTCCACGCAGCAAAAGCAGGTTACGACATTCAAGCGTTTCACTTGGGAAGTCCCGGACAAAGCCCTGAACGGCGCAAAGACTGCAGCAGGTGCCACCGCCGCAGACTACGCGCGCGAACGGAAAGCCGCACTAGCGCGGCAGATGACGGGCAATCCCAATGCCACTGCGGCCGACTACGCGCGGGCACGAAAAGCCGCGCTGGCCCGGCTGAGGACAGGCAATCCCAACGCCACCGCCGCCGACTACGAGCGCGAACAGAGAGCCGCGCGGGCGCGGCAGATGACGGGCAATCCCAACGCCACCGCCGCCGGCTACGAGCGCGAAAAGAAAGCCGCGCTGGCCCGGCAGATGACGGGCAACCCCAACGCCACCGCTGCCGACTACGAGCGCGAACAGAGAGCCGCGCGGGCCCGGCAGATCACGGGCAATCCAAACGCCACCGCCGCTGACTACGAGCGCGAAAAGAAAGCCGCGCTGGCCCGGCAGATGACGGGCAACCCCAACGCCACCGCCGCAGACTACGCACGCGAACAGAAAGCCGCGCTGGCCCGGAAGAGAACGGGCAATCCCAACGCCACTGCCGCCGACTACGAGCGCGAACAGAAAACCGCGCTGGCCCGGAAGAAGACGGGCAACCCCAACGCCGCCGCCGCCGACTACGCGCGCGGAAGGAAAGCCGCGCGGACTCGGCAGAGGACGGGTAATGCCGTGACCAGCACAGCGTCATGACGAATATCCACGTCTTGAGCGCGATGCCCGACTCGTGCGTGAGGGCGGGGCGGCGTCGAAATCGACTTGCGCCGCACCCACTGTGAATTCGAGAATCGTCGTCACCCTGACGCCGCGTTCGGCCTTCAGTTGCGACAGGAAGCGACGCACCCCGTGCACGCGCGGAAACACTTTGCTCGGGAACCGGGAGATCCCGCGCTCTAGTGGACCTCGCTGGGAAGCGCTGAGTCCGGGAGTGCGGCACGCGAGCGTCAGCTGCCGAGAGATAACCCGTACTCCCACGCAATACAAACGAAAAGCACTAGCGACTATTTCCCAAATTTGGGAGAGAATCACGTCCTCGTCGTCCCGTTTTCCCCTTGGGCAGGCGATTCCGAGTCGCGCAACGGGGGCGGAAAATAGTACCGTGATCTTTCTAATTCTTACCTTCCGGTGACAGCATGCAAAGTAGTTTCGGTTACCAACCGACCTGGCATAGCCCAGACATGAATCAGGCAAACACGTCTGCAGTTCCGCCCCATAACCAAATACCTGATGCGCCAGAACAGGCCGCTGCGCACAGTGAAGAAAAGCTAGGGTACTGGACGCGATCGTCTGTACCTCTGAGTGCATGGCTCTCACCTCTCAAACAGGCGTCCGGTGCGTCATTTAATATTTCCGCGCCGCAGCCCCAAAGAAAGAGCTTTGCCCCAGTCGCAGAGCTGCTAGCCAAGAACAAATAATCAGACCGCATCCGCACGAACGAAACGCAAAGTTCTGCGCGTGCAAGATATATGATAGGCACTGGTAAACTGCATTCACAAAATCCATGACAGCCTTGTTCGGTAAGGCTGTTATGATCAATGAAGAGGGTTCTTGTCGCGGTCTTCGGCGGCATGCCAAAGATGTCGCGCGTCGCCTGATTGTGCCCGAACGCTTGCGCCAATACTCGCGAATGAGCATGATGCGACCACCCATTGCTACCCAGCGATGCTGGTTCTTCCGACGAGCGCAATCGCGACTTCACCCCAGACCAACGGGAGACGCGTCACGAAGAGCGTCCTTGACAAAATGCTGCTCATAGTCATACCAGCGCTTAATCCGGCGCACGGAATCGAAAACGCAATCCCATTGACATCGAAAGTCATATGCCTGTGCGTATGGGATCGCGTTATCTCGCGCCAAGGGCTGGCTAATCAGACAGTCTCAGACCTCGTTACGCTACGAATCTAACAGGCTCACGCCACCGGCTTTGAGGGCATCTCCGCGCCTTGATCCTAGGTGTCGCGGCTGCACAGGTGGATATTCCGGCCCAACGCGACCGATGATTCCGGGCGAACGTGACCGATTTTCGGGGCTTTCCGGAATCTGCGGTCACGATGCCGGAACGATGTCGTACTGCGCTGCAACGGTGTCACGCATATTCGCAACCCCGATGGGTACGCTGCCAGATTTTTTGTTTGGGACTAGCATGCTCGCATCGAGGATCGCTATGCGTAAGATCAAGGAAGTACTGCGTCTGAAGCTTGACGCGAGGTTGTCTCACGAGCAGATCGCCGCCGCCTCGGATCTGTCCAAGGGCGTCGTGACCAAATACGTCGGCCTGGCCGCCGCGGCCGGGCTGGACTGGGCCGCGGTCCAGTCGCTCGACGACGTGACGCTGCAACGGTGCCTGTTGGCCTCCCCGAGAAGCCGCGCCAGCATGTACAGTCCGACTTTGAGCTCATCCATCACGAACTGCGGCGCAAGGGCATGACGTTGATGCTGCTGTGGGAGGAGTCCATCACCGCAACGAGCGCAAGATGACGCGCCTGTTGAAGAATGCGCTGCTCAAATACGGACAGGCGACGCTGGAAGATCTCGATAGCCGGGGGCTGGTCGGACATCGAGCGCTCGCAGATCGTGAGCCCAGCACTGGGCGAATGGGTCAGCGCTCGCCACTGCATCCTGATCACTGGCCCGACGGGCGTGGGTAAGTCATGGCTTGCTTGCGCTCCGGTGCAGTACGCGTGTCGGCGGGGCTCTCCGTGCTGTATCAGCCAGTACCGCGCTTGCAGGAGGACGTGCGTATCCGCCATGGCAGCGGCGCATTCGGCAAATGGCTGATTCAACTGGCCAGGATCAACGTCGTCATCCTAATGATTGGGGTATAGGTGCCATCGAGAGCATGACTCGCTCCGACCTGCCGGAAGTCATCGACGACCGGGCCCGGCGCAAAGCCACCATCATCACATCACAACTGCCGATCGAGCACTGGCACGTGGATCGGCGACGCCACGATAGTCGATGCCATCCTTGACCGGCTGATGCAGCACCATCACCGCATTACGCTGACCGGCGACTCGCTTCGATCGAAAAAGGCACAAGCCACTCAAGGTGGCAAAGCGATCAACGTCGAGATGACGCTGCCAACGCTGCAACGGGAGTCGAACGATAAATGAGCAAACAACAGCACAACGTCAGGCGTTGTACCGGAAAGTACATCAGACGGCGGGGCCCGACGGCAACGCATAACGTCAATTAAGCACGCGGATCAGCACGGGTGCCTTTCTCGGCCTTGCCGGGCTTACACGCCGTTACGGAGTAACGAAGCGAGAATTGATCGAAGGCTTCATCAGGATCGAAGGCGAGCGCGTGTCCTCCTGAGCGCCGTGAGCGCTGCGGAGGTCTCATGGTAGCCGAAATGCTCCTGCCGCTGATACCAGGCATCGGTGCGTGGCCGGAGCATATGGTTGTACGCAAAGCGCGCGCAGCCGAACGTCCGGGCAAGAATCGCTTCCTGCCCGGACGTTGGGTAGAACCGGAATCGGTACGTGCGCTTGATATCCATTCACAGGTTTTATCATGTTTATGTGAGTCTCTTTAGACCAGCTTTTAGCAAGCGGGAGAAGAGCATGCTGCGCACGCCGCGCTATCCATCCCCGGCCTGAAAGCTCAGTTTCCCGCGCAAGTCTGATGATCAAGTGCCTTGGTGGCCGCAGTAGTGCGCAGGCTCCACACTCTGAAGCCCTCGATGCGGATCCCGCGCCAGCGTGGGAGGAGGGAAAACGCTGTCCTGCCAGGCTCACAACGTTCGCCCTCCTGTCTGAAACCTCGCTTTAAAGTCTTAAGCGCAATTTCGAGGTGATGCAGCTGCATCAATTACCACCGCGTGCTATATGTGCGCATCGCTAGCTTCGAGTACTCTCCCGGCGGTGGAGAGATTGCCCTCTGCATCGCCCATTACATATGCGAGAGAAACAGCAATCTTGTTTTTTTCAGCAAACTCATCGCGGGTAAGAAAGCCCGGTTTCGTCCCCACAGAGGCTTTAAAGTTAGCCACCAATTCACCTCCCGATAAGGACGTCGGATTCTTCAAATATTGCCTTGCTTCTGTGTGAAGTTGATCCAATAGTGGGGAAGTCACTTGAGATTTTGGACGCACGTTAGGCGTTTGTTGACTGGGCCCGGAGTAAGGATCCATCCCGGCAAAATTCTGACTGCGTGATGTGGTCGCTTCGCGATTGCCCAAGCGGGCGATTGACTGATTATCTGGCACGTCGTCACCAATGGAAATAGGACTGGTTACCTTACGGCTTCTTACCTAGGACAGGCGACTGCAGGGCTGAAACAGTCCTTATCGCGGCGCAACTCATCACGAACTACTTGCCGTCCTGACTCCCGCCCTATGACATATCGAGTCGAAATTTGCCACCGTTCAAGAGGCCAAGGCCTACGATCGTCACGTCTGAGCGCGAGTGCAGGTTTGACGATCCGAGTCGCCTAACCGGTGTTTGTCAACATAGTTGTCGTGAAACTTCACGCGCACTGCTTTAATTCGGCCTGTGGCATGCGCTCCGGATTGAGCCAGACTTCCATCCTTCAATTCCCAGTTGCGAGTCGAGCCGGACCAACGTTGCGGATTACGTGCCTTAGCCTGCGCGTAAACGGCTTCCCGTTGTGCCAGCACTGCGGTGGCGAGGTCGTTTGACGCTGTGCCGGCGTGACGAATTTCAGGCCACTGTGTTTGTGTTCGTGGTTGTACCAACGCACGAACTGCTGCGTCCAGGCACGCGCCCCGTCGAGGCTCGTGAACGCCTTGCGCGGGTAGTCGGGGCGATACTTGCACGTGCGAAGCAGCGCCTCGGCGTACGGGTTGTCGTTGCTCACGCGCGGTCGACTAAACGAGGCCACCATGCCGAGGCTTTCCGGTGTGGCGAGCATCGTCGCGCCCTTCATCGCGCTGCCATTGTCCGAATGCAGCTCCAGCGGACGTCTTGCCAGGCCCTCTTTCAGACTCGCACGCCGCATCAGCAAGGCAGCAAGTTCGGCAGATTCCGGTTCCTGCACTTCGTGATCCACAATCTTGCGGCTAAACACGTCGAGCACCATGCCATGTAGTCCGTGATGATTTCAAGTGGATGCGGTGCTGGCCGCGATGCTTGGCGTCGACGCCAGCGTGCTGTGCTCGATCTCGATGCCGTGGGCCAGCGACCCGAGCAAGCCGCCGATTTACGTGCGCACGTTCACTTTTGCCTCGATCAATCCCGGACCGCCGACCGAGCTGCTCTCGATTCGGCTCGAATCGCAAACCCGAAGGCCCGATTGATTGCAGACCGCGTGGCGGACGGCAATCTATGATGTCGTATACCCTCGTCGACCGCCCGTTCAGGCGCAGGCGGGCGCGCGCTTGGGCCGCTGTCCGCCGGCACCAGTTGCGACCAGGACCGTCCCTGCTTTTCCAGATGGACCAGCAACTGGTTGATGTCAGAACGACGTTGCGGGCCTAAGCCTTCTGGCAGAGCCTTCATCAGCTCGATGTGCGAGTGAAGAGTCGGCGCAAGCCGGACTTTATTTGACGTGGCCTGAATGATGAACCCGAAGGCCCGGTTGATCGCCACCTTTGTTCCGGGATGCAAGCCATGATGCTGGATACCCTCGTTGACCACCTGTTCAAGAACTGGAGGACGTGCGCCCGGGCCGCTGCCAGCTGGCACCAGTTGAGGCCATGACAGACGCTCATCTTCCAGGTGGACTAGGAACCGGGTGATGTAAGAGCGGTATTGCTGAATCAGGTCTTCGGGCAAAGTCTCCATTAGGTCGATGTGCGCCTGAAGAGTCGGCGGAAGGGCAAGTGGTCTTGATCTGCCCCGTGCGCTAAGCCCAAAGGCCCGATTGATCGCGGCCCGCGTGCCGGGATGCAAGCCGTGATGCCGGATACCGTCGTTAATCGCCTGTTCAAGCGCAGGATGGCGCGAGCCCGGGCCACCAATGTCTGTCGGCACGAGTTGCGGCCATGACAACTCCTGCTCTTCCAGATGGACCAGCAGCCGGTTGATCGCAGACCGATGTGGTTGACTCAGTCCTTCGGGCAGAGCCATCAGCAGGTCAAGGTGCGCCTGGAGAGCCGGCGCAAGCAGCACCTGTCCGGATTCGCCTCGAATGACAAGCCCGAAGGCACGGCTTATCGCCGCCCGCGTGCCGGGATGCAAGGCATTTTGTCGGACGCCCTCATTGACCGCTTGTTCTAGCACTTGAAGACGTGCATCCGGGCCGCAGCCCGCTGGCACCAGTTGCGACCATAACAGACCCTGCTTTTCCAGATAGACTAGCAGCCGGTTGATGTTGGAGCGGCGTGACGAACTCAGCTCGTCTGGCAAATTATTTACCAGATTGATATGTTCCGGCGAAGCGGGCGTGGTCCGCTCACGGCGACGTGGTTTCCACGCAATAGTGGTGCTGGGAGTGCGCGGCGTCGCAGAAGGATAGGGCGCGGCCCGGCCACTGCTCTCGCGGTTGAGCCTAACTGGGCTGGCAGGAACGTGGCCAACCGGTTCATCGGCGATTTCGGGTCGGTCAGGTATTGGCGTCCCGAGCAGGTATGCTGGGCGCGCGGAGGCTTCAAGCCACACGCCAATCTCATCGGGGCGGCACGTCAGGTCGTCTGCGGCCAGCGCGCGCAGTTGGCCGATTTCCTCCCCTACCGGTCCCTCCCCCGGCGCCGCCCGCAGCGCGGTGCCGTCGGGCCGTGTTTGCCCGAGTGAGGGTGACCCGGTTCGACGGATAGATTTGCAGTTGAGTTTAATGCGGAGTGGCACCTCCCGATAAGGTTGAATCGCGGGTTGTCCACGGGCGGGCGGCGGGTCGCCTGTCACGACCATGACGCTGCCCGCCGGTGGATAACCTGCACGGCGATACGATTCGCATGTTAGCGTTCAGGTTCTCGAATTCGAGCGGCGAGCAATAGCCATGCTCGAGGCCAGCCGTACTCACCTCTGGATTCAGGGTGCACGGCCTTGATGTGGACCAGCAGGGTGTCGTTGCTTACGCGTCGGCGCGGACGGTTTGCATCGACGTCCCGGGCCTCGCAGGCGTGGTAGCCACTGGGGCTGACGCCCAGCACCTGACAGAGCAGCGATACCGGCCATTGTCGGCTGTGACTTTCGATCCACGCGTATTTCATGCGGACTCCTTCGCAAAATACGCAGTGGCTTCCTGAGAAACTTAATGTGTTCAGGCGATTTTTTCCTGCAACACATACCCCATCAATTCCGCACGGCGAGTGAGTTGTTCAGGACACGCTGACGGTAGCGTTCCTCGTAATATGCGGCGCCCGGATCGACGTACTCCATGCCATAGCGCAGCGTGTTGCGGAAGAGAATGGCAATCTTGCGCGCGGTGGCGGTAACAGCTTTGGCCTTGCCAATCCGAGCTGACAGGCGTCGATAGAAACCACCCGGAGCTATTGCGTGAGTTTTACATACTCAGCAAGGGATCCACTTTTTGCGGGCAGGCTCAAGTGTTCCGCAAGCACGGCCGGGAGTCTTCGGACGATGGCCTTGCCATTCGGCAGGCTGACACCGAACTCGATCGGTAAGGCATGCATCTGGTTCGTTGCGCATATGTGATTGCGAATCAGCGAATCGCCTACCCGATGTAGCGCGGACAGTGCTGCTGCGATTCCGTCTTTGGCGTCACAAACCGCATGGCAGGTCGCGACGCGGCTTCTCAGATTGCTTCGGCATCGACAAAGTCATTCTTGTTTTATTTTACGAAAGGGCGGGCGAATTGCGGCGAGAGACGAGCCGGATCTGATGCCCGAAGCTTGCAAGCTTGTGGGCGATGAAGTGAGCGCCAGCGGAGGCTTCCATGACTTCGCTGCAGACGTGAAGGTTGCTGAAGAATTCGATCAGTTGCTGACGCAAAACCTTCTTGCGAAACACAGCCTTGCCAGACTTGTCCTGGCCGTGAAGATGAAAGGAACGTTTGCCGAGATCGATTCCAATGACTGTCACATCTTGCATGGCATGAGCCTCCGATTGATGAACCTGTCTAGCGTAACCCACCGCAGGTCGGCAGGTGGGGAGGACCATCGCATTACGACTTTGTAGATGCTGAGGCGATCTGCGAAGCCGCCACGCGCCCAGCCATGCGATTGTCACGCCGAAAACCGAATCCCAGCAGATGCTCTTTGCGCTTACCGTGTGCGGGAATCGTTCGTTCGGGATCGCACCAGAACCATCAACCAGATGCACGGCTTACTGCTCGAATTAGGTATCAGCTTACCAGCCGGGAAGTCTTCCGTTGCGCGTCTGCCAGCCATTATCACCGAGCATTCACTCCCGCCGAGCCTGATCGCGATCCTCCAGCGTCTGCACGATCACTACAAATACCTGGATCCCACGCAGTGCAGTACCGGTGGCAAGGCCAGCCTCGATCGCATCAGCGGACAATCAAAAAACCGTCGCCGAAGGCCCCATCGACGCGCGCTGCCTGATTCCAGCGCACGGGCAACTCCGGCAGGCCGCGTTCGGCCAGGTACAAGTCGCGATTGCGTAGCGCCGGGGAGTGTTTCCGAAGCCCGCGTGCGCCAGCCTCCATCGCGCCGTTAAAGTCGAATTGTCAAAAACCTTTTCTGTCCTGCTCCCGACATCGATGCTCCCCGCCACCACTCCCCTCACCGTTCGTGGCGCTGCTTCGGTGCCCCCCGCTATCTGCCCCGCCGGCGAGTCTTCCGCCGTCCCTGCGGCATCGTGCAGCACCACACCCGCGGCTTCGCAGGGAAACCCGAAGCTGGAATACCTACGCGGCGGGCGCATAAGAGAACCGCGGGGCGGGATTGTATCCCGGCGGGAAGCGGCAAATGAATTCATCATTCGCCGCTTCAACCGGGGGCAAACGAGTGTGGCCGATGTCATGCGTGTCACGACCTCGTGCATCAGAAAGCTCGGTAATGACCATGAAGGCGCCGTCGCCTGCCTGGAAGCGCTACAACGATGCCGCCACCCGCAGACGGGAGCAACGGTGTTCCCCGAGACCATCCCGTACAATGCCGCCATCTCCGCGTGCGGGAAGGCCGCGCGCGCTGACGATGCCCTCAGGCTGTTCGCGCACCTGCAACAGCACGGGCCGGCGCACGGCGTCTTCCCCGATACCATCACGTACAACGCTGTCATCTCCGCGTGCGGGAAGGCCGCGCGCGCTGACGATGCCCTCAGGCTGTTCGCGTACCTGCGACAGCACGGGGTCGAGCGCGGAGTCTTTCCCAACACCATCACGTACTCGGCCGCCATTTCCGCGTGCGAGAAGGCCGCGCGCGCTGACGATGCCCTAAAGCTGTTCGCCCACTTGCAACAGCACGGTCCAGCACGCGGCGTCTTCCCCGATGCCATCACGTACTCAGCCGCCATTTCCGCGTGCGAGAAGGCCGCGCGCGCTGACGATGCTCTAAGGCTGTTCGCGCACCTCCAGCAGCACGGTCCCGCGCGCGGTGTCTTCCCCAACGCCATCACGTACAACGCCGCCATTTCCGCGTGCGAGAAGGCCGCGCGCGCTGACGATGCTCTAAGGTTGTTCGCGCACCTCCAGCAGCACGGTCCCACGCGTGGCGTCTTCCCCGACACCATCACGTATAACGCCGCCATCTCCGCGTGCGAGAAGGGCACACGCACCGACGATGCGCTCAGCCTGTTCGCGCACCTGCAACGGTACGGTCCCGCGCACGGCGTCTTCCCCAACACCATCACGTACTCCGCCACCATCTCCGCGTGTGAGAAGGCCGCACGCGCAGACGATGCGCTCCAGTTGTTCGCGCACCTGCAGCGGCACGGTCCCGCGCGCGACGTCTTCCCCGACACCATCACGTACAACGCCGCCATCTCCGCGTGCGAGAAGGCCAACAGACATAGAGAGGCAGATCGTCTTCTCGACGATGGCATTACCGCAGGGATATTCCGGCCGTCTCTCGGCTTCAGCGCCGGGCAAAACATGCTGGACCTGCATGAAAACGCGATCCTGGCATCGTCCACTCCCTCCAGGCGGCCCGCAGGGGTTCACCCGGCAGTTGCCCAAGCCATCTTTAACCGCCTGCTCCGGCAGGGCGTGATCGACCGGACAACCCTGTTCGTGGTGGGCCAGCACGGCCAGGGCTCATTGCTGGCTGCTATCGAGGCGAACATGCGACAGCAGGGGTGGAACCCCGTTCATCCGCGTGACGCCCAGGGGCGCCCGAACAGGGGGTGCCTTGTCGCAGCCACCGCATCAGTGGGTGCGGATGACACCCCTGTGGGCCGCACATCCGTTCTGGTACCGGATGGCGCGACTGTCACCGGAGGGCACGAGCTTCAGATGCCATCGCCCGACACTCAAACGCAGCGGGTGCAGCCCGTCCCGGACATCCGCAGTGCAGGAGACCCGGCCGGCGCCGGTGGTGGAGGTGCAATCACGAGCAGTTGGGCCGACGTAGCCCGACGTGCGCCGGCAGGTCGGAAATGAGCAGGCGAGCATATGCAGCAGAAGCAGTATCCGCTCATACACAAGACCGCATAATCACCGGTTGTTAATAGTCCTTAGTCAGGTATTTCTTCGATCGCCCTGATGTGTCTCTCAGATCGAACTGGACGAACTGGACGGCTGACCCTTCACCACCTGCACGACCATCTTCCGTCTCTGGCTGACACCACTCCCGGGTGCAGTCTATTCGGAGTACTTTGCGTGAGATGGGGCGGCTTGACCAGGACATGGACGTCAGGGTAACCGCGCACTGTGACGAAGCATTGAGCGACGACAGGTGGAGGCGCCGCAATGACTTAAGTACCGGGTTTGTATGTCTTCAGTGATCTCGCCATCGACCGCGAGACCATAGTCGATGAAAAGTTCGTCACCAGGCTTGATGGCAGTGAACGCATGAATGAACACATGACCGTCCGTTTCCACCGCCTCGCAGTTGGGGGACATGCATGGTTGAGAAAGCGAACACTGTTGCCACCGCCCGTCGCCAGCCATTCACCTCACCCTTGTATTCGATGAGCCGTTCTCCAGATGCAAGTGGTTGAAGGGCGAACAGTCCCGTGCCATGCACAGATGAATGTCGTGGTGCCATGCGTCGTAGTATCAAGATTTATTTCTTGGTCGGGTTGTGCGGGTTTGTGGTTAGGCGCGCCGCATATCGCTGCGGCCGCGGGAATTCGCCGCGGGCTGTCGGATTGCGACGAGAGGTTGGGGCGGCTTCAGCCGTTTCGAGAGTTTGCCCCGCGGCAACCGGCCGCGGCCGTTCAAAAACTCTCACTTCCCGCCGGTGAAGGCAGCCCCGATCTGCCACGTACGTTTGACCTCATCGCTGTGAAGGTAAATTGAGGTCGTCGAGACCGATGCATGTCGGAGGTTGTCACGCACCGTGGTCAGGCCGGCACCGCGCCACAGCGGGTGAGTCGCGTGCTTACGCCGCATCCAGTGCAGCACGCCCCACAGACGCACGCTGCTGATCGCCGCATCGCGGTGCGCCTCGAGGCTGCCAATAACCGGCGTGGCCGGATTCCAGCGCACTGGTAGCACCGGCAGCCCGCGTTCAGCCAGATAGCGGGCGAGCGCCTCCCAGACAAGCGACGCGTGCTACCTCTTGCCGCCTTTGCCCCTCACGCGCAGCCAGCGATCGCCTCGCGCATCCGGGTCGACCTACCCGAGCGTTGCACCCACGAGTTCGCTCCGCCGCGGTCCATGCGCACGTATATGAACGCCTCCCGTTTGCGAAGCAATTTCGCATGCTTTGACGTCCAGGATCGGCTGCGGCTGTATATACGGCCTTACTGCAAAACGGACGCAGCGGGCCCCTATGA
>NZ_CADIKH010000097.1 GCF_902859855.1 Paraburkholderia humisilvae
GCCATCTCCGCGTGCGGGAAGGCCGCGCGCGCTGACGATGCCCTCAGACTTTTCGCGCATCTGCAACAGCACGGTCCCGCGCACGGCGTCTTCCCCGACACCATCACGTACAACGCTGTCATCTCCGCGTGCGAGAAGGCCGGACGCGCTGACGACGCGCTCAGGCTGTTCGCGCACCTGCAGCAGCACGGGCCCACGAATCGCGTCTTCCCCAACACCATCACGTACTCAGCCGCCATTTCCGCGTGCGAGAAGGCCGCGCGCGCTGACGACGCGCTCAGCCTGTTCGCGCACCTGCATCAGCATGGTCCCGCGCGCGGCGTCTTCCCCGATACCATCACGTACAACGCCGCCATCTCTGCGTGTGAGAAGGCCGCGCGCGCTGACGACGCGCTCAGCCTGTTCGCGCACCTGCAGCAGCGCGGTCCGGCGCGCGGCGTCTTCCCCAACACCATCACGTACAACGCCGCCATCTCCGCGTGCGAGAAGGCTGCGCGCGCTGACGATGCTCTCAGGCTGTTCGCGCACCTGCAGCAGCACGGTCCCGCCCGCGGCCTCTTCCCCGATATCATCACGTACAACGCCGCCATCTCCGCGTGTGAGAAGGCCGCACGCGCTGACGACGCTCTCAGGCTGTTCGCGCACCTGCAGCAGCACGGTCCCGCGCGCGGTGTCTTCCCCGACACCATCACGTACAACGCGGCCATCTCCGCGTGCGAGAAGGCCGCGCGGGCTGACGATGCCCTCCGGCTGTTCGCGCACCTGCAGCAGCACGGTCCCGCGCGCGGCGTCTTCCCCGACACCATCACGTACAACGCCACCATCTCCGCGTGCGAGAAGGCCAACAGGTCCGGGGGGGTCGACCGTCTTCTCGACGATGGCATTACCGAAGGGATATTCCGGCCGTCTCTCGGCTTCAGCGCCGGGCAAAACATGCTGGACCTGCATGAAAACGCGATCCTGATGTCGTCCCCTCCCTCCAGGCGGCCCGCAGGGGTTCACCCGGCAGTCGCCCGAGCCATCTTTGACCGCCTGCTCCGGCAGGGCGTGATCGACCGGGCAACCCTGTTCGTGGTGGGCCAGCACGGCCAAGGCTCATTGCTGGCTACTATCGAGGCGAACATGCGAGAGCAAGGGTGGAACCCCGTTCATCCGCATGACGCCCAGGGGCGCCCGAACAAAGGGTGCCTTGTCACAGCCACCGCGTCAGCGGGCGCGGATGGCACCCCTGTGGGCCGCACACCCGTTCCGGTACCGGATGGCGCGACCGTCACCGGAGGGCACGCGCTTCAGGTGCCATCGCCTGACACTCAAGCGCAGCGGGTGCAGCCTATGCCGGGCGTCCGCAGTGCAGGGGACCCGGCCGGCTCCGGTAGTGGAGGTGCAAACACGAGCAGTTGGACTGACGTAGCCCGGCGTGCGCCGGCAGGTCGGAAGTGAGCAGGCAAGCATATGCGGCAGAAGCAGATATCCGTTTTTTGAATATACGCAGGGACCATACAGCAGAGATTTTTTTGGTTGGCGATCGCGTCTGCCGACGCCTGAACAGGCCGGTCGGGGCCAGTCCGCGATCGGTAATCAAAAAAACCTCTGCTGTATGGTCCTGCGTGATTACTGTGTCGACATAACTGTATGATTTCTCAGGCTGGCTATCGCGCTGGCCAAGAAAGATCAAATGAAGGCAATGTCACGCACAGTCAGCGAATCCTGCGGGCTGCCCGCCCGTCACATTGATGCATTTCTCGACCGTCTACGGACGGCACACCAAGGTGCTACCCGATGTGCCACCCCCTTGTATCAACTGGGCTCTGGCTATCCTCGCAAATTTCTAGTGGTATTGCGTGGCACGGTAGTAGTGATATTAAATGACAATGTACTAGCGTCATTGACTGGCACAAATTTAGTGATATAGTACGACAAAAAAATAGTGAATTTACTTGGGCCAACACAATGGCGGCACCCAACGAAAAGCTGGCGGACTCTCTGAAGGTACTCAAGGCGTTGCAGGACCAAGGCTTCCGGGTATTCCAACCTTCGGCCATGCCCTCGCTCACTCGCACTCATCGGGAACGACTGGTTAAAACCGGATTCCTGAAGCAGGTCATGCAGGGATGGTACCTTGCGAACAATCCAGAGGATGCTGACGGCGATTCGACACACTGGTACGCCAACATGGAAGTCTTTGTCGCGGCGTACGCCAACTCGCGCTTCGATGACGACTGGCAACTCAGCGCCGAACTGTCGGTTCTGAAGCACAGCGGTCACACCAGCATTGCGAAACAGCTGCAGTTGCAGTCACCGAAAGCCAACAACCAGATGCAGGAGCTACCACACGGCTGCTCCCTGTTTCTCTACCGCATTTCGGAATCCCAACTCGTCGCCTCGCGAGCCCCGGACGCCAGCGGGCTACTGCTTATGCCGTTGCCTGACGCACTGATTCGCGTCAGCCCAACGTTCTTCGTTCAGCATGAGATGGCCGCCCAGATTGCGATGCGACAAGTCGACATCTCGCTGCTTATCGCACGCCTGCTCGAGGGCGGGCACAGCCTGGTTGCTGGCCGGCTGGCCGGCGCGCTCAGGGCCGTAGGACGCACGGCCGATGCAAACCAGTTGCTCACCACTATGAAGGCCGCGATGTACGCGACAACGGAGAACAATCCGTTCGAGCGGCCTCTTGCGCAAATCAACGGACGACGCAACGAATCCCCCTACGTCCTGCGCATCGAGGCAATGTGGTCAACCATGCGCGAGACTGTCATCAAGCGGTTCGAGAACGTTCCGAGGCAGGATATACCCGATGCAAACAGCCTGCTCTCGGACATCGCCGCCCGGTACGTCGCGGACGCATACCATTCGCTGTCCATCGAAGGTTACCGGGTCAGCGCGGAGCTCATAGAAAAGGTCCGCAATGGCCAGTGGAGCCCGCTCACGCACCCGGAAGACCGGCAGACCCGGGACGCCATGGCAGCAAAGGGTTACGCGGAAACACACCGCCAGGTCAAGGCGCTCATTGGCCGCGTGGTGAAAGAAGGGCTGAAACCGGCTGAAGCCTTCAGCGTCGATTTCTTTCAATGGTACGTGACGCTTTTCTCGCCGAGTGTGCAGGCCGGTATTCTCAAGGCAGGAGACTTGGCCGGCTTTCGGAACAATCAGGTTTTCATCCGTAACGCCCTCCACGTGCCCCCCCCTCCGGAGGCCGTACGAGAGTGCATGCCAGCTTTGATGGACCTGCTGGAAAACGAAGACCACCCCGGCGTCAGAGCCGTGCTGGGCCACTTCATTTTCGTTTTCATTCATCCGTACATGGACGGTAACGGGCGGTTGTCACGATTCGTCATGAACTTCATGCTGACCACGGGCGGCTACACGTGGACAATCGTGACCGTCCAGTCGCGCAAGGCGTACCTGGACGCACTCGAACAAGCCAGCACCTATGGCAATATCAAACCGTTCGCCGACCTGCTTTGCAGTCTGATATCAGAACAGGCTGCGACGCCCGTCGAGCGTATTACCCAGCGCCCAGAAGCGGGCAACTGGACAGCGCCTCCGGTCTGACGACCTCACTGCCCGACGGGCAATCGAACAGAACCTTAAACGTTTCAGGGCATTTGTACAAAAAAGCGCGCAGATTTGGTCTTCGCGCTTCGAATCAGCCTTGCTGGGCCAAGCTTCCCATCAACACGTTAAGTGAAGGGCTGGCCCTTGTGGCGGCTTTTTCATTTCCTGGAATTCTATGGACAGCGCAGCCCTCTATATCACTGGCGGCGTCGCCACTGCAATCGGCACGGTCGCATGGTAGGCGATTCGCGCTATGCATTTGGCCTTAAAACCACAGCCCCTTTCGCCGGTCATGAAGCGAACCTCTGTCAAGCTCGGTGCGACGGGGGAAAGGGGCACTGCAGATGCATTGCCAGCCTATCCTCTACAAGTGCGAAAAAGTCGAGCGTCGAGCCGGTAAGCGGGCCTTTGTGCAGTCGCCCGCGTGCACCACCAGAACCGTATGAATCTTCCGGAGGGATTTCTGCAAAACCGGCATGCAGTCGAGTACGATAATAGGTTTTTGAGCCACGGCTGCGATCCTCTCAAGGGTGCCGCTCTCGTCATCTCGCACCGATGCCCCTCGACTACACTATCCTCGATACGCTGCGCACGCGCCATCCCGCCTGGCGCCTGCTACGCTCCGACCACGCGCCGCTTGCTGTCAGTTTCCTGCATCGCATGTTCGTCGCTCCGAACGTGCGCGTGGTGGCGGCACCGCTTCTTGCCGAAGCACTCGAGGATGAACTTTACGCGTTGCGCCAACAACTCGGCGACAGTGCCTTCCCGAAGGCCGCGCTCGAGTATTTGAACGATTGGGCCGCCCCTGAAAAGGGATGGTTGCGCAAATTCTATCGCCAAGGTTCCGATGAACCACAGTTCGACCTGACCGCCGCCGCGGAGAAAGCGATCGCGTGGCTCGGCACGCTGACGGAACGCAGCTTTGTCGGCACGGAATCGCGACTCCTTACACTTTTCGAGCTGCTGCAGCAGATGGGCGAAGGCAGCGAGGCGGACCCGGAAAAGCGACTTGTCGAGCTCCGCGCGCGGCGCAACCAGATCGATGAAGAAATCGCCCGCGTGGAGGCCGGTGATATTCGGCTGCTTGACGATGCCGCGCTCAAGGACCGCTTTCAGCAATTCATGCAGATGGCGCGCGACCTGCTCACGGACTTCCGTGAAGTCGAGCAAAACTTTCGCCTGCTGGACCGGCATGTGCGCGAGCGAATCGCGCTCTGGGAAGGATCAAAGGGTGCGCTCATCGAGGAAATCATGGGCGAGCGCGACATGATTGCTGATTCGGACCAAGGCAGCAGCTTTCGGGCGTTTTGGGACTTCCTGATGTCGAGCCGCCGTCAGGAGGAACTCTCGGAACGGCTCGAGCGCGTGTTGGCGCTGCCGGCAATCGTGGAAATGAGGCCCGATGCGCGCATGCGCCGCGTCCACTATGACTGGCTGGAAGCTGGCGAGCATACGCAACGCACTATAGCTCAGCTCTCTCAGCAGTTGCGACGCTTCCTCGACGATCAAGCGTGGCTCGAAAACCGCCGCATCATGGACATCCTCCGCGGCATCGAAACGAAAGCGCTCGCGCTGCGCGAAGCGCCCCCGGCAAGCTCCATCATGGAGATAGAAGCGGCGTCGGCCGACATCGAGTTGCCGATGGAGCGCCCGCTTTACGTGCCGGCGCTGCGCCCTCTTATCGCGAACGTCGCCCTCGAGACCGGCGAGGCGGACCTCGATGCCTCGGCACTCTACACGCAGATCGTCGTCGATCGCGCGCGCCTCGCAAGCCATATCCGCCGATGCCTCCAGGATCGACCGCAAGTGACGCTTGCCGAACTGGCCGCTTCGCAGCCGCTCGCGCATGGGCTCGCCGAGCTTGTGGCCTATTTGCAGCTGAGTACCGAAGCCGGATCGTTTCGCGCGATCGTCGATGAGGCCATCTCCGATACGATCGAGTGGCAGGCGAACGACGCCCACGGAACTACAATCGTCAGGCGCGCGACGATGCCGCGCGTGATTTTCACAAGGTAGAGATGACGGAAGAACAGCAAGCCTCGACGTTTGGTCAAGGAGATTTGTCGACCGTTGCCATTGCGCTACTCAAGGGCGTAATGTATCGCGACGGAAACGAGCGCCTTTGGGCGTCGCTTCTCGAATTGCAGACGCACGTGCGCGACTACGTCTCCGTGCTTGACCTTGAGCTCGTCGTTGACGAGGCGGAAGGCTACGCCTTCGTAAAAAGCCGCGCCGAGCATGACGCTGAAGTCGATGGGGAGCAGACCAAGCTGCCCCGGCTCGTTGCCCGCCGTCCACTTTCCTTCCCCGTGAGCCTACTGCTCGCTCTGCTGCGAAAGAAGCTGGCGGAATGGGATGCTGGCGGCAGCGACACGCGGCTCGTCCTTACACGCGAAGACATCGTCGAGCTCGTACGCGTGTTCCTTCCTGCGAGCACTAACGAAGCGCGCATGGTCGATCAGATTGATACGCACGTGAACAAGATCGTCGATCTCGGCTTCCTGCGCCGGATGAAGTCCACGAGTGGACCGCCCACATTCGAGGTGCGGCGTATTCTCAAGGCATTCGTCGATGCGCAGTGGCTGCTCGACTTCGACATGCGGCTCGCGAGCTATCGGGCGCATCTTCAAGATTCGACGATTTCGAACCTACAGGAGAGTCGCGATGAATGAGCCGCGTACGCTTGGCCTCGATTTTGCCGCCGACGACACGCTGACGGGCTTTCGCCTCGAGCGACTCGAGGCTTTCAACTGGGGAACCTTCGACCAACGAGTCTGGGTTCTGAGGATCGATGGCCGCAATGGCCTGCTGACAGGAGACATCGGCTCGGGCAAGTCAACGCTCGTCGACGCCATCACGACCCTGCTCGTGCCCGCGCAGCGCATCGCCTACAACAAGGCGGCAGGCGCGGACAGCAAGGAACGTACGCTACGTTCGTATGTGCTCGGCTACTACAAGTCGGAGCGCAACGAGGTCACGGGGACGGCCAAGCCCGTGAGCCTGCGCGACCATAACAGCTATTCGGTGATTCTCGGCGTGTTTCGTAATGCCGGGTACGATGCCACGGTCACACTCGCCCAAGTATTCTGGATGAAAGACGCGCAGAGTCAACCCGCGCGGTTCTTTGTCTGTGCCGAGCGCGATCTCTCGATCGCCGTTGACTTCTCGCGCTTTGGCACGGACATCTCACATCTGCGCAAAAAACTGCGCGGGCTGGGTGCAGAGATCGAGGACACGTTTCCCAAATACAGCGCCTGGTTCCGGCGACGCTTCGGAATCGAAAACGAGCAAGCCCTCGAACTCTTTCATCAAACGGTATCGATGAAATCGGTGGGCAATCTCACCGACTTCGTACGCAGCCACATGCTCGAGCCATTCGACGTCGCACCGCGCGTCGATGCACTGATCACTCACTTCAACGATCTAAATCGCGCGCACGAGGCGGTACTGAAGGCCAAGCGCCAAGTGGAACTGCTCGTACCGCTTGTCGACGACTGCGACCGTCACCGCGAGCAAGGGCACGTACTCGAAGGCTGGCGAGCATGCCGTGACGCACTGAAACGTTATTTCGCCGGGCTCAAGCTCGGCCTCATCGAGCGCCGCCTCCAATTGCTGGATGAAGATCATGCGCGTGCGGCCTCGCGAAAAGCGCGGCACGAAGAAGCGCGCGACCATTCGCGTCAGCGCGTGGATGATTTACGCCGCGCCGTGGCCGAACAAGGCGGCGACCGCATCGCGCAGCTTGAGGTCGAAATCCGAGACCATGAACGAGAAAGCGCGCGTCGCCGCGAACGCGCGCAACGGTATACCGCCATCGTCACACTGCTGGGCGACACCGAGGCCACGGATGAGGCCGCATTCGTTTCCCAACGCCAACGTCTCGCCGAGCGGCGCACCTCGCTCGTCGACGACGAAGCGCAAAAGCAGAATGCGGTTACCGAATGGAGTGTGGCATTTCGCGAAGGCAAAGCGCGGCGTGATCTGCTGGACGACGAAGTCGCAAGCCTGAAAGCTCGACGAAACAACATCCCGAAGGAACAAGTCGCGATGCGGGAGAGCCTATGCTCGGCGCTCGTTCTGGAGGAAGACGCCCTGCCATTTGCAGGCGAACTGATTCAGGTGCGCGAGGATGCGCGCGATTGGGAGGGCGCCGCCGAACGCGTTCTACGTAACTTCGGCCTGTCGCTGCTCGTGCCCGACGAGCACTATGCGAAGGTCGCTGCGTGGGTCGATAGCACTCATCTCCGGGGGCGTCTCGTCTATTTCCGCGTGCGCTCTGAACGCGCCGTGCGTGCAGCCGAGCCCCTCGATCTACACCGTCACTCGCTTGCGCGCAAGCTGGCGATCAAGCCAGATTCGTTGTTCTATGGCTGGCTCGAGCGAGAGATTGGCCGCCGTTTCGACTATGCATGCTGCGATACGCAGGAGCAATTTCGGCGCGAGACGCGCGCGATCACACGTGCGGGCCAGGCGAAAGCGCCTGGGGAGCGCCACGAAAAGGACGATCGCCATGCGCTCGACGATCGCAGCCGCTACGTGCTTGGCTGGAGCAACACAGCCAAAATCGCCACCCTCGAAACACAGCGGCGAGCGTTCGAGGTTCGGCTTGGGGAGATCGGACAGAAGCTTGGAGAAGCTCAAAGCGGGCACGCGAAGATGCGCGAGCAGCTCGAAGCGCTTGCGCGCATCGGCGAGTTCGTCGACTTCCGCGACATTGACTGGGCAAGCTGTGTGGCCGCAATCGCACGTCTGGCAGACGAAAAAGCGCGCCTCGAAGCGGCAAGCGACGCCCTAGCGGAGCTATTGACTCAGTTGGAGTCGGCACAAGCAGCGTTGAAATCGACGGAAGCGGCGATATCCGAAACCTACTCGGAACTGGGCGGCATCCTGGCCAAGCGGGAGGCGTCGCAAGCGTTACTCGACGAGACGCGCGTGCTCGTTGCCGAAGTGAGTGCCGAACTGGCCGAACGCATCGAGGCCCTGCGTGCGGACATCCTCGGCGAACACCAGCTTTCCGTCGAATCGTGCGACAACCGCGAGCGGGATGTGCGCGAGGCGTTGACAACCCGCATCGACAACGAAACGAAGTCGCTCGGCCGCCTTGCGGAGCGAATCATTAAGGCCATGGCGGCCTTCAAGGATGCCTACAAGCTCGAAACTGCCGACTTCGATGCGAGCCTCGAGGCGAGCTCTGAATACCGTGACATGCTCGCGCGGCTGCAAGCGGACGATCTGCCACGCTTCGAAGCGCGTTTCAAGGAGCTGCTCAACGTCAATACGATCAACGAGATCGCCAACTTCCACGCCCAGCTCGCGCGCGAACGCGAGACGATCAAGGAACGCATCGAACGCATCAACGAATCATTGCGACAAATCGACTACAACGCGGGTCGATACATCGTACTGGAAAGTCAGCCGAGTCCGGATGCGGAGATCCGTGAATTCCAGAACGATCTGCGCGCTTGCACCGAGGGCGAACTCACTGGCTCGGAGGATAGCCAATACTCGGAGACCAAGTTCCTGCAAGTCAAACGGATCATTGACCGCTTCCGCGGCCGCGAAGGGTTGACCGAGCAAGACCGGCGCTGGCGCGCCAAAGCGACCGACGTGCGCAACTGGTTTCTGTTCGCCGCCAGCGAGCGTTGGCGCGAGGACGACAGCGAATACGAGCACTATTCGGATTCCGGCGGTAAATCGGGCGGCCAGAAGGAAAAGCTCGCCTATACGATCCTTGCCGCGAGCCTCGCCTATCAGTTCGGCCTTGAATGGGGCGCCGTGCGTTCTCGATCGTTCCGCTTCGTCGTCATCGATGAAGCGTTTGGCCGAGGCTCCGATGAATCGGCGCAGTACGGTCTCACATTGTTTCAAAAGCTGAACCTGCAACTGCTGATCGTCACGCCCCTGCAGAAAATTCACATCATCGAGCCGTTCGTTTCGAGCGTCGGATTCGTTCAGAACGAGGGAGGACGGGCCTCGAAGCTACGCAACCTGTCGATCGATGAGTACCGCGCACGCAAGGCGGAGTTTGAGCAATGAGTTGGACGACGCCTGCCGACCTGCGCACGAGCCTCCAGCGTATCTGGGAGCGAGGCGAGTGGCTGAGAAATCTCATCGAAGGTGGCCAAAAGTTATTCCCACTGCGTCTGGCGATAAAAGGGCCGACCTCAATCGAATTGGTCGAGCGCTTCGATGCCGTTCGCGCCTGGATTGCCGAGTTGAGCGCTGCAGCGCGCGTGCGCATCGAATGGCGCGAAGTCAATCATCGCATTCTCGGTACCCAACGCGTACCGCAGGCGGCTTGGGTCGATAACCTGGACGATGCGCTTGCTCTAATCGGCAAGCACCGTGCTGTTGCGCAATTCGAGCGGCTTCTTGAACTCACTCGCATTCACCAGCCGAAGCTCGTCGCGTGGCTCGCACTGCACCCGTTACAAGGGCTGGCACTTGCTGGCGACTGGGAGCGAATGCTGGCAGTCGTCGATTGGATGCTGGCTCATCCTCGCCCAGGTCTCTATCTTCGACAGGCAGAAATAGCGTCGGTTGACACGAAGTTCATCGAAGCCAGGCGCAGCGTCCTCACACAATGGCTCGATCTCACGCTACCGCCAGACGCAATCGATGGCGCCCGGACAGGCGCCGCCCAATTCGCCGCTCGCTATGGCTTCCTTGAAAAGCCGTCTCGCATCCGGTTTCGCTTACTCGATGAGCGCCTCGCCGTATTGCCCGGTGTGGCGCGGCCTGACATCGCACTCGACGCCGACAGCTTCGCGGTTCTCGCACTGCCGTGCCGGCATGTGTTCATTACCGAGAACGAGATAAATTTCCTGACGTTTCCGGACGTTCCAGAATCGATCGTGCTCTTCGGGGCCGGCTACGGCTGGGAAGCCCTGCAGGCGGCCCGATGGCTCACCGATTGCACGCTTCACTACTGGGGTGACATCGACACGCACGGCTTCGCCATACTCGATCAATTGCGCGTCAGGTTCCCGCATACTGCATCGTTCTTGATGGACCGCGCGACCCTAGTGGCGCATGAACCATTCTGGGGGGAAGAAGGCGATCAGGTGACGCGCGATCTGCCGCGACTCACGGCTAAAGAGCGGGAACTCTTCGACGACCTTCGCGACAACCGGATTCGCCATGGATTGCGGCTTGAGCAGGAGCGCGTGGGATTCGGGTGGGTCAGGGCGGCGCTCCAGGAACGGGCTTGCGCTTAGAAGTGACCCACCGCGCCGCCAGGCACATCTCGAAAGCGACTCGAAGCAAGGCGGGCGATTGTCGATACGACGATGGCGGAAAAGGCCATCGCGCATCCGACTGACTCGCGTCTGCCTGAGCGTTGCCGGGAGCATCTGGTTAAAGCAGCCGCGCGCCACGGGTTGAAGCCACGGCAAAACTACAATCGCGAGGCGCCACGACAGGCTGCCCAGATTGGCAGGTATGCGCACGCGAAGCAGTTCCGGCGCATGAAGAGGTCCTTGCGCACATTGCGCCCGCGCGTGCTCCTTGCACAAGAATTCTTCGAGCTGGAATCTTCCGACCGAGTTATTGAATAACTCAATGGAGTTCAGTGAATGAGTAAATTCAGAATCGGTCCGAGCACTGGTAGCAAATCAGACCAACCCACCAAGCCGGCGAGTGTCGCCGAGTTTGCGGCTGGAGCAGCGCTAGTCCAATCGCAAATCGGATCGCGGCCGCCGAAACCGGTGCGTCTGAATGTCGACCTCGATCCTGAAACCCACCGCCGACTGAAAATGCGTGCCGTCGAGAACGGCATTACTGTCGCAGAACTGGTACGGGCGCTGATTGGCCGCGAACTCGGATAGCAGTAGACGGCTCTGCCCTGTACGCCAACGCCGCGCAGGGCCTAGTCACAATCCCCCGAACCCCTGAGAGGTTTGATCGGCGCGCGACCTTTGCACGGAAAAGTTTAGGGTTTATACTTATCTCCGTCTCCTCCATGTCTCCCTGATATGGATTAAGCCCGCCCGCTGAGGCGGGCTTTTTTTCGTGCGTTACTACCGGGAGCAGGGGAGCGCAAGCATTCGCTATACGCGAATCCGCTCGATCTCGTCCTGGCTGATCTCATCGCAACGCCGGTCATAGAGCTGTGTGGTTCGCGTCGACGCGTGATTGGCCATCGCCGCCGCGTTCTCCAGCGTGCCGCCGTTCTTCAGGTATGCGGTGATGCCAGTCGCGCGGAACGTGTGGTTACCGATCGCCGTGCCGATGCCGGCCGCCAGCGCCCGGCGCCGTACCATCGCGTGTGCATCCTGCTGCGGCAGCGGTCTGGCGCTGAGCTGCCCGGTGCCGCGCGCAATCGTCCGGAACAGCGGCCCCTTCGGCTCGGCCGCGAGGCCGGTACTGTCGAGGTACGCATGCAGATAAGCCTCGAGCGTGTGGTGACACGGCATCGCATGCGCCTTGCCACCCTTTTCGCGCAGGCGCACCCACAGGCGCCTCTGCTGCACATAGACGTCCTCGACACGCATCGCGAGCGCGGCGCCCACCCGCGCGAACGAGAACACCATCAGCGCGATCAGCGCGCGGTCACGCAGCCCCACGGGCGTCGTCACATCGATGCCGTCGAGCAGCTGCCGCGCCTCCGTGGCATCGAGCACTGGCGTCTTGCCCTGCTTCGTGGTGTGACTCGGCCCGCGCACCGACGCGGCCGGATTCACGGGCACGACCTGGCCGGTCACCAGCCAGTCGAACAGGTGGCGGAGCGCGGCGAGCTGCTGCTTGACGGTCGGCGCCGATGAGGTCTGTGTCTGCAGCTCGACCCACGCGGCCACATGCAGTGGTTGTACGGCGGTGATCGAGCTCACGCCGGCGCCGGCGCACCACCCGAGAAAATCCCCCACGGCTCGCGCGTACGCGCGCCGTGTGTGCGGGTTGCGGATCGCCGAGGCGAAGAATTCCAGGAAGCGGATACCGGCGCGCTCGCCAGCCGACGCGACCAGCGCCGGCACCGTGACACCGGCCGGAAGGACGAGGGCCGTGTTAGCCACCGATCAACCCCTTGATCTTGCCTTCAAGATAGGTTTTCGCGGCAAACACGAGCAGTTCGACGGTGAAGCCCCCCGCGGCAGACGCGACCTGCTTGGTCTTGTCCCACACGTCGGGGCTGCGGACCGAATCCAGGAAGTCGTGCCCGGACCAGCTGAGGCTGCGGAAACCGATCCCCATCATCGGACGGACGCCACCGGTGTCAATCAGGCCGGCTTTTTCGATCAGCGACAGGTGGTACTCGATCTGGTCGGTGTCATAGCCGTCCACCTGCACCTCGGCCGTATCGGGCCGGAGATGCACGACGACGCCCGGACGCACGGGCAACGCCTCGAGCTTCAGCAGCAGCTCACGGATCAGGTCCATGTCACGTCTCATCGTTTTCCCCCTGATCGGCCTCCTGGAGCGCTTTCGCTCGCCTCAGCAACTCGTCAATCTCGTCCATGGTGCGCGCTTCGACCTCGACTTCGCCCACCTTCAGTCGCAGCGTTCGTCCAGCGCGCCCCTGCAGCCACGCCCCGAATGCAGGCCTAATAATAGGGCCAACCGCCTGAGCAACGGAAAGAACATAAGTCGCAATGACAGCGACGTCCCCGTCTATCCGGGTCATTGCTGTCATGTCAGAGCCGGCATGATCGATGTCCCGCCTGCCGAGCGGATATCTCGCGCCGCGAGCCTCGCATCGCGCAGGTAATCCTGTCCGGTCTCATCTGGCGCCTGGATGAATGCCAGCTGCACCATTCGCTCTTGGGCCATCCGCCTTCTCCTTGTATCTGTGATAAAGGACATTGAACTAACCCGCTGACGCGGGAGGAGGTAGTTGGCCAGCGACATCGGCTCCGGGATCATCCGAAGGGCACATCTGTCGAGTGCGACGATGGCGGTGCAGTTTGCCGCCGTGACCACTCAGAGCGGAGTCCACCATGACACCC
>NZ_CADIKH010000098.1 GCF_902859855.1 Paraburkholderia humisilvae
GATTTCACCCAGCGAGTAGGCGTCGGCGAGATCGGCGACCGCTGCCATCTGCGCATCGGTCGCATCGCCCGGCGCCACGCCGTGCGGCTTCAGCGACAGCGTGACCGCCGCGTAGCCCGACACACGGTGCGGCCGCACGCTGCGCTCGACCCAGCGAGTAAATGCGCGGCTTTCGAGCAGATGCTTTTCGAAGCTCGGATCGGTGTCCGGCAGCTTGTCGTACTGCGGCGGCTGGAAGTACTGCGACACGCGGTCCAGTTCCGTTTGCGTCAGCGTCGACGGGCCGTCCTTCAGGTGCTGCCACTCTTCCTCGACCTGCTGCGCGAACTTCTCCGGCGACAGCGCCTTCACAAGAATCTTGATCCGCGCCTTGTTCAGGTTGTCACGGCGGCCATAGCGGTTGTACACGCGCAGCACCGCCTCGCAATAGGTCAGCAAATGCTGCCACGGCAGGTTTTCGCGAATGATCGCGCCGATGATCGGCGTGCGGCCAAGGCCACCGCCCGCGAGAATGCTCGCGACCACTTCGCCGTCGGCGTTCTTCGACAGATAGACACCGAGGTCGTGAATCTGCACCGCCGCGCGGTCTTCTTTCGAGCCGGATACCGCGATCTTGAACTTGCGCGGCAGCCACGCGAATTCCGGGTGGAACGTCGACCACTGGCGCAGAATCTCGGCCCACGGACGCGGGTCGACCGTTTCGTCGGGCGCGATGCCCGCGAACTGGTCGGCGGTGATATTGCGAATGCAGTTGCCCGAGGTCTGGATGCCGTGCATTTGCACCGACGCGAGCTTGCGCAGGATTTCCGGCGTTTCCTCGAGTTCGACCCAGTTGAACTGGATGTTGGTGCGCGTCGAAAAGTGCCCGTAGCCGCGGTCATGCTCGCGCGCGATGGTCGCGAGCATGCGCATCTGGTCGCTGCGCAGGTTGCCGTACGGAATCGCGATCCGATGCATATACGCATGGCGCTGCATGTACAGACCGTTCTGCAGGCGCAGCGGACGGAACTCTTCTTCGCTCAATTCGCCCGACAGCCGGCGGCGAACCTGATCGGCGTACTGCGCGACGCGTTCATCGACGATGGTCTGGTCGTACTGATCGTATTGATACATTTGGAAATCCTGGAGTAAACGCGGCAATCTCATTGCGCCATGAGATACTTACTGGGACTGGTGCGGCAATGTTTAGCCATAGTTCGACTATAAGGATTTGGCATGCTCACGAATAATACCTTTTTAACATTGCTGCGATACCAATCCGTGATGCCTTAGGCCGTGAATATGCGTCGATTGATCATTCGCGTGTGTCATGGAAAATGGCTGTTTTTTCTGTTTCGTAAAACGTGTGAAAAGGGTGACGATCCTATGATCGAGCTTTTTCGAAAACTGACCACGGACGAGTCAGCCGTACGGCGGACGTATCGGTCATCGAAAGGGATAAATCGTGACAGTGAGTTGTTCCCACTCGCTCCCAACCTGTTGTTCAGTGCGCGCTCATGCTTTCGGCGGCGATACATTGAAAAGAACGATTCGTCGCACTAGGCTTGGCCGTCCAGCATGACCGGGAAAAATCCGTCTACCGTACGCATTGCGATGACGCTGTTGACCGGTGGATCGTTTACCCGGCGAGTTTATGCGTGAAACGCGGTAGGGTTCGAGGCATTGGTTTGTATTGGGCGATGCGTCCGCGCTCGCCGCGTTGAGCGCAACAAACAGTGTTGTGGTGCGGTGTCGCACGTTCGGTGTGAGGACGCCCTCAACGTTGTCAAATCCTATCGAGAACATCGATTCGATGCGGTCCAGAGCGTGGCAGTGGACCTTCTCATCGATACACAGCACCTATGGTCGGTCGAAGGACTAAGCTGTAGTTCGGTTCCGGAATTGAACCGCTGGCTTTGGGCGAAAGAAATATAATACCGCATGCGCTCGTTCATTCTCGTTAAATCGGTGAGGTTCATCTGGCGCATAGGGTATGCTAATGACGAAACCTGCGAGCAATGCCGAAACAAATAATTAAAAATCAACAAACGGTAAAAAAATGCCCGCATGGCGGGCACAAAGGAAACCGTATCATTATTAACGATCAGTCATTAGATGCCTTGTAGGACTTGAATCCAAATCGTTCAAAGATAGAAAGTCCTTCCTTTGACCGGATGAAATCCAGCCAGCGCTGGGCCGCCTCGGCATGAGGTGTACCTTTCACTATGGCACCAGCATATATCGCGGTCGTGTTATCTGCGGTCGGAATTTCAACATGACTGATTGGGTGGCCGATCTGCTCTTGGAATGCAGCTTCGGACTGCCATGTGACACCCGCTTGTACCTTTCCTTGCATAATCCATAGCGGTGTCTGGCGGTGGTGAATATGCGTAAGAATCGTCGTACCATCTGCCACTTTGGTACCGTACACATTGTCGACCAGTTGTTGTCCGCCTGCGCGTTCGAGCGATGTCTTGATCTGTCGCGCGATACCTTCGAACTCTGGATTGGGCATGGCCAGTCGGATGTCAGGCTTACCGAGATCTGTGAGTCCTTCGATGTGTGCGGGATTGCCTTTGGGGACCATGATCGTCAAGGTATTGGTCACGTAAGGCACTGCGGGTCCTTTCAGCAGCCCAGCGTCGATTTGTTTTTGCACCGCATTGAGCCCCGCAAGGAAAACATCCGGCTTAACGCTCCAGGTCATGTTGCCAACAGTTACGGTTCCGCCGGTCTCCATCTGCTTTGCGAGCAGACCGGGTGGAATTGTTTCCCAGTAGATATGACCTTTGTACTTCGGATACCGTGCTTCGAATGCTTGCACGAGCGGAGCCATGGCGAAAAAATAGTTTCCACCAACGTACAGCGCGAGAAGGGGATGAATCGGGTCCCCATGGAAGTCAGCGAGATTGTCTGCGTCAGGCTCGGTAAATAACAGCCCGCGTTTAATTTGGTCGTTGTTTGTACCATGCTGCCACGGTGGATAGACACCTTGATCGGAAGCCGGTTCCATGGGACTCGACGTTTGTGCAAGCGTCGGGAGGGCAGTGAATGCACCGACAGCACACATGAAATAGGCGATCACCACTTTCTTGATTTGATGAAACATCGGGTTGACTCCAGGAATGATGGCCGGGGTTTCGCAGCAAGCGACTTCTCCGCCGCACATGAGCGATTACTCTGGCATCAGTGCGTAACCCTGTTGCTCAAGAGTGGTGACTGTAGTGAGACCCGATAGAGCAAGCGTCACATCCTTGTCAATCCACTCATACTGGAAGTGATGTTCGGCTACTGCCTGACCACAAACGGCTACCGTGACACCCGCCGCCTTCAGTTTTTCGATCAGCGGCAGGTTCGGGTTGGGCACACCGTACTTGGCACGATAGTGAGCGTTATCAAGCGCGAGAGGTGTGGCCGCACCGTAAGCGACCGCCACGAATGTCAGATCCTTCAGAGGAACACCTGCCTCGACATACAGGTTGACTGTGCGGGCCACGTGATCCAGCGCCGGATTAACCTTGCGGGGATTCTTTGCGTCTTGAGTCAGCGCAAAGACCACTTTATAGGTGTGTCCAGGTTCTGGTTTAAACGCACTGTCAGGCAGAAAATGAATGTTACCGTATCCTTGAATTGTGGGTGTTGTCCAGAATCCAGTTGGTTCGGCTTTTGCTGCATGGGCGGAAACCGTTGTAACAGCAACCAACGTAGCAGCAATCAAAGTTCTGATCCTGATCATAGTGATAGTCCTGTATAAAATACTTATCGGGATAAATATAGGTTATCAGTTAACATTATTTACGAAACAAACGCCTTTTCCACTACATAGTGCCCAGGTACCGATTGGTTACCTTCCTCAAAGCCGCGTGCGTCTAGAAGGGCACGCGCATCACGTAACATCGCGGAACTCCCGCACAACATGACGCGGTCTCGTTCTGTTGAAAAGACCGGAAGTCCCGTGTCGGTGAACAGTTTGCCATTTTCAATCAAATCCGTAATGCGACCCATGTTCAAAAAAGGCTCGCGGGTAACCGTCGGGTAATAGATCAATTTCCGACGAATCTCCTCACCAAGATACTCATGTTGAGGTAACGTTTGTGTGATGTAGTCGCGATACGCGAGTTCACGGGTGTACCGGCAGCCATGCACCACGACGATCTGATCGTAGCGGTCGTATACCGATAGATCTCGAATCACGCTCATGAAAGGCGCAAGACCGGTACCCGTGCACAACAACCAGAGAACGCGACCTGGCAGAAGGTTGTCCACAATCAGGGTGCCGGTCGGTTTTTTCCCGATCAATACCGAGTCGCCACAATTCAGGTGCTGTAATCTCGAAGTGAGGGGGCCGTCCGGAACCTTGATGCTAAAGAATTCCAACTCCTCGTCGTAGTTTGCACTCGCGATGCTATAGGCACGCATCAACGGTTTCCCGGCGACATCGAGGCCAACCATGGTGAATTGTCCACTGTCGAAGCGAAACGAGGGGTCTCGTGTGCAAGTGAAACTGAAAAGGGTGTCTGTCCAGTGATGCACAGCTGTGACGGTTTGAGGATTCAGGTTGCTCATGATGAAACGACTCCTTTTAAAATTCGAAACGACTCGGATAGAGAATTGCTGTCCGGCGGAATTTTCAGCGCGAAGGTGGTTAAAGGCATCCTTTGTTATTGGCCAACCACCGAAGGGTACGAGCGCAGTTTAAGGGAGTCTGTGGTTGTGTAAAAATACAATGTTGATATCTCGACCATGCCTCAAGCGTATACCTGTCATTTTTGTCCTGTCAGCAATAAGGATGGAATGGTTAATATAAAATATTAACAAAATATTTTTGCTGGATGTGAGCCGTATTTTCAGACCAATGGCCGGCGTGACATCTCGTCTTTTAGCTAGTTCATTTTCCTGATCACGAGCGCCTGCCCAATTTCAGATACGAGAACCCCGGCAACACAACTAGGACCCATGAGTCCCGTGCGCTAGGTATCGGTCGTCATCCTGCTCGATGATATTGTTCCAGGTTCTTGTCCTGGTGAACTGCAACAAGCGGTGGAGATTGAGATTTACCGGGTGCGGGTGGCGAGACTCGCGCGTTTTCTCAATCGTGCCATCAAGGTTCTACGTCATGTTTACCGATAAATAACGGATTAATCCAAAGTTGCAAGGTAGATTCGCGGAGTGCGAGGAGTCGTCTTCATCGCCTTGTCTACTATCCGATGTAAACGCTACCAGTTTATCTTGGTCTCAACGCATGTCTTCACTTGCATGTCCCGCGATGGCTCTTTAACGCAACGGCAGCAACCGCTGATTCAGGAATTACGCCGTTGAATCATGCCCTCGACGCGCCGTCTCGTTTTCTCAGCTGTCCAGAGTCGCGAGCTTCCCTTTGAGGCCCCCAAACGATGCGTGCATCAGCATTGTGTCGACGGAGCGGTGTATGAAATTTAGCGCGGAAGCGAGCGCCAAATTGCGGCGAACTCAGCTTTCGTTCATATCGTGTCGCACATCATAGCGCATACCCGTGGCTAGACAATATTTATTAACGATCAGCGTTTTTTAGATGGTCGACGTTATGGTGAGTAAATTTTAGATTTAAGATTAAATATCTATGTAAAAACACGAGACAATGATTTGAGTAGGTTGTGCGCTGGTTTTAACTTAACATTAATTATATAAATTTATATAAAGATGTCGAAATTATTATGTTTTATAAGTTGAAACCAATGCATCGCCCATGGTTAGATCTGTCGACGGATACGGGTTCTGTCGTGTTGCGATAGCAATGAGTATCGAGTGATAGGGAAGTGGCTGGGGCGGCGGCAGACAGTTCTTGGGCGATAGGGCGAGAACTTTAGTTGGTCTACGGCGGTTTTGCGGGTTTTGATCGAGAGAATCGGCGAAACGGTTGGCGATCTCGGCTCCAACCGATTTGAGGAGCGGCATCGGGAGAAGCAGGAGAGATTTGATGCGTTGCGGGTAATGCATTGTTTATAGGGCATTCATCACTAGCCCAGTGAGGATTCCCGCAAAAATACTAATTTTATGCGTGGGTGGTCAACTTTTCAAGACAGCCGTATGAACTCCGCGTCGTAGATGAACGGCGTGCAAGAGGAGTTTGAAAACGTAAGAGTTCTTCCTATTGGGGTCCGCTAATACACTGTCATGAACTGGCACGTCACCACGGGTCCGACTGCAGTCAGGTTTTGGCGAAAGATCCGCATAGCGAAAAGGGCACGGGACGACGTCAAGAAAGGTACCTTAATTTGGATTCGCTATATCGGTATTTGCGCGGTCGACATTTGCCGATGAATAGATCGAAGGATCTGTGCACGACAAACTCGATCATCGACGCGGATTGCGCGAGGGGCTGCGGTCGTCGTTGTGGATTGATTTCGGGAAGGGAAGCCTTGCGAGCAGCCTGGCTGAGTTTTACGCGATGGCGAGTTTTTGCCTAGTTAGCAAATGAAGACCGCATGCGCGGTGTGCAAGTGGTTCGACCAACCAACACGGGTTGTATGTGAAATTCAAATGACCTCTGAAAATATCGGACTAGGCACTACCGTCGGCCGCGGAATCGTGGCGTTGATGTGCGCAACTACTGCGTTGCTGTTACAGCCGGACGGTGCTTTCGCGCAGGAAGTTGGTGAACCAGCAGCAGAAGTCGCGCGGTCAGGTTCGGCAAGCGGCATTCCGGCCTGCTCGGCTTGCCACGGCTCTGCTGGTGAAGGAAACCCTGCGGTAGGCTATCCACGCCTTGCTGGTTTGCCTGCGTTATATCTTGAACAGCAATTGACTGAACTGGCCGACGGGACGCGCAACAATCCGATGATGAGTCCTATAGCGAAGCTGCTTTCCACCGGCGATCGGACTGCTCTCGCAGGGTTTTACGCATCGATGCCCGCGCCACAAACCCCGAATTCCCCAAGTGCTGCAAAGACTAGAAACGATGTGGGAGAGCGGATCGCGCTGCGTGGTAACTGGGCGGAAGGGGTGCCGGCGTGCGTCTCTTGTCACGGAAGCAACGGCAGTGGAGTTGGCGACGTGTTCCCTCCGCTTGCAGGGCAGTCGGCGATCTACATCCGAAATCAGATATCGGCCTGGAAGTATGGCAAGCGGGCGCCAGGTCCGCTAGGTCTGATGTCAACGATTGCCCGGAAGCTATCCGATGCTGAAGCGGTCGGTGTGGCTGACTACTTTGCTGCTCAATCGCCGGTTGCGAAAGGAGAGACGCCATGAATTCGCGTGTGGCTTTTCCATTGATCGTGGTGATCCTCGCGATTGCCGCGGTCGGGATTTGGATAGCGGGAGTAGGGCATCGTGAATCATCGAAAACAAAGACAGTCGTCGCGATGTCGACGAAGTCGCACGTGTCGTCTGGTACAGCGTCGGTGCCGGCTGAGCGCCCTATCCCGGATGGCGATTTCGGTCGAGTGATAGAGCAAGGGCGGAAGATATTCAATGATCCGGCAATCTATGCGAAGTCTTTTGTGGGTAATCCATTACGTTGCGCAAGCTGCCACTTGGACGAGGGACGCAAGGCGGGGGCCTCGCCAATGTGGGCGGCGTATGTTTCGTATCCCGCTTATCGCAGCAAGAATGACCAGGTCAACACGTTTGCCGAACGATTGCAGGGTTGCTTCCGTTACAGCATGAACGGAAAACCCCCGCCTCTGGGCGATCCGGTGCTGGTTGCGCTCGAGGCATATGCGTACTGGCTTGCACAGGGAATGACGATTAACCCGAAGATTGCAGGGCGCGGATTCCCCAGTCTGGCGAAGCCGACTTTGGCTCCTGATTATCAACGGGGCAGTCACGTATATACCGCTCGTTGTGCCCTATGTCACGGAGCAAACGGAGGAGGGCAACGTGCGGCTAACGGAAGTTTGGCGTTCCCGCCGCTATGGGGCGACCAGTCGTACAACTGGGGGGCCGGGATGGCCAGTGTCAAGAATGCGGCTGAATTCATCAAGGCGAACATGCCGCTGGGGCTAGGCGGCTCGCTTAGCGATCAGGATGCCTGGGACGTCGCGTTGTTCGTGGACTCGCATGAGCGCCCGCAGGATCCCCGCTATACAGGTTCAGTGGAACAAACTCGTATTCGGTTCCACGATTCGGCGGAGTCCATGTATGGCCAGACAGTCAATGGATACATACTCGGTAGCCACTCGACACCTTCTGGCGGTGTTCTCCAGCGCGGAGAGTGAACATGGGTATGAGCTACTCGGGCGTTGCAACGGAGAGGACAGGCCGGACGCACGCTGCAAATCGCGTGGAGACGCAAGCGCGGCTGGTTCGAATGCATGGCCTCGCCGCGATAGCGACGCTGATTGTATCGGCGATATTCGGCACGATGGTTGCGATCAAGTTCGTCTTGCCCGATTTTCTTGGTGCGCAGCCATGGGCGACGTGGGGACTGCTTCGATACAACCACACGCAAGGGATCATGTTCGGTTGGTTGGGTAATGCGTTTCTCTGTTTTCTCTATTACGCAACGCCGCGGCTTGCGGGGCGGCCGGTAACTGGTGCGAAGCTTGGATGGATTCTATTTGCCTTATGGAACTTCGGGATGGTATTGCCGGGTTGGGCACTCGTCGAGGCAAACCTGCCACATTGGCTGCTCTCTGTAAAACCGCTTGAGTGGACAGAATTTCCGTTCGTGGTCAACGCCGTGACTGAGATCTGCTTTTTGCTCATGATTGTGCAATTTGTATGGCCGATCGTGACTGGACCGGAGCGGGACAGGTTATACGTTTCTGCGTGGTATGTGCTCGGGAGCGTGGTGTTTACGCTGTTGGCGTTTCCGATGGGCAGCATCGTGCCGGAGTTCACCCCGGGAGCAGTAGGCGCGGCTTTTAGCGGACTTTGGATTCACGATGCCGTTGGCTTGCTCGTCACGCCACTTGCGTTGGCGATCGCGTATTACGTCATACCGGTCGTAACCGGGCGGCCGGTATTGAGCCATTTTCTATCGATGCTTGGTTTCTGGGTACTTTTTTTCGTATACCCACTCAACGGCACGCATCATTATGTCTATTCCGCGATTCCTATGGATACGCAGCGCGCGGCCATTGCCGCGTCGGTCTTGCTCGGTTTCGACGTCATCTTGGTGGTTTTCAATCAGTTGGCTTCGTTGGTGGGATGCGGCGCTGTGATGTTTCGCGACGTGCCACTACGCTTTGTCTGGGTCGGCGTTGTGCTTTATCTTGTTGTTAGCATTCAAGGGTCGGTGCAGGCTCTGATGCCCGTGCAGCGAGTCATTCACTTCTCCGATTGGGTGATTGGACATTCGCATCTGGCGATGCTTGGTTTTGCGACGTTCGTTGCTGTAGGTGGGATGTTGCATGTGTGGCAGCGTACACCCGGCGCTCGCTACCACAACGGTCTGGCGAGCGTTGCGTTCTGGTTACTGCTAGGCGGATTACTTCTGATGGTCTGCGATCTCACGGTCGCCGGCCTTGTGCAAGGGCATCTCTGGGCAGAACCAGCGCCGTGGATGGACTCAGTCAGGGCATCCATGCCGTACTGGTGGTGGCGCGTGGCATCCGCAGTACCAGTGCTGGCCGGATTTGGCTGCTTGATCGCGTCAATGCTTAGCGGTCCCCGGATACCGACGCTGGAGGATAGGTGATGCTGAAAATCTTACCGCGCCGCGGATGGTTTGGGACAAGTCAGGTTATTCTATTCATTGCCGGCGTCGGTTTTTTTGCACTGTCCGTGGTGACGCTCGGCGTGCTGCCCGGGCTAGAGTTGCTGCGTGCGATTCACAACGACGCGCCAGTGACGTTAAGCCCCTATACCGAAGCGCAACTGCGCGGCCGCCATATTTACGCTACCCAAGGGTGTGCCTACTGCCATTCACAGCAGGTCCGCAACACAATGGAGGACGTCAGTCGCTGGGGGGCTCCGACGGAGGCGTGGGAAACCAAATACGATACGCCACAATTGTGGGGTACGCGCCGCATCGGACCGGATCTTGCGCGAGAGACGGGCGTGCGAAGTGCCGACTGGCAACTCGCGCATTTATATAATCCAAGGCTTATCGTGCCGGATTCCGTTATGCCCGGTTATCCCTGGATGTTCAACGGCAGCGCTGCACGCCCAAATCGTGATGCGCTCGATCTGATTGCGTATTTGGACACACTAGGTGCCGCTAGGCGTGAGGCGGGGTGTGATGCCCGGGTGGCGCGCCATGCCGGAACAGGGCCGATGATGAGTGAAGGGGCCGCAATCGCGTGCGTAACGCTTGACGCGAGCAAGTCTAGCGCGCGTCCGATTCAACCTGGTTCGACGGGTTCGACTGAAACATTGCCCGCTGGAGATAGCAGACAGGGCCACGCCCTCTTTCAGCAATCCTGCGCGGGTTGTCACGGTGAGCGGGGTGACGGAAAGTCTATCGTCGCCGCAGCCCTACATCCCGCCCCTGCAGATCTAACACAGGTGACGTACTCGGACCGCGCCTTGCGAAACATTCTCGAAAATGGCGTGAGCGGCTCGTCCATGCCTGCATGGCGTGATCTGAGCAAGCAGCACATGGCGGACATTATCGCTTGGCTCCATACGATTGACCGTGCGAAAAATGAAGATGCTCCGCCAATTTCGATTATCGCGCAAGGCGCGCGCGTGTACGCCAAAGAGTGTGCGGCATGTCATGGGGTGAACGGCGACGGGGATGGTCCGGTTGCACCATTGATTCAGCCGAGGCCTTTTGATTTTACTCAGGCACGTCCATCTGCGACTGCTATCGAGAAGGTATTGCGAGTCGGCGTTCCCGGCACGGCAATGCCGGCGTTTGCCGGCCTGACTGAACGCGATCGCACTGCCGTGACTGCGTACATCCGCTCGGTTTATGAAGAAGCTGATGTGCGCGCGCCTGCCGCAGCACAGGTGGAACGGCACTAGGTTTCAGGAGAAGTCCATGTTCGTGTTTATTGTATGGGCGTTAATATCGGTGGTTGCAATCGTCTCGTGCGTCTGGGCGTTTTCGCCGGCTTACCGACATCGGATCGAGCTTCCCAAATACACTTTCCTGGAACTCGAGCGCGCATTGGATCATCGTTTGAACGTTCCCGACAAATGGCCAACATTTAATGAAGAAAGTGACAGAACGTCCTGAGTTTATATCGTACCAGACGACACGCTAACGGGCGTTTCCATTGTCGTTCCCGCCGAATGTACGCCGCGAGGAATTTGGCTTGATGAGTTCTGCACTGCCTTGGACTGTGACTTTCCTCGGGCTCGCCTCCGAATATGGCACTGGGAGAACTGCGTTGCATGCATGCGGCCGGAAGGGCGCTGGCACCGGAGGAAGGAGACCGCTGTAGTTGAGGTGATGGTCGGTTTCGCTTGACTGCGGACGGACCCTCGAATGGATGGCATTCGTCTCGGCAATATGCCGAGGTCATTTACAGTGACTCCAGAAACGGCTGCGGCGGATTCCGTAATCTCGTTGGTCAACCAGTTGACGATCGACACACTCGGTTTATTTTACCTGAGCTGAATGGTGATCCTAGGCAATTCGCAGCGCATTCACGGACCGTTCGATTTGCTGAGGTCGATTTCAAGTTGCTGGTGGCAAACCGATTGCTTGAGCGACGTTCGCACACTTGCGGCGTTGAGCGGGCGGCGCGGCCGTGTTCTCGCTGCGCAGCTGGACTACAGCGCCATTTGGCGAACCATCAGACTCGTCGGTGTGAACTCGCGCTGACTTCTTTCCCGGTCACTTTTCTCCATGAATTTCACACATTTATTGGCGTTTTATGAAGTGGCCCGCGCAGGAAGTGTTAGCGGAGGATCCGAGCAGTTGCGGGTCAGTCAGCCAGCCGTGACACGAGAGATTCGCGAGCTTGAAGATCGACTCGGGACGACCTTGTTCGATCGCCTGCCCCGAGGTGTCGCAATGACAGAGGCGGGCTCCATATTGTTCGAGTACGCAGAGAGAATTTTTTCCCTAGCTGATGCTGCCGAGGGACAAATGAAGGAGCTGGTGGGGTTAAGTGCGGGCCACATAAAGATCGGCGCGAGCGGCACACTTGGCGTTTATCTAGTGCCGGACATGATTGCGCGGTTTAGCGTAAGTTTCCCGAAGGTCACGGTGGATCTCACGGTGACGAACACGAAGCTTGTGGAGGCCGGACTGCGGGATCGCGCATTTACGCTCGGGTTTATTGAGGGGCCCTTCGACGACACAATTCTTCACGCGCGTCATATCGGCACCGACGAAATCGCGATCATTGCCGCACCGGAACATCCGAGAGCTGCGTCTCGGCTTCTTTCGCAGGAACTAACCAATCAGGCCGTGATTATGCGCGAGCCGGGCTCAGGCACGCGAGCGATCGTTGAGGACGCATACTCCCGCGTTGGTCTTCGGATTGTGCCGCTTATGTCTGTTAGCAATACAGAGGCAATCAAACGGATGCTGCTCGCACAACATGCGCTGGCTTACGTCTCGGTCCTTAGCGTAAAAGACGAACTGCGCCGGGGCGAACTTACGATAATCGAAGTGGCGGATTTACGAATTGAACGTCCACTGTACATGGTATGGACGAAAGGGCGGGCGATGTCGCCAAGCAGCAAGGCATTGTTCGATCTGGTAGTTGCTACGGCTGCTGCGTACGGGGGCTAGATACTATAGAGGGGCCGAGGAAGTAAGCCTCCAGGAGTAAAACGAGGATTCCGATACCTGTTGTCCGAGAGGAGTACGCAAATGGATGCGTCTCGCACGGCCCTTCACGGGCAGGATACAACCATCACCGGATCGCTGTATGTCGCCTTCGAACTGGGCGACAGGAGCTGGAAACTTTCGCTGGGCGATGGGGTACGCGCACCGAGCCGCTGCATGGTATCTAAACTCGAAATCGTCTTCTCGAGCACGTCATCCCCGACTTGCTGCTTCACGCATTGGCGCCAACGCTCTGCAGCTCATGTGAATACTGATCAAGGTCACCTCGCTTGGAGGCTATCTGAGACGGTCCACCGATGCGCCTCTAGATGCTATGTGGGAGGGCAGTGACAGGAGCCCGACTGGGAGTAAAACGGAGTTCCACACTCGTTTTCTCCGAAGGAGCACACAAATGGATACGCCGGACACAGCCCTCCGTGGGCAGGATACGACGGTAGCTGGCCGCCTGTACATAGCCTTTGAACTGGGTGAGAAGAACTGGACGCTCTCGCTGGGTGATGGCCAGCGTGCGCCCAGCCACTGCACGCTCGCCGCGGGTGATGCCGCCGCGGTTCTCACCGTCGTCGCGAACGCGAGAGCCCGTTGTCACCTCAGCGCCGACACACCCGTCTACAGCTGCTATGAGGCAGGCCGCGACGGTTTCTGGCTGCACCGCT
>NZ_CADIKH010000099.1 GCF_902859855.1 Paraburkholderia humisilvae
GTGTGGTGCGTGGCCAGCGCCCCCGGGTGGCGCCACGCAGCCCCGCCATGCGCATCAGGCGCGCCACCCGCTTGCGTCCCACATGCACCCCTTCGCGCGCGAGCTGCGCATGGATGCGCGGTGCGCCGTACGTGCCGCGGGAACTTGCATGCAGCGTACGGATGCGCGCGAGCAGCTGCGCATCGCTGCGAGACCGACCTGATGGCTCACGCGCCAGCCACGCGTAGTAACCACTCGTGGAGACCCCGAGCAGCCGTGCCATCGTGGCAATGGGCCAGCTGGCCCGGTTCGCTCTCATGAATCCGTACCGCCCTTCGGGGGTACGGCTCCCGTCTCGCGCGCGAACCAGGCCGCCGCCTGCGAGAGTATGTCGCGCTCCATCTTTAGCTGACGGTTCTCGCGGCGCAGCTTCGTGAGCTCTTGCCGTTCGGCCGTAGTGAGTCCGTCATGACGCACGCCCGCATCACGATCGGCCTGCACGACCCAGTTGATGATCGACTGCGCCGTTGGCTCGAACTCGCGCGCGAGCTCCTCGGGCGTACGCCCGGCCTTCACAAGCTCGACCATGCGAGCCCGGAATTCCGCAGGGTATGGGGTACGATGCTTGCCCATTTCCGGCACCTCCTTCTCAAAAGAATAGGTGTCCGTTTTTCTGGGTCAATCTCAGTTACGTTGTTCCGGTGGCTTCACGCCAGACCGTTACCAATCCAGCATGCACCGGTAGGTTACGATTGACGGAACAATCGGTTTCCTTCCTGGCCGCAGCCAGGTGAAACAATCCTCTACGCGACTTCACGTCGCACTGACACAGTAAGATTAGCATTGTTGTCGTGCCTGGTCCCTATCGAGATCACGTCCGATCGCCGTTGCCGCACGCGATCGCGCGCCTCACAAAGGCACCACAAAGACGGCTGGTCAGTTGTCGGTGACTCAAACCGGCATAGCTCCCGAATAGAGAACGTATCCTACATTCTTGGGCGACGCCATTTCGATCGAAGAGCTCGCGGGACTGGTCGAGTAAGCGACCGAGAGCCATAATGGCACGCCGCACACCCGCCGGAACAGCGCGACGTTGCCCGGAGATATCGACTATTTTGTGCGAGGTGAACAGCCTATGGTCACGTGGCTCGCCGAACATCATCGCCGCAGCTAATGGCTGATGCAGTCCGCGCGGCGCTGAGGTGTACGCTTATCTGGACTAGGCCGCGCGGCCGGACATCACCTGCACGCCCGTTTGCGGCCGCACTACAAACTGACTTACAAGTTTCGCATGAATTTCGGCCACTCCGTCGCCGCGCGCGACCAAACCGCACGGCTCGATGTTGAAACATATGCGAAAAAGCATCAAATCGACCATCCGGTCAATAGCGACCACGTCATCCAACGTGATAAACCTATGCATCAAAGACTCAAGCCGGTCACAGGCCTTTTGCACCTACTCTCACAATTAAAAATATAATATTAGTTATAAAATTACATCAAATCTTTATTTTTTCGATTATTGACGAACAATTCGTGTGGCAGTACCTTGCCATCCATGAAGATGGCGCGAACATTTTTCGGAAAGCGGTTCCGAGCATAGGGGATTCAATTAAAGTATCTCGCTCTATCCTCGACGTCACCAGACGGTTGGCAAAGCCGAGCGTTGCGTTTTATAAGGTGCTGGGCCTTTTCCCTTCTGTGTTCATTCGATTCGAAAATGAGAAAATGGGGTTATTTGCAGATCTACCAGCCATAGAAGGAGTGCGAGGGTGGTCGCAAAACTGCATTGTCCATTGTATGGACATGGCAGCTAAAGGCGAAACGGAACTAGCCAAATGCGATAGGCCGATATTGCAAATGCTTAGTCTTTGTACTGCCTTGCAACAGCCCGCAAACCCGAACTCCAGCCTCGTTCGCGAGACCGCTATAGTCGCGATAGAGGCGTGCAACGACTGCGCAGACGTTTGCGAAAAATTTGGCCGCCAAGTTCCCGTATGCACGGGGTCCCACCGAGCGTTCTCCAAGGCGAGCAAATCGCTCCGAAGCTGATACCAGAAGTTTGCCACCAGCTCAGACTCAGTTCCATTGTCGACAAATGCCATTTAAGAAAACGGTAGGCTTATGTGCCGGCTGCCATTCGTCCTTCACATACTTGTGCGAAGGCGCTCGATTACGAGCTTCGCAAGGCGGCGATTCAGATGTCTTGCGCCCCCAACAATTCGATTCAGAAGGATGAGTTAATCTAAATATGGCCTATTATTTATATTAACGATAACTTAATAACTAAACATGATTTACAATTTTAAATAACATTAAGCCGAAGAGCTCTATATGGACTGAATTTCGCCAACAAGAAATTTGCAGAGTTTCGATAAAAGACACAGCCACAAACCGGAAAAACCATGCACCCACCCACAGCTCGTCGTTGCAAAGCAACGCTAGCAACATGGGCCGTTGGCGCGGCCGCAGGCACTTGTCTGCTCGCCCCTTCGTTCACTACCGCGCATGCCATTGCCGGCGACCGCGTCTTTCCGTCGACGATGGCAATCGACGACCCGGGTGTCGGTGACGAAGCCAACTTCCAGTACAGTAGTATGCGTATGCCAACTGACAACGGCGACAAAACAATCAACACCTTTAATGCCGAATACGACAAGTTGGTAACCCCATCGCTCGCGGTATCAGTCGATGGCACTTACATGATGCAAAATAATCCCCACGCTCGCGGCTTCGATAACTTTGCCGTCGGTCTCAAATATCTCCTGTACGTAAATAGCGGGCACGAATTCATGACATCCGTGGGCGTCGACGCCGAACTTGGCGGCACGGGAGCTCGCGCCATCGCCGACAACTTCTCGACGATCGCGCCAACTATCTATGCCGGAAAAGGCATGGGCGATCTGCCCGATTCGCTCGCCTATTTGCGCCCAATCGCAATCACCGGACAAGCAGGGCCGGCCCTCACCACTGGCGCGGGACAACCGAATGCATTCAACTATGGTTTCGCGGTGCAATACAGCCTGCCCTATCTTCAACAGCACGTACACGATCTGGGGCTGCAGCGCCCTCTGTCCAACCTCATACCGATTGTGGAAGCGCCCCTTTTCCGCAGTCAGGGACAAACGACAGGAACAGTAAATCCGGGCGTCATCTGGGTCAACCGCTTTGGTCAATTTGGCATCGAAGCACAACTGCCGATCAATCGGGCCAGCGGTTCAAGCGTAGGCATCCTTGTTCAGGCGCATATATTCCTCGACGACGTTGCACCAGCGACGATAGGAAAACCGCTCTTTCGGCCGTGAATGGACTTTGAAGAGCGGGTGAACGGGTGTGCCAGCCCGATATATTCGTCCGCGATAGATTTCTTACAAACCTTTGCTATTCATCAATTCAGCCATGAAAAGAACTCTCGCGGCCCTCCGGATTGCGTACTGCCTCGTCACTGCGCTGATGCTAGCTAGCGCGCAACTCGCATACGGACATGCCTTTCCGACTGCTCAGACACCGTCGGCGGGATCCGCTGTGTCCGCCTCTCCCAAGGAAGTGTTCATCGACTTCGATGCCCCCATTGAGCCGGCGTTCAGTTCAATAACCGTCAGCGACGCTCACGGTAAGTCCATGACGGACGGCAACGCTGAAGTCGATTCGCCGAACCAGCGCCGTATGTCGGTGAGGTTGATGCCTCTAACGCCAGGTGACTACACGGTCGCCTGGATGGTGACCGCCAGAGACGGGCACCACACTCAGGGGCACTACAATTTCACAATGAGGTAACGATGGGACAACTCGTCATCGTGCAAATTGTTGTCACTGCAGCGCAAGACATCCTGTTTGCCGTTGTAACCGGGACGCAGTTGTGTGACGCACTGCTTAAACGGAAACAAGAATTTGGACCCTCTCCATCGATGGGAATCGGCTACCTGCGGCTCGGCTCTCTCTGCACGCTCGCGTTCACTTGCATCCTGAGCCTGTGGTTCGAGGCAGCCGTGATAAGTGGCCTGCCGTTCGACAAAGCGGGGACAGTGATACGCACGGTGCTGACACAGACGCACTTTGGCGTCGCATGGTCGGTGGGCTTCTGCGGCACGTTACTCGCATGTTTCGGTGGAACGCGTAACACCCACTCGGTGTGGTGGCTCGTGACAGTCGGCATGGTCGCCTACCTGTTAAGCAAAGCCGCGACCAGTCATGCTGCCGACGCGGGCGACTTCACGGCACGTGGCGTGGTGCATGTAGTTCATCTGGCTGCAACGGCGTTGTGGGCTGGCGGCGTGATCGTTGGAGTTCCGGCTGTGTCCTGCTGGGGAAAATCGACGTTGGACACGCCTGTGCGACGCGCGACATTTTACACACGACTATCGCAACTGGCGACGGTCGCGCTCGGCCTTGTGATAGTGACCGGCATCTATGACGTCACGCAGGACACGCAAGACCTCACCGCACCGTTACTTAGCGTGCCGTATGGGCGCATAATGACTTGCAAGCTTGCATTCGTTAGCCTAGCGATACTGCTTGGAGGCTACAACCGGTTGACACATCTGCAATATCTGCGAGCGACCGCGTCGGACGGCGGTAGTGCGTATCGCGATGCTCATCGCAAGTTCGACCGTGTGCTCGCGATCGAGGCCGCCGTCATGGTCGTGATATTGACAATCGCCGCCGTGCTTGGCCACACGTCGCCGTCGGGCGGCTAAGCCCGCGTATTTCGCACCGAGCTGGACAGCGATTTCGCGGCCAGTTGGAGAGGTATTTTACGCGAAGCCGGGCGTATCCCTCAGCGCAGCCCGTCTTGAATGGTACGACCCCGGCGCAGCCATGTTGAAGGTAAGGGCCCGGTAAAAGGCAGGTTGAGGTGTACGGCCCATCGGAAGGAGCATTGTGTCCATCATAAATGCGCGATGGACCGGGCAAAGTCAGACGGTGGACCTCCGGCTCAGGGCAAATCGCGACGTGAAGCCCACCAGTGCCTTCTTTCGCAAGGCCATCAAACATCACGGCGAGCCGCAGAGACGATCAGCTATGCGGGCCGCACACCGTGCAGTGCGGGTGACGAAGGCTGATGGCATGCTGCCGAAGGACACGAAGGTTCGATCCTCGAAATACCTGCGCAATCTGATCGAACAGGATCATCGCAATATCAAGTCCAAAACGAATGCGATGCTGTGCTTCAAACGTTTCCGGAACGCGACGATCGAGCTCCCAGGCAATGCATTCATCCATCGCATTCGCAAGGGCCAGTTTTTCTGCGCGGATCTTGCCCGCAGGGGCACTACCCCGCCAGTCTGGAAGGCGGTCGTCTTCGCCATTTAATTAGTTTTCCCTATGCTCTACCACCCATTATCACCATCTATGGTCGACTCCCTGTAGTCAAGCAGTCGCGGTCCCCGGCATGAGGTCAAGGTTGCCACCATGTATCCGGGCGCAGTTCGCAGCACACGCTGCGGGGCTCCCATGATGAATATCCGCGAATGGGTACACCATCAGAGCTTCGCGCTTGCTTGGCATTGGTGCAAAACGGGTTTGGCCCATCACGCCCCCCCTCTGTCATCGAATTGAGTCTGTTCAAGCAGTCGCTGGAAAGTGAACATTCCTTCGATGTTAAAGACTGGGTCTGTCAATACATCAAACTAAATCTCAAGGGAACCTGGCCAGCCTGAAGGGCTGATCCCAGATCAGCCTCGCCCGTCCTGTGCGCGAGCATTCTTTGCCGCGAGCGCCACGACAGCGATGTTTTTGTGCCCGCGTTGACACAGTTCCATCAGCCATCGCTGGCCTGGTGGCAGCCATGTGTATAACCACACGCGAACCGTGAATCAGAAGTGTTCGTAATGCCGTATCGCCGCGCTTGCTGATGCCGAGCGGGTGCTGGGTACCGCCGGAGGAATACTGACGTGACACCAGGCCCAGCCAAACAGCCAGCTTTGGAAAAAAAACGCGGGCGTTGCCGATTGAGGCCGCTATGGCCGACGCGGTGAGCGCCCCGATGCCGGGCATTGTTTCGAGAAGCTGGTCGGGCGCTTCCGTATGGTGGATTGCGCGCATACGGCCTTCCAGCTCAGTTAATTTGTTGCCCAGTTCGCGCGGAGGCCCGGCGAGCATCTGGATTAATGCCCGGAACGGCCCGCCATTCTCACTGTCACGACTGAAAAGGGCCTTCATGACCCGCTAACCCACCAGCCGGACGCCCCGTGGCCGCACGATACCGAATTCTCCCAAAAGCCCGCGGATCTGATTGGCCAGTGCTGTACATGACTTGACCAAGCCAGCGCGAGCAAGATGCAGCGACGGCATGGTCTGTTGCACCGTTTCACCTGCGTCCTGAGCCGTACAAAGCGCATGTGCGGTCGTGTTATTGCCTCGCAGATTGCTTCAACCTCGGCCGCGCCGGCCGTGTTGCTCTTGGCGTACGACCGGACGAATTGGAGGGCAACCAGTCAAACGGAGTGCCCGGGCTTTGTGAGTTCGCGGTCCCAGTAATCCGGGAGCCGCACGCCTCCATCACTCGATCTTTCAATATACATTATCGAATCCTTAATGCATTATTTTGTGTAACGAACAAAAATAAAACATTAATGTTAATTTCTCAGATTGCTTGCAATCGTTGACGCAATATGTTGACCATCGTTACCATCGAAATATTGGCTTTATCACGTGGCTGTATTGTCAATAAGCATTGGGTGTCCGGAGATATGACTCCACGGAGCCGCAAACACGTGCGACACGTTAGAGGTCGTTTCAAAAAGACTACTTCGTAGGTCTGAGGATGTCCCAACAGACGAGGAAGCAGCCGAGTTTGAGGAATGCTTTGTGAATGTCGGCGCGACACTCAAAGCGAGTGCGGAGACGACGAAAAATTGCGGAGCCATGTGTGAGTACGCTCGACCACTCAACGAAATCCAGCCTTTTGCCAGTCGCGCAAGCGACGCCAGCAGACGGGGCCCGAACCAGATCCCAACCTGATCGACAAGTCGCACCAGCATATCCCGGTCTTGAACACGAACAGGATGCCGTTCAGTGCAGCCCGGTCCGAAACCCGGCGGCGGCTTGGATATTTCTTGCGTCGCGACTTTGGCTGCGCATCGGTAGTTAGCCTACCCGTCATTATCGGCTCACAATGTTAAGTAGCCGAGATTAAAAAATAGAGATCTAAAATCATGAAAAAACCGATATTACTTGCAATTTTTTATTTTGCCACGTGGCTATTTATATTGAGCATAAGCGCTAAAGCCCAAGCCGAGTCATCGCGATCGGAGTCGTCGAGCCAGGTGAATGCCTCAGGCAATCAGTCAGCTTCGGGCATGAACGACAGCGACGCCGACGCGGCTCAGAAACAATCGGTGAAACGGAAAAAGAAAATCGGCATCGTGATTTTCCCTGGCTTTGAGGCACTCGACGTCTATGGCCCGGTCGAAGTGTGGGGTGACTTTCCGGACTATGAGATAACCACGGTTTCTGAGCATGATCGCGCGGTTAAGTCCGCGCAAGGCGTGGCAACGGTCGCGACTTACTCGTTCGAGGACGCACCCCAGTTCGATATTTTGATGGTACCGGGTGGCGCTGGCGTGCGGCGGGAGGTGAGTAATCCCGTTATGCTCAATTTCTTACGCAATCAGAACCGTCGGACAGAATGGACGACATCGGTCTGCACGGGTGCCGCACTGCTGGCCAAGGCGGGAATTCTAAAGGGCCATAGAGCGACCACCAACAAGATCGCATTCAAATGGGTGGCCAGCCAAGACAGGGACGTACTGTGGCAGGGCCACGCACGCTGGGTTGTGGACGGTAAGTACATTACCTCGTCCGGCGTGTCGGCCGGGACCGACATGGCGTTTGCACTGGAAGAAATACTTTACGGACGTGCTTTCGCTGAGCACAGTGCTCGGGTGGACGAATACATATGGAACGACGATCCGACCAATGATCCATTCGCGGTCAATTAATATAGCCTTTTCGATTTCATAGCGTTTATCTTCGTGCCTCATTAGAGAAATTTTTATGTTGATTTCCCACACGGGTAGATATCAGAGAAGCGAGTACCCATAGAACGAATTTGTGAGTATCAAGATCATCGCCTTATATAATCGTCGCAGATGAGGGGACGCTGTTTCGGAAGGCAAACTGCGGTTCGATTTATTTTGATAGTTAAATACGCGTCTCGCAGATGTTTCATAAGAACCGGCCAATAGCTGCGCATCACAGGCCCGCCAACGGCTGGGCGACTCCAGCCACACGGCAATCGATCATCGAAACTACGGCGTTTGCAAGCATGACTACGGTAATCCAGGTTATCCCGCAAACCATTGGTACACAAGAAGCCGCAAAGAAGCGTGAGCTCGCGCGGCACGCCAATTCTACTTACCGTGGACGATGTGACTTCTCGCGCATTCAGAGGAGGAAGACTCTTCTATCGACGTTGCTCGCCCTGTTTGGGTCCTTGGCCTCACGGGTTCACGCACAGAGCAGCGTGACGCTATATGGGATCGTCGATGAGTCGATCCAGTATGTGCACAACACTGCGGGACAGCACACACAGGTCGGACTGCAGTCGGGCCAGATGTCGATTTCTCAGTGGGGCATGAAAGGCAATGAGAATCTTGGTGATGGACTCAACGCATTGTTTGATCTCCAGAACGGATTTGACGTCAATAGTGGTAAGTTAAGCGGCAGTAAACTTTTCGGACGACGTGCGTACGTTGGATTATCGAGTAATACGTGGGGTACGCTCACGCTTGGGCGCCAGCAAAACGTGCTGTCGGATCTCGTTCTGCCTGTTCAGGGTAATAATTTCCTCGAATACTTTACCACACCAGGAGACGTGGATCTAGCAGACGGATCGGTGCGTGCGAGCAATTCGATCAAGTGGGAAAGCCCAATATGGGCGGGCGTACAGATTGGGATCTTGTACTCGTTCGGGGGCGTGCCTGGATCGGTGAAATCGGGATCGAGTTATAGTTCAGCAGTCAGTTACAGCCAAGGCGAATGGACCCTCGCCGCAGGCTATTCCCATGAGGATAACGGTAATTCGAATCTCTCCACACGTGGCACGACAAGTACGGATAGCATTTTCTTTTCGTCTGTAAATGCAGCCTACGCCAGCGCAAGTGGATTCAACATCACGCGTGTCGCCTGCAACTACGTCGTCGGACCTTTCACCATCGGAGGGTACTACAGTTACTCGGAGTATCTCGCCGACGGCGCCTCGACGTTCAAGGCGACTGAGCGGTATAACAATGGGTCGGTTTATGTGTACTGGCAGGTTTCCGCCGCTGTTGCCATCGAAGCTGGCTACGACTACATGAAGTCACATGGCGATTCGTCGGCCACCTATCATCAGGCCACACTGGCAGCGAACTATTCGTTGACGAGGCGTACCGATTTATATTCATCGATAAGTTACGGGCACGCATCGGGGCGCAATGGCGGGGGTTCCGCCAAAGCCGTCATTGCCGACTCGTCTCCAGCGGCAGGCAATAGTAACCAAGTGCTGTCGATGCTAGGCATACGTCACCGGTTCTAGTCCGCTACGTCCAGATCTCTTGATGCGACTGCGCTGCCCTCGGGCACCGAAGTCCTTGACTACGGCGGAGCAGGAACCGAGGTCTGTCGAAATGCATGGACCGACAACGAGTTAAGCAGCGAGCTGATTCAGATAGTATCGCTGGGTAAATGCAATGAGTGGGAGGTAGTCGAGACGAGCCTCCGTACGTTGGCGGTTATTCTCCAAGATCATATGATACATACGGGCCCAGCTCCCAGACATTTGAACAGGATTCGATGAGCGGTTGTATAGCTGTCCGGCAAACCGCCCAACGCGCGGAGTGATCGCCAGGAAGATGTGGCTGCTAGATTCCCATAGAAAATAACCATAGAACCCGTTCGGGAAACTTCGCATGATTGCCGCCAAAACGAATCAGGGCAATTCGAAGCCAGTCATTAAACGCGGAACCGATATATTGTATGGTAACGTATGCCGTTCGGCCGTGTGCGTGAATACTTGGTTATGTTGAAGCATACCGAGGTGGTAAGGCGGGTGTGGAAGCAGTCATCGGCAGATGGAACTGGGAGCGAGGGCATGGCCAAAGCAATTCGATTGCGTAATACAGGCGGACCGGATGTACTGCGCTGGGAGGAGCTTGATGTCGGCGCGCCCGGGAACGGTGATTTGAGGATTCGCCATACTGCTGTTGGACTGAACTACATCGACGTTTACCACCGCGAAGGTTCGTTTCCACTCCAACTACCAACCGGCCTAGGCGTCGAAGCCGCGGGCGTCGTTGAAGCGGTCAGCCCGGAGGTGCGAGGGTTTGCGGTCGGCGACCGCGTCGTTTATGCCGGTGGGCCGCCCGGCGCATATGCCTCTGCGCGCCTGCTTCCCGCCGCTCGCGCAACAAAGCTTCCCAACAGTGTGGGCGACGTGCTGGCTGCCAGCGTGTTCTTCAAAGACCTTACCGCGGAATACCTGATTCACCGCTGCCACAAAGTGGCAAAGGTGACATCGTCCTCTGGCATGCCGCAGCCGGTGGCGTCGGCTCATTAGCGTGTCAATGGCTGAGCCATATCGGCGCGATTGTGATTGGGACCGTGGACACAGACGAGAAGGCGCACCGAGCGAAAGAAAACGGGTGCAGCTTCGCCATCAACTATCGCAAGGAAGACATTGTCACTCGCGTCAAAGAAATCACCGATAACGAGCTTGCGTCGGTCGTATATGACTCGGTCGGAAAAGACACAATCCTCGGATCACTCGGTTGTCTGCGCCCACGCGGGATTCTTGTGAGCTTTGGCACCGCGTCAGGACCGACTCCCAATATCGATCTTGCGACGCTAGGCGCGCGCGGCTCGCTGTACATCACGCGTGCCTCGATTGCGCACTATACGGCTCAGCGCGCAGAATTCGAGGCCGCTGCGGAATCGGTGTTCAAGGCACTGGAGCAAGGCATCTTGAAGGCCGCATCGCCAACAACCTATCCGTTACAAGAAGTTGCTCAAGCGCACCTCGACATACAAAGCGGCAATACTACAGGCTCTGTCGTCCTGCTGCCGTAAGGCGACATAGGCGGTAAGTCAGTCATCCACGACGGTTTATGCCCCGACAGTTTCCGCGCGCCGCCCCGCCTCGCGCGCGTCAAAGGTCTGTCCGCTGCCGTGATCTCGGACATAGTTAGTCAATGGACCGTATTCAATGCAATCGCGTGCTGGTGCGTCTGGGTGTAGTTACGGCGATAGGCACGCCGCTCCGCGACGGCATAGATTGACTTCCGATAATCCACGGTGCTCCGCCCTGGGGAAGGCTTCACGACTTGTTTTCCAGAACGTCTCAGCACAGCCTTGTCCAGTATCAACTCGCCTCCACCTTGTTGAGTTGGGTGGTTATCGCCCAGAAGCTGTTTCAGTTGTCTCACCTGGTACGTCTGTAATTCCATTAAAAATCTTAGCGTGTTTTTTATTTTTATGAAGGTATGCAAAATGGACGTGCATAAGTACGGAGAATACGACGAAGTGCAAACCAGCCAAGTTTTCGGGCAACCTCTCGTAGTTCCTAGCCAGTCGGAGGTGGGTTGAGCCAGCCGAAGCTGCGCTCGACCACGCAGCGGCGCGGCAACAGCACGAAGCCCTTTTTAGCCCCCGGCAGCTTGATGACCTGCAGTTCAATACCCTCGTCACGCCCGGCCTGCGCGGGCTCTTCGCCGGTATAGCCCCTGATCAGCGAACGCCACCTTGACCGTCTGGCCGTTGCCCGCTCAACCTGACACGCCCGTTCTCCGACCTGCGCACGTTCCTGTTCGCTGGCCGGCGTAACATGCACGGCAAGCAAGTGCCCCAATGCATCAACCGCAGCGCCGGTGCGATGACCCCCAGTCAGCACAGCCGGTGTAGCGCACACCGTCCAACAGCAGAAAGGCCTTCACCCGTTGCCGCGCACGCTGCAAGTCGTCTTTCGCAATCACCCATGCGCGCCAAATCCCGGAATGCATCATCCTCGACGCCGGGTACGTACACCGCCGACAGGTCGACAGCACGCAATGATCGAACGAGCTTGACGGCATCACATCGGTCAGTCTTGATACCCTCTCCCGGCTTTCTGGGAATCAGCGACGGTGCGCACGCCATGCACTGGAAACCTTTCTGGAGAAGCTGCCTATAAAGCCCTCCCCGAACGGGCCCGCTTCGTAGACGACGCTGATGCATCGCGCGTTACGTTGCAGTCGCTTGCACAAACGCTCTACGTCAGCCTGCGCCGTACCGATCTTACCGAGCAATTCAAGCTCGCCCGCTCCGATAGTATAGGCGCCTGTGATCGAATCCTTATGTACATCGAGACCCACGTAAAGAGTGCTATCGTCGTCGGACACCAGACCTCCGGCGAAAAGCCTCTCGCGTACAATTGCGCCCGCACCGCTGTGTCGATCTTGTCGGTCTTGACGGCAGTTTGCGCAAAATCGGCAAGGACCTCGGTCAGTTCCCCAGTGATGAAACGGCAAGCAAACTGTTGTATCTGGCCTCACGCAACGTCGAAAAGGATTGGAAGATGTCCCCTATGACCTGACGGCAAGCAGTCAATCGTGGTCTCCCCATAACGGGCGTCCGTGATGGAATTCAGGTCATCGAATACGTTCGTTTTTTCTCCTCATGTAGGATTTTTCATGAAAATCATAATGAAGGCACTTCTTGGAGTGGCCCTTGCCCTCCTCCAGACTTTGGTCACTCCAGTGGCCTGGGCTGAAAATAAGCCTGTCGCTATCGTTGTCGAATATATGACCGTGGGTGGAAAAGAGCGGGAATTGCAGACCATTCTGCGCGAACACGCGCAACTGACAGTCAACGAAGAGCCGGGATGCCTCCGTTTCGAGGTCCTCAAACCCATCGACAAGGACGGCGCCCCCATTCCCGATCGTCTCATGGTCTCAGAACTTTACTCGGACGAGGCTGCGGCGACAGTTCATGCAAAAAATTCGAGGCTGGTCACACTCCTTTCCAAGATCCGCCCTTTGCTTGTCATGGAAAAGGTTACCCGATCGATGGTGCTTGAATCCGCCACCAAGTAATCGGCACGCGCGGCTCACGGCATTCCATTACACACAAGTTGAGCTGAGTGGGTTGTAAACTTCGGCGCTTTGCCGTTTACTCTTGTTTTTTGCGTGACGAGCGAATGGCACAAGCGACGGAGAGTTGGGCGGCAATGGAATTCAAGGGTATTGATCTGGGCGACAAGCGCCTGAACCGACGGGCAGTGCTGTTGGCC